>NZ_NJDE01000003.1 GCF_002205895.1 Saccharibacillus sp. O23
GCTCGTCGAGCAGCAGCAGATTGGGCTTCTGCCGCATGAGCACGGCGAGCCTCAGGCGGCTCCATTCGCCGCCGGACAAGCCGGCCACGGGCTTGAACACGTCCTTGCCGTAGAACAGGAACTTCGCCAAGCGGCCGCGGGCCTCGCCCTCTTCCATCCTCGCGTGCTCTTTGTAATACTCGAGCACGCTCGTCCGGTCCGCCGGGGGCGCTTCTTCCTGCGCCAGATAGCCGACGCGCACCCGCGAGCCGAGGCGCAGTTCCCCGCCGTCCGGCTCTTCTTGCCCCAACACCATTCGCATCAGCGTCGTTTTGCCCGCGCCGTTGCCGCCGATCAGCGCGGCGCGCTCGCCGTAGCGGAGCAGAGCCTCCGCCCCGCTCAGCAGCGTCCGGCCGTTGTAGGCTTTGCGTACTCCTTCAAGCACGAGCACGTCTTCGCCGGTCCGCTCCTCGGTCTGAAGCGACAGTCCGATCGCCGGACGTTCCATCACCGGACGTTTGACTTTCTCCATCCGGTCCAGCGCTTTCTGCATGGAAGCGGCTTTGCGGAAAAACTTCGGATTGTCGCCCTGCTTGCCCCATTCGATCAACCGTTTGATCGCTTCTTTCATCTGCTTGATGACTTTCTGCTGTTCTTTGTATTCTTCGAATTGACGCACCAGCCGCGCTTCTTTCTCTTCGCGGTAAGCCGTATAGCCGCAAGGGTACACGGTCGCTTCGCCGTCTTCCAATTCGATGACCTTCCCGACGGTCTGGGTCAAGAAATACCGGTCGTGGGACACGACGATGATCGTCGCGGCGGAATCGCGGATAAAGCTTTCCAGCCAAGCCGCCGCTTCCATGTCCAGATGGTTGGTCGGTTCGTCGAGCAGCAGCAGATCCGCTTCGCCCAGCAGCAGCGCGGCCAGCGAGACTTTGGTTTTCTCGCCGCCGGACAGCTCGGCGAACGGGCGCTGCCGCTGCTGAGGCGAGATGCCGAGGCCGGACGCCACGGCGTCCAGCTTCGATTGGATCTCGTAGCCGCCGGATCGTTCGAATCCTTCTTGGGCTTCGCCGTATTCTTTGAGCAGCCGTTCCAGCGCGGCTCCTTCGGCAAAGCTCATCTCGCTTTCCAATTCGCGCAGCCGCGTTTGCAGCGCGAGCGCCTCGGCGAACACGCCGAGCAGCACGTCTTCGACGCGGTCGTCACCGTAATCGGGAATCTGGTCCAAGACGCCGATCTTGGCGCCCCGGCGCAGAGAGACCGTGCCTTCGTCCGGCGGTTCGGCTCCGGACAGCAGCCGGAACAACGTCGATTTGCCGGCTCCGTTACCGCCGAGCAGGCCGACTTTTTCTCCTTCGTAGACGTCGAACGAGACTTCGCTGAGCACCTCTTGCGCTCCGTAATACTTTTTCGCCTGATGGCAGCCGATCATTAACATGGTCGTTCATCCTTTCGTTATCGAGGGTGGAGGCCGATAACAAGAGGCTTTTCCCCGGCGGCCGTCCGGCCCGCGCGAAACGGGCGGAGAGACGGCGCGGACTTCGTTCACGCGCAAAAAGGCCGCAGGGGAAATGCCCCCTGCGGCCTCGAAGTATTCGAATCGGGTACGGCTTGATACGCGCGGCCCGGCAAGCCGGACCTTTGCTTATCGGAACGGAAACGTCCGATAACAGGTCAAGGCTGCGGATAGCAAAGCGGCCGCGCGAAAAGCGCAGGCCCGATCCGCAGACGCGAGACAGGAGCGGCATTTCGCTGTTCGTTTTCGATTGCGGACAGACGGGTAGCGTCGACCAAATTTTTCGTCGTTGGCTCAAATTTGGACAGACTGATCCCGTTGTGCAATTGAACATGAACAATGCCGCACAGCGCCATCGGCAGCTGGTTCAGCACCACAAACAAACTTGCAAGCGAATCGTTCCTTTTCATCCTGTCTCACCTCCTTGTCGTCGTATGGCTCCATATTACCCGCCTCAAGCGGAGGATGGCAAGCTTTTTTTGGTCCGCTTCTCCTTTTCGGACGTTCGGTTCCGGCTTCGCCGCCGCTCGGCCGCCGCCGCGAATGCTCGCCGTTTCGTTTCTGAATCCGCCGGAGTGGTAAATAAGAAAGGTAGAGTTCATCCAATCCGACCGACCGAGGAGGTCCCCACCCATGAGCGAAAAATTCAACGTTCCGTCCGAACTTCCGAGATATCCGAGATCCATGTGGCGCACAGTCACGACTTTGCCGACCTTCCCCGAGCTGCGCGAAGACCTCAAGGTCGACGCGGCTGTCGTCGGCGCGGGAATCGCGGGCATCACGACGGCTTATCTGCTGTCGCTCGAAGGCTACAAAGTCGCGCTGATCGACGCGGGCCAGATTCTGGACGGCACGACCGGCTACACGACGGCGAAGATCTCGGCGCAGCACGGGCTGATCTACAGCGAATTCCTGACCAACTTCCGTCCCGAGATCGCCAAAGGCTATTATGAAGCCAACGTCGAAGGGCTGCGCTTTATCCGCGAGATGGTCGAAACGCACGGCATCGACTGCGATTTCAAGGAAGAAACGGCGTATCTGTATACCACCCAAGAAGACAAGCTCGACGACCTTCGCAAAGAGTTCGATGCTTATCGCGAGCTGGGAATCCCGGGACAATGGCATGATTCGCTGACGATTCCGGTCGACGCCAAAGGCGCGATCTCCATGCCGGGACAAGCGCAGTTCAACCCGCTCAAATATCTGAAATTCCTCGTGGAGAAGATCGTCGAGAACGGCGGCCTGATCTACGAAAACACGACGATCGAAGACACGAAATACGGCAAGCCGATCGAACTGTACACGAGCGACAACGCGAACACGATCTTCTGCAACGAACTGGTTGTGGCTTCGCACTATCCGTTCTGGAACAAAGCCGCGGGCTACTTCTCGCGCCTGACGACCGAACGCTCTTACGCGCTGGCCGTCAAGCCGGAAACGAGCTTCGAAGGCGGCATGTACCTCAGCATCGACGACGCCAAACGCTCGATCCGCTCCGCCTCGTTCGAAGGCGAAGAAGTGCTGATCATCGGCGGCGAGAACCATCCGACCGGCAAAAGCGACAATACGTTCGAGCATTATCTCGAACTCGAAAAATTCGCGGGCATGACGTTCGGCGTGCGCGAGATCCCGTTCCGCTGGTCGGCGCAGGACATCACCACGCTGGACAAGATCCCGTATATCGGCCCGTTCTCCGCGGACTATCCGTTCACGTTCGTCGCCACCGGCTTCAACAAATGGGGCATGACGAACGGCACATTCGCCGGCATGCTGCTGCGAGACAACATTCTGCGCCGCTCGAATCCTTATATGGATCTGTTCAATCCCGGACGGTTCAACGACAAGAGTATGAACCAGAATATCGCGACCGGCTTCAAGATGGCCAAAGAGATGATCGCGGGCAAATTCGCCGGCGCCCACGAGAAGATCGACAATCTGGAACCGGACGAAGGCGCGATGGTTCGCCACCACGGCAAGAAAGTCGGCGCGTACCGCGATCCGAAAGGCGAATTGTTCCTCGTGGATACGACCTGCACCCATATGGGCTGCGAAACGGCGTGGAACGAAGCGGAACGCTCTTGGGACTGCCCTTGCCACGGCTCGCGCTTCTCGTACACCGGAGAAGTGCTCGAAGGACCGGCGAAAGAGCCGCTGAAACGCGTCGAAGAATAAAATTTCGCGCTCGCGGCTTGGTTAACGCGGACGCAACTTCCGTTTTTCCCGCTTCTTTTTAAGCACCCGAGTTAAGCTCACCGGCAAGCGATTCGAAAAGGCCTTTTTCCTTCTTGAGAAAAAGGCCTTTTTCGAGCGTCGTTTCCTGTTTCTCCGCCGCCGATTCGCCGGGAAACGGGGTTCTTTTGGCGAAGTTTATCCTGTAGAATGGAAACAAACACAAATAATGAAAATTGCGCAAACCGAGGTGGCCCATGACTTCTCCCAAAAAATATCGCAGACCGAAACAAATTCCTTACGTGTTTTTAAGTTTCCTTTCTTTGATCGTATTGGCGTTGATCGGCGTAGGGGCATGGAAGCTGCTCGCTCCCGATACCGGAACGGACACGGCCAAAGGCAGCGGCGGAACCGAAGTCTCGTCGGGCGTCGCCGCCGCCGTTTCGCTTCCGATCTTCGAAGAGAACGGCATCAAGAAGACGGCTTCCGTCGTGGACGGACAGCTGGCTCTCTATGACGGCAAAGAATGGAAGACGTCGTTCTGGCCCGGCATCAACTTCGGCGCCACGACGCCCGGCCATTATCCCGGTCAGGTCTCGCCGACCCGCGAAGACTACGACCGCTGGTTCCCGATGATGCGCGACATGAACGTCAAAGCGCTGCGGATCTATACGATCCTTCCGCCCGACTTTTACGAAGCGCTGGCGGAATACAACGCTTCGCAGAAAGAACCGCTCATGCTGCTTCAAGGGATCTGGTCGCCGGAAGAAGAGCTGATCGGCGAAGACGGCGAAGGCCGGGACGCTTTCGATCCGTCGATCAAGCAGAGCTTCGAACAAGAGATCCGCGACGCGGCCGCGGTCGTGCACGGCAAAGCCGATCTGCCGGAGAATCCGGGACACGCCTCGGGCAAATACACGACCGACGTCTCGCCTTACCTGCTCGGTTGGGTCGTGGGCACGGAATGGTATCCGTACACCGTGCAGACCACGAACGAAGCCCATGCCGGACTGGCTCCGTACAAAGGCGAATATTTCCGCGCCAAGACCGGCGCTTCTCCGTTCGAGAGCTGGCTGGCGGAGATGCTCGACGTGCTGGCCAAAGAAGAGATGACCTACGGTTGGCAGCATCCGGTTTCTTTTACCAACTGGGTGACGACCGATCCGCTCGACCATCCGAACGAACCGCTGGAGCAGGAAGATCTCGTGCCGGTCGATCCGATGCATCTGGGGCCGACCGAAGCTTGGACCGCCGGCTACTTCGCGTCGTATCACGTCTATCCGTATTATCCGGACTCGCTTCGCCGGGACCAGAAATATCTGGATTACGTCAATTCGGAAGGCGTCAAAGACCCTTACGCCGGTTACCTGCACGAACTTCGCGCGCATCATAAAGGCATCCCGCTGGTCATCGCCGAATTCGGCATGCCGAGTTCGCGCGGCCTTGCCCACTTCGGACTGCTGGGCCGCAGTCAAGGCATGCACAACGAGAAGCAGCAGGGCGAACTGGACGCGGGCATGCTGCATCAGATCTACAACGAAGATTACGACGGCGCGCTGCTGTTCGAATGGCAGGACGAATGGTTTAAATTCACGTGGAACACGATCGAACTCGAACTGCCCGGCGATCGGCGCGCCATGTGGCGCAACCGCCTGACGAACGAAGAACATTTCGGCGTGCTGGCGATCGAGCCGGAAGAGAGCGCCGACAAGCTGATGACCATCGACGGCAGGACCGACGATTGGGAGAAACGCGGCTTGACGCCCGAAGACGTCGGAAACGGCCTCAGCATGGCGATCACCAGCGACTCGTCGGATCTGTACCTGCTGCTCAAAAAGAAAGACGGCGCTTGGAATTTCGATCAGGACGTGCTGACGCTGGGCTTCGATACGACGCCGGGCGGCAGCCCGAAAGCCGATCTCGCGCCGGGCGTCCGCTTCGACGGCGGACAGGAATTCCTCGCCCGATTCGAAGGCGGCAAAGGCGGACGGCTGTACGTGAACAGCGCTTACGATCCGTTCACGTGGCAGTACGGCTATAAGCTCAAGTCCGTGCCGTACAAAGCGGAATACGCCGACGATCAGGCGGGCATCTTCCTGCCGTGGAAACTGGCGTTGAACCGCGAATTGTATCTGCCGCAGAGCAAGGTTACCGCTCCGTTCGAAGCTTACGACGTCGGCAAGCTGCATTGGGGAATCAACGACCCAGACAGCGATCAGTTCAACAATCTGTCGGACTGGTATCTGCAAGGCGATACGCTCGAAGTCCGCATCCCGTGGATGCTGCTGGGCTTTACCGACCCGAGCCGTCTGCAGGTCTGGAAATATCCGTACCAAGCCGACGTGCTGACGCCGATCGATACCGAAGGCGTCTCGGTATCCGCGGCGCTGTCGCGGAGCGGTTCCTCCGCTTCCGGCGCCGTATCGCCGACCGCGCGCAGCTATACGTGGGACGCTTGGGATCTGCCTCCTTATCACGAACGCAAAAAGAAGAGCTTCGATATTCTCAAAGACGCGTTCGCCGAATACGTCGGACCGGTCGAAGGATCGACGCGTTAACGCGATCCGCCGGTTGTCGTTTCGCCCGAACGAATCGAAAAAGGCTGCTCCGCAAGTCCGATACCGGACCCGGGAGCAGCCTTTTTTCGCTTGCGCGCTGCCGTCTATACTTTGAATCGAGCCAGCAGATCCAACAATTCCTGCACGAGATGGCCCAACGATTCGGACGCGGCGCTGATTTCTTCCATCGTCGCCAACTGTTCTTCGGACGCCGCGGCGACGTCCTGCGCGTTGTGGCTCGAACTTCTCGCGATGCCGGCCAACTGCTCCACGGTCGCCAAGACCTGTTCGGTGCTCGCCGACATCTGCTCGGAGGCCGCCGACACTTCTTGAATTTGTTGATACACGTTCGACATGTCCTGCGTGATCGAAGCGAAGAGGGTTCCGCTCTCGGAGACGACTTCGACGCCTCGCGTCACTTCGGCCGTCCCTTGATCGATGCTCTGCACGGCCAGCTTCGTATCTTGGTTGATCTCGCCGATCAGATCGGCGATCTGCCGCGAAGCCGCGTTGGACTGCTCGGCCAGCTTGCCGACTTCGGCCGCCACGACGGCGAATCCTTTGCCGTGCTCGCCGGCCCGCGAAGCTTCGATCGACGCGTTCAGCGCAAGCAAGTTCGTCTGCTTGCTGATTCCGGCGATCACGCCGATGATATTGCCGATCGCGTCGGAACGCTCTCCGAGGCGGCGAATGACCGCCGACGTATCGCCGACTTTCTCGCGCAGCCGTTCCATTTGGCGCACGGCCAGCTGGATATTCTCGTTGCCCGCCGTCGTTTTGGCTCTGACGTCTTCGGTCGACTCCGCCACGATCGAAGTGGATTCCGCGATTTTCTGCACGCCGATCGCCATTTCCGTCATGGATCGGGCCGTTTCCTGCGCGTCGTTCACCTGCGTCTCGGCGCCGCCGGCCATCTCTTGAATCGAAACGGCGATCGTCTCGGCCGCCCGGCTGGTCTGTTCCGCGCTCGCGGTCAGCTGTTCGGAAGTCGCGCCGACCGACATGGCGTGCTCCGTCACCGTATGGATCATCGTGCTGAGCTCATCCACCATCGTATTGAACTGTTCGGACATCAGCCCGAATTCGTCCCGGCTTTTCACGACCAGTTTCTCCGTGAATTCGCCTTGAGCCAGCTTCGAAGACAGCCGGTTTACGGATTTGATCGGATTCAGGACGGCCAGGCGAATAATCAGGAACAACACGACGCCCATCACGATCAAGCAGACGGCCGCGATGGTCAGCGAAGTCGTCAATCCCGCGTAAAAGCCTTGCAGGATCGTCTGCTTCGGAATGACCGATTCCATGTACCAAGTTTTGTCGGAACCCGCGATACGAACCGGCGTGAACAAGTGGAGCGCTTCTCCGCCGCTGCCTTTCGCGTACTCGGCATATTGCCCCTGCTGCACCTTTTCCCACATCGCTTTGGCTTCGGGCGTGTCTTGATAAGGTTGGCCTACTTTGTCCGGTTCCGCGCCGTTCGCGACATACGTGCCCGCGGCCGATACCATCGAAGCGTAGCCGCCGAGCGGCTTTACCTGCCCGATCTGCTGCTGCAAGTCGCTCAGCGCCATATCGGCGCCCACGATGCCGAGGAAATTGCCTTGCCCGTCCAAGATCGGCAGGACCACCGACGTGATCAAGACGTTTTTGCCGCTGATCGGATAATCGTACGGCTCGATCAACGTGTTGGCTTTCGTCTTTTTGGGAATCTGGTAATAGTCGCCCGGTCCTTCTTTTTCGTAATCCACCAAAGGCTGAACGTCGATCGTATCCCCGGTACGAACCACGTAAGGAATAAAACGTCCGGTCCCGTCGTCGTACTTCAGTTTGTTGACGTGCGCGGCATCCTGCTGGTCGAATCGGTTCGGCTCCCACAGCGTGTAAAAAGCCAATACTTTCTCGTGATTGACCAACTCTTGATTCAGGATTCGGACAACGTCTTCCCGCGTGAGCGACTTGGAGACGCTCGCGTCGACGATCGTGCTTCTGAGCGTCGATAAGGTGGCGATCGTCTCGTTCATCTGATTCTGAAAGTCGTTGGACACGACGGACGAAGCTTCCTTCGCCTTCGATTCCCCTTGACTTAAGCTGCTATCATAGATTTGTTTGAGATTTACGCCGATCAGACTTCCGAAAGACAAGAGAAGAACCAGACCCATCGCGATTCCCAGTTTAAAAGACAACTTCCGATTACGTAACCACATGATCTTCAGTCACTCCCCTCTACACAGCTAATAACTATTTATCGACAACCGCTTATTCTTTTTAAATAGTCTCCAAGCAAAAAAAGCCCCGAAAAAGCCGAGCCGGGATATCCCGACTCGGCGTTCTTGCGTTTCCTTAATTATATGATCGGCGCGCCCGCTCAACTCTCGATGTTCTCCTCGGCTCCCGAAGCGGGCTTCAACGAATCCGGTTTCGACATATTCAGGTAATCGGCGAAATTCTCTTGCAGATAAGCCGCGTTGATATCTTCGTGCAGATGATGTTCGACAAGCTCCGCGATTCGCGAAGCGTCTCGGCGAAGCACGCAGTCGAGCAGCAGGCGATGTTCCGCCAGAATCGCTTCGAGCTTCTCTTTCTTGAGCATGTGCAGTCTCCGGTAACGCGCGTAATGCACGTTCGATTGCTGGATCAGGTCCCATAAGTAGCCTCGTCCGGCCAGCGCGAACAGCTTTTTGTGAAAAGCGTCGTCCCAATGCAGAAAAGTCTCGTGCGCTTGTTCCTCCCGGATCGCCTCTTCCTGTTTCTCCAGAATCTCTTTCAATTCCAGCGTTCCCCGGAGCGGAAGAGCGGCGGAACCCGAAGCCAGATTGCCTAAAATGTCTTTCTCCAGCGTGCTGCGCAAATAAATCATCTGTTCGACCGATTCCAGATCGATATAGGAAACCAGATTGCCCCGTTTGGGGTAGACGTCGATATATCCTTCGTGCGCCAACTGTTTCAACACGTCTCTCAGCGGCGTGCGCGAGATTCGGAAACGTTCCGATAGGGCGGTCTCGCTGAGGATGCTGCCCGGCTTCAGTTCCAGATTCAGAATCTCGCTTCGCAACTGGCCCAAAATAGCCGCCTTGCTGGTCATGCGGTCGCCCTCTTTCGTCGAGTAATTGAGTCTAGTATACAACCTGCGGAATAAAAGAAAAATAAATATTTCGGAAACTCGATAACCGAGTGTCTTGACCGAATAAAACCTTTAAAATATCCAATTGACAGGAAGAGCCGATCGCAATATGATAAGGCTGTTCTTGTATACAAGAAAATCGATCTTGCTATGCAAACAGCCGAAAACAAAGATTTTCGCTGAATAAGGAGGCTGCGTTATGAAGATGACCTGGCGTTGGTACGGCGAAGGCAACGACAATATCACCCTTGATCAGATTCGCCAAATTCCGGGCATTCACGGAATCGTCTGGTCTTTGCATCACAAAACGGCAGGCGAAACGTGGGAAGCAGAAGAGATTCGCCGAGAAGCCGAGCTGATCTTGTCCAAAGGATTCTCCGTCGACGTGGTCGAAAGCGTCAACGTGCATGACGATATCAAGATCGGACTGCCGTCTCGCGACCGTTATATCGAGATCTACGCGGATACGGTTCGCAAGCTGGCCGCGGTCGGCGTGAAAGTGATCTGCTACAACTTTATGCCCGTTTTCGACTGGACGCGCACCAATCTGTATTATCCGCTGCCGGACGGCTCGAACGCCTTGTTTTATGAAAAGGCTTCCATTGCCGCCGATCCGTACGAAATGGCGCAGATGATCATTCGCGGAGGCGGGAAATTCACCATTCCGGGCTGGGAACCGGACCGCCTCGCGCGGCTGGACGAACTGTTCGCGGCTTACGCCGACGTCACGGAAGAACGATTATTCGAGAATCTCGTTTATTTCCTGACGAAGATCGTTCCGGTCTGCGAAGAATGCGGCATCAAAATGGCGATCCATCCGGACGATCCGGCTTGGCCGATCTTCGGCCTGCCTCGCATCGTTCGCAGCCAAGAGACGATCCGCCGGATTCTGCAAGCGGTCGACAGCCCGTCCAACGGCCTGACGTTCTGCTCGGGATCGCTCGGCACGAATCCGGCCAACGACCTCCCCGCCATCGTGCGCGAGTTCGCCGACCGTATTCCTTTCGCTCATCTGCGCAATATCCGCGTGTTCGACAACGGCGACTTCGTGGAAGTCTCGCATAAAACCGGCGACGGAAGCGTCGATCTGACGGAGCTGGTGCGCGCGCTGCACGAGAACGGATTCGACGGGTACGTCCGTCCGGATCACGGACGCCATCTGTGGGGCGAAGAAGCTTACTGCCGCCCGGGATACGGGCTGTACGACCGGGCGCTGGGCGCCATGTATCTGCAAGGAGTCTGGGACGGATTGGAGAACGCCCGGATCGCGGGATCGCAAGGAGGCGGGATCGTTGCTGGAACTGAATGAACGCGGACTGCTGAACGTCGAAGCTTGGGAAGCGGCCGGCATCGAACTGCCGCGCTTCGACCGGCGCGCGGCGGCCGAGCATACGCTGGACCATCCGCGCTGGGTCCATTTCGGCGCGGGCAACATCTTCCGCAGCCTGATCGCCAAAGCGCAGCAGAAGCTGCTGAACGAAGGGCTGACCGACACGGGCATCATCGCGGCCGGCACTCCCGATTCGGAGACGATCGATCTGGTCTATCGGCCGCACGACAATCTGACGCTGCTCGTGGAGATGGGCGCGGACGGCAAGCTGCGCAAAGAAGTGCTCGGCAGCGTCGCCGAAGCGCTCTGCGCCGATCCTTTCCGCACCGACGACTACGTCCGGCTCGTGCGCGCGTTCGAGAATCCGAGCCTTCAGATCGTGTCGTTTACGGTAACGGAGAAAGGCTACGCTCTGACGGAAGCGGGCGGCGGATTCACCGAAGAAGCGATGCGCGACTTCGAAGCCGGACCGAACCGCGCCGAGCAGGTCATGGCCGTCGCCGCCGCGCTGGTGTACCGCCGTTATCTCAAAGGCGCTTATCCGCTGGCTTTCGTCAGTCTGGACAACTGCCCGCATAACGGGGACGTGCTGCGCGAAAGCATCTTGACCGTCGCCCGGGAATGGGCGGCGCGGGGCCATGCGCAAGAAGGCTTCGTGCGGTATCTCGAAGAACGCCGCAAAGTGTCGTTTCCGTTGACGATGATCGACAAGATCACGCCTCGGCCTTCGGCGCTGATCCGGGAAGAACTAAGCCGGGACGGACTGGTCGGTTTGGAAGAGAAAACGTCTTCCCGCCATACGTATTCGGCTCCGTTCGTGAACGCGGAAGCGGCCGAATATCTGGTCATCGAAGACCGTTTCCCGGCGGGACGCCCGCCGCTCGAAGCGGCCGGCATCCTGTTCGCCGATCGGGAAACGGTCAACCGCACGGACACCATGAAAGTCACCGCCTGTCTCAATCCGCTCCATACGGCGCTGGCCGTGACGGGCTGCCTGCTCGGGTACGCCTTGATCGCCGACGAGATGCGCGATCCGCTGCTGCGCGAACTGGCCCGGCGGATCGGCGAAGACGAAGGGCTGCCGGTCGTGGTCGATCCCGGCATCTTGTCGCCGGCGAAATTCTTGGACGAGGTGCTGAACGAACGGCTGCCGAATCCGTTTATCCCGGATACGCCGCAGCGCATCGCGTCGGATACCTCCAAGAAAGTCGGTATCCGCTTCGGCGGGACGATCCGCGCTTATACCGAGCGCGAAGATCTGGACGCGGCGTCGCTGACCGCCGTTCCGCTGGCCATTGCCGCTTGGTGCCGTTACCTGCTCGGCACCGACGACGAAGGCCGCTCTTTCGAGCCGAGCCCGGACCCGATGCTCGGGGAACTGCAAGAGCGGCTCGGGCATACCGTTCCCGGCCCGGACGGCCGTGCTTACCCGGACGTCCGCCGGATTCTGGCGGACGATAAGCTGTTCGGCGTCGACTTGTACGCCGCCGGGCTGGGCCCCAAGATCGAGCGGATGTTCCGCGAGATGCTGGGCGGCTCCGGCGCTGTGCGCCGGACGCTGGAGCGCGAATTGGGATTTACGCCGAAAGGAGCGAACGACCCTGATGAATAAGAACTCGAGAGGTTATCGGGCTTGGCTGCCCGCCGAACGGTGGACGGACAAGAGCCGCATCGAAGCTTGGAGCCCCCTGCTCGGCCGGATCGCCGCCGGCATGGAACTTCGCCCGGACGAAACCGGCGGTCCCGGAGCGTCCGCGCTTCGCGAATTGGTCGGCGGCATCGGAACGCTGACCGGACTGACGCCGGAGACGAGCCTGCAGGCCGGCCCGCCGGTCGTACTGCTCGGCTCGCTTGCGGCGGCGCGGCGCGCGCTGAACGAGCAGGCCGCGCTTCCTTCGGCCGAAGAAGCGTACGCGGTACGCGTCGGCCGTGACGGTTCGGACGACTCGTCCGGCGAAGGCTGGTACGCCGTGCTGCGCGGCGGCTCGGAGTGCGGTCTGCTGCAAGCCGTTTTCGCTTTCCTCCGGCTGCTGGGTACCGCGACGGGCGGGCCGAGCGAGCTGGAGATCGTCGAATCGCCGCGCAACCGGCTGCGCATGATCGACCAGTGGGATAATATGGACGGCAGCGTGGAACGCGGGTATTCCGGCGATTCGATCTTCTACCGGAATAACCGGATTCTGCTCGAATCGCCGCGCATCGCCGATTACGCCAGACTGCTCGGTTCGGTCGGCATCAACGCGATCTGCATCAACAACGTCAACGTGCACCGCGAAGAAACCAAGCTGATCACCGCTTCGCTGCTGCCCGACGTATCGCGCCTGACGAAGATCTTCGCCGATTACGGCATCAAGCTGTTCTTGAGCGCGAACTACGCCGCGCCGATCGAACTCGGCGAGCTCGAGACCGCCGATCCGCTGGACGAAGACGTGCGGCGCTGGTGGTCGCGCAAAGCGGAAGAAATCTACGCGGCCGTGCCGGACTTCGGCGGTTTCGTGGTCAAAGCCGACTCCGAAAACCGCCCCGGTCCGTTCACCTACGGACGCGATCATGCCGACGGCGCCAACATGCTCGCCGACGCGCTCGCGCCGTTCGGCGGCCTGGTGCTGTGGCGCTGCTTCGTCTACGACTGCCATCAAGACTGGCGCGACCGTTCCACCGACCGGGCGCGCGCCGCTTACGACCACTTCAAACCGCTGGACGGCCGTTTCCGGGAAAACGTGGTGCTTCAGATCAAGAACGGTCCGATGGATTTCCAAGTCCGCGAACCGGTCTCGCCGCTGCTCGGCGCGATGCCGAACACCAATCAGATGATGGAATTCCAGATCGCCCAAGAATACACCGGGCAGCAGCGGGACGTCTGCTTCCTCGTTCCCCAATGGAAAACGTATCTGGACTTCGATACTTGCCTGAACGGACCCGGCACTACCGTGAAACGGATCGCCGCGGGCGAAGTGCATCCGTTCGCGCACAGCGGCCTCGCCGCCGTCTCGAATATCGGAGACGACGACAACTGGACCGGCCATCATCTGGCGCAGGCCAATCTGTTCGGCTTCGGCCGTCTGGCATGGAATCCGGAACTGAGCGCGGAGAGCATCGCCGAAGAATGGAGCGCGCTGACCTTCGGCGCCGGCACGAAGGCGGCCGCGTTCGTCGAAGAACTGCTGATGGCTTCGTGGCCGACGTACGAAAGCTACACCGCGCCGCTCAGCGTGGGTTGGATGGTCCAGCCGCATTATCATTATGCCGTCGACGTCGACGGATACGAATACTCCAAGTGGGGTACATACCATTTCGCGGATCGCGACGGCGTCGGCGTCGATCGCACGATCGGCACGGGTACCGGCTATGTCGGCCAATACGCGCCGGAGAACCAAGCGCTCTACGGCTCGCTCGACTCGTGTCCGGACGAACTGCTGCTGTTCTTCCACCACGTGCCGTATACGCATCGATTGAAGTCCGGCAAGACGGTCATCCAATATATCTACGACAGCCGCTTCGAAGGCGCGTCGAAGGTCGAAGCTTGGCTCGAACGCTGGCAAGAGCTTGAAAGCGGCGTCGATCCGGAACGTTTCTCCCATGTGCTTCGCAGATTGGAGATGCAAGCCGAGAACGCCCGTCAGTGGCGGGACGTCGTAAACACTTACTTTTACCGCAAATCGGGTATTCCCGACGAACAAGGACGACAGATCTACGCTTGATTCCGCAACCATTTTGCACGTCGAGGAGGACGATCGGATGGGCAATATCACGGAGAATACGGAGAAAATCGCGAGTTACAAAGAAAGGGCCAAGCAGCTGGTCGCGCAGATGACGCTCAAAGAGAAGATTCATCAGATGGTGCATTCCGCCCCGGCCATCGAGCGGCTGAACGTCAAATCCTACAATTGGTGGAACGAAGGACTGCACGGCGTGGCGCGGGCCGGCACGGCGACCGTGTTCCCGCAGGCGATCGGCCTCGCGGCGACGTTCGACGAAGAACTGCTGGAAGAAGTGGCGGACGCCATCTCGACGGAGACCCGTTCGAAGTTCAATATGCAGCAGCGCTTCGGCGACACGGACATCTACAAAGGGCTGACGCTCTGGGCGCCGAATGTCAACATTTTCCGCGATCCCCGTTGGGGCCGCGGGCACGAGACGTACGGCGAAGATCCGCATCTGACGTCCCGCTTGGCCGTTCGCTTTATCCGCGGCCTGCAGGGCGACGACGAGAACTATCTCAAAACGGCGGCCTGCGCCAAACATTTCGCCGTCCACTCCGGTCCCGAAGATATCAGGCACAGCTTCAACGCCGTCGTCTCGGACAAAGACCTGCGCGAGACTTATCTGCCGGCTTTCCAAGCCTGCGTGGAAGAAGCGAAAGTCGAAGCGGTCATGGGCGCTTACAACCGAACCAACGACGAACCCTGCTGCGGCAGCGAACTGCTGCTGAAGCAGATTCTTCGCGGCGAATGGGCCTTCGACGGCCATGTCGTCTCCGACTGTTGGGCGATTCGCGATTTCCACCTGCATCACAAAGTCACGGCGAACGAAGTCGAATCCGTGGCGCTGGCCGTCAATAACGGCTGCGACCTCAACTGCGGCAGTCTCTTCTTGTTCCTTCAAGACGCGGTCGCGCAAGGACTGGTCGCCGAAGAACAGATCGATACGGCGGTTACCCGCCTGTTCACCACCCGCATGAAGCTCGGCTTATTCGACGAGCCGGCCGACGTGCCGTTCTCTTCGATCGGCTATGCGGAGACCGATTCTCCGGCCATGAAGCAGCTTAACCTCAGAGCTTCGCGCGATTCGCTGGTGCTGCTCAAGAACGAAGGCCTGCTGCCGCTCGACAAGAGCAAGCTGAAGACCGTCGGCGTGATCGGACCGAACGCCAACAACCGCCGCGCGCTGGTCGGCAACTACGAAGGAACGGCATCCCGCTACGTCACGCCGCTGGAAGGCCTGCAGGATTACTTGGGCGACGACGTGCGCGTGCTGTATTCCGAAGGCTGCCATCTGTTCCGAGAAAAAGTCGGCGGACTCGGCGAAGCGGGCGATCGGCTCGCCGAAGCCAAAGGCGTCTGCGCCGAAAGCGACCTGATCGTCGTCTGCCTCGGTCTGGACTCCGGTCTGGAAGGCGAAGAAGGCGATCAAGGAAACGCGTTCGGCAGCGGCGACAAGCCGAACCTCGAACTGCCGGGACAGCAGGAAGAACTGCTGCGCATCGCTCGCGAGAGCGGCAAGCCGGTCGTGCTGGTGCTGCTCGCGGGCAGCGCGCTCGCCGTCAACTACGCCGACGAGCATATTCCGGCGATCGTGCAGGCTTGGTATCCGGGCGCGCAGGGCGGCCGGGCGATCGCCGAGCTGCTGTTCGGCGAGTTCTCGCCGTCGGCCAAGCTTCCGGTCACTTTCTATCGCACGAGCGAAGAACTGCCGGCGTTCACGGACTATTCGATGGAAGGCCGCACTTACCGTTATATGCGCCAAGAAGCGCTGTATCCGTTCGGCTACGGCTTGACTTACGGCGGCATCGAGATCGAATCCGCCGAATTGAGCGCCGCCATCGTCGGCGAAGAAAGCATCCGAGCTTCGGTCCGTCTGGTCAACAACGGCAGGATCGCCGCGGCCGAAGTGGTGCAGGCTTACGTCCGGTCCGAACAAGAAGGCGCGCCGAACGCCCAGCTCAAAGCGTTCCGCAAAGTGCATCTGGAACCCGGCGCTTCCGCCGAAGTCGAATTGACGCTTCCGCTCGGAGCGTTCGCGCTCTATGCCGAAGACGGAACCGCCTCGATCGCCGAAGGCGACTACACCGTATCCCTCGGCTTCAGCCAACCGGACGCGCGAAGCGTCGCGTTGACCGGGCAAACGCCGAAGTCTTTCGTTCTCAGAGCCTCCGCCGCTCCGATCGCGGCAGCCCGACCTCGTTCCTGATTCCGATTTCAGTCAAGCGATACTGCGTATCGCTTGACTTCGCTTTCATAACTGGGTAATCCGCTGCGAAAAGTATAGTTAATCGTTTTTTGTCTACGATTTCCACTTTTTCTCAATAGGAGGCGATCTATCCATATGGGGATCTTGACCCGCAAGCAAGTCCGCGTTCGGCAAACCGAGCAGGAGTCGTTGATGCGCCACGTCCGCAAAGAATGGGTGCTCTATTCGTTCCTGATTCTGCCCGTGCTCTACTTCCTCATCTTCAAGTATGCGCCGATGCTCGGCAACATCATCGCTTTTCGCAAATACCGGGGCGGTCCGAATTTTCTCGGCACCGAATGGGTAGGCCTCAAATATTTCGAGATGTTCCTCAAAGACCCGACCTTCTGGCGGGCGTTCCGCAACAATCTGCTGCTCAGCGTCTTCTACCTGCTTGTCCGTTTCCCGTTGACGCTGATCTTCGCGCTGCTGATCAACGAGCTGAAGAATATCGGGATCAAAAAGTTCGTGCAGACGGTCTCCTACCTGCCGCACTTCATCTCGACGGTCATCGTGGCGGGCATGGTCAAAGAACTGCTGTCGCTCAACGGACCGATCAACGGCCTGCTTCAACAATTGGGCTTGCCCAAACTGGCCTTTATCTCGCTGCCGGAATGGTTCCCGACGATCTACATATCCTCCGGCATCTGGCAGGCGCTCGGCTGGGGCACCATCTTGTATCTGGCCGCGATGACCACCATCAATACGGAGCTGTACGAAGCGGCCCGCATCGACGGCGCGAACCGGCTCAAGTTGGCTTGGCACGTGACGATTCCGGGCATCCTGCCGACGATCATGACGCTGCTTATTCTCGATATCGGCAGCATTCTGGGCTCCAATTTCGAGAAAATCCTCCTGCTGTACAATCCGCTCACCTACGAGACCGCGGACGTCATCTCCACTTACGTTTACCGGATCGGGATCAGCGGAGGCAGCTTCAGTTACGCGACCGCCGTGGGACTGTTCGAAGGCATTATCGGCCTGATCCTCGTCACGACGGCCAATTACGTCTCTCGCCGAACCACCAAAACCAGCCTTTGGTAGAAAGGAGCCTTCGTCATGGACAATTCCTTATCGTACCGGATCTTCCGGGTGTTCAACGCCGTCGTCATGCTGCTGGTCGTCCTGTTCACGCTGTATCCGTTCTTGTATCTGGTCGCCCAATCCTTCAGTTCGGAAGAAGCCATCTACGCCGGCAAAGTCAGCATCTTCCCGGTCGACTTCACCGCGGCTACCTATAAGCTGATCTTGGGCAAACCGGACTTCTATCTCTACTACTGGAACACGATCCTGTATTCCGCGCTCGGCACGTTCATCGCCGTCATGGGCACCGCGATACTGGCTTATCCGTTATCCAAAGACAAACTGCGGCTGAACAAATTTTTCATTCCTTTCGTGCTGTTTACCATGTATTTCAGCGGCGGACTGATCCCGAACTTCATTCTGATCTCCAAAACGCTGCATATGCGCGATACGATGTGGGCGATCATCATCCCCGGCGCGATCAGCGCGTTCAACGTCATTTTGATGAAAACGTTCTTCGCTTCGATTCCGAACGAAGTCGAAGAAGCCGCGAAAGTCGACGGGCTCGGCGGGTACCGCATCTTCCTGCGCATCGTGCTGCCGCTGTCCAAACCGATCCTCGCCACGATGACCCTGTTCTGCATCGTCGGCATCTGGAACAACTGGTTCGGTCCGGCGCTGTTCCTGCAATCCAAAGAAAAATGGCCGGTCGCGCTGTATCTCAGACAGATCATCGACAGCACGGTCAGCACGGCGGAAGTCGGCGCGAGCGCCGAATCGACCACGCAGATCGCCGCGACCATCAAGTCCGCCGCCATGGTGCTCACTTCCCTGCCGATCATCTGCATCTATCCGTTCGTGCAGAAATATTTCGTTCAAGGCATGATGATCGGCTCGGTCAAAGGTTGACGAACCGCGCAATTCGTAAAGATAGAGCCGGAGACTCAAGCCCGAAAGCGGCCGATGCCGCTGTCCGCTTTTCTCCGTTTCTATAAAGCCAAACCAATACACGGGAGGTCTTTATGAACAAGTTCAGCAATTTCGGCAAAATCGCGCTGGCGGTCCTGCTCGCTGCCGGCACCGCCGCGTGCGGAAGCTCCGACGGCGACACCGCGGCCAATGCCCCCGATCCGGAAGGCAAACAGGAAGCGCAAGGGTATACTTACGGCGCGGGCAAGACGTTCCGTTCCGACGAGCCGGTGACTTACTCCATGATGTTCAGCGACAACGAAGCGTATCCGTATCAAGCGGATTGGCCGTTCTGGTCTTCGCTCAAAGAAAAAACCAACGTCTCGTTCGATCTGTCGATCACGGCGCGCGCGGAATACGAAAATCAGAAAGCGCTCGTCATCAACTCCGGCGACGCTCCGTACATCATTCCGAAAACGTACGACGAAAGCGCGTTCGTCGCCGGCGGCCAGATCGTGCCGATCAGCGAATGGACGCAGTACATGCCGAACTACACGGAAGCCGTGGAGAAATGGGGCATGACCGACGATTTGAAAGCCAAACTGCGCGAAGACGGCAAATATTACGTGCTTCCGGGCATGTGGGAATCCGCGGGCGGCGGTTATTCGTACGTGATCCGCAAAGACGTGTTCGAAGCGGCCGGCGTCGACGTCGAAGCGTTGGAAAGCAAATGGACCTACGAAGATTTCTACGAAGCGCTCAAAAAAGTGAAAGCGTATACAGGAGCGGATTATGTCTGGTCCGATCAGTACGAAGGCGACTCCACGCTCGGGATCACCGGCGTCGCTTACGGCGTCACCGGCGGTTGGGGACTGGCGAACGGCGTGAAATTCGACGAAGACAAAAAAGAATTCTATTTCGCCGACTCCACGCCGGAATTCAAAGAGTATCTGACTTATCTCAACAAATTGGTCAAAGACGGCCTGCTCGATCCGGAATCGTTTACCCAAGACGACGAATCGGCGCGCGCCAAATTCTATAAGGGCGAAACGTTCGTCATCAACGGCAACTACCAGACGCTGGCCGATTCCATGAGCAAAATGCAGGACAAGAACAGCGAATTGTACATGGTCGTGCAGCCGGGCGGACCGGAAGGCCTGCTTCAGATCGAAAACTCGCGTCTGGAGAACGGCATCATGATCAGTCAGAACGCGCTCAAAGAACTCGGCAAAGAAGACTTTATCAAAATGCTCCGCTTCATCGACTGGCTCTGGTATTCGGACGAAGGCCAGACCTTCGCTCTATGGGGTAACGAAGGCGAGACCTATACCCGCGACGACAGCGGCAAGATCGTGCTGAATCCGGACATCACGTATAACGGCCTCAACGCCGATACCGGCACCAAGAAACTGAACGTCGATCTCGGTTACGCCGGCGGCGTGTTCGCTTACGGCGGTTCGGACGAACTGCGTTTCTCCAAGATGACCGAAGGCGAGCAGGATTATATGGAACGGATCAAGAAATACCGCGAGCCTAGACCGATCCAACCGCCGATCATGGCGACGACGGACGAAGCGGAAGAAATGAACCTGATTTCCAAACCGCTGATGGACTACGTGGATACGATGACGCTCAAGTTCATTACCGGGCAGGAAGACTTGAACGCCGGTTGGGATGCGTACGTCGCGCAAGTTCAAGCCAACGGCGCGGACCGTTATATCCAGACGGCGAACGAAATCTTCAATCGCACCAAAGAAACGCTGGGTTATTAAAACGAGATTCACGCCCGGACGCCGCTCAGGCGTTCGGGACCTTTTTTTGAAGAACGGAATCGAACAGGAGGAATGTTTATGGATATTTCGCACCGCGAACCGGTCACCGTACGAACAGTGATCGATTCCCTGCTCCGCCCTCTCGCTTCTCCCCTGCCGGAGAACACCTCGGACCGGCTGCTGATCGGCGACCTCGACGCTCCGGTCACGGGTATCGTTACCGCGTTCATGCCGACGCTCTCGGTCATCGAGCGGGCGGCGGAATCGGGCGCCAATCTGGTGATCGGGCACGAAGGATTGTTTTTCTCGCATCATGAACGCAAGGAAGAGGTTCCCGAAGGACGGATCGCCGCGCTTAAACGGCAGAAGATCGAAGCGCTCGGCATGAACGTGTTCCGTTTCCACGACGGCCTGCACCGTTATGCGCCGGACGGCGTGACCGAAGGACTGATCCGAGCGTTGGGATGGACTTCACATGTACGCGAACAGCGTCCCGAAGCGGCGCTGCTGACGCTGCCGGAAGCTTCGCTCGAAGAAATCGCGGCGGAGATCAAGCAGCGTTTGGGCCTTGCCTCTCTGCGGATCGTCGGCGATCCGGCTATGCGCTGCTCGCGAACCGGCGTGCTGGTCGGTTACCGCGGCGGCGGCGAAGCCGTCATTCCGCTGCTGGAGCGGGGCGACGCCGATCTGATCGTCTGCGGCGAAGGCCCGGAATGGGAAACGCCGGAATACGTGCGCGAAGCGAACCGGCTCGGCCGCCCTTGCGGGCTGATCGTGCTCGGTCACGCCGAAAGCGAAGTGCCGGGCATGCAGCTTTTAGCCGAACGTCTCGCCGAGCAGTTCCCCGGCCTTCCGGTCAGCCATCTGCGGGAAAACGCGATCTTCCGGACGTTGTAGCGGCATGGGCATCTGCCCGACGTGCCGAAAGCGAAGCGAACGATTGCAAAAAAGACAAAAAAATTCCGGCCCGCCTCCTTCGTGCAAGGATGGCGAAGCCGGAATCTTGGATGAATCGACAGCGGACGGACCGCTTTATGCCGTCGTGGCGGCAGACTGCGTATACTCGGCATATTCGGGCAGAACCTCGTAATAGCTGTACAGCGATTGCCCCATGATCGTATCGAACATGGCAGGGTTCTCCATACGGATCAGGTCGTTCGCATAGCGCCAAGCATTCTCTTCCAATCGCAGCGATACGCGGGTTCGAGACAACCTGCCGCGAATCTTCATCAGACGTTCCGATAGATATTCCAATTCCGGATCGTTGGCGTGCCCGAGTTCATGCGCCAACACGACGCGCACGTATTCCTCGAAAGACTCCAACGTTCCGAACAAAAGCTTGCATTGTTCTTCGAGCACGCCGAGATAAAGCGTGATTCGACGATCATCCAGACTGTACTTGCCGCCGACCAACCGTTTACCGGGGAAAAGATTCTCCAGCACCACTTCGATTTTGCTGTTCGAACGGGTTAAAACGTCTAGGACGGTATGTTCGATAAGGGTTCTGTTCATGCGGCTGCTCCCGTTCCTTTTTTTACTCTAAATATCGGCATAAGCTCCCTTTTTTTATAGGGAAGACGAAGAATAGTATACCGCTAATCAGAGAAAATGGAAACAAACAATAATTTTACCCGCTTTCTAACTTTTTGAAACAACTTACCAAGTACGATACGCAAAAAAATCATCTGTTTCTTTTCTTGGCGGTCGTTCGCTTGGAAAATCCGATCCGGTCCGTTACACTTTTCAAGGAGAGATTTTTTATTCCTAAGGAGGATACGAATCGTGGCTATGCTAGAACTTAAGAATCAGACGGCCGTCATTACCGGAGCAGGCAAAGGCATCGGCCGGGCCGCTGCCGAAGCGTTGGCTGCCGAAGGCGTGCATCTGGGCCTGATCGCCCGGACGGCTTCCGATCTGGACGCGCTCGCCGGCGAACTGAAAGAGAAATACGGGGTCAACGTCTTCACGGCAGCGGCGGACGTGTCCGTTCGCGCCGATATCGAAGCGGCGGTCAACTCGCTGCATGATCAGCTCGGCGCGATCGATATCTTGATCAACAATGCGGGGATCGCGACGTTCGGCAAACTGGCGGAGATGGACCCGGAAGAGTGGGAACGCATCATTCGCGTCAATCTGATGGGCGCTTATTATACGACTCGCGCCGCGCTTCCGTTCATGTTGGAGCAGAACAGCGGCAGCATCCTGAACGTCGCTTCGACCGCGGGCGAACGCGGCTTCGCGACGGGTTCGGCGTACTGCGCGTCCAAAGCGGCGCTGATCAGCCTGAGCGAATCGCTGATGCAGGAAGTCCGCAAATCGAACATCCGCGTGACCGCGCTGACTCCGAGCACCGTCAACACCGAACTGGCCTCCAGCAACAACCTGCCGATCGGCGACGAAGACCGCATGATGCAGCCGGAAGACGTAGCCGATCTCGCGATCGCGACCTTGAAGCTGCCTGCGCGCGTATTCGTGAAATCCGCCGGCATCTGGACGACGAACCCGCAGTAAGTCCGCTGCGCGCACGGCGAAAAGGCTTCGGATTCGCTTAACGAATATTCGAAGCTTTCTCGTTTCGCTTTTAAGAGCTTTTTGCCCGATCGGCAAAAAGCTCTTTTTTTAATGGAAAGGACAGCCGCTCGGCGCTCCGGCCGCGCCGCTATGCGCCGAACGGCCGCGAAGCGTTTCGCGCGTTTCCGGCTGTTCGCGCGGTTCGCCGGCCGCTGCCGCGGATTCTTCGCTTTTGGCTCCGGTCACCGGACAAACGCCTGCCGTAGAAGCGGAGACCGCTGCGGCGCCGTAAGGCTTTTTCCCGTAGAAAAAGTTCGGCTTCACGATCGTATTGTCATAGCGCTTGTGGAACACATGCGTAGTCGCGGGCGACATCGGCGGAATCAGCCAAGCCCAGTTGCCTGTCACGTCGCGGCCCGCTTCTTTCTCGCGACGCTCGAACGTCTCGAACTGCGCGGCCGCCGTATGGTGGTCGATCATGCTCACGCCCGCTGCCCGATACGATTCCAATACCGCGACGTTCAGTTCGACCAGCGCCCGATCCTGCCAGAGCGTGCTGCGGCGGCTGCGGTCGAGTCCCATCAGATCCGCGACGGCGGGCAGCTTATCGTAACGTCCTTCGTCCGCGAAATTGCGCGCCCCGATCTCGGTTCCCATATACCAACCGTTGAAAGGCGCGCCTCCGTAGCGAATGCCCCCGATCTCCAACCTCATGCCGGAAACGGCCGGAACGGCGTACCAGCGCAGGCCGAGTTCGTCGAAACCCGGCAGGCCCGCATGGCGTATCTCCACTTCCAGCACCTTTTCGCGCGGCAGTTCGAACCACTTGGGCGCTCCCCCGTCAAGCTGGATCACCAGCGGCAGCACGTCGTAATCGGTCCGCTCGCCTCGCCAACCGAGTCTTTCGCAGACCTGCGTGAATTCCAGCGAAGCCGGATCGCCGATTCGTTCGCCGTCTTCGCCTCCGTAACCGGCATAGCGGATCAACTGCTCGTTCCAGACGCGCGCGCCCGGACGTTCGCCGCGTTCCGGCTTCAGAATCGTGATCGTCGGACGGATCCTTCCGCCGTTCGTCGCGTAATCCAGATGCTCGATCAGCGCTTCGGCGATCTCTTCTTCGGTCCCGGCTTCTCGCTTATCGATGACGTGCAGGCTGTCCCACGGCAGGCGTCCGATGCAGCGATTGCTGTTGCGCCAAGCCATACGCGCTCCGTGCCGAAGTTCGTCGTAGGTATGGGTATACGTTCCGCTTGCTTCGATCTCCCGAACGATCTCTTTCAGTCGCAGCTCGGCCTCTTCTTCCGTACGTTCCAATTCCGCATAACACCGACGTATAAATAGTTCCGCTTCCGCAAGCAGAATCGAACGATCGTCCATACCTCTCACACTCCGTCATGTAAATGATCTGAATCACATCTATCTGTATCATAAGGCAGTAAGGTAAAAAATAAGCAGATCATTCGGGGCGATTTGGTGTCGAAAAGGCGGGTAGATGACTTCACGTCAAAAACCGGTCCGGAAGCTGCATACGCAGACGTTCCGAAACCGGCTTGATCTTCGTTATTCATGTTCGCTAATGCACGCGTTCCGTTCGACGCAGCCGAGCGGCCCTGCCGAAGCGGGTCTTAGCGGCCCAAGTAAGCTTCCAGCATCCAAGCGTCTTTGTCTACGGCGCTCTTGATGCCGATCAGCAGGTCTTCCGTCGCTTTGTCGTTCAGGGAACCGGCGATCTCGATCGCTTCTTCCAGTTCGGCCGCTTCGGCGCGGAAATCGCGAACGAGGATCTCGACCATTTCTTCGGCCGTTTCTCCGCCTCGGGCTTCGGCCACGCTCGTCAGTTCCAACTGTTCGCGCAGCGTCGCCGCCGGGGCTCCGCCGATCGTCAGCAGGCGTTCGGCGATCTCGTCCATGCGCGCGGTCGCCGCATCGTAGAACTCTTCGAATTTCGCGTGCAGCGTGAAGAAATGCGTGCCTTTCACGTACCAGTGGAAGTTATGCAGTTTCGTATAAAGGACCGACCAGTCGGCGACTTGTTTGTTCAGCGCGCGATGCAGTTCCGCGGAGGCATTGACATTCACGTTCGTTTTTACGGTTTCCATAGATAAATACGCTCCTTTTATTTAAATTTAGACTTATTCTAAATCTTATTTAAATTATAGCACCCTTTGCGGGAAAAAGCGAGGGTTTGCGGAAAGTTTTTTACCGAGCAGCCGAGCGCGCCGCGTGATCCGAACAAGGCGCAAAAAAAGCGCGCGACCTCTAAGAGGTCGCGCGCTTTTCGGATGAATTCGGTTTGGTGCAGAGTGCGCAAAGCGCGAGCACTGAACGTTTAACGACGTTCAGGTATCGACTTGCACGGCAAGGCGCAAGCACGGAACGTTTAACGACGTTCAGGTATCGACTTGCACGGCAAGGCGCGAGCACGGAACGTCTATTTACGTTCCGGCGCGGCCCCTCTCGCCAACTCCGTGATATAGTCGAAGAATCCGGCTCCGTCCACGTCGTACACGAGCTGAACCGGGCGGCCTTCCGCCGTTTCGACCGTGCGGCCTTGGCTCGGTCCGTCCGGGATCACGATCGCGTTTACCGTGCGGCGTTCGACCAGTTCCGGTTTGCCCAGCGAAGCGGTCGTCAGCACGTCCCACAGATAATACGTCGAGTTCGTCTCCATGTAGACGAGCGGCGGACAGAACGCGTAGGATTGGCCCAAGAAATCGATGCCTTCGAAACGGCGCTCCGAAGCCCAACGATTGCGCACCGCCAAAGTCAGCGGCACTTTGTTCGTGCTCTCCAGCGCGACCAGATCGATCTCGATGCCGCTGCGGAATACGCGATCCGCGGCTTCCGGGTCCCAGAAGACGTTCCATTCGGCCGTGCCGTCATGTTCCGGTTCCTGCACGTTGCCCGCTTGGAACGTTCCGCCCATCCAGAACAGGCGCGAGATCTTCTCTTCGATCTCCGGCGCTTCGTCCAGCGCGCGCGCCAGATCGGTCAGCGGACCGGTGAACAGAAGCGTCGTCTGTCCTTCCGTCTTCTTGACCGTTTCGATCAGGTGCCGATGCGCCGGAAGCGGCGACAACGGAGCTTCCATCTTGCCGGATTCGTTCAGGATCGGCAGCGCGTCCACGAAGAACGAATGCATGCGCCATTCGGCCGGGAACGGATTTTTGCCGCGCGAGTTCGACTTGGCGACCTCGACGGTTTTTCCTTTTCCGAAACGGTCGATAATCTTGCGGCTGGCGTCGGTCGCCGGCTCCAGATAACCGTCCGCCGGAATCACCGATACGCCGGTGACCTCCACGTCTTCCATTTGCAGCAGCAGGAACAGCGAGACCAGATCGTCCACTCCGCCGTCATGATTGAAATATACCGGTGTTTTCAAACGTTCCACTCCTTACATACCCGTCAGTTAAGCCTCATTTTCGCTCATCGTTACGTCACTTGCTTTACCGTTGCATTTATATGTTACATACCCGTCACAACACTATTCATTATGCCCGGTTCGGCTCGCGCAGTAAAGATACTTTCGAAAACAAGCTTTTAACGGAGAGCGGAAATTTCGGAATTCGCGGCAGCGGCGGACGCTGCGCCGTCGACGTCCGGACGAGGCGGGCGAGCGGGCCAGAATGCGGCTCCGCCCAGCAAACGCGTGATCGAAGGAACCAAGAACGGCCGAACGATGAACGTATCGAGCAGCACGCCCAGCGCCGTCACCACGCCGAATTGCACCAGCACTTGAATCGGCAGCGTCGCCAACACCGCGAACGTTCCGGCCAGAATGACGCCCGCCGAAGTGATGACCGTGCCCGTCTCGCCGACGCCTTCGCGGATCGCCTGCTTGAGCGGCAGGCGGCGGCTTTTGCTCCAGATGCTCGAGATCATGAAAATGTTGTAATCCTCGCCGAGCGCGACCAAGAACACGAAAGCGTAGAGCGGGATCGCGCCTTGAACGGCGTCTTGGCCCAGCACGTAATGCAGGATCAGCCAACCGAGACCCAACGCGGAGAAATAAGACAGCACGACGGTCGCGATCAGATAGACGGTCGCCACGATCGAACGCAGGTAAGCCAGCAGCAGGATCGCGATCAATCCGATGACGACCGGAATGATCAGATCCGTATCGCGGTCGGTCGCCGCGCGCGTGTCGGTCTGGGTCGCCGTTTGTCCGCCGATCCAGATCTTGCCGTCCGGCGAAGACGCGCCCGCATCGGTCAGCGAAGTCTCGGCGGCGCTTCGCAGCTCCGCGATATCGTCCATCGCTTCGTTGGAGTACGGGTTGATATTCAGTTTGACGCTATAGAGCCGGATGTTCGCGTTCTCCGCTCCGTTCTCGGGTTCCGCCACGCTCGCGACGAACGGCAGCGCCGCCAAGCGGTCCGCCAGATCGTTGTCTCGGCCTTCCGTATCGACCATCACCTGTACCGGAGCCAATTCCCCCGGCGTGAAGCCTTTGCCGATCGCGTCGAAGCCTTCCACCGATTCCATGTCCGACGGGAACGAAGACAGCAGATCGTAGGTGAAGCGGATCTGCGAAGAAGCGGCGGCCAGGCCGCCCAGCACGATCAAGGAAGCGATCACCACGGTCCACGGACGCTCGGTGACGATGCGGCCGATCGCGCTGTCTTTGTTTTTCTTGCGCGGTTTGACCGGTTTGTTTTTCCGGCGCGCGCGTTCTTCTTCCATCTCCGGCGTGCGCGGCACGAACGGGAAGAACGAAGCCCGGCCGATAATGCCGAGCAGCGCGGGAACCAGCGTCAAGCTGGCGACGCCCATGATCAGGATCGCCACGCCGAACGGCACGGCGAACCGATGATAAGCCCCGTACTTCGCGAGCAGCAGCGTGAACAGCGACAGCACGACCGTCAAGCCGCTCATCGCGATCGCTCCCGACGAATCGGCTAGCGCGGCTCTGAGCGCCGCTTTCTTGTCGGCCGTCTCGGTCAAGCAGTGTCTGAACCGAGTAATCAGGAACAAGCAATAATCCGTTCCCGCTCCGAACAGCAGCACGGTCATGATCGAGATGCCCTGCGCGTCGGCCGTGATCCAGCCCCGATCGGCCATCGTGCCGAGAACCGGGCTGATGACCAGATACGCGAAGCCGACGGCGACGATCGGGATCAGCGCGAGGATCGGCGAGCGATAGATCAACAGCAGGATCACCAAGACCAGAACTACCGTGGCGATCAGCAGCGAGACGTCGGCGTTCTGGAACAACGCTCCGGCGTCGATGGCGATGCCGACCGGACCCGTTACGCGGGCCGACAGCTCCGACGTTCCCGTATCGACGGCGAACGGATCGCTTCCGAATACGGCGTTGATGCGTTCTTTGAGCAGCGTCACGTCTTCTTTGAGCGCGTCCGTGTCGGCCGCTTCGTCGAAGGTCACCGGAAGCACGATCGTGCCGCCGTCTTCGGACAGCAGCGACTGGCGCGCGGGAGCCGGAAGTTTATGCAGCGGCAGCACGCCTTTCTGCTGCGGAAGCGGATCGCTCTCCAGCGACTCCGTCAATTTCGCCAGACCGTTCAAGTCTTCGCCGCTCAAGCCTCCGCTTCGATTCCAGACCAGCAGCGCCGGCTGGCCGCCGTCGCCCGGAAACTCTCGCTCCGCGACCTGCGCGGCCTGCACCGACGGATACTGATCGCTCAGATCGGCGGCGTTGTTGTTTTCCCGTTCGTTGATTCCCGGCCAGAGCACGTTGAGCAGCACGGCAGCCGCGATCCATACCGCCAGCACGACCCATCTTCCTACGCGGCCGGACAGCGCGCCGAAGATCCCTTTTCTCTCGTTCATGTTCTCCTCCTGTCGGCATGTTCGTCATGCCTCGATCTTTCTGTCAAGTCGCACGTTTCCCCCGAAATGTCGGCTCGCTCCCGAATGACCGACGAGTCATCTGGCTCTATTATGACTCATGGGTCATACGCGGTCAAGAGCTTCGGACAGGAGCCGGGAAATAAACTTCGCGTCTCCGAGAGACGCGTATCGCCGCGGCAATCTCCTGTCCGAAGAACGCTTTGTCCGCGATATTCCTCGCGAACCCCCTTTAATCCTCGAACGTGTTCCGGCGCGAATCCCGCTCGCCTGCCGTCTTCGTTCGCGTCTCTCCGTCGACTTTGCCCGAACCGCCCAGTCCGCCGAGGAGCCCGCCCGAAGGCGCTTCAGGCCCGTAGAAGAAACGCAGCTTGGAAGGAAGCACCGAGATCTCGGCAGGCGTCTCCAGATACACTTCGCCGTCGCTGTCGATCCGTTTGGGCTCGTCCGTTTCGACCCGCAGGGAGGCCGTTTGCAGATATTCGATCACCCCGCCGCCCGCTCGGTAATCGGTCAGATCGCCGCCGTTGATGACCTGCCAAGCCAGCGATAATCCCGCTTCGCGCACGATCAGAACGTCCAACAGGCCGTCTTGAACGCCTTCCCCCGCGAAAGGCAGCTTGGCGGTTCCCAGCGAGCGGCCGTTCGCCACCAGAATCATCACGGCTTCGCTGTCGATCGTGCCTTCGTCATGCGTCAAGCGGAAAGCGAAAGGCTCGGCTTGGCGCAAAGTCCGCAGCGTGCTGAGGAAATAACTGAGCTTGCCCATCCGCTCTTTCTGATCGGAATCGATATTTTCCGACGTATCGGTGATCAAGCCGATTCCGACGAAATTCGTGAACACCCGACCGTTTACGCTGCCCAGATCGGTCTCTTTTAATCGGCCCGCCAACACTTCTTCCGCCGCGCGGCCTACCTGAAGCGGCAGGCGCAGCGTACGCGCGAAATCGTTGCACGTTCCGCCCGGCAGCACGGCCACGGCGGGCGCGGGATCGGCGAAAGCCGCCCCGTTGATGCATTCGTGCACGGTTCCGTCGCCTCCGAGCACGAGCAGAAGCTCATGATCGCCGCCGCGCTCCCGGCAAGCTTTCTCGCCGTCTCCCGGCTCTTGCGTCTGTACCAACGTAAGTTCTCCGACTTCTCCCGCCAACGCCGCGACGGTATCGCCGAGCTGCGCGGCTTTTTCTTTGCCTGCTTTGCTGTTGTAGACCAACATCGCGCTTTTCCAACGCATTTCTTCATCCTCCGTTCGCCTGAGAGCGATTCTGTCGTCGACATTCTCTTATCATTACCCCGCGCGGCTCCGCAAGACCGCAGGAGGATCGAACGCAAACGAAAAACCCGGCAAACCTGATCCTTCGTCAACTTCTAATCCAAGGTTTACGTTCTCCCGAGAGCGCGTAAACCTGTTGTTAGTTAGCGTTGACAAAGACCTAATCGGCTTGTCGGGTTCCTATCGGTGCAGCATTGACGCGCCACGCTCCGGCTTCGACTTCATCCGGCAGCATGGGACGTCCATAATAATAACCTTGCATCAGCACGCAGCCGCGCGACAGCAGAAAATCGGCTTGTTCCGCCGTCTCGACGCCTTCCGCCACCACTTCCAGATCGAGCAGGCGCGCGATGCCGATGATGCCTACGATCAGCGCCTGTTTGGATAGCAGATTGCTGTTTTTAACGAACGACTGATCGATCTTGAGCGTATCCACCGGAATCTCGTCCAGCCTTCCGAGCGACGAATGTCCGGTTCCGAAATCGTCCATCGACACCCGGACTTTCAGGTCGCGGACCTGCTGAAGCTGGGACAGCGTGATCGCCATGTTCTTCATCGCGATCGATTCGGTGATCTCGAGTTCCAGCATCGTGCCGGGCAATCCGCTGGAGCGCAGCGCTTCGTCCACCATCTGGAAAAGCGTCATGCTCTCGAATACGCGATAAGACATATTTACCGAGATGCAGACGCGGAACTTCCCTTCGTCCTGCCAACGTTTGTTCTGGCGGCATACTTCGCCGAGCATCCAGCGGGTCATCGGCACGATCAGGCCCGTTTCCTCGGCGATCGGGATAAATTCGCCCGGCGAAACGACGCCTTTCTCCGGATGCCGCCAACGGAGCAGCGCTTCGAATCCGGCTTCGCGGCTCGAACGGGCATCCCATTTGGGCTGGTACACGATAAAGAATTGGCCGTGTTCGAGCGCGACGCGCATATCTTTCTCCAATTCCATCTTGCGGGTCAACTGCCCGCCGATTCCCGCGTTGAAGAAGACGGTCTTGTCTTTGCCCGAAGCTTTCGCTTGGTACAGCGCGGCGTCCGCCGCTTTGAGCAGCGACGAGCGATCCTGTCCGTGCCCGGGAAACAGACTGATGCCGGCGCTTGCCGTCACGTACAGCTCGTTGCCTTCGATCAGGTAAGGACGGCCGATCTCGTTAAGCATCATGTTCACCCGATGCAGCAGAAGTTCCGGATCTTTCTCCGAGCCTACCAACAGAAACTCGTCGCCGTCCATGCGAAACAATGCTTCTTGATCTTGGATTCGGGTACGGATGCGCTGTGCGGCATGGCTCAACAATTGGTCGCCCAGATCCCTGCCCAACGTATCGTTGATCACTTTGAAACGATCGAGATTGACCAGCACCATCGAACCCAACCGATCTTCGGCAAGACGGCGATCGGCGTATTCGGCCAACGCGTAACGGTTTCGAAGACCGGTCAACGGATCGAGAAAAGCAAGCTGCTTGAGCATGCGGCGTTCGAATACCATAAACGTCCACGTAATCGCCAGAATCGCGGCTACCAAGATCGACGCTCCGGTTACGAAATACGAAGAAGGCAGGCCCGTATACCCCAACGCGGCAGCGGGAGAACGTATGCTGTCGATGCGCAGCGCGCCCAGTACCGCATGCTGCGTGGCGAAAAGACCCGACCCGAGAATGAGCGCGGCGACCGGAAGCGACAAAGAGAAGCCGGACGAACGGCGAAAATTGCCAAGCACATAAAGCGCAAAATAAGCGGAAATGAATATAATCGCGATCGAAAAAAATCCGACGATCGGATCCACGCCCACGATGATGCCGGGACGCAGCGAGAGAATGCCCAATGCGGACATCAACGTGACGCCGAAACCGAATGCGGCGCCGGCGAGCCGACTCGTTACGGGCTGCTGCTTGACGAACAGTCGAAGCATTATGTATGCGGACAAACTGACCGCGACGAACGCCGATCCGGCAATGACGGGGTCGTAATGCAGCGAGACGCGGCGATGGTACGAACACAAACTCATCACGTGAACCAACCAAGTTCCCGTACCGAGAACCGTCCCGGCCGCGACCAGATGGATTCGTTTGTCTCCCCGCCTCGTTCGTCCTTTTCTTCCGGCCAGGCTGAAGCTCAAGTAACAGGAGAGCACCGCGACCGACAGCGATAGGACGATCCATATGCCGTTCCAATTCTCCGTTAAACCTGTGTCGAGGACAGAGATCATAAATCGGTACCCACTTTGCGTTATGATATTGGTTCGAAATTCGCCTCATTGCTCTTGCTTGAAGCAAGTAAAACCTTTCCCTCATTATATCGAATAAATGAACGAAATCCATTAGGATGATAGGTATCTATGCAAAAAAATGCATGAGTTTACCTGATGCGCGCGCAAAAAAGAACCGGCGAGATCGCCGGTTCCGCAAGTTCGGATTCGTTAAGGTGTTCTTTTGCGGACGAATGACGGATTCGACAACCGAAAGCCGGATGTTTACACGGCTTCTTCGGAGAATTGGCTGTTGTACAGGTCGGCATAGAATCCGCCCGACGCCAACAGTTCTTCGTGGGTGCCCTGCTCGATGACTTCGCCGTGGTTCATGACGAGAATCAGGTCCGCGCCTTTGATCGTCGACAAACGGTGCGCGATCACGAAGCTGGTGCGTCCTTTCATCAATTCGCCCATCGCCTGCTGAATGAAGATCTCGGTCCGCGTATCGACGCTGCTCGTCGCTTCGTCGAGAATCAGGATGCGAGGGTCCGCCAATACGGCGCGCGCGATCGTCAGCAGCTGTTTCTGACCTTGTGAGATGTTCGACGCTTCTTCGTTCAGCACCGTGTCGTAACCGTCCGGCAGCGTTCGGATGAAGTGATCGGCTCTCGCCGCTTCCGCCGCGCGCACGATCTCTTCTTCGGTCGCCCCTTCGCGTCCGTAAGCGATATTCTCGCGAATGGTTCCGCCGAACAGCCACGTATCTTGAAGCACCATGCCGAACAGCGAACGCAGACGATCGCGGTCGAGCTTGGCCGTATCGACGCCGTCGATCTTGATCGCCCCGCCGTTCACTTCGTAGAAACGCATCAGCAGGTTGATCAGCGTGGTCTTGCCGGCCCCTGTCGGACCGACGATGGCTACGGTCTGCCCCGGAAGCACGTCGATATTCATGTCTTTGATCAGCGGCTTGTCTTCCGAATAACCGAAACGGACATGTTCGAATTTGACTTCGCCTTTGCCGGTCATCCGCTGCTCCAGCTTCAGATCGGGCGATTGCTCTTCTTCGTCCAAGACTTCGAATACGCGTTCCGCGGAAGCGACCGTGGACTGAATGATATTGGCGATGTTCGCCGTCTGGGTGATCGGCTGCGTGAACTGTCTGGCGTATTGAATGAACGCCAAGATGTCGCCGATCTTGATCCGTCCGTTGGTCGCGAAGATGCCGCCGACCACGCAGATCAACACGTAGCCGATATTGCCGATGAACGACATCAGCGGCATGATCAAGCCGGAGATGAACTGCGCTTTCCAGCCGGATTCGTACAATTCGGCGTTATGCTTCTCGAACTGCCGCTGCGAAGCATCTTCCCGGCCGTAGGCTTTGATGACGCGTTGGCCGTTGTACATCTCTTCGACATGGCCGTTGAGATCGCCCAGCGCGCGCTGTTGGCCGGCGAAATGTTTCTGCGAGCGCTTCGCGATCACGATGACCACCACGAGGCTGAGCGGGATCGTCAGCACGGTGATCAGCGTCATGATCGGGCTGATCGTCAGCATCATGACGATGACGCCGACGATCGTCACGAGCGACGTGATGATCTGCGTCAAGCTCTGCTGCAGCGTGTTGCTGATATTATCCATATCGTTGGTCACGCGGCTCAGCACGTCGCCGTAAGGGTGGTTGTCGTAATATTTCAGCGGCAGGCGGTCCAGTTTTTCTTTGACCTCTTTGCGCAGGCCGTAAGAGGTGCGCTGCGCGACGCCCGCCATGATGTACTGCTGAAGATAACCGAACAATGCGCTCGCGACGTACAGTCCGGCGAGAATCATGACGATCTGCCAGATGTATTCGAAATCGACTGCCGCGCCCGGAATCCCCTGCATCTTGGCGATGACGCCTTCGCTGAGTTTGGTGACGGCTTTGGACATGATCTTCGGTCCCAGAATATTGAAGACCGTGCTCAAGATCGCCGTGATCAATACCGCGAGCAGATGGAACTTGAACGGAGCCAAATAACCCGTCAAGCGCTTGAACGTCGCTTTGAAGTTCTTCGGTTTGGCTCCCGGCATCATCATGCCGCCCGGTCCGTGTCCCATGCCGGGCCCGGGACCTCTGCGCGGAGCCTGCGCTTTGCTGTTTTGTTCGCTCATTGCACTTCCTCCTCTAACCGTGCGGCGATCTCTTCTTCGGACAATTGCGAAGAAACGATCTCGCGATACACTTCGCTGGTACGCATCAATTCGCCGTGGCGGCCGACTCCGGCCACCCGGCCTTGGTCGAGCACGATGATGCGGTCGGCATCCATGACCGTGCTGACGCGCTGCGCGACCATCAGGACGGTCGAGTCTTTGGTCTCATGCTTCAACGCGGCGCGAAGTCTGGCGTCGGTCTTGAAGTCGAGCGCCGAGAAGCTGTCGTCGAAAATATAGATTTCCGGACGACGCACCAGCGCTCTGGCGATCGACAAGCGCTGTTTCTGACCGCCGGACAGGTTCGACCCGCCCTGCGAGACCGGCGAATCGTAGCCTTCTTCGAGGCCGTCGATAAACTCGGCCGCCTGCGCGATCCGGGCCGCTTCGCGAACTTCTTCGTCGGTCGCGTCTTCTTTGCCGTGGCGGATATTCTCCGCCACGCTGCCCGTGAACAGCAGCGCTTTCTGCGGCACGTAACCGATCTTGCGGCGCAGCGATTCCTGCGACAGATCGCGGATATCCACGCCGTCGACCAACACGGCGCCGGAGGAGACGTCGTAGAAGCGCGGAATCAAGCTGACGAGCGTCGATTTGCCCGATCCGGTGCCGCCGATGATCGCGGTGACTTCGCCCGGCTTGGCATCGAACGAGATATGTTCGATCGCCGGCGCTTCCGCGCCTTCGTAGCTGAAGGACACGTCGCGGAATTCCAGATGGCCGCGTTCGGAGACCGTCTTCGGCGACGGAGCGTCTTCGATATCCGGCACGGCTTCGAGGACTTCGTTGATCCGGCCGGCGGATACGGAAGCCCGCGGAACCATGACGAAGATGATCGAGACCATGATCAAAGAGAACAGAATTTGCATCGCGTATTGGATGAACGCGATCAGGTTGCCGAGCTGCATATGCCCGGCGTCGATCCGGATACTGCCGAACCAGATGATCGCGATCGTGGAGAAGTTCAAGATCAGCATCATGGCCGGCATCATGGCCGCCATCAGCTTATTGACGCGGATCGCCGTATCCGTCAGATCGCGGCTCGCTTCGTCGAACCGTTTGCGTTCGCTGTCTTCGCGGCCGAACGCGCGGATGACGCGAATCCCGGTCAAGTTCTCGCGCAGCACGAGGTTCAATCGGTCGATCTTTTTCTGCATCGCTTTGAACAGCGGCAGCGCGCTGCGTCCGAGGACCAGAATCAAGAGGGCCAGAATCGGAATGACCACGACCAGCACCAGCGACAGTTGGGCGTCTTTGGACACGGCCATGATGATCCCGCCGATCATCATCATCGGCGCCATCGCCAGCATCCGCAGCATCATGATCAGCACCTGCTGAACCTGCGTGATATCGTTGGTGGTCCGGGTGATCAGCGAAGCCGTACCGAACTTATCGAATTCTTTGAGCGTGAATCGCTGCGCGTGCGAGAAGACTTTGCTGCGCAGATCGCGGCCGAATCCCATCGATACCCGGGCGGACAGATAGCTGCCGACGATCGAACAGACCATGCCGGCCAGCGCTACGCCGAGCATCAGTCCGCCGATCTGCCAGATGTACGGAATATCGCTTTTGGCGATGCCTTCGTCGACGATGTCGGCCATGAGAGTCGGCAGGTACAATTCGGTCAACGCCTGCACGAACACGGCCAACAAGACGAATACCACGCCGACCCGATAAGGCTTCAGCATGCGGAACAATTTCATCATAACGGTCTCTCTCCTTTGTCGGACGCCTCCGCGTCCCGTTCTTGCCCGATCTCTTCTTCCTCCTGCCGTTCCCGTTCTTCGCGCAAAGCGAAATAATCGTGAGTCCGGTTCAGCAGGTGAATGAACTGCCGAGTGTCGTCTTCGCCCAAGTATTCCGTCAGCCCGCCGACCATCGATTCCATCTCCCGAATAAACGAATCGGTCACGCGGACTCCTTCGTCCGTCAGCGTAATCCGTACCGCCCGGCGATCCGCCGGATCGGGAGAACGGGCTACCAGGCCGTCGCTTTCGAGCCCCTTGATCAACTGCGTGACGGTCGGCGAGGTCACGTCGAGAATTCGGCTCAATTCCGATACCATGATGCCCGGCTCTCCGTGATCGACGTGAGAGCGAAGAACCATCAGCAGCATCCCTTCGCTTTGTTTGCGCCCCGCCATCGGGCCTCGATGATTTTTTTTGCCTCGGTGCTGGAAGCGTCTGAACGTGATCATCAATTCCCGGGCCAGCGGGCTGATTCGCGATTCCATCTCGGTCTCCTTTCCATGGATCCTCCATCAGTTGTTGCGTTTTCCAATTTAAGGTGGAGTTTAATATTTAGGTTGACTAATATTTAGGCATGCAATCTATTAGCTACCTAATTGTATGCCCGTAAAAGGCGAATGTCAACTTCGACATACGAAATTTTTCAGAGACCCGATAAGGCCTCCATCATGTATCGGTACAGCCGTTCGTCCAAACCGAAGGAGAGTTCCGAATCGGGATTCGCCGCGTGGAAACGTTCGGCGTTGGCCATCATCTCGGCGCTGCCGCGGGCATAAGCCGACACGATATCTTTCCATTCCCGCGCCAGTCTGCCCGCCTTCTCGGACTGCGGCGGAGTGCCTTTCTCGAATTCGATCCGCAATTCTAGGACGATCCGGGCAAAACGTTCCGATTCGGCGCGCTCGGCGTCGGAATCTCCGTTTGCGTAATCGGCATGCAAAGTCTCGATCTGCCGCCGGGTGAAGTATTTCTCCCGGTCCGATTTCATCGCGCCGAGCAGAAGGGTCAGTTCTTGCGCATTCATCTTCCGCCGGGTTCGCGCCGCGCGCAGCGCTTCCTCCAACTCGCTCAGCAGACGCTGCCGCGCTTCCAGCTCCGAACGAAGCCGACCGATCTGGAGTTCGAGCACCCTCGCCGCTTCGTCGTTTCCGCCGCTTTGCATATCCCGGATTTCTTCCAGCGACAGGCCGATCGACTTGAGCAAGAGAATCCGCTGCAAACGGGACAAATCTTCGGTATCGTACAGCCGGTGACCCGATCCGGTCCTTGCGGAAGGCGAGAACAGCCCGATCTGGTCGTAGTAACGCAGCGTTCTGAGCGTCAGTCCGGTCAAAGCGGACAGCTCGCCCGTTTTCCAATATTTCCGCATGCCGGTTCCTCCTTTCCGTTTCGTTTTCGGTCGCGTTCGGTCGTCATAGATCGTAATGCCGGCCGCAGATCCGGCATACGGCTTCGCGGGCTTTGCCGTTTGCGCCGGACCCGTCCGTCCCGTCCGATCGCTTCAGCCGATCGGCCATTCCCGCCAGCATCTCGCGCGAACAATAGCATTGCCACCGGACAGGGAGCTCGTCCAGCTTGCGCATGCGGCGGACGGGTTCGAGGTCGCGCAGCGCGCCGGGCCGTTCCAGACTTGCCGCAATCCGCCGCAGCAGGCCTTCCGGCGCATTCGGCAGCAGTTGGACAAAGACGGCCTCGGACGATTCGCACCGGCCTTCGTCCATCGCGATCCGGGTTCGCAAGCAGATCTCGTTCTGCTCGCTCTGCCGGAAATAATGTTCGATGCCTCGGGCAACGCTTCGATCCGGCAGATCGGCGATTCCCGTAAATTGTCCGGAAGCGGAACTTCTGACGCCGCGAACCGTTCCGTACGCGCCGAAAGCCGACCGTTCTTCGACATACGCGCGGACGCTGCCGGACGCTTCCGCGTCGACCCGAATCCGCAGCCCGAGCGGGGGCGAGTCGATATTGAAAGTCAGCCGCTGGCCGTCTTTGAGCGTACCGCTCAGCAGGCAGGCCGCGGAGAAGCTCTCGGCCAACGCGTTCGCCGTTTCCGGCCGCTTCGTTCCGGTCCGTTCCAACAGTTCGCGGATCGGGACCGTATTGTCGATCCAGAACACGCGTGCCGCATCTTCATAAGCCAAACCCCGAATCAACGGCGCTTCGGCCGCTTCGGTAATCGTAGGTCGATTCATCGTATCCGCTCCTCTCTACAGCCACTATAAAACATGACGTTACGTCACGTTCAAGTTTTAATTTTCGACGGCTTGCCGTTTTGCGCAAAAAGGCGGCGGCGAACCTCGACGTTCGTTCCGGCGAAAAAAGAAAAGACCTTCACCCCAATCGGTGAAGGTCTTCACGCCGCGTCTACCGCGCGCCCCATTCTTCCGGCAGCAGCGAGCGATACGGCTCCTGCATGAAGCGGTCGTCGGCCAGAATCAGCACTCCCCGGTCTTCTTCGGTGCGAATCAGACGGCCGCCGGCCTGCTGGACTTTGTTCATGCCGGGATAGACGTAAGCGTAGTTGAAACCGCTGCGTCCGCGTTCGTTGAAATAATCGCGAATGATATCGCGCTCCAGCCCGATCTGCGGCAGTCCCACGCCGATGACCGCGACGCCCGTCAGCCGTTCGCCGGTCAGGTCGATGCCTTCGGAGAAGACCCCGCCCATGACGGCGAAGCCGACCAACGTTCGTTCCCGATCCGCCGAGAACGCTTCGAGGAACGACGTGCGTTCCTCTTCGCTCATGCCGGAATCCTGCCCGATGATCTCGATCTTCTCGCGGTCGATCCGCGTCTCGAACGCCTGCCGGACCTCTTGCAAATACGCGTACGAAGGGAAAAAGAACAAATAATTGCCCGGCCTTCCGCTCACCGCTTCGGCCAACGCGATCGCCAGCGTCTCGCGCGTCCGTTCCCGGTCGCGGAACCGCGTCGACACCGGCAGCACCCGCACTTCGAGCTGCTCGGGGCTGAACGGGGAGGGAATCGACAAGGTATAATCGTCTTCCGCCGCGCCGAGCATCTCCCGATAGAAGCCGAGCGGAGCGAGCGTCGCCGAGAAATACACGGCGGAACGGTAATTCTTCGAAGCTTGCAGCAGCAGCTCCGAAGGATCGAGGCAGAACATCTTCATCCGGACTTCGTTTCCGTCCGTTTCCACGTACGTCACGTATTGATCGCCGTACAGCCGGCCGATCCGCAGGAACGTCTGGGCGGCGAAATACGCGTTCAGCAGTTCTTCTTCCGCTTCCGCCCCATGTACGCTCACCAACGCGTTCTCCGCCTGTTCGACGAACGGTTCCAACAGTTTGAACATCACTTCGGGCGGTTCGTTTCCGACGAACTTCCCTTCTTCGCCCGCCTGCTTGCGCAGCAGGATCAGATAGGCGTTGATGCGGTCGGCCGCCGCGCGCACGCCTTCGTGCACGCCTTTGTAACCGCGCTTGATCTCCAGAAAAGCGGACTTGAGCAGATCCGCCGAGAACATCTCGCGGCCCCGATCGACCAAGTTATGCGCTTCGTCGACGAGCAGCGCCGATTTGCCGCGCTGTTCGTCGGACAGCCGTTTGAACGCGATGCGCGGATCGAACACGTAGTTATAGTCGCAGACGACCACGTCCGCCGCGTAGGCCGCGTCGAGCGAGAACTCGAACGGGCAGACCGTATGCTTGCGGGCATACGTCTCCAGCACGTCGCGCGTGATTCTCGTTTCGTTCTCGAACAGGTCGATCAGCGCCTCGTTGATGCGGTCGTAATAGCCGATCGCGAAGCGGCAGCCGCCGCCCGCGCAGTCTTCTTCTTCCTTGAAGCAGACTTTGTCTTTGGCCGTGATCGTCACCGAACTGAGATAAGCGCCTCCGCGTTCGAGCAGCGACAGCGCTTCTTCCGCTCCCGCTCTTGTCGTCGTCTTCGCCGTCAGGTAATAAATCCGTCCGATCAACCCTTCGCCGATCGCTTTGACGGCCGGGAACAAGGTCGAGATCGTCTTGCCGGTTCCGGTCGGCGCGCGCGCCAGCAGATTCTTCTCTTCGCGCACCGTCTTGAACACCGCGCCCGCGAACAGCCGCTGCCCTTCGCGATAGCGCCCGAACGGAAACGCCATCGCCATTGCTGCGGCATTGCGTTTCTCTTCCCGCCGCTTGAGCAGCAGCGCGAACGGCGCGTACCGTTCGGCCACGTCCTGCACGAACGCGGTCAATTCTTCGCGCGTTTTCGTTTCGGTGCGCACGCTGCGTTCGCCGCCCGGCTTATGCACGTACGTCAGCCGCACGCCGACCCGCTCCAACTCCATCTCCTCTGCGAACATGTACGCATAGAAGCGCGCCTGCGCCCAATGCACGTCGCGGCCTTCGCCGATCTGTTCGGGCAGTTCCGACGTCGATTTGATCTCGTCGATCGTATAGAGGCCGTCTTCGCCCAGCAGCAGGCCGTCGCATCGCCCTTCCACCTGCACGAGCAGCTCGCCCGCGGCGCAGGTCAATTCCGTTTTCAGAAATACTTCTTTGCGGTCGTTCTCTCCGTATTTCTCCTGCACTTCGCGGTGGATCCGCGTACCTTCCTGAAGCGTCACGCCGAAACGCGTGCCCGATTCCAAGCTGCCGCTGCGAAATACGTACTCCACCAACGGTCGAACCGAAGTTTTTACCGTATAAGGCATGCCTACTCCTCCTTTCCGAAAAAGCCATGGTAAGTTGACCGCATTGAGTCCAAGGTTTGAGCCTTTCGGAAACACGCACGGTTCAAGCGGGTTTTTGAAGAGCGAAACCTAACCTCTTAAGCGGTCAGCGCAGTGGGGTGCGCTCCGCGATTTTCGCCGTTTTTTTTGTTCATTCAGGGTGACGAAACCGGGGTCTTGCGCGTCTATCCTATTATAGGCCGAGCGGAGATCCGCTTCGACCCTATACGTCTGCCGCCGAAACAGCTTGCGAGCCGTCAGCAAAAAGCGGCCTTCGCCGCAAAGCGAAAGCCGCCTTCTTATTTACCCGTCGATCGCCCGTTTGCCCTTATTGCAGCACGCGTCTGGCCGATACGTAATGGTCCTGCCAATACTGCAAGCTGAGATCGGAGACCACTACGCCGTTCTTGCTGGCGCTGTTGTGCACCAGATGGCCTTCGCCGTCGTAGATGCCGACGTGGCCGATCAGGCCGGGCACGCTGCTCCAGAAGAACAGCAGGTCGCCTTTTTGCCATTGGTCTTTGTCGACCGCGATCCCGACGTCTTTCTGATACGCCGTGCCGACGGGGATGTTCACGCCGGACAAGCCGAATACATAACGCGTGAACGAAGAGCAGTCGAACAGCACCGGCGCTTCGTTCTTGCCGAAGCCGTAATGCGTGATGCCTTGAAGCGACAAAGCGCTCGCGATGATCTGATCCGCGGACGCCGGCGCGACCGCGCCGGTTGCAGGAAGACCGGACGGCGGCAGAAGCAGCGACGGGTCGGACGCGGACGAATCGTCGTCCGTCTGCGGCGCGCTAACGACGGTCGACGGCGCGGAAGCCGGAACGCTCGGCGTCGCCGAAGCGTCGGCGTTCGTCGACCCGTCCGCCAACGTGTACGAGACGTAACCGGTCGAGACGTAGCCGGTCACGCCGCTCGCATCCGTGATCTTCAGCCAAGCGGAATTCGCCAGCTCGACGGCGGCGAAGTTCTCGCCCGCCGGCAGCACGCGGTATACGTCGCTGCCCGTTACCGGTTGGGAACGGAAATTGACGTTCTTGGTCACCACTCCGCTGCCTGTCGGCTGCGCGGAAGGCTGAACCGAAGGCGCTGCCGCTGCAGGGGCGGCCGGCGCGGCCGGCGTCTTAACGGACGAAGGCGCCGCTGCAGGGGCCGAAGCCGGTTTGACCGTCGAGGCGGCCGGTTTGCCGGAAGCCGCGGACGACGACGAAGAAGCGGCGGCCGGATTCGGCAGCACGGAGACTTCTTTGATCGCTTTGGCATAGCTTACGTAGGCGGCGGACACGTATCCCACTTTGTCGCCGGCTTGGACTTTGAGCCAGTACGCGTTGGGTTCCGCCAGCACTTCGAATTTGGTGCCGGGCTGAAGCGTGCGGTACACGCTGCCTTCCGAAGCCGAAGGAGCCGAACGGAGGTTGACCGGACGTTCCACTTTGCCGGGAGAAGCTTCCGCGACGACGGGGACGGTCACTAGCAGAGCGGATGCTGCAAACAGACTGAAGACGTTTCTTTTCATGAGAGCCTCCTTGTAAGTCGTTGGGCGCTTCCGGACGGAAAACGGCCGAAAACGGTAAATTCTTGCGTTCAAAGCCGACTGACGGGTTCACTACCGCCATTTTATCTTTTATCGTCCCGAATCGCCAGCTTTTTAGCCGGAACGACGCCGAATTTATTAACGAATCTTTAAATGGGAAAAACGTTTTTGACATCTTTCGCAAGCAAGAGCATAATAGCTAAGGATTTAGGGTCGGACGCCTCGAAAATGGGGCAAATCGCTCCAAACGGGTTAACGCTATATAACAGGTTCTCCGAGGCCGCTCGCGCCCGACGGAAACCCTTATCGCGATCGCCGGGCGCTATCCCGACTCCGCCGCTTGCATGCCGGCGCTTTTTCCGTTCCGCGTCGATCGGATCGGACGGACGCTCGCGCAAGCGCGCGCATTTTATCACTATCCGAATAAAGGAGCTCTGTACCGTGGAAGCTATCAAAAATTGGCGGTCATTGCTGACTCGCCCTTTCATCTTGTTCACCTTGATCCTGTTGGTCAAAGGATACATCGCTTGGGGCCCGATCTTCGAAGATACGCCGCTCTGGGGACCGCTCCTGACGGAGATTCCTTTCCTGTGGATCATCTTCTGCCTGTTCGAATGGCTCGCGACCAAACGCAAACTGTTGTGGTACATGATCACCAACCTGCTGGTGACGGCGCTGTTCTTCACGGCGATCATTTACTTCAAATATTACGGCGTCGTGGTCAATTACCATGCGCTCGATCAGAGCCGTCAGGCGGTCGAAGTCAGCGACAGCGTCGTCTCGCTGCTCGCGCCGCAGTATCTGCTGATCTTCACCGACATCATCGTGCTCACCGTCTGGTTCTTCGTCAGCAAGAAGGCGCGGAAATGGCGGCAGAACGTCGTGCATCACCGGATGAGCCGCCGCGTCGTCGGCAGCCTGCTGATCGTCTCGCTCGTGCTGTGCACGATGAACGTCTGGCCGAACCGCGCCAGCATGAACGAAGTGGTCAAAGCCGAGAAAATGGGCATCTTGAACTACGAAGCGTATACGCTGCTGACGGACCGCGAAGAAGAACCGGTGCCGCTGAATCAGATCACGCAGGCGAAGATCGACGGCCTCAAAGGCATCGAAGAACCCGCGAAACCGAATTACTTCGGAGCGGCCAAAGGCAAAAACCTGATCATCCTGCAGATGGAGTCGCTTCAGAACTTCATGGTCGGACTCAAGATCGACGGTCAGGAGATCACGCCGAACCTGAACAAACTGTCGGAGGAAGGCTTGTACTTCCCGAACTTCTATCAGAGCGCGGGTCAAGGCAATACGTCGGACGCCGAGTTCACCGTCAATACGTCGTTCTATATTCCGCCGCGCAAAGCGGCCGTCATCGCCTACGGCGAGAAAGATCTGCCGAGCCTGCCGAAGCTGCTGAAGTCGAACGGTTACCAAACGGCCACGTTCCATACGAACGACGTGACTTTCTGGAACCGGAACCAGTTGTACGCGGCGCTGGGCTTCGACAAATATTACGATAAGAGCTTTTTCGGGACGGACGATACGGTCTTCTTCGGTTCTTCCGACGAAGTGCTGTACGCCAAGACGACGGACCAGCTGCAAAAAATGGACGAATCGGATCAGCCGTTCTACGCGCAGCTCATCTCGATGAGCTCGCACCATCCGTTCACCATTCCGGAATCCAAATATAAAATGAAACTTCCGGAACGCTACGAAGGCACGCTGGTCGGCGATTACATCCGGGCGCAGAACTATGCCGACTACTGCCTCGGACTGCTGATCGACGAACTCAAAGAAAAAGGCCTGTGGGACGACAGCCTGCTGATGCTCTACGGCGACCATCTCGGCCTGCCCGTTCATTCGATGAACGAACAGGATCTTGAGCTCGCCAAAGAAATCTTCGGCCACGATTATACGTACAGCGACATGCCGAACATTCCGTTCATGATTCTGGGCGCCGGCGCGACGGGCGCTTCGAACGTGCAGAAGCAGCTCGGCGCGCAGGTGGACATTCTGCCGACGGCCGCGAATCTGCTGGGCATCTCGCTCAAAGATCATATCCACTTCGGGCAGGATCTGCTGAATCAGCAGGAGAACATGATACCGGAGCGCTATTATTGGCCTTCCGGCTCCCTGATCGCGGGCGATACGCTGTTCATTCCGGGCACCAGCTTCGAAGACGGCACCTATTATCCGCTCAAAAAAGGCGGAACCTCGACAGGCGGCGTCACCGAAGACCAGTTCAACCGGATGCTGGAACTGTTCGAACTGTCGAGCAGTTACGTTCGCCAGCAGCCGGACCGGCCGGAAGCCGCGGAAGAGTAGGATTCGATTCGGAAGCGAATATGGCGTACAAGAAAAAGAACCGCCGCACGGGCCGCGAAAGGCTGCTCGTGCGGGCGGTTCTTTTTTATTTCGCCGGGGTTGCGGGATAAGCGGCGGAGCGGCGGATGTTGAATCGAATCGCCGATCCGGCAGTCGTCGATCCGGCAGTCGTTCATGACCGCATCGGCGGCATTGACGACGTCGGCGGATGGATGTCAAAGTCCGGCGCATCACTTCGCGGCGCGTGCGTTCAAAGCCGAACGCCCGCTAACGGATCGTAGATTCGTTAGCGGGCGTTTTCGCCAGGTTTGAAATTTTTAACGGATCGTAGATCCTTTAAAAGAAGATTTACGGCGAAAAAGCGAAGAATTCGACGCGATTTCGCTTCTAAGCGTCGCCTCGTTCCGTTAGAAAACGAAAAGGCCGAATTTCGGGCTCTAAGCGTCATCTGGTTCCGTTAGAACGCCCAAAGGCGAAAAAGCGAGGAAATTCCGCATGTCCGAAGCGGCGGAATCGCTCAAAAGGCAGGACCTGACTCGGCGAGCGGGGATGCGCGGATTCGGGCGTTCCCTCCGCGCGGCTCGCCCTAGGGCCGCCTTCGATCTAAGGCGCCTAAGCGCATTTGCGCTCAGCGTACTAGTCCAGCTCCGATACGGAGAAGCGGACGCTGGCGCCGCCTTCGGGGCGGTTCTGCGCGGCGATCTCGCCGCCGTGCAGGCGCACGACGGTCCGGGCGATGAACAGCCCGAGACCCGAGTGCCCGCCGCCCGGATCGGCGGCGGAAGACCTTGCCGCATCTTCGCGATAGAACTTCTCGAAGATGCGGCCGCCCCCGGCTTCGGCGAAGCCGGGGCCGTCGTCGCGCACTTCGAATTCGGCCCCGCCGGGCCGAACGGTCAGCTTCAGCGCGACGGTGCCGCCCTCCGGCGAATAGCGGAGGGCATTGTTGATCAGGTTGTCCAGCACCCGATTGATCCGGTGCTGGTCCAACCTCAGCGGGCCGCGGTCGCCCTCGGCCCGCAGGTCCCGCATTTCCGGCGCGAAGACGACGCCTCGTTTGCGGCACAGGAACGCGTACTCCCGCCCTTTGGCGCGGACGGCCTCCGCCAGATCGATCGGTTCCGGACTCAGCGAGAAGTCCGGACGTTCCACCCGGGCGGCCTCCGACAGATCGGCCGTCAGCGCGATCGAACGCTCCGCCGCGCCGAGAATCGTCTCGGCGTAGCGCAGCGCGCGCTCGGGGCGTCGGCCTCCGTCTTCGAGCATGACTTCGGCATGTCCGCGGATCACGCTGAGCGGCGTGCCCAGATCGTGCGCGACCGCCGCGATCATGTCGCGGCGCTCCCGCTCCGATTCCCATTCGCGCCGAAGCGATTGGCGCAGCGCTTCGCGCATCTGCTCGAACGCCGCGAGCAGTTGGTTCAGCTCGCGGACGCCCGTCCGCCGTCCGCCGAGCGAGAAATCCAGATCGTGTTCGCGGATCTTCTCCGCGCCTTCGATCAGACGGTCGAACGGCTCTTCGATCCGCCGGCTGAGGCGGCGGCCGCTCAGGACGGTGAACCCGTACAGATAAGCGAACGGCGCGGCCGCCATCAGCAGGCCGCCCAGAATCAGAACCGCGCCGCGTTCCGGATTGGCCGACGCTGCCGTCAATTTGTAGCGCAGCGCGATCGCGCCTTCGAACTGTCCGTCCGCGCCGAAGAGCGGCTCGTATTGAATAAAATAGCCGCCGGACGACACATGGTCGTTCAGCCGCTCCAGCAGCTCGGCTTCGCCCCGAATCCGGGCGTCGCCGGACGATTCGAACGAGCCGTAGACTTTGCGGCCCTGCGGATCGTAGACTTCGTAGGCCATGCCTTCGGCGGGCACGATCGCGTCGACTGCGGCGCGCGCGTCGGGCGCGGCCGGATGTTCCAGCGCGCGGACCTGCGCCGCGATCTCGGGAATCCGGCTCTCGTAATAATTCGCCGGACGCAGCGAAGACGCCGTCAGCGTCAACAGGCCGAGGAGCAGCGCCCAAGTCAGCGCGGTCGCCAGCACGCTCAGCAGCAGCGTGCGATGGAAAGCCCGCTGGATCAGCGCCTTGAGCGGCCGCTCTTTCGGCTGCCGGTTTCGCCCCTCGCGTCCGCCCGATCCTTGCCCGAACGTCGTGCCTTTCGACTCCGCTGACGTTTCGCCCTTTCCTGCGGCCTTTTCGGCAGACGCTCCAGCTTCGGCTTGCCCCGCTAATCGTTCCGCTCTTCCGCTTTCGAGCAGGCCGGAAGTATCCGCTCGCGTCCGCCGGCGCTCCTCCCCGCTTCCGTTCAAGCCTGCCATCGATAGCCCACTCCCCATACGGTCCCGATCGGATTCGATCCGGGTTCGGCCGCGGCGAGCTTGGCCCGAACCTTCTTGACGTGTTCGGTGACGGTCGCCGAATCGCCGTCCGCTTCCAGTCCCCAGATACGCTCGTAGATGTCTTCGCGCGCGAACGCTTGAGACGGATGCAGCGCCAGCAGCAGCAGGATGTCGAACTCTCTCGCCGTCATCGGCACGTTTCGTTCCCCGACTTTCACTTCGCGCCCTTTGGCGTCGATCGCGAGCTGCCCGAACCGCAGAAAACGGTCCGCGGCCGCCCGCTCTCTTTTTTCCCGGCGCAGATGCGCGTAGATTCTCGTCTTGAACTCGCGCAGACCGAACGGCTTCACCAGATAATCGTCGCCGCCGGCCATCAGGCCGCGCACCCGGTCTTCTTCCGATCGACGCGCGCTCACGAACAAGATCGGACAGGACGCGCTCTCGCGGATCGCTTCGCACAGCGCGTAGCCGTCCATGCCCGGCATCATCACGTCCAGCACCACGACGTCCGGTTTGCGCGGAAGAAGCGCCAGCGCTTCTTCCCCGCCGTACGCGCACAGCACTTCGTATCCTTCGTCTTCCAGCGCGTCGCGCATAAACGCCACGACGTCCCGTTCGTCGTCTACCAGCAGGACCCGTTCCGCCATGCCGTCGCCTCCTTTTCCCCGGCTTTCGCCGGATTCATTGCGTCCATTCTCTTCGTTTCCAGCTCCATGTTCCCATTATAGCGCAGACCGCCAACACGGCGCAGACGATCCAGCCGAGCGAAGCGTCGCGCCCGCCGAGCCAGCCGAACACGGAATCCGAGACCGACAGCAGGAACGTCAGTCGGTCCGAGACGTAGATGCCGCCCAAGATCACCGCCAGCACGCCGATATACGCCAATACGGGATTCGGCAGCAGGCGCGCTACGACCCCGCCGATCCCCAGCAGCGCCGCGAACACGCAGAGCGCCGCGCCGTAGAACGCCAATCCGAACAACAGCGCGCCGGACAAGCCGACCGTTCCCGCGCCGATCAGCGTCGTTTCTTCGACGCGCGGCATGAAGATCAGGCCGAACGCCGTGCCGATCGCCCAAGTCGCCAACGTCAGCGCGCCGACCGTCAGGACCAACACCAGCCATTTGACGACGAACAGTTCGGCTCGCGAGACCGGACGGATCAGAGCGAGGCGCAGCGCGCCGGACGATACGTCGCCTCCGAAGCTGTCCGCGGCAAGCATGGGAATCAGGACGAAATTCATCAGAATCGCCAATTCCCGCAGCAGAAAAGGCGAAGTATTCAGCGAATCCAGCTTCACGCTGTGCGCCGGGTCGTAGAAGCTGGTACCGCCCATCGCCAGAAACGCGCATTCGAGCAGCACGAAGATCAGATAGGCGAAAGCGGCCGCCCACGTTCTTTTGCGTTTGAACACCCGCTGGGCTTCGCTTCGGATCAGATTGCCGAGCTTGACGGACGAACCCGCTTTTTTACTCATAAGAATCTCTCCTTTTCCATATCCATGCCGTCAACCCGCCGAACAACAGGCCGTACCCCGACAGCACGGACAGATTCCAGAAAAATAATCCGTGCAGGTTCGCCAGCATCGCGGCCAAGCCTTCCCATTCGATCGTCAGCAGCGACAGAAAATATATCCGCACGTACGCCTCGGCTTCGAACCACGGCCGGAAATACGACAAAGCCGTCGGCAGCGCGTAAGACAGCAGCAGAAAGCCGATTCCCAGACCGAGCGAAGCCGTCGCGGAACGCGCGATGGAGGCGATGCAGAAGATCACGGTCAGCAGCACCGCCGAGGCCAGCGCGGCCAGCGCGTAATAGCCGAGATCGTATATCAAACCCTGCGCGTACGTGACCGTGCCCGCCCCGTAAAACAGCGGATACCGTTCCGGCTTCGGAAACCCGATCGCTCCGATCGCCGCCGAACACACGAAATACGTTCCCAATTGAATCCATACATACAGCAGCGAGACCAGCCATTTGGCCGCCATGATCCGGCGCAGCGAAACGGCTCGCAGCATCCCCATGCGAAGCTGCCCGCTCCGATACTCTTCCGTGACCGACAATCCCGCCAATACGAGCATCATTCCGCTGAAAGCGGTGATGAGCATCTCCGCCAGCGCCAGCACCGGCATATTGCCCGCCGTCGCGTACTCCGGCAGCCCCGGTTGCAGCGAAGCGTTCTGCAGCAGCAGGTATTTGGCCGAGATCAGCGCGAGCAGAGGAGCCGCGCAGGCCATCCATCTCACGCCGCGCCGTTTCCACAGCCGCTGCCATTCCGCCGCGAACACTCGTCCGAACCCGATGCGCTCGCCGCCGGCTTCCCGCCTACCGGCATCCGGCCGACGCTGCCGCGCCGGAGCGCTGCCGGAATGTCCGACCGAACGTTCGCCCGTCTGCGCAAGCGGCCCGACCGATGTTTCTTCGCGGCATGCGCCGAGCGACACGTCCGCTTGTTCGTTTCCGCTCATCGGATCATCATCTCCACGAACGCTTCTTCCAGACTGTCGCGACTGCCGATCATTTCGTCGCGGCTGCCCGCAAACACGTTTTCGCCTTCGCGGATGACCACGATGCGATCGCAGATCTTTTGCAGCTCGTCCAACAGATGGCTGGAGACGAGCACCGTTTTGCCGAATTCCAGCTTGAGCCGCAGAATCAGTTCGCGCAGTTCCCGGATGCCCATCGGATCGAGCCCGTTGGCCGGTTCGTCGAGAATCAGCAGTTCCGGATCGCCGAGCAGCGCCTGCGCGATGCCGAGCCGCTGCTTCATGCCGAGCGAATACGTTTTGACTTTGTCGTCCGCCCGTTTGTCCATGCGCACGATCTCCAGCACTTCGCTTACTCTGCGATCCCGGGCGGCGCGGTCCGGCAGGTTCGGATGCAGCAGCGCCAGATTATGCAGATTCTCGCGGCCCGTCATATAAGGGAAGAAGATCGGGGATTCCACGATCGCGCCGACATGCAGCACCGCTGCTTCCCTCTCCTGCGCGACGCTGCGCCCGCCGATCCGGACATCGCCGGAATCGGGACGGATCAACCCCGTCATGACGCGGATCAGCGTCGTTTTGCCTGCTCCGTTGGGTCCCAGCAGCCCGCAGATTTCGCCGCGTTCCACTCGAAACGAGACTTCCTTCAGCAGCGTGCGCCGACGGGCTTTTTTCGTGACGTTTCCGATCTCGACCAACGGATGTTCCGCCTGCGGGACGTCCGTTTCGTTCCTTTTCGCGTTTCGCGCAATTTCCATTTTCGTTTCGCCTTCTTTCTTCGGACCGCGCGTTTTCCGCATCCGGTTCCGCTTCGTTGATCCCAGTGTAGAAGGCAAATCTAAAGAAAGCATAAAGGAGCGGTACGACAGCGAAGCCGAATATTTTTTCGCAAAAAAAGTCAAAACGCCGCTTCGGGCCTTCTGGTACTCTGTACACGAGGGAGGCGTTCACGTGAGCTATCTACCCGCCGTACAAAAAACGATCGATTATATCGAGCGTCATCTGGAGCAAGAATTGACGGGAGAACGGATCGCGGCCGAAGCCGGGTTCTCGTTCCACCATTTCCATCGCATCTTCCAAAGCGAGACCGGCATGACGATGTCGGATTACGTCCGCTCGAGAAGATTGGCCGGAGCGGCGTCCGCGCTGCTGCATACCGACGAACGCATACTCGATCTCGCGCTGCGCTGCGGGTTCGAGTCGCAAGAAGCGTTCGGACGGGCATTCAAAAAAATCTACGGGCTGCCGCCCGCGCGTTATCGCAGATGGATGGGCGGCATGCTGGACAAGGAGGACGATTCGATGCAAACGAAGCAGAATCAAACGGAATCGACGATCAAAGGCTGGTTTTTGAGCGGCAGCCATCCTTTTCATTACGAGATGGGGATCGACCGCAAAGAAGCGCATCGGGGCACCGGCTCGGGCTATCTGAAATCGGTCCTGTCCGAATCGCCGGAGCAGTTCGGCACGATGATGCAGGCGTTCCGCGCGGACGACTATCGGGGCAAAAGGCTGCGTCTGTCGGCGTTCGTCAAAACGCGAGAAGTCGATCCGGGCTTCGCGGCGCTGTGGATGCGGGTAGATTCGGCCGACGGCGACGTGCTTCAGTTCGACAATATGGCGAACCGCCCGCTGACCGGGACGTCGGAATGGAACCATTACGCGATCGTGCTCGACATACCGACAAGCAGCGACAGCATTTCGTTCGGCGCGCTGCTCAGCGGATCCGGACAGATCTGGGTAGACGGCTTCTCGTTCGAAGAAGTGCCGGATACGGTACCGACGACCAATCTGGAAACTTCCGGCGCGCTGCATAAGGATCCGGTCAACTTGAATTTCGAGGAGGACCTGAAGTGAACCGTAATGCATTTGCCTCCAAAACGGTCGCCGCTCTCGCCGTCGCCGCGCTCGTCTGCCTCGCCAATTATCTGATCTCGTGGTGCCTCGGCGGCGTGCTTGGCAAGTTTCCGTTCGAAGCCGATTCGCTATGGTCGGTTCGAAGCGGCGTCATCTTTGCGATCGCCTTCGTATTCGCTCTCGCCGGAAACTGGAAAATCTCGGCGGCGAAACGACGCGCGTGAACATTCGTTTTCGTTTATCCGCGCATGCGGAAAAGCCGTCTACAGAGAGTGCGACTCTCTGTAGACGGCTTTTTGCGCGTTTTTCCGACGCCGCCGCTTTATTTTCTTGTATCTTCGACCGGCGTGCCGCCGAGCCATTCGCGGGTGAACGAAATCCATTCCCGCGCCGCGTAAGACTGATAACGATCTTTGTGCCAGATCACGCCGAGCCTCCACCAGATCGAAGGTTCTTCCATCGGGACGACGGCGACCGCTTTGCCCGACGCTTGGCGGCAGATGGTCTCGGGGAGCAGCGCCACGCCGAGGCCGGCCGCCACCATCTCGCTGATCAGGTCCCACTGCGAACTTTCGTAGACGATTCTCGGATGGAACCCCGCTTGCAGGCATTCGTTGATGATGCGGTCGTGAAGCGTGAAGTCTTCCCGGAAAAACACGAAGTTCTCCTGCGCCAGCCCGGCCAACGTCGCGCTCGCGGAACCGGCCAGCGGATGCGAAGCGGGCACGATCAGATTCAGGCGTTCTTCGGCGAATTGGAACGAGTCGAAAACGTCGAACGTGAGCGGCAGCACCACCACGCCGATATCGAGCCGTCCTTCCGCCACGTCGGACTCGACCTTTTTGGCGCCGTCTTCGAACACTTGCAGCGTCACGTCGGGATAACGGTCATGGAACGCGCCGATGACTTTGGGAAAAAAGCTCGATCCGACCATCGGCGGCAGTCCGATCCGGATCTGTCCGCGTTTGAGGTCCGCGAGATCGCCGAGCTGAGCCGACAGATTGGAGAACGACTGCGTGATCGCCTGCGCCTGCTCGACCACCACGCGGCCCGCATCGGTCAATTCGATTTTTTTGCCGATCCGATCGAACAAGGTCACGCCCAGTTCTTCTTCGAGCTGCCGGATCGCTTTGCTGATCGCCGGTTGGCTGAGATACAGCGATTCCGCCGCTCGAGTGAAGCTCCGAAGCCTCGCCGTTTCCAAGAAATAATGCAAATGCCGGATATCCATCGTTTTCCGCTCCTATCATAACCATAAGGAATGATTTTCATTCTTTATATTCATTTTACTTATGAAAAGAATGGTTGTAAAATTTTCATTACAGAGAATAACTTACAGAACGTTAGGAAAGGACAGGGCATCTTCCATGAAAAAAATGCTGCTTGCCGTTATTCAAGTCGCGGCTCTGATGGGTTTCTCCGAGCTGATGAACCGCATCGCGATCTGGACCCATCTGCCGATCCCCGGCAGCATCCTCGGCATCTTCGCGCTCTTCCTGCTCCTTCAGTTTCGCATCGTCAAGTTGGAATGGATCGAGCTGGGCGCCGCATGGCTGCTCGCCGAACTGCTGCTTTTCTTTATCCCCGCCGCCGTCGGCGTCATGAATTATATCCCGATGCTCGAGCAAGACGGCATCCGCATTCTCGCCGTCGTCGTGTTCAGCACATTGATTGTTATGATCAGCTCGGGCCTGCTGGCCGGAGCTTTATCCCGAAGAAAGGAGACCCGCCCGTCATGATCGGACAAGCGATTACTTATCTTACCGCGACCCTCGTCATCTATTATGCCGCCAAATGGGTCTACCGCAAACATCCGAAAGTCTATCTCTCGCCGCTGCTCGTCACGCCGCTCCTGCTGGTGCTGATCCTGCTGGTCACGCATTCTTCGTATACCAGTTATAACGCCGGAGGCGTCTGGTTGTCCAAACTTCTTCAACCCGCGACCGTGGCTTTCGCGGTTCCGCTGTACAAGAATCTCCAAACGCTCAAAAAGCATGCCGGCGAGATCGTCGCCAGCGTCCTGTTCGGTTCCTTGATGGCGATGTCGTCGTCCGCTCTGCTGGCGCGAATGATGCATTTGAACGGCGAGCTCGCGCACAGCCTCGTTCCGCGTTCCGTGACCACGCCGATCGCCATGAACGTCTCGCAGATGATCGGCGGCGTGCCGACGATCACGGCAGTATTCGTCATCATGACCGGCCTGCTCGGCGCGATGATGGGACCGTCGGTCGTGAAGCTGCTCCGCATCGAAGGCGACATCGCCCGAGGCGTGTTGTTCGGCACGAGCGCTCACGGCACGGGCACTTCGAAAGCGTTCGAGATCAATCCGCTTGCCGGCACGATCTCCAGCATCTCCATGATTCTGGCGGCGCTGTTCACGCTGGCCGCTGCTCCGGCGCTGCTCGGCCTGCTCGGTTAATAAGGAAAAGGAAATCCGCGATCGTTCCATCAAAAAGACCCCCGATTCTCTCAGAGGAGAATCGGGGGTCTTTCGTTTGCCCGAGCGGCGATCGCCGCCCGGCCTGTGCATATCGGATCAAGCGATGCGTTATTCCGTGAAGTTGTCGCTCATGCGCTCGATCAACCGGACGAGCACCGCGGCCGCTTCCGCGCGCGTCGCGTCGCCTTTCGGATCGAGGATGCCGTTCGTTTTGCCGAGCAGGATGCCTTCTTCGAGCATGCGGCTGACCGGCTCTTTGGCCCAGTTGCCGATGCGTCCGTAGTCGCGGAAAGCTTGCGCGGACGTGTAGTCCGGCGCTTCGGCAAATACGTCGGCGTTCAGCCACAGCATCGCATCCGTCAGAATCTTCGCCATTTCTTCGCGGCTTACCGGTTCGTCAGGCTTGAAAGTGCCGTCTACGTACCCTTTGACGACGCCTTCTTCGAACGCCCCTTGAATCGAAGCGGAATACCACCGATTCGCCGGTACGTCGGAGAAGACCGGCTTGGTCTGCGAAGTGATGCCGAGCAGCATCGCGACCATCTTCGTGAACTGCGCTCTCGTCAGCGTCTCGCGCGGACCGAAACTTCCGTCCGGTCTGCCGTCGAGAATGCCGAGCGAGGCCAAACGTTCGATAGCGCTCTGCGCCCAGTAGCCTTTGATGTCGTTGAACGAACGCGGACCTCGGTTCGTCAGAGTTACGATCCGGCCCTCGACATCCAGTTCTTCTCCATCGCCCGTCGTTTCCGGGGTGACCGGATTGACCGTCTCCGGCGTGACCGGGTTAGCCGGCGCGGCCGGCGTTCCCGGATCTCCCGGAGTACCGGTGCCCGGATCTCCCGGCGTTCCCGTGCCCGGTTCGACGCGGGCCGGGTAACTTACCGGCGTCAACGGACCGGATGTCGTACCTCGAGTCAGATTGACCTGAATCGACCCGCCCGCTTCGTTCAGCGAGACCGGAATCGAGATGCTGGATGCGCCCGGAGCAACCTGCCCGCGGCCGATAATGGTCGTTCCGTTAGCTGCATAGATCGTGACCACGTCTCCCGGCTGCACGCCAGACACGATGACGCTGCTGCCTGCCGCGCCGTTATTGACGACTTGCACGCTGCCGTTCGCCGGAGCCGGCACGTTGCTGCTTTCCGCTCCGTAATTGACCGGCGTCGGCGAGCTTTCGACGCCGCCGCGCGTGATGGTGACCTGCACGCTTCCGCCCGCAGGCGTCAGCGTGACCGGAACGACCCAGGTCGCCGGATCGGAGCCGACCGTGATACGATCCAGAATCGTCGTGCCGTTCGCCGCGTAGACGGTGATCGTGTCGCCCGGCTGAAGATTTCTGAGCGTCACGGTGTCGGAGCTGCCCGTGTTGTTCGCGACCGTGATGTCGCTCGCCGCAGGCGCCGCCAGCGTGTTCGGTTCCGAACCGTAAGTCTTGGACGTCGGTTCGCTTTCGACGCCGCCGCGGGCGATCGTGACGCGCACGCTCGTCTCGCCGCTCGGCAGAGTAACCGGAACGGTCAGCGTGCCTGCCGTCGTGGCCGTCACCCGATTCAGCACCGTCGTGCCGTTCGCCGCGTAGACGGTCACGACGTCTCCGGCCTGCACGTCGCTTACGACGACGGTATCCTGCGGACCGAGATTATTATTGACTTCGACTTGACCCGCATCAGGGCCCGGCGCGCTGGCCGGTTCCGGATCGTAAGTCTTAGGCGTTCTTGCGCTTTGAAGCGTTCCGCGCGTGATGCCGACCCGTACGCTGCTGCCTGTCGGATCCAACACGACGTTCACGATAACGGATCCGTCTGCGGTAGCGGTCTGCTGGCCGAGTACGGTTGTGCCGTTCGCGGCGTATACGGTCACGATATCGCCGTTCTGCACGCCGCTCACCGTGACGGTATCGCCGGAACCGGCATTATTGGCAACCGTGATCTCGCCTTCGGCAGGCGCCGTTACCGAAGTCGGCTCGGCGACGTAGTTTTTCGGCGTTTTGGCGCTGGTCAGCGTGCCGCGAACGATACCGACTCTGACGCTGCCGGCCGCCGTGTTCAAAGTAACGCCGATCGTGACGCTTCCCGTGCTGCCCGCCGGTACCCGCTCTTGACCGAGCACCGTCGTGCCGTCCGCCGCGTAGACGATGACCAGATCGCCGACTTGTACGTCGTCCACTTGAACGGTATCGCTCGCTCCCGGGTTGTTGGTGACGATGATCGCGCCGGCGTCAGGTCCCGGAAGGGTCGAGTCTTCCGCACCGTACGTTTTAGACGTCGGCGTGCTGCGTACCCCGCCGCGCGATACGACGACTTCGATGCCGTCGCCGAGCGGATCGAGCGTCACGCCGATCGTGACCGACGTTTCTCCGTCCGGCACGATCTCTTGGCCGAGAACGGTCGTGCCGTCTTCCGCATAGATGATCACCAGATCGCCGGCTTGGACGCCGCCGACTACGACGGTGTCGTCGGAGCCCGGTTCATTATTGATCTGAACCTGCGCGGCGGTCGGACCGGTTACGGTAGCCGATTCGGCCGGATAGGTTTCATTCGTTCGCGCGCTCTCCAGATTGTTGCGGGTCAACGTGACGTCCACGCTGCCGCCCGCCGCGTTCAACGTGACGTTGACCGTAACCGGGCCTGTGGCAGAAGCGGTAACTTGGCCGAGAATCGCCGATCCCGGCGACGCGTAGACGGTAACCGTGTCGCCGGCTTGCACGTTGCCCACCACGACCGTGTCGGCCGTACCCGCATTGTTGGTCACCGTAACGGTTCCCGGCGCATTCGGCGCTTGCGGCGCGGCTTCCGCCGGATATCCTGTCGTCGTTGTCGCGCTTTCCAGATTATTGCGGGTAATCGAGACCTGAATGTCGCTCGCCGTCGCTGTCGGCAGCGTCAGCGGAATTTCGATGCTCGAACCGGTCGCGGTGGCGCGCGCCAACACGCTCGATCCCGTCGCATTGTAGACGGTGATGAGGTCGCCGGCTTGGACGCCGTTAACCGTAACCGTATCCGAAGCGCCTACATTGTTGACCGCCTCGATATCGGAGGCGACCGGCGCGTCAGGCGCCGTCGGCGGAGCCGCTTCGTACGCGATGCTTACCGGTGCGCTATTATCGCTGCCGCGCGTCACGTACACCTGCAAGATGCCGCCGTTCGGCGAGAGGGTTACCGGAATAGTCGCGGTACCGTCAGTCTCAACAACCGGCGTCAGAGGGTTGCCCGTCGCGTCGGTCACGGTTACGGTATCGCCCGACGTAAGGCCCGAAACCGTGACTACGCCGCTTGTGGCATCCGTCGCGTTAAACGTAATTTGCGATCGTGTCAGAGAAACATCCGTAGCGGTCGGAGCCGGGTCGTACGTTACGGAGACGGAAGTACTGTCGACGCCGCCGCGCGAACGCACCGCGTCGAACGCGCCTCCTCCCGCTGCCAATCCGCTGGACACGTCGACCGTAATACTGCCGTCGGCCGTCGCGGTCGCGCTGCCGAGCGGCGCTCCCGCGTTCGTTAATGTCACGGTATCGCCGGCCAGCAGCCCGCCGATCGTCACGACCCCGCTGCCGTCGGCATTATTGACGACCGAGATGTTCGCGGTATCCAGAGGCGGTACCGTTTCGGCATCGTACGACACCGCCAGAGGCGAACTTTCCAATCCGCCGCGGGAGATCGTCACGTCGACCGTGCCTTGGGCTACCGTCAAGGTGACCGGAATCTGCAAGCTTGCGCCGCCCGTATAGGTCGCTTGGCCGAGCAGCGTCGTGCTGCCCGCCTCGTAGACGCGCACGATATCGTTCGTTTGCAGCGCGCTCGTATCGACGAATTGAACCGTATCGCCCGCGCCTTCGTTATTCGTCGCGGTCACCGTTCCGGATGCCGGAGCGGCCGGCGCTTGCGGCGCCGTTTCCGCATCGTAAGGAAGGAGCGCGGACAGGTTGCCTTCCGCAGCGCCGCTTCGCTCGATCGAGATTCTCACGTTTCCGGCCGACGCTCCGAGCGCGACCGGAACGGTCGCGTCGGTTCCGGCCGACGTGCGCTGACCGAGCAGCGTCGTGCCGTCCGCCGCATAGACGCGGACGATATCGCCGGCTTGAATGCCGCGAACTTCGACGGTATCCGACGTCGTTCCGACGTTATTGACGATCGTCACGTCGTCTGTCGAAGGCGGAGCGGCCGGCTGCGGCGCTTGTTCCGCCAAATAGTCGATCAAAGCCGACAGATCGCCTTCCGTTCCGTTTCGTTCGATGCTGATACGAACATCGCCCGCAGCCGCGCTCAAGGTAACCGACACGGTTGCGCTCGTGCCTGTCGACGTATGCCGACCGAGCAGCGTCGTGCCGTCCGCCGCATAGACGCGGACGATATCGCCCGACTGAATCCCCCGCACTTCGACCGTATCCGCCGGTCCGTAGTTGTTCGTGACCGTCACGTTCGTATCGGTCGGAGGCGTCGGTCCTTGCGGCGCCGGTTCGGCCGCGTAAGAGATCGGAGCCGACGGAGCGCCGACTTGGCCGGCGCGCTCGATCCGGATGATCACGCTGCGGTCCGTATTGTCCAGCGTGACCGACACCACGGTGCTCGTACCCGTCGACGTATGCTGACCGAGCAGCGTCGTGCCGTCCGCCGCGTAGACGCGGACGATGTCGCCCGACTGGACGGCCCGCACTTCGACCGTATCCGCCGGTCCGGCGTTGTTGACCACCGTGACGTTGGTAGACGTCGGCGCGTTCGGCGCCTGCGGTGCCGGTTCGGCCGGATAAGTCTTCGGAGTCGGATCGCTTTCGACGCCTCCGCGCACGATCGTGACTATTACGCTGCCTCCGTCCGCGTTCAACTCGACCGGAATCGTGACGCTCGTTCCCGCAGCCGATTGTTGGCCGAGCAGTGCGTTCGTCGCGCCGTCGTAAACGCGGACCAGATCGCCGGCTTGGACGTCTTCGACGACGACGATCTTATCCGACGTCGTGCCCGTGCCGTTCGTGACCGTGATGTTGCCCGGAGCCGGCGGCTCCGGAGACGGTTCCGCCGCATACGTCTTGACGGCGGAACGCGCGCTTTCGAGCGTTCCGGCGCGTTGGACCGTTACCGTGACGCTGCCTCCTTCCGGGTCGAGAGAGACCGGAACGGTCGCGCTTGTTCCCGTCGAAGTGACTTGGCCGAGCAGAGTCGAACCGTTTCCGTCATAGACGCGAACGATATCGCCCGACTGCACGTTCGTCACCGCGACCGTATCCGAAGTCGTTCCGGCTTCATTGTTGACCGTAATGCTGGCCGCGGTCGGAGCTTCGGACGTCGGCGTTTGTTCCGCGCCGTACGTCTTCGGCGTGCGCGCGCTCTCGTAACCGCCGCGCACGACGCTGACTTCCACCGTGCCTCCGCCGGCCGACAGCGCCACCGGAACCGTCACGCTCGTTCCGGTCGCCGTGCGTTCGCCGAGCTCGGAAGTTCCGCCCGCCGCATACACTTTGACGATGTCTCCCGATTGAACCCCCAGCAGCGTTACGCTGTCCGAAGCGGTGCCTGCGGCATTCGTGACGGTAATGTCCGCCGCTGCCGGCGACGGCGTCACGACCGGTTCCGCCGCGTAAGGTTTCTGCGTGCTCGTGCTCTGAACGCCGCCGCGCACGATGCTCACCCGTACGCTGCCGGCCGAAGCTCCCAACTGCACCGGCACGACGGCGCTGGTGCCGGCTGCCGTCACTTCGCCGAGGAGCGTCGTGCCGTTGGCATTATAGACTCGGATCTGATCGCCGCTTTGAACGCCGGCAACGGTGACCGTATCGTTCGCCGTTCCCGCCGCGTTATTGACCGTGATATTGGCCGACGGCGGCGCCGTCACGCCCGAATTTTCGGCCGGATACGAGACGGACACCGGACCGCTGGTTACCGAATTGCGCTGTACCGTCAGTTTGAGCGTGCTGGCATACGATTTCAGACGCAGCGTCCGCAGCACCGCGGTTCCCGTATCGTTCGCGACCTCGGTGCCGAGACTCGCGTTCTCGTCGTCGAAGAACTCGACGATGTCGGCTTCTTCAAGGCCGGTTACCGTGACCACGTCTTCTTCATTCGGGTCCGGCGAACGTACGACGCTGACTTGAGCCGCTCTCGGAGCAGCAGGCTGAGCCGGATCGTACGCGTCGTACGCCGCGCTCGTCCGCGCGCTTTCGCTGCCGTCGCGGATAATCGAGACGAGGACCGTACCGCCGCCGTTGTCGTCCAGATCGACCAGTACCGTGACGCTGCCGTCCGCCGAAGCGGTCGCACGGTTCAGTTCCACGCCGTTCGCGCCTCGGACGACCACGATGTCGCCCGCCGTCACGTTATCGACGACGACCGGATCTTGCGCGCCTTCATCGTTCGTTACCGAGATGTCGCCCACGGCAGGACCGGAGCCCGGAGCCGCCGCTTCCGCATCGTAATTGATGCTCGTGGTCAGTCCGGCCACGCCCCGTCGTTCCAGAGCCACGCGGACGGTTCCGCCTTCCGGCTGCAAAGTGACCGGGATGGTAAATGCGCCGTCGTTGCCGACGTCGGAACGCCCCAGCACCGTCAGATTGGCATCGTACACGACGTAGACGTCGCCGGATTGCACGCCGGACGCGTCCACCGTAACGGTTACCGTATCCTGATTCCCCGTATTATTGACTACAACGACATTGCCGGCCGCCACCATCGGTACCGTCTCGGCGCCGGCGGCAAACGCGACGCGGCTGCTCTCTACGCCGCCTCTTACCCGCACGAGCGAGAACGTCTCGCCGGCCGGAGCGATGACCAGACTGACCGTCGTCGTACCCGATGCATAATCGGCGGCACCCGCCAATTCGCCGTTCGCCCGGTAGACGCGGACCGATTCGCCGGCATTCAGGCCTCGAACGTTCAACGAGTCCCCGTCGCCTACCGCGTTAACCGCGCTGACTTGCGAAGCGTCGATCGGTTCGACCGTCTCCGCGCCGTAGGTGACGGCCACGGAAGAGCTGAGCAGACCGCTCCGTTCGCGCGCCACGTACAAGCTGCCTCCCGCCGCGTTCAAGTTGGACGGGATGATCACGACCACGGTCCCGCCCGTGGACGTCTGAACTCCGATCTGCGCATTGGACGAGTCGTAAACGTGGATAATGTCGCCCGCCGTCACTCCGCCTACGGTGACCGTATCGACCGCGCCGCCCGTATTGGATACATTGGATACCGTAATGTCGGCCGCCGAAAGGGCCGGAATCACTTCCGCTCCGTAAGGAACGTTCGTCGGCTGGCTGCTGACGCCCGCTCGAGTAATCGACACCTGCACGATCCCGCCGGTCGGGATCAGCGGGAACGCGACCTGAACGGAAGTCCCGCCGGTTACGGTGCCCGTACGCGTTGTCCCGTCTTCGGTCACGGTTACGATGTCGCCGGACTGCAAGCCGACGACGGTCACCGTATCGGAGGACGTGCCGCTCGCGTTAACGACGGCGACGTCGTTGACGGCAGGCGCCGGAACCGTCTCGCTCATGTACGAGACTTGAACGGCCGGACTTTCGATCGTGTTGCGGATAACGGTCACGCGCACGCTGCCGCCTGCGGGCACGAGCGTTACGTCGACCGTCGCCGTTCCGCTGCCGTTCGCGGATGCCGTTCCCAACTGCTGCGATCCGTTCGCGTTGTATACGCGCACCGTATCGCCGCTTTGCAGGCCGTTCACGACCACCGTATCGCCGCTGCCGGTATTGTTGGTGACCGCGATATCGTTCGGGTCCGGCGCGGCTACGGTCTCGGCATTGTAAGGAACGCGGGTCGCCGAACTGGATACGCCGTCCGTACCGTTCGTGCTGTAACGTTGGATCGAGACCGCGACAAAACCGCCGTTCGCCGTCAGGATCACGCTGCCGCCGGCCGAGCCTCCGCTTGCTTGGAACTGCTGCTGATCGATCTGCGTATTCGCCGTGTTGTAGCTGACGACCGTCACGTAGTCGCCGTTTTGCAGATTGTTGACGGTCACCGTATCTTGAGCCGTTCCGGTGCCGTTATCGACCACAATGTTTTCGGCTGCGGGCGGCGGTACGGTCTCCGCGCCGTAGTTCGCCGTCGTCGCCTGGCTGGTTACGGTATTGCGCGTAATCGCGACCGTCACATACCCGCCTGCCGGAGCCAAAGCCAAATTCGCGGTCAACGACGTTCCCGTCGCCGCCGGAGTCGTGACGGTAGCGATCGGCGTCGTGCTGCCGGCAGCGTAGCTGTTCACTTTGATCGTGTCGCCGACGGTCAAGCCGTTCACGGTTACCGAATCGTTGGCCGTTGCTGCGCCGTTCGTCACGCTAATATCGGCAAGCGCCGGCGGATTGACCACTTCCGACGGATACGTGACGCGCGTCTCCGCGCTGGTGCGTCCGTTGCGGGTCACGGTTGCGGCGATCGTGCCGCCTCCCGGAACGAGCGGCGAGGTCAACGCGATCGCCCCCGTGCTGCCCGACGCGCCGGCCGTTCCGCTGCCCAATTGAGCGCCGCGTGTTCCGTCCGTGTCGACCGCGTAGATCGTCACGGCGTCGCCGGACGTCAGTCCCGTCACGGTTACCGTATCGCCGCTGCCGGTATTGTTGACCGGCGTAATATTACCGGCGGCCGGCGGGCTGACCGGCTCGGGACCGTAAGTCACGTTGTTCGGTCCGTTCAAGCCGAAGCCCGGAGCGGTAAAGGAAAAACTGAGCGTACCTCCTTCCGACAGGAGCGTCGTCTGCAATTGGTAGCGTCCGTCGGCTCCTACGACGCCGTTGGTCGCCAGCGGCGTACCCGCGCCGTTCGCTTGCGGATACACGGTCACCGTCGTATTCGGCGTCATGTTCGTCAGAACGAATTCGTCCAGCCCGCCTTCGGCGTTCACGACGGATACCGAACCGGTGAAGTTCGCGATTTCGGCCGAATAAGAGACCGATGTCGCGGCGCTTTCGATCGTGTTGCGAACGATGCTGACCCCGAGCGTTCCTCCCGTCGCCGTGAGGGCGATCGGGGAAGACGCGCTATAGGTTCCGCCCGCTCCGGCCGTCGCGTCGGCCTCGACGACGGCCTGGCCGCTGCGATAGATGCGGACTTTGTCGCCGGCTTGCAGGCCGGCCACCGCGATCTGATCGGACGAACCCGTATTGTTGGTTACGGCAATGCTCGTCGATGCCGGAGCAGGAACGAACTCCGCATTGTAAGAGACGTTCGTCTTCATGCTCTCGATCGTATTGCGGATAATGCTGACCTGAACGCTTCCTCCGCCCGGCGTCAGACTAAGGCTGCCGAGAGAAGCCGAATACGTACTGCCGGAACCGGTTGCCAGAGCCGAACCGAGCTGCGTCGAGCCGTCGGCCGAATAGACATGGATCGCATCTCCGGCTTGCAGGCCGCTCACGGTCACCGTATCCGTTGCGAACGGGTTGTTCGCGACCGTGATCGTATTGACCGGCGGCGCCGCGACGGTCTCCGAATTGTAGACGACGGCCGTACGGTCGCTCGTGATCGTATGGCGCAGAATCGCCACGTAGGCCGTGCCGCCTTTCGCCGTCAATTTGACCGGAACGGTCACGCTCGTAGCGGAACTGCCTACGGTTGCGCGGCCCAATTCGGTGCCGCCGCTCGGCGCGTCGTATACGATCGCCACGTCGCCCGCTTGCAGGCCGGTAACGGCAACCGTATCCGAGTCGCCGGAATTGTTGGTCGCCGTAAGCTGCGATGCGGACGGCGCGTCTACTTGTTCCGGGTTGTAGACCAGCGTCAGGCGCGGTCCTTCGATCGTGTTCCGCAGAATGCTCAGCGTCACGCTTCCGCCGTTCGGCAGCAGCGTCGCGGGAATATCCACGATTCCGCCGCTGGCCGGCGAAGAAGTGATCGGAGTCGCCGTGCCGACCTGAAGACGGATCCGGTCTCCGTCTTGCAGACCTTTGACCGACACCTTATCGGTATCGTTCGAACTGTTGGTAATCGTGATGTCCGAAGACAGCAGCGATTCGACGGTCTCCGCCAGATAGACGACAGGCAGAGCCAGACTCTCGACGCCGTTGCGGACGAGGGTCAGATTGACCGTTCCGCCGCCCGGCGTGAGCGCGACCGTCCCCTGAGCCGTACCGGCCGAGTTTGCGGTCAGCGATTGCAGCAGCGTGCCGTCGGTCGCGTAGACCCGGACGATATCGTTCTGCGTCAAGCCGGTCACCGTTACCTGATCCGAATTGCCGGTGAGATTGTTGATCGCGACCAGATCGTTCGTCAGCGCAGCGACGACTTCCGCCGCGTAAGGCACGACCGTACGCGTGCTCTCCAAGCCGTTGCGAACGCGCGCGACGTACAAGTTACCGCCCAGAGGCGCGAGCGTCGCGGACGCGCTGACGGACGTCTGGCCGGAAGCGACGGGATTCGAAGTCTTTTCCGGTACCGTAGCGGTCAGTGTTTCGTAGATGCGGAAACTGTCGCCGGGCGACAGATTGCTCACCGTTACCGTATCCGAATTGCCCGAAGCATTATTGACGTAGACCGAAGTCAGAAGAATCGGAGGAACGATCTCGGCCAGATAAACGACCGACAATTTGGCGCTTTCGATGCCTCCGCGCGTCTGGCTGACGTAGATCGTGCCGCCCGCCGGCGTCAGGGCCAACGGAACCGTAAGCGTCCCGTCTGACTGCGCGGTCAACTGAGTCTTAAGCGAATTGTCCGGATTATATATTTTGATGATGTCTCCGGTTTTGACGCCGCCTACCGCGACGGTATCCGAACTGCCCGGATTGTTGGTGACGTTAACGGAAGCTAGAGCGAGCGTCAGAGCGCCGACGTTGAGCGTGGCGGCCTGCGTATCGAGAGGGGTCGTGCTGATGACGGTCAAATTCAGTCCGTAAGCTTTGGCTTGAAAATCATAATTGCCCGAAGCCGGAAGCGTCTTCTGCTTCAGCGAGAGGGTGGTGGTCGTGGATAGGAGAGCCAAGCCGAGGCCGCTCAATCGGACCCGCTGCCCGCCGTCCAGAATCTGCGAAGGCGTCAGATTGACGCCGTTGATTTGGTCCGAGGTCGTGGCCGTGATTCCTGACGGCAAAATGAAATCCAAGGCCCCCAAGTTCAAACTTAAAACGGCACTATTGGTGTAAGCCACGTTGATGTCCGTTTTATCGCCTGCCACCGCGGACGGATTGGACATCGTCACGGTCAAAGCGCTTGCCGCGAGCACGCGTGCCGGGCTCAAAGGAAACATGGCGATCAATAAGACGATCGCCATCCATCCGCTCAACCATGATTTCATCGTCCGTCTTTTCTTCCTTTTTTCCATCCTGCATCAGCACCCTCTCTTTTTCTGTGTGTTTCTGCGGCTCGACGACATTTGCTGCTGGATCTGATTCAGGCTCTTCATTCGCAAAAAACTTCCCTTTTTCTTACAAAAAAGTGCCTTTGGAATTTTTATACAACATGAGGAGCAATTTTTCCAGTAGACTCCAAAAAATAGGGAATATATTACTATTTACTCACAAAAAAAGATCTTCCAAATTAGGAAGATCCACTTGTTTCATTATTAGAACTGCTGGGTAGCAAGCGAATGATCAAAAAAAAAAAAACGACGAGCTTCCCGCGAAACGATCGCATTCGTTTCGCGGTGACTCGTCGTTGTTAAGGTTTCCGATGCCGTAAATCAGCCGATTCCCCGATTGAACACTCTTGCGATCGCCTGCGCCCGGTCGCTTACGCTCATCTTGTTGAAGATGTTGGTCAGATGGTTCTTGACCGTATGTTCGCTGATAAACAGCTTGGCGGCGATATCTTTATTGCTCGACGCGCGCACGACCAACTCGAGAACTTCTTTCTCCCGCTTGGAGAGTCCGAACTCTTTGACGATCGCGTCGATCCCGCGTTCTTCCGCTTCCGCAGGGTTGAACGAGGCGCCCGAACCTTCGGACAGCGCCACTTCGCTCTGCACGGTATGCCGCACCGCCATAAACTTGCGAAAATGGTTGAACAGTTCCGGCGAGACGCCGGTCAGATGCAGACGGGCAGCCGTTTCTTCGTCCAGACTCGCAAAATACGTCACGGTCCTCAATACCTGAGCCGGTCTCGCATACGAGAAGGACCCGTTCTGGCCTTCCGAATCCGCCAGTGCCCGATATTCCTTCAGCACGGCCAATTCCTCGGCAAACGCCTCGCCCAATTCGCGCCGAGCCGCATCGTCCAGCACCGACAGCATGGCCGTCCGTTGAAGCGAGACGGCTTCTTCCGCCGGAATGCCTCCGTAACGCGCGTATTCGTCCAGCAGCCGCAGAACCAGATCCGTCTGCTTGCCTTGATCGTCTTCGCTCCGTTTCGCCGAGGCGTACATCAAGCGCAGAAAACGTTCGTTCTGCAAGCCGAGCTCTCGCTGATCGTGCACGGATTGCAAGATGATGCTGCCCATCGTGGCGAGCGCCAGCAGCACTTCGCGGCATTCTTCCGCTTCTTGCTCGCTGCTCAAAGAAACGGCCAGCACGCCTCTGGCTTTGCCCGCATAGACGATCGGATATTCGATCATCAGTTGGCCTTCTTCCGTCTGCGACAGCTCGAATCCTTGCAGCTGCGAAGGGCTTTCCCGCAAGAACCGTTTGGCGACGTCGCGCGCATACTGTTCGGCGAAGTCGTTGGCGATTCCGCGCGACACGATCTGCACTTTGTCCCCGCTCGAACTTTCATGCACGATAATGGCGGAAGACGGGTTCCAGATCAGACTGAGACTCATATCGACCAGCATGAACATGATCCGCTGCGTGTTCTGGGCGGAGATCATGAAGCGCGTGACCTCCATCAGCGGACGCAGCCGCTGGATCTGGCGTTCCATGCGAGCCTCGATCGTTCCGCTGGCGATATATTCGCTGATCAACGCGATCAGCATATCTTCGAATTCCCGCAGCAGCGGATCGTTCTGGGACTTTTGCTTGGCAATGAGGAACAGAATCCCCATCTGTTCGCTGCCTACCCGAATCGGGAAGCAGCGCAGCCCGTAGAAGTCTCCGATCCCTTTTTGCTTGAGGAAAAAAGATCTCGGATCGCGCTGAACGTCCGTCCACTGCATCGGACTGTCGCTTAACGCGGCCTGTCCGAGAAATCCTTCGCCTTCGCGGAATTCCGTATTCTGCAAGCTCGAAGCGCCTTCTCCGACCGCTCGCACGATCCGGTATTCGCCCGTCCCTACCTTCTCGGCATATCCCATGACGTCCGCTCCGGCGCTGATATCCATGAATTGTTCGAACGCTTCGTCGACCGAAGCGCGTTCCCGGCGCGCCGTAGACAGAACCGAGCGCAGATCCGCGAGACGTTCGCGCACGTAACCCTCTCGATAAGCCGAGCGCAGAAGACGTTCAGCGGTCTCCGCCAGCTTGCCGATCTTCTCTCGCCAGACTTCCGCTTCTTCGGCGGACAGCTCTTCGGCCTCGAGTACCAGATCGAGCAGCAGCTTACGGCTTTCGTCGTACAATCCGGCTCTGGCCGCTTCTTCTTCCAACATGGCTTTGGTGCCCGACTGGATGAGTACGCCGGCGACCACGTAGTAGACGGCGTCGTTCGCCGGAGATTTGAACGGAGCGATGATGAATTTGACTCCGGGGAGCCAGAGATCGCAGAGAGCGGGGCGGGTCAACCCGGCATACAGGCTCACTTCCTGCCAGAAACGTTCCCTCGTCTCGCCTTCCGACTCCTCCAGTTTGCGGAAAAACGGATGGTACGAGGAAGGCCGAACCAGCGGACGGCCTTGCCCGTCCACGATCAGAATCGATAAACGCGTAAATTCCGCATAGGTCTGTTGAACTTCTTCGACGGTTTTCTTTATGTCCATTGTCCAGCTTTTTTCGATCATATTAATGGATCTCCACTTCGCTTTGAGTATAAGGGGTTTTGTACGAATAGATTGCCATATTCCCTTCACCTCTTTTATCCAGGATGGAGATTGCGGCCAAGCGATTCAATACGATTTGCAGCGGTTCCACGCCGCGACCGAGTTTCTTGGCAAGGCCTTTCGCGGTCTCGTAGGCGTAAGGGTTGTTCTCGAAAAACACCGTGCACTCCATCTGTAGCTTCAACAACTCCTGGTCCGAAATCGTCATCTTTCTCGTGTGCCCCCTATATCAGCCTAACATACGGTCTGTCCCTGATATTGTCGACGATATGGGGAGCCGACATGCGGCCGCCCGGGGATTTCGTGATCTGGAGATACTGATAGCTTCCGTCCACCCACGTGCGGATAACCCCGTTGGAGGCCCGCTCGAGGAAGGATGCCGTCTCCAGCCCGATTTCCGTGAAATTGCTCTGGCAGAGCACGGTAATGCCGGCTGCCCTGCACCGGGCCATCTCGTCGGCAAAATGGCGTTTGACGAACTCGCGCCCGCGCTCGGAAATGATCGTATTGAGGTCATAGTGAATGAACCAGCGTTTGCCTTGAACGATCGTTTCGCGAAAATGCGGGTTGATCGCTTCGTACACTTTCTTCTGGTATTCCTCGTTCGAGAGCCGATCCACGTACACGATCAGATTCTCGTACTCGGGCGCGACTTTGCGATGGTAGTGATCGATAAAGAAGACTCTTTCTTCGAGCGCGGCTTCCCGGAGCGACGCGCCGAAGAGCTGGAGCGACTGTTCGAGGGTTTCGACCGAACTGAGTCCCGACAGCATGAACAGCACGCAGTCGCCCTGCTTGATGCGTTCGGCGTAGATCGAAGTCATCAGATATTTGTAATTCGCTTTGCTGTTGCTGTCCAACATGAATGCGCTTCCCTGCGGCAGGCCGCCGAGCAGCAGCTCGTCGAGCGATTCGATGCCCGTACTGAGGCGATCCACGCCGTCGCTCAAGATCTTGTCTTCGACCATCGACAGCGCGGGCAGGATGCAGATCCCGTCTTTCATGAAGCGATAATGATGTTCGCCTTCGACGATGCAGGTTCCCCGCATCTTCAGGATTTCGATCGTGCGTTTGCGGTATTTCTCCAGATGTTCGCGCAGCGACAAGCGAATGATGCCGTCGCAGACATAATTCTCGAACGGCGTGGAGCGGCCTTCCCATTCTCCGTATTCTCTCAGGAAAAAGGCGGTGAGGTTGAATTTGCGCATAATGTTGCGGATGGAATAGATCTGTTCGCGTCCGTCGGTCTGAATGCCGCCGAGCGTCCGGAACAAGCTGATGCTGTCGATGACGACGCGTTTGCAATCGATCTCGCGGATCAACTGTTCGAACAGACCGTCCGTTCTCATCATCTGATCGAGCAGCACGTCGGGTTCCAGACAGATGATCCGCAGCTTGTTCTGACGCTCCAATTCGCGCAGGTCCCAGCCGAACCCCGACATGTCCCGATAAATTTGCTCCGGCAGTTCTTCGAACGTGATGTAGATGCCGGACTCGCCGTACTGCCTGGCGCCTTCGAGCAAGAACTGAATGCCCAGCGTCGTCTTGCCCGTGCCCGGATTCCCTTCCAGGATGATCGTCGTTCCGCGAGGCACGCCTCCGCCAAGCAGTTCGTCCAGTCCCGGAACCCCCGTATATACGATATCTTGGCTAAGCCCCGTCTCTTGCATAAGTTCCGCCGACCCCCTTGAACCGAAATGATTGAAGCCGATGATTCGCTGTCTTGAGAATAGGAAATTTCTCTTATTCTGATTCTACCCGATAATATATGCGTTTGAAATAGGTTTTCCATTTTTTCCATAGGTATGTCAAAGATGATTCATTTGTTCGGCAAAAGGGTAGATCGCCAGATCCAACCATTTATCCCCAATACGAGAACAAGCAGGATCCAGACGGCGTACCCCGGAAACACCGTTTTGACCGCGATATGGGCGCCGGCGATCAAGCCGAGCAGCAGCATCGCGCCCAGCGTTCGCATTCCGCCGCTCTGATCGCTCGTAGGAAAAGGAAGCGAGAACGGCAGATCCCGATCGACGAACCGGAGCATGAGCGGAAGCAGAAGAGCGGCGACCGCCGCGATCACCAGCAGATCCGGAAGGATTCGGAAGCCGAACAGCCGGACGAAGACCGCCGACTCGAGCACGAACAGCGGCAGGAACAGTCGGATATACAAGGCTTTGAGCGTTCCGCGGAACGCCGCTTCGATACGGCGGATCGGAGCGCTGCCGTAGATCCAAGATCCTTTGAAGCTGCCCGAATATTTGATCATGAGCACCAGAGTGGGAATCATGATCGCGCAGGCGTACAGATTCAGGTAACCGATCCCGTGCCGGTAATCGATGCCCGCCAATCCGCCTTCTCCGCTCGCCGCGAGACTGAACAGGAACAAGAACGGAATCACCAGCGAGAAACCGAGCGACGGATAGACTTTGAGCTTGAACTCCCGTTCTCCGGCGAGCATCGACGACGCGAACACGTAGAAGGCCCTTTCTTCCGGTTCGCGGCAGACCAGATTCGCGAGCGTCCGGTTCAAACGGCGGGCCGGTTTGCTGCGGCCGCGCGGATCGGCTCCGCCCAGTTTCTCCAGGCTGCGCTCGAAAGCGGGCATTAACAGATACCCGACCGCGACGCCGGCGAGCGGAACGACGACCCCGAGCAGAGCCGGCACGACGTACAGCGGCTCCGCCCGTCCGTTCAGCAGCCATTCGAAGCCGGCGGCATACCAGAGAGGCGGCAGCGCGAGCTCCCACCAGCCGGGACGGAAATCGACCGCGAACCGCGCCAGATCCATCGCCCGGACAGCCAATTGATAGCCGACCAGCATGAAGACCGTCATCGCGATCTGCACGTAGTTGATCATGTCTTTGAGCGTCTCTCCGTCGAACAAACGAAGAATCAGCAGATAAACGAACACCGTGAACAACGCGACCAGCAGCCCGCCGAGCAGCAGCGACAGCAGAAGCAGCAGGCCGAATCCGAATCCGTACCGGACCATGCCGACGACGACGGGAACCGCGCCGAGCACCAACGCGAACTGGGCGAAATAGATCAGCACATGCAGCGTTTTGGCCATGCCGAGCGTTCGCGCGTCGACAGGCTTCGTATGCAGGATCGGCTTATCGCGCACGTCCAGCAGCACGGAAGAGAAATCCGACAGCATGGCGGTCATCATGATGAACAGCAGAATGGACAGCATGACGCCCGCTTGGATCAGATACGAGCCGTTCATCAATAAGAACAGGGAAGAGATCGCGCCGTACAAACCGTAGAAAAACAGCGTGCGCCGCAGCCCGCCGCCTTCTTCCGGCAGGTCTTTGGGTTTCAAAGCCGCGTCGCTCCGGGTGCCGAAGCCCCAAGCGCGGGAAGACCCTTTCGACGGAAACAGAGCGGCAGCTCCGGTCGTCCGGCGCTGATCCAGCGTCAGCTTGAGGGACAGAATCCGTCGCATGACGGGATAATCCACGCCCATTCTCGTAAACAGAGGGCGTATGCGGTCAAGCGCGCGAAGCGTGCGATAGTCGTTCATGATTATCGCTCCCCTACGGCTTCGGCCAGACGTTCGGCGATCTTGCGATGCTCGTGGAAATCGGTCAGTTGGTTGAACAATTCTTCCAGCGACTTCTCTCCGCTTCCGGCCCGCAGTTCCTCGAAGCTGCCGTCGGCGGCCACGCGTCCGCCGCTGAGCAGCACGATCCGGCTGCTGATCTTCTCGACGACGTCCATGATATGCGAAGAATAGAAGATCGTCTTGCCCTTTGCCGCCAACAGTTCGAGCAGTTCTTTGACGATCATGACGCTGTTGGCGTCCAGTCCGCTGAGCGGCTCGTCGAGGAAAATCAGATCGGGATCATGCAGCAAGCTCGAAGAAAGCAGCACCTTCTGCTTCATTCCTTTGGAATAAGAAGCGATGCGCGAATCGATCGCATGGCTCAGACCGAAGCCGTCCATGAGGACCTGCGCTTTGCGTTCGGCCGAGTCCGGCGCCAAGCCGTACAGCTCGCCCGCGAAAGTCAGATATTCCCGCGCCGTCAAACTGTCGTACATCTCCGCCGTTTCCGGCACGTAGCCGATCCGGCGCTTGTATTCGTGCCCGGACCGCGCGATGTCTTCGCCGAACAGGCGGACTTCGCCCGTATAGCCTTGCACCAATCCCAGCATGATCTTGATGGTCGTGCTTTTGCCCGCGCCGTTGGGGCCTATGTACCCGATGATCTGGCCCGGCCGCGCCTCCAGATCGATCCCGTTCAACACGTAACGGTCGTCGTATTTCATGCGAAGATCGCGGATATCCAGTACCGCGTCCTGCCGCGCATGATCGGTTTGTCCGACGTTTGCGATTTCCATGGCTTCTCGTCTCCTTGTTTGGACGAGGCGAGGCGACGCGCCGGAGTAACGGCGGCCCCTGCCTTCGTCTTCGTCAGGGAGGAACAGCGTTCGTCAGCGATATTCGTCGTAAGGGGTAAAGGCGGCTGCTCCGGCCTGTAGTACACCATTTGCATACGTATAAACGATCTTGAGGTCTCCGATAAATTCGGACATGCCGACCTGAACGCCGGCCGTGGCGGTCAATCGGCCGTCTTCCACTTGATAACGCAGCACGCTGCCGATGCTCGGCGCTCGGCCGCGATCCGCCTGCCGCGTCAGCAGGCGCTGCGCCGGGATAACCGTACGGATGCCGTCCGCTTCGATTGCGGCCGAGCCGTCGGCGGCGAACGAAGCGTTGAACTGCTTCAACATCGCCACTTCGGCTTCTTCCAGCGGAATCCGTTCCAGATCGGCCGTATAAACCACGGCTTCATTGACGTAGACGCCGGTTCCGCTGCCCTGCGTCAGCAGGATCACGGTATCGGGTTTCGCGCCTCCCGTGAGATTCGCCGACGCGAATTCGGGCGCGTATTCGCCTGTCGGTCCCATCGTCTTGCCCGGCAGATCGACCTCTTTCTCTCCCGCGCGCAGGCGCAGGTCTTCCCACATTCCGTTCCGGCCTTCGGTTCCGGTCACGGCAAGGGAGCCGTCGGGGGATTCGGCCAGCTTCGCGGTCCGACGATCCACGGTCAGAACCCGGTTCTTCTCGTCGTAACCGAATTTCTGCCCGAACAGTTCGCCGGCAAGGCTCAAAGGAACCATGACTTGACCTTCGACGAAATGGGGAGAAGCTTCGGTGACCACTTCGGTTCCGTCGCGATAGACTTTGATCGGAGCGGCGGCGGAAGCCGTGAGCGCGGCAGCGGCAAGGGACAGACAGACCAGAACGGAGGCGGCAAGGCGGCGTGTTTTTTTCATAATAGCAATGTCCTCATTTCGTTCCCGAAGGATATATGGAGTTGAAGGCGCTTGTCGCGAAGCGCCGTTAAGTTCGAAGCGACAGTCAGAGTTTCGTAAATTTCATGATCGATCCGTCACGAGAATCGAGGGTAGGGTCCCGACAACCTTGAACCTTGCTTATAGTTTATAACTACTAAAAACCCTACGTCTATTACCTTAAGCCATAACGGCAAATTTTCCAGAAAAAAAGTTGTAACCATCCTTACAGTTTAATGACAAAAACCCCTTTTCTCCCGAAAAGGGGCAAAAACCGTACCGAAAAAGCACGTACGTTCGCTTGTCGGCCCAATCTTCCTTCTTGATGTCACAACGTTCGCGAAGATCGCGAACGCCGCAGAAGAAGCGGAGCGAGCAGTCCCAACGCCAAGACGAGCGAACCGACCGACGCGAAGATCGGACTCGGTCCGTAGTTCTGCACCAACAGCCCGCCCAGAGGAGGCGCGGCGATCATCACGGCGCTGTGCAGCGTGGTCTGGATGCCGAAGACGCGGCCGGTCATGTCGGCCGGCGTCTCCGACTGGAGCGCGTAATTGAACGTGACCATGAACAAGCCGTTCCCCGCGCCGAGCAGCAGGCCGGCGGCGAGCAGCGCGACTTTCGGCGTCTCGGGCGGCAGCAGCCCGAGAAGCGCGATCGACAAGCCGAGCAGCGCGTAGCTTGCGCCGAGCTTGACGGACAGCTTTGCGCCGCGCAGCCGCGCAAAGCGCATATTGGCCGCGGCCGTGCCTGCGGCCGCCGCGCCCGACGAAGCGAGCAGCCAGCCGAGCGCGCCTTCGTCGCTCGGCGCCAGAACGCGCATCAAGCTGACGAATTGGAAGTCGATCATCTGGATGATCAGGATGCCGAAGAAAGCGAACAGCATCAGGGCGCGCAGCGTCGGCGTGCCCCGGACGAAGGCCCAGCCTTCGCGCAGCGCGGCGGACGCGCGCGGTCTGCCGCCGCTTCGCGGCGCGTCGTCGGCCGCCCGTAGCCGACGGGCGGCCCCGCTCTTCGCGGACGAAGCTTCGCCGTCCGCGCAAGCCGCCGGAGCCGCCGGCGCAGGACCGGGCGCACCGGCCCGGTCCGCCTTGCCCGCCGCAACCGCATCGGCTTCGGCAGCGGCAGCGGCCTGCTTCGGCATCGTCCGCAGGATGCCGAACGATACCAGTCTTGCGGCCGCATTGACCGCAAGGCACGCCTGCGGCGACACCAGCGCGAGCAGCGCCGCGCCCAGAAGCGGGCCGGCCACGCGCGACAGCTGGCCGACCAACCCGTTCAGCGAGGAAGCGTCGAGCAGCCTCTCCTCGCGCACGACCCGGCGCGTGAGCGCCTGCTGGGCCGGCACGTTGAACGTGCCCAGCGCGGCGCGCAGCGCCAGAATCGGCAGCAGCCAGCCGATCGAAGGCGCGAACAGGATCAAGACGGTCGCCAGCGCCGTCAGCAGATCGCAGATCCTCATCAGCTTCAGTCGATCGAAACGATCGGCGGCCGCCCCTGCCACGGTGCCCAGCAGAATGCCGGGCACCGCCATGCAGATCGGCACCAGCGCGATCTCCGTCGCGCTCGCCTGCCAGCGGTATCCGATCAGCACTTGAATCGCGATGGCGTCGAACCAATCGCCGAAGACCGCGATGCTGTAAGCGGCGAAAGTCCGCCCGAAGACCGGATGCCGGAGCAGCCACGTTCGCCCTCTTTCGGCAGACGCCTTCGGTCTCGGCTTCGCCCGCATGTCCGAACTTGCGGATTGTTCTCTCATGTTCCTTCTCCCTCTCCCGCGTTCGAACGGAATGTCCGCCGAACGCCGCTTGATCCTTCGTCTTGCACGGAATCAGCATAAACGGGAAATGTCAGAGGTTTATCAGAGGAACAAAGACCGGCTCGCCCGCCGGCCGACCGCGTCAAGCGTCGCGCCGCGAGTTCTCCAATCCGTCCAGATGATCGCCGATCACGGCCGCGAGCTTCGCATGGAGCGCGGAAAGCCCGAACCTCTCCGCATTTTCTTTCAGTTCGGCCGAATACCGGCGCGTCACGGCATGGTCCGGAAGCCGCTTCCGAAGCGCCGAGCAGATTCGCTGCAGCGCCAGCAGACGATGCGACGCGAAGCCCGAACGCTCGAAGATCGCGAGACCTTCGCGCAGATCTTCTTCGCCGATCGCGCCGCCGCTTTCCAGCAGCAGACGCGTCCCTTCCAGCATACGATAGCTCGCCAACTCCCGCAGGTAAGGCTCCGTCCGCAGAAGCTCCGCGATCCGCTTCGATTGTTCCGCGGCCGACGTGCGATCTCCCGCCAGCAAGCTGACGTACAGTCCTGCGGTCTCCAGCGCGATCACGAATCCGTCCATCCCCCGCTCGGCCGCCGTCCGCCGTCCGAATGCCAATGTCGCTTTCGCTTCCTCGATCCGTCCTTCGGCCGCATAGAGATCGGCGATATTCAGCATGCGCATCTCCAACTGCTGCTCTTCCCGCATCGCGTCCAGCTTCAAGGCGCGTTCGCAGATCGCCGCCTTCGGCTCCGGCGTATCGGCGAAGATGTAGAACAGCAGCAGCCAATAGAAACGTTCGCGCATCGGTACATCTTCCGTTTCGAGGAACCATCGCAGATCGCTCTGCATGAATCGCAGATACGACCGATAGAACGAATCCACCTCGAATCCCAGTTCGCGCTGCTGCCCGGCGAGCGCGAACATCGCGCGTCCTTCGCCCAACCGATGGTAACGCTCGAATACGCCGTTCATCGCCGCCTGCACGTCGGGATCGCGCAGCGAAGCGCCGAACGGTTCGGCTTCGGGCGGCAGCGCCAAACTGTAACCTACGCCCCTCACCGTCTCGATGGCCGGCCCGCCGACTTCTTTCAATTTCCGTCGCAGCCGGTAGACATGATCGTCCACCGTTCGATCTACCGGATATTCGCCCGCCCAGACGCGGTCGAGCAGTTGATCGCGGCTAAACACGCGGTTCGCGTTATCGTACAGATAGCGCAGCAGCGCGTATTCTTTGGCGAGCAGCACGGCGGAACGGCTGCCGCATTCCAGCGTCAGGCGCTCGTCGTCCAACTTCATCTTCGTCATCGAGGGTCTCCTTCCCGGACGCGGGAGACGATTTCCGTTGTTCCCGCGTCTTTTCGTCTCGTCGGCCGCCTCCGCTGCCCGCCGGGCGGATCTTCGCCGAGAAGGCGAAGAACCGATCCGGCAAACCGCCCTCTCGGATGCTCGGCCTGCATGCCGTTATTATACCGCACGTTCGAACGCGCGCCAGAACCGCAGGCGCGCGTCGCGAAAACGCCCGAACCGCGCAGCGCAAAGGCTTCGCGGTTCGGGCGTTTTTGTTCGGACGGGAAGAAAATCGGCTTTGAACGTTTCGCTTTTTTCTTTATTTCACCGCTCCCTGCGTGACGCCGTTGATGATCCATTTCTGCGCGAACAGATAGATGACGATCATCGGCAGCATCGCCAACAGGTACGACGCGAACGCCAAGTTGAATTCCGTGTTGAACTGGCCTTGGAACACGTACTGCACGAGCGGCAGCGTATACTGCGTCTGCTTGCTGATGACGACCAGCGGAAGCAGGAAATCGTTGTACGTGGACAAGCAGATCAGAATGCCCACGGTGGCGTTGATCGGAGCCATCAGCGGGAAGATGATCCGGGCGAACGTGCCGAACGTGCCGGTGCCGTCCACCGTCGCCGCTTCTTCGAGGTCGATCGGGATGGAGCGGATATAGCCGACGTAGATGAATACGTTAAAAGCCAGGCCGTAGACCGTATGAAGAATGATCAAACCGAGCAGATTCGTCATGTGCAGCGAAGCCGTCAGTTTGACGATCGGCAGCATGATGATCGGGAACGGAATGAACATGGCGCTGATGAAGTAGAAGTACAGCCCTTTGAAAAACCTGCTGCGTCCCATGTTCCGGGCCACCGCGTAAGCGACGAGCGAGTTGCTCAAGATGGTCAGCACCACGGTCGATACGGTAACGATCGCGCTGTTGCCGAGCGCTTGAAAGAAGTTCGTCATTTCGATCGCCCGCGCGAAATTCTCGAACCGGAGATTCGTCGGCAGGCCGAAGATCGAATCGAGCATATCGCTTTGGTTCTTGAGCGCGATGGTGACGGCCATATACAGCGGGAACAAAATGAAGATCGTCCCGAGCGCGATCAGGATCATCGCGATCCAGTTGGTGCGTTTGCGGCTGTTCATCACATATCCGTCTCCCTTCTCTGCAAGTATCGGATCTGCACGATCGAGATGACCGCGATGACGATGAAGTAGATGACCGAGTTCGCCGATTGATACGCGAATTCGCCGCCTTCGAAGCCGCCCGTATAGATCAGGTGCGAGATCGACTGCGTGGCGCGGCCCGGTCCGCCGTTGGTCAGCGCGACGATCAAGTCGAAGACCATCAGCGCGTTTTTCATCGCCAGCACCATATTGATGGTGAAGAAAGGCGCGATCAGCGGGAAGGTGATCTTCCAGAATTCCTGCCATTTGTTCGCGCCGTCCAGCCCCGAAGCTTCATAGAGCTGCGTCGGAATGGTCTGAAGTCCTGACAGATACAAGATCGTATTCAGCGCGATGCCCTGCCAGACCGCGACGAACACGACGCCGAGCCAAGCGAGCCCTTGACTGCCGAGCAGATTGGTGGACAGCGCCTCGAGACCGAGATTCTGTCCCCAGACGGTGAATACGTTGGAGAACAAATAATTGAATATGTAACCGACAATCAGAACGCTCAGGATGTTCGGCAGGAAATACACGCCCCGGAAAAAGTTCCGGGCTTTGATGTTGGCGTTCAATCCCATCGCGATCAACAGACTGAGCACGTTGATGACGATCGTGACCACCACGGCGAACTTGAACGTAAACCAGTACGCGTTGCCGACGTTGTCGTCTTGGAACAAATAATAATAGTTTTTGAAGCCGACGAAATCGTAGCTTTCGGCGAATCCGTTCCAGTTGGTGAAGGAATAGAATACGCCCTGAAGTGCCGGAAACGTATGGAAAACGAAAAACAGCAGCAGGGCGGGCACGGTCATCCAATAAAAGGCCGCTCTTCTTTTTACCATAGGGTGCTCCTTCTTAACTCGGCGCGCTCGCTGGAGGAAGAAGCGGCGCGCAAGGCGCTCGCGCGCCGAGTTACGTTTTTTTATTCAGAGGGTCGAGCTTCAAGAACGCCGGTTCGCGACTTTGGTCCACTCGCTGTCGAGACGCTTCAAGAAGGCGTCGACGTCTCCGTCCTGCAGGAACCCTTGCACCATCGAATTGAGCTGAACGGCGGCCGGGATGTAATGGTCGGCGAAGTCGACCAAACGGCCGGATTCGAAGTACGGCTGAAGTTCGGCGACGGCCGGATCGTTCTGGTCCACACCTTCGACCGCGGCAAACGCGGTCTGTTCTTTGATATACTGCGCGATATTCTCGTCTTGCAGCAGGAACTCGATGAATCTCAGCGATTCCGCGCGGTGCTCGGTACTCTCGGACACGGCAAGCAGCGTATCGACGCCCGATACGAGCTTATTGGCTTCGGCGTCGTCGACGGTCGGCGTAGCGAAAAAGCCGAGGTCGATATTCGCGTTGGCTTTGCGGATCTCCGGAATCGCCCAACTGCCTTGAATGTACATGGCGGCTTCGCCGTTCGCGAACGCGCGGTTGCCGTCGGCGTAAGTGCGGCCGAAGTTGTCGTTCGTACCGAACGGCAGCACGGCCAGCGCTTTCTCGGCGACCTCGCGCATGACGGGATCTTCGAACGTGACTTTGTCGTCCCGACGTTCCAAGAAGAAGTCGATGCCCGCGATATTCGGCGCGAGCGCGTTGAACAGCAGATTGGATGTCCAATCGTCTTTGTAAGTCAGATAGAACGGGGTGATGCCGGCGTCTTTCAGCTTTTGCGCGGTCTCCATCAGCTCGCTCCACGTCTTCGGCACTTCGAGGTTCTGCTGTTCGAAAATCTTGCGGTTATACATAATGCCGTCGGCATTGGCCGCGTAAGGAATGCCGGTGATCTCTTTGCTTCCCGTCAGGTCGGTCAGCATCTGCACGTAACGCGGATTGATACGGTCGAGCGCCGGCTCTCCCGTCAGATCGGCGAAGATGCCGCTTTGCCCCAATACCGAATACGTGTCGGTCGCGCCCATGCCGATCACGTCCGGCACGTCTTCTTTGACGACCCGCGTCATGAGCACCGTCTCGGCGTCCGGCGGATTGGTCTGGGTCACCGCGATATCCGGATTTTCTTCGTTGAACTTGGCGATCAGCCGGTCGAACGAATCTTTGGCTTCCGGTTTATTCTGGAAAAACTCGATATGTACTTTGCCGTCCGCCGACTGCCCGCCGCCGCAGGCGGTGAGCATCAGCAGCACGCCCAGCAGGCACGCCGTTCCCAGCAGTCTGCTCCATTTTGCCATGTGATGCGCCTCCTCGCAGTCTGATGTCGAGAAATTCCGATCGGAACTTCTCGGCGTCCGGCATCCGCCGGCCGCCTATCCGGTTAAACAATACCCTTCAAGCACGCGCCGCGAATCTTGTCGATAAAGCGTTTTCGGTCAAGGGATGCCCGAAAACGCGCAGCGGCCGCGCGGAACGCAAAATCGTTTTTTTTCGCCGCTTCGGCGATTCGAAGCGAATTTCCGGGTAATAACTACACGTTCGGCCGAGCGCCTTCGCCGCGGGCCCTCCCCCCGGCCCGGCGGCGCGGCACGGCTTTTTACCGATTGCTCCGTTCTTGCTTATGTTCGCAGCATCCTTGAACGGCCCGGCACGAGACGCGCAACCAACACGAGACACACGACTAAGGAGACGATCGCATGGGAAAATACGTTGAAGTCGAATCGGGAGTCAATCTGTACGTGGAAGACGTCGGTCAAGGACGGCCGGTGATCTTCCTGCACGGTTGGCCGCTCGATTCCCGGATGTTCGAATACCAATATATGCGCCTTCCGGCGCGAGGATACCGCTGCATCGGTATCGATGCCCGAGGCTTCGGCAAATCCGACGCTCCGTGGGAAGGTTACGATTACGACCGTTACGCCGACGACGTGCGCGCCGTGATCGACGCCCTGAAGCTCGAAGACGCCGTGCTGGTCGGATTCTCGATGGGCGGCGCTACGGCTGTCCGTTATGCGGCCCGCCATCAAGGCCACGGCATCTCGAAGCTGCTGCTGATCGGCGCGGCCGCTCCGAGCTTCACGGTCCGCGACGGCGTGCCGGACGCGATGAAGCCCGAAGAAGTGGACGAACAGATCATTCAACCGACGCTCGAAGACCGGCCGAAAATGATCACGTCGTTCGGCAAGAAGCTGACGCACAAGACTCCGAGCGTCTCGTCGTTCGCTTGGGTCGAGATGGTCGCTTTCCAAGCGTCCGCGGTCGGCACGCTGCGCGCCGCCGAGATGCTGCGCGACGGCGACCTGCGCGACGATCTGGCCCGCATCACCGTGCCTACGGCCATTTTCCACGGCGAGAAAGACAAGATCTGCCCGTACGGTCTGGCTCAAGCCATGAACGCCGGCATCGCGACTTCGCATGTGGTGACGTTCGAGCACAGCGGACATGCGGTGATGATGGACGAACCCGAAAAGTTCAACGACGAACTGGCCGCCTTTTTGACGTAAACGGCCGAGCCGCTTTCATCCGAACATCCATACAAAAAACCGCCTCGGCCGTTTGACGGCAGGCGGTTTTCGGCATTTCGGGCAGACGAAGCGATCTTGGGCGCGGCTAAGCGAATTCCGTCAGCCGAACCCGATCGCGAGTCCGGCAGCGACGGCGATCACGAACGCCCGCACGCCGGTGAGCAGAACGAAATTTTTGACCGCCAGCACGAAGGTCCGGCGCTTCGAAGGGTCCGACGTAAACGCGCGAATATTCCGGCGAAGAGGAATCAGCGTCGCCAGAATCGGCAGAAGCAGCAGCGGATTCACGCCGAGCCACAAGAGCACGAACACGTCGAGATACGACGCGTAATAGACGAACGCGAACAGCTTGAGCGCTCCGGGCCTGCCGATATAGACAGGAAGCGTATACCGGCTGTTCTCCACGTCTTCTTCCATATCGCATACGTTGTTGGCCAACATGATATTCGCGATGCTCGCGACGGCGGGAAGCGAGATCAGCAGCACCAGCAGCGTCTCCCGCGCGTTCAAATGAAGTTCGAACCAGCCGTCGGCATAAACGAGCGTCGCGATTTGCTCGGGTCCCGCCTGAATGTAGACCGAGACGAACGTGATGACGAATCCCATGAACAAGCCCGAGAACAATTCCCCGAGAGGCATCCGCGAGATCGGAATCGGTCCGAACGAATACAAGATGCCGACTCCGAACGAGAGAAATCCCAGCAGCAGCACGATCGCTCCCGCTTGTCCGACCAACAGGAGGCCCGCGGCGACGGCCGTCGCGAACAGCAGGACGATCGTCGATACGACGACCCATTCTTTGAGCCCGTGTTTGACGATCGCGTTATGTTCTTCGTAACCGTACCCGTGCGTGCGGACGGCTTTGCGGTAATCGTAGTAATTGTTCATCGCGGTCACCACCAGATCGAAAGACAGCAGCGAGAGCAGCATCAGCAGCGCGCTCAGCGGGCGGAACTCGCCGAAGCGCAGCAGCGCGTAAGCCGTTCCGAGCGCGAAAGGCAGCATGCTGGCGACTTTGGTGCGAATCTCGACGAGATCCAGAAAACTTCGAAACGTGAGCATTCCTTCTCCTTTCCCGGTACGCCGCGAAGCCGGAACGCCTCCCGCGGACGACGCGACCGTTTGTGCAGATCTTCAAATTTTAGCACGGATGCTGTTAGCCGTCATCGAACGCGGCCGAATCGGAGCAAGGGTTCCTTTCCTTTACTTTACAGAGCGCCGGTAATACAATGAATCGGAAATCCCGTTTGTATCCTACACTTAACGCGAGGACTATCCCGTATGTTCAAACCTATTCGAAGCCGCAACCCGCTGCTCAGGCTTAATCCGCCGCAAGTGCTGGCCGTAGGCTTTCTGATTATGATTCTGGCCGGAGCCGGCCTTCTCTGTTTGCCCGCCGCTTCGTCTTCGGGACGAGCGATGCCTTTTATGGACGCGCTGTTCATGGCCGCTTCCGCGACCTGCGTGACCGGCTTGTCCGTGCTGAATCCCGGCGTCGACCTGACGACTTACGGACAACTGGTATTGATCGCGCTGGTCCAGATCGGCGGACTGGGCTTCATGACGGTCGCCACGCTGATCGCGCTGGTGTTTCGCCGCCGGATCTCGTTTCGCGAACGGCTGATCCTGCAAGAAACGATGAGCCAGCATTCGACGGAAGGCATTATCCGGCTGGTCCGCAAAGTGGTGCTCTACGCCATCGTGATCGAATCGGTCGGCGCGCTGCTGCTGTTCGTCCGATTCTCTTTCGAGATGCCTCTGGGACAAGCCGCCTACTTCGGCGCTTTCCACAGCCTCTCCATTTTCAATAACGCGGGATTCGACTTGTTCGGAGCCATTCAGGGCCGCGCCAGCAGCCTGATTCATTACGTGGATGACCCGTTCGTCAATCTGATCGCCATGCCCATGATTCTGCTCGGCGGCATCGGTTTTATCGTCATTGCCGACTTGCTGGATTATCCGCGCAAACGCAAACTGTCTCTGCACAGCAAGGTCGTCTTGTTCATGACCGCCGTCTTGGTCGTGGTCGGCGCGGTCGTGATCTTCGTTTTCGAGTACACGAATCCGGCGACGCTGCGCCCGCTCGACCTGTCGGGCAAGACTTTCGCTTCGCTGTTCCAGTCGATCACGTCGCGTTCCGCGGGCATGTCCACGCTCGACGTAGGCGCGATGCGCCAAGCGACGCAGTTCTTTATGGTCATCATGATGTTTATCGGCGCGGCTCCGGGTTCGGCGGGCGGCGGCATCAAGGTCACGACGTTCGCGATCTTGATCGGAGCGATGATCTCGATGATCCGCGGACGGCAGGACATCGTGTTTTTCCGCTACCGCATCGCGCAGGACCGCGTATATAAAGCGATCACGTTCTCTTTGCTGTCGTTTCTGCTGATCGTCGTGTCGGCCATGATCTTGTCCGCCACGGAAAATTATTCGTTTCTGGGCATCTTGTTCGAGACGACGTCCGCTTACGCGACGGCCGGCATCTCGATGGGCTTGACGACGCATCTGACGCCGTTCGGCCAATTCATGATTACCCTGCTGATGTTTATCGGACGTCTGGGCCCGGTCACGCTCGCGTTCACCCTGACTCCGAGAATGGATAACGAACCGTTCCGTTATCCGGAAGGCAAAGTCACGATCGGGTAAACGGCAGCCGACGGCCGGGCAGACCGCCGATTCTGCCGGATACCTTTATGCATGTTGAGGAAGGAGGACCGCCAATGGGACGCAAACGAAGCAATCGCAAGAAGGATCAGACCCTCCAGAACCTCGAACCCGCCATCCCGGCGGAACCGCAAACGGCGGCGCAAGAACCGGAAAGCCGCACCGACGACGGCGGCCGCAAACCGCGGACCGCGGAAAGCGGACCGGAGCCGGACAGAACGCCGGACTCCGAATCGCCGCCCGCGAATGCCGTCCGCAAACGCAAACGACGGCGGCGCAAGAAAACGACGGACTCGCCGTCTTCTCTCCCGCTCGCGCCCGAAGACTCGGTAAGCGCGGCCCGCGCGCAGAAGGAAGAGACTCCGGAGAGCCGCTCCCCCGAAGCGGCGGAGCGGGGCGGCCAGCGTTCCGAACCGAACGGATCGCCGGCGGGCGGCGCCGGCCGCAAACGCAAACGGCGGCGCAAGAAGCGTTCCGCTTCCGGAGCAAGCCCGGCCCCGGCGGCCGCGCGGCCGGAGATCGAAGCCGAACGGCCTCGGCCGGAGCCGGGGCGACCGGCGGCATCTGACGCCGCAAGCGCCGAACAGACGGCCGCGGACGACGAAACGCAGGCGGGCTGCAAGGTCTGCTTGTATTGCGGCGAGAGCAAGCCGCTCGGAGACTTTCTCCGCCGGACCGGCAAGAGGTCCGGCGGCGGTTCGCGGCGCGGCGCCTGCCGCGATTGCCGCAAGCGCCGACAGGCGGCGGCTCTGGAATCGGAAGCCGAAGAGAATGCGGCTTCCGATCCGCTTCCGCCGTCGGCGGCGGCACGGCCGGCAATCGAATTACCGGACGCAAACGCGGTGCCGGAACCCGTTCCCAAACGGCGGATTCGTCGCCCGATGCCCGAACCGCCGGCGGACGCGCGGCTCGAACCGACCCGGGAAGGCGAATTGCGCCCGACGCGGCAGGGGACGATCCGCATGCGGGGACGTACCGATAAGGGACGCCGCTGGCAGCAGGAAACGGACCTGGAAATGGCGCGCTGTCTGGTCCGCGAACATGCCGCGGTCGTGGTGAACCGGTTTACGATTCGCCGGCTCTATACGAATCGCTCTTTCCGGCGCTACATTCTGGAGCGGGACCATTATACCTGCCATTTCTGCGGCGAATACGGCGATACCATCGACCATCTTCTGCCGCGAGCGAAAGGCGGCCATACGACGCCGCTGAACTGCGTCTGCGCCTGCATGCTCTGCAATCAGAATAAGGCGGACCGCGATCTGGACGAATTCATGGAAGATGCCGAATCGCTCGAAGATTTTTGCGCGGACGGCGGCAGTCCGGTCTCTTGACAACTTCCGCGGACGCTTTCGGGAACATCACGGATTCAAAAAAAGGACCTTTCGCGATTGTCTGCCGCCATTCGGCGCAAACGCGGGAAAGGTCCTTTTTTCGTTAGCGAAAGCAAGCGGAAGCCGCCTCAAGACCGACGCTCTCGCGCTATCGGCCGTCCTTGGCAGGCGGACGCCAGCACTTCGTACATCTCGCTCTGCCGCACCGGCTTCGTCAGCGAAGCGAACGAGGAATGCGGCCCGGCTTCCGCTTCGCTGTCGTGCACGAGCGGCAGCAGCAGAATCGACGGCACGTCCGGAAGAGGCGGCAGCCCGGGCAGGAGCAGCGCTTCGCGTTCGATCTCCCATTCGCTCAGCACCAGATCGAACGGGCCTTCGCGCGCCAAGGCGAGCGCCGCTTCCGCTCCGCCGGAAGCTTCGCGTACTTCCATCCCCATGCGCCGCGCCAAGCGCGACAGCGTTTCGCGGGTTCCGCCGCCGCCTGCCGCCAGCAGCAAACGGCGGCCGCTCAGCGCCCCTGCGCGCGGCGAGCTTTCCCCGTACGCGCCCTGCTCGATCTCCAGCGGCAGCACGAACGTCATCCGGGTTCCTTGCCCTTTGTTTCCCTGCGCCCAGATCTTGCCTCCCATCAGGTCGACCAATCGCTTGCTGATCGACAAGCCCAGACCCGTGCCGCCGTAATCGCCTTCTTCCGGCCGATGGACTTGGGCATAATCTTGAAATAAACGTTCGATCCCCGTTTGCGAGATGCCGATGCCCGTATCGCATACGCAAAATTCGATCCATGCCCGATCGCCGGCGTCGCCTTCGATCTGCCGCGCCGTAACGCGAACCTCGCCGACCGTCGTAAACTTGATCGCGTTGCTGAGCAGATTGCCCAATATCTGACGGATCTTGCGCACGTCTCCGATCAGCATCGGCACCGTATCGAGATCGAGGTCCAGCGTCAGCTCGAGTTCGGGGCGCTGAGCCGCTTTGGCCGCGAATTGATACGCCGTGTCTTCCAACGCTCCCGCCAAATCCATCGGCGCAAGCTCGAGCTTCATCTGGCGGGCTTCCAACTTGCCGTAATCGAGAATGCTGCTCACGAGTTCCAGCAAAGATTTCTGGCTGTCCTCGATGATCTGCAAATAATGGTCCTGTTCTTCCGTCAGCCCGCTTTCTCTCAAAAGCTGCGACATCGCGACGATCCCGTTCATCGGCGTACGGATCTCGTGGCCCATAACCGCAAGCAGTTCGCCGGTACGCCGCGCCTCGCGCTCGGCGTGTTCCCGGCCGCGCTGCAGCTCGCTCTCCCTTTTTAGCGCCGCGCTTTTCTGTTCGGATTCGGCCAGACGCGCCGCGACCGAAGCCGCGCGCTTCAGCGAAGCTTCTTCGTCATCGCCGAAAGTCGCGCTCGCGCGCAGCGCGCCGACGATGCCTCGCTCGCCGTCGCAAGCGAACGGAAGCGGCACGGTCAGGCAGTAAACGTCTTTCGGGTAAATCAACGGCTGTCCCGCCCGTACGCCTTCCCGCTCCCGTCCCCAGACAAGCATCGTACGCATCCCGTTATCCGTCTGCTTGGCTACGAACAAAGTCTCGGCATCCGTCATGCCGGCAGCCAGCTCGAACAGATCTTCCGAAGCCGCGGCCAAAGCCGGAGACGGGCACAGATCCGTTTGCATCGAATATTTCATCTTGCGTTCACCCACTTTCACAAGGAATGTCGGAACGAACATCATGAATGCATCTATCGGCAATTCGGTTGCCTCTCTTAGACGACATCTCGCGATAAGAAAAGGGAATTCCCGGGCTTAAGAAGTGATCGGCCTTCGAACGGCGATTAGGAAGAGGAAAAGGAACGACGGCGAAAAGGGCCGCTCGTATGTAAGATTCGGAAGAAGGATCGACGACGCAAGCCGATCAGGCAGGCGGCTGCCTTCTCGCGCCACCGAAGCAGGAGCAAAGAAAAACGGCAGCTTTTCGCTGGAGGAGTGTCGGATCAAAGAAGTTTGCGAATTTCGGAAACGGATCGATTTGAAATCATTATACCACTAAACCGGGGGGGCCCGTCCAACCCAAACCGCAAATAACGATTCCATTTCTGACATTTTCCTTGTCTTTTTCGTAAGTGAAACGATTCGAAGGCGTGATGTTTTTGTCGTTTAACTAACAAAGGTAAAGGGTAAATAAGAACGAGAACGTTTATGAAGTCATCCTCTAGACAAAAAGGAGATGTTCAACATGACGAACAACGGATTGGGCGATAAAGTGAAAGCAGGAGTCAACAAAGCCAAAGGCGAAATCAAGGATCAAATCGGCAATGCCAAGAACGATCCGGGTCTGCAAGCCGAAGGCAAAGCGGACAAAGCCAAAGGCGCCGTTCAAGACAAAATCGGCGATATGAAAAATAAACACTAAACAGCCTTAACGCTGCAAGATGCTCCCGCTTTCCGGCGGTTCATCCCCCGATTACGGGTTACTTCCATCGAGCGAACGTCCGTCGAGCCGATCGGCGGCGGCCGGAGCTTCGGCTTCCGGTTCCGAAATCAAAAAAGACCGCCCCCGCTTATGCGGGATGCGGTCTTTTTGCCGTTTCGCTTTTTTTCGCTCAAACGGCCGCCGCGATTTCGTCCGCACCGAGCCGATCGGATTAACCTCCGGTTTCTAACGGATCGAGGCGACGCTTAGCGGGCGGTTCGGAGCGCTTTTCGAATTCTAACGGATACAGATGATGCTTAGAATGAAAAAAAGCCGGTTTTCGGCCCGAAAAGAGGCGAATCGGCCGGCTAAGGAACCTAGGATCCGTTAGCCTTTCCGAAAGGGGGATTTTACCGTTCTAAGGAATCTGTGATCCGTTAGCGAAAACTCTTTTAACTCCTCGCTCGCTTCCCGCGCTTACAAGCCGCTTCCGCGCGTAAAATAAGCTTCCGCTTTTCGGCTTCCCCAGAACGACAGCGCCAAAAATCCCGCCACGTAAATCAGCTCGTACGGACGCTCGATAAATCTTCCGAGATCGGCGCCCACGTACGACACCGCCAACACCATGATCGCTTTGCCTCCGGCGATCGCGAGGAAGAACGGGAGCTTCGGCATGCGCGCTACGGCGGCGGCCGTATTGACGATCGCGAACGGGCCGACCGGCATCATGCTGAGGATAAACACGAAGCTGAACGCGTTGCGGCGCGCCCAGACCAAGCTTTTCTGCACTTTCGGGCGTTCCGACCAGCGCAGGAAATAAGGATGCGACGCCACCTTGCGCACGATCAGGAACGTGGTCATGCAGCCGGCGATCAGTCCGATCCACGAATAAAGAAAACCGAGCCCCAATCCGTAAGCGGCCGCGTTCACGCCCACGATCACCGCGGTCGGCAGCGGCGGAACGAACGATTTGAGAAAAGTAAGGAAGATGCCCGGCAGCGGACCGAGCGCGCGGAAACGTTCCAGCCATTCGTGCAGGTTCTCTTCCGTCATATAAGATAACAAGTTCATATTCAGCAAATGCCGTGCTCCTTTCGTACGCATGAATTCGGCTTTTTCTTGTTCCGGCATCGACCGGCATATCCGCTATTATAGCGGGTAAAGCCCGGCTTGCGCCGGTAATTTGTGGATTTTCTCGCAACGCCGACGGTCGAACGGGAATCATTCCGGGTAATGCATGTCATACGCAAGCACCTTGTCAACGTCGAAGGCATCCGGAAAGGGGATCTCGAAGATGAGCGAAACACACGGCACCCAGACTTTTCTGTTCGAAGACGACGGCATCATTCCGAATAATCCGAAGCTGCCCGTCGTTCTGTATCCCAGCGCGCTGCAAGGCAAGTCCGAATGGAGCGAGTCGGTATTCAACGGAAACGGTTGGCGCAACAGTTGGGAGAACGGCGTATTCGATTATCATCATTATCACAGCAATACGCACGAGGTGCTCGGCGTCACGCGCGGCAGCATCTTGATCCAGATCGGCGGAAACGAAGGACGCTCTTTCGATCTGCAAGCGGGAGACGTGATCGTGCTGCCGGCCGGGACCGGGCATAAACGGATCACCGCCAGCCCCGACTTCCGGATCGTCGGCGCGTATCCGAACGGCAGAGATTATAATACGCGCATCGAGCATGACGGCAAGCGCGAACAATCGATCGGCGAGATCGCCGAAGTGCCTCTTCCGGATACCGATCCGGTATTCGGCAAAGAAGGAATCCTGCTGCGATACTGGTCCGGTCGTTAAGGCGGAGCTTCCGGACGGGTTTCTGGATTTCGGCAGGAGAAAATGCCGGAGCCAGGCAATTTGTGGTATGATTTGCATGTTATTCGACGCGGCGGCGAAGTCGTAAAAAAGAGAGATTTGCCGCACGTCAAGGCGATGAATTTTGCGCTGGCATGCAGATCATCACTTACAGAACAGGAGCCTTCACGTCTATGAATGCCGCTTTTTCTACCTTTATCGCTCTCTTTGCCATCTCCGGCGTGCTGAGTATCTTGCTCGCTTTGTACACGTCTTTTCAAAAAACGCATTTCTCCGGCATCCGTCTGTTCGTGTGGATGTCTATCACGACTGCCGTTTATTCGTTCGGCAGTTCGTTCGAGTTGGCCAGCCATTCGCTGGAAGAGATCAAATTCTGGGTCACGTTCGAATATATCGGACTGCCGTTTATCTCGCCGCTCAACTTATTGGTCGTCTTCCATTACGTCGGACGCGAGCGCCTGATGACGCCTCGGGCCGCGATCGCGACGCTCGCCCTGCCTGCCGTCAGTTCGCTGCTGATGCTGACCAACGACCTGCACCATCTGATGTACCAGAACATCAAACTGCGCGACGATACGCCTTGGCCGCTGATCGATTTTACGATGGGCATCGGCTACGTGATCAACGGCAGCTACACATTGGCCTGCGGTCTGGTGGGAATGTGGATGCTTGCCCGCCATCTGCGCCAGACGCTGAACGTGTACCGCAAGCAGACCGCCACCATGTTCGTCGGCCTCTTTATCCCGATCGGAGCTTCGTTGGTCTACACCATGAACCTCACGCCTTACCACATCGACCCGGTTCCCGCTACCATGAGTTTTACCAATCTCTTATACTGCTGGTCGATCTTGTCCGCCGGTATGCTGACGTCCACTCCGGTCGTGCGCGAAAACATTCTGGAGAGCATGCGCGACGGCGTGCTCGTGCTCGATCCGGCCGGGCGCATCGCCGATTACAACAAAGCGGCGTCGCTGCTTTTTCCGTTTCTCGCTCCCGCGCTGATCGGAAGCAACGCGGTCCAAGCGATCCCCCGTCAGCATCTTCGCCCCGAAGACGCGGATATGGGCTTTCTGGAAGCCGAAGACCGGCAGATCGAATGGCTGGAAGGCCAAGAAGTTCGCCATTACCGGATTCGTTCGTCTCCGGTGTATCATCGGCACGGCGGCGCGCTGATCGGACGCACGGTCGTCGTCTTGGACGTGACGGAGACGGTGCTGCTGCATCGGAAGCTGGAGCGCATGGCGACGCACGACGGCATGACGCAGATCTACAACCGGACGCATTTCGTCGAATGCTCCGAGCGGCTGTTGACCGAAGCTCGGCGAACGCTTGAACCGCTGGCTTTCGCCCTGCTAGACATCGACCGGTTCAAGCTGATCAACGACACGTACGGCCATGACATCGGCGACCAAGTCATCCGGCACGTCGTGCGTTCCTGCAAGATCTACCTCGGCGACCGCGACGTCTTCGGACGCTACGGCGGCGAAGAATTCGCGCTGTGCATGCCGGGCCGCGAACCGGACGACGCTTACGGCCTGCTCGAACGGATTCGCCGGGAACTGGCTTCCGGACCGGTGATGACCAGCGCGGGGCCGGTCGACGTGACCGCGAGCTTCGGTTTGTCCGCGGCGAGCCGCGACCTTCCGCTCAAGCTGCTGACCAAGCAGGCGGACGACGCGCTGTATCGGGCCAAACAAAGCGGACGCAACAACGTGCAGATCGCCGGAAGCCGGGACGCGGACGGCGACGAGATCCCGCCCAGCCTGAGCGACGCCGAGCGCCGCAAAGGTTCGAACGGCGAATCGGCGTCGGGATAAAGATTCCGCGTGCCGACCGCGATCGCGGCGGCGAACCGGCCGGGCCGAAAGGCTTCTCGGCCGGTTTTTTCGCGCGCTGCCGTCTGCCGCGGTTCGAACCGGCTCAGATAAGACCGCTTCGGATTCGTGTCTCGGAGCGCTTTGTTGTACAATCGGTTCTGTCGGGCGGCGCAAGGAACAAAGAGCCGGCGCGCTTCGGCCTCGCGCCGCTTGCCGTCGATCGCTGCGTTCGACGCCGCTCTATTACCGGCAGCGCCCGTCCGAGCTTCCGATGCCCGGACTTCGAAAACGGCGCGCCAGAAAGAAGGAATCCGCACATGAATTTCGAACAATACGTCCGATACGACGCCGTCGGCTTGGCCGAACTGCTTCGGCGGCGCGAAGTCTCCGCGGCCGAACTGGTCGGAGCCGCCTTCGCCCGCATCGACGAAGTCAATCCGCGATTGAACGCGGTCGTAAGAAAACGCCGCGAAGCCGCGTCGGCGGAAGCCGCGGCGATGCCTGTGCCGGACGCGTCGCGCCCGTTCGCCGGCGTGCCGTACCTGCTCAAAGACATCTCGCAAGCGCTCGCGGGCGAGCCGCTCACCTCCGGCTCGGCGCTGCTCGCGAATAACGTCGCGCGCCGCGATTCCAATTATGTCGCCCGCCTGCGCGCCGGCGGCTTCATCCCGCTGGGGCATACGAATACGCCCGAATTCGGACTGAAGAACATCACCGAGCCGACGCTGCACGGCCCGGCCCGCAATCCGTGGAATCCCGATCATTCCCCGGGCGGCTCCAGCGGCGGCGCGGCAGCCGCCGTCGCTTCGGGCATCGTGCCCGCCGCCGGAGCCAGCGACGGCGGCGGCTCGATCCGCATCCCGGCGTCGTTCACCGGCTTGTTCGGCCTCAAGCCGACACGCGGACGGACCCCGGTCGGCCCCGGCGTAGGCCGCCAATGGCAGGGCGCGTCGATCGACTTCGCCTTGTCGCGCACCGTGCGCGACAGCGCCGCGCTCTTGGACCTGCTGCAAGTGGTGCAGCCCGAAGCCGCGTTCCAGACGCCCCTCTATCCGGGCGTCTATGCCGAAGACATGCGAGCGCCTCGTTCGCGCCCGCTCCGCATCGCGTTCACGACCGCTTCGCCGGTCGGTTCGCCCGTCGGCGAAGACGCCGTATCGGCCGTGCATAAGACCGTGCGCTGGTTGGAAGCGCAAGGACACGAGGTCGAAGAGAAACTCAGTCCGGTCAACGGCGTGCGGTTGATGGAGAACTACTACACGATGAACGCGGGCGAAGTCGCCGCCATGTTCCTCTCGCTGGAGCAGATGCTCGGCCGCGCGATCCGTCCGGACGAAGTGGACATCATCACTTGGGTATTCGCGGAAGCCGGCAAGAACGTGTCGGCCGCCGAATTCGTGCACAGCTTGAACGAATGGGACGTCGCCGCGGCGCAGATGGCCGAATTGTCGGCCCGCTACGATCTGTACGTGATGCCGGCCAGCGCTTTCCCGGCTCCTCGGGTCGGCGAGCTGACGCACAAGCCGGAGGAACTCGCGCCGTGGATGAGAGTCAGCGAATTGACGGCGAACGAGCAGCGCACCATGCTCTACGACATCTTCGAACGCAGCCTGACGTACACGCCGTTCACGCAGCTCGCCAACCTGACCGGACAGCCCGCGGTCAGCCTGCCGCTGCACTTGACGGAAGAAGGCCTGCCGCTCGGCGTGCAGATCATGGCCGCCAAAGGCCGCGAAGACCTGCTGCTGCAAGTCTCCGCGCAATTGGAGCAGTCCGAACTGTGGGTCGGCGCGACCGGCAATCCGATGCTGCCGTAACGCAAGACGCGCTTTCGGCGGCAGGGAAGGCGGTTTTCTCTTCGAGCTCCCTGCCTCTTTGTCCGTCGTTCTCGCGCAAGCTTCCGCGCCAAAAAGACGCTTTCCCGCAGCGGGAAAGCGTCTTTTTCGTGCGTGTATTCAAACTCGCTCGATTCGACCGATCATTCGTTTACGAACCACGCCGCGACGATCCGTCCGCCGTGCGTCTCGTAGATCGCCGCCGCTTGAATGACCCGGTCCGATCCTTCTCGAGTGACGTGCTCGTGGTCGATAACCCGGCTGCCGATCACCATGCGATTGACCAACTCCGCTTGTACCCGGTCTTCTTCGAAACGTTTGCGGTAACGTTCGCGCATCGCTTCCCGCCCTTGCGCGATCACCGTCCCGTCGATCAGATCGTACAGCTTCGCGTCTTCCGCATAGACCGCCAGAAATCCTTCCAAATCATGCGCGTTGTACCGGTCCAACTGCCGCTGGGCCAATTGTTCGGCTTCGCTTTTCGTTTCGTTCGCCATCCCGATCTTCCTCCTCGTCGATTGTCGATTGATTCAATAGGGTTCCATTATACCGCCTCCCGTCCCTTTCCGCGCCGCGTTACGATTGCCTGCCCCCCGTCGGGTGTAATACTAGAATGTACAAGCAAATGCCGGATAAGGAGGGATTCCCGTGATCACCATCGGACTCACCAATTTCAGCGACCACGACGAACTTTACGGCAAAAAGAAACCCGCCGAGCGGCTGCCCGCCTACAGCGAAACGTTCAAAGTCGTCGAGCTGGACAGCTCGTTCTATGCGATTCAGCCCGTAAAAAACTACGAAAAGTGGGTCTCTCAGACGCCGGAAGATTTCGGTTTCGTGATCAAAGCCTATCAAGGCATGACCGGTCATCTTCGCGGCAAAAAGAATTATTTCGATACGGCCGAGGAGATGTTCGCCGCTTTCCATACGAGTCTGGAACCGGTCATCGACGCGAAAAAGCTGACGATGACATTGTTCCAATATCCGCCTTGGTTCGACTGCACCCGCGAGAACGTGGAGAAACTGCGCGTCACGCGCGAATTCATGAAAGACGTGCCGTGCGCGCTCGAATTCCGGCACCAGTCTTGGTATTCGCCGCAGTTCCGGGACAAGACGCTCGATTTTATGCGCAAAGAAGGCTGGATTCAGACGGTCGTCGACGAACCGCAGGCCGGCAGCGGATCGATTCCGATCATCGCGCAGGCGACCAGCGACGAAGCCACGTACGTCCGCATGCACGGGCGCAACGTCGGCGGATGGCATAAGAGCAGCGATCCGAACTGGCGCAAACTGCGCTACTTGTATCGCTACAGCACCGAGGAATTGACGGAGTGGCGCGACATCCTGCTCGATCTGGACAAACAGAGCAAGCATGTATACGTCGTGTTCAACAATAACTCCGCCAAAGACGCCACCCCCAACGCGCTCGAACTCATGGAACTGCTCGGCCAACCGATCCCCGAAGGCGCGCCGTGGCCGCCGGATCAGCAAGGCAAGTCCGAAAAAGCGGACGAAACTCCTTCGGAAGAACCTCAAGCGCAGCAGGAAAAACTGTTCTGACCGCTCGAAAAAAACCGCTCCGGCGTCCTGTAGACGCCGGAGCGGTTTTGCTTCATGCGGATCTTTGGCCGGCCAAGCCGAGATTATTTAAACCATTTCAAGCGTTCTTCCAGCGGTTTGAACTGTTTTTCGCCCGCCGGAGCCGTAATCTTGCCGAACGGCATCTGCGCGACCAGCTTCCAGCTCTCGGGAATATCCCATTCCGGTTTGACTTTCTCGTCGATCAGCGGATTGTAGTGCTGAAGCGAAGCGCCGTAGCCTTCGGCTTCCAGCAGCGTCCAGATCGCGTATTGGTGCATGCCCGAAGACTGCTGCGACCAGATCGGGAAATTGTCTTGGTAAGCCTGGAACTGCTCCTGCATGCCGCGGATGACCGATTCGTCTTCGAAGAACAGGATCGTGCCGTAACCCGCTTTGAAGCTGTCCATCTTTTCCTTCGTCGGCCCGAAATTTTCCGCCGGCACGATTTCTTTCAAGATGGCGGTCGTGAAGTCCCACAGCTTGTCATGGTGTTCTCCGAGCAGCACGACCACGCGCGCGCTCTGCGAGTTGAACGCCGACGGGACATGCAGCAGCGTCTGCTCGATCAATTCGCGGATTTTGTCGTCGGATGCCGTCTGTTCCTTGCTGATCCCGTAGATACTGCGTCTGTTTTTCATCAGTTCCAGCATGCTTTCGGTTTTCAAGAATAACGCCTCCCAATCCATAATAACCGCTCTTCGCTCGCTTGCGGGAACGGCCCAATCCATCATTACCCTTCGGAAAGGGACATCCAAGCAAGAAACGCGCATTTTCCCCTTTCGGGTTCCGCCGGACGAATCGTTTAACCCCCCCGCTTTTTTGGGTAACGGGTATTAGTTCGGTTAGCGAGCGATTCGGCCGTCTCGCAGCCTCCAACCTTACATTCACCGAAACGATCTGCGGCGCCCGAACGCGTCCTTTTTCACGTGCCCGGAAGCGGGAACGTCATCAGGTCTTGCGCGCGTTTTCGGTCCCGGCAATCCAGTACTCAGCAATCTTATACGAACCCGAGGAGGCGTTTGGTTATGACCGCGAATCACACGATGATGCAATTTTTCGAATGGCACGTAGAAGCGGACGGACAGCATTGGAACCGCCTCAAAGAACTGGCGCCCGAATTGAAAAAATGGGGCATCGACTCCGTCTGGATTCCTCCCGTCACCAAAGGGCAATCCGCGGAAGATACCGGCTACGGCATCTACGATCTGTACGATCTGGGCGAATTCGATCAGAAAGGCACGGTCCGTACCAAATACGGCACGAAAGAAGAGTTGAAAAGCGCGATCGCGGCCTGTCACGAATACGGTATCGCCGTGTACGTCGATCTGGTCATGAACCATAAAGCGGGAGCCGACGAGACGGAACGTTTCAAAGTCGTCGAAGTCGACCCCAACGACCGCAACGAAGTCATCTCGCTCGAACCGTTCGAGATCGAAGGCTGGACCAAATTTACGTTCCCGGGCCGCGGCGAGCAGTATTCTTCGTTCAAATGGGACCATACTCATTTCAACGGCACCGACTTCGATAACGCGACGGGACGCACCGGCATCTACCGGATCGGCGGCGAGAATCGCGGCTGGGACGACAAGGTGGACAACGAATTCGGCAACTACGATTATCTGATGTTCGCCAATATCGATTACCGGCTTCCGGAAGTGCGCGAAGAGATGATGGAATGGGGTCGTTGGCTGGTCGATACGCTGCAGTGCAGCGGCTACCGTCTGGACGCGATCAAACATATCAACCATGACTTCATCCGCGAATTCGCGGGAGAAATGACCCGCAAACGCGGCGAAGACTTCTATATCGTCGGCGAATTCTGGAACAACGATCTGAACGCCTGCCGGGAATTCCTCGACAACGTCGATTACCGGATCGATCTGTTCGACGTATCGCTGCACTACAAACTGCACGAAGCGTCGCAGTCCGGGAGCGCGTTCGACCTGACGAAGATCTTCGACGACACGCTCGTCCAGACTCACCCGACCAACGCGGTCACGTTCGTGGACAACCACGACTCCCAACCGGGCGAATCGCTGGAATCGTGGATTCAAGACTGGTTCAAACAGAGCGCGTACGCGCTGATCCTGCTGCGCCGCGACGGGTATCCGTGCGTGTTCTACGGCGACTATTTCGGCATCGGCGGCGAGAATCCGATCGAAGGCAAGAAGATGGCGATCGACCCGCTTCTCTACGCCCGCTGCCAGAAAGCCTACGGCGAGCAGATCGATTACTTCGATCATCCGAACACGATCGGCTGGGTGCGCATGGGCGAAGAAGAAGTGTCCGGCTCCGGCTGCGCGGTCGTGATCTCCAACGGCGACGAAGGCGAGAAGCATATGAACGTCGGCGCGCACCGCGCGGGCGAAGAATGGATCGACCTGACCGGCACGCGCAAAGAGAAGATCACGATCGGCGAAGACGGATCGGCGACCTTCCTCGTGAACGGCGGCAGCGTGTCCGTCTGGGCTTCCCCGGACGAAGACGAGACGCAGGACTGCGCGGCGGACGACCAAACCGAGCCTGCGCAAGCCGGCGAAGAGAAAAGCGAATAAAACGACCTTTTCTATCTTTCGTTCGTCAGAAAGACCCCGAAATCCGCTTTCAAGCGGACTTCGGGGTCTTTTTCGCGCGGACGCGTCGGTGAGGCGGTTCGCTTCGGAAGGCGGCATGCAAGTCCGATGTCCGATACCCGCCAGCAGCGCACAGCGTTTCCTTCGCCCGCTTCCGCCGATTCGGACAGTCTGAAGCGGACGCGAAAGCGAATAGGTTCAGGCAAACGGTACTTCCCGAATCAAGCTTGCCAACAGGTACAGCGCCGTTCCCCAGACGAACAACGCGGACGCTCTGTTGAACAGCGCCGTCAAGCGGCCGCCGCCGTCGAAGCGGCGCAGCACGGAGCCCGCGGTCGCAAGAGCCGCGAACCATAACCAAGAGACTACGATGCAGGCCGCGGCGAAACGGATCTGAGCGGCTCCTTCGTAAGCGAGCGCGCTGGTGCCGATCACGCCGACGGTATCGAGCAGCGCATGCGGATTGAGCAGCGAGACGGAGAGCGCGAACGCGATCTGCCGCGAAGAAGACAGCGCCCGAACGGCTGCCGACGAGTCGGAGGCGTCGCCGGGCAGGGAAGCGGCCGGCCGCGTGCGCCATAACGAGAACCCCATATACGCGAGAAACGCGATGCCCGCCAGCATTAGTCCCAAGCGCAGCGCCTCGATCTTCAACACGACGGCCGAGACGCCGAACACGGCGAGCGAGATCAGCAGCGTGTCGCACAGCGCCGCGGCGATGACCGCCGGCAGCGCGCCGGACAAGCGCGGCTGCGCCGCGCCTTGATTGAATACGAACACGTTCTGCACGCCGAGCGGCAGGATCAGCCCGAGAGCCAGAACGAATCCGTGCAGTATAGCTTCCATGATGACATCGACTCCTTTTCTTCTTCCATGTTACGATGCGAAGAGAAAAAGAAAACCGCCAATTGGATGGTTATCGAACCATCCAATCGGCGGCGGAAAGGAGCAGCCCATGGACTGGAAACCGTCCCCCCATCCTCATCACACCCTTCAAGCGCAGATCGTCGCTTGGATCGCCGAGCGGATCGAGCACGGCGATTGGAACGCCGGTTTCCGCTTGCCCGCGCAGCGCGAATTGGCCGCGCGCTGGAGCGTCAATCGCAGCACCGTGCAAGCCGCGATCGACGAGCTGCGCGCCGAAGGCCTGCTGGAGACCCGCCGAGGCTCCGGCGCTTACGTCTCCGGCAGCGCTTGGAACGCGCTGCTGGCCCGCTCGCAGCCGAATTGGCAGCGGCATATCCGCGCCAGCGTCCACAAGCCGAATCGGCATACGATTCGGCTGATCAACGACAACGAGCCGGACCCTTCGCTGGTCCGGCTCGGCACCGGCGAGCTGTCGCCGGAGCTGCTCCCCGCCCGGGAGCTGGAGCGCTCGCTGCGCGATCTGAAGCTCGATCCCCGCGCGATCGGCTATTCCGAGCCGCTGGGCAGCCTTCGCCTGCGCCGGGCGCTGTGCGTGCAGCTCGAACGGCTCGGCATCCGGGCGCAGCCGGATAACGTCTGCATCGTCTCCGGCGCGCTGCAAGCTTTGCAGCTCATCGCCGTCGGCCTGCTCGAAGAAGGATCGGCCGTGTTCCACGAGCCGATCTCGTACCTGAATTCGGTCCATCCGTTCCAATCCGCCGGCATGCGGATGCTCCCGTTCCGCCACGGTCCGCAGCTGCGCGAACGATTGGCCCGCGCCGCCCGAGGCCGGCAATCGCTGCTCTACGCGGTGCCTACGCTGAACAACCCGACCGGCCGGAGCTGGAATCCGGCCCGAAGGCAAGGCATCTACGACGCCTGTTCGGAGCTGCGCATCCCGATTGTCGAAGACGACGTCTACCGCGACCTGCTGTTCGCGCCCGGTCCGCCGCCGATCAAAGCGACCGACGGCTCCGGCCAAGTGCTCTACATGGGCAGCCTGTCCAAGTCGCTCAGCCCCGGCCTTCGGATCGGCTGGGTCGTCGCGCCTTCGCCGGTCGCGGCGCGGCTCGCCGACGTCAAGATGCAGACCGATTACGGGTCGAGCGCTTTCTCGCAGGAGATCGCCGCCCACTGGCTGGAGACCGGCTTGTACGAACGCCACGCCGAGCGCCTGCGATCCGAACTGCGGCGGCGCGCGGCCCGTACCGAATCGGCGCTGCGCGAACGATTCCGCGAACTCGCGGATTGGGAAACGCCGGAAGGCGGCTTCTACATCTGGCTGCGCTTCCGCAAGCCGATCGCGGACAAAAGCTTTTTCCGCCGCCTGCTCGATCGCAAAGTGCTGATCAATCCCGGTTATATCTACGACCCGAGCGACCTGCACCATATCCGGCTGTCGTACGCCTACGCTTCGGACGAAGAGATGCAGGCGGGACTGAACGCGCTCCGCGAAGAAGCGGAGCGGGCTTGGCGGGATTGATCTTGCCCGAACCGCAAGCCTCAGATTCGACTCGGCGTCATTTCCGCGTCTAAGCGCCGCTGATTTCCGTTAGCCCGAATAGATTCGCGCAAAAAGACCGCTAACGGACATGCGTTCCGTTAGCGGTCTTCAAAGCGGGGTCGACGCGTATGCCTCGACAAGCCGCCGGCTTCGGCAGCGAACGGCGAAGCGTAACGTTTCGCCCGCCCGTTCTTTCTTGCAGACTCGCGGCCTGTTCCGTTACGCGTTACACCCAGCGCACGACGTCTTCCGTCGTTCTGCGCGTCTGAGGCCGAGGTTCTTTGGCCCGGTAGCCAAACGCCGCCATGACGCTTACGCTGTATGCTCCGTTTTCGAGCAGTCCCGCTTCTTCCAGCACCGCGTCGAGCTTGACGCGGTGGAAGCCTTCGATCGGGCAGGAGTCGATGCCGATCTCCGCGGCGGCGGTCATCATGTTGCCGAGCACGATATACGTCTGTTTCGACGACCAGTCGAACAAGCTGCGCTCGTCGCGCAGGTCGAAGTCGTTTTCTTGGAACGATTTATAGAATTCGCCCGTCATGCGGTCGACCAGTTCCTGCGGATAGCCTTTGACTTCCAGCATATGCTTCGCCAGGCTCGGCGAATCGTAACGCACGTCGCGGCGTGCCAAGATGACAACGAAATGGCTGGCCGTAGGAAGCTGGCCTTGCGCGCCCCAAGATACTTCGCGAATCTTCTCGCGCAGTTCCGGATTCTGGACCACGACGAATTTCCACGGCTCGAGACCGATCGAACTCGGCGACAGCCGACCCGTTTCCAGAATAAAATCGAATTCCTCGGCCGGGATTTTCCGATCGGGATCGAAGCTTTTGGTCGCATGTCTGAATCGGTACGCATCCAGAATTTCTTGCCGTTTCTTCTCGCTGCTCATCACTTGATTCATCCTTCCGTCTATACGCAAAAAAATCGTACGAATCGATAATGGGTACCTGTTCAACACTAACAGGTGTTGGTTACTTTTAATTACCGATTCATTCTATCGTTTTTGCGCTCGGCGGTCAAACGGCACGACGTTTCGGTCGCGATCAGATCTCGCCGCGGACATGGGGAACGACGCGTTCGCGGTAGAATTCCGCCAACCGCCGGTTCTCTTCGGACGAGAAGCTCGGAACCTGCGCCGCGCCCAGATTGTCTTCGATCTGACGCACGTTCTTGAAGCCCGGAATGATCGTGCTGACGCCGGGTTGATCCAGAATCCAGCGCATCGAAGCGCGGGCCATGTCTTCCCGTCCTTCGGCGATCCAACTCAGTTCGTCCGCAAGCTCGACGCCTTTGTCGAACGGCAGTCCGGCAAAAGTCTCGCCCACGTTGAACTGCTCGCCGTTGGCGTTGAAGTTTCGGTGATCGTTCGCGGCGAACGTGCTTCCTTTCGTGAATTTGCCCGTCAACAGGCCGCTTGCCAGAGGAAGGCGCACCAAGATGCCTTTGCCTTTCGCTGCGGCTTCCGGCAGCAGCCGTTCGGTCGCCGACTGCCGCAGCAGATTGAAGATGATCTGAAGCGCGTCGACGCCCGGCACGTCCAGACAGAGCAGCCCCTGCTCCACCGTCTCCACGCTGACGCCGTAATGACGGATCTTGCCTTCGGCTTTCAATTTATCCAACACGCCGAAGACCGCTCCGCCTTGCAAGATTTCGGTCGGCGGGCAGTGAATCTGATACAGGTCGATACGTTCGCGGCCGAGCCGCTTCAAGCTGTCTTCGCAATAGCGCCGGACCGATTCTTCCGAATACGTCGCCGGATCGTGAATATCGCCCGCCCGGCAGAACTTGGTCGCGATATGGATCTCGTCTTCGCGCCCTCGCGTCGCTTCGGCGAGCAGCTTCTCCGCATGTCCGCCGCCGTACACGTCCGCCGTATCGAAGAAATTGACGCCGGCTTCCATCGCGCGGCCAAGACCCCGAAGCGCTTCTTCGTCGCTCGAATTCCCCCAATCCCCGCCGATCGCCCAAGTTCCGAAGCTGACCTCGCTGATCCGCAGATCCGTACCGCCAAGCTGTCTGTAATTCATGCTGTTCCTCCTCGTGGTTTGTTGGCTCTCCGCTCTAATGTACGCAAAAAGGGAAGCGGTTGCAAACCCTTTCCCGGGCCTGTCTCCTCAATCGTCGATGCCGAGCGCCAATACCCCGTCGCTCGCTTCGAAGAAACGCAGCACGACATCTGCCGCCGCTGCGTTCGACGTGCCTTCCAGCGACAACTCCGCCTGCCGGATCACGTAAGTGCCTTGCTCGTCCCGCGAATAGCAGACCGCGCCGACCGCTACCGCGCCTCTGCCTTGGCTGGTCCATTCGTAACGCGAGAATCCGGAACCGCCCGACTCGCTCGTGTACAGAAGACGAAGCTGCTGCCCGCTGCGCGTCTCGGCCCGAATATCGTGCTGCTCCGCTTCTTGCTTCCGCGCCGGGAAGTACGTCGCCAGCGCCGTCCAGATCGTCGGCGAATCCTTGCTCGAATGCTCGTCGTAAAGCATGCGTTCTTTGGGATTCTGCGGGTTCTCCAGCTCTACGGCCACCGAACCGGACAAGCCGGCAGCCGCGACTTGTCCGGTCCAACCTGCCGGAATCAGCGTCAGATAACGTTCTTGATCGTCTTTCCGGACAATCATCAGAGCCTGCACCGTCGAAGCTTCCGTCTCCGTTACGGCAAACGAAGTCGCCTTCACCGCTTCTTCCACCCGGCGCGGATCGCCCGTCGTATCGGGTTCGAAAGCTTTGCTTTCGTGCGAACCGCCCGGTTTTTCTTCGTCGAACTGCGTCCCGGCATAGGCGAAGACCAACGGCACGTTCGCCACTGCCCCTTCCGCTCCGTCTTGAAGCGCCACCGCCAACTGCTGCCCCGCGCTTCGCGCCGCTTGTCCGTTCTCGTCGGTCGGCTCGGAGACCGACTGCGCCGTTTGCTGCTGCCGCAGCCCATCCAAGACTCCGCTGCGTTCGAGCGCCGTTCCTCCGACGACCAGCGCGACTCCCAGCACGGCGGCTCCGGTCAGGCGCGCCGCCGAAACTACGCGGCTCGGCTGCCGCTTTGCCGCCTCTTCTTCGACCCGGCGCATCATCTGCGGCGTAAACGAGCTGCGGCGGAACGGTTTGCGTTTCAATTCTTTTTCCCAATCCGGCGTTTGGTTCGTCATGCGTCTCCCCGCTCCTTTTCCCATAGTTCGGACGCTTGTTTGCGCGCCCGCCGCAATCTCGTTTTCGCCGCCGAGACCGAAATGCCCAGCGCATGAGCCAGCTCTTCCATCGACAGTTCGTAATGTGCCCGAAGCATCAAGATCTCCCGATATTTCAGCGGCAGCCGCATGACGACCCGCCACACTTCGCCCGTCGATTCCCGGCGCAGAAATTCTTCTTCCGCCGACTCTCCCGTATGCGGCTCCGGAAGCCGGCCGGGCAGCGTCACTTTGCGAACGAAGGCCAACCGGCGATACGAATACCAACGATTGCGCGCGATGCGCAGCAGCCAAGTCTTCATCGACGCTTCCCCGCGATAAGAACCGAGATACCGGTTCGCCCGGATAAACGTCTCCTGCGCCAGATCGTCGGCCAAATCATGCTTGCGGGTCATCACGTAAAGATAATTCCATACGTCCTCCCCGTAGCGTTCCATGATGGACCTGAGATCGTCGGCGGTCATGGAGAGGCTATCCTCCCTGTCGTGCGCCATGCCGTCCCTCCTTCTCTTCTATTCAAACTGACCCCGCGAGTCGAAGAAAAGTTGCCGAAAACGCAAAAAAAGCAAAAATCCGGAACGCACGGAGGGGCGTCCGGATTTTTGCCGGGATGATTCGAAACGAACCGTCGGAACGATGAAAAGCATCGGCGGCAGACAGGGGATCATGCCGCCGACGGAGGAGATCGGGCGAACCTGCCGGAATCCTTGCCGAGATTCGGCGGTCCGCGGCGCGTGCCGTTCGAGAGCGGAAGTCGCGCAATCCGAAACACGACGGCTTCGTCGAACGGACGGCGCGCTGTCGGGCCGTTTACGCCCGGATGTCGAGCAAGCTTCCGACGTCGCCGGCCGAACCCGAAGCCCTTTTTCGCAGGAGAGTCTTCTCGTCCGCCGCGCGCGGCGCGGTTCGGTTCGACGAATCCGAGGCGGTCGAAGCCGCCGAACCGAACGAGACGGACCTAAGCCGCCTCCTGCTTGCTGAATAGGGATCGGAATCCGGCTCGTTCGAGCCGATTACCTGTCGCTTCGCCATTGTAACGCGCCTGTATGAAGACCAGCTGAAGGAGAGCTGAAAGTTTGTTGAAAGCGTCCGTAAGCAGAAAAAAGCTCCCGGTCGCCGGCTTAGGCCGATCATCGGGAGCTTGCTTGCGTTCTCTACCGCCCTCAAACGCTGACGTCGAAATTGCGGCCGAGCTTCGCCGCGCGGGTCGGCTCGGGCCGAGTCTCCCACGGCTGCACCGCGCCCGGCGCTGCCGGAGGCGAATACAGCGATCCCGGGAAGTCCAGCGGGTTCAGCGCCGGACGGGCGTAAGCCTCGTTCGCCGGCGGCGACTTGCGCGCCGCCGCCTGTTGAACCGTCTCGGCAGCGGGCGCTTCTGCCGATTCTTCTTCCGGCAGCACGAACTTCGGCTGCTCCTCCCGCTGCGAGTCGGCGTCGCGGTCCGCCCGCCCTTGCACGGTAAACTCCGCGCGTTCGCCGTTGGCGGCATCGATCAAAGCGATATGCCGTTCCAGCAAAGCGATGTGCCGTCGAATGCGCAAAGCGCGCTGGTCGCGATCGGCTACCGATGCCGGAAGCTGCAGAACGCGCGACAGCTCCGCTTCAAGGCTCATTTTTCGTTGTTCGAGCGGAGCTTTGCCGTTGCGGCTTGGCGTGTAAGAAGAATTCAATGCCGTCAATCCGCCGATCGAAGATACAGAACTTGCTCTTCCTTGTATGCTGCTCATGGAAGCATCCGCCTTTCCCGGTTGAAAGATTAAGAAGCGTTCAGCCGAATATCGCTTGCACGGTACAATCCTTGTAAAGCATAAATTCCGTCAATCTGTATGTTTGCCGACGTCCTTGCCGTTGGTTCGGCTTGGCGCAAACGCCGTTGTCTCCGTCCGGGTCGAGAAAATCAAGAGAAGGGAGAGACGTTGTTATCCTGCATATCTTACCCTCTTCCCAACTTTTTGTAACAGATGATACCAAAAAAACTCGCTTCATCCGTAAAAACCAGATAAAGCAAGTTATTTAGCATTTTTGTATATTCGCGTGTTCTCGGCCTTCGATCGGCAGGAAATACGCAGTATTCCCTTAATTATATGCAGGCCAGAACGGCCTGCTTCAATCTGAGGCCGCGGCCTTCTCGCGAACGGCTTCGGCGGTCGTCCGCACGATGATCCGCAGCGCTTCCAGCAGCGTCTCCTGCGGCAGCGAAGGCCACGACGATTTCTGCGCCGCCAATCGGGTGGAAGCGGGAAAATGGACGAATCCCGCCAACGCGTCGAATTCTTGTCCGTTCAATTCGTCCAGCAGCGCGTACATCGTATTGTTGCAGATGTAAGTTCCCGCCGTATTCGATACGGCGGCCGGGATATCGGCGCCGCGAAGCGCTTCGACGATGCGCCGAATCGGCAGCGTCGCGAACAAGCCGTCGGGTCCGCCTTCTCGGATCGGTTCGTCCCGGGGAGCGCGGCCGCCGTTATCGGCGTAGCTCTCGGTGTCTTTGACGTTGATCGCGACCCGCTCCGGCGTGATCGCCGTTCGCCCGGCGGCCAACCCGCAGGCGATGACCGCGTCGGGCCGCAAGCGCCGAACTTCGTCCAGCAGCTTCCGCGCGCCGTCGTCGTAACGGACCGGCAGCAGGATCGTATGCACGCTTATTCCTTCTTGGCCGAACGACTCCCGCGCGATCTGCTCCATCAATTCTTCCGTCGGATTGATCGGCGATTCGCCGAACGGTTCGAAACCGGAGATCAAAATATTCATGCTTCCCCACCCTCTTCGATTTTTTCTTCGCGCCGCCGCTCTTTGAAGATCGCGTACGCGATATGCAGAATCAGTCCGATAAAAATGCCGGTTCCCGACAGCACGTAGGCTATGGTAAACATTTTGCCCAAATTCGTGGCCGGGACGAAATCGGGATGGCCTACGGTGCTTAACGTCATGACGCAAAAATACAAAGCATCGACGATCGACAGACCTTCCTCGCGCACGTAGAAGATCGTGCCCGACAGCAGGAACAACAGCGTCAGAACAAACAGCGCTTGAAAATTTTTCGAACGGAAAGATCGGAAGATCCCTCCGACCAAGCGTTTAAGCGTCAACAAAAATGAAATCATCGCCGGCCCTCCCGTGCTTTTTTTGACTGTAAATCGGTCTCGGGACCGATCCTTTTTCAATCCGCTGCATGAGGCACGGACCGCGATTCGCGCGTATAGTGAACGTAGTGAGTTGACCGCATTCCATCTAACATCTTAAGCGGTAAGCGTAATAGAGCTTATCTTGTTCGTTACCGGGTCTCGATCCTGCCGATTCGCCCGTCTGTCCTGCTTACATAACTATCTGATTAAGGAGTTGATGATCGTGTCCAAAAAAGCAATCTTGGGTCCGCTGCTGATCCTGCTCGGCGCTTATCTGCTGCTGGGTCAAGGAACCGGCATGAATTCGGGAATGATCTTCGCCTACTTCTGGGCGTCGTTATTCATTCTTCCGCTCGGTTTGTTCTTCCATTGGATGTTCTTCTCGATGACCCGCGGGCGCGCGCCCGGCCTGCTGATTCCCGGCGGCGTGCTGGTCACCGTCGCCATCGTCTGCCAGATCGCCATGCTGTTCGACAGTTGGGACGTGATGTGGCCGGGCTTCATCTTGGCGCCCGCGGTCGGCCTCTTCGAATTCTACTGCTTCGGCGGACGCAACCGCTGGCTGCTGATTCCGATCAACATTCTGACCGTATTGTCGCTGTTGTTCTTCGCCGTCTTCTCGATCGAAGCGCTGACGACGCGCACGTTCATGGAACAGCCGCTGCTCGCTTTCGTGCTGATCGCTCTCGGCGCGCTGCTGTTTATACCGTTCGGACGCAGACAGAAAGCGAAAATTTAAGCGAATCCGATCGTCTTTCGCCCTCCATTGTACAAGCCGTCCGCCGCCGCGTTCAAGCGAACGCGGACGCTCGATCCTCCGGCGATGTCCGGGGAGGCTCTCGATCCGGCAGCGTTCCCGATTCTGCCGTTTCTCCTCCCGGCTCGCCCGCTGTAAGCCGAAAGCCCCTTGTCCCGCGCCGAGCGGGACAAGGGGCTTTCGGTTTGCGCGCGCTGCGGCTTCGGGCGTTCAAGTCCGATCGCGCAGGAGCCTGCTATCGCCCGGATATTCAGTCTTTCTTCAGAGCTTCCACCAGAAGCTGCGTATAAGCGCGCGCGCCGGCCGGCATCAGATGCACGCCGTCGCGAGCGAAATAATCGTCGTGTCCGGCGCTGGCCGAATACCAGTCCAGCACTTCGACCCGGCCGTCTCGGCTCGTCGCCCGCGACAACGCGTCGTTGACCACGCTTTGCCACGGACGCGGCACCCGCGTATTGACCAAGATGATCCGTTTGGCCGCGGACAGCTTCGTCAGCAGTTCGTTCAGCTGTTCGTCGGTGAACGAACCGTTCGTGCCCAGTTGAACGACGATCGTCGTTCCGATCTGTCCTTGCGCGGCCAACTGATCGACCAATGCCGGAGCCTGCGACATCTGACGGCCGACCAGGCCGTCGACCTTGATTCCCGGAAGTTCGGCCGTCAGATACGGCTCGATATCGAGCATCACGGAGTCGCCGATCGCCGTCATCCCGATACCGGTACCGGCCGGCAGCGGCGCGTCGGCCGAACCGACGGCTGTCGACGCGCCGCCTTGCGTGCCTTGCGCGGGAGCGGCCGCTCCTGCCGCCGGCGTGCCGGCAGCGTTCGTCTCGCCGCTTCCGGCTGCCGGTACATCCGTGCCGGCGTAAGGCGTCTGCGCTTCGGCCGGCGGGGCGAAGCCTTTCATGGCAAGGCCCAATACCAGAACCAACGCGACCGAAGAACCCAGCGCGATCCATCTGCGCTTTCGGCCGACTTCCGGGGCGCGCATGACGCGGCGCCACCATTCGCCGAACTTGCCGGTGCGCACCGGCTGTTCGATATAGCGGTACGACAGCGCCGCAAGCGCGAAGCTGGCGAGAAGCTGAAGCAGAATGCGGGTCATGTTCGGCCCGCCGGTGTTCACGAGCGGCGTCGTCAAGACGATGACGGGATAATGCCAGAGATAGAGCCCGTACGACCTTGCGCCGATCCAGCGCAGCGGCTTCGCGCCGAGCACCCGGCCCAATCGGCAGGCCGGATGGGCCAACGCCGCGACCAGAATGGTCGTCGCCAGCGACAGCAGCACCATGCCGCCGCGGTACAAGAACGTGCCGTAGTCGTTCGACTTGAAGATCAGGATCGCGATGACGATCAAGCAGATCGTCGCCGTGACGTCGAGCGTCTTCGTCGCCGACTTCGAAATATTCGTCTTAAGCTTGCGGCTCGGCCAGACCACGGCCAGCGCCGCCCCGATCAGCAGCGAGAACAGCCGCGTATCGGTGCCGTAATAGACCCGGCTCGGATCTTCGCCCGGCCGGTACATGATCGCCATCGCCAGCGCCGACGCCAAAGCGAGTCCCGCTAGAACCAGCGCGAGCTTGCCCCGGTTCTTCCGCGCCAAGATCAGGCCGATGCCGAGCAGAATCGGCCAGAAGATATAGAACTGTTCTTCGACGGCCAGCGACCAGAGATGACCGAGCGGCGAGAGCGGCCCGAAGCTCTGGAAGTAAGACACCTGATGGAAGATCGACCACCAATTGCTGTAATACAGCAGAGCGGCCGGAACGTCGCCGAGCATGGCCGGAAGCCGGCTGTGATCGAACAAGATCGACCATAATACGGCGAACAGCACGACGGTCAGCATCGCCGGGAGCAGCCGCTTGGCGCGCCTGATCCAGAAATCTTTCATGTCGAACCGCCCGGTGCGGTCCCATTGGGCGAGCAGGATATCCGTGATCAGATAACCCGACAGCACGAAAAACATGGTGACGCCCAGCAGCCCGCCCGGCGCCCATTCGGTATGAAGATGGTAGGCAATCACGGCGAGCACGGCCAGCGCGCGCAGCCCGTCCAAGCCCGGCATATAGCGGCTCGCGTGCGGTTTGGGTCGATCGGATGCCGAAGCTTGCCGTCTTGAAGACGGAGATTCTTCCATTCCGTAACGTCGGTTTTCGCTTTTCGCCTCGTTGCCTGCGTATTGTCCGTTGATCATGGCCTCTGCCCTTTCGGTGATTCGGATTTATGTAGAGCCTCTACGGGTTTCGAACCTGCGGCTGTCGATATACTAACCCCTATTATAAGCAGGTCGGGCCTCGATAGCCAGACGAAGACCGTTTTTTTCCAGAGGGGCTTTTTTGATGCGGGCGAAGCTGCCGAAAAGCAGCAGGCAAGCCGGCGCGGTCCGTTCTTCGGTCCGAAGCGATCGGCGGCGAGCGGTTGACCGATGCGATCCGTCCGAAGCTTTCCGCAGCAAAAAACCGCTTTTTCGCTCAAGGGCGAAAAAGCGGTTTTGGCGTACACCCGGCAACCGGCCGTTTAAGACCCGTTCATTTTGAATTGCAGGAACAGTTCGTTATAACGCACCAGCATCTTTTTGCCCAGATTCTCGTATACTTCCAGACGCTCGGTCAACTCGTCCGGCGGATAGAACCGTTCGTCGCCCGAGACATCTTCCGGCAGCAGCGCCAGCGCGGCGTCGTTCGGCGTCGAGTAGCCGACGTATTCGGTATTCTGCGCGTTGACTTCCGGATCGAGCATGAAATTGATGAATTTCATCGCGCCGTCGACGTTCTGCGCGGTCTTCGGCACGACCATGTTGTCGAAATACAGGTTGGACCCTTCTTTCGGTACCACGTAATCCAGATCCTCGTTCTCGCTCATGATCTCCGACGCGTCGCCCGAGAACACCAGTCCGGCCGCCGCTTCGCCGTTGGCGAGCAGCAGCTTGATCTCGTCGCCGACGATCGCTTTGACGTTCGGGGACAGCTTCATCAGATGGTTCAGCGCCTGCTGAAGATGCTCTTCGTTCGTGTCGTTGAGCGAGTACCCTTGACTCACGAGTCCCGTCCCGATTACTTCGCGCGCGCCGTCGGTCAACAGGATGTCGTTGCGCAGCGACGGGTCCCACAAGTCTTCCCAGCTCTCGAACTTGAGATCGGTCAGCTTCGGGTTATAGACCACGCCGAGCGTTCCCCAGAAATACGGCATCGAATATTCGTTGTCCGGGTCGAACGACAAATTCAGGAACTTGGGATCGATGTATTTCATGTTCGGAATCTTGCCGTGATCGAGCGGAATCAGCAGCTTCTCTTCCCGCATCTTCTCGATCGCGTAATCGGAAGGCACGGCCACGTCGAACGTGGTGCCGCCCTGCTCGATCTTCGTCAGCATCGCTTCGTTCGAATCGAACGTCTGATAGATGACCGTGATCCCCGTTTCTTGTTGGAAACGGGTCAGCAGTTCGGGGTCGATATAATCGCCCCAGTTATAGATGGTCAGCGTATTGCCGCTGGAGTAACCTTGACTGGAATTCAGCCGCGCCGCGACGAACATGAGCGCGAAAGCGACGACCAGAATCAGCACCAGCGTGCGCGTCATCGACTTCATCTCGGCACCCCCATTCTGGCGGCGGCTTCGCCGCTCCGGCGCTTCTCGCTGCGTCGCGTCGAGATGTAATAAGCGACGACGAGGAAGATCGTGAACAAGAAGATCAGCGTGGACAAAGCGTTGATCGACAGCGATACGCCCTGCCGCGCCCGCGAATAGATCTCGACGGCGAGCGTCGAATAGCCGCTGCCCGTCACGAAGAACGTGACCGCGAAGTCGTCCAGCGAATACGTCAGCGCCATGAAGAATCCGCTGAAGATGCCCGGACGGATGAACGGCAGGATGACCTTCGTCAGCACGTCGCGGCGGCTGGCCCCGAGGTCGCGGGCCGCGTCGATCAGCGTCGGGCTCATCTCTTCCAGCCGCGGCAGGATCATCAGGACGGCGATCGGAATGCTGAACGCGACGTGCGAGATCAAGACGGACGCGAAGCCCAGCTTGATTCCGACGAGCGTGAACAGGATCAGGAACGAAGCGCCGATGATGACGTCCGGGCTGACGATCAATACGTTATTGAGCGACAGCAGCGTATTTTTGACTCGCGCGCGCCGCATGTTATGAATCGCCAGCGAACCGAATACGGCGATGATCGTCGCGATCGTCGACGACAGCAGCGCGATCACCAGCGTATTGATCACGATGATGATCAGCCGCGTGTCGGCGAACACTTCTTTGTAATAATCCAGCGTGAAGCTCTCGAAATCGTGCATCGCTCCGCCGCTGTTGAACGAGTAATACATCAGATACAGGATCGGCGCGTACAGTACGGCGAAGACCAGCACCAGATACAGGTTGGAGATTCCGTTCTTTTTCTTCATCTCCGCACCCCTTTCTTACTACCGCCGGTCACGAACATGATCACGGCCATCGCCACGATCAGGAAGACGGCGACGGTCGAACCCATGCCCCAGTCCTGCGTGACGAGGAAATGCTGCTCGATCGCCGTGCCGAGCGTGATGACTTTGTTGCCGGCGATCAATCGCGTGATCATGAACAGCGACAGCGCCGGGATGAACACCGAGATGCAGCCGGACTTCACCCCCGAGAGCGTCAGCGGAAAAATGACCCGGCGGAACGTCGTCCAACTCGATGCGCCCAGATCGCGCGCCGCGTCGGTGAGCGACAGGTTCAACTCTTCGATGGCGTTATAGATCGGCATGATCATGAACGGCACGAAAATATAGATCGATACGAATACGAAGCTTCCGCTGGTGAACAAGAGCTGCTTCTCTCCGATCCCGACCGTCTCCAGCAGCGCGTTGATCGGACCGTACGTGCCGAAGATACCCATGAACGCGTACGTTTTGAGCAGCAGATTGATCCATGTCGGCAGGATGATCAGCAGCAGCCAAAGCTGCTTGTGTTTGGTTCGCGTGAGCAGATAAGCGGCCGGATACGCGATCAGCAGCGAGAACAACGTAATCAAGAATGCGTACCAGAACGAACTCAGCGTCATTTTCAGATACACCGGGGTGAAGAAATCCGCATAGTTGGAAAACGTAAAACGTCCTTCCACGTCGAACAGCGAATAGTAGACGACCAGCACGACAGGCGCGATCACGAACAGCACGACCCACAGATAGTACGGGATGTAGGCGAGCGACCGCGTGGTTCCGCTGCTCTTACCGTTCATGGGCACCGACCTCGGCCTCTTCTTCGTCTTCCTCGTAAGCTTCGAGCCGCCGATCGAATTCTTCTTCCGTTTCTCCGAAGCGCATGACGTGGATCGCTTCCGGATCGAAGGTCAGCCCGATCTGCGCGCCGACGTCGGCCCGCTTGGTCGAATGGACCAGCCACTCCTGCCCGGATTCGTCGTAGCAGCTGATCTCGTAATGGACGCCGCGGAACAATTGGGTATCGACGCGGACTTTGAGTTTGCCGGCTTCCTGCGTCGTGATCTCCAGATCTTCCGGACGGATCACGATCTCGATCGGTTCGTTGGCGCGGAGGCCTGCGTCGACGCATTCGAACCGTTTACCGTTGAACTCGACCCGATAATCTTCGATCATCACGCCCGGCACGATGTTCGATTCGCCGATAAAATCGGCCACGAAACGGTTGATCGGCTCGTCGTAGATATCGTTCGGCGTGCCGCTCTGCTCGATCCGGCCTTGATTCATGACGAAGATGTAGTCCGACATCGCCAGCGCTTCTTCCTGATCGTGCGTGACGAAGATGAACGTGATGCCGAGACGCTGCTGAAGTTCGCGCAGCACGTACTGCATCTCGGTGCGCAGCTTCAGGTCGAGCGCGGACAGCGGTTCGTCGAGCAGCAGCACTTCCGGTTCGTTCACGATCGCCCGGGCGATCGCGACGCGCTGGCGCTGGCCGCCGGACATCTCGTTGATGCCGCGGTTCTCGTAACCTTCCAGATTGACCATCTTCAGCGCTTCCGTTACTTTGGAGGCGACGACGTCTTTTTTCAGCTTCTTGATCCGCAGTCCGAACGCCACGTTCTCGAACACGTTCAGATGAGGAAACAGCGCGTAATCCTGAAAAACGGTGTTGACTTGGCGTTTCTCCGGCGGCACTTTGTTGATGACCCGCCCGTCCAGATAAATAGAGCCGTTCGTCGGCTCCATGAATCCCGCGATCATGCGCAGGATGGTCGTTTTGCCGCAGCCCGAAGGACCGAGCAGCGTATAGAACTTGCCGCGCTCGATCTCGAAGTCGATCTTCTTCAAGACGGTCAGGCCGTCTTCGTACGTTTTCGTCACGGAATCGAAACGAATGATATATGGCTCTGCGATGGCGAAACCCCTCCTCTGTAACAGCAGCAGGGCCGGACCTCCCTCGGGAGTCTCCGGCCTTCTTCCTGCCTCTGGATAATGATTAACCTATTCTACCCGCTATTCTATAGAAAAAAAGCGTTAGGCGCTACAAAAGTATGTATACATAACCGTTTTTTTGAGTTAAAAGACGGTCGGAAATTCGCTGGGGCGTTGATCGGCAGCGCGGTAAGGCGGCGCCTTCGAATCCCCTTTTGAAGCGTGCGCATTTCCGATCTTGCAAACCCGCTCAAAGCGTTCGCTGCGCTTTGACGCTGCACGTAAAGTTCGTCTCGGTGACGTATTCGATAAAATTCACCGCGCCGGCATAGTCCAGATAAGACTGATAACGGAGCCGGATCGCGGGCAGCGTGATCCAATCCAGCACTTCTTCCTTAGGCACCCACTTGCATGCGCTGGTTTCTTCGGAAACGGTCAGCTCTCCGCCTACGGCCGTGCAGGCGAAGTCGAACATGACTTTGGTCGGCACGTCGGTGACGCCGTCGTACCATTTATGCAGCCCCGTATTGGAGATCACGTTCACCATCTGATTGACGACCACGTCGATCCCGCTCTCTTCTTTGACTTCGCGAATCACGCCGTCTATTACCCTTTCAACTCTTAATCAGAGGTTTACGTTTTCCTGAAACGCACACGCTTTTGGTGCGATTCAGGGGAGCGTAACCTTACCTTTGGTGTTGACAAGGTACGATCAGATTCTCCCCGACTTCGGTGATTCCGCCGGGATAGACCCAGCCGTCGTCATGCGCTTTGACCAGCAGAATATTGCCCTGCCCGTCTTCGACGATGCCTCCTGCGGATACGATATGCGTCGGAAATGTCATGAATATCCTCCTTGTCTAAACTCGTAATAGATGGTCCGGCTTCAGATTCGTTTAAGGCGTCGGTTTTATACTCGGATCAGATAAGACGCAGAAACGAAAGGATGATCCGACATGCTGCTATTTTCGATCTTGACCACCACGCTGCTGATCGCCGCCCTCGTACTGATCGCGATCCGCAAAATTCCCAAAAAAGCGGTGCTGCCTCTGCTCGCGGGCGCCATGACGCTGCGGCTGGCCGCTGCCGTTCCGATGCTGGCCGGCACGGGGCTGCTGCGGCGGGTGACGGAGTTGTGGTGAATCATTCGCGGATCGTGCCTGCCCGTCCTCGCGGAGACGCGATCCGGCGGACGTTTCGCGCCGAACTCCGCGTCAGAACTTGTATTTCTTCATGATCGGGACGCCGACGCGATTCAGCAGCGGCGACAGCAGGGCCCAGCCGATCCGGCGGTAAGGCGGCAGATGCCGGTCGTATACGGCGCTGTATTCGATTTCGGCCGTCGCGCCGCGGTTGCGCTTGAACTGCGCCGCTCCCGCGCTCTCGTGCAGCAGGCAGTTCTCTTCGGCCGCCCGCTTCAGCAGCACGGCGGAGAGCATCCGGTACAAACCCGTGTCCTGCGGTAGTCCCGTGTCGTAACCGAATACCGGCGTGGTCATGATGCCGTCTTGAACGTAATAACCCAACACCGCGTCTAGGCTCCCCGTGCCGCGAGCGCGCAGCGCGTGCAGCCGAAGCAGTTCTTTTTCGAGCGCGATCTCGAAAAATCGGGGCGTGAACACCGGATTATGGGCCGAATATTTATCGATATACAGCAGCCGGTACAGCTCCGCCAGACGCGGAGCGTCGGCTGCGGACAGCTCTTCCGGTCCGACGATGTCGTAACCCTGCTTCTCCAGCAGGCCGTAATCGCGTTTGAGCAGCCAGCGGGCTTTCGACGGGATCTTGTCCGGCGAATCGTACAGATACACTTGGCGGCTCGGCACGAGGCGAAAGCCGAGCGCCGTCAGCGTCTCGATATACAGCGGCGTCGTGCGCGGATTGAGCGAACGGAAGATCAGCGAGCGGTCGGGATACTGCCGCAGCAGCAGCAGGGCCGCTTCGCGGATCTCTTCCGCGCTCAGCGCCGGGTACAGATTGGTGGACAACAGCCGGTTGTTCACCTGCACGGCGCGGTTGAAGCGCGACGCCTTCAGCAGCATGCCCGCGGGCGTCAGCAGCGCGCCTAGCGCCGCCCGTGCGGCGCGCGATTCCAGCATCGCGAGCTCTTCGCGCGCGTAGCTGACGTAATGGGTATACGGCGAGAAGACATAGGAATCGCCGTATTCGCGGTCGCCGACGCTGATCGGCAGCGTCACGCCCGAGCCTTCGCGATGCAGCGCGCGCAGCGACGTATCGACGTTGGCGATCAAGGCCGGGACGCTTGCGGCCTGCATGGCGGCCAGCCAGCGCAGCGTTTGGGCTTCGCCGTCGGCGGAGGCAAGAGCGGACGCGGCATTAGCAGGAGCGCCGGGGTCGGAAAAGGCCTCGGGAGCAGCAGTCGCAAGAGCACCTCCGGCGGTAGAATCGGTCTCGACAGCAGCGGAGGCGGAATCCGCCGCTTCGGCAGCGACCTCGGCAGAGGCCTTTGCGGCAGTCGCAGAAACGTCCGCGATCGCAGCAGCAGAAACGCCTGCGCCTTCCTTCGTTACGGATTCTGCCGTCTCCGTCGATTCGCGCCTCGCATGATTATTCGTTTGCCGCTTCAGCCAAGCCGCCAGTTCTTCGCCTTCATACAGGTTCCATCCGTTCATCGACGGCAAACCTCCTCTGTACCCGCCTCAGTTTGACCGCTCCCGGCACAAAATCGTAAAGCGCGAATTCGATATCCGGCGTTCTCGCGCCGATCCGTTCGCAGAGCTGCGCGAGCGCTGTTCGGATCTGCCGCTCCGCGGTCGAAGCGTCGGCTCCGTCGGCCGTTTGCAGCTCGACGGTCAGCCGCTCGGGCGATTCCTGAATCGCGCGGTACGCTTCCACGGCTTCCGAAGCCGCGATGATCGTCCGGGAGACGAAGTCCGGGAACAGCGTGACGAATCCGCCGCCGCTTATTTTCGGCAGCACGAACAGATCGTCGCTGCGCCCTTCGATCCGTTCGATCGCCGCGAAAGGCGACCCGCACGGGCAAAGCTCGCGGCTTTCGGTCAGCAGGTCGCCGAGCCGGTAGCGAACGATCGGCTGAGCGAAGCGGAAGAAATCGGTGACGATCGGAACGAAGACGCCCCGTTCGCGGTCGACGTAGTCTTTTTCGATATGGACGACGTCTTCGTTCAGATGCAGCGTGCCGTGCGAACAAGCCGCGCCCAGAAACCCTTCGGTACATTGGTACACCTGATGAATCCGGCGGCCGAACGTTTCTTCGATTACCCGCCGATCGAGCGGATCGAGCACCTCGGCCATCGCGACGAGATGCCCGGGATCGATCTTCAGCCGCCCCGCTCTAAGCTCGCCCGCCAGCATCCGCAGCATCGACGGCGGCGCGGCAAGCACGCTCGGACGCTGACCGTTCAATCGCGCGACGTGTTCGTTCAGCGGATTCAGCAGATCGTAGAATTCGAACGCGATCCGGCGGCTGCGCACCGAACCGTACAGATTGCTGTCTGCGCGCAGAAAAAAAGCGATCTGATGCCGGCCGAGCAGCGAACCCGGCAGCACGCGCTGAAGGATGGTCCCCGTCCAAGCGAGCCGTTCCCGGCGGCTGACGAGAAACAATCCCCGGCTGCCGGACGTTCCCGAAGACAAGCCGATCGTCAATCCGCCGATTTCCGGCGTGAAATCGCGCGTCTGCTCGGCTTCGAGCGCCAGCTTCATCGCGTCTTCCCGTTTGATGCCGGCCGTGTTCAGGGTATCGAAATGGTCCATCATGGCTTTCTTGTCGATCTGCGGAAAATGGCGCCAATCCTGCACGTCCCGGCCCTGCCACAATTCGCGGTAAAACGGCGACGCCGCGCGAACCTCTTCCAAATGCCGGATAATGCGCGGCTCCCGCCAACGTTCCAGACTTTCGCGGTCGCGAAACGCCGCTCGTCTTCGAGCCGCCGCGTACTGCATCGCGATGCGAAGCGGGTCGGTGTTCATTGCGGATCCCTCCTTTGAATAAAACGGCTAAGTGCAGCGTTTCGAACCGAAAGTCGAATTCGGCTTGCGGGTCGGCGATACTTTTCGGTCCGGCAGCTCCATTCCAATTGCCGATCCCGATTGCCGAAAAGTGCCTGAGCCGCAGTCCGCTCCCGCAAACGCGCGGCTACAGCGGCGCGCCTTCGGCCGCGTAAAGCCGTTCCGCTTCGGGGCAGTGCGAAGCGAGGATCGTCAGTTCCGGGAACGCTTCATGCAGTTCCCTAAGCGCGCGGAAGCTGTCCGCGTAGGCCCGGCGATCCGGCATGATGATGCCGGCCAGCGCGCTCGGCGGGCGATTCTCGCGGTAAGCCGCCGCCGACCAGGCGGCATCGGCGCAGAGCAGCGCCGGACCGCGCTCGGTGCGCAGCAGCAGCCCGATCTGCCCGTAAGCATGGCCGGGCAGATCGACGGCGAGCAGGCTGCCGTCGCCGAGCACGTCGGTCACTCGGCGGAACGGGAAGCGCGGCAGCAGCGCTTCCGGTACTTCGATGCGCGACTCCGGCGCGAACGGCCGGGCGCGGCGGTCGAAATCGCCGGGCAGCAGACCCGGCAGAAAGCCGCGCTTGACGGCGCGGATGCCGCGAAGACGGCGCATGGATTCGAGCGCCTCCCGCTCGTACAGGAATTCGGCCTGCGGGAAATCATGCAGGCCGGCCACGTGGTCGGCGTGAAAATGCGAGACGACGATCTGCCGGATGCTTTCCGGCGGAATGCCCGACGCGCGCAGCCGCTCGGCCGCGCTCTGACCCGCTTCGAACCGCACCGGCGTGACCATGCGGTAGAGCCGGTCCGGGAACGGGTCGGTCTCGCGGAAAAACCGATCCGAATAGCCCGTATCGAACAGGATCGGCCCGGCCTGCGGATGTTCGATGCAGGCGAACAACGCCGGGATGCGCACGCTGCGGAGACTGCCGCCGCGTATCGTCACCCATTCCGGATGCGTGCAGCTTCCGGCGGAGAAGACCCTCAGTTTCACGCGCGGGGCGGAGCGGCCGATCGCCTCCCATAAGCGATCCAATTCCGAGCGGTCCCGTTTCGTCGCCGTTTCCGTTTGCGGATCCTCTATCCGAACTATACGAGCATCTTCCCGTTTATTCGATCCTTTTTCGTTCACTTCCCGTTCGTTCGATTGTTGCACATTCGTTTCTCGTTCGACAGGGACGCGCCCGGCAGAAGCCGAATCCGACGACGCGGCACTCCCTGAAGCTCCGCGCACCGAAGAGGAAGCGGACGAAGCCGAAGCCGCGGTTTGCCGCTCTTTTTCGATCTTGCTCATTTCGGCATCCCGCCTCCTTCCTGCCGCTGTCGCCACTCTTCGACGAAGCGGCTCAATCCTTCTTCTACGCCGACCGAAGGTTCGTAGCCCAATTTACGCCGCGCTTCCCCGATATCCAGCGTCTGGCTGCTTCCGAGCATGCCGACCAACGCCCGCGTCAGCATCGGCTCGCCGCCGGAAGGCCGAAGCCGCGCGGCCCACTCCATCACCGAAGCCGCGGCGTAAGCGGCGGCGTAAGGCAGGCGTTTCGCGCGCAGCGGTCGGCCGAGCTTCGCGAACAGCAGCTCCGCCGCGTCCGCGAACCGGATCGGCGACCCGCCGCTGATATTATATGTACCGCCGAGCGCATCCGACGGAGCCGACGCCGCAAGCTTGAGCGCGCGCACGGCGTCATCCACGTAGGTCAGGTCGATCAGGGCGTCGCCTCCGCCGATCAACGGCACGCCCGTCTTTTCGTTCGCTTCGATCAACCGCGGCAGAATCGTTCGGTCGCCCGGCCCGTACAAAGCGCGGGGACGCAGCACGATCGTGCACAATCCCCGTTCGGCCGCGCGCCCGACTTCCTGCTCGGCCAGCAGTTTGGTTCGCGCGTAAGCGCCGGCCTGCGTACGGGGCAGCGGATCGCTCTCGCGCACGCCGGTTCGGCTGCGCGCGCCGAAATATACGCTCGGCGTCGAGACATGAACCAGGCGCGGAACTCCGTTTCGAAGGCAGGCTTCGGCCACGTTCGCCGTTCCTTCTACATTGGCGGCATGAAAGTCCTCGTCCCGCCCCCAAGAAGCGGAATAAGCGCCGCAGTGCACCGCGACTTCGAATTCGGCCGAATCGAAGATCCGCCTTACCGACTCGGCGTCGCTCAGCTCGGCCGAAGCAAATCGAACGCCGTCTTGAATCAGCATTCGTCCCGCCTGCGGACTGCGTCCCATCCCCGTCACTTCGTGCCCGTCTTCCCGCAAAGCGCGAGCCAGACGCCCGCCGAGAAAACCGGTCGCCCCGGTCACCAATATTTTCATCGATATACCTCCTGCTTCCGCGGCCTCGCGGCGCGAAACGTATTCGCTCTGCGCCGCAAAAAGGCCGCCTGCGCAAATCCGTCATAGCCTTCGCTTTTTTCTGGCCTCGACCCTCTTGCCGGGACCCGCATCCTTCGCGTATACTACGAATTCTCTGTCGATTTTGCGCATTCCTGCCCTTTATCGAAAGGCGAGAATTCGCTTAACGCCGCTGTGTATAACTTTACGTCCCCGTCGGAAACGCTCAAAGAGAGCAAGCTTATCCCTGTTATCCCCCGGATATCCCCGATTTCGGTGCCAAAAAGGCAAAAAAGAAGCCTGCGAACACTTTTCCACATGTGGATAACGTTTTTCTCCGTTTTATTCTCCTCCGCTTATCCACATCTTGCAAGAGTCTCTCTTTCTCCGTCTTCTTCTCTGCGAATCGCATGTTTCGCCGACCTTTTCTTTGCCAAAAAGCAAAAGCACCCGCTGCGGTTTCACACGTTCCGGTCCGTTCCGATCCGTCCCGATCGCGTCGAGTCGAATCCATCTCGGATTTCTAACGGAACGAGATGACGCTTAGCGGGCATTCGGAGCGGTTTTGAAAACCTAACGGATTCAGATGACGCTTAGAAGGACAAAAGACGGATTTTCGGCTTAAAAAGAGGCAAAACGGACGGCTAAGGAATCGACGATCCGTTAAAATTTCGAAAAGGATTATTTCGTGCTTCTAAGGGATCTGCGATCCGTTAACGCAGCTTTTGTAAGATTACGCGAACAAATTTCTTGCGAGGTCGGACCGCTAGCTCCGCCTCCGCGACTTTCAAGGGCAGCCAAAAGCTTTCGGAGAAACCCGCTTCGGAAGAACAAGCAAAAACTTCCGCAGAAAGCACTCGGGAAGCCTTTGCCGCCGTCTTTCGAAGAAAGCCGTTTCGAACGCATAGGCTCAAGCCTTTCGGCGAAAATCCCTTCGCAAGCGTACTCTCGGTCTCTCGCCGAAAACCGCTGCGCCGCTTCGAGATCCTACGCTAACGACTGTCTCTCGAAGCCGGCTCGCCGATCCCTCCGTTCTTCCGAGTACCGTCGATCGGCCCCGACCCGATCGGGTCCCCGTTCCAACCGATGTCGTGCACGGAAGCCTCGGACATCGATAGGCCTAACCGGGAAGCGCGGCGGCGAAGTTCCGCCATCATCCGTATCGCCTGCGGCAGCACGGCGGCGTCGCCGCTTCGAAGCAGCACGTCGCGCGAACCCCGATAATCGCGCAGCCAGCGCGCGAACTTTTTCGGCGAACGCAGTTGAGCGAGACCGCTGCCGAGCATCGGCAGCATCAGCATCGGCGTTCGGGCCGGGTCGGCGACGACCGTCGCCCGCACGCGTTCGGGATCCGCGAGCGCGTCTAGCAGATCCGGCGCGCGTTCCGCGCCGGAACCGGGCTTTGCTGCGCCCGTCTGCGGCGCGAGCAGCAGATGCACCCCGCTCGTGGCTCGCGGATTGCATTCGATCGGCAGCAGCGCCCCTTCATCCGTGCGGATGAAGTCGAATGAGAGCTGCCCGCTGAAGTTCGTCCGCTCCGCGAAGCGGGCTACCCACTCCCGAGCCGCCGGATCGGCGTCGGGCAAGAAGCAGACGGACGCTCCGCTTGCCGTCTGCGGCGCTAGGTACGCCGCGTGCGCGAGGAGCCGCCCTTCGTGCGCGACTCCGTACGTGCACAGCATCTCGCTGCCGGCGAAAGCCTGCGCCACCCAAGACCCGCCCGCGCGGCGCGCCTCCGCGCGCGCTTCGTCCAGCGTCTCGTGCCTCGACACGCCGGCCGAGAAGCGGGAAAACTCCGGCTTCAAGATGTAAGCCGCTTCTTCCGGCCGCCGCCGCCGCGGAATCTCGCCGGCGATCTTCGCTTCGCTCTCCCCGCCCAGCCGCACGGTCTCCGGCACGGCGAACCCCAACCGCGCGCACAACGCGATAAACGCCCATTTGCTGTGCAGTTCGCGCAGCGTGCCGAGCGGCGGCGCGAGCACGCGGCAGTCCGGGCCGAAGCTGCCCCGGTACTCGGAAATATAGAAGATTTCCTCGCAGGTCGGCAGCAGCAGGCCGATCCGTTCGCGGCGGACGATGTCCCGCAGCGCGGCCGCGTAGCCTGCCGGGTCCTGCGCCGGCGGCGGCACGCGGAAACTTCGCTTCACCGCGCGCGACGCCGCGCACAGCGGATGCTCCAGGCACTCGGCGGCATACACCTCCGCGCCCCTCGCCGCAAAGCCGCGCGCCAAGTCCAGCGCGCACGGAGCCCGTCCGCCCGTGATCAACACGCGCAGTCCGTTCATGGCGGACTCCCCCTTTCTCGGCTTGCTGCCGAAGCTCTGCCGGCAGCAGCGAATCCGATTCTTCAACGAACAAGACGCTCGTTTTCGGACTTGATCCGGCCCTTTTTCTTCCTTTAATAGACCAGCGCCGCGCCGCCGAGCGACAATCCCGCGGACGTCCCGACCAGAAGCACGCGGTCGCCGCGTTCCAATCGTCCTTCCCGCACCGCCATATCCAGCCCCAGCGGAATCGAAGCCGCGATCACGTTTCCGTAATGCGGCGCGATATACAGCATCTGTTCTTCCGAGATGCCGAGCTTGCGCTGAAGCAGCCTCATCGCCATCACGCTGCCTTGATGCGGCACGACCAGCTTGAATTCGCTCATCGCCAGCCCGGCTCCGCCGAGCAATCGGTCCATGAAGTCCGGCAGCAGCCGCGAAGCTTGACGGAAGATCCCTTCGCCGTCCATCGAGAACAGATAATCGGCCGCCCGATCTTCTTCGTACAGCGAAGCCGGAACCCCGCTTCCGCCGCCGCGGATCTCCGAATGGTGCGCGCCGCCGCTATGCGTCGTCATCTCGGCGTGCAGGATACGCGAAGCTTCGTTTTCCGGAGCACGTTCCACGACGGCCGCCGCCGCCCCGTCTCCGAACAAAGCCGCGCTTTCTTTGTTCGACCAATTCAAGCCTTTGGAAGCGATCTCCGTCGACACGATCAGTATCCGGCGATACCGACCGGCATCGATCAGATAGGACATGACGTCGAGCGCGGTCACGAAGCTGAGACAAGTCGAGTTCACGTCGAAGCACGGGACGCCCGACTCCTGCTCGCCGAGCGCTTCTTGAATCAGCGAAGCCGTGCACGGGATCGGCTGCTGCATGGTTCCGCTGGCGCAGACGAGGCAGTCGATATCCGCAAATTGCAGGCCGGCCGCTTGCAAAGCTTCTCGCGCGGCATTCGCGCCCATCTGCGAAGCCGTTTCTTCGCCTACGAAATGCCGATTGGCTACGCTGGTCTTGCGCAGCACCCATCCCGGTTCCGCCCCCAATCTGCGATCGATCTCTTCGGCGTCGATGCCGCTTCCCGGCAAATATTTTCCGGTTCCCGTAATTTTGACTCGGCGCATCTGCATTTCTACTCCTCCTAATGAGCTGATCGAATTCGATCAAGGGTTATGTCCGTCGGAAACACGCACGGTTCAAGCGGGTTTTCGAGGGGCATAACCTCTCCTCTTTATCGATCGGCGTACTCGTGAGCTGATCGAATCCGATCAGCGTACTCGCGAGCCGACCGGAAATAAGGTTTTACCTCACCTTATTTTCGATCAGCGTACTCGCTGGATTTTCGGCACGGTAACGCTTTCTTTTTCCGCTGCCGACCATCTTCTTGATCCGTTATCTTCTATTATACGCCGGTTCCTCCATCTCTGTTTCTTCTCTGCCGAAACCACGACAAAAAACGCTCCGGCCGCCGCTCGCTGAATGCGAAGCGCGCCGAAAGCGTTGCGTGAAACTTGCGATCCCGGTAGGATGCCGATCTCCTCGAGCGAGAAGACTTATTTAAGCGAAAGGATCTTATTTGCCCTGAGGCTTCGGATCTCCGGTCGGATTGGCCAACACCGGAAGCATTTTCGTATCTCGCTTCATCTTCGATGAACAGATCGGGCACGTAGGCTCGTCCTCGAACGAAAAGTTGTCCCTCATCCAGCCGTTGCAGTCGTCCTTGACGCAGCTCCATACCGCCGTGCTTTCTTTCACAAGTTCCTCGTCCTGCTTCTTACGAAAATACATGCTCGATGCCTCCCCATGTCGGATAGGGGCCGCAGCCGGTCCCGATTACGAATGTTGTTGGATTGATGCAGCTCGTACCTGGTCAACACCAAAGGTACCAGATATAGGTATTCGAATACGAAAAAAGACTACTCTTAACGCAACGTTAAGAGCAGTCCGTTCTTCTGTAGGCTTACAGTTTTACAACGTTCTCAGCTTGCGGTCCACGGTTGCCGTCAACAATGTTGAACTCAACGCGTTGGCCTTCGTCGAGGGTTTTGAAACCGTCGCCTTGGATTGCGGAGAAGTGTACGAAGACGTCGTTGCCGCCTTCAACTTCGATGAAGCCGTAGCCTTTTTCTGCGTTAAACCATTTAACTGTTCCTGTTTCCATTAGAGAAAACCTCCAAAAATTTATTTCCGAAATTCCGGCATGATTTCCAGCGTTTCGGCAACATGCATTTTTTATGGTCCGGGTTGGATATAAAAAAATCACACATTGGAAAAGGTTCCATAACCTACACATGACAACCCTTTCCAATATGCGAAATCAGGACGTTCACTCGTGATTAATTTTAATTTTACCATACCGCTTGTTCAAAAGCAAACGTTTCCTCATTCTTTATCCACCTTTTATTCCCAGCTGCCGTCTAACTTGCGCGCTTCTCTCTTCCCGAAACCGCGGCGCTGATCCAGATTCCGACTTCGTATAAGACGATCAGCGGCAGCGTCACGATCAGCAGCGACAGCGCGTCCGGCGGCGCGATGAATCCGGCCGACACGAGCAGCGCGAAGTACGCATACTTGCGCGTTCTGCGCAGCGACGAAGGAGAGACGATGCCCAAACGAGCGAGCAGCATCAAGAGCAGCGGCAGCTCGAACAAGACGCCGAACGGCACGATCAACCGAATCAAGAAATCGAAATACTCGCGGATGCCGATAACCGGCCGCAAACCGAGTTCCTCCGACAATCCGAACATAAAGCGCAGCACCGTCGGAAACACGACTTCGTAAGCAAAAGCCGCTCCGAGCAGAAACAATCCGAAGATCGCCGGAATGTACATCAGCGTCGCTCGGCGTTCGGCGGGATACAGCGCAGGCTTCACGAACTGCCAGAGTTGATACAGCGCCAGCGGAAACGTCAGCACCAGACCGAACCAGAACGCGGATTGCACGACGATGCTCAGCGCGTCGGCTACCCGGAAGACGTGCAGCGATACGCCCGACTCCGCCGCGGAATGCTCGATCCAGCCGACTGCGGGACGCGACGCCCAGAATCCGATCGCGAACAAAGCCAGAAAAGCCAGCGCGCAGACCATCACCCGGCGGCGAAGCTCGGCGACATGTCCCAACATGCCCATCCGCCGCTCGTCGTCTTCGTCAGGGAGAGTCGGGCTTGCCTCCCTCGCTTTCCGCCGCTGCTTTGACCAGACTCGGAGCGGCAGGAGCCGTCGCGGATTCCGAAGCCGGACGCGCGGACGCCGACTCTTCGCTGATTCCTCTTGTCGCGCTGCGGAACTCTTTCAGCGTCTCGCCGGCCGCCCGTCCCAATTCCGGCAGCTTCTTCGGTCCGAATACGAGCAGAGCGACGCCCACCACGACCGCGATGCTTCCCGGTCCAAAAGCCATATCGAATGCCTCCATCCAAGCACGGCCCCGTCCTTCGCTATGCGGATCGGCGGCTCGCGTCTATATTGATAATGATTATCATTGATTTGAAATAAAATCAGTATAGGCTTCGCGTCCGCCCTTGTCAACAGGAATTATTTACATATCAAGCACTCGTCTTTTGCAGAAAATGTTTTCGTTCAAACCGCTCTACAGAGCGGTTTGCGTTCTTCGGAGGCAAAATCGCCCCGGCGAAAAATTCCGGATTGACAACCGCCTGCCGCGCTCCTATAATCGAGTTACTTTTGACCAAATTGATAATCATTATCACCTATCGCGACTTCAATCGCTCGAACCTACTTGAATAGGAAAGGAAGAACGTCATGCGCTTCTATGCCAAACTCCGCATCCCTGCCGTCCTGCTGACGATGCTTCTGCTGCTGATCTCGATCGCCGGGACGGCCGCTGCCGCCGGGGCAGCCGATCCGACAGGCACGAAATCCGCGATCGCGGCCGTAGACGAAGCGCTGCTGCGAATCGGAAACGGCGACGCCGACGCTTCCAAGCAGTCGTTCGCGCCGGTCAAACAATGGTGGACGCGCAGCAAGCAATCGGCGAAAAACGATTCGGCTTCGCTGGCGGCCGATCTGGATCGCGGCGTCGCGGACGTCTCGTTAGCGTACATAAGCGGCAACCCGGACGAAATTGCCGAGAAGCTCGACGAGCTTCGCCTGTCGCTGGTCAGTTACGACGAAGGCTCGTATACGGATAACGAAGGCCGCAGCAAGATGACGCTCGGCCTCTATATCGGCAAGCTCAAGAGCGTGCAAGAAGCCGCGGAAGCGCAAGATTGGTCAGCCGCGCAAAGCGGAGCCCGCGAACTGCAAAACCAGTGGTTGTCCGTCGAAGGCGAAGTCGTCGGCCGCTCGGCCTCGGTCTATGCCGATACCGAACGCGATCTGGTGCTGCTTCCGGCTTATCTCGCCGATCCGGCGAAGCAGGCCCAAGCGGCTCCGCTGCTCGATCGACTGATCGCGGCCCTGACGCCGCTCGCCGACGCCGGGTACGGTTGGGTCGATGCCGCGCTGATTCCGATCCGCGAAGGACTGGAAGCCCTGCTGGTCGTCGGCTCGCTGCTGGCGTTCGTGCGCAAATCCGGCGCGCCGCGCGGGCAGCGCTGGATCGTCGGCGGTTCCGCCGCCGGACTGGTCTTCTCGGTCGCGGCGGGCGCCGCCGTCTCGCTGTGGCTCTCGACTTCGGTGTTCGGCGCGAGCAACTCGCTGCTCAACGGTTGGACCGGCGTCATCGCGGCCGGGATGCTGCTCTACGTCGGCTACTGGCTGCATCGCAGCTCCGATATGCGGCGCTGGAACGAGAAGCTCCGCAGCAGCAGCAAACAGGCTTTGTCGAGCGGACGGATGTTTTCGCTGGCGCTGCTGGCTTTTCTGGCGATCGTGCGCGAAGGGCTGGAGACGGTCATCTTCCTGATCGGCCTTGCCGGACGGATGCCGGGCCGCGAACTGCTGCTGGGCATCGCGACGGGCTTCGGCGCGCTGGCGCTGATCGCCGTCGTGATCGTCAAACTGGGCGACCGTCTGCCGCTTAAGCCCTTTTTCCTCGTGTCCAGCGTCGTCGTCTTCTATCTGGGCTTCAAATTCATGGGCTCGGGCATCCATAGTCTGCAAATGGCCGGCTTGATCCCGTCTTCGACCGAATCTTATCTGCCGTCCGCGGCGACGATCAGTCTGTATCCGTCTTGGTACAGCACGCTGCCGCAGCTTCTGCTGCTGCTCGCCGCCGCCGCTGCCTATCTCGGACCGCTGCTGCGGCGCCGAAGCGGGCAGGCCGCTCAAGCTTAAGTTTCGAACCGGATTCCGAACGCTTGATTTCCGTTTTGCCCGCACCGTCCCTGATCGCAGAAAGTCGAGCACGCCCAATTTAAACTCATCCACGGAGGTTGATCTTATGACTCGTTTTTCCGATATGCCGCAAACATCCGATAACCACACGCCGCCTCGCCGCAAACTGCCGTTCGCGATCCTGTCTTCTGCCGCGCTTGCCGCCATGCTCGCCTTGAGCGCCTGCGGAACCGCGGCGGACACGAAAACCACGGAAGCCGCCGGTGCGCAGACCGCGGTTGCGGAGACAGACACCACAGCTTCCGCCGACAACGCCGCTGCCGAAGAAACGCCGGCCGCAAGCGAGGCGTCTGCCGACGACGCGGCGGCAGCCGTGCGCGAAGGCGCGCAGAAGATGAAAGACGAGACGGCCAAGTTCCAAGAAGCGCTGACCGCCAAAGACGACGGCAAAGTCAAAGAACTCAGCCAATCGATCAACGACATCTGGCTGTCTTACGAGAACACCGTGCGCGATCAGTTCCCGCTGCTGTACACGGACGTCGAGAAATACGAAATGCCGATCTTCTCGGCTTCGGCTTACGACAAAATGGACTACGTTTCGCTGAACGAGAACGCCGCCAAGCTGCAAATTTCGCTGGACACCCTCATGAACGCCAAACCGACGACCGCCGCCGCTTCCGAGGTCCTTTCCCAAGCCGTCGAAGGTTACGAGAAATACGTGATCGAACAGACGGACAAATTCGTCGCGGCCACCCAAGTGTTCGCGGACGCGGTCAAAGCCGGAGACATCGAGAAAGCCAAAACGAACTATACCGTCGCCCGCGTCTACTACGAAAATATCGAACCGGTCGCGGAAAGCCTCGGCGACCTCGATCCGAAGATCGACGCGCGTCTGCCGGACGTGGAGAGCGAAGAGCAGTGGACCGGTTTCCACCGGATCGAACGCGCGCTGTGGGAAACCAAGTCGCTCGAAGGCCAAGACAAATACGCGGATCAGCTGATGACGGACGTCAAAGCGCTGCAAGAAAAGGTCAAGACGCTCAAGCTGGAACCGGAAGCGATGGTCGCGGGCGCGATGGAACTGCTGAACGAAGCGGCGACGTCGAAGATCACGGGCGAAGAAGAAACGTATTCGCATACCGACCTGGTCGATCTGGCGGCGAACGTGGAAGGCTCCAAAGCGGTCTATTTCGCGATCATTCCGGCGCTGAACGACGGACATAAAGACTTGGCCGACCAGCTCGACGCGCAGTTCCAGAAGATGGAGAACACGCTGTCGCAGTACAATAAAGACGGGCAGTACGCGCTGTACACCGATCTTACGACCGAACAAATCCGGGAACTGAGCGATCAGCTGTCCCAATTGTCGGAACTGATGTCGCAGACGGCGAAGATTCTGTAATCGGGAGAACGGCATGAAGAAGGGGCATGAGATGAAGAACGAAGAACAGGATCGGCAGCAGTCGGCGGAAAAAGGAGACGCGGCGACGGGTGGCGGCGGCAGCAAAGGGTACACCCGGCGCGAGATGCTGAAAATGTCCGCCGTCGCGGGCGGAGGCATCGCGCTCGGCGCAAGCGGTCTGGGCGCGATCATGAAGATGTTCCAATCTTCGACGCCTACAGAAGCGCAAGGCGGCGCGGCGGCGGCTTCCGAGTCTTCGATCTCGAACGAGCGGCTGGATTTCTATGGCGAGCATCAGGCGGGCATCATCACGCCGCAGCAGACTTATATGTATCTGGTCGGCTTCAAAGTGACGACCGAAGACCGGGCCGAGCTGATCGAACTGCTGCGGGATTGGACGCGTTTCTGCGATCTGAGCACGAGCGGCGCGTCGGCGGTGGAAGCGAGCGGCCGCCTGCTCCCGCCGAGCGACAGCGGCGAAAGCGTCGATCTGCCCGCCGCCAAGCTTAGCGTCACGTTCGGATTCGGTCCCTCCTTCTTCTCGCAGGGCGGTTCGGACCGCTTCGGCGCGGCCGCCCGCGCTCCGAAATACTTGAGCGATATTCCGCGAATGCCCAAAGACCGGCTCGAGGAATCGCTGCCTAGCGCCGATATCTGCGTGCAGATCTGCGCGGACGATCAGCAGGTCGCGTTCCATGCAGCGCGCAACCTGATCCGGATCGGCGCTTTTACGGCGTCGGTGCTGTGGATGGAAGAAGGATTTATCAGCTCGCCTCCGGGCAACACGCCGCGCAATCTGTTCGGCTTCAAAGACGGCACGGCGAACTCGCTGCACGACTCCGCATCCGGCTACGACGATATCGTCTGGGCGGGCCGAGAAGAACCGGGGTGGATGCAGGGCGGCAGCTATTTGGCTTACCGCAAGATCCGCATGCTGCTGGAAGTCTGGGATCGTTCCTCGCTGAAAGATCAAGAAGATACGTTCGGCCGATACAAAGCTTCTGGAGCGGCATACGGCAAAACGGGCGAATTCGATACGGTCGATCCCGCGCAGCTTCCGGCGGACTCGCATGTCGGCTTGGCGAAAAAAAGCGGGATGCAGATTCATCGCCGCGCGTATTCCTACACCGGCGGCATCGACGCCCGCACGGGCAACGTCGACGCCGGCCTGCTGTTCCTCAGCTACCAGCGCAATCCGCAGGAGCAGTTTATCCCCATGCTGCGCATAATGAGCCAGATGGACAAGCTCAACGAATACACGTCGCATATCGCCAGCGGCTTGTTCGCTTGTCCGGGCGGCTGGAAGCCGGGCGAGTATGTGGGGCAGCGGCTGCTGGAGGGGTAGGGCGGCGGGTTAAGGCGGCGGTTGCCGAGGGATAGCGTGGAACGTTAAGGCCGGTGCTGCCGAGAGGCAGCGCGGCGGGTGGAAAGCTTCGGTTTCCGAAAAAATAGGAAGGCGCACCGAGACTGCGGCTGCCGGCGGATCGGACAGGTGCCGATCACGATCTTCGAAGAAACGTCATGGCGATCTTCGGCGGCTGGCTTGCGCAAACCGCTGCAATCGATTAACGCCGAATATCCGCTTATTTCTGACGAAAACAGACCTTTTCGCGAATAAGTGCGAATATCCGCTTAAATAAACCCGATTCTTCCGAGAATCGGGTTTTTCGGCGGAATAAGCGGATAAATGGACTTATCGGCGAAATCGGTCGGAATCGGAGAAAAATAAGCGGAGGATTGCGCTTATTCAGACTGCCGAGAAAGTGACTTAGACGTAAGTCGGCTCGGCTCGGCTCGGCTCGGCTCGGCTAAAGGATCGTAGATTCGTTAGAAGCGCGAAACAAGCCTTTTTGAGATTCTAACGGATCGTAGATTCCTTAGCCGTCCGATTCGCCTCTTTTTCGGCCGAAAATCGGCCTTTTTTCATTCTAAGCGTCATCTGAATCCGTTAGAATTTTAAAACGGCTCAAAACGCGCGCTAAGCGTCATCTCGTTCCGTTAGAATCCGAACCTCCATCCGAATCGCCGCGGGCGGACTCGCTGCGGTGTTTGGATTGGCAGCGAATAGCGCAACCGGTTCGATTCGGTTTGCTTTTTGCCTATGCTTTTCCGGCTCGACGATCCTAAGCGCTGGATCGCGATTCTTGGCTCGGCCAGGCTGCAAGCGAAAGGCGGCCGCCGTAGATACGCGAACAGATGGGCAGTATGCGCAGCGAGTGGCATGCTCTGCGGGCGGCAGGTCCCGAGGGCAGCAGGCGCAGACGGCGGCATGCCCGGAGGGCGGCGCGAAGCCCTTCTCGCGCAGTCCGCCGCGGCCGGCTGCGCGTGGCGGCCCTTGCTCCGCGCCGCGCAAAGCAAAACCGAGAGGGCGGGCCGCGATGCATAAGCGGCCCGCCCTCTCGGCGGCAGTTCCCGGCGTCAGTCCAAGACGCCGAGCAGCGGGCGAAGCGCCCGCACGATCTGGCCGGCCCGTTCCAGGCCGCCCTCGCCGCTGCGCACGATCAGATCGCAGCGGTCCAGCGCGGCGATCTCTTCGTCGTAACCGGCGAGGCGCGCCGAGATCGTCGCGGCGTCGGAGCCGCGCGCCAGCAGGCGCGCTTCGCATTCGGCGCGCGAAGCCGACACGCCGAGCCGCAGGGCGCGCTCGCCGAGCAGTTCGGCGGCGACATCGGCGCCGCTCGGATCGAGGACGATCGAACGAAGACCGCCGCCGCGGGCGGTCTCTTCGATCGAAGCCAGCGAGGTCCCGTACAAGTGGCCGCGGTATTCGCTGGTCTCGAGCATTTGCCCTTCGCGCATCATCCGCTCCAGCGTCTCGCGCCGCGTAAAATGATAATCCACCCCGTCGATCTCGCCGTCGCGCGGCGCTCTCGACGTCCAAGTCACGATGCGGGGCAGCCCCAGCACCGCTTGCAGAGTCGTTTTGCCCGAAGCGCTCGGGCCTTGAAAGATCACTAACGAAATATTCATCCTGATCAACCTCCGATTGCCGGACATGGCGGCGAGCATGTAACGCTCGGCTTCCCCGGCCGTTTTTGACGTATTTCGTATTGTCGCACGTTTGCCGCCGATTCGCCATGCTTTTGCCGCACGCACCTGTTTATCCTTTCAACCGTCCGCTTTGTGTTTTCTCCTGTTCGCGCTTCCCGCCTCGCTTTTTTCGAAACCCTTTTTCATGCTAAAATGACGTCATGCGCCCGTCTTCGAGACGGCCCAAATCGAAACGCCGCCCGGTGCCGGAATCGGCGCGAGAATCGTGCGAAACGTCCTTCCCGAACGGACATCCGCCGATCCCGCCCTTTTCTCCCTCCGGAGCGGCTTCACGGAAAGAAGGAATCCATCCATGAAAAAAGAGCTGATCGAACGTCTCGACCGCTACGCCCGTTTCGATACGCAGTCTAATGAAGAAAGCGAGACCTGCCCGTCCACGCCCGGACAAATGAAGCTGGCCGAACAGCTCGTGCGCGAGCTGACGGAGATGGGCATGCAGGAAATCACGCTCGACGGCAACGGCTACGTCATGGCGACGCTGCCGGCGAACACCGACAAAACGGACGTTCCGGTGATCGGATTCCTCGCCCACCTCGACACGGCGACGGAACTCACCGGCGCGAACGTGAATCCGCAGATCGTGGACAGCTATGACGGCAGCGATCTGGTATTGAACAAAGAGCTGAACATCGTGCTATCCCCGCGCGAGTTTCCGGAACTGACCGGCTACGTCGGCCACACGCTGATTACCACCGACGGCACGACGCTGCTCGGCGCCGACGACAAAGCGGGCATGGCCGAGATCATGACCGCCATGAATTACCTGCTGGCGCATCCGGAGATCAAACACGGCAAGATCCGCGTCGCGTTTACCCCGGACGAAGAAATCGGGCGCGGCCCGCAGCGTTTCGACGTCGACGCGTTCGGCGCGAAATACGCCTACACGATGGACGGCGGCCCGCTCGGAGAGCTGGAATACGAGAGCTTTAACGCCGCGGCCGCCAAAGTCACGATCAAAGGCGTCAGCGTCCATCCGGGCACGGCCAAAGGCAAAATGATCAACGCCGCCAAGATCGCGATGGAGTTCCACCGCCGTCTGCCGGAGCAGGAGTCGCCGGAATTCACGGAAGGCTACGAAGGCTTTTTCCACCTGCTGGACATTAACGGAGGCACGGATCAGACGACGCTGTCGTACATTATCCGCGACTTCGACCGTCCGAGCTTCGAGAACCGCAAGAAACTGATGGAGACGATCGCGGCCGAATTCCGTCAGACGTACGGCGAAGAGAACGTGCTGCTCGAACTGCGCGATCAATACTACAATATGCGCGAGAAGATCGAGCCGGTGATCGAGATCGTGGATATCGCGCGCGAAGCGATGGAGAAGCTCGGCATCACCCCGGTCATCAAACCGATCCGCGGCGGTACCGACGGCTCGCAGCTCTCTTATATGGGCCTGCCGACGCCGAACATCTTCACCGGCGGCGAGAATTATCACGGCCGGTACGAATACGCGTCCGCCGACAATATGGTCAAAGCGACAGAGGTCATCCTCGAAGTCGTGCAGGCGTTCGAACGTCAAGCTTGATCGGAAAAGGGTACAAGGAAGGCGGAAGCAAGCATGTTTGAATACGAAAACCGGACCTACGAAGACGTCGATTTCGGCGGACAGGATCTGCGGGACGGCGAGCTGAATACCTGCGTTTTCGTCCGCTGCCGCTTCGCGAACGGTTCGCTGGAAGAGATCATGACGCGGGGCTGCCGGTTTACCGAATGCGATTTTCGCGGCGCTTCGATGAACGGTTCGATCCATATCCAATCGGCGTTCGAGAACTGTAAGTTCGGCGAGGCGGATCTGTTCGCGGCCAAATTCGAAGATTGCAAGATGACCGGTTCCGACTTCGCGGGTTCGCGGCTGGACGGATTTACCGTCGTGCGCGGCGATTGGTCGTACACCAATCTGCGTCATGCCCGTTTGGATCGCCAAGATCTGCGCGGAGCTCGATTCTATGAGGCCGACCTGTCCGAGACCAGCCTGCAGAAAGCCGACCTTCGCGGCGCGGACTTGACCCGCTGCCAGCTCGGCAAAGCGAAGCTGCAAGGGGCGGATCTGCGGGACGCGATACTCGACGGCGTGGATTTCAAATCGCTGGACGTCAAAAACGTGCGGATGGACCGCGAGCAGGCGGTGTTGTTCATGCGGGCCTACGGCGCGAAAGTGGACTGATCCGAAGGCCGAACGGGACCGTCGAACTTTTCGCTTCACGCAAGGATACGCTTAAGCAGTCCGACTGAACGTAACGCCGCAACGAACAGGAGAGGCCGACCGGGTCTTTCCTGTTTCGCGTACTCTTCTCGAATTTCGCTTTCCCGACTTTTTTTATCGGAAATCGAATCCAGAAGCGTTACAGCAACCGTTTTTCGGGGTACATTTTTAAGATATTGTCTCTTTTTATTCTCTATTCATTATCTATTTATCGATCCGAAAGCGAGGGTTTGACCATGACGAAAGCAGTACGCGAGAAAGTGACTTTGGGCAAAAGCGGCCTGAACATCGTTCCGGTCGGTCTCGGCACCAATGCCGTGGGCGGACATAATCTTTTCTCTAATCTGGATGAAGAAGCCGGCAAAGCCTCGGTGCGTACCGCGCTCGAGAGCGGCATCAACTTTCTGGATACGGCGTTTATCTACGGACCCGGACGTTCGGAAGAACTGATCGGGGAAGTACTGAAATCATACGGGCATCGCGACGAGATCGTGATCGCCACCAAAGGCGCACATAAGATCGTCGGCGACGGCGTCGAAATCGACAACTCCCCGGCGTTCCTGAGAGAATCGGTCGAGGCCAGCTTGAAGCGTCTCGGCACCGACTACATCGATTTGTATTACATCCATTTCCCGGACGAACATACGCCGAAAGACGAAGCCGTAGGCGAACTGGCGAAACTGAAACAGGAAGGCAAGATCCGCGCGATCGGAGTCTCCAACTTCTCGATGGAGCAGCTTCGCGAAGCGAACAAAGACGGCCATGTGGACGTGTTCCAAGGCGAATACAACTTGTTCAAACGCGGCGCGGAAGCCGAACTGCTCCCTTACGCGAAAGAGCACGGCATCTCGTTCGTGCCCTACTTCCCGCTGGCTTCCGGCCTGCTGACCGGCAAATACAAAACCGACGACAAGTTGGACGAGAGCAAGCTGAAGAACCCGATGTTCCAAGGCGAGACCTTCAAACGCAACGTGGAAAAGGTAAACCGGCTGCGCGAGATCGCGACGGCTCAAGGCGCGGACATCTCGAACGTCGTGCTCGCGTGGTACCTGACCCGAGACGCGATCGACGCGGTGATTCCGGGCGCGAAAAACGATCGTCAAGTCGCGGCCAACCTCAAGACGCTCGACGTGAATCTGACGCCGCAGCAGATCGAGCAGATCGATTTCTTGTTCCGCGATTAAACGCGGCGCCGGTATCGTTCGAATCGCGTCTACAGCGAGGACTTCGGCGATCGGCAAAATAAAATCGAGGCTTTTGTCCGCTTTCGGCGGGCAAAAGCCTTTTTGCGCGGCCTCTGTTCTTCCGATGTGTTAGAATAAACCTAAACGAAACTTCCATAAAATAACTCGGATAGGAGAATGCAGATGAAGAAGTCGATCATGCTGCTGGCTCTGCTGCTCCTTCTGCTTGCCGGATGCAGCCGCGAGGAACCTTCGAAAACGGTCAGAAACGACTTCATGGCTTGGATGGATACCTACGCCGCCGTGGAGAAAGGCGAATCGAACCGGATCGCCGTTACGCTGTTTTTCGACAAAGGCAAAGCCCCTTATGACGCGGACGATATCGTCAACGTGGCTTTTCAAGGACTGGCCGAAGAAGTCGTCGTCGATAAATTTGATGTCTCGCCAAACCAGGTATCGCCGGGCGAAAAATATGGCTCATACAGCATGATATTGGATTATACCGCTCATAAAATCGGTCAATTTCGCACGCCGGGAATTGTCGTACTGCTGGGTTCGGGCCAAAAAGTGACTTATCCGGTCGGCCAATGGACATTCGACGTGGATCAAGCGGACGCCGGCTGGGTCGATACTTGGAGTTCTCCGGCCGCTTCCTCCAACCCTGCGGAATTTCCGTACGAGTATGCGCTTAACGACCCCAAAGCCAAGATCCTGCAGATCAACTATGGACCGCACGATTACATCAAAAGCGATAAAGGCCTTCCGCTGCAAAGCAGCATCGACATGAGTTCGAAATACGACGCGCCGATCGTGTTCGTGAAATCGAAAATCCGCGGAACCATGGCCGGAAAGCCTTTCGTCGGCTACGGCAAAGGCATGTACTGCGGCGCGCTGAGCGATTCCGACGATTCCGAAGACGTCATCGAACAGTCGAAAAAGCATAACGTCGTTTACTGACAACCGCTTCTTTTCGTCTCCTTTCTATTCTCTATTCTCTATTCTCTCTCGCCTATATCTTCATCAAAGCTGCACGGCTTATGCCGTGCAGCCCGTTTGTCGAGAACGTCCTATTTGAAGCAAATCGTAAGAGCGAAGGGAGAGATTCAGTGGAGCTAAAGACTTTCGGAGAAAGTCACTTCGAAAGCATACGCTAACGAATCTCTTCCGCAGCTCTGGTTCAGATTTTGCGAATAGGATTTTCTCGACAGATTGAAGCTGCACCGCCTATGACGTGCAGCTCCCCTCCCCCACTCGATTGTCAAAACAAGATTTACAATCCCGACAAGCTCTGTTAGGATTCAAGATAACCTTGGCTTTATCGGTACACCGCGCGACAGCGTTCGGCGCGCGAAGCGGGCACGGCCGCCGTTCGGGCCGGAATTCATATCGGGATAGGAGAATGGAACATGACACAAGCTTCGAATACGGGACTTTGGCGCACGCTCGCGCCTTTTCGCGCGGATCAGGTCGGCAGTCTGCTGAGACCGGAGTCGATCAAGCAGGCGCGTCTGCAATTGGCGGCCGGGCAGATCGACGCCGCGCAGCTCAAAGCGGTCGAAGACGAAGAGATCAAACGCGCGGTCAAGCTTCAGCAGGAGACCGGCATGCAGGTCGTGACGGACGGCGAATTCCGCCGCGCTTGGTGGCATTTCGACTTCCTCGAAAATCTGGACGGCGTCGAAGGCTTCTCGCCGGAATCCGGCATCCAATTCCACGGCGTGACGACCAAAGCCCATGCGGTCAAAATCACCGGCAAGATCGACTTCACCGATCACCCGATGCTCGATCATTACCGCTATCTGCATTCCGTAGCCGGCGGCTCCGTAGCGAAGATGACCATTCCGAGCCCGAACATGCTGCAATTCCGCGGCAAGAACGAATTCCCGCTGTACGAAGATCACGAAGCGCTGCTGCATGATCTCAGCCTTGCTTACCGCAAAGCGATTCGGGCCTTCTACGATGCCGGCTGCCGCTACCTCCAGCTCGACGATACGTCGTGGGCGATCTTCTTCACGGGCAATATGCCCGAAGCGTTCCGCGCCAAAGGCTTCACGATGGAGCAGCTTCAAGAGTATTCCGTGCGTTCGATCAACGAAGCGATCAAAGACAAGCCGGAAGACATGGTCATCACGATGCATATCTGCCGCGGCAACTTCCAATCGACTTGGACGGCTTCGGGCGGTTACGACGCCGCTTCGGAAGCGATCTTCCAAGGATTGAATCTGGACGGCCTGTTCTTGGAATTCGACGACGAACGCTCCGGCTCGTTCGAACCGCTGCGCTACGTGAACCGCAGCGATCTTCAAATCGTGCTGGGTCTCGTCACTTCGAAGTTCGGCGATCTGGAGAGCAAAGACGAGATCAAACGCCGGATCGAAGAAGCGTCCCGCTACGCGAATCTCGATCAATTATGCCTCAGCCCGCAGTGCGGTTTCGCTTCGACCGAAGAAGGCAATCTGCTGACCGAACAGCAGCAGTGGGACAAACTTCGCCATGTAGTCGAAATCGCGAAAGACGTCTGGAACTAAGCAAAGATGGAGATCAAGGTGCCGACGGAAGCGCTCCGGCACCTTTTTCGCGCATATGTCTATCTTTTCAGAAACTTTTCTTCGCAAAACATGCATTTTCGTATTCATTTCGTTTTCTTTTTCGGGTACAATATGGCAGGCGAGTTCCGGATAACCGGAACGACATAGGAATATCCGGCCGGCGGATGTCCGCCATTTCACTTATACAGCTTGGAGGAATAACAAGAACCATGAACCATCCGTCCCCTACTCCCGTCAAAGTCGTGACCGCAGATCCTGGCGCGATCGGCTTGTTCGGTCTGGCCATCGTCACTCTCGTCGCTTCGTCGCAGAAGCTCGGGCTGACGGAAGGCCTCGGCTACGCCGCTTCCTGGGCCGTTTTCTTGGGCGCTTTCGCCCAACTCTTCGCCAGCATTCAGGACGCGAAACACAACAATACGTTCGGCATGACCGCTTTCGGCGCTTACGCGTTCTTCTGGTTCGCGATGGCGACCAACTGGCTGATCAAACTCGGCACGTTCGGACCCGAGCTGGCCGCGTCGATCGACGGCAAACAGCTCGGTTTCGCGTTTGCCGGATATCTCGTTTTCACGCTGTTCATGACGATCGGCGCGATGGAAACGAATAAAGTGCTGTTCTTCATCTTCTGCCTGATCGACGTGCTGTTCCTCGGTTTGTCGTTCGACGCCTTCGGCGCGCCGGAGTTCTTCCACGAACTGGCCGCTTACGCCGAGATGGGAATCGGCATCCTGTCGCTGTACGGCTGCGGCGCCAATGTGCTGAACGCGCATTTCGGCCGCGAGTTCCTGCCGATCGGCAAAGCGTTCGGCATCTTCAAGCCGCGCGCTTAAGGTAGAGCCCTTTCCCGTATGCGTCCGCCGCATCCGGTCTTCCGAATCCCGCCCGCGCCGGTCCGCGAGGCGGGATTTTCGTCGTTTCGAGACTTCGGATCGCGATACGGCAAATCATTCGGCGAAAAAGCTTGATTAACTTACTAAATGTAACTATAATAATTTTTAGTAAGTAAAATTTCAGAAGCCTATGCGTGCGAAAGTCGCGCGGCGGCGAATAAAGGAGCCTTTTCCCATGAAAATCGAAGTCTGGTCGGACTATGTCTGCCCGTTCTGTTATATCGGCAAACGCCGCTTGGAACACGCGCTCGAGCGTTTCCCGAACAAAGACCAAGTCGAAGTCGTCTACAAAAGCTTCGAGCTCGATCCCAATGCCCCGCTGCAAGCCAAAGGCGATATCCACGATCTGCTGGCCGGCAAATACGGCATGAGCCGCGAACAAGCGATGGAAGCGAACCGCAACGTGGGCGAAGCGGCCCGCGGGGTCGGCCTGAACTACGATTTCGACCGGATGCGTTACGCCAACACGTTCGACGCGCATCGTCTGGCGCATTTCGCGTCCGAAAAAGGCGTTCCGCAGGAACTGACCGAACGCTTGATGAAAGCCTACTTCACGGAAGGCGCCTTGTTGGGCGACCATGAAGAATTGGCGAAGCTGGCCGCCGAAGCGGGACTGGACCGAGAAGAAGTCCTGAACGTGCTGAAATCGGACGCTTATGCGGAGAACGTTCGCGCCGACGAAAACGAAGCGATGAATCTGGGCGTGCGCGGCGTACCGTTCTTCGTGCTGGACGGCAAATTCGCGGTATCGGGCGCGCAGCCGGATTCCGTGTTCGATCAGGCGCTGACCCGCGCTTGGGGCGAACGTTCGCCCCTTACCGTATTGGGCGACGACTCCGCGGAAGCGGACGGCTGCTCCGACGGTTCCTGCGCCGTGCCGCAGAAGCAAGCCGACTGAGCGACGTCGGTCAAATCAGAAAAAACCCCTGTTTCCGCAACGCGGGAATAGGGGTTTTTCTATACGCTTTTTCGTTTGCCGACTCTTCGGTTTCACGCAGCGCGGTTCGGGAAGCCTCGCCTTTCAGTTTTCCAACTGCTCGTATAACTCTTCCGTCTGACGCTCCGGCTCGACGCCCAAGTCTTCTTCGAGCCGTTGGCGCAGCATCTGGTAACATTCTCGCACTCCGCGCTTGTCGCCCAGTTCCGCATGGGTCCGCATCAGCAGACGGCAGATTTCTTCGTTGAACGGATCTGTCGTTTGCAGAGCCGACAAGTGCCGAATCGCTTCTTCGTGTTTGCCGTTGATTCGCTTGTCTTCGGCAAAATAGAGCGCGAGCTGCACGCACAGGCGTTTTAAGTCGGCGGCTCGCGATTTGGCCCACGCATAATCATGATGCGCCAGATAATCGCCTCTCCAGAGCGGCAGCAGTCGCTCCGCGCGGTCCGCGTCTTCGGCCGCGAGCGATGCCGCTTCGCGTTCCAGGCGCTCGGCGTCGGTCTCCGCTCCGCCTCGCAGCAGCCGGTAGCTCTCCTGCCGATACTCCAATTTCATCTGCGGCGCCCATTCGTTCAAGATCTTGCGCAGCCGGTACACGGACGTATGCAGATGCGTGGCCGCTTTCTCGGGAGAAACGTTGGGCCAGATCCATTCGATCAGCTCGTCTCGGCGTACCCATTGTTCGCGCCCGTGCAGCAGATAGGCGAACAGCTCCTGAATCTTGGCGGTCCGCCATTTGATCGGATAAGCTTGGCCGGAAGCCGAATCGGCCAGTTCCAAACGTCCGAACGTCAAGATGTCCGGACCCTTCTCGGCATCCCGAGGCGACGAATCCGCCGGCGCGGAAGGCGCATTCGTTTTTTCCGCGGCCGGCGGTTCTCGGTCTTCTTCCACGGTCTGCCCGGTTCCTTGCGGGACCAGCCGATCGATCGCCTTGCGCAAGCGCGGAGCTCCGATCGGCTTCAGCAGATAATCGATCGCTTGCAGCTCGAACGCTTCGACCGCGTATTCGGAATACGCGGTCACGAACACGATCGCAATGCGGGAATAGGCCTGCTGGATATGCTCGGCCGCTTCAAGACCGTTCATCTCCGGCATGCCGATATCCAGAAAAACGACGTCGATCGGCTCCCGCGCCAATCGTTCGAGCCCTTCGCGCGCCGACATGCAGAGCGCCGCAGGTTCGATTCTTCCGTCTGCCCGAAGCAGTCGTTCCAGATGCATCAAGGCCGGCTGTTCGTCATCGATGAGCATTGCCCGCATCCTGCTTTTCCTCCGATTCCGTATGATTTTCGTTATCTATTGCCGCAAGCTTCCGCCGAAACGCCGGAGCCGACTTACGGTCCGCTCCAGCCGTTCCCGCGACAGCGGTTTGATCAAATAATCGAACGCTTGCTGTTCAAAAGCTTCGATGGCGTATTCCCGGCTTCCCGTCACGTAAACGACACGCAGTCCGGGAAGCTCGAGACGCAGTTTATCGCAGAACGAAAGGCCCGACATCGCTCCGAATCTCGTTTCCACGAAAAGAGCATCCGGACCGAGACGCCTGATTTCCGAAAGGCCCAGAGACGGATCGGAGGAGCAGCCGACCAAGTCGAGATCCGCATAATCCGTCAACATTCCGGCCGTTACCGTACAAGCGTCTTCGTCGCCGTCCAAGATATAGATCCGCACATGTCTCATCCCTTTCCCGGGCAATACGGACGCTTCGTCCGATTCCTCCAGCATAGCGGATCAAGCTGAACAATTTCTGAACAAGCAAATCTTCGGCCTGATCGCACGACCGGTTACAGAAAAACGTCGGCCGGCGAAACGAACCGATCCCGCAGAGAAGACGACATCAGAGCGAAAGGCTCTTGGGCAGATCGAATCCGATCGTCGTGCCTTGTTCGCCGCCTTCTTCCAGCCGAAGCGCCGCGCCGTGCAGCGCCGATAGACGCCGATGAATATTGCGCAGCCCTACCCCGCCTTCGCGCCCGGCCATGATCTCGCGGAATCGCTCGGGACGAAGCCCGACCCCGTTGTCCCACACGCTCACCGACACCGAAGAACCGTTATCCCGAACCGACAGGCGCACGATGCCCCCGCTCGATCGCTGCATCACCCCGTGCCTTACGGCGTTCTCGACCAGCGGTTGGATGCACAGCGGAGGAACCCGCACGCCGACCAAGTCGTCCGCCTCGTATTCGAACGTCAACCGTTCGCCGAATCGGGCCTGTTCCAACGCGATATACGAACCGACCAGCTCCAATTCTTTGTGCAGCGGCACCAGGCGGTCCCGATTGCTGAAATCGAAGCTGCCGCGCAGATAATGGCTCAGCTCGATCAACAGTTCGGTGGCGCGATCCGGATCGACCGGACAGGTCGCGATAATGACGTTCAACGCGTTGTACAGAAAATGCGGCTTGATCTGCGCTTGCAAAAAGGCCATCTCCGCGCTGACCGCTTCTTCGGCGGCCCGGCGCATGCCGATGAGCGTGCGGACCCGCGCCCGCAGTTCGCCGGCATCCACCGGCTTGCCGAGAAAGTCGCTCGCCCCGGCATCGAACCCGGCCCGAATGTCTTCGGGCAGACTCCGGGCCGTCAAGAGCAGGATCGGCAGCTCGGCCAGCGAACGCCGTTCGCGCAGGCGTCTGCACAGTTCCAGCCCGGACATGCCCGGCATCATCCAGTCGGTGACGACCAATTCGATGCCCGGCGTCCGGTCGAGCAGGTTCAGCGCTTCTTCTCCGCCTTCCGCGGCCCAAGTCTCATAGCCTGCCGTCGCCAGCAGGTTATGCAGCACGCGGCGGTTGACCGGGTCGTCGTCGACGATCAGCACGCGGCCCGCTTCGCCGGCAGGCGGATCAAGCCCTTCCGTCGGCTCGGAACCGGCAGGTTCCGCGCGCCGGCCTTCGGGAACGCCTGCCTGCTCCATCAGACGAAGCAGACGAGCCTCGCTTTGCCCCGCTTGTTCGGAAGACACCGGCAGCGTGAAGAAGAAACTCGTGCCGGTGCCCGGCTCGGATTCCAACCAGATACGCCCGCCGCCCAATTCGACCAATTCCCGGGTGATGCTGAGTCCGAGACCGTTGCCCGCCATGCCTTCCGGCGTGTCCAACCGTTCGAAGCGCCGGAAAATGTCCGGCCAACGCTCGCGTTCGATGCCGATGCCGGTATCCGATATTTCGACCGTTACCCAATCGCCGGACGCCGTCCCCCGAACCCGAATCTCGCCTTTTTCCGTATACTTGACCGAATTGCCGAGCAGGTTGTAGAGAATTTGCCGCAGCCGGTCTTCGTCCATCGTGACGTTGGGCAGGTCTTCCGGCCATTCCCGGACGATCCGAATCGGTTTGCCGACCAGCGCATACTCGATGACCTCGACCACCGACTGCACGACCGACGAGAGCACCAGAGGGCGCACGGACAAACGAAGCCGTCCTTCTTTCAGCTTGGCGAAGTCCAAGATATCGTCGACAAGCAGCGATAAACGCTGGCCCGTCGTCATGATCATCGCCAGATTCTCCTGCTGCTTCGACGAAGCCGGTCCGGCCGCCCCTTCCAACATCGAACGGGCGATATTGATGATGCCGTGCAGCGGCGTGCGCAATTCGTGCGACGTGTTCGCCATAAACTCGTCTTTTAGCCCGTCCAGCGTCAGCAGGCGATCCGACAACCGTTCGACGTCCGCGAACGCGCGTACGAAGCGGCGAATGATCAGAACGGTCTGCGCCAGCACGAACAATACCAATTCGTAGATCACCAACCAGCGCGTATCGAATCCGACGGCCAGATCCGCCAGGCTGAGCAGAATGAACATCGTGATGCTCATCAAGCCGATGGTGACCAGATCCAAGTCTTCGGGCTTTTTGCGAATCCAACGAACCGTGACGGCCGTCGTATAGACGACGCTGATCAAACCGACGCCCAGAATGACGTATTCCATGCGGGAGAAGACTTCCATCGGCAGCGCAAGCGCCGCCAGCGCTCCGGCCGCCGCCAATACGGCGTACCCGCGCATCATATAGCGATGGATCGAACCTTTCATCAACTCGTTCATGTACGCGATCAGCATCAGATAGATCAGATTGGCCGAGACCGCTTGGAGCTTCATGACCGCATAATAAGGCAGATCCGGCAGGAAAAATCCGATCAATTTCTCGCCGTGGGTCAGAATGTACAGCGCGCCCAACATGCTGAACAGCCCGAGGTAGAGCTGCGGAAGTTCTCTTTTGTGCAGGACGTACAGCAGCAGGAACAGCAGACCCGGCAGGAAAAATCCGAAAAAGGCGGCAAAATCCCGAGCCCAATCGGTCTGCTTGTCGCGCAGGATCACGTTCTCCGGGCCGATCGAAATCGAATCGACGATTCCGCCGGACGCATAACTGTAATTCGCGACTTGAACGATCAGCTCGACCGCGGAACCGCTCAGATGCGAGATGCCGATATAAGGCAGGTTCGTTTGCGTGCCGGACTCCCGGTTCGGCGCAGGCACGCCGCTCGCGCCGATCTCTTCGCCGTTCAAATAAGCGCGGCTGGCCATGCGCGCATTGTTGATCTTCACGCCGTAATCTTCGTCCGCTTTGCGGCCCAAATCGACGATCAGCCGATACGTTCCCGCTCCGAGCGGGCCCTCGGGCATGGCGGAATTCCAAGCCCCCGGTACTTCGAGCGTTTCTCTGCCGGACGGCGCGGCCCGATCCGGCGCGAAATCTTCCGGCCCCAACAGCACGCCGGGATAGAATTCCCATTTGCCCGCCAGTTCCGCCGCTCCGCGTTCATCGTAGTCCCAACCGCTCAAGTCGATCCGCCCGTCCGCCGCCTTCGGCAGATCGCGCTGCGAGACGAGCATGTCGGCTGCGACCGCGGCGGGCACGCCCAGAATCAGGATCAGACCGAACGTCAAGATCAGCCATTTTTTTATCATGGTTCATTCCTTCTTTATCTATAAAAATTGCACAGCGGCGACCGACCTGCTACGCTGGATGCACGTTTACGGATGACGGACAGAATAAGGAGGGGCGTCATTGAAAGAAAATCCGAGAAAACAGCAAATCGTCGACGCCGCTTCGCGCGCGATCGCGCAAAAAGGGTACGCGGACGCCTCGATCAAAGACATCGCCGCCGAAGCCGGCCTGCCCGCTCCCGGTTTGATCCATTACTATTTCAAGACCAAAGAAGACATTCTGCGCGAAGTCGTGCGCCGCAGCCGTCGGCTGTACGAAGCGCATTTCGGCGCCATGTTCGCGGAAGGGACATCCGATCCGTCCGGCGAAACCGAAACGGTGGCGCCCGACCGGAGCGAACCCGAAAAGCACGAGCCCGAATGGTACAAACTGCGCTATGAGCTGTTCGCTCAAGGACTGCGGAATCCGGAACTGTCCGGCGACGTCGCCGAACTGCTCCGCATCGGGCGCGAAGGCATCTCGAACGTGCTCGGCGGCACGCTCGACGGCCTGGACGACGAAGAAAACGAAGCGCTCTCCGCCGTTCTGCTCGCCTGCTTCGACGGGTTGGCTCTTCAGAAGCTGCTTCAGCCCGAACTCGATCTCGAGAGGGCTTACGCGCTGCTGGAATCTCTGATTATCGGGCAGTTCCCGGCTTCGGAATAAGGGCAGCTTGTCCGTTACGAGAAACGCGCATCCAGAATCCGGCCCGTTTCGACGAAACCGACTTTGCGGTATACGCCGTTGGAGTCGGGGTTCTGTTTATCCGCGTACAGCATCGGCGTCAATCCTTCGCGCAGCAGCTTGGCGCAAAGCTCGGCGACCAATCACCTTTCAACTCTTGATCAGAGGTTTACGTTTTCCTGAAACGCACATGTTTCTAGTGCGTTTCAGGGGAGCGTAACCTTACCTTTAGTGTTGATAAGGTAAAAAAGCGCTGGCGTAGCCCCGCTTGCGGCACTCCGACGGCGTATACACTTCGTTCATTCGGCGATGCCGTTTCGAAGCGGAAGCGAGCTGCGCCATCGCGGACGGAACGCCGTCGACTTCCCAGAAGTAGACGTTGCCCGATACGGCCATCTCCGCCGCGCTCTCCGCGAAATGCTCGGCGGCGCGTTCTTCGCCGAACGCGTCGCGAACGAATCCCGACAGAAATTCCGCGATTCGGGGCGCGTCTTCCGAACCGGTCGGGCGCGCCCGTCCCGGTACGCCGGACGGCGCCCTAACGTTCTCGCACGCATACGCGACCAACTCCATATGTTCTCCCCACTCCGAGCCGCCGCGCTCGGCGTACGCAGCCGCGAAGACTCGCACGTCTTCCGGATCGCCGCTGATTCCTCTCAAACGGATCTGCCGCCGGTCCAACTCGTCCGACAAGGCGTCGATCCGTTCTCGGCGCTCTTCCGGTTCCAGCGCCGAATCGAACCACATCCAACCGTTCCGATCCGGCATCCAAGTCAAAGCCGCGCTTCCGTCCGCCGCTTTCAAGCGCAGCGCCTCCGGTATGTATCGATGCAGCTGCATCAGATTGCAGCGCACCTCGTCCTGCCTGAACGGACGACTGTCCAGCACTTCGTCGTCGCTGCCGAATTCCGTCCATTCGACGCGTTCTCCCATTCTCTTCTCCTCCTTGTGCCGATTCGTCATTCGTCGGGCCATAAACAAAAAGCTCCGTCCGGGTAAGGACGAAGCACCATATCGCGCCGGCCCCCGCCCTGCGGACGGATGGAAATTGCCGACATTGTATCATCAGGGGCAAAAGCCGTCAACGAAGCGGCGGAAATCGGCCGCTTCGCCGTACATAACGACCGACGGCGCGTTAAGCGGATTACCGAGCCGTCGCAGGTCCGGCTTCCAGCCAAGCGAGAAGCCGGGCTTCTTGCAGACGGTGATGCCGGTAATGCATCTCCGTCAAGCGCAGCCATTCTGCGGCGGTCAATCCGCCCAGGCGAGGATGCAAAGCCGTTCGCTGCGAAGCCGAACGCGCGGCTTCCGGTTCCAGTTCCCGCAGCGCTTCGAGCACTTCTTCGAGCGCGGCCCGGATCTGCGCTTTGCTGCCGGGTTGAAGCGGCGTGTACTGCGGCGAAGCCGGAACTTTGACCGGATCGGGCGGGAAGCTGCCGGCACGGAACGTCGCTTCGCCGGCTTCGGTCTTGCCTGTCGGCGAGTCTTCCTCCGACGGAGCGGGAGCCGGCTCGGACGCCGTATCCGCGTCCGCCAAGCTTCTGCGCGCGTTCTCGAACTGCATGCGCAGAGCGGCTTGAGCCAAGTGCAGCAGCATTTGCCCGAGCGACCATTCGTCGTCCGCAGGCTGACGCCGCAGCTGTTCCAAGCTTAGAGCCTCCATTTGCTCCAGATAATGAGCCGTCGATCGTTCGACGCTTTGCAGGATAGGGCCGCCTTGCGAATCGGAATCCAGGTGTTCGGGTCGGTTCGAAGTCATGGGGATCTCGTCTCCTTGTCGTATCGGATAATCCTATTCTAGACGAACGCTCCTGACAGCTTATTGTCAGGAGCGTTCGAAAGAAGCGTCTTTTATTTTTGTACGTCTACAGCAGCAGGCCGACGGCATCCGTCAGCGGATGCGGATCGTTACAGATACGCTTCGATCAGCGACCGTCCGTTCGGCAGAACGCGGTATCGCTGCACGGGACGGCCGATCGTGCCGTAAATCTGATCCATTTCCAGCACGTTCATGTCCGCGAGGCCGGCGAGGTATTTGCCGGCCGAGACGCGCGAGATGCCGGTCGCGGCGGAAATCTCCTCGCCGGAGAACGAATCGCCCGGAACCGATTCGATCGCCTGCCAGACGGCGCGCAGCGTATGCTTGGTGAATCCTTTGGGCAGCGGAGCGCCCGTCAGGCGAGCCGGCGCGTCCGACGCGCGGCCGGTCAGCGCGTCGAGTTCGGCCTGATCGAGGCTGGAACGATCGCGCAGCAGGCGATTGCGCTCGCGGTAAGCGCCGAGCGCGTCTTTGAACCGGCCGAATTCGAAAGGCTTGATCAGATAGTCCACGACGCCGTTTTGCAGCGCGCGCTGAATGCTGCTCTTGTCGCTGGCGGCCGAGATGACGATGACGTCGACCGGAAGATCGCGCCGGCGAATCTCGGCCAGCAGCTCCAATCCGTTGTCTTCTTTCATGTACAAATCCAGCAGGATCAAGCCGAACGGCTCTTGATCCAACCGTTCCAGCGCCTCCTGCGGCGAACGCGCCCAGCCTCCGCAGACAAAGCCTTCGACCTGTTCGAGATAGAAGCGGTTCATCTCCGCGACCATCGGATCGTCTTCGACGATCAACACCTTAATCATCCGCTCAATCCACTCCGTTCTTCGTAGGATAAGGCAGTTCTACCCGAAACCGCGTACCTTCGCCCGGCTCGCTGCGGAAAGTCACCGTGCCGCCGAGCCGATTCGCGCTGCGGCGCACCAGATACAGCCCGACTCCCCGGTTCGTCCCTTTGGTCGAACTTCCCTGATCGTACAGCGATTCCGCGACTTCCGAAGCGATGCCGATCCCGTTATCTTGCACTTCGATCTCCAACCAGCCTTCCGCGTAATCGAAACCGATCTCGATCGCTTTGGCTTGACCTTCCGCTCTCGGAGCTTCCATCGCGTTTTGCAGCAGATTGCCGACGATCGTCACCAATTCGCGCGAGACCGCCGGTTCCCGCGCTTCGGGCAGCATCCCGTCTTCGCGTACCCGCAGACTGATACGCGCTTCCCGCATCAGACTGAGTTTGCCCAGCAGGAAGCCCGCGATGACCGGGTCTTTGACCTGTGTCACGACCGCTCCCGCTTCGATCTGAAGACTCGGCACGGCTTCTTTCAGATATTCTTCCAATCGGTCGTAGCGCTTCATATGGGTCAAGCCCATGATGATATGCAGTTTGTTCATGAACTCGTGCGTCTGCGCGCGCAGCGCGTCCGCATACAAAGAAATGCCGGATAGGCGCTCCATCAACATCGCGATCTCCGTCTTGTCGCGGAAGGTGGCGAAGGCGCCTTCGACGCGCCCGTCGATAACGACGGGAACCGCATTGACCAGCAGGGCGGTTCCGCCGCGCTCCACTTCCAGATCATGCACCGGTTCGCCGCTCTCCAGTACGCGATCCATCCGCAGCAGCGACAGGAAATCTTCTTCCCGTTCGCCGGCATACGGCGCGTCCTTAGCGTCGAGATCGGACTCCGAAGAGGCGAGTTCGTCGCCGATGCCGATCAGACGGCGGGCTTCGGCGTTGATCAGCGTGACGCGCTGCTGTTTATCTACGGCCATAATCCCTTCTTTGGCCGATTGAAGCATCGCGCTCCGTTCTTCCAGCAGCCGGGCGATCTCTTCCGGTTCCATGCCGAACATCACGCGTTTGAGTTTGCGTCCCAGCAGCACCGCTCCGCAAATTCCGAGCAATCCGCCGAGCAGGATTCCCGCGTACAGCATCCACATGTTTTGTCCGACCGCCGCATGGACGCTGTCGAGCGACAAGCCGACCGCCACCGCGCCGATCTGCCGGCCGTCTTTTCCATAAATAGGCGCAAAAGCCCGTACGGAGCGTCCCAACGAACCGCTCGCTTCCGAGATCGTTTCTCGTCCGTGCAGCGCCGGTTCTTCGTCTCCGCCGGAGAAATGCTCGCCGATCCGCTCCGGATTGGGATGCGACAACCGAATGCCGTTCATATCGATCACGACCACGAACTGAATGCCGTTCGTGGTTCGTACCTGTTCCGCGTATTCTTGCACCGCTTCGCGCTTTCCGCCGGGAGACAAAGCTTCCTGCACGGTCGGCGCATGCGACACCGTGCGCGCGATTCCGACCGCCTGCTGCTCCAATCCTTCCCGCGTATGACGGGAAATCTCCAGACTGATCATCGCGTACAAAGCCGATAAAGCCAGCGCCACGACCGCCAGCACCATCAAGGTAGTCGTCGTTTGAAAGCGTACTCGATACCGACCGATTTTCATCCGTCCGCCTCCTTGCGTCCCTCCGAATCATGAGGCATTATAACCGATTCCCGAGCGGAGCGCGATGAACAAGCCCACAGTCGCGGGTCTGCCGGAACGTTCGAAGAGCCCTTCCCGATCCGCTAGAAAGAGATTCGCCTCTATATCCAAGATAGTTGCACGAATAATGTCGATAAAATGAACCTTTTTAAAATCGAAAGGTCAAAATCATTCAGATAAAACCTTCCTTCAACCGATATATACTTCAAATTTGATCGGATGCCGGTCAAAAGTCCCGCTTTTCTATTCAATCGAACAGGAGGAACGCCCGTCTATGTTACTCGGTGTGTATCATCGGACAAACCCGTTCGAAGCTATCGGCCCCGAGCGGATCGCCGCCATACAGGACGAAGCCGCGCGCCAAAACGTCTCGCTTTGCTTTTTCGGCGTCGAAGACATCAACCCCGAACGCCGAACGATCACAGCGCTCCATCCGCACGGCGATCAATTCCATTTGCGCGAAACGCCGTATCCGGACATCGTGCTGAACGAGTACCCGGAACTTGCGGCCAAACGTCCCGAAGCAGAAAAAGCGCTGCGCGCGGCGGTGCCGTTCGCGGTGCATTTGATCGGCGACAAAGCGAGCGTATACGACAGTCTGCGTTCGGAGTTCGCGGAGATTCTGCTGCCGACGGAGAGGCTGGACGAGCCTGAGCGCGTGCTGGACATGCTCGAATCGCACGACGATCTCGTGCTCAAACCGACGGACGGACGGCGAGGCGACGGGCTGATCCGTATCCGGCCCGCAACCGGCGGTTATCGGATCGAAGAAAGCAAAGGGATGACGCGGGTCATGAAGCGGCAAGAGATGCTGAAATACGTCAGAACGCGGATCGCCAAAAAAAATCATCTCGTTCAAGCGTATCGACCGACGCTGATCGGACAGGATCAACCGCTCGATTACCGCGTGCATGTGCAGCGCGACGAACACGGCGAATTCCGCGTCACCCGCCTTTATCCGCGCGTCGGACGTCCGGGATCGTTCGTCAGCAATCTGAGCGCGGAAAGCGACAGCCCCGACCTCGAAGCCACGCTGCGCGAAGTACACGGCGATCAAGCCCCCGCCATGCGCAAAAAGCTGGAACAAACCGCTCTCGCATTGGCCGAAGCGGTCAACCGGCCTTATCCGTTTCTTTGCAACGAACTGGGGATCGATCTGCTGCTCGACCGTCAAGGCCGACTGCATTTTCTGGAAGCGAACACGTCGCCGGAAACCCGCGACCACGAAATCCTTCGCGCCGTACGCTTGATCGACTTTTGCCGCCATATGCACGATGTGCGGACCGCGCGTATCCGCACGCGCCGCGCGATCGGAATGCTGGTCTCCGAACGGGACGAAGAATTCCGGCTGCACGACGCGATGGCTTTCGCCAGCGCCGCGCACGAGAGCGACTTTTTCTGTTTCCGCCCGGCCGATGCCGCGTTTCCTTCCCCGCTGCTCAAAGCCATGGTATTCAGCGCCGGCAAATGGGTCTCTCAATATCGCCGCCTGCCGGACGTCGTGTACGACCGATTGAAAGAAAGAGGGCTGCGCCGTTCGGAGAGCGCTTATCTTCGGCTCGAAGGCATTCCGACCACCCATACGCGTCCGGCAGGCAGTTTCAACAAAGTCAAAGCTTACGAAATGCTCGAAGGAGATCCCGAGGTCGCGCCGCATCTGATTCCCTACGCCGCGCTCGATTCCGCGCAAACCGCTCTGGAATTCGTCGATCGCCACGGACAAACCGTGATCAAGCCGAGCGGCGGAACCAAAGGTTCGGCGATCATCGTCGTACGCCGCGAAGGCGATCTGTACCGGGTGGACGATCCGCTGTACAACCATCTGCTGACGCTCGAACAGATGACCGCGCTGATGGACGGCCTGGCTTCGGCCAAAGACATGGTGCTCCAAAAGTTTATCGACAGCGTAAGTCCGGAAGGTCTGCCGTTTCATATCCGCGTCCATCTGATCCGCGACGATCAAGGCGAATTCCGGATCATCGGGTACATGCCGTACATCTCCACGCAGCAGCGCCACAAAGTCGTCAATCACCATACGAATCTGCGCGCGTTTACCCAATGGCATTGGTTCCTGCCTTACCAGTTCCCGGGTCAGGAAGACGAGATGCAGCGGCGAATCGACCATGTCGCCTATGCGACGGCGCACCGGATCGACGACTGTCTGGAAGATCGGCTGTGGGAGATCGGACTCGATCTGGGCATCGAACAAGACGGATCGATCTGGCTTTACGAGGCGAATATGAACAAAGTCGGCGTCGTCAGCCGGGAACTCGAAGCCGCCAAGCTGCTTGTCCCTTCATGCCTCACGTTAATGAATGCTTCGCAAACTAACCTCTAGGAGCGTGTTTCGATGAGCCCAAAAAACAAAACGCCGCGCAGTACCCGCAAAAAAAGCGTGATTTTGCGTTCCGCTATTTTAACCACCGGCATGACCGCCCAACTCTTCGGCGGAGCTCCTGCGGTAACGAACGCCGATCCGGCCGCTTACGAAGGCGATTCCTACTCGTATCTGAGTCAGTATCTGGGAATCTCTTCGGCTTACGCCGAACCGAATCCGAACAGTCAAAACGATAACAGCGAAACGCTCGGAGAAGGCGGAAGCGATCACGGCGGCACGACGCCTCCTCCCGTGAATCCGACGCCGATCCCCGATCCGACTCCGGTATACACTTATGTCCCTGCGCCGGTCGCGCCCGAAAATCCGGAAGATTCGATCCAAGTATTGGCCGTATCCGCCGGCAATCTGACTTCCCGCTCGGCCAGTCTGTCGCGATCGGTCAAACCGAGCGGCGCGGCGAGCGCGGAGCTGCGTCTCACCGCCGTCGGATTGACGCAAGCTTCGGATCAAGGCAAAAAAGGCGAAACTTTGGCTTATCGCCTGCCGCAGCTCCAAGGAACGGACCTGCAAACCGTATTGACCGGCAGCATGCTGTCTCCGTTAAGCGCTAACGCCAACAAACTTTCGATCAGCACTTCCGACTTCGGCATCACCTTCCCGACGGATCGTTTGCGTCTGGCCGAAGCCGCGCAAAAACTCGGCACGACCGCCGATCAGGTAGACATCATGATTCAAATCGAAAAAGCGCCGGTTATCGCTTCGGCAGACGCGTGGGCGAAAGTGCCGGGAGCCGCGCCTCTGGGCGACGCTTATACCTTCCGCATGCTCGCCAGCAGCGGAACCCGTACGACCGAAATCGCCGGCTACGACCAGCGTTACGGGCAGCAAACCATTCCGATTCCGCAAGGCAGCGATACGTCCAAATTGGGCGCGGTGATGCTGGTGAACGGCCAATACGTTCCGGTTCCGGTCACGTTCAAAGACGGACAAGCGGTTCTGCATACGACAGGCGGCAATCCGGTCATGCTCGTGCAGTACGACACGCCGAATCCGGCCGGCAAATGGTTCGACGGCGCTCTGACGGATTCCACGACCAAAGGCTTCCTCGGCGGTGCTTCCGCTTCGGCTCCGCTGGACCGCGAATCGTTCGCGCGCATGGCGGTGAGAGCGCTCGGTCTGGAAGACTACGGAACCGGCAAAGTCTCGGCGGTCGCGGCGCTTCGCAGCGCGGGTCTGTTGGACGGGCTGCCTGAAGGCGCTCAGACCGACGGGGCGATCTCGCGCGAAGAAATGATCGCGATTCTGGTGAACGCCAGCCGGCAGTTCGATTTGCCCCTGAACGCGATCAAGCCGGTTACCGGCACGGCGAACGATTCGTTCTCCGATTCGGCAGACGTATCGGATTGGGCGGGCGATTACGTGGAAGCCGCTTATGCGGCAGGCATTTTCCAAGGCGACCGCGGCAAGATCGAAGCGCAGCGCACCGCTACCGCCAGCGAAGCGGCCGCGATGCTGGTCAATCTGCTGCGCAGCACGGGCTTGTCGGACTGACGGAACAAAATCATGCATAACAAAAAGGCAGGGACCCGAGGCGGTCCCTGCCTTTTTATGATTTTCCGGTCAAGCCGGCCATTAGATCGAGCACCTTATGAGCTTTGGTTCAGCGGGCGGAGATCCATTCTTCCCCGCCGTCGCTGCGGTCGGCGTAGCCGTGAGTCGTCGCGGCTTCCAGAAGATCGCCGTACGCCCAATGGCCTGCGTTCAGATCCGGCCATGCCGGAACCGGCGCTCCGTGCAGCGGACCGCGCTCGAACAAGCGGTTCAAGATCGTTACGGCTTCCGCCCGCGTCAGCGGACGCGTCGGATAGAACTTGCCGTTGTCTCCGGTCATGATACCCTGCGCCTGCACCGCCGCGATGATCCCGCCGGACCAGCTTCCCGCCCGGACGTCCGGGAACAGCCCAGTCGCGTCGCCTTGGCTCAGATGCAGATAATTGAAGACGATCGACGCCATTTCTTCGCGGGTGATCTCGCCGTTCGGCTTGAACGTGCCGTCGACGTAGCCTTTCATCCATCCGGCTTCGGTGACCTGCCCGATCAGATCGCGCGCCCAGAAGCGCTGCGGCAGATCCGGGAAGTTCGCCGTACCTGAGCCGCTCCGCTGTCCCAGACGCGCCAGCATGGCGGCCATCTCGGAACGGATCACGGCGTTGTCCGGACGCAGCGTGCCGTCCGTGTAACCTTGAATATACGCTTCGTGCATGCCTTCGTTCGCGTTCAGCGACACGATCGTGAACGTGCTGAACTTGGCGATGCCGAACCGCAGGCCGAGCTTATTACCCGAGATCGCCGGGCTGTCGATCGTTTCGACCGCGCCGCGCACCACTTCTTTGGTACCGTCGCTGTGTTCGATATAAACGCCGAGGTTCTTGAGGAACGCCGCGCGCTCCTGTTCGTTCGTCGGCAGCTTCGTGCCGTCGAGCGGCAGCACCAGCGTGACCGGACGGCTCGACAGATTCGTTTCGATCGTCATCGGGCGGGACACGACTTGAGCCGTTTCGCTGCCGCTCAACTGGCGAACGACCTGCTCCGTCTGCGCGCGCTGTTCCACGCTTTGGCGTTCCTGCGGATTTTTCACCGGCACGAGGCGGAAGTAGAAGCTGCCTTCGCGGCCTTCCAGCGACGAAGCCGGAACGACCACGAGACCGTTCGGGTTATGGATCTCCAGATCGATCTTATTGCGTTTCAGCAGTTCGACCGTTTCGGACGGGATATCCACGTTGACCCGGCTGACCGCGTCGGTCGAATCCGGAATCAGGATGCGCGCCGTCGGATCGTTTTTGGCTAATGCTTTGTCGATCGCTTCCTGCGCTTTCGCCGGCGCGAACGTCACCTGATCGCTCAGCGTGCCGTCGGTCGCCGTCGTGCGTTCCAGTTCGACCTTGGTGATATCGCGCAGATCTTCCGCGCCCGACGCCACGTCGACCGTGATGATCTGCTTGGTTGGGCCGTTCGGCTGCGGCGCGCTTGTTACCGGAGGAATCGACGGAGACGGGCTGCCGCTTCCCGGATTGGACGGGATCGTCGTCAAGCCGGTACGCGCCGTGTTCAAGCGGTTCAGCGCGGCGTCGATCTGCGCCTGCGAAGCCGCCGGATCGTCCAGCACGCGGCGCGCTTCGGTCAAAGCGGTTTGCAGTTCGTTCCAAGTGGAAGACGTGTACGACGCGCCGTTCAGGTTTTCGGCCGTCACGGCTTGCTCGCGCGCTTTCAGCGCGGACTTGTCGACGACGGTGAACGTTCTTTTTTTGATCGAGACTTCTTCGCCTTTCTTGGCCGTCACCGAGAGCGTGTAAGTGCCCGGCGGCAGCGGCGACGGCGAAACGAACATCCATTCACCGGTCGTACGATCGATAGCCGGAACGCCTGCAGAACCCGGAATGATTTGGCCCTGATCGTCCAACAACTCAAGCGTGACCAAATCGACTGCCGGATCAACCTTGCCGCCGAATGCCGGTTTGTCGCCCGGCACGATTCCCGAAGTCGCGTCCGGTTTCGTGATTTGCAGCGAAGCGTCCAGCCCGCTTTGGGCGGTCTTATCGAAGCTCGAAACGGAACCGCCGTTCAGCCCTTTCAGATTGCCGACGGCCTGATCGTATTTAATGCCGACAACATCCGTTTCCGACAGATTCAGGTTTTCCGGAAGCTTGACGATCACCTTGGTCTTATCGTTAGGATCGACGGAAATATTCAACTGCTCTGCCGGCACGTCGAGATCGCCGACGCGTACGGAGAAACCTGCAGGAGTCTGGCCGTCGAACGTGACGCCGCGATCGAGCGTGACGACGATTCTTGAAGCGGACGCGCCTTTTTCGAGCGAAGCCTGATCGAACTTCACCGTTTTCGGAACCAAGGCTTGACGCGCGTTCGTAAGTTCGCTTAGCGCCCGATCGACTTCGGCTTGCGTCGCGTCCTCGTCGCCTAGAACCGTCTGCGCGTTCGACAATTTCGTCTGAAGCGTATTCCAGCTGTCCGTTTGGTAGTCGGAAGAGGAGAGGCTTTCGACGTCGATCGCGTCTTTTTTGTTTTGCAGAGCGGTCTTGTCGACGCCTTGTACCGTCAGGTCCATCGTGACGGGCGCAGCGGTTACGCCGTCTTTCTCCGCGGTAACGCGCAGCGTATAGTCGCCTTCCGCCAGACGCGTGACGGGCGTAAACGTCCATTTCCCGCTGCCGTCCACGATCGCTTCGCCTTGCACTTTGATCGTCGGATCGGTCTTGCTGACCATTTCGACCGTGACTTTGGCCCCCGGCGTAACCGTGCCGGAAGCTTTCGGCTTCGTTCCGACCGTGCTCCCGGAAGTCGGTTCGGTCACTTGAACATCGACCGGCGCGCGGTAATCGAGAATGACCTTGTTCGAACTCGCTTCGAAAGAAACGGCCGCGGTCGTGTTGATGTCGGAGAAGAAATGCTCGGCATCCTGTTCGGTCGCAACGTAACTGCCGTATCCTTTGGCGACGTCGACGACCTTATTATCCTTAGTATCCGGCATGATCCGGGCATAAACGCCGATCTTCGCGCCCGGTTCGAGTGCTCGGATCAATGTCAGATAAGCATTGTCTCGCGGAGCCGCATTTTTCAAAAACACGTTGCGCTGCTCTCCGGCCGTGTTCAGGTTATCGTACACATAAGCCGTCCCGCCGAAATCGAAACGCGCTTCGGCGGCGGTACCGCGCATATAGACGGCGACGTTACCTACCGTTTCTTCGCTTCCGTTGTCCGCCTTTTCTTTGCCCTTCAGCGTATTGGCGAAAATTCGGCCGCCCGTCATCTCGAAACGCGGACTCTGATACAGGCCTATTCCGACGATCACGCCGTTGCTGTCCGCGTTCACGGTATTGCGGGTAATCTCTCCTCCTTGTACGTTGAGAACTCCGCGGGTTCCAGCTCCGAGAACCGCAGGAGGATTGTCCTCTCTTCGGCCCGAAATGCTATTATTCGCGATAGAAGTCCCTTCTTGGATCGTGATTTTGCCGCTCGCAGCCAACAAAATACTTCCGGGGCCGCCGGAATTAAAATGGTGGCGGCTCACTTCGACATTCTGCAAACTGACGTCTCCGCCCGAATTGACTTCAAGCGCGGAACCTTTGGAAACCACTTCGGCACCGTCGATTTTCAAGTCCCGCAAAGCGACCGTTCCGCTAGCCACATTAATCAGAACGTTTGCATAAGACGCTTCCCGAATAATCGAAAACCGCTCGCCTTGCTTAGAACGGATCTCTACACTTTTGCTGCCGATGTTTATGCTCAGCAGCGAATTTAGCGTGATATCGCTCAGCAGCACGATCGTATCTCCGGTTTGTACCGAAGCGATCGCTTGGTCCAGCGTCTTGTAAGGCGCTGCCTCCGTAGTTCCCCCGTTCGTATCGTCGCCCTCAGCGGATACGTAATAGATCGTTCCGTCGGCCGCTTTGGCGACCGGAACTCCCGCGAACAAAGAAGGCAGCATCAACAGAAACGCCAATGCCAGAAGCCCGGTTTTTTTTGCTATTTTCAAAGATTTCCCCTCCATTTATCTGACTGCATTCAACTTTGCCCTGCCGTTCGTGTCCCGAACCCTCTCGTTTCCCGAACGCCCCAACGATTGCCTTGCTCCTCCTTTCTTCGAACACTGTCCAAACGCGGCATGCTAGCCCGCTGGTCATTCTGTCCAAAATTATCACGAGCAGCTATACAAAAACTCTACAAGCAGCCTGAACGGCGTTTGTTTCCCGATAATCCGCTTTCTCGCGTCGTCCGGAAACGTATGCCAAAAAAGCTCCGTCCCGGAAAATCGGGACGAAGCTTTGGATCATCATACTTCTTGAATTACCGGGCGGAGATCCATTCTTCCCCGCCGTCGCTGCGATCGGCATAGCCATGAGTCGTCGCGGCTTCGATCAGATCGCCGTACGCCCAATGGCTTGCGTTCAGATCCGGCCATGCCGGAGCCGGGGCTCCGTGCAGCGGACCGCGTTCGAACAAGCGGTTCAAGATCGTTACGGCTTCCGCGCGCGTCAATGGACGCGTCGGATAGAACTTGCCGTTGTCTCCGGTCATGATACCCTGTGCCTGCACCGCTGCGATGATCCCGCCGGACCAGCTTCCCGCCCGGACGTCCGGGAACAATCCCGTCGCGTCGCCTTGGCTCAGACGCAGGTAGTTGAACACGATGGATGCCATTTCTTCGCGGGTGATCTCGCCGTTCGGCTTGAACGTGCCGTCGACGTAGCCTTTCATCCAACCCGCTTCGGTGACCTGCCCGATCAAGTCGCGCGCCCAGAAGCGCTGCGGCAGATCCGGGAAGTTCGCCGTACCCGAACCGCTCAGTTGTCCCAGACGCGCCAGCATGGCGGCCATCTCGGAACGGATCACGGCGTTGTCCGGACGCAGCGTGCCGTCCGTGTAGCCTTGAATGTACGCTTCGTGCATGCCTTCGTTCGCGTTAAGCGACACGATCGTGAACGTGCTGAACTTGGCGATGCCGAAACGCAGGCCGAGTTTATTTCCGCTAATCGCCGGGCTGTCGATCGTTTCGACCGCGCCGCGCACCACTTCTTTGGTACCGTCGCTGTGTTCGATATAGACGCCGAGGTTCTTGAGGAACGCTGCGCGTTCCTGCTCGTTCGTCGGCAGCTTCGTGCCGTCGAGCGGCAGCACCAGCGTGACCGGACGGCTCGACAGATTCGTTTCGATCGTCATCGGACGGGAAACGACTTGAGCCGCTCCGCTGCCGCTCAATTGGCGAACGATCTGCTCCGTCTGCGCGCGCTGTTCCACGCTTTGGCGTTCCTGCGGATTTTTCACCGGCACGAGGCGGAAGTAGAAGCTGCCTTCGCGGCCTTCCAGCGACGAAGCCGGGACGACGACGAGGCCGTTCGGGTTATGGATCTCCAGATCGATCTTATTGCGTTTCAACAATTCGACCGTTTCCGCCGGGATATCCACGTTCACGCGGCTGACCGCGTCGGTCGAATCCGGGATCAGAATGCGGGCCGTCGGATCGTTTTTGGCCAGCGCTTTGTCGATCGCTTCCTTAGCTTTCGCCGGCGTGAACGTCACCTGATCGCTCAGCGTGCCGTCGGTCGCCGTCGTGCGTTCCAATTCGACTTTGGTGATATCGCGCAGGTCTTCCGCGCCCGACGCCACGTCGACCGTGATGATCTGTTTGGTCGGACCGTTCGGCTGCGGCGCGCTTGTCACTGGAGGAATCGACGGAGACGGGCTGCCGCTTCCCGGATTAGACGGGATCGCCGTCAAGCCGGTACGCGCCGTGTTCAAGCGGTTCAGCGCGGCGTCGATCTGCGCCTGCGAAGCCGCCGGATCATCCAGCACGCGGCGCGCTTCGGTCAAGGCGGTTTGCAGTTCATTCCAAGTGGAAGACGTGTACGACGCGCCGTTCAGGTTTTCGGCCGTCACGGCCTGCTCGCGCGCTTTCAGCGCGGACTTGTCGACGACGGTGAACGTTCTTTTTTTGATCGAGACTTCTTCGCCTTTCTTGGCCGTCACCGAAACGGTGTACGTGCCCGGCGGCAGTTTCGCTTCCGAAACGAACGACCATTCGCCGGTTGCCGGGTCGATGATCGCCGCCCCTCCGGCGTTCGGAATCGGTTGGCCTTGATCGTCCAACAGTTCGACCGTGACCGAATCGGCAGCCGGATCGATCTTGCCGCCGAACGCCGGTTTGTCGCCCGGCACGATTCCCGAAGTCGCGTCCGGTTTCGTGATTTGCAGCGAAGCGCTCAAGCCGCTTTGGGCGGTCTTATCGAAGCTCGAAACGGAACCGCCGTTCAGCCCTTTCAGATTGCCGACCGTTTGATCGTACTTAATGCCGACTTCATCGATATTCGAAAGATCCAAGTCGGGCATTCCCGGAAGTCCGATCAGGACCCGCTTCGTATCGGAAGGATCGACCGAAATAATAAGCTTGTCCGCCGGAACGTTATCGCTGCCTACTCGTACCGTAAATCCGTGCGGGATTTGGCCGTCGAACGTAACGCCGCGATCGAGCGTCACGACGATTCGCGAACCGGACTGGCCTTTCTCCAACACCGCGTCATCGAAGTTTACGGCTCGAGGCTTTAAGTCTTCACGAGCTTCGTTCAGGTTTTTCAGCGCCTGATCGACTTGCTCTTGGCTTGATCCCGGCGTTCCCAGCGCGTTTTGCGCTTCGGTCAATTTCGTTTGCAGCGCGCTCCAACTGTCCGGCGTATAATCTTGTTCTTTCAGCGCGCCTCCGCTCAACTCGCTCGCGACCGAAGAAACAGCAGCAGACAAAGAAGTCTTATCGACATGCGCGAAAGTAAAGAAACTGCCGTCGGAAAACTCGCCGCTGTTCAGCGTAATCGTACCGTCGGACTTGAGCGGCAGAAGCTTGGCATTTACGAACTCTTCGCTTGCGCCGATCGCCAGATAATACTGTTCCGATCCGGCCGAGGGTTGTTGCGACGTTTCCAGCTTAAGCGTGATTGTCGCATCGTCGACCCCGCCTGTCTTATCCACCTGATGAATCCGCTCCATACGTTTAAGCTTACTGTTTTGCGCGCCTTCGATTTCCTTCGTATAAGCGGTATTCCCGTCGTTATCGCCGAAAATGAAAAACGAGCGGTCTACGGCAAAAGCATTCGAATTGGCGGAGTTCGTGTTCTCGATCCGTTGTCCTAAAGCGGCGGTGAGAATCGCTCCCGGCTCCTGCGATTTCGCTTGTTTCTGATTCAGATCGCTGGAATCGTCACGACCGATTGCCGTAATTCGGTGCGTATAAGTCGCGTTCGCATCGGAATTCCAGATATTCGTTCCTTGCGAATCGAGGTAAGACGCTTGGTATCCGCTACCCGGAGTCATCGTATATCCGTATTTGATCGCTAGGTAGGTACTCACCCGCTGCCGTTCCGTATCCGTCAGGGCGCGATCGTATACGATGACATCCAGAATCGTTCCGTCCCAATAATTCGCGTTCAGCTCTTCGGGAATGACTTTGCCGATTATCGCTCCGTCCGCGCTCCCCGTATTCCATGCTTTCGAAATGCCGATCTGTCCGAATCCTCCGGGTTTATTGTCTTCGATCGGCTTCATCTTGCTGTACAATCGAGCCGTATTGCTGGTTTCGCCGTTTTCCCAACCGGTCCATGTAAGAAGTTGTTCGTAGGGAGACTTCGTGTCGACTACGCCTTCGGGCGAATACATGGTCTGCGTCTTTTCAGAGTTCATGGGCGTAAGCCCCGCCCGGCTTACGTTTCTGAGCAAGCCCGAAGCCGTATAAGCGCTCGGGTCCGATTTCCCCCATGCCAAGATGTAAGAAATCCCGTCCAACGTATCCGACTTGGCCACGCTAATGACAGTACGGGCTTTTTTGCCCAGCGGCAGCTTATTGACGTCGAGCTTCAAGTAATCCTCGTCGAAGTCCAGTACCGGATTAAAATTGACGTTATGTGTATTGTCGTTCCAATAAGTCGGTGCCGAAGAAAGCGTTCCTTGGAAAGCATCGTTCGAAAAAGCGCTTCTGTCCCCCCAGGTGCTTACCGGTTCGCCGCTGTTTTCCGAGATTCCTCGATCGGCTCTCAACCATAAATTCGGCGAACCGACGCCTCCCGGACTGCTTAAAGACGAATTCGTCGGCGAATCGGCGGAAACCTCCGATCTTCCGACACCGGCCCAACTTCCGGCGATCAACGCACCTGCAAGCGCCAACTTGAATGTTTTGCCTGCTGTTCTCCGTCTCTTACTTCTCAACATGCTTCAACCCCCCGTTGATTTTGCGGCTGTCGACCCGCATTTTTGCGCGAATCGCCGCCTTCTAAAAATCTATCAATAGGGCATTTACAAAAACTATACAGACAGCACCTTGCCGCCCGGAGACGAATTCCGGCTTCCAAGACACGCAAAAAAAGGCGCGGGAGGCCCGCACCTTGCTTTTTCATTGTACCGTATGATCGAATTCAGGCTTATCTTCGCTCTCTCTTCAGAACTGAACGCTGAATCCGTCGAACCGATGGAGGCCCGTGCCGAATTTCGCCAGTCCGTTCTGTCGCAGCCGGCCGGCGGCTTCGCCCGCGCGCAAACGGATCTCCGGTTCCAAGCCCAACTCGTTATGCGAACCGAATACGCGCGTCACGTCCGGGATCGCGGCGATTTTTTCCCACGAAGCGATCAGGTCTTCCGGGCTGGTGGACGGGTAGAACGCATAGACCGGCGTTCCGCCGTACAGCAGATCGCCGGTGAACAGATAGCCCGCGGCCGGATCGAAAAAGCACAGATGACCCGGCGAATGGCCCGGCGTATGATAAACGGTAAGCGTGCGGCCGCCGAGATCGAGCAGTTGGCCGTCTTCGAGCGTGCCGGTCGCCGGCCCGCGAAACGGCGTATAGGTCCGCGCGTCGAAGCCGGGCGGCAGCGGCAGCGTAATATCCCGGCCGACGTCCCGCCGAATCTGCTCGATCGTCAGTCCGGCGATGCCGTTCTCCAGCCAACCGCGATCGAGTTCGTGCACGTAGATCCGCTCGAAACGTCCGTGGCTTCCGATATGATCGGTATGCACGTGCGTCGTCACCACGTCGATCGGCAGGTCGGTCAGCCGATCCGTGATGCGCCGGATATTATCGATGCCGAGTCCGGTGTCGATCAGCGCCGCTGACGCCGAACCGAGCAGCAGAAACGAATGCACCCGCTCCCAATGGCCGTATTCGCTGATCGCGTACGTCCGATCGTCGATGCGCTGTACCGTAAACCAAGTGTCTTTCAGCACAAAAAAACCGCCCTTCCGCATTTAAACTACCGCTTCATTATACAATCTGCTTTTGTTCGTCTTAAGCGCTCTTAACCGAAAAGATTCAGGGAGCGGAAAACAAACCGGACTGGGGCGCAAGCTTCTCTCCGGTCGGAACGTCCCGGCCGCCCTGAACCTCTACTCCGCCGCTCGGCATGAAAGCACCGGACGTGCTTTTGAAGTACAGCGGCAGACCTTCCGACAGGAACAGGTTCGTCTCCGCCGGATTCTGCCTCTGATGGTGCAGATGCAGGTGCGGTTCGCTGGAGCTGCCCGAGTTGCCGACCCGTCCCAGCGGCTCGCCGACCTCCACATGCTGTCCCGCTTCGACGGCTGCCGATCCCCGCATCAGATGCGCGAACACGAGATAGGTGCCCGTTTCGTCGAGGCGGAGATAAATATGGTTTCCGGCCAGAGTTTCCGGTTCCGATTCGCCCGGCGCATGGTCCGCTTCCCCATCCTTCGCCTCTACGACCGTTCCCGCCGCGGGCGCGAACACTGACGCTCCGTAGATCCCGTAATCCTCGAGCCGAGCGCTTCCCATTCCGGCCGGAGCGGCCAGCAAATCGTAAGCCCAACGTTCGTTCGGAGCCGCGACGTGATAGTTCTCCCGCAGCCCGTCCCCTCCCCAGCCGACAATCGTTTCCTTCGCAAAAGGAGATACGACCGTAACGGAAGGAGACGTCTTCGCCGCATCGGCCGGATAAGCGATCTGTCCGACTCCGGCGAACCACAGCGCCGGCCAAGCTCCCGCTATCGCTCCGGCGATCAGCAGCGCGCGCAGCGGCGGTCGGAACTCCCGCTTCCTCTTCTCCCCTGCTCCGCCTTCTTCTATGCCGGCATTCCGGTCGGCTTCGCCGTTCTGTAGCGCCGGCCCGCCTCTGCCGCGCTTGCCGCTGCGCAGAATCCGCGGCAGCAACTTAACGGCTCCGATAACGAGCAAAGCCGCGGTGATCAAAACGGCGACCAGGCTGTAGGCCTGAATCAACCACCAAGCCAGTACGCTCGGAACGCCTCTCCATAGGTATACGATTGCCCATAGTACCACCGGCAGCAGCCATAACGCCATGCAGAAAGCGGCCGCGCCTTTTCTTTTATCCCTTTTCCGTGTCATCGTCGTCCTCCCGTCTTCTTCATGCTTGATTGTAGACGGGAAAGCTTACGAATTCGGCGTCGAAAAACTTACGACTTTATTAAGCTTCGGACAAATCTTCCGGCAGCAGAACGGTAAAGCAGGTTTCGCGCGCGCCGCTGCGGACTTCGGTCCGGCCGCCGTGCAGCAGGGCGATCTCCCGCACGATCGCGAGACCGAGCCCGCGGCTTCCCCCGGAAGTGCCGCGCGATCGTTCTCCGGTGTACAGGCGTTCGAAGACGCGGGGCAGATCTTCTTGCGCGATCGGTTCCCCTCGATTCGCGATTTCGATCGCGATCTCGTTCTTTTCGCGGCCGACGCGAACGGCAAGCAGTCCTCCGGCGCTTCCGTAGCGGATCGCGTTTTCGATCAGATTTCCCAGCATTCGGGCCAGCAGAGCCGGATTGCCGCGAACTTTCGCTCCGGCGGCTTCGGCAGGCGTATACCGTTCCAAACGCATGCCGGCGTTTTCCAATTCGGCCAGAAAGTCGGCCAGAACCTGACCGAGCAGCGTCTCCAGCTCGAATGCGGTAAAGTCGTGCTGTTCTTCGCCCTTTCCGAGCAGCGTATAATCCAACAGCTGCTCCGCATGCTTCTTCAGCTCGCCGGTTTTGCGCCGGGCCGATTCGATGCAGCGCAGCGCTTCGACGACCGAAGCGTCGGTTTGCACGAGAAAACCGATATCCGGGCTCTCGCCTCGGATCAGCGGCTTAAGCCGAAGTTCGGCCAGCTCCAGATATCCCGACAGCGAGGACAGCGGCGTGCGCATATCGTGCGAGAGCGCCGCGATCAGAGCGTCTTTCTCGGCTTCGGCCTGCCGTTCGCGATCGCCGGCAGCTTCCAAGCGGCTCGCCATCTCGTCGATATGCCGGGCCAGCCTGCCCAATTCGTCGCCGCTTCGCTCGCCGGTCCGGCGCGTCAGGTCGCCGCGGCCGATCGCTTCCGCCGTTTCGCCCATCTTCTCGATCCGCCGGATCAATTTGCGCGTGGACAAAGAGGCAAAAGACAGCGCCAACAACGAGAAAGCGAAAAAATAAACCCAAGCATATGTCTCTTCCCAACGGGTCACCTTTTCCCGGGAAGCGCCGGACAGCAACGGCAGCGCCGACTGCACGGCCGCGATCGACAATCCGGCCAATACCATGCCCATCGCGATCGCCGCGTAGAATTTGGCCCGAATGCCCGGAAGCTTACCTTTCTTTTTCAATCTTGTATCCCACTCCCCACACATTTTGGATCAAGCGGCTTTCCCGGTCTCCGTCGCCGATTTTCTCGCGCAGCCTCGCGATATGCACCATGATCGCAGACAAGCCTCCTTCGAGAGCTTCTTCCCCGCGTATGCGCTTATACATCTGCTCCGGCGTGAAGACTTGGCCCCGGTTCTCCGCCAGCAGCAACAGAAGATCGTATTCGGTCCGCGTTAATCGGATTTCCCGGCCTTCGGAAACGACGCCGCGCGCCGCCGTATCGATTGACAGCCGGCCGACCCGCAGCCCGCCGTTCTCGGCCGACCCGCGCTCCGATCCTCGTAAGGCACCTGCCGCGCCCAGAAGATGATACCGGCGCAGCAGCGCTTCGACCCGAGCCGACAACTCCGACAGGCTAAACGGTTTGACGACATAATCGTCCGCTCCGGTGCGCAGACCGATCACTTTATCCGCGTCGCCGGCTTTTGCGCTCAAAAACAGGATAGGCACATTGGAGCGTTCCCTGATCGTGCGGCATATGTCCAGACCGTCGCGTTCTGGCATCATGATATCCAATACTACCAGAGACACGGCGTGCTGGCCCCATATTTCCAGCGCCTGCTTTCCGTCTTCAGCCGTATGCACGGTATGGCCTTCCAGTTCCAGATACGTTCGGATTACGTCCAAAATATCGCGGTCGTCATCCACGACCAGCAGTTCTTCGTTTCGCTTCATGTTCGCTCCTTCCGTCCTGCCTGCTTCTGTCGACACCTTGCGCGGTTGGCGATAGGATCGACGCGAACGCGATTCGTCCGCGCATTGATCGGCATACTTCCCAAGCCATAAACTACTTTTCATTATACGCTTCGTTCCCGATAAAAACGCACCCCGAACCTCTTGCGCGGAACCCGGCAAAACCGTAACGCGATAGGTCGGGCAGGTCCCGGGATTTTCTGGACCGAGCAGCGCGACCAGAGCGCGCCGGATTATCGGAGCGAGATCTGGATTCCGGTATGCAAAAGAAAAACTTGAACAGGATCAACGAGCGATCGAACGTACGCGAAAAAGCCCGGGCAGCACGATCTTTCGATCCCGCCGTCCGGGCCTTTTTGCGTATATCCTCAAGCTCTCCATTTCATGAACCGGTACTCGAACAGATCGACCAGAACGAACAGCAGGAAGCCGACTCCGCCGAACAGCAGAATTCCCGCGTACATGCCCGGATAATCGATCCTCAGCCAAGCGTCCATGATGAAATAGCCCATGCCGTGTTCCGTGCCGTAGATTTCGGTGAAAAACAACACGGAGAACGCCGTGCCGAGCGAGATCCGGATCGTGCTGAGAATCGAAGACAGTGCGCCCGGCAGCGTGATCTGCGCGAATCTCGCCCCGCGTCCGGCTCCGAGACTGGTCAAGACGTCGTAGGTATCGGCCGGGATCGCTTTGACGCCGTCGCGGACCGAGATAATGACTTGAAAAATAAGGATCAACGCGATCATGACGATCTTCGACGCTTCGCCGAGGCCCAGAAACAGCATGGCGACCGGAAGCAGCGCGATCTTCGGAATCGGATAAGTCAGATAGACGACCGGATCGAGCAGCTTGTTCCAACGCGGCGAACGGCCCATGACCAACCCGAGCAGCAGCCCGACGGCCAGCGCCAGCAGAATGCCCGCGAATACGCGGAACAAACTCGTTCCGACATGAGTCAGCATCTCCGCTCCGTCCAAGCGAAACAGCGCGCGGTAGACCGCCGGCGGCGAAGGAAGAATGTCCCGTTTCAACACGGCGGCCAGCAGCGCCCAGAGCAGATGCAGCGCGGCGAATACGCCCAACAGGCGAACGACGGTCCGCGCGGCGCTTACTCTGCCGATGCGCGGCGATTCGCCCGAAGCATCGACCTGCGGGACCTTAAGGGAAGACGGCTTGCGACCGCCGCGTTCCGGGCTTTGAGAATTCGTCTTCATCCGCGCTCACCGTCCTTCCCGCAGCAAACGGCGAACGCGCCGCGTCTGCTCACGGAAGGCTTCGCTGTCGCGTTTGTCGGAATCGGCGAGCGAAAAAACGACGGCATTGTCGATCAGACGAATGCCCGAAGCCGAGGCGGGAAACTCGTCTTGGGACTCGCGCTCTCGAACGTCTTCATTCGGGAAAAACGGCGCGCCGCCGGAACGATCGGCGCGCTCCGCCTCGGCGGAGAAGCTGCCGCTCCCGCCCGTCAGCATCACGATCTGCCGGCCGAGCAGCACGGCTTCTTCGACGTCGTGCGTGACGAACAGCGTCGTCGACGGCTGCTGCCGCCAGTTGTCCAGCAGCAGGTTCTGAAGCCCTTCGCGCGTTACCGCGTCGAGCGCGGAGAACGGCTCGTCCAGCAGGAGCAGGTCCGGCCGCACCGCGAAGGCGCGGGCGATCGCCACGCGCTGCTGCTGCCCGCCGCTCAGCGCGCGCGGGTAGCGCCCTTCCAGCCCGGCGAGGCCCATGCGGGCGAGCCAGCGGCGCGCGGACTCGTCGCGCTCGGCGCGAGACTCTTCGGGACGCGCGATCTTGAGCGCGTTCTTCACGTTCGCGAGCGCCGTGTGCCACGGCAGCAGGCCGTAGTTCTGCGGCACGAAGCCGACCCGCACGCCCGCGCCCGCGGCGCCGCGGCCGCCGATCGGGCGGCCGCCGTAGGCGAGGCTGCCGCGGAAGCGCGGCGTCAGCCCCGCTGCGGTCCGCAGCAGCGTCGATTTGCCGCTGCCGGAAGGGCCGAGCACGGTGTAGATGCCGTGCTCTTGCAGATCGAGGTCGAGCGGCCCGAGCACGGGGCCGCCGCCGTAATCGACGACCAGGCCGCGGGCCGTCAGCCCTCGGCCGCTCTCGGCGGCGGATAGGCCGCCGGAACGGCCGCTTGCCGCCCTCGCCCGACATTCGGCAGCCCGATCCGGGCCGCGCGAAGCCGAATCCGCGGCATCGGCGCGCGGTTCCTCGCCCGCTCGCGCTTGCGGGGAAGCCGGATTCGAGCTTCGGAACGAGAACGCGGCATCCGCGTTCGTCTCCCGGCTTCCGCTTTCCGGCATCTTCGCCTTATTTGAATTGAACATCCGACATCACGTCCGATGCTTTGAGGTCTTTGGTCAACAGGCCTTTCTCCCGCGCCCAGTTCAGCGCGTTATCCACTTGAGCCGGGTCCGCCTGATTCGCCGGCACGTAATCCGGCACGTCGATCTGGTCTTTGAGCGTCTCCGGGTAACCGACTTCCTTGATGATCAGGTCGATATAATCCGCTTGATCGTGATTCTTCATATATTCGACGGCTTCGTCGTAAGCGGCGTACATCTTGCGGATGCCGCCCGCTTTGGCGTCGATCACGCTCTGCGGGAACGCCAGCACGAACGGATTGATCTCCGCCGTATGCGTCGAACCGAGTACCTTCAGCCCCGCTTCGCGGCCCATCGTCACGAACGGTTCCGGCAGCACGGCCGCGTCGGCTTTGTTGTTCTTGAGCAGTTCGAGACGGGTCGGGATCTGCGGCACTTCCGTGACCGTAATATCGTTCTCCGTCAATCCCGCCTGCTCGAGCATCATCGCCATCGTGTATTCGGTGGACGTATTTTTGGACAAGATCACCGTTTTGCCTTTGAGGTCCGCGACGCTTTTGACGTCCGGATTGCCGGTCAGCAGGTCGAATTCGCCGAACGTCGTACTGGTAATCTTGACGTCTTTGCCCGCTTCGTTGTAGATCGAGATCGCGACCAGATCGGCGCTTAAGCCTTCGACTTTGCCCGCTTGGAACGCCACGTCGCGGTCTTTCGCGCTTTTGAACGTCTGAATGTCCAGCTCGACGCCCTGCTCTTTGTCGAAGCCCTGTTCATGCGCGACGATAAAAGGAATGGCGTCGATCGACGGCAGCAGGCCCAGCGTGATCGTCTCGGTCTTCGCTTCGGAGGCTTCCGGACCGTTCGTGGCTCCCGACGCGCTCGGCTGCGACGCCCCGCCGCAGCCGGCCAGCGCCAGACCCAGCGCGGCGGTCGCCATCATCAAGATTGCGGGACGTTTCCCGCGCAGCGTTCCGTTCGGTTTGCGATTTTTTGTCATGTCTGTTTCCAACCCCTATTCTGGATTTCATTCGGTGCTTGCGCAAAAAAAAGATTGTTCATTCGTTCACAATCTTACTTAATCGTCCTTATTGTACTCCCATGTCCCCGTTTTGTATATTCGCAAATTAAAATAAAATCGTTCATCTTATGACATTTGTCACCTTCCGTCATTGACGTTTATGACTACGCGCCATGACCTCTTCTCTCTATACTGAAGACATAGAAACGCTTTCCCGGCGTTCGCGAGAGGAGCTAGACATCCATGAATCCGACCAGCCAGCACGCATCCGCGAATCCGATCGCGGAACTCAAGAAACATATGAAACCTTACGAGAAAACCGATTCCAAAGCCAGCGTCCGTCAACTGCTCAACACGCTGATTCCGTTGATCCTGCTGTGGGTCGGCGGTTATCTGCTGCTGTCGATTTCGTTCTGGCTCGCGCTTCCGCTGCTGATCGTCGCGGCCGGATTCGTGATCCGCACGTTCATCATTTTCCACGATTGCACGCACGGTTCTTTTTTCAACAATAAAAAAGCGAACGATATCGTCGGCACGATTACCGGCGTCATTACGCTGATGCCTTACCGCAAATGGAGATACAGCCATACCCGTCACCATGCGACCAGCAGCAATCTCGACAAACGCGGCGAAGGCGATATGTGGCTGCTGACGGTCGAAGAATACGCCGAAGCTTCGTTCTGGAAACGTCTCGCTTACCGTTTATACCGCAACCCGCTCGTCATGTTCGGTTTGGGTCCGATTCTGGTCTTCCTGATTCAGAGCCGCTTCAACCGCCGGGGCGCGAAAAAGCAGGAGCGTTACAATACGTACCTGACCAATCTGCTGATCGCGGCGCTCTACGCCGCTCTGATCTGGGCGATCGGGTGGCAGGCTTTCGTGCTCGTGCAGGGTCCGATCATGTTCGTATCCGGCCTGCTCGGCATCTGGCTGTTCTACGTGCAGCACCAGTTCGAAGACTCTTATTTCGAGCATGAAGAAGAATGGAGCTACGTGCAGGCGGCCGTCGAAGGCAGCTCGTATTACAAGCTTCCGAAGCCGCTGCAATGGGTGACCGGCAACATCGGATTCCATCACGTGCATCATTTGAGCCCGAAGATCCCGAACTACAATCTCGAGAAAGCCCACGACTCTTCGGTTCCGCTGCAAAAAGCGACCACGATCACGCTGGTTACCAGCTTGCAATCGTTGAAATTCCGGTTGTGGGACGAGCAAACGAAGACGTTCACCGGTTATCGCCGCCCGATTCCGGGCCAAGCCAGCCTGCCGCAGCGCGCCGTGTCGGCGGTCTCGAACGAACTGAACAAAAAGCCGCTGATGCCGCGCGATTAAGCCGGTCCGGCAGCGGTCATCAATTTCAAGCCGAACATCCGAACCCCGATAGCTTCGTATGCATCCCGAATCCGGCCCGTCGGCATTCCGACGCGGCAGCGGCAGCATACTTGGCGGCCTGCCTTCTGCCTTGCAGACGCAGGCTGCCGGCTTCGGGGTTTTCGCATGGCCCGATCGCGATCGGAAGCCGAACGGCAAAGCTTGGGCAAAAAGGAGGCATCGGGTTATAATGGTCACAACAAATGAGGCCGCGCGAAGCACGGGAACCCTCCCGCCGCTGCCGGCATCGGTTCGGGGAGGTCAATCTTTCGTGCAGAAATGGTATCAGATCTTCCAGCGCAGCACCGGACTTAATCCTTACGTCTGGGTCGTTTTCTATATCCTGCCGTTCTATTTCATCTTCCGTTCTTCGACCGTGTTCCATGCGGTAACCGGCATCTTCATGGTCATCGGATTTTTCGTCTGTTATCTGCTCGCGTTCGCGACCAAAGGCCGGGTATTCTATTTCTGGACGATGATGCAGCTTGTGTTCACCGTCGCGATGGCGCTGATGTTCGGCTATATTTATTTCGCGGTCTTTCTGGCGTATTTCGTCGGCAATATCCGCAGCCGCAGCGGCTTCTTCACGATGTATTCGGTTCAATTGGTCGCCGCGCTCGCTTCCGTCTATCTCGGCTACATGCGCCACGACCCGCTGATGATCGCCCAGTGGCCGTTCGTCGCGCTGACGATCATCGCCGTCATTCTGCTGCCGGTCACGACGTACAACCGCAACCGCAGCGAGAGCCTGCAAGGACAGCTCGAAGACGCCAACAAGCGAATTTCCGAGTTGGTGGTCATGGAAGAGCGGCAGCGGATCGCCCGCGATCTGCACGACACGCTCGGACAAAAATTGGCGCTGATCGGGCTCAAAAGCGATCTGGCGGCCAAACTGGTCTCCAAAGATCCGCAGCGCGCCGAAGACGAAATCCGCGACGTCCAGCAGACCGCGCGGGTCGTGCTGAAAGAACTGCGGGAATTGGTCACCCAGATGAGAGGCACGCATATCGAAGACGAAGTGCACCGGCTGCGCCAGATCCTGAAGGCGGCGGAGATCGACTTCACGCTGATCGGCGACCCTTCGGAGACGCGCGCTTCCCTGCTGAACGAGAACGTCGTCAGCATGTGCCTGAAGGAAGCCGTGAACAATATCGTCAAACACAGCGGAGCTACGGCATGCCGGATCGAGATCGAACCCGCCCCCGGCGAATTGATCGTGAGAGTGGCCGACAACGGGCACGGCCTGCCGAACGTCGCGGGAACTTCGCGCGGCAGCGGCCTGCGCGGGATGCGCGAGCGGCTCGAATTCATAAACGGGAGTCTGGAATTGTCGGACAGCGAACAGGCCGAATCGGGCGGCCGAGGCACGCGGCTGACGATGCGGATTCCGAACGTGAACGCGCACCGGCCCGAGCGCGGCGAAGAGGTTCCGAATAAGGAGGAATAGCGGATGATTCGTATCGTGATCGCGGAAGATCAGCGCATGCTGCTGGGCGCGCTGGCTTCGCTGCTGGATCTGGAAGACGACATGGAGGTCGTGGGAAGAGCGGCGGACGGCGAAGAAGCCGTGGCGCTCGTGCGGCTGCACAAGCCCGATCTCTGCGTCATGGATATCGAGATGCCGAAGAAGACGGGACTCGAAGCGGCCGAAGAACTCAAAGGCTCGGGATGCCGCGTGCTGATCCTCACCACTTTCGCGCGCTCCGGCTATTTCGAACGGGCGATCCGCGCGGGCGCGCACGGTTACCTGCTCAAAGACAGCCCGAGCGAAGAACTGGCCGACGCGATCCGCAGCATCATGTCCGGCCGGCGCGTCTACGCGCCGGAGCTGGTCGACGACGCCGCTTACGCGGAAGAGAATCCGCTGACCGACCGCGAACGCGAAGTGCTGCTGCTGATCTCCGAAGGCAAGAATACGAAGGAGATCGCCAGCGAACTGTCGCTGACCAACGGCACGGTTCGCAACTACGTCTCGGTCATCCTCGACAAACTGGGCGTCGGCAACCGGATCGAAGCCATTACGAGATTCAAAGAGAAAGGCTGGTTCAAGTGAACCGGCTTTTTATTTCGTGCTTTTCTTCTCGATTCGCGGCGTCGAAGCGCTCTTTCGCTGCGCGCAATCTGTACACCCCGCCCCTTTTGCGCTATGGTAAACAGAGAACTTTTTCCCAACCAGAAAGGTGTGCGTGCAATTGCGAATCAACAAATATATCGCCGAGTCCGGCTTCACGTCGAGACGCGGAGCGGATAAAGTCATCGCCGAAGGCAAGGTGACGATCAACGGCGTCAAAGCCGATCTGGGCAGCCAAGTCGAGCCGGGCGACGACGTGCGGGTCAGCGGCAAACGGATCAAAGAAAAAGCGGCGCAGGAGAACGTCTACATCGCGCTGAACAAGCCGGTCGGCATCACCAGCACGACGGAGAAAAACGTCAAAGGCAATATCGTCGACTTCGTCGGCCATTCGCAGCGGATCTTCCATGTGGGTCGGCTGGACAAAGACTCCGAAGGCCTGATCCTGCTCACCAACGACGGCGACATCGTCAACGAGATTCTGCGCGCGGAGAACCGCCACGAGAAAGAATACATCGTGACGGTCGATCGTCCGATCACGCCTGAATTTCTGCGCAAGATGGCGGCCGGCGTCGAGATCTTGGATACGAAGACGCTGCCGTGCGAAGTCGAGCAGCTCTCCAAATTCGTGTTCCAGATCACGCTGACGCAGGGCCTGAACCGCCAGATCCGCCGTATGTGCGAAGCGCTGGGCTACAATGTCCGCGCGCTCAAACGCATCCGGATCATGAATATTCATCTCAACAGCCTCCCGGTCGGCAAATGGCGCGATCTCACGGCCAAAGAATTGGACCGGCTGTTCAAAGACCTGGATTATACGCCGCGCAATTCGTAATCGGCGAGCAGCATGGATGAGCTGGGGAATGCAGAATATGCCAACCGCGACACAACCGTAAACGGTCCCTTCGGGGCCGTTTTTTTGCTGTGTTTCGCTGCCTCGCCGGAGAAAAGGCGAAAAGGCGCGGGACTTCGGCGCAAAACAAGTCGATGTACCCGACCCGTCTCCTACTGAAGAGATAAATTACAAAAAGTAATTGACACACTTTAAGATACCGTTTATATTATGAACAGTAAACAACTTACCTTTACATAGCGAGGGGCGGATAAAGATGACGATGAAATGGACGGCGACCGCGATGCGGCTCGTGCTGGCCGCGATCTTTCTGGGGCACGGCATCTCGAAAATAAACAGCGGCATGGATCTGATGGCGGATTGGTTCAGCAGCGTAGGATTGCCGGGATTTCTGGCTTACATGGTCGCGATGCTGGAATTGGTCTGCGGAACGTTGATGGGGCTGGGCGTGCTGACGCGAAGCGCCGCCATCGGTTTTATCGTCGTGATGATCGGCGCGATCGTCACGGTCAAACTTCCGGCCGGATTGCTCGGCAATGCCGGTTCGCCCGGCTACGAATTGGATCTGGCGCTTATGGCGTTGGCCGCTTACTTCGTCGCCTCCAAAGAAACCGGATTCGGCATCGACAGCCTGTTCGCGGAACGCGATCGGCGGGAGGAAGAACGTTTTAACGCCGCGGCTGCGGTCGAGGAACGCGCAAACGCCGACGCCGAGGCTTCCTCCCTTCTGCCTGTTGCCCCGACTACGATCGAAAGCAGCGGCTTCGAACCGAACGCAGCCGACGCAAAGCTCCCGACGAACCGGATGCTTCGCGCGTCTGCCCGTACCGCAGCGACTGCGGCGAATGACGACAGCGACCCGGCTCGGCTCGTATCGGCCGCCGCCGATAACCGGTCGGCCCGCTCGGCTCCTTCGCTTGCCGAACCGAGTAAGCGCAAACCGATTCCGGCCTGACGTCCCTCCGCTCCGCGCTTGTCTTGCTTGCTTTCGTTCTGTCCCTTTCGATCCGTCCGCTCTCCCGCGAGAGCGGATTTTTTGCGTTTTCTTCAAGCAGCGCTTCTTCTGCCGCAGTGCCTATGTCACTCCCTACACACCTCTTGTCAAAACGTAATCATTACGATAAGATAAGCCTCATTGTGTTAATCATAATGTTTACGAATAGAGAGGGGTTTGACCTTGTTTTCTAAAAAATCGTTGTCCGCATGGACCGTTATCGCCTTAACCGCCGGACTGCTCGCCGCTTGCGGCAATTCGGGAACCGATTCGGCTAAGCCCGCATCAGCAGGTTCCGCCGGTTCGTCCGCCGAAGCCGGCAAACACGTGAGTTTCTTGTATAACTTCTCCACCGATTCGCTCGATCCGCATGTCGATTCCAGCTACGTGCCGCTGCGCGCGGGCATCACGGAGACGCTCGTTCGGCTCGACGAAGACAACCTGACCGTCGCGCCGTGGCTCGCGGAGAGCTGGGACAGCGAAGACGGCCGGCATTGGACGATCGACCTGCGCGACGACGTGACGTTCCAGAACGGCAAACCGATGACCGGCGACGCCGTCAAAGCTTCGCTCGAACGCGCGCTCGAAGAAAGCCCGTCGATTCAGAACGCGCTCAAGATTCAGTCGATCGAAGCGGAAGGCGACAAGCTGGAGATCACGACGACGCAGCCGTTTCCGGAATTCGCTTCCGAACTGGTGCATCCCAACACGGCGATCATCGACGTGAGCGAATCGGATATCGTCAACAAGCCGGTGGGCACGGGGCCGTTCAAACTGAAAGCTTTTACCCCGGGCAGCAAGCTCGAACTCGACCGTTACGACGGATATTGGAACGGCGCTTCGCCGCTGGACTCCGTGACGTTCGCGTTTAACGAAGACGCCAACGCCCGCTCGCTCGCGCTCAAATCCGGACAGGTCGATATCGTCTACCGTCCGGAAGTGGAAAGCCTGGAGTCGCTCAAAGCGATCGACGGCATGACCGTCGAATCGACTTCGACGTTCCGCGTCCACCAATTGACGATGAACATGCAGCGCGCGCCGATCCAAGATCCGAACGTCCGCCGCGCGCTGGACGCGCTGATCGACAGGCAGGGCATCGTCGACACGATCCTGCTCGGTTACGGCGAACCGGCGATCGGACCGTTCCTGCCTTCGCTGCCTTTTGCGCCGAAATACGAACACGCCGCGGCCGACTCCGGTCCCGAAGCGGCGGTCAAACATCTGGAAGCGGCCGGCTATAAACCCGAGAACGGCGTAATGACCAAAGACGGCAGCCCGCTGAAGCTCACGCTGCTGACGTATTCGTCCCGCGCCGACCTTCCGCTGATCGCGCAGGTGTTCCAATCCGACGCCAAGAAGATCGGCATCGAAGTGGAAATCCGCCAGATCGACACGCCGGAAGAATATATGGCGTCCAACCGCGACTGGGATATCGCGACGTACAGCAACCTGACCGCTCCGCGCGGCGACGCCGGTTATTATCTGAACGCGACGTACCATCCGACGGGCTCGCTCAATTTCAGCGGTTCGGAAGATCCGAAACTGACGGCGATCATCGACGAACTGAATCGGACCGTCGCTCCCGAGAAGCGCGCGAAGCTTGCCGAGCAGGCCGCCAACTACGTGCACGACAACGTACTGAACGCTTTCGTGCTGCATCCGGCCACGATCGTCGCCTACAACGGCAAGAAGGTCAAGAATTGGGTGACGACGCGCAGCGAATACTACATGATCACCAATAAGCTGGACGTGATGTAATGTTTCGCATTCTGCTTCGCAAGTTCTCGGAAGTCTTTCTGTTCCTGCTGTTCATCATGTTCGTCAGCTTCCTGTTCATCCGGCTCGCGCCGGGCGATCCGGTGCTGACGATCCTGAACGTGGAAGAGCTGTCGGTCAGTCAGGAGCAGGTCGAAGCGATGCGCGAAGAGATGGGCTTCAACGATCCGCTCTTTGTGCAGTTCGGCAAATGGCTGCTCGATTTCGTGCGGCTGGATTTCGGCGTCTCTTATTCCACCGGCCAACCGGTGATGGCGACGCTGCTGCGCGCGCTTCCGGCGACGGCCGAACTGACGGCGGGGGCGCTGCTCGTCATGCTGCTCGTGTCCGTTCCGCTCGGCTCGTTATCGGCGCTCTATCGCGGTCGATGGATCGATTCGCTCAGCCGGATGCTGGCGATCGTCGGCGCGGCCGTGCCCAGTTTCTGGCTCGGCCTGATCCTGATCGATCTGCTCGGCGTGCGTTTCGCGCATCTGCCGACGATGGGACGGGACGGATTCCTGTCGCTGATTCTGCCGTCGCTGACGCTGGGGCTTGCCATCTCCAGCGTCTACGTGCGTCTGCTGCGTTCCAGCCTGCTGGATTCGCTGAGTCAGGAGTTCGTGCGTTCCGCGCGGGCGCGCGGCTTGTCCGAAGCCCGCATCTTCTGGCTGCACGCGCTGCGCCACAGCCTGCCACCGGTCATCACCGTATTCGGCGTCAGTCTGGGCAGTCTGATCGGCGGGGTGGTCGTGATCGAAGTACTGTTCGCGTATCCCGGCATCGGCAAGCTGGTCGTCGACGCGATCCGGCAGCGCGATTACCCGCTGATTCAAGGATATATCCTGATCATGGCGATTGTCGTATTCGTCGTGAACGCGCTCGTCGATCTGTCTTACCGGTATCTGAACCCCGAGATGCAGTTAAAAGAAAAGGAGGCCGCCCGATGAAAACGATGTTCCTGCGCACGCGTCGTATCCGCCCCGAGTCGAAGTCCGGAACGCGCAAATCGCGGCTGCAAGCGATCGTCGCGGCGTTGTTCGTGCTGCTCGTCGCCTCGGCCTCCGTTTACGCGTTTGGCGTGCTCAAGCATGATCCGACGCTTACGGACCTGCGCGCACGTCTGCTGGGCGCAAGCGCCTTGCATCCGTTCGGAACGGATCATCTGGGCCGCGACGTGCTGACCCGGCTGCTGCTCGGCGGCGGACAGACGCTCGGTTACAGCCTGCTGGCATTAGGGGCGGCGCTGATCATCGGGATTCCGTTCGGTTTGATCGCCGGGTACAAGCGCGGCCGGATCGATCGCCTGTTCATGCGCGTCGCCGACGGATTTCTGGCTTTTCCCGATACCATCGTCGCGATCGTGCTGAGCGGGCTGCTCGGCGCGGGCATCGGCAATCTGGTGCTGGCGATCGTGATCGTCAAATGGGTCAGCTATGCCCGGCTCGTCCGCAGCACCGTGCTGTCGGAGTCGCAGAAAGACTATGTCGCCGTCGCCCGAACGAACGGATTGTCCGACGCGCGCATCATGAGCCGCCATCTGCTGCCGCATATCGCCGGGAACGTGCTGGTGCTCGCCAGCCTCGATCTCGGCAAGATCATTCTGCTGATCTCTTCGCTGTCCTATATCGGTCTGGGCGCGCAGCCGCCGACGCCCGAGTGGGGCGCGATGCTGAACGATTCCCGCCCGTATTTCCAATCGCGGCCCGAACTGATGGTGTATCCGGGGCTGGCGATCGTCTCGACGGTGCTGCTGGCGAATATGCTGGGCGATGTTCTGAGGGACCGGTTCGACGTGAAAAAGGAGGCGCAGCCGTGATCTTGTCGATCGAGGAATTAAGTATTGGAAGCCGCGACCGCACCATCGTCGACGGTGTCTCGCTGGCCGTGCGCGAAGGCGAATTCATGGCGCTGGTCGGGCAGAGCGGCAGCGGCAAAAGCCTGCTGTCGCAGGCGATCGGGCAGCTGCTGCCGCCCAATCTTCGCGCTTCGGGGAAGGTCTTGTTCGAAGGAGCCGATCTGCTGGCCCGCAGCCCGCGCGAGATGCGCGCGCTCAGAGGCAAACGCATCTCGTACATCTTTCAGGATTATCAAGGGGCGTTCACGCCGTTTCGCAGCATCGGCGCGCATTTCGACGAATATCAGAAAGTCCACGGCGAGAAGTCGAGAACGGCGCGCCGGGACACAGCGGCCGAAGCGCTGGAATCGGTCGGCTTGGACGCGGCTCTGCTGCGCCGCTATCCGTTCCAGCTCAGCGGCGGGCAGCTTCAGCGCGCCGCGATCGCGACGGCGCTGCTGCTGTCGCCGCGCCTGCTGATCGCGGACGAAGCGACGACGGCGCTCGACAGCGTATCGGCTCATCGCGTGCTGGAACTGCTGGCGCGCAAGCAGCGCGAGACCGGCTGCGCGATCTTGTTCGTCACGCACGATTGGCGGCATGTGCGCCGCTACGCGAACCGGCTGTCCGTCATGCAAGAAGGCCGGATCGTCGAATCCGGCGGCAAACACCGGATTCTCGATCATCCGCAGCACGAATACACCCGCAAGCTGATCGAAGCGGCCCCGATCTTGGGCCGCTCGCTGCGCTCGGGACTCGGAGAGGAGGGACAAGCATGAGCAGGCAAATAGCGGAGCGCCGGGATGCGCGGAGCGCGGCGCAGCTTCCGGGCGCGCACGCAAGCATCGGCAATTCTTCGCCCGTCCTCATTGTGGACGGGCTGACCCGCACCTACGCCGGGGCTGCCCGCCCGGCGGTGCAGGATGTCGGCTTCGCCCTCGGACGCGGCGAATGCCTGGGCCTGGTCGGCGAGAGCGGCTGCGGCAAGAGCACGCTGGCGCGCTGCCTGCTGAAGATCGAAGAAGCCGACGCCGGCTCGATCGTGCTCGGCGGGCAGGACATCGCGCCGCTACGCGGCCGCAAGCTTCGGCCGCATCGCCGCAAGATCCAGATCGTGTTCCAGAACCCGGCGGCCGCGCTGAATCCCAAGCTGCGAATCCGCGATTCGCTGCTCGATCCTTATCTTCGGCTCGGCCGAGAGGCGAAGCTGTCCCGCTTCGCCTTCGCTTCCCGCGAAGCGTACGTGCGGCAGCTGCTGGAAGCCGTCGAACTGCCGGCCGAGATCGCCGGCCGTTACCCGCACGAACTCAGCGGCGGACAGCGCCAGCGCGTCACGATCGCGCGCGCGATCGGCATCGAACCGGACGTCGTCGTGCTCGACGAGCCGACGGCCAGCTTGGACGTGATCTCGCAAGGCGCCGTGCTCGATCTGCTGACGGAGCTGCGCGCGTCGCTGGGCTTGTCGTACCTGTTCATCTCGCACGATCTGGCAGCCGTGCACCGGATGAGCCAGCGCATCATGGTGATGCGAAGCGGACAGATCGTCGACCGGTTCGGTGCGGACGAATTGTTCGCGGACGAGCGGCATCCGTATACGCGGGAATTGATTTCGATCTTCTGAGAATCGGCTTTTGCATGGGCAACAAAAAAACGTCGTCGCGCATGAATCGCGTAACGACGTTTTTGTTTGTTTCCGAAGAGATAGGGATATTTCTTAATCTTTGATCACGGCTTCCAGAGCCGCTTTCAGCGGCGTATACGCGTCTCCGAGCAGATCGACCAGATCGTTCGACGGATTCGAGAACTCGCCTTTTTCGATCGCCGCATCGACGACGTGAACCAAGAAGCCCGCCGCGCCTTCCGGTACGCCTGCCGCCGCCATCGCGCTTACGGCTTCCGGAGCCGGCAGCGCTTTGTGCACGACCGGTTTGCCGGAGACTTCCGCCAGAGCGGCCGCATATTCGTCGTAAGAGAACGGCTCCGAAGCCGTCAATTCGTACGTACGGTTCTCGTGGCCTTCCTGCGTCAGGACGACCGCTGCCGCGCGGGCCAGATTGTCGCGGGTCACGTAATTCAATTTGCCTGTCGGCGCGGCCGAGATGACCGTACCGGCAGCGGCCACGGCCGACGTGCCTTCGTTCGCGAGCATGTCCAGATAGAAGCCGTTGCGCAGGAACGTATACGCGGCTCCCGTCGTGCGGATCATGTATTCCGTTGCCAGATGCACGTTCTCCAAGCCCAACGTCATTTTCTCCGGGAACGCGAAGCTCGTGTAAACGATATGCTTGATGCCCGCGTTGCGCGCCGCTTCGACCACGGTCGCGTGCTGGCGAATGCGAAGCGTGTTGTCCATCGAGGACGCCGAGACGAACAGCAGCTTCTCGCCGCCTTCGAATGCCGCCGGAAGCGAAGCCGCGTCGTCGTAATCTCCGGTGCGAAGCTCGACGCCGAGTTCGGCCAGAGCCACGCCTTTCGCCGTGTCGCGCACGATGCCTACGATGTCGCCCGCTTGTACGCCCAGATCCAACAGATGACGGATTGCCGCGGTGCCCAGATGGCCGGAAGCTCCGGTCACGATGATTTTGCCCATGTGTATTCGCTCCTCTATGATTGGCTTTCGATCGGGATAACCCGTTCATTTGTAACCATTATAGTTTCAGGATAAAACGAATGTCAACTCCCGTTTTTTCGTGCCGGTCTTTTGGACAAATCTGCCGTTCAATCGGCCGGCCGGATCAGCCCGAGCGCCGGTTCGGCGACGATCTCCGGCCGATACTGCTGAATCGAGTGGGCCGAATCTTTGACGACTTCCATCCGGGAGTCCGACGACCAAGACGAGCCGAGCTCCTGCTGGGTGTTCAGCCATTCCCGCGTCGGTTCGCCGAAATTGCCCGCGACCAGTTGAACCGTCGGGATATCCAGCCGCGTTTTGGCGTCGATCACTTTTTGCGCGTTGGCATGAACCCTGCGGATCTCGCCCGTCACGTTGTCGTTCAGCGTGACGAGCAGCGTCGCCAGCCGGTCGCGTTCTTTCATGTCCGCCGACATCAGCCGAAGGCCGTTGCGCTGTCCGTTCAGATACTGCTCGAATCCGTTGAGGTGATACAGCGCGCGCACGAGTCCCGATTTGATCGCCAAGCGCTGAAGCTGCATATTTCGCTCGGGGAAGGTCAGATAGAATTCCGGCGAGCCGGAATCGATCGTCACGATGCCGGCCACCTGCTCGGGATGCAGCTCCGCGAACCGGAACGCTTCGAGACTGCCCAACGAATGGGCGGCCAGCACGTACGGCGGCTCGACTCCGGCTCCTTGCAGCGCTTTTTCCAATTCTTCCGTGATCCGGTCGATATCCCGCTTGTCGTCGGTCGTCTCGCTGTATCCGTAACCGAAACGCTCCACGACCGCGAATTCCGCTTGTCCGCGCAGATGTTCGTACATCGGCGAGAAATCCGCGTAAGGACTCGCCGTTCCCCAACCGGAGATCAGCACGACCGCCGCTTCTCGGGGGGCGCGGTCCGTTTTTTCTTCGCGGTAGACGTGCATGCGGTGGCCGTTGACTTCGACCATCGTGCCCGGCGCTTGGAAAGCGGCCCGGTCGGCGCGCTCTCCGATCCCTTGATAGACGAAACCCGCCAGCAGCAGCGTGAGCAGCAGAATGATCAGGATGTTGAACACGCTCAAGATGCGCCGGGGCAGGCTGCGCTTTTTCTTGCGGCGCGGACGGCTTTCAAGATCGTTTGCCGGGGATGGATCGCGATCGGGAAGATCGGGATCAGGATGTGGTTTGGTGTGGTCCATGTCGGAACGCCTCCTTCGCCATAAAAAAAGACGCGCGGACGGCGAGATGTTATCGGATGCTCCGAAAATGCTCTCGTTGTCCTTGCGTCTCTTGTGTAAGATGTTTTTCATTATACGGATCTCAACGCACCTTCTCCACCAAACGGATCGCCGCGTCCGCGATTGCCTGCGGTTGGTACGCCTGCATGGAGTGACCGCTGTCTTGCACGACGATCTCTTCGGAGTCGTCCGACCACGATTCGCCGAACTGCCGCTGCGTATCCATGCGTTCTTCGCTGATCTCGCCCAGATGATCCGCGACGAGAATGACCATCGGGATCGGCAGCCGCGTCTTGTCCGCGACCACTTTGCGGGCGTTGGCATGCATCTCCCGCATCTCGTCCGTGACGTTATGATTGTTCGCCACCAGCAGCGTCGCCAGCCGATCCTGCTCTTTCATCTCCGGCGACAGCAGCTTCAAGCCGTTGCGTCCGGCGGCGATCCGTTCCGCGAAGCCGTCCACATGGTACAGCGCGCGCACGATGCCCGACTTGATCGCGATCCGCTGAAGCTGGGATTGCGGCGCTCTGGACGGGAACGTCTCGTAGAATTCCGGCGAACCGGTATCGATCATCAGCAGGCCTTTGACTTCTTCGGGATGAAGCTGCGAGAAACGGATCGCTTCCAGCACGCCGAGCGAGTGGGGCGCCAGCACGTAAGGCGGCTTGACTCCGGCCTGCTTCAGCCCTTCGCGCAGCTCGCGGGTCAGCGTGTCGATATCGCGGTCTTTGCGCGTCTCGTCGCTGTAACCGTAGCCGAACCGCTCGATCACGGCGAAGTTGACCTTGCCTCTCAACTTCTCGTAGACCGGCGAGAAGTTGGCGTACGGATTCGGCGTTCCCCAACCGGCGATCAGCACCACCGTCGGATCGTTGTCCGTTTTGCCCGGCAGTTCTTCGTGGTACACATGCATCCGATGCCCTTCCACGTCCACCAGATCGCCCGGCGCGACGAAAGCTTCCCGATCGCTTCGCTCCCCGACCCATTGATAGACGAACCCGGCCAGCAGCAGTACGAGCAGCACGATCAATATCCAGCCGATCCCGGACAACAAACGCCGGAATCCGCTTCTTTTTTTCTTCGGCGGTTTTTGTTTGTTTTTCTTGTTCTCTTTATTGTTATCCGACGCGGGCGTTTCCTCCGGCTGCGCGGGCAGACCGGCATCCGCTTCGGCGACGAGCTGCTCCATCGCGGCGCGCCGTTTCGCCCTTTCTTCCGATTCCATGACCTTCCCTCCTTGTCTGACCAAAAAGCGCGTTTTCGGCGCGGCGCTCTGCCGCTCCGTCCGCTGCACGCGTACTTTCGGCAAATTCTCCTGCGAAAACGCGCTTCTTCAAACGCTAGGTTCTCTTGCTCCGTTCCTCACTATCGACGCTGCGGTCCGTCATGCCCCTGCAAGGCGGATAGCGGCATCCGTACCGTGTCAATATGAAAGGGCATCAATCTTCGTATCCGGCCAGTCCTTTGTCGATCAGGTATGCCATCTCGGCATCGAGGACGTTCTCCACTTCCAGCTCGTTCAGCTTCACGTCTTTGCGGCTCATGACGTAGTCGACCAGTTCGTCGCTGTCCACTTCGATCGTGTCGCCCGGCTTTTTCGCTTCCGCGTCGATAAAGGCTTGTTCGTGTTTCAGCACGATCTTGATGCCTGCTTCGTCGGCTCCGGTTTTCTCTTGAATATAGGCGATCAGTTCGCTTTCGTTCACTTGTTGTTCGCTCATCTTCGTTCATCCTCCCGCATATGAATCGCGCTGCGCCAACCTGGACGTCAGCACGCGTTCTCATTGTAGCATACCGCTCCTCCGCTTCGCGCGTACAGCAAAAAGCCGCGTCTGTCGGAAATCCCGACGAACGCGGCCGCGTCGAACAATGTGCAAATTTTCACTCTCGATGCCGATCCGGCTTTATAAAAAAACGAGTTAAGGGTTTAGTGATATTTGACCATCTTCAACTGCGCCTCTTCTTGATAAGTGATCGGGCGCGGAACTTCCGGCGTGTGCAGGTGGCGTTCGACCGAAAACTCGATTTTCCGGTAATCCTCTTCCCCGGCATCCAAGCTCGGCACGAAGATTCCGTTTACCCAATTTTTCAGTTCTTTCAGTCCTGCCATCATGATACTCCATCCTCCTCGGACGATGAGAAATTTGTTTGTTAACTGGAATTGATTACGTTTTCATTATAACGCTTTATGTAAGGTTTAGATAGAGGAGTCCGCCTCCAAAACACATCATTTCCGGTGAACGTTATGTGTCAAAAGGTTTTTTGTTCGCTAAATGGAGAATAACGTCCTTCCTATGAAGACTTTTTGTTTTCCACTAAAATTTGATGCAAAAAAACGGCCTCGCCCCTTCGCCGTCAAACGCGCAAGGATCGAAGCCGTCTTTTGTTTTACCCTTCTCCTCTCACGATCTTGCGAATCTGCTCCGTCGGAATTTTCGGGATACGGTCGTACGTCACCAAGCCGTTGATCTCCTGCTCCACGTCGGTCAACTGCGTATAGCAGAAGCCCTGCACGACGCCGGAGTGCGTCAGCGGGCGAATGACCGCGCCGAGGCGGGCGAGAAAGTCTTCGTCGTTCTCCGCGCCGGAATAGCCCCAGCCTTCCCAGTCGCTTTTCTTGTAGGCGATGCCGCCGAACTCGGTGACGAGAATCGGCTGGCCCTGATGCGCGCGCCCGCCGACGAAGATGCGCCGGTTGGCCGGCATGGCGTTTACCGCTTTTTCCGCGGATGCATAACGGTCGGCCAGCACTTCTTCGCGCCATTCGTAATCGTGGATCGCCGCGATGTCGGTGTCCATCATCTCCCAACCGTCGTTGTAGACGACCGGGCGGGTATCGTCGAGCGATCGGGTCAGATGGTACAGCGTCAGCCCGTGCTCCTGTTGGCGGCGATCGATCTGCACGTTCGGGATGCCCCAGCTCTCGTTCATGGGCACCCAGACGACGATGCACGGATGGTTATAGTCGCGCTCCACCGCTTCCTGCCATTCGCGAGTGAATTTGCGGACGTATTCTTCGGAATACGCGTACGCGTTCGCCGCTTCGCCCCAAACGAGCAGCCCCAGTTTATCGCAGGCATACAGAAAACGCGGATCTTCCATCTTCTGGTGTTTGCGCACCCCGTCGAATCCCATCTCTTTGGTCAGCCGAATATCGCGCACCAGATCTTCGTCCGTCGGAGCCGTCAGCACGCCGTCCGGCCAGTAACCTTGATCCAGCACCAAGCGCATGAAATACGGGCGGTTGTTGAGGCAGATCCGGCCGTTCTCGATCGAGATCTTGCGCATGCCGAAATAGCTCTCGACCGTATCGACGATCCGTCCGCCGCGCGTCAGTTCGATCCGCACGTCGTACAGATTCGGCTGTTCCGGCGTCCACCAGCGGCCGAGGCCGTGATCGTTGAAGTCGCTTAGCCCGATCGCCCGAGCTTCTTCCGCGTGCAGTACCGGGAACGCGTCTTCGGCGATCAGATCTCCTTGGAATCGAATAACGATCTTCGCCGAACATGGTTCTCCCGCCGCCGTTTCCCAAGCTTCCCGCGAAAAGAACGTCCGCAGGCGCACTTCGTTCCGATCGATATCCGGCGCGAACTTGACCTTAATGACATGCGCTTCGTTCACCGGCTCCAACCAGACCGTCTGCCAGATCCCCGTCGTACGCGTGTAGAAGATGCTTTCCGAGCCTTCTTTCCAGAACTGTTTGCCTCGGGGCAGCGTCACGTCGCGGCTGAAATCTTCGGCGCGCACGACGATCGTATTGCCTCCTTGCGGGTTCAGCAGATCCGTAATGTCCGCTTGAAAAGGCGTATGTCCGCCTTCGTGCGAGACCGCCCAGCGTCCGTTGACCCATACGGTCGAGGCGTAATCGCAGGCTCCGATATGCAGCAGCACGCGGCGGTCGTTCCAATCCGCAGGGATCTCGAACGTGCGGCGGTACCAGACGAGATCGCGGAACGACGGATCGCCGATCCCGCTCAGCTTGCTCTGAAAAGCGAACGGAACCGTAATCCGCTCCCCGAACGTTCCGGCGTCCGGTTCGTACCAGCGCTCGCGGTCGCCGCGGCGGTCGTCGTCGAACGCGAAGTCCCATTCGCCGTTCAAGTTCGACCAGTCGGCGCGCTCGAACTGCGGACGCGGATATTCGGGGCGGGGGACGGGAGACGGATTATTTTTCGGCACAGATACAGATGGATTCGACATAAGTTCCTCCTAGAGAAAGTTGGGGCGTATTCTTACATTTCTTTGCCGCCGGTAAACGCGATGCCTTTGATAATCTGCTTCTGGAAAATCAGGAACACGATCAGCACCGGGATCGCGGCGAGCGCGTTCGCGGTCATCGGCAGCGCGTATTCTTGGTTATACGAGCTTTGGAACATCGGCAGGCCTAGCGTGATCGTCATATAGGCTTTGTCCGAAATGGAAATCAGCGGCCAGACGTAATCGTTCCACGAGCCGATGAAGGTGAAGATGCCGAGCGCGGCCAGCGCCGGACGCGACAGCGGCAGGAAGATGCGGTACCAGATCTTGAAGAAACCGGCTCCGTCGATGCGCGCCGCTTCTTCGAGGTCTTTGGGCAGGCCGTCGAAGAACTGCTTCAGGATGAAGATGCCCATAGGTCCCGCGAGCGCCGGCAGAATCAGCGAAGTACGCGTGCCGAGCAGGCCGGAATCGCGCATCAGCAGATAGAGCGGAATCAGCGTCGCTTCGCCGGGAATCATCATCGCCGACAAGAACAGGACGAACAGCACTTTGCTGCCCGGAAAACGGATGCGGGAAAACGAATACGCCGCCATCGACGCGAGCAGCAGCACCAGCGCCGTCGTCGCGATCGAGACCATCAAGCTGTTGCCCATCCAGCCGAAGATCGGCGCGCGGTTCAGCACGGTGACGTAGTTGTCGAACGAGACGTTGAAGCCGCCCGAGAACAGGCTGCCCCGTTCGGGCGTCAGCGACAGCGCCAGCATCCAGAAGATCGGAATCAGGAACATGAGCGCGAACAGGACGGCGGCGATACGGACGACATACGGATAAATGCGATCGAGCATGGAAGTTCCTCCTTATTCCTTATTCGCCGAGCTTGCGCAGCAGCATCGTCTGGAGCAGCGAGATCACCAGAATGACCAGCATCAGCACGAAGGCGATCGCCGAAGCGTAGCCCATCTGGAACGTCTGAAAGCCGTTTTCGTAGATCGAGAACACGACCGTCTTCGTCGCTCCCGCCGGCCCCCCGCCCGTGATCAGCTTGGATTGGCCGAAGATCTTGAACGACGCGATCGTTTGCAGCACGACGACCAGCACGGTCACGCGCGACAGCGAAGGGAACGTGATATAGCGGAACGTCTGCCAGCGGTTCGCGCCTTCGAGGTTGGCCGCTTCGTAGAACGATTCGGGAATGTCCTGCAGACCGGCGAGGAACAAAACGAACACGAACCCGATCGTCCACCAGACCGTCGCCATGATGATCGAGACCCAGGCCAGCGTGGAATCGGAGAGCCAGAAGATCTCGCTGTGGATCAGGCCGATCCCCCTCAGGATCCGGTTGAACAGTCCGGTATACGGCTGCAGGAAAATGACCCAGATGCTCGAGATGACGGATACGGACAGCACGTACGGCATGAAGAACGAGATGCGCAGAAACGCCTGTCCTTTGCGGATGCCGTTCACCAGCACCGCGAGCAGCAGCCCGAAACCCGCGATCAGCGGCACGCTGACGACCGTGAACAGTACGGTGTTCAGCAGGTTGGTCCGGAATTCTTCGTCCTGCAGCAGATTGGCGTAGTTCTCGAATCCGATGAACGTTTTGTCGCCGAGCAGCGACCAATCGTAGAAGCTGACGCCGAAGCCGTACAGGATCGGAATCAGCGAGAACAGCAGGAAGAAGATCGTATACGGCAGCACCATCATGACGCCGGTCACCCAGCCTTGACGGTGCAGCGCGCTTTTTCTCGGCGTGCGGGACGATGCGCTCGCGCTTCCGCTTCCGCCTTCGGTCAATGTTTTGGAAGCCATGGTTGCGGCCCCTCCTTTCGATGAAAAAGGAAGCGGACGGCGTCAGGACCGCCCTACCCGCTTCCTTCTTTTTTCCGACTTTCCAAGCCTTTGTTATTTGCCGGCCGTCTTATCGATCGCCGCGTCGGCTTTCTCGAGCGTCGTCTTGGCGTCCTGTTTGCCGGCCATCATCTTCTCGAATTCTTTGATGATATTGTCGTTGATCTGGCCTTGTTTCTCGTTGCGCGGCCAGTATTTGACGAAGTCGGCCGACTGCGCGTAATCGCTGCGGTACGGCATGTCTTTGAACGCCTGCGAATCCAGCACTTTGGTCACGCTCGGGATATGGCCCGCTTTGGCCCACATCTCGCCGTTGTCTGCCAGCCATTTGGCGAAGACGAGCGCCGCTTTCTGCTTGGCCGGATCTTCTTTGCCGTGTTTCGGCAGCGCCAGCGTATGCGAGTCGCCCCATGTCGCCGGTTGATCGTAGATCTGCGGCATCGGCACGACGCCGAAATCGAGTCCTTCGATATTCTCGAACGCTCCGGTGCTCCATACGCCGGTGATCAGCACGGCCGCGCGTTTATCTTGGAACAGCTTGACCGCGTCGTTGATCTTCGGCGGGATCAGGCCCGACTTGTACAGACTGTCGACGTATTCCAGCGCTTCGAGCGCCTGAGGGTTGTTCAACTCGCCTTTGCCTTCGGCGTCGTAGAATTTGCCTCCGTCCGTAAGCTGGTTGTAGAAGCCCCAGAACATCCAGTACGAGTCGATCCGGACGTCCGGTTGGGCCAGCGGAGCCACGTCGGCCGGAACGGCGCTTTTGATCTTGTTCAAGAACTCGGTGAAGCCTTCCGGCGACTTGTCGTAGACCGGGTTGCCGTCTTCGCCGAGCACTCCGGCTTTCTTCAAGTATTCTTTGTTGTAATACATGACGATCGCGTGGGTATCGAGCGGGATCGAATAGTGTTTGTCTTCGTAGACGGTCGAATCGAGAATCGTCGGATTGAATTCGCCCCAATCGATCTGCGCTTCCGCGGCCAGATCGTCGAGCGGCGTCACGAAGCCGGACGGAACGAACTGCGGCATCCGCGAGGAGTGCAGGACCATAAGATCCGGAGCCTGATCCGACGCGATCGCCGTTTGCAGCTTGGTATAATAATCGCTTGCGGGATTGGCGAGCTGTTCCACATGGATCTCTTGGTTCTCCGAGTTGAACTTCTCGATCATCTGAGTCATGAATTCGCCGTCGCCGCCGCTGAACGGCGTCCAGTAGGAGATGGTGGTCTTGCCTGCCGGCGCGTCGCCGCCGCTGTCGCCGCTTCCGGTCGCCCCTGTCGTACCGGTATCCGTCGACGTGCCCGGACCTCCCGCCGCGCAGGCGCTGAGCAGCAGCATGAGCGTCATGGCCATCGCGCCGAGCTTGAACGTGCGTCTTTTTCTCATCTTTTCGGCCTCCCTCGGATGTGTAAGAATCGGACGGGCCGCGGATTCAGAAACGGCGGGAATCGCATCCTGCCGATCTTTCCTTTGTCCGAAACCGCGTAGTTGGTATCGCTTACAACAACATCATACGCGGGGGAAGCCGTTTGTTGAATGACGCTTCTTTGGGCGGAATGGACATATCTTTGGAGGGTGGGGGATGCTTGAGCGAAAGCAAAAGCAGATGTCGAACTCCGCAAGGAAAAGCAATATCGGCGCGATAACGAACGGCACCAAAAAAGGCCGGATAGCCCGGCCTTCGTCTGAAGGGTTGAACGCAAACTGTGGAAGCTGCGGCCTGTACCGTCGAAACGGCCTGCCCCCGCTGCCCCGGCGAGCCTTAGATCTCCGCCGGCCCTACTCCGATCGCCGGACACCGCGACATGGCGGCGATCCGAGCGAACGCGAGCATAGCGGAGCGGAATAAGCGCAGACGCCTCCTCCGTTTTCTAACGAATCGTAGATTTCTTAGACGGCTATTTTCGCCCGTCTACAAACTCTAACGGATCGCAGCGACGCTTAGCCGCCAAGTTCCTGCCGATCGGAGCGGAAAATCGCACGATTCGACTGTCTAACGGATCTGCGATCCGTTAGACTTCGCAAAGTCGCAAAGACGCACCCCGGCACCGCGAACAAAGCTCGGAAGACGACAACGGCGCTGTTTCGGTCGAAATCAAACTGCGACGTCGCAAAGCTTCGCGGGATCGTCGAATCGCGAACATCCTTCCGCCTTCGACTGCATGCTCTCCGGCCTCGCTTGGCCTGCGCGCTTTTTTTCGTAATCACGCCGTCTCGCCTGACCCGCTCGCTTCCCGCCATACTCCCGCCCAACGACGCTTGCTCACGCATTCGTCCGGTCCGGCCGCAGGGTCTCGCGGAATTCTTTCGGGGTCCGGCCGGTCTCCGCTTTGAACACGCGGTTGAAATGCCGGATATTGGAGAAACCCGTCTCGTAAGCGATCGAAGCGATCTTGTCGTCGGTATGCAGCAGCCGCTTGGACGCTTCGCGCACGCGGACTTCGGTCAGAATCTCGACGAACGAGCGGCCCAGCCGGGCTTTGAACAAGCTGCTCAGATAAGAAGCGTTGAGATAGACCCGCTCGGCCATGCTGCCGAGCGTGATCGGCTCGGCGTAGTGCTCTTCGATATGGCGCACGACTTTGTCGACGGCATGCAGACTGCCTCCGTCGTCGCCGCTGCGGATCAGCCTTTGCAGCGACAGCAGCAGATCCGCGCAGTACGCGGCCAGTTCCGTACGCGAGCTGATCGCGAGCGCCCCTTGAAGCGCGCCGCCGATATCGCGGCCTTCCGGCCATTCTTCCTGCACGCCGCGATCCGCGGCCAATCCGTACGCTTCGAGCAGCATCCGGCAGACCTGCTCATGGATCATGCCGGGGCTGGCCCCCGAGCCGCATAACTGCTCGATATCTGCCCGCACCCGCTCGCCGAGGCCGTCGCCCTCGCCTTCGAGCAGCGCTTGTTCGAGATAGACGCGGTTCGTCAGCGGCGTCTTCGCCGAAGCCGTTTCCTGACGCGGCGGATCTTCGTAGAGCAGCACCCGATTGCCGCCGGAGGTCAGTCTGTAGAGCAGCGCGATCTTCGCTTCTCCGTAAGATTTCGACGCTTCTTCGAGGCCGTGCACGCCTCCGCCGATCCCGATCGTGATCGTCAGATCGGCTTCCCGGCGGATCTTCGCCGCCAGATGCCGCGCCAATCCGGCGATCTCTTCGCGCGACTCCGCCGAGACTTCGGCGTCCAGCAGCGCGACGACGCTGCCGCCGCGCCGGAACACGAAGCCCGGCCGGAGGCCCGACAGCGCCTCCTCCAGAAACTGGCGGATATAGAGCGAGAACAACTCCGCTTCTTGGCTCTCGTAACGGCTGCGTTCGATCGATTCCTTGTCCAATTCCGCGACGAGGCAGTAGAGGCCCCGTTCGAACTCGATGCCCGCCCGGCGCAGCTCCCCGCGCCGCGCATGCGGCAGTTCGCCCCGCACCAGACCGTCCAGCAGACGCTCCCGCTCCGCCGCCGAAGCCGACGGCGACGAAGCGGGACCGGCAAGCGCGTCGTCGGCCTGCCGCAGAAGTTCTTTCTGCCGCAGCTCGTCGTCCACCTGCCCGAGCACCCGGTACAGCTCCGCCTTGTCGATCGGCTTCAGCAGATAATCCCGCGCGCCGTAGCGCAGCGAACTCTGCGCGTAACGAAAATCGTTGTATCCGCTAAGTACGAAGCAGCGGATCTCTGGATAACGCTCGCGGATCTTCTCTTGAAGCCCGATGCCGTCCAGACGAGGCATGCGGATATCGGTAATGACGAGGTCGGGCATCGAGCGCTCGATCTCGTCCAGCGCTTCCAGACCGTCTTTCGCTTCTCCGCTGACCTCCCAATTCGTTCCGGATATGCCGATCAGATGCCGCAGCCCTCTGCGGAAGATCGCTTCGTCGTCGACGACCAATACTTTGCGTTTATCCAATGCCCTCTCCCCTTTCCCGCGCTTCTTCCGCGAGCGGATCCGGCAGGCGAATGACCGCTCTGACTCCGCCGGATTCCGCTTGTTCCAACCGGACGCCGAAGCCCGGACCGTATTTCAGCACCAATCTGCGGTGCACGTTCACCAAGCCGTGGCCTCCCGGCCCTTCCGGCAGCAGCCCTTCTTCCATCTTGGCGTTCTGAAGCCGTACGGCTTCTTCCGTCATGCCCGGCCCGTCGTCTTCGACGGAGACGATCACCCGCCCGCCGCTACGGCCGACGAAGATCGCGATCGCCACCTCGCCGCTTCCGTGTTCCAGCCCGTGAATGATCGCGTTCTCCACGACCGGCTGAAGAGTCAAACGGATGATCGGGCTGTCCATCAAGCCTGGCTCCGCTTCGATTCGGAAACGCAGCCGTTCTTCGTAGCGGATGCTCTGGATCGCCAGATAACCGCGGATATGCCGAATCTCCTCTTGAATCGTCACTTCGTCGCGTCCTCCGCCCATGCTGTAGCGCAGCAGGGCGCTCAGATGGTTGGTCATGCTGACCACCTCCCGATTGCCTTCGAGTTCGGCGTACATGCTGATCGAACCGAGCGTATTATAGAGAAAATGCGGGTTGATCTGGCTCTGAAGCGAAGCGATCTCGGCGTTTTTCTCCCGGATCTCCGTCTCGTACAGCCGATACGTCAAGCTTCCCAGCCGGGACACCATCAGATTGAACGTCCGGCTCAGGTGACCGATCTCGTCGTCGCTGCCGACCGGAATCGAGAGATCGAACTCGCCTTTCTCCACCCGTTTCATCGATCGCCGCAGCACGCTGAGCGGGCGCGTGATCCGCAGCGAATACAGTACGGAGACCAGAATCGAAGCGGCGAGACAGGCGAAGCCGACCAACAGCATCTGCCGGTTGACCGTCTCCGCGTCCCGCAGCAGCACGCTCATCGGCACCGCTTGAAGCACCGTCCAGCCGGTAATCGGCGACGTCACGTAAGTCATCAGGACCGACGAACGCCCGCTGCCCAGCGTGACCGTTCCCGAACCCCGATAAGCCGCCAGACTGCCGGTGGAATCCGGGAAAGCGCCGCTTTCGTAGATCGGAATGCCGCCGCCGTCCAATACGGCGACGGAACGTTCGCCGCCGCCCGACAGGCTCGCGATCCGTTCGCGCAGATCGGACGACGGCACGTCGATCTTCAAGACGGCCAGCCGCTGCCCGCTCTCCAAGCTGCGGATGACCCGCACCGCCGAGAAGACGTCGTAGGTCGAGCCGTTATCGGACTTTACCGGATGCGGACCTACGAATATGGCTTGGCCGGAAGCGGCCGCTTCGGCGAACGCTCCGAGGTCGGGGTCCGACTTCTCGGTAAACCGTCCGGGGCTGTCGGGAGGCTCCACGTACGAACGAACCTTTTCCGCCTGCAAAGTAATGCCGATCGTATCGACCCGCCCGTTTACCCGGATGCGCCGCATGAAATCTTCGAGCAGCATCCGCTTTTCGTAGGTCGACGTCTCCCGCTCTTTGCGGCGCTCCAGATAGTCGAGCAGATCCGGCGTCTGGTAAGGCAGCACCGAGAGCAGCGCCAGCTCGTTCATGTAGATATCGAGATTCGCGCTGAACTCGCGCACCGCGTCCGATTGATACGCGCCGACGTTGCGCTGCATCGATTTCGAATAGCCGATGCCGCTCAGCAGCGAAGACAGCAGCAGCGGAACGGCGATCAGCACCAGATTGATGCCGATCAGCTTGAACGCGAGGCTGCGGTTCTTCCACTCCCGGAATTTGAAAGATTTCGCGAATCGGCTCATGGCTCATTCCTCCAGAATCCGGTCGATCTTGGACCGGATGCCCCGCAGCATGCCTTCGACCGTCTGACCGCCCGACCACAGTTTCTCCAGTTCCGTGACCAGTTCGTCGCTGACCCGCCCCTGCTTCGGGTGGTCCGGGAAATACGCGACGTCGTCGGCCGCTTCGGCATAATCGCTGCGATAAGGCAGCGCCAGAAATTCCGGCGAACGCGCGGCTTCTTCGTAAGCCGGAATATGCCCGGCCTGCGCCCATACGTCTCCGCGGCGCGTCAGCCAATCGGCGAACCGGAGCGCCGCCCGGCGCTTCGCCGGATCGTTCTTCGCCTGCGCGGGCAGCGCCAGCGTATGCGCGTCGCCCCACGAAGCCGGACGGTCATAGATGCGCGGCAGCGGCATCACGCCGAAATCCAGGTCTTCCGCCTGCTCGAACAGCCCGATCGACCAGACGCCGAGAAACAGCGTGGCCGCTTCGCCCCGGGCGAACTGGCTGGTCGCGTCGTTGATGTCCGGCGGAATCAATTGTTCGCGGTACAGCGAATCCACGTAGGTCAGCGATTTGCGCGCGGCCGCCATGTTCAGTTCCGCATGCCGTCCGTCCGCGCTGTAGAGCCGCCCGCCTCCGTCGATCTGGCTGTACAGCGACCACCACAGCCACAGCGAATCGATACGGATATTCGGCACGGCCAGCGGCGCGACGCTGCCCGGCACCGATTCGCGGATTTTTTGCAGAAACTCCTTAAATCCTTGTTCCCCCGGTTCCAAAAGGACTTTGCCGTCCTTATATACGCCCGCTTGCTCCAGCCATTTCTTGTTGTAATACAGCACGCCGAAATGGGCATCCAGCGGTAACCCGTAATGCTGCCGGTTCAGGATCGTCCTGCCCAGAATGTTCGGATTGTAGCCTCTCCAATTCACGCCGGCCTGCTCCGCTTCGTCCGCCGAGATCGGCGTGACGAATTCGGCCGGCACGTACTGCGCGTATTTCGAAGCATGCACGATCGCCACGTCGGGCGCTTCGCCGGTCACGATGGCGGTCGACAGTTTCATGTAATAATCGTCCAGTTTGTTGTTGGTCATCCGTACCGTAACGCCGTCCGTGTTCTCTTGGTTGTACTGCGCCACCAGCCCGTTCATGAACGAGCTGTCCCCTCCGCTGAACGGCGTCCAGAATTCGATCGAGACGTTTTCTTCCGCCGCGGCCGGCGTTTCGTATCCGCTTTCAAAAGTATCCGTCAACCACAGTCCCAGCGCCAGCACTCCGCCCGCCAGCACGGGGATCAGCCAGAGCGGCGTTCGTTTTCCGTACCAAAAATCGGAGCGGCCCATCCCGCTTCTCCTCCTCGTTCCCGGTATCCGGGCACCGTTTTTCTCTATTGTAAATCCTGCCGAACGCCAAACGCGGTTTTCGTCCATTTTCCCAAAATAGCGTCCATACCTAAAAATATGTCCATAACTTCGCGACCGCAATCCTTTTCTCAAAAAATAAGACCGCTGCCTCCAAAGATCCGTCCTGTTCACTCCGCCGCGTATGCGTTACGTTGTTCGTGCACGTTCATACAAAAACCTCAATGCCGCGAGAAAAGATGTAAGCGTTATCTAAAAACACCTCGAGGGGAGACGGAAAAAATGAACAAAAGGAACTGGATCAAAGGAGGACTTGCGCTTATGCTGCTCGGCTCGACGCTGACCGGAGGAAGTTTCGATTCGGCGACGGCCGCTTCCTCGCAGAAGAAAAACGACTTCTATAACGTGATCATGCAGGACGGCGCGGACCCGTTCATGTATCGGCACGCCGACGGCTACTACTATTACACCAAAACGACCGGCGGCAACGTGACGCTGTGGAAATCGAAGTCGATGACGGGCGTCGACGCGGGCGAAACGCGGGTCATCGAGACGGGCGGGCAGAACGTCTGGGCGCCCGAGCTGCATCATATCGACGGCGCTTGGTACATCTATTACGCGAAAGACGACGGCGACAACGCCAACCATCGAATGTACGTGATGGAGAACCGTTCGCTCGATCCGATGAAAGGCACATGGACGGACAAAGGCCCGATCGCCGATTCGACCAACCGTTGGGCGATCGACGGCACGGTGCTCAAAGCGCGCGGCGAGCTGTACTTTATCTGGTCGGGCTGGGAAGGCGCGGAGAACGTGAGTCAGGTCCTCTATATCGCGCATATGAGCAACCCGTGGACGATCGATTCGCCGAGAGTCGAGATCGCGCGGCCGGAACATAGCTGGGAGACCAACCATACGCCTTACGTCAACGAAGGCCCTCAGGTGCTGACCAAAGGCAACGATATCAGCGTCGTGTATTCCGCCAGCGGCAGTTGGACCGACGATTATTCGCTCGGCCTGCTGACGTCGAAGAAGAGCGCGGATCTGCTCGATCCGGCTTCGTGGACCAAACGGCCCGATCAAGTGTTCAAAAGCGGAAACGGCGTCTACGGTCCGGGACATGCCAGCTTCACCCAATCGCCGGACGGACGCGAAGACTGGATCGTCTATCACGCGGCCAAACGTCAGGGTTCCGGCTGGGACCGCGAGATCCGGGCGCAGCGCTTCACGTGGAACGCGGACAAGACGCCGAACTTCGGCGAACCGGTCGATCCGAACAAACCGATCGAACTGCCGAGCGGCGAACCGGAACGGGACCGTTACGAAGCGGAAAACGGACGTCTGGCCGGAACCGCCAAAGTGTCGCAGCATCCGGATAGCTCGGGCGGCGCCAAAGTCGGCTATATCGACACTCCGGACAGCTACGTGGAGATCGACGTGGACGTGGACAAGAACGGCACTTACGTTCTGTACGCGCGCACCGGCAACGGCACCGCAGGCGGCGGCTGGTCGACCTTGAAGCTGTCCGTGGACGGCGGCGAGCCGAGCAACTTCTACGTGACCAACCAAGGCTGGGACAACTGGGGCACTTCCACGCAGAAAATGAGCCTGACCAAAGGCAAGCATACGATCCGTTTCTCCAAAGGCGACGGCTACGCGGAATTGGACGGGTTCGATCTATTCCGGATCGGGAAATAAGCGGGCGGTCGACCGAAGAGCGTATGCAAAATCAAGCTACGAAACAAAACTTCTCCGCTTGTCTATGCGTCTTATAGACAAACAGCAAGACCCGGCCCGCGCGGCCGGGTCTTGTTCAAGGAGGAGAGTTCATCATGTCAGACATTCGTCGTCCCTCGCCGCTTCGCGGGCCTCGCTCGCGGTTCAGACGGTTCCGCACGAGGAGCTTGTGCGCGGCCTGTATCGCTTTGGGAGTACTGCTTGCGGGCTGCGGCGGGCCTGAACTTCCGGGCGGCTTCGCCGGCCGTCACCAGCTCGAGACTTGGGATTCGGGACCGAACGAATCGGCTCCCGAAACCGATAAGCCCGATCCGGGAACGGAAGCGGCAAAGCTGGAAGCGGAGCCGAAGACGGCCGCTTCCGACGATACGGTCACTTTCGTCTTGACCAACGAAGGAACCCAAGAAATCCAATTTTCGCTCGCTTATCGGATCGACCTGAAGACGGATAAAGGCTGGGCGGAAGTTCCTCCGGAAGAAGACGTCGCGAAAGAAACCGAAGGTTTCGGCCTGCTGAACGGGGAGAGCTGGGAGCAGAAAATCGAACTTCGACGGTTCGAACCCGGCACCTATCGCTTCGCGAAAGAGATCGAGCTTCCCGGAGGCAAAGACAAGCGCGAAATCGAAACGGAGTTTACGGTCGAATGAGCGGGAAGAGACCGCGCAGGCTTGCCGTCGGCCGCGTACCGACGTCGTCTCCGTGCGGTTCGAACTTCCGGCAGGCATCCGTCCGTGACGAATCCCGTTGCATCCCCTGCCGCTTTCGACGATAATACCCCTGTTCGCATTATTCGATAGCAGGGGGAACGTTCCGGCATGAAACCGATTTACGAAGTCGCCGCGCAAGCGGGCATTCACGAAGAGCATCTCGAATTATACGGCAAGTACAAAGCGAAGCTGAATCCTTCGCTGATGGACGAACGACGGGAACGGCCGGACGGCAAATTGGTGCTGGTCACGGCCGTCAATCCGACGCCCGCGGGTGAAGGCAAGACGCTGACGACGATCGGGCTGACTCAAGCGCTGAACGCGCTGGGCGTCGGCGCCGTCGCCGCGCTGCGCGAACCTTCTCTCGGACCGTGCTTCGGCATGAAAGGCGGCGCGACCGGCGGAGGCCGCGCGCAGATCGTGCCCGCCGAAGATATCAATCTGCATTTTACCGGCGATCTGCACGCGATCTCTTCCGCGCATAATCTGCTCGCGGCCTTGATCGACAACCACGTCTATCACGGCAACTCGCTCGGTCTCGATCCCAAACGGATCGTCTGGAAACGGGCCGTCGACATGAACGACCGCGGGCTGCGCTCGATCGTGACCGGACTCGGCGCGGGCAACGGGCTGCCGCAGGAGAGCGGCTTCCTCATCACCTCCGCTTCGGAAGTGATGGCCGTGCTCTGCCTCAGCGAAAACGCCGCCGATCTTAAGGCGCGTCTGGGCCGGATCATCGTCGGCTATACGGCCGGCGGCGACGCCGTCACGGCACGCGACCTGAACGCGGTCGAAGCGATGGCCGTGCTGCTCAAAGACGCGATCAAACCGAATCTCGTCCAGACGCTGGACGGAACGCCGGTCGTCGTTCACGGCGGGCCGTTCGCCAATATCGCGCACGGATGCAGCAGCGTGATCGGCACGAAGACCGCGCTCAAGCTCGGCGACGTGGTGATCACGGAAGCGGGATTCGGCGCGGAACTCGGCGCGGAGAAGTTCTTCGATATCAAGTGCCGTCAGGCGGGACTTACGCCGGATGCGGCGGTGCTGGTCGTCACGGCCAAAGCGCTCAAGTACAACGGCGGCGTGCCGGCGAAGGAACTGGACGCGGAGAATCCCGCCGCGCTGCAAGAAGGCCTTGCCAATCTGCGCCGCCATCTGCGCAACTTGCGCGGCTTCGGCGTGCCGGTGGTGGTGGCGGTGAACCATTTTGCCGCCGACCATGAGAGCGAGCTGGCGTCGATCATGGACGCCTGCCGGGAACTCGGCGTGCCGGCCGAGCTGTCGGACGTCTGGGCCGAAGGCGCGCCGGGCGGAGCGGCGCTGGCGAAAACGCTGCTGCGCGAGATGGACGGGCAGGCGTCCGAATACGCGCCGCTGTACGAAGCGGCGCTTGACCTGAAGGGCAAGATCGGGAAGATCGTGACCGAACTGTACGGCGGAGCCGGCGTAAGTTATGCGCCGGCCGCTTCGAAAGCGCTGGCGGAGTTCGAGCGTCTGGGCTTCGGCGAACTGCCGGTGTGCATGGCGAAGACGCCGTATTCGTTCTCCGACCGCCCTTCTCTGCTCGGCGCGCCGGAAGGCTTCACGGTGAGCGTCTCGCGCGTCTCGCTGTCGGCGGGAGCCGGATTCGTGGTCGTCGAGACAGGCAATACGATGACGATGCCGGGCCTTCCGAAAGTACCGGCGGCCGATCGGATGCGAATCGACGAAGACGGACGGATCGAAGGGCTGCTGTAGCGGCCGAGGCTAGACTCGAGAAAGACGAGCGCGGACATTTCCGGCTCGTCTTTTTGTCTGTTCTGCCGGAAACCGTATAGTCGGGTTACAAAAATGGCATCTTCGGTGACAGCGCCGAGGTTGAACGCGAGACAGCTTAAGCAGAAAATGGAAAGGGAAAACAAGAATCCCGGACCTAAGGAGCTGACTTCGAGCCGATGAATAAATCCAAAACCAAACCGAGAACGACCAAGACCGTTTCCAGAACCGCCAAGACTCGGTCGAGAACATCCGGAAGCCGGGCGAAGACGGACAAGCCCCGTTCGCAAGCGGCCGAATCGCGAACGCGCGATACGGATTCGGTTGTTCGTTCTTCGCCGCCCAAAAAGCATAAGCTGCTGACGCCGCTGCTCACGGCCGGCGTGATCGCCGCGGGCGTCATAACCGGGCTTGCGCTGCCGCCGTCGGCCAAGACCGCCGATCCGGCAGGCTTGTCTTCCTCGACCGCGATGTTACGCGGCACACCGACCTCATCGGCGGACCGAGCGCTCTCCGCTTCAGGATCGACCTTCGACACCGGCGCCTCCCCGCTTGGGAACAGAGCCGTTTCGGCATCGGCATCGGCAGTCGGAGCTTCTTCGTCTCCGTCCGCGAGCGGCAGCCCCGCAAAAAGCGGAACGGCGCTCGCCGCTTCTGCGCCTTCGGCTTCTTCCGGCGCGACCTCTGCGTCCCCTTCGCCTGTCGCCCCGGCATCGTTCATCACTTCGGGCAGCGAAGCGAAGACCGACCCGGCGACGCTGTATTTGGAGATTCAGCAGATCCATTTTCTGAGCGCGACGACCGGCTGGATGATCCAGAATCAAGACGGCTCGCTGAAGACCCAACGCCCGCTTGAGCTGGTTTCCACGAGGGACGGCGGCCGAAGTTGGTCGAAGCAGGCGATGCCGGGGCAGCTTGCCACCGGTCTGGGATTTGCCGATGCCAAAAACGGCTGGGCCGTCGTCTATGACGGCAACAAAGCGAAAGATCTCGCGCAAAGCTCCGTTTACGCCCGCGCCGACATCGTACATACCGCAGACGGCGGCAGGACTTGGCAGACGCAGTGGAGCCAAGCGAGCACGTATGCCGCGTCTTTTCCGGCGGGCCGTTATCTGGTCGTCGCGGACAAAAGTCATGCCTACGCGATCGTCGAAAACAAGTTGATGATGCTGCGCGGCGATAAATGGAGTCCGGCGGCTTTCGGCCGAAAAGACTTCGTTCCGCAGCATCTTTCGTTCGCCGACGCCCGAAACGGTTGGGTCTCGGGCATCATGCCGGCCGCCAGCGGAGCGATCGATTCTTATGACGTCGTCGTCATGCATACGTCGGACGGCGGGCGCACATGGAGCAAACAGTTCGCGGCCGGAGGTACGGACGAGAACAGCGATCCCGAAATGCTGAGCAGCCGGGCGATCGATTTTGCCGACTCTCATAACGGTTATCTGCTGACGGACGATCCCAGCATGATGGCGGGCGATCTGTACCGGACAAGCGACGGCGGCGCGCACTGGACGAAAGTGCAGAGCAAGCTTCGCAGCCATCGGCCCACGCTGACGGATATGGACTTTGCCGACGGCAAAAACGGTTGGCTCTCCGCCGCGCCCGGAGCCGGACCGAACGAAGGCGGCTTGATGATCACGCGAGACGGCGGCAGGACGTTCGAATCGGCCGAAGGCGTCGGTTACGATCTGAGTTTCGTGCAGCTTGCGAAAAGCGGCAAAGGCTTTGCGGTCGGCGGCACGTCGATGAACCGGGATTATCTCGTGCGGACAGACGACGGCGGCAAAAGCTGGTCGGCCGTCTATCCGACTCCGCTTCCGACGAACGGGATGTCGTTCGTCGACGCGAAACGCGGTTACGGCATCGGGACGTTCTCCGGAGAGAACCGGCTGCTGACGACGGCAGACGGAGGCCGCACTTGGACGCCGGGTTACGAATTCGGCGGCAGCCGCCGAGCGTTCGCGGTCGATTTCCTGAACGCCGACGAAGGTTGGGTCGCCGCCTCTACGACCGACGAAACGAGCGGGCAGACCGGTCTCGATCTGCTGCATACGAAAGACGGCGGCCGCAGCTTCAAGCTGCTGAGTTGGAGGCCCGAAGAGGATCAGGATACGTTTGCTTTGGACAGCGCGGCTTTGCGTTTCTCCGACTCGCTGCACGGCACGCTCGTATACGGCGACGCGAACCAAGCGATCGTGCTGTCCACGGCAGACGGCGGCAGAAGTTGGGCGTACAACGTTCATTCGCCGAAGCCGGGCGTGTACCGCTACGCGCTGAACGGCCGCGGCGACCTGCTGAGTTTCGGCGGCAGCGTCCAAAACGAATCGGTAGAGTTCTTCCGCAAATCCGCGGATGCGCCCGCATGGAGCCCGGCCGGACGTTGGGCGCGAAGCCGGACATCGCCCATCGCTTTCTCTTTCCCCGACCGGGATCGCGGTTATCTGCTGACCGGAACGGCTGGAGAAGCTCCGGATTATAAGACGAAGCTCAGTTTGCTGGTTACGGAAGACGGAGGCGCTTCGTGGACGCTGCACCCGATTGCGGACGGCTTGGACGTCTACGATTACGGAGCGAAACTGGATTTTCTCGACGCCCGAAAAGGCTGGCTGCTCACCCCCGGACGTCTGCTGACTACCGAAGACGGCGGGTTGAGTTGGAAACTGGTCGACGGAGGCGATACGCGAAAATAAAAAAAGCCGCGCTTCCCTTACGGAAAGCGCGGCTTTTCATCGTTTGCCCGAGCCGGCTGCCCAAGCAGCGGCTCTTCAGATCGATGTCCCGAGCGGCGCCTGCTTCAGCGCCATTCCACCACTTCGTCTATCGCGCGGCGCGTCTTGACCGACGCTTCGCCCGCCCGATAACCGAACGCGGCCATGCACGCCAGTCCGAAGCGCTCGGCGTCCATCAGGCCTGCTTCGGTCAGCGCGCGCTCCAGCTCGTGCTTCACGAAGCCTTCCATCGGGCAGGAATCGATGCCGAGCATCGCGGCGGCGGTCATCATGTTGCCGAGCGCCAGATACGTCTGGCGGCAGGCCCATTCGAACATCGCGCGCTCGTTGTTTTGCAGCGCGAAACCGGTGCGCAGGAACGTGTCGTACGTCCTGCGTTTCATGTCCGCGATGTCGGACGGAAGACGCTGCACGTCGTGCAGCATGTACGAGATATAGTCGGAATCCGCGACCATTTCGCGAGGCAGGCGCGCCAACACGAGGATCACGTGGCTGGCCGAAGCCAGTTGGCGGCGCGCTCCGCCCGCATGGGGCGCGATCACGTCGCGCAGTTCCGGATTCTGCACCACCACGAACTTCCACGGTTCGAAACCGTAAGAACTGGGCGACAGCCGCCCCGCTTCCAGAATAAACTCGAAATCTTCCGCGGCCAATTTGCGCTCCGCATCGAAATCTTTGACCGCATGGCGGAATCGATACGCGTCCAGCAGCAGGCGCTTCGCTTCTTCGCGCGAACGGGCCGACGCCGCGTCGGAATAATCGTTCATTTTGTCTCCTCCTTCGTCTTGATCGATAAGACCATTCTATCGCAGATGACGCAGCAGGAAAAACCCGGCTCTCCCGAGCCGGGTTTTCTTGCTTTTCCCTTATCTTCACCCTTTGCGCAGCTTCCGCCCCACGAACGCGATCAGCAGCAGCGCCACGATCACCAGCACGATATTGAACGTGATCTGAAGCGAAGCGCTCGCGCCGACTCTCGGCTGTTCGTCCTTCGGCGCGCCGGAAGATTCGGCGCCCGGAGGGGTGAACGCTTCGGCAGTCTCCGGGCCGAGCGAAGCTTCGCCCGGCTTCGAAGTCTCGATCTGCGAACGGAACGCCGCAATATCGTATTCCGGCATCCGCGCGCCTTCCGATCCGTAGACCAGACGGTAAGGACCGGTTCCGGTGTCTTCGAACACCAGCCGATCGACCCGGTAGCCGACTTCGATCGAGCGGATATCCAGCGGCAGATTGCCGCCGTTGTCGATCACGATCTTCGGTTTGGTGCCGCGAATCGGCTGCGCGAGACGAATCTCCGTATCGTCGATCGTTTCTCCCCCAAGCTCCAGGCGGTTGAGCTGCGACGGCGACAGCACGTTCGCGGCTTGCCCTTTGACCGGCTCTACGTAGAACAAGCGGCTGAAGCCGCTCGAACCGTCCGAAGCGGTCGCGTTGACTTTGATCCGGTCGATCTTCAATTTATCCGCGTTGTAGAGCGTGACTTCGGACATTCTGGCGCTAGGCTCCACGTTAAACGGAAGCTCCTTATTGCGCACGAAAGCTTCGCCGCTTACGGACATCGCGACATCGGTCAACGTCCCTCCGGCAAAATCCAGATCGTCCGTATTGCTCGGCACCTTCAGCCGATAATAGCCGTATTTCGCCGGAGCGTCCAGCACGATCGAATTCTGAAACCGTCCTTCGCCCGCCGAATACAGCGTGCCTTCCGCGGCCGCTTCCCAGCGCTGCCCGTCGTAACTGCCTTCCAACTTCACCTTTTTGAGAAACAAGCCGCCCGGCAGATCGAACGTCAATACGCTTCCGCGCACGTCTTCGTTCTCCGCCGCGGGCACGACGGCGAAATCGAACGTGCTCGTACGCTCGGCGTCGGCCCGCGCGATCCGTTTCAGCTTGTACTCGCGATTCGCTCCGCGTTCGCCCTGCTCGGCCGAATCGAGATAATACGGCACGAACTGTCCCGACGCGTTCACGATCCGTACGTCGCCCAGATCGTCTTCGGCGCGCCCGTAGACGTCCGGATCGAGGAACAGCGATTGATACTGCGCGCCTTCGGCGATATCGATGTTTTTGGAAAACGGCCAGACGACGGAAGCTTCCGGTTGACCGTTCTGCTCGTCGGCCGGGCGCGCCTCTGCGGGAGTCCCCCACAGCGCGGCCGATAACGCAAGCAGAGGCAGCATCGCCAGACCTACGCCGAGAAGGCGCGCCGATGCGCGCCTTCTTCCTGTTCCGAACGCCGCCGCCTTTTCGTCCGACGATCGCGGTCCGTTTCCTGCCGGGCGAAGCGCCGTATTTCCGCTCGGCGCTCCGCTTCTTTTTTCCTCAAGATCAAATCTGGCCTTCGGCATCCTTATGCTCCTTCCCGGCCGCCTCTTCTTCCAGTCGGTTCGACACCCGCTGATACATGTAAGAGATGCCCAGCAGGATGAATCCGGCGGCAAAATAAGCGATGATCCGGCTGCCCGTGCTGTTCAGCCCCAGATCGAACACCAACAGTTTGGCCGTGCAAAACAGCGTCAACGCAAGTCCCATCCGCCGGATATAGACGTAGCGGCGGCGAAATCCGTACACGATGCAGGCCAGCGCGACCAACAGATACGCCAAGCTGTAAGCCATGCCCGCGTTATCCACGTGCAGCTGCACGCCCAGCAGCGCGCTCAGCATGACCAGACCGTAGACCGCCACGCCGACCGGGTACCATTCTCCGCCTTCCGGACGGACGCGCACGATCTGCTGGAGCCTGCGATTCCCGCTCCAGAAGATCAGGGCGTTGACGGCCAGCAGCACCAGCAGCGCGGCGTAATCGCCCGCTCCGTTCAAAGCGGCGTCGCGGTTCAATACCGGCGTATTCAGCATCAGGGCAATCCCGATGAAGCAGCCGATCAGATACAGAACCAACGCGTAACCGTCGGTCACTTTGTCGCGAATCAAGGAGAAGCGGGTCAAGCCGATCGACAGCAGCGCGGTGATCGCCGCGGCAAGCAGCGTTTTGTAGAAGACGTAATGGTAGCCCGAACCGCCGCGTACCCAATCGTAGAGCTGCATGCTTTCGTACAGGCCGTAGAACCAGACGTTCAGCAGCGCCGCGTACCGGAATACCAGCAGCATCCGGCGCTCGTCGAATCCGTAACGCCAGCCGTTTCGCGATTGCGGTTCGTTCCCGCGCCATTCGTAAGCATAGAACAAAGCCAAGCCCAACGTTCCGAGCGTGATGCAGGTATATTTGATCGTAAAATACTGCACGTCCAAGCCCGCCACCAGATTGACCATAACGTTTCTCGGCAGATCGACCAGCACGAAAGTGGCGACGCACAGCGCCATAACCGCCCAGCCGGCGCGTTCCAGCAGCTTCGACTTGACGCGGCTTCCGTAGACCGCCAGCAAGCAGGCTTCCGCCAACCAGCCCATGGAAGACCACTGCCAACCGAGCTGGAACGGCACGATCAGCACGGCGAAGATCAGAGCGGTGATGTCGAACAGCAGCCGCGTGCTTTTTTCTTCCGGCACGCGTTTCTCGGCCAGACGGCCCAAGCCTGCATAGAGCAAACCGAACAGCAGCGCCAGAAGTCCACGGAATTCGAACGCCCCGACCGATTGCAGCAGCCCGTACATGACGCCGCAGCCGACCCACGTATTGATGCCGAGCAGCACGACGTCCCATTCGCTTAGCTTCTGCTTGAAGCGCAGCGGATACGTCAGCGTGGAACCGAGGTACATCAGGAAAGTGACGAAAGCGTAAGCGGCCGCGATCCAGACATTGTCCGCCAGCGCCACCAAAAGCATCATCGACAGCGTGTTCAGCGCGAAGCTGACGTACGCCACCACCGTCCAGCGTTTATGCAGCGAGACGAGCAGGAGCAGCAGATTCAGCAGCAGCAGATAACCCATCGCCGCGTAGACGGCCGGACCTTCCAATCCTTCCGCGAGCCCGTACGACAGCAGCGGCAGATACCCGCCGACCAGTCCGAACGTGCAGACCGTTTTCGATTCGTAGCGCAGCGACAGCAGGACCGTCGTCAGCGTGACCAGCACCGACAGCAGCAGCGCTACGGTCATGCCGATGATGTCGAGCAGGAAATAACTATAGAAGATCGAGCCGTACAGCACCGCCGTGCCGCCTCCGAGCAGCCCGAGCGCGAACGTGCGGCGTTTGCGCCGATACAGCCATTCGCCGCCTCCGAGCAGCAGAGCGCCGAACAAGAAAAAGATGCTGCCGCGCATATAGTCGTTAAACCAGACGGCGTATGTATAACGGAACGCCGTTCCGACCGCGATCAGAATCAGCAGAATAGCCAAACGGTTGATCCAGTTCAAGCCGATCTTCATCTCGATCCGGTTCTGCCGGATCCGCCGCTGGATCGTCGCTTCGTCCACGCCTTCTTCTTCCAGACGGCCGTATTCGTCGCGCATCGGGTCGATCACCCGGCGTTTGTCTTCGGCGTTTCGCCGGCGCTGCATCTCCAAGCTGTGATCGAGCTGACGCGACAGTTCGTCCAGCCGATGCCGGAATTCCTGCTGCTCGTTGCCGGTCAGCTTGCGCGCGGCCAGCATCATCTTGCGAATCCGTTCGCGCGTCGCTTCTTCGAACAGACGCAGCCGATTCTGGCGCAGTCCTTCCTCCCCGGCAAAATACGTGTCTAGCTTCCGGTTCGACAGCCGAAGGATATTCAGCTTCTCGTCCAGAATCTGCTCGCTCAGCGCCGCGCGCAGTTCGGCGTTCTCTTTTCTTCGGCGCAGCGTCTCGGCTTGCAGTTCGTCCAGCCTTCGCCTGTCTTCTTCGGTAACGCGCCGAAGCTTTTCGTTCTCGCGAATCAAGTCGCTCGACTCGTATTCTTCCAGCAGCGCCCGCGTTTCCTTCAACAGTCCGCGCTGGTTCTCTTCGATCGCGAGCAGCCTTTCCCTGAATTCGTTCATCTCCGCTTCCTCCCGCTCTGTAATTGGTATCAGGCCCGATGCGAATTCCAGATTCTAGTGGCTTATACCTTTACTATATAAGCCTCCATCCGCCAATAGGTATACTTCCTGTTACCCTTTTTGTCATATTTCCGCCTGAAAAACGCGGTTTTGGTGACATTTACTTTGCCGGAAAAATGAGGTATGCTTATCGAACGAAAAGGTTACACCGTGTAAACCATATAAAAAGGAGCTTGATTCATGTCTTCCTCTTCTGCGGATTCTTCCCCGAATTCCTCCAAAATCGGCCTGCCGATGTTCGTTCTGATGCTGAATTTGTTTATCGCGCTGCTCGGACAGGGCATGGTCATCCCGATCCTGCCCGATTATCTGAAGCAGTTCGACGCCGCCGGCACGGCCGCGGGTTATATGGTCGCCGCGTTCGGCGCGGCGCAGTTCTTGTTCTCGCCGATCGGCGGACAGCTCTCCGACCGGTTCGGGCGCAAAAAGCTGATCATCGCCGGCCTGTTCTTTACGGTGATCTCGGACTATCTGTTCGCGATCGGCCATAATCTGCCGCTGCTCTACGCCGCGCGCTTCATCGGCGGCATCGGATTGGGCCTCATGGTTCCTTCCGTCATGGCTTACGTCGCCGACAGCACGACGCCCGCCACCCGCGCCAAAGGCATGGGCTATCTGGGCGCGGCCATGAACCTCGGCATGGTGCTCGGCCCCGGCTTGGGCGGCATGATCGCCGGGTTCGGCATCCGCGCGCCTTATTATTGGGCGGCGGGTCTGGGTCTGCTCGCGACGGTCATGTCGCTGCTGCTGCGAGAGACGCTGACGCCGGAGCGGCGCGCCGCGGCCGCCGAGCGACGCGGACAACGAACGTCCGTCGGCCGGCAGATCGCCGACTCGTTCCGCACGCCGTATTTTCATTATCTGCTGCTGGCGCTGGTCATGACGTTCGGACTGGTCAACTACGAGACGGTCTATTCGCTGTTCGTCGAACAGAAATACGGCTTCGACGCCGGGCAGATCTCGATCGTCATCACGCTGGGCGCGATCATCGGCGTGATCTGTCAGATCTGGCTGTTGGATCGGATGGTGCGCCGTTTCGGCGAAATGAAGCTGATCCGCCTCTCGCTGATCGTCACCGCGATCGCGCTGCTGCTGATGCTGATCAAGTTCAACCTGATCTATCTGCTCTTGGTGTCGGCGCTGTTCTTCGCGTTCAACTCGTTCCTTCGCCCGACCGTCGGCACCCTGATCGCCAACGCGGCCGGAGACCGGCAAGGATACGCCGCCGGGCTGAACACGACGTACACCAGCCTCGGCAGCATCATCGGACCGCTGCTGGCCGGTTGGCTGTTCGACGTTCAATTGAATCTGCCTTACCTGCTCGGCGCCGTCATTCTGGCGGCCGCGCTCGGTCTGACGATCGGACGCTTCGGGCGGGTCGTCCTGTTCGACAAGGAGGCCGCGCATGAGTGATCGCAAAAGAGAACCGGCCGAAGCGGCGGCGGAGAACGCTTCATTAGACGCGCACGAGAACGGCACTTGGCATCGGCAGCGCAAAGCGCAGAACCGCGAAGAATTGATCGAAGCGGCCCGCGCCTTGTTCACGGAACAAGATTTCCCCCGCGTCGCGATCAAAGACGTCTGCGAACGGGCCGGCATCAGCCGCGTCACGTTCTACAAACATTTCCAGTCGATCGACGAACTCGCTTTCGAAGTGCAGATGCGGGCGCTGGAGCAGATGGAGGAATGGATTTCTGCGGCGGATTCGCCGAACGAGGACGAAGGGACGCCGCGCGAAGGACGCTTGCCGGAGGAAGGAACCGTGCCGGAGCCGGTCTTGCGGAGCGGAGCCGCGCGCCTTCGCCGCATGCTGGAAGCTTGGAGCGTCTATGCCGCTTCGCACCAAGGCGATATGAGATTCATTCTGCTGTTCGATCTCCATTACGACGCTTACCCGCCGGAACCTGCGCTGACGGAACGTTACGACGCTCATATTCGGAGCAAAAAAGAACAGCATTTCCTGATCGGGGCGCTGCAAGCGGGAACGCGCGACGGTTCGCTTCAGCCGGATCTGAATCTTCGCGAGACCGGGGAGTTCGTCTTCACCGCCATGATGGGCCTGCTGCAAACGCTGAGTCTGCCCGGCGGCAAAAGACCGGAATCCTCAGAGGCGACCGAACGCATCGCCCGCCGCTTCATCGATATGATTCTTCGTTCGCTCAGGCCGGAATAAACGAACCGGAACCGCTGCGCGCCGTCCTTTCGCGGATCGCGCAGCGGTTTTTTCGCGTTCATCGCCGCTCGCAAAAAAACTTTAAATTTAATCTATAGTTTGTGATATTTATCACATTTTAAATTTTAGATTTAATTTAAGATAAGGACATGGAAGAGATGATCATCAACCAAACGAAACAGCCGCTTCAACAAGCGACTAAATAAAACCCATAGGAGAGTGGAAAGAATGAACAACTGGCTGAGAACGAACAAAGTGGCAATGTGGCTCCTGACCGTCCTGCGCGTCTATATCGGTTACAAATGGATCACCGGCGGTTGGGGCAAGTTGACCGGAGGATTCGACGCTTCGGGCTTCCTGCAAGGCGCGCTGGCTCAAGCCGGAGGCGATCACCCGGCGGTGCAACCGCTCTGGGCCAACTTCTTGGAACACTTCGCGATCCCTAACGTCGGACTCTTCAACGTTCTGGTTCCGATCGGCGAATTCGCCGTCGGCTTGGGCCTGATCCTCGGTACGTTCACCACCTTCGCCGCTCTCATGGGCATGGTCATGAACTTCGCCTTCCTCTTCTCGGGCACGGTCAGCACCAACCCTTACCTGATCCTCGCCGAGATCTTCATCGTGGTCGCCGCTCTGAACGCCGGCAAAATCGGTCTGGACCGTTGGGTGATTCCTTACCTCAGAGCTCATGTCTGGGGCCGCAAGAACCGCGAAGAAGGAACGGACGGCACGCCGAACAACCGCGCCAAAGCCGCCGCTTAACGCTTCGACAAAACCTGCGCTTCATCCTAAATAGAGAAACCGTACCGGATCGGCCTTTCGTCTTCGCAGACGGAGGGTCGATCTTTTTCGCATGAAAAAGTCGTACGCGGATCCGAATGCAGTCACTTATCATCATGAGGGGACGCAGAAGGTCAAAGCGGCGTTGCGATTACGGAATAAGGGGGAATACAGTTGGAAAAAACAAGAATCGGGATCTCGGTCAGTCTATTGGCAGCAGGCATTTATTTTCTGGCGATGATCAATACGACCGCGCTAGTGCTCGCAGCCGGTTACGTGCTTCTGTTCGAATCGAACGAGTGGTTAAAAAAAAGCGCGCTGAAAGCGGTGATCGTCACGATCGCGTTCGCGTTGATCGCGATGATCGTGCCGCTGGGCAGCAGCATTCTGGGCGTGTTCGGAGGAATCGGAGCTTTGTTCGGCGGCAGCGGATACCTGTCTTGGCCGATGGGGCTGAGCGCGATTCTGACCGGAGTTATCAGCGTGGCGCAGGTTGTCGTCTTGGGCCTGCTCGGACTGCGCGCGCTTCGTCAGAACGAACTGAAGCTGTCGAAGATCGACGCGCTGATCGACCGTCACGCCGCTTGATTTTCGATTCGCCGAATAAAAAGCAGCCTCCCTTCGCCCGCGCGGCGAACAAGGGAGGCTGCTTCTTTATGTACCGGGGAGCGCGATGCTTCAGACCCCGGAAGACCGTAGCGCCGGCCGACGCGGCCGCGAAGGGCGCTCCGGCACTTCCAGGCCGTGGCTGCGGGCCAAGTCGATCAAAGCCGACGCGCCGAAACGCACGGCCATCAGCACTTCCGCGCGTTCCGCTTCGCTCGCGTAAGCGGCCGGCTCCTCGCGATCTTTCTCGCTCGGCGTCTCGTGGCCGTAATACGGGTTCCACTCCGCCGCGAAGCCGCTGTCCGTGACCACGATCGCCTGCGGCTGCCGGGGACGCTCCGCCCCGCTCTCGGGCCGCTCTTCGCTTGCGGCTTCGCTCAGCAGCAGCGCGGGCGGGAGCGCCGCCGTCGCGTCGGCGCCTTCTTCCGCGCACAGCACGAGCAGTTCGAGCAGCTCCGCCGCGCGTTCCGGATCGCGCAGCCGAACCGGCGCGCCGTCCTCCGACACTTCTTCTCCGACCAGCTCGCTGAGCATCAGCCCCGCCCATTCCGCGACTTCCGTCGCTTCTTCCGGCAGCACGCGAATCCGGATCAAATCTTCGCTTGATTGGTTTTGCACGATGTTTCCTCCCTTTGGTTTTATCTGCTTGGATTTATCTTCGTTACTTTCCATTTTAGAAGATAAAATAAGAAGATAAAGAGAAGATATCGGGAAGGAAAATTTCGTATTTTATCGAGCGCGATCGGAAGGGCCGTAAGCAGGTCCGCTCAAGCCCGAGCGCAGCGCTTTCCAGAACGAATCGTCTTCCATGCCCATCGCGTATACGGAGATGCCGGCCAGTTTATAAGTGCCGACCAACCGGGTTTTCGTCTTGATGCCGTAGGCGTCTTCGTACCAAACTTCGTGTTTGTCGCCTCCCGGCGCGGTATAGCGCAGAACCATCGACAACGACTTCGGATCGCGCACGCCCGGCGTCTTGAACTTCTTCGCAAGCGCACGCGCGTCGGTCCACTTCAGCATTCCGCCGCTTCGATCGTCGGGATCGGACAGGTTCCAGTCATTGCCGTAAGCCGGAAGACCGGCCAGCAGTTTCGACGACGGCACCTGCGAGACCGCGAATTTCAGCGAAGCGTCCATCCAAGCGAGTCCGGCCGAAGATCCCGGTTCGCCCCAGATTCCGTGCTCGTCGTACGTCATGACTTGCAGCAGGTCGGCATGACGGCCCAGCTCCGCGTAATCGAAAGCGCCCGACCATCCGTTCTCCGGGTCGTCTTCGGTCTTGGCGGGAACGGAGACCATCGTTTTTTTGCCGAATCGGCGCATCTCCGCGGCGGCATCGCGCACGAAACGGTTCAGCGCTTCGCGATCTTGCGGCCGCACTTCTTCGAAATCGATATTGATGCCGTCATAACCGCTCGTTCGTACCGTTTCTCTCATCTGACGGATCAGATTGATCTTCGCGCGGGCATTCGTCAACACCCGATGCGCGATCTCGCCGTCCCATCCGTTCTCCCCGTAATTGGATACGAGCGCGTAAGTTTCCATGCCGAATTTGTCGGCTTCCCGCACTGTTTTCTCCGGCACGAAGCCGATCAGGTCTCCGTTTTCGTCCGCGTTGAGCGTATCGGTCGACAGCATCGTCATGTAGGGACGATATCGCTCCAACGATCCTTGCGAGTCGCCCGTGTAATAACCGAGCACGACGGGCTTGGACCGGGCGTATACGTCTTCGACGGACGAGCCTCCGCCTCCCAGCAGCAGGACCGCCGCCAACAAACCGGTCGTTATGCGTCGGATCTTCGTCATCTTCCGTTCCTCCGTTCTCCAAGGCGCTTCTTCGTTTTCAGGTTCGCCGAACGCAACAAAAAAGCGGGTTCGCCTCATACGACTCCCGCTTCATGTATGCCGAGCTGCTCTATAGTGTTCAAGCCGAATCCTTGTCGTTAACGTGCCGCCCTGCCGCCTCACCGAATATCCGAGGAGCCGAGGCGGTTCACCGGTCTGAATCCGGGTCCGTCTTCTTTGCGGCGGCCGCGTTTGGGACCGCTGCGCAGTTCGTTCGTCAATTCCGCGAACCATTCCTCGTCGCGAATCTGCAAGGACAGATCGATCAGGCTGCGAAGCTCCTGCTCGCTCTTGCGCGGATTCTCCGACAACTTCTTCATCGCTCGATCCGACACCGCAATCTCCTTGCCCATTAACTCCTTGTTGTCGCTATGGGTCACCTGCAGCAGAGCCGTCTGAATCGGCGCGCTTGCCGCGATCAGATAACCGTGTACCAGAGCGCCGTCGTCGGTATACGCTTGAACCCAGTCTCCCGTCGTCCATTTACTCATCTCGATACACCTCTCTCTTCCCCGTTCAGAAGTTTGTTGTTTGCCGGATTCGACTAAAAGAATTATACTTGATGTACAACTGTAATTATAAAACATACAGTTCAAAAGGTCAAGAAAGGTGAGGAATGACGTTCCTATGCCGAGCCTTCAGAACTTATAGTTATATTAAGTCAAGTTCGGGAGGAATAAACCATGAACAGCGAATTTCCTACGGCCGTGCATCTGCTGGTTTACTTGGCTCATAAGCCGGGACAAACAGCCAACAGCGAAGAGCTGGCGCAGAACGTAGACACCAACCCCGCGCGCGTCCGCAAAACGATGGGCTGCCTGCGGACGCAAGGCTGGATCGGCACGCGCGAAGGAAACGGCGGCGGTTATTTCTTGGAAGCCGAACCGGGCAGCATCCGTCTGTCCGACGTCTATCTGGCCTCCTGCTGCGGCGGCCTGCGTCCGAAGAAAAGCACGGGCCGTTCCGAGAGCGAATGCGAGATCTCTTCGGGAATCTCCGGCGCGATGGATCACTATTTCTCCGAAGCGGAACGCCGCTACCTCGATTACTTCGACGGCGTGACGGTGCAGGACGTCTTGGACCGGATCGTCGGCGGAAAAATCGCAGCCGAACCGCCTTCCGCGTGATCCGCGCGATCGGACGGATCGGTTAACCTTCGGCCGCCCGAAGTTTCGCCGAAACCGCCGAGATCACGGAGTCTTCGCGACGCTCTCGAGCACGTCGTCGATCATCATGCCGTTTGCCACGGCGCCGGTATACAGCCAGCTTCTGTCGTCGCCGAACTCGTAGACATGGCCTTCTTTGACGGCCGGAATGTTTTTCCATACCGGATCGGCCAAGATCTGTTCTTTCGTTTTGCCGCTGGCGTTCACGAGGAACAGGTAATCGGCATCCAGATCGGCCAGCAGTTCCAGCGACAAGCTGCTCCAGTTCGCTTCGCTCGCTTCCGAAGCCTGTTTCACGATGTCCGGAACGGCCATGCCCAGATCGTTATAGATCACGTCGCCGCTGGACAGATTCTGATTGACGACATAGACGTTGTCTTTCAGCAGCCACAGCGCGGCGGCTTTTTTGGCTCCGCCGGTCGCTTCCGCGACCTGCGCTTTGGCGGCTTCGGCTTTGGCTTCGTAGTCGTCCAATACTTTTTGGGCTTCCTCTTTCTTGCCCAGCACTTCCCCGACCGTCAGCAGTTCCTGCCGCCAATCGTTATTCTGCGCGCTGCCGACCACGTAAGTCGGAGCGATCGCCGAATACTGCTGATATTTGTCGCCCGCCGCCAGCTCCGCGCTGTCCATCAGGATCAGGTCGGGCGAATAGCTGGCTACGACTTCGAGCGGCAGTTCGGACGGGATGCCGGGGATGCCTTCGAGCGAATCCTGCAAATAGTTCTGCATCGAACCTTTGCCGGTCATCCACTGCGCGGCCGGCTTCACGCCGAGCGCCACCAGATTGTCTTCGAGATAAGAAGCGATGATCGCTTTCGGCTGTGCCGGAATTTTCACTTCGTGTCCCATCGCGTCTTTCAGCACGCGATCTCCCGCCGGAGCCGTCTCCGCTTGGGCGTCTGTTCCTTCGGCATTCTGCGTTTCGAACTGATCGGTCTTCGACGTATCCGTCGCGGCCTCGTTCGAACAAGCGCCGACGATCAAAGCCAGCCCTCCGATCGTCGCGATCGTCAAATTTTTCAAACTTCTCTTTTTCATCTCTTTCCATCCCCTCCGCTAATACCTTGTCAACATTAAAGGCAAGGTTGCTGATTCTCGTTGATAATGATTCTCACAACACTCAATATAACGGCTCCTCGTCCGCGAAGCAACTTTTCTTCCGAGCGAAGCGCGCGCCGAAAAGGAAGATCCCGTGGGAGATCTTCCTTGCCGTTTCTCTCGCTGCCGGATCATTTTCGCGACAAACGCACCCGAATCACTTTGACGATCTCCATCAGCACGACCGCTACCAGAGCGAGTCCGGCCGCGATCAGCCATTGATCGACGCCGAATTCCTGCGGGATCGAGAAGATGCCGCGCACGCCCGGAATCAGCGTTACCGCATAGAGCGCGAAGCAGAACAGAACCGCGCCGAGCACGTATTTGTTATCGAAAAATCCGGCGCCGAACGCCGTCTGCACCTGCGAGCGGGCCGCGAACGTCTGCAAAGTACGGGCCAAGATCAGCGTCGTGAACGCCATCGCCACGCTCATCTCCGGCGATTCCTGCAATCCGATATACTGCGAGACGATGACCGCCGCGCCGATCAGCACGCCGCGCAGAATAACCGTCTGAAGCGTTCCTCCGGCGAAGATGCCTTCGTCGATATTGCGCGGTTTGCGTTTCATGACGTCCGGTTCGGCTTTTTCCATCCCGAGCGCGATCGCCGGAAGCGAATCGTTCAGCAGGTTGATGAACAGCAGTTGGAGCGCCGTAAACGGATTGATCCAGTCGAACACCAGCGCGAACAAGATCGCGATGATCGCGCCGAGATTGCCCGAGAACAGATACGCGATCGACTTCTTGATATTGTCGAACACCGTGCGGCCGACTTCGACGGCGCTGACGATCGAGACGAAGTTGTCGTCCGTCAGCACCATCGCGGCGGAGTTCTTCGCCACGTCCGTGCCGCTGCCCATCGCCACGCCGATATCCGCCTGCTTGAGCGCGGGCGCGTCGTTGACGCCGTCGCCGGTCATGGCCGTGATCCGGCCTTTCTTCTGCCAAGCGCGCACGATGCGGATCTTGTTCTCCGGCGACACGCGCGCGTACACCGCGATATGCTCCAGACGGTTGTCGAGTTCCGCGTCGGAGAGCGCGTCCAGTTCGCGGCCGGTCAGCGCTTCGTCGCCTTCGGCCATCAAGCCGATATCGCGGCCGATCGCCTGCGCCGTCGTCTTATGGTCGCCCGTAATCATGACCGGACGGATGCCCGCGCTGATCGCTTCTTCGATCGCGCCGTAGACCGCGTCGCGCGGCGGATCGATCATCGCCGTCAGTCCGACGAAGACCAATTCGTTCTCGTCGTCTTCGTCCACCGATACGCCGGACGGGATTTCTTTGTAGCCGAACGCAAGCACGCGCAGCGCGCGGTCCGAGAATTCTTCGTTCCGCTTCTGAATCTTGCGCAGCCATTCGTCGGTAAATTTCTCTTCGCGATCGTCGACCCGAATCCCCGTGCAGCGGTCGAGCAGCACGTCCGGTCCGCCTTTGACGAGCAGCAGGCGGCGTCCGTCGATCGTATGCACGGTCGACATCAGTTTGCGGTCGGAATCGAACGGAATCTCGGCTTCGCGTTCGTAAGCGCCGCGTACTTCTTCATGATTGCGGTTCTTCTTCGAACTGTAAGCGAGCAGCGCCGTTTCCGTCGGATCGCCGATTTCCTGTCCGTCTTCGTTGATGCGCGAATCGTTGCAGAGCACGGCGATCCGCATCAGCCACTGTTCGGATTCCGTCCATTGATCGGGATCGTCCGGAATCTGCCCGTCGCGTCCTTCCGGCACGTAATCGTCGACGACGGTCATCTTGTTTTGCGTCAGCGTGCCCGTCTTATCGGTGCAGATGACGCTGGTCGAACCTAACGTCTCGACGGCCGGCAGACGACGGATGATGGCATGGCGTTTCGCCATCTTGTTCGTGCCGACCGCCAGCACGATCGTCACGATCGAAGACAGCGCCTCCGGAATCGCGGCTACCGCCACGGCGACCGCGAACATGAACGAGTTCAAGATCGCGCCCGTCATGTCGTCCGTATCTCCGGAGAACCATTCGCGCCCCGCTTCGACGGCGAAGATGACGATGCAGAGGATCAGGATGAAGACGCCCAGCTTCTTGCTGAAGCTCTCCAGCTTGCGCTGAAGCGGCGTCTGCTTCGCTTCGGCGCTCTCGAGCAGCCCGGCGATCTTGCCGATCTCCGAATCCGCTCCCGTTCCGGTCACGACCATCGTCGCGCGGCCGTACACGACCAACGCGCCGCTGAACGCCATGTTGCGCCGGTCGCCGATGCCGACTTCTTCGCCGATCGTGTCCGCATGTTTCTCCGCGGGTTCGGACTCGCCCGTCAGCATGCCTTCGTCCGTCTTCAGCGAGCTGCTCTCGATCAAGCGCCCGTCGGCCGGCACGTAATCGCCGGCTTCGAGCAGCACGATATCGCCGGGCACGACTTCTCTCGCCGGGATCGTCTGCACCTGCCTGCCGCGTTTGACTTTGGCCGACGGCGCGGACATCTGTTTGAGCGCGTCCAGCGAGTTCTCGGCTTTCTTGGTCTGGACGACGCCGATCACCGAGTTCATGACCAGCACCGCGAAGATGATGATCGATTCGACGATCTCTCCCAGCGCGAGCTGCACGACGGCCGCCGCCAGCAGCACGATGACCATCGGATCTTTGAACGATTCGAGGATCAGCTTCCATACCGGCTCTTTGCCTTTTTCTTTGAGTTCGTTATACCCGTGTTCTTCCAACCGCCTGCCGGCCTCGTCCGTCTCCAATCCTTCGGGCGTCGACTTTAACTCTTTGAGCGCCTCTTCCCGATCTGCACGATAAAACTCCACGTAACCCCTCCTTATCGCCTTAGGGCATGTCTTCAAACCTGCCAATGTGCATCTTTTACCGCCTTTTCGCGCTGCTCCGCGTCACTTTCCTTCGACGTGCCCCGGCACGCCTTCAGAAAAGTTCCTTGTTCAACACGAAAATTCGGCAAAATCTGCTCCCATCGAGGTTTGAAGTCACGCCCTAGCCTAATCCGGCCGTTCTTTCTTTTTTACCCACATGTGGCGAAAAGAGTTCCGGAGATTTCGCGGTTTTTCGGCAAATTCGGATCGATCGGAAAAGAAGTTCGCAAAACGTTCGAAGGTCTGCCTCTCTATTCGACGTATCTTTTCAGCAGACGGTCCGCGCGCCAATCCGAGAAATTCCACGACTGCCAAGCAGAGGAGCCTTCGTCTTGTTCCGCTTTTTCCCGCAGCATCCGGTCGAGCTGCCCGCCTTCGCTTTGCGCGTATTCGATCAGCACGGGAGCCGCGTCCGACGACAGACTGAGCAGGTAGTCCAGATCCGCGGACACCGCAGCCGTTTCGTCGCGTTCCAGATTCAGAACGGCGATGACGCGGTCCATGCAGGCGTAATTGAGAGCCAGATAAGCGCAGACGCCGAGCACGACCATCCAGCGCCCGAGCGGCAGACGGCGGAACCGGATGCAGAGCGCGAACAGAACCGACAGCAGGAACAGGAAGATCATGAACGCATGGACCAGAAAACGCATCCGCGTATATCCGTAAGCCTCTTCGTAGAGCAGCAGCCGGGAAAATGCCGAACCGAGCATGGCCGCCGAACAGAATACCAGCAGATACAGCAGCGCGTCGAGCGTTCGCCGCACCGCATGTTCGCCGCGTTCCGTCGAATACAGCCCGATCAGCAGCAGCGCGAAGTTGATCAGCGTCACGCCGATCAGTTCGCCGAATCCGCTGTGCGTATATTCCGCGTACGTCGCCGATTCCGGCAGAATCCCCTGCCAAGCGCCGAACAAATACGAGAATTGCAGCGCGACGAACAGCACGTACACCAGATCGAGCGCGATCATGAGCGTAATCGTGACCAGCGGCGGAATCTTGGACAGCGGGTCGAACGTCGCGGCCGTCGCCGGTCCTTGCACGGGCGGCGTACGGCGCGGATCGAGGAAGCCGAGCAGGTACGTGAGGCAAAACAACCCGACGACGACAGCCCATACCAGACGAGACGGCGCGCTTCCGAGCGACCATTCGCCGAACCAATCGGGAATCCGTCCCGCCATCTCGCGCAGTACGCCGTCCGCCGAAAACAGCAGCATCAAGACGACCGTCAATACCGGCACCGCGATCAGAAGGCCGTATAACACCTGTTTGGCCGCGGAGCTGCCGCTTGAAGATTCGGGGGATTTCCCGCTCCGGCGAAAAGGCGCCCAGATCGCCGGCACATGCCGCACGGTCTGGCTCAGCACGTGACCGATCGCGTCGGGAATCAGCATGGGATCATGCCAGCTTCGCTTGCGGTCGCTCCAGAGATACGCGAATTGCAAAGCGACGAGCGCGGGCAAAGCCAGCAGATTCAACGTGAAAAAGACCGGGTTGTCGAACACCGCGTACGTCAGCGCCAACAGCAGCGCCGCTCCCGTCAGCATCAGTCCCGCCGGATCGGCCGGTCGCATCGATTCGCGGCCGAACGTGTAGAAATAGGCGTATAAGAGCAGCAGAAACAACGGTACCGATATACCCGGAACCGCCCCGTAAAACAGCAGTTGATGAAGTCCGCCCAGAGCCAACGCCGCCGCAAGCGGCAGCCAGCGGCTCCTGTCTTTTTCTTTCGCCGATACGTTCATGTTTGAATCCTCCCGAAGTCCGTATTGTATTCTTTTTCCATTGTAGATGATAAAATAAGAAGATAAATAGAAAGGTTGGTTTCGGTTTTTTCGTATTTTATAAGGAGGATCGATAATGAGACTGCATAAGCAATTCCTGCGGCTGCACGAGCGTTACGGCGCGGAGGGCGAGACGCAGGTCACGCTCGCCGAAGTCGCGGATACGCTGGACTGCACGCATCGCAGCGCTTTGACGGTCATCGGGAAGATGGCGGAAGCGGAATGGATTCGCTGGGATTCCCGTCGGGGAAGAGGCAAGCGTTCGGGACTTTCTTTCCGGGTCACGCCGGAAGAGATCGCGGCGGAATCGGTCGCGGACGCGATCGGTCGCGGCGATATTCGGGGCATAGCCGGGGAGCTGGAAGGCGGCGCGCCGCCGCCGGAGATGCGGGAGCGGCTGCGGGAATCGCTGCGCGCTTATTTCGGGCACCATTCGGAGACGTCGACCGGCAGGCAGATCGACACGCTCAGGCTGCCGATCCGCCAGCAGCTTCATTCGCTGGACCCGCTGCGCACGAATCTGCTCGCCGAGTCGTTCGTCGTCGGGCATGTGTTCGACGGACTGGTCCGGCAGGAAGACGGCTCGGACGATATCCTGCCCGCGCTCGCTCATCATTGGGAATCGGTAGGCGAAGGCCGGCTGTGGACGTTCTATCTGCGCAAAGACGTCTCGTTCCACGACGGGCGCGTCTTGACGTCCGAAGACGTCGTCTACGCGTTCGAACGGATGCGCAAACTGCCCGAACGCGTCCTCTACGGATTCATGGCGCGGAATATCGAGGAGGCGACGGCGGACGGGCCTTTGGCCGTCAAGATCCGGCTGAGACGCGCGCATGCCTTGTTCCTGCCGTTCCTGTGCACGAGCCGGGCGAGCATCGTGCCGAAGGAAACGCTGCGGCGCGGCGAGCCGGAATTCGGGCTGCATCCGGTCGGCACCGGACCGTTCCGCGTCGCCGAATTCGGACGCGACCTATGCGTGCTGGAAGCGTTCAGCCCGTATTATCTGGGCCGCGCCCATATGGACCGCGTGGAGATCGTCAATATCCCGTGGCGGATGCAGGGCGGCGAATGGAGCGGCGGCGACAGCGATTCGCCGTTCCACGTATGGCCCGGCGGCGGGCCGGACCGGCGCGCGGCGGACGACGGAAGCGGCGATTCGCCGCCGGGAAGCGCGGAGCCGCTCGCGGGAGAAAGCGGCGGGCGGTTGTTGAATGGAGCGCTAGCGGAGGTTGAAGCGGAAGCGCCGACGGAAGGAGACAGACGCGAGGCAGAAGCGCTGTCGGGTGGCGCGGGACTCGCGGCGGGAGTTCCGACGGAAGACGCGGGGCGCTCGGCGGAGACGCGGGCGGAAGGCGCGAAGCCTAAGGGAGAGGCGCGGACGGGAAGCGCGGGGCGCTCGGCGGAAGCGCGGACGGAAGGCGCCGGACTCGCGGGAGAAGCGGGCGGCGAAATCTGGAGCCGCGCGCATGCGGAAGTGTTCTCCCGCAAATTCGTGACCTGCAACACGAAGAGCGGTCCGATGCGCGACCCGGCGCTGCGCGCGGCCGTGATGGCCGCTCTGGCGGGGCGGAGCGCGGCGGGCGGCGAAGCAGAAATGCCGCCGCTCAGCCTGCTCACGATTCCGCAGTACCGCAAAGACGCCGCTCTGATCAAAGAGCGGCTGGAGCGGCGCGGCTATTCGTGCCGGGTTCGCATCGTCACGGTGGGCGATTTCAAAGGTCGGACGCGGCTGGCGAACGATCTGATGCTCTTCTCGCTGATCCGCGATCGCGACGAGCAGTTGAGGCTGTTCGACCTTTATCTGACGATGTCGGAGCATTCCGACTCGAAGACGAGGTTGTTCGTCCGGCGCGCGCTGCGCCGGGCCGCGGACGAAGAGACGCCTCGCGGCCGCGCGCGCGAACTCGACGGTCTCGAAGCCCGGCTGATCGCGGAGCATCAGCTTCACGTCCTGTACGAGACGCCGCTGCAAACCACTTATCTGCCGCGCGTGCGCGGCCTTCGCTTCGGCGCGCAGGGTTGGATCGACCTGCGGACGGTCTGGTTTCCGCCGGACGAAGACCGTCCGCCGAAAACGGAATAAACGCCGAAAAGCCGCTTGATGCAAGCGGCTTTTCGGCGTTCGCGGCTCTTTCGATTTTTGCGGCGCGGCGTCAAATTCCCGAGCCGTTGTCGATTTGGTTTACCGGCTTCCTTACGCCGACTTTCATTCTCTCGTTCTTATTCTTCGGCTTTGATTAATCGATTCTCGCGCGACCGACCCCTATCGCCGATCGAAATGTTGCAAAAATCCAGCATTATTCAAGATTTCGCGGATTGAGCACCGAATTGTTGCGAATATCCATCATTTTCCCGATTTTCTCCCGCGAATCCAATCCTGGTCCGCAAAATGATGGATTTCTGCAACAAAGTAACCTTCGATGCCCCTTTTTCGACCGAAATGATGGATTTTCGCAGCATATTTCGCTTCGCCCTCGATTTCCGCGTCGACAACGGCCGGAAACCGAACAGCCCGCCCGAAAGCTTCGATTCCCCGGCCGCTGCCTGCTCGACTCTTCGGCAATCCGCCCTCTCGGCTTCCGACTTCCCGTAAACGGACACTGGCCGGACGCGAATTCGCGATCCGCCAGCTTTCCGGCCTACCGGATTCCCCGATTTATTTTGCCGCTTCGGCCGCTTCTGCCTCCACCGCTTGGCCCTTTTCCATGGTTCCGTTCGATCCGGCAGCTTCGCACGTGCCCGCTTGGCGGCCGCCGTACTTCTCGCCCCAAGCTCTCATGCTCTGGACGATCGGCTCCAGCGTGCGGCCGAACTCGGTCAGCGAATATTCGACTTTGGGCGGCACCTGCTGATAGACCTCGCGGTGCACGATGCCGTCTTTCTCCAATTCGCGCAGCTGAAGCGTCAGCATCCGCTGCGTGATCGTCGGACAGATGCGGCGGAATTCGTTGAACCGTTTCGGCCCTTCGATCATATGGTAGAGCAGCATGCCTTTCCATTTGCCTCCGATCACGTCCAACGTAAACTCGACCGGGCAGCCTTCGCCTTCCGGGCATTCTCCGTATCCGCTTTTGCGGTCTCTCATCGTTATTCCTCCTCGGTTCTTTTTTGATTTCGTTCGTTTATATCCGGTATACTGGAAGCAGCACACCGATCATTCTCGGGAAAGGAGATCCGCCTCATGAAGAAAAGAATGCTCGATTTTCTTGCGTCCGGATACGGATACTCCACGGCCGTTTTCTTCTAAAACGGCCGTGAATCGGCGAAGTCTGCCTTCACGGCCTTTTGGCGGCATTCAGCAGAAAATCCCGGCCTTTGCGCCGCAGAATGAGAGGAATCCACATGACCGAAAAAATCACGCGCCGCAACCCTGCTTCCGCGCCCGCTCCCGTAGGGCGTTACACGCACATCACCCGCATCCCGAAAGACGCCGACTTGTTCGTCACTTCGGGTCAGATCGGCACGGACGCCGGCGGCAATCTGCCCTCCGCGTTCAACGAGCAGGTCTCCAACGCGTTCGCCAATATCCGAAGCGTGCTGCAAGCCGAAAGCTTGAGCGGCTCCGATATCGTCAAAGTCAATATCTGGGCGACGCAGCCGATCGATTGGGACTTCTTGTACGCCGAATGGGACAAACTCGTCGGCGGCGAATATCCGGCGATGACGGTCGGCTATCTCAACGAATTGGGCCTGCCGGACATCAAGATCGAGATCGAAGTCTGGGCGGCGTCTCTTCCGCAAACGACCTGATCTCTACGCGATTTAAGCTTTCCGCAACCCGAGACCGCTTGAACTTCAAGCGTACGTCTCGGGTTTTTGTATGCCGCGCACGCCGATTTGCATACCGTATGCACCGATTTATATATCATACATGCCAAAACGTATCTATATCACATTCATGTGACTATCTATCACTAGTGTTTCTATAACACACGAATGTGCGTACTTACAAAAAGAACACTATTCTTCTACAATCCGAGTATACCTTGAAACGGGAGGAATGCAACATGACTCATCCGCAAACCATGAAAGCCGTAGCTCTTACCGAATACCTGCCGATCGAACGCGAAGACAGCTTGATCGACGTCGAACTGCCGACGCCTTCGCCGCAGGGACGCGACCTGCTGGTCCGCGTCAAAGCCGTCTCCGTCAACCCCGTCGACGTGAAGATCCGCGCGCCCAAAGCGCGCACGGAAGCTCAGCCGCGCGTCATCGGCTGGGATGCCGCCGGCGTCGTCGAAGCCGTCGGCGACGGCGTCACGCTGTTCGAGCCGGGCGACGAAGTCTATTACGCCGGCAGCATCAAGCGTTCCGGCAGCAATGCCGAATTCCAGCTCGTCGACGAACGCATCGTCGGCCGCAAGCCGAAGAAGCTCGATTGGGCGGAAGCCGCCGCCCTGCCGCTGACCGCGATCACCGCTTGGGAGGCGCTGCATGATCGCCTCCGAATCGCGACGGAGCCGGCAGAGAACGCCGGCAAGACCATCCTGATCATCGGCGCCGCCGGCGGCGTCGGCTCGATCGCGACCCAACTCGCCGATCTGGCCGGCCTGACCGTCATCGGCACCGCTTCGCGCCGGGAATCCGCCGACTGGGCGTTGGCGCGCGGCGCGCATCATATCGTCGATCATTACGACGATTTCGCTTCGCAGATCGAAAATCTCGGCCTGAACGCGCCGGATTATATCCTGTGCTTGAACAGCACGGACAAACACTGGGACAATATGGCGAACGCGCTCGCTCCGCAGGGTGCGATCTGTTCGATCGTCGAGACGGAAGAACCCGTCGAACTGACGAAGCTCAAAGACAAAAGCGGCACGTTCGTCTGGGAGTTCATGTTCACCCGCGCCATGTTCGAGACGCCGGACATGATCGCCCAACACGAGCTGCTGAACGCGATCGCCGATCTTGTCGAAAGCGGCAAAGTGTCGACGACGCTGGCCGAGCGGCTCTCCCCGTTCAACGCGGCGAACATGCGCGAAGCGCATCGCAAGCTCGAGAGCGGCCGCATGATCGGCAAGCTGGTCGTCGAAGGTTTCGGCGAATAAGGACGAACACGCCTGCCGCGCCTGCATCTGCCTATCGAAACGCAAAGCCCGGTCTTTCGCATTACGCGGAAGACCGGGCTTTGCTCGTTAGTCGGCAGACAAAATCATCCCCGCAGCCGCGATACTGCCTCCGCCAACTCCCGCACCCTGCCGCTCGACAGCAGAGGAATCAGCGTCTTGACGTCTTCGATCTCCAGCTCCCACCAGCGCGTTTCGAGCAGCAGCGCGATCTCTTCGTCGGCGAACCGCCGGCGGATCGGCTTGGCCGGATTGCCGCCGACGATCGCGTACGGCTCGACGTTTCTCGTCACGACGGCGCGCGACGCGATGACCGCGCCGTGACCGATCGATACGCCGGGCATGATCATCGCTTCGCTGCCGATCCAGACGTCGCTGCCTACGACCGTATCGCCTTTGGGCAGGAATCCGTCCGCCGCGCCTTCGCTCAGATCCGGCGTATAGAAGAACGGATACGTCGTCACCCAATCGCTTCGATGACCTTGATTGCCGCACATGATGAACGACGCGCCCGAACCGATCGAGCAGAATCGCCCGATGATCAGCTTGTCTCTCGCGTCGTCTTCCGGCGACAGATAGCGAACGCAGAAGTCTTCGAAATGCCGGGCGTGATAATAACCGGAATAATACGTGTATGCTCCGACTTGAATATTGGGATTGCGCACCTGATCTTGCAGCCTATATCCTCTGGACCAATGCTCGAATACGTTGGCCGGTTCCGGCCGCGAACGGTCCGGCATGATCGAGTCTTGCGTTTGCTTGGGCTGCTCGTTATTTTCTCTCATCGTTCATCTCTCCCAGACGGGCGCTCGGCCCTTATGATTCGAGGCACGGCCCGCCGGGCTTTTCCGATATTCCTGAAGCGCAAAACAAAAAGAGGACGATACGACTCGCCCTCTGCCGAATGAAAACGGAAAAGGCGCCGGCTGCGACTGTGCCTCGCTCGATACGCTTAAAAAAGGACAGACTTCTCCCGTTGTAAGCTTATCGGCTTGCGCGAACAGTCGACATTTCCAACGTCCTTTTCCCCTTTCCGTATGGATTCGTACCCAGTATAGCCGCAAAACGGCCGCTTGTTCAAGCTTCGGCCGGCGCGGCCCGTTATTTCGCGGTTCGGCCCGCAGCGATCCGCCGCTGCGTCTCCGCATCCGCGACCACGTACAGCCGGGCTTCTGCCGGAATCGGCATGTCCAGCTTGCGGTTGATGCCGAGATCTTCCCGATCGGCGATCAACGTCGCTCCTTGCGTCAGCAGCGCTTGGAACGCTTCGCCGTAAGTCTTCCACGAACGGTCGACGGCCACTTCGTAGACGTCGCTCCCGTTCGTCCGGTTGAGCAGTTGGCTGATCACGTCCGAACTGCCTTCGTGCAGCGCCGCCCGAACCGCGAGGCGCGAGATCGCGTCGTGCGACAAGATGAATTCGTTCACCTGCGCGTGACGGAAATTCTGGACGTGGTTCTCCATCGTGATCTCGACGGTCGTATGAACCTGCGGCGCGAGGCGCTCGATGCTGGAGACGACGAGCAGCGATTTGCCGTCGACGAGCGCCGATTCTTGAATCCGTTCGTCCGCGAAGACGATCGCGGCGCGACAGGTCGAGATGCTCGCTTTTCGGAGAATCGAATCCGATGCCGGATCGCCGCTGACAAAATGAACCTGTTCCAGATGTTCCAGCGGATGCCGGTTCGTCTCGTCGATCAGCACGATCGGCGTCTTCGGCGCATTTTCCAGAATCTCTTCGATCGCCGTGCGCGCTTTCTGCCCCCAATTCACGATCACGACATGGCCTTCTCCTTCAAACGTCAACATTCCCGCTCCTCTCCTGCGCTGCACTTCGGCGATCGAATCGATCACTTTGCCGATCACCAAGCTGAGCAGCCCGATTCCGAATATGTACAGAAAAATCGTAAACGCTTTGCCCGCGGGCGACGTCGCGAAATAATCGCCGTAACCGACCGTCGCCATCGTGGTCAGTACCCAATAAAAAGCATTGAACCAGTTCGCGAAAGTCGAAGGCTCGATCAGGTACGCGGTCGTCGCGCTGAGCAGCACGAAAGCCAAAATGATCAGGCCTATCGTCGTTTTTCGCAGGTGCATCAATCTGGTCGACAAGCGGATAAAAAAGTGCAAAGCTTCGCTCCCTCCGTTTCTCGCTTGGATTTGGCCGAATAATCGTCTACGATAGATCCGTGAGAACGACTGCAAGCCGAGACCGACCTTTCCCGACCAACGCGCCCGGACCGATCCGTGCGGACGATTTCGCAACGCGGCGGACCGCGATCGCGTACATCTTACTACTGCGTCATCGCGCGAAACGATGCGCAACCCGCCGATACGGCAAGAACCGAGCCGCTTCGGAATCATTCCCATTTGGAGGTCAGATCCTTATGTCCATGTTCAAACGCATCCGCAACATCTTCGCCAAGCCGGAAGCTCCGCTGCAAGAACGCGGCATTCTCGACATCGGCCCGGGCGACATCTGCGAAGTCTCGCTCGTCACCTACGAGGTAACCGGCCGCACCAAGAACGCCCGCCGTTCTACCGTCGTCTTGACGCTGCGCGACGGCGCGAACCTCTCGTATCTGGTCATCGAAGAACGCGAAGAAAACAAGTACTCGCTCTACCGCCCGATCGACGGCCGGCTCGATTCGCTTCAAGAAGTGCCGACCGTCATGGAGCTCGACGACACGGTCTACCATCTCGAAGAGCAGTACAACGGCCATATCGTAACCGTAGGCAAAACGCCGTTCATGCAGGGCGGCGACCAATCGGTCTGGCAGTACCAGTCCGACGACATGAAGCTGCTTCGTATCGAGTGGATGGACGGACGCTTTATGCTCTACGAAGGCGAAGACATCCCGCCGGCCGACGTACGGGTAATTCGCGGCGGCGGCGTCTAAAAGCTTTTGCGGCACCGTTCGCGCCCGGCAGCCTCAGCCGCGCAAGATCCGCGGCTCCGTCCCTGTTCCGTGCGATTCTCCCGAAAAGAAGGCAAGAGCCGCGTTCGCTGGTTACGGCGAACGCGGCTTTTTCACGCTTTTAGATGATCAGGCTGCTGATGGAGATCGCCGTGCCGATAAAGACCGCGCACAGCAGCAGGCCCACGGCCACATTGCCTTTTTCCAACTGCTCCGCGATCTTGAACTTCGGCGTCACGAGCTCGAATACCAGATACACGATGACCAGGCAGACCTGCCCGATCAAGAACCAGATCGCCATGAACCAGATCGACGTGTTCGTGTAAGCGGAGATGCCCAGAATGATGCCGGTCGCGATAAATTTGCCGCCGAGCGCGAGGCCGACGGCCACGTTGCCTTTTCTCAACTCTTCCATGTCGTTGAACGGCGTCTTGATGAAGAATATCAGCATGCCCACGATTTGCAGCACGATGATCGCGACCAAGCTTATCACGATGTTGAATAACGTTGTCCAATCGAATCCCAATTCCGCCATCATTTGGCCCACCCCCGAAATTTCGCATATGCCAGATCGTAATCCTCGAAATCATGCACTTCTTCCAGTACTACGGAGGTCGTCTTGGCGTCTTTCAGTTTGCCGTAACGCGCGTCGTCCACCGGCTGTTTGATCCGGTTGCCCGAAGGCAGTTCGACGACCGCGAAGTTACGCGTTTTCCCTTGATATTCCGTCTTGTAGACGCCGACCACGTCGACATCCGTCGTCACGGAGACTTTGAGATTCTCCAGATCGGTCTTCGCGGCGTTCTCGTCCGGATAAGACTTGAGCGTCGTCCAACTCGAGAGCTGCACGTCGTTGCGCCCGTTATCGTCGGTCGTCAGCGTGGCGCTCATATTTTGCAGCGTCCAGATCTTCTGGCCCGTGGCATAATTCCCGTCGTTCGGCAGCAGTTCGTTATCCGGCAGAACCGTCATGTCGCTGCCGACCAGATCGCCGACCGTTCCTTCCTGAATCCGATAATCCCACGGCACCGTATTCGTTCCCGGTCCGTCGTCCGCGTTCGTACTGAGCACGGAACTTTTCGAGCAGGCACCGAGCACGAGCGCCAACACGAGCAGGGGAAGCATCGCCAGCAGGCGGGCGCTTCCGGCTGTTCGCCGGCGCTGTTCCTTCGTTCGCCGCATGTTCATTCCACTCCCAACGCGATAAAATGGCTGGCATTGCCGGTGATCAGTCCGCCGGCGCGGCCCAGCATGCCGCACGGAACGCCGTCGATGACGAACATGCCGACAAGCAGATGCAGCTCGCCTTCGGCGGTCGTCACGCGCGTCAGATCCGCCCTTTTCTGATACACGACCGGAAACAGTCCGCTCGTGTCGTAGCCTTCTTCGTCTTCCAGCTCCAACTCTCCGCCCTGCCCGTACATGCGCACGGAACCGCCTTCGCGGCCGAACATCGACTTGGAGACGTAGTCGCCGGAGAAGATCGGTTTGTTGTATGTAGGCAGCATGTACCGGGCGATCGCGTCCCGTTCTTCTTCGTCGTACAGCATGCCCAGTTCGTGCAGTCCCCAGACGACGGCCATCATGCCTTTGGATTGCAGCAGAATGGCGTGGGGATGATTGAACAGCTTAAGCTGTCCGCTCTCGACCGCGTAGGCCAGCGCTTCGCCCCCGTCGTCGACCGACATCCATTCTTTGGGATACAAAGCGAACATGCGCCCGATCGGTTCGCCTTGTCCGTCTTTGACCAACCCGTCTTCGATCGTGAGTTCCAGGCAATCGACCAGACGCATCTCGCGTCCGCTGTGCCGAACCAACGCTTCGATGGTGCCGGAGTCCTCTTCATGCTCGCCGTACGCGATGCAGGCGGCCGTATCCGGCTTCTCCGCTTCCCAAGCCGCGCGCACCTGTCCGGGCATGGAATCGTTCATGCTTCGGATGCCGAGCCGCTTGCACATCCACGGCGTGGCGATCGAAGATTCGACGTAGCCGGTCGGCGTGTCCGCGTTCAATTCCAGCAGTTTGACGCTCGCTTCGCCGGGACGCTCGGGGTCTTCCGAGACGGCAAAGTCGAAGCGCGCATAGCGGCTGATCTTCGGTTCGTCGGCTACGGGCGCTTGATCGAGCATATTCCACAACACGGACGGGATGCCGATCAGCTCGTAGAGGTCGCGGCGGCGATGCACGTAACGCACGGCTTTGTCGAACACGTTCCACAACCGGCGCGAAGCTTCTTCCACCTCTGCGTACGCGTTCTCGTTCATGACGGCCGCCTGATCGATCCAATACTGTTCGTCTTCGTAATCCGCCCAAGCGAATCCCATTTCCCGAAGTTCTTCCGTCAGCGCTTCGCGATCCGGCGACGGCGTTCCGGCGATTCTGAACAGGCCGCTCATCCGCCGAAGAATCCGCCGGATTTCGATTTCGAGCCCGACTTGGAACCGGAAGAACCGAGTCCGCTCGATTTGCCTCCGACGCCGCCGGAACCGCTCGACGTGGAACGCCGGGTGATCTTGCCGGTCGAATTGGACGTCTTCGGACGCACCGTGGAACCGGAGACTTCGCGGTTCTGGAAGCTGCCCGAGCTGTACGTGCGCGGCGTGTACGGACGGCTGGAACCCGCATAATAGCCGCGGCGGTCGTCGTACCAACCGCGCGACGAATATACGCCGGCATTATTGAACAAGAAGTGGTAGAGCAGCATGTCGTCCCAGCCGAAGCTCGAACCGTAACCGCCGTAATAATTGTTGACGACCGTCGTTCCGCCGGATCCGTCCGTCGGCGCCGTCGTCTGTTCCTGTTCCTGAAGCTTCTGCTCGTCGATCGGCAGGCTCCAGTCGACCGAAGGGTCGTAATACTGTTTCACTTCGTCGCTCGACCATTCCACCAGCTTCGGCTCGGCGCTGCCGCTCGAAGCCGACGCCGAACCGACCGGCGCGATCGCCGCATGCGCGATCAGCGCAAGGCCCAACGAGGTGGACAACACTTTGACCGGACGGCTGATCCCTGTCTCGTTCGACGAACCGCCCGCTCCGCGGAGCGTTTCGTCGTAAGTCTTCTTGCCCCCATCGGCACGGACCGCGCCTTCGTCGGACGAACTCCCGGCCGCTTCTGCCGATGTCTCGGAAGCCAAGCTGTAACGCTCCGGCTCTTCGGGAATCGGCTTGTTATTTTCCTTGCCTGTATGATCCAACGTTCTGTCCCTCCCTTATCCAAACGAAACGTCTATCGGTCGTTCGCCGAACGTCAGCCGTGCATCGGCACGAGCAGCAGTTCCAATTTGCCGGTGTCGACGTTCAAACGTCCTTCGACCGCTTCGAACTCGCGTCCCTGCACGACCAGATAGTTGGCGTGCTCCAGCGCGGCGACCATATTCATGCTCCATGAGCGTTCTTCGAGCTGTCTCAGCTCTCCGCCGACCATTTTTTCGAACAATACGACTCCGATGCCTTGTTCCATTCGTCATTCCCCTCCCTGATTGATCGAAAAGCTTCGATTAGGTTCGACTTACGCCTTTTCTATACGCGCTTATGGGCGAATCGTTGCGCGGACCTTCTTGCTCTTCCCGATATTCCCATTCAGCATACGATTTCTCAATAATGAAGGCAATATTCCGGCAACCGTTTTCGACAAATATCCATCGATTCGGCGGATCGTTCAGATCCTATAAGCGGCTTCTTCAAGCAAAAAAGGCAGCAAAGAGGCCTCGATCGCCGACATGCGGACGATCGAGGGTTCTTTGCTGCCGAGCAGCGCGGCTCCGGACGACTGCGATCCGGAATCCGCCGCGGGCGGGTACCCCGCCTGTTATTTCTCCGTAAGGTTCGCTCCGTTCGCCCGAGGACCGCCCGTCAGCGTGCTGACGAGGAAGATCGCGATCAGGTTCGCCGCGAAGCCCGGCACGATCTCGTAGAGCGTATCCTTCAGCGCCGGAACGTTCGCCCATACGATAACCGTAACGGCGCCGACGGCCATGCCGGCAAGCGCGCCCCAACGGTTCATCTTTTTCCAATACAAGCTGAGCAGGATGACCGGTCCGAACGAAGCGCCGAACCCGGCCCAAGCGTAGGCGACCAGCGTCAGGATCGTATCGTTTTTCGTGTACGACAACGCCAACGCGGCGACCGACACGACCAATACCGCCAAACGGCTGACGAAGCTCAATTCGCGATCGGATGCGCCGCGGCGCAGCAGGATGCGGTACAAGTCTTCCGTCAAAGAACTGGCCGTGACGAGCAGCTGCGACGAGATCGTGCTCATGACGGCAGCGAGCAGCGCGGCCAGCAGGAAGCCGGTGATCAGCGGATGGAACAGGATATGCGACAGTTGAATGAAGACCGTCTCCGGATCGTCCAGCTTCAGGCCGTGGCGCGAGAAGTAAGCCGCTCCGATCAATCCGGTCAGCATGGCGCCGCAGACGGAGAAGATCATCCAACCCATGCCGATCCGGCGGGCGCTTTTGATTTCTTTGACCGAAGAGATCGCCATGAAACGCACGATGATATGCGGCTGGCCGAAATAACCGAGGCCCCACGCGAGCAGCGAGACGATGCCGAGCGTGCTGACGCCTTTGAGCGGATCGAGCATCGCCGGATCGATCGAGCGGATCTCGCTGAACGCGCCGCCGAACCCGCCGCTGTGGCTCAACGTCACGATCGGAACCATCACGAGCGCCAGAAACATGATCAAGCCCTGCACGAAGTCCGTCCAGCTTACGGCCAAGAACCCGCCGAACAGCGTATAAGCGATCGTGACGCCCGCGACGATCCAAAGGCCCGTATGATAATCCAACCCGAAGCTCGATTGGAACAGAACGCCGCCCGAGACCATGCCGGACGAGATATAGAACGTGAAAAAGACGATGATGACCAATGCCGAGACGAGACGCACGATCCGCGTCCCGTCGCCGAAACGGTTCTCCAGATAAGACGGAATCGTCATCGAGTCTCCGGCTTCCTCGGTGTACGTCCGCAGGCGCGGCGCGACATAGAGCCAGTTCGCGTAAGCGCCGATGGTCAGGCCGACGGCGATCCAGCCCGCGCTGAGCCCCTGCACGTACATCGCGCCGGGCAGGCCCATCAGCAGCCAGCCGCTCATGTCGGCCGCTCCCGCGCTGAGCGCGGTGACCGCCGGACCCAAGCTGCGTCCTCCCAATACGTAATCCGATAAGCCGGACGTCCGTTTGTAAGCGAACCAGCCGATCAGAAGCATGCCTGCCAGATAGATCGCAAGCGAAATCCAAATTTGAGTATTGCCCATATCGTTCCCCCGGTTTCTTTCGTGTTGTCTGTGTAAGGCGCGCCGCGAACGGCAGCCATTCTAAGATCGTAAACGATTTACCGCGGCAGAGCAACAGATTTGTGCTTCGAACAAACAACTGTCGAAAACGAAAACGCATTCGGCCGAATCGTTCGCAAAATGTCAAAAGGCCGAAAATTTTCCGCCGCTTTCCCGAAATCTTGGTTGGATCGTCGACGGCGGTTTATTTAAGGAATAAAGCAGGCTGAAAACGCGGAGGGATGCGAATGAAAGGCAATTCGGGAAATCACGCGGAAATCAATAAGCAAGACATTGTGGACAGCGTGCCGCAGACAGGCTTTTTCGGTCATCCGAAAGGGCTGCTGACCCTGTTCTTCACGGAATTTTGGGAACGCTTTTCTTATTACGGGATGCGGGCGCTGCTGCTGTATTATATCTACGACCAGACGGTGAACGGAGGTCTCGGCTTCTCCGAAGCGACCGCCGTCGCCATCATGTCGGTATACGGCTCGCTGGTCTACATGTCGACCATTATCGGCGGCTGGCTGGCGGACCGCGTACTGGGCAAAAGCAAATCGTTATTCTACGGCGGCGTCCTGATCATGCTCGGGCATGTCGCGTTGGCTTTTCCGGGCGGCGCGACGACCTTGTTCCTCTCGATGGGACTGATCATCATCGGGACCGGCATGCTGAAACCGAACGTCTCCAGCGTGGTCGGCGAGATGTACGCGGAAAACGATAACCGGCGCGACGCCGGCTTCAGCATCTTCTATATGGGCATCAACTCGGGCGCGTTCATCGCTCCGCTGATCGTCGGCAGCGTCGGGCAAAAAGTCGATTATCACCTCGGCTTCTCGCTGGCGGCGGTCGGAATGTTAGCCGGACTGCTGGTCTTCTTGTTCACCCGCAAAACGTATCTGGGTCTGGCCGGAGCCGCCGTGCCGAATCCGCTCACGCGCGAAGAACGCGGACGCGTGCTGACCCGGCTCGGCATCGGCGCGCTGGTTCTGGCGGCGATCGTCGTCGGTTCTTCCCTGCTCGGGTGGCTGACGATCCGCTCGTTCACGATCGCGATCGGCGTGCTCGGCGTGCTGATTCCGATCGCTTACTTCACCGTCATGTACAGAAGCGGCAAAACGACGGAGATCGAACGTTCCCGGCTGTTGGCTTATATTCCGCTGTTCGTCGCGGCGGTGATGTTCTGGTCGATTCAAGAACAAGGCGCGACCATTCTGGGCGTCTATGCCGACAAGCGCACGCAGCTCGACTTTATGGGCATTCGTATCGAACCTTCTTGGTTCCAATCCGCGAATCCGCTGTTCATCATCGTGCTTGCGCCGATCTTCGCTTGGATCTGGACGCGTCTCGGCGACCGCCAGCCCAGCGTTCCGGTCAAATTCTCGCTCGGGCTGCTGTTCGCCGGCTTGTCGTTCCTCGTCATCTTGATTCCGGGGCAGTTCGGCGGCGGCGGGCTGGTCAGTCCGCTGTGGCTGGTGCTCAGTTATTTCGTCGTCGTGCTCGGCGAACTGTGCCTCTCGCCTGTCGGACTTTCGACGACAACCAAGCTGGCTCCGGCGGCTTTTTCCGCGCAGGCCATGAGTCTCTGGTTTCTCGCTCCCGCGGCCGCTCAGGCGATCAACGCTTTGATCAGCCCGCTTTATTCGGAAGCGAACGAAACGCTGTACTTCGGCATCATCGGCGGAGCTTCTCTGGTTCTGGCCGTCGTGCTGTTCTTGCTGGCTCCGATCATCCGCCGGGCGATGCGAGGCATTCATTAAAGCCGGATGGCGACGAAAAGCTTCGACAAACAAAAAGGCCTCTGCCCGTAAGGGCAAGAGGCCTTTATCCGTTTGTTTCTCATCCCAACCGAAACACTTCCGTCAATTCATGCGCGACCGGGCTGTCGTCCGCGTTCGTCTCCATGATGTCTTTCATATACGCCCACCATCTGCGGCAGACTTCCGTATCCGCCGAACGCGCCCATAATTCTTCGTCCGTGACGACCAGATAAGCGAATAGATTGTCCGTGGCCGGGTCGAGAAAAATCGAGTATTCGATCATGCCGTGCTCGCGCAGCATCTGTTCCATCTCGGGCCAGAGTTCGTCGTGGCGTCTGCGGTATTCTTCGTGATGTTCTTTGTAGACCTTCATTACCGAAGCTTTGCGGATCATGCGTGCTGCTCCTTTCGCTTCCGAACTGAATGCACAAAAGAATTATTCGCAAGTTGCGAGTAATGCGACGTCCGATATTCACGGACTCGCCGAATCGATCGCCTTAAGCCGTGCGGTCTTTCTTCATCTGCTTGCTGCGAAGCTGGCCGCAGGCCGCGTCGATGTCGGTGCCGTGTTCCATGCGGACGGTCGCGTTGATGCCGCGTTTTTTCAGCACGTCGTAGAAACCGTTGATCGCTTCCGGCGTGCTGCGTTGGTATTGGCTGTGCTCGTCGACCGGATTGTAAGGAATCAGATTGATGCTCGCCAAATCTTTGAACTCGTCGAGCAGATCCGCCAACTCCGCCGCGGTCTCGAGGCCGTCGTTCACTTCGCTGAGGAGGATATACTCGAACATGATCCGGCGTCCGGTCGTTTCGAGGTAATACCGCACGGCGTCCATCAATTTCTCCAGCGGGAACGCCCGGTTGATCATCATGATGCGCGTGCGCAGATCGTTGTTCGGCGCATGCAGCGAGATTGCCAGATGCGTCTGCGTCCCGAGATCGGCGAAAGCGCGGATCTTGTCCGGAATGCCGCTCGTCGAAACGGTGATTCGCTTGGCGGCGATCGCCAGGCCTTTGCGGTCTTTGACCACTTCGAGGAAGTTGATCAGGTGCTCGAAATTGTCGAACGGTTCGCCGATGCCCATCACGACGATATTGGTCACTTTCTCGCCTTGTCCCGCCGCGTCGAGATAATGCTGCACGGTCATGATCTGTTCGACGATCTCGCCGGCGGTCAGATCTCGGCTTTTCTTGATCAGGCCGCTCGCGCAGAAGCTGCATCCGATATTGCAGCCGACCTGCGTGGTGACGCAGACGGACAAGCCGTACTTTTTGCGCATCAGCACCGTTTCGATCAGGCTTCCGTCATGCAGCTGCAGCAGAAATTTGACCGTGCCGTCGGAAGCTTCCTGCTTCACGAACTCGGTCATCGTCTTGAGCGAGAAACGTTCTTGGAGCAAGCTCAGACAAGCCGCGTTGACGGCCGCCATCTGCGAAAAGTCGCTGACTCTCGCTTTGTACAAAGCTTCCCAGATATGAGCGGCCCGGGATTTCTTCTCGCCGTTCTCCGTGAGCCAATCGGACAGCGCGTCTAAGGTCAGTCCGTAAATGGACGGTTTGCTATTCATGTTGCGTTACCCTCTTTTCAACCCGGAATCGCGGCGACCTTCGCCTTTTTCCGGTACGTAAAATTCGGCTCTACGGCCATAAGCCGCACAGCCGAGCATTCGTCCTTCATTGTCCCAAATTTTAGGCATGAATACAAGAGGCGGCGCCTCCCGACTCGCGAAAACGCGGATCGACGGTAAGGTAAGGTTTACGTTCATCAAAAACCAGCTTGAACCGTGCGTGTTTCCGATAAACGTAAACCTTTGATTAAAGTCGATCCGCTTTCGGGTACGCGGATCGACGATACTGCCGTCGATCCACTTAACTAAAACACTTTCTCGTCCGCGTAGTGCGAACGGATCTCCAGAAACTCGTGCAGATGTTTGAGGAACAGATCGGTGAGCACGGGATCGAAATGCCGTCCCCGTTCCCGGCGGAACAGTTCGACGATATCGCTGAGCGGCCAAGCCTTTTTGTAGACCCGATCGCTCGCCAGCGCGTCGAACACGTCCGCGATCGCCGTAATCCGACCGTACAGATGAATATCGTTGCCTTTGAGGCCGTTCGGATAACCGCCGCCGTCGTATTTCTCGTGATGCTGCAGCGCGATGATCGCCGCCGTCTTGAGAATCGGACGGCTCGAATGCTTGAGCATCTCGTACCCCGACAGCGCATGACCCTGCATGGTCGCATATTCTTCTTCCGTGAGCTTGCCGGGCTTATTCAGGATCGAATCGCTGATGCCGACCTTGCCGATATCGTGCATCGGGCTCGCCAGAGCCAGCAGATTCGCTTCTTCTTCCGGCAGCCCGTACTTGAGCGCGAGCAGTTTCGTATATTCCGCCACCCGTTTGACGTGGAAGCCCGTTTCTTGCGAACGGGTCTCCGCGATCTCGCCGAGCGTGTAGATGATTTCTTTTTGCGTGCTCTCGATCTCGTGACGCAATTCGAGGTTCTCGAACACGGCATCCGTATTCGCGCAGTACGATTCGGCCAGATAATATTCCCAATCGCTGGGCGTTCGGCTGCCGTCGATAAAGATCAGGCGTTCCGTTCCGACCGCGCTCGGCGAATGAAAATGAAAACCTTCGAACGTCAAAGACTGCCGATTGAACGTGCGCAGCAGCGACAGCAGGTTGTCGACGTCTCCCGGGAGCGCATACGTATCGAGTTCGGCGAATTTGCCCGTCGCCGCCAACTTGCGCCATCTGCGTTGGTTCTTCTGAAGAATCAATCCTCCGAAAGAATGTTTCGTATTCAGGATGGAGGCCAGATGCCGCAGCACGTCGTGCGCCAGACCTTCCAACGAACCGGAGTTCAACACCAACGAAGAAGACAAAGCGACATATTCCAGACTCTTCTTCTCGTCTTCGGTCTTCTTGAATTCCCGATAAGCGCGCAGCGCTCCAACGAAGGCCGCTTTCAAGCGACCGACTCCGGCGTCCAATTCGCCTTTGAGCCGAAACGCGTTGATGTCGTAGCGGAACATGATCTCTTCTTCGGCGTCCGCCCATACGGGATCGGCCACGACGACGATCCGAACGGAGGCGTTCAGCAGCGTCGACCGGATATATCGGATCAGTTCGAGCGGCGCGCGATCTTGCGAGGCATCCAACTCGATCATCACGGACGCGATGTCTTGTTCTTCTTCCAACAGCAAATATGCTTCTTGGGAGTCGGCGGCGTGGATCAAGTGTACGGGCCTCTCTTCGAAAACGAACCCCGCGAGCAGACGGGACAGCAGCGCGAATTCTTCGCCGCTTCCTCCGACCAATAAAATGTTCCATTCGTTGCCGATATCCGTCGCGAGGGTACCCCCTCCGTTCAGAGGATGTTCATTCATTCCGATTCTCCTTCAGCTTGTTTTCGATCCGTTTTTGCAATATCCGCTCCAAAGTGCAGCTTTCGCCCTTTTCGATTTATCGTCAACTCGGCAGGCGAATTGAAGGGAACATGGGTACAAATTTGTATGGCAGACAAGAAAAAGGCAATACGCCGGTTTATTATGCCGAAAGCTTGACGCGTATTTCCGAGGGAGGGAAATGATGGGAAATACAACCAGCCTTGCGAGCACCGCAAAAGGAAAAAGAAAAATCGTGCTGGCCGGCGCGACCGGATTTATCGGCAGCGCCCTGCAAGAACGATATACAGCCGAAGGCTGTGACGTGCGCATGATCTCGAGACGGCCCGGCCACATATCTTGGGACGACCCTACAGCCATCGTCGAAGCGCTGAACGGCGCCGAGATGCTCGTCAATCTGGCGGGCCGGTCCGTGAACTGCCGCTACAACGAACGAAACCGCCGAGAGATTCTCGCGTCGCGCACGGAGACCACCCGAATTCTCGGCGAAGCGGTCGCCGCCTGTGCGAATCCGCCCGAATTATGGATCAATTCGAGCACGGCCACCATTTACCGCGATGCCCGCGACCGTCCGATGACCGAAGCCGGCGGCGAGATCGGAAGCGGCTTCTCCGTGGAGGTGGCCCGGGCTTGGGAAGAAGCTTTTTTCGCGGCCGATACGCCGCGAACGCGAAAAGCCGCGCTGCGGATCGCGATCGCGTTGGGACGCGGAGGAGGCGTGATGGTTCCTTACGCCAACTTGGTGCGGTTCGGTCTGGGCGGGCCGCAGGGACCCGGAAGCCAGCGTTTCAGTTGGATCCATCTGGAGGATCTGCTTCGCATCGTGGACTTTCTCGCGGAGCGCCGCGATCTGTCGGGCGCGTTCAATGTTTCGGCCCCCGAGCAGGTCACGAACAAGGAACAGATGGAGATCATGCGACAGGCTTACGGACGCCGCTTCGGGCTGCCCGCTCCCGCGTGGATGCTGGAGCTCGGAGCCGTCGCGATCCGCACCGAAACGGAGCTGATTCTCAAGAGCCGCTGGGTACAGCCCGAACGCCTGCTGCAGGAAGGCTTCGAGTTCCGTTATCCGACGCTGCGAGCGGCGATGGCGGAAATCGCGAGATAAGAAACAAGAACATCGCAAGACAAAGATCGGCCCCCGGCCTGCGGAGAATCCGCCGCAGGCCGGGGGCCGAAGCTCATGCTGCGGATGTCCGCGGCTGCCTGCGAAGCGGCGATGCTTTACCTTTCCGGCGGAGGCATCTTCTCGGCCGAACGCCGCAAATATTCGTCGGTGATCGCTTCGATATAAGCGGTCGTCTCCGCATCCAACCCGTAGACTTTCGCCGATTCGCTTTCGTCTGGACGAACGAACGACCAATAGCGTTCGACCAGCTTCGCGTCGCCGCCGAAACGACCCAGCGCGTAATCCAGCAGGTCTTCCGCCAGCTTCAGCGAATCCGGAGCGTCCGCCGCGGAACCGACGCCCGCGTGCGCGCGGCGCAGCAGGGACGCCCAGACTTCCGCTTCTTCGCCCGTTTCCGCGAATTCCGGCAGCCGCTTCCGTTCTTCTTCGGAGAAAAATCGCCGTCTCGCCTCTCCGCGCTGCTCCGCGCCGTATGCGCCGACCTGCCGGATAAAATCGGTCAGCTCTTCCAGCACGATCTCGCCGCGGACTTCGATCGAAAACAAACCGGATTCGATCAGTTTCTTCATCTTATCGAGTTCGCGCCTTCGGGCGTCGATCAGCTGCGCTTGTCTTCGCAGCGCGTCTTTCCAGATCTGCGCGCGGGACCGTTCTCCTGCGTCTTCGCCGTTCGGCGGCTTCATTCGCGCGATATCCGAGAGTTTGAAGCCCATCTCTTTCAATACGGCGATCTCCTGAAGCCGAAACAGTTCTTCCGCCCCGTACAGCCGATAACCGGATTCGGGATCGCGTTCGGGCGCGATCAATCCCATTTCCTCGTAATGGTGGAGAGCCGCCGCGCTAAGGCCGGTGCGCTTGGACAGTTCGCCGATCCGATACCGTTCCCCGTTCGCCACGCTTTCCCCTCCCCGCTCTCGATGCTCCTTTTCCGCGGCCGGCCCGGAGTTTCCCGTCCGTCGGTTCCAGCTTAATCGATCCGCTTCGCGCACGCAAACGGTCTTCTTCAGGTTTCCGGAACGGCCGATTTTTTGCGGCGGATCGCCGAAACGGCGGCGAATGCCGCCGCTCCTCCCGCCACCACCGTCAGAAACAGCACCGCCACGCTGCCGGTCTCCGGCTCGATATCGGTATAAGCGACCAACCCTTCGCCCGGCGCGGCCAATACGACGAAGCGGGCCAACATCAGATAAGCCAGATGGAATCCGATGCCGGCTCCGATCCGTCCGAACGCGGAACGAGCGCTTTGCAGCGCCACCGCGAATACCGTCAGCAGCACGAGATAATCCGCGGTGATCGGTTCCGCTCCCAAGCCGGTCGCCGCCTGCAATCCGCGCACCGTTACCGGCGCAAGCACGAACGGCAGCGGCGACAAGAGGAATGCCCATGCCGCCCGCATGCGTCCTCTGAGCGCGTCGGGAATCAACGCGCGGAACACCAATTCTTCGGGCAGCGCTTCGTACAGAAGCGCCGTAAGCAGATTGATGCCCAAGCCCGCCAGCAGCGCGGGAGTCGCGTTCAATCCTTCGACGCGCAGCCAGCCCAGCGCGTGCGCGTGCGCAAAACCGGCCGCGGCGAGAAGCAGCGCGGTACCGCCCGCGCCGATCGCGGCGGCCGCTTCCTTTTTGAGCGCTCGCCCGCTTATGCCGATCGGCAGCCGCCCGAATCTGCGGCGGTATAACGCGCAGACGCCCGGCACGACCGCCGCCGCCACGATCAGCGCCTGAACCGGCAGCCGGACCGCCCGTTCGATTCCGGCCGCTTCCATGAGCGAAGCGGCCGCGCCCGCCGCGTACAACGCCGCTGCGAAAAGCAGCCAACCCCCTATCGCTTCGCGCAGCGATCCCCGTTCGCGATTCCCGTTGCTCTCCGCGCCGCTGCCGCCTTGTTCGCCCTCGCCTTTTCCGATCCTTCTCCGCGTTATCATCTTCATACCCGTTCGCCTCCTTGATCGCAACGGACGCTGCGCGCGTCCGCTCCGGAATGTCTTCACGTTAAACCCTCAGGTATACCCGAGAGTCAAGCGTCGAACGGGCCGAGCCGGGTAATGGGAAAGAAGACATTCACGATACAGAAAGCGAGGAAACCCCATTGCCGCAAATTCCTGATGCTTCGAACGAACGACCGACGATCGTGATCGGCGCCGGACTGGCCGGCCTGACGTGCGCCTTCGAATTGGCCGACCAAGGCAAGCCGGTGCTGGTGCTCGAAGCCGCTCCTTACGTCGGAGGGCGCACCGCCAACTGGAACGAGCACGGCATGGAGGTCGAATCCGGCTTCCATAAGTTCATCGGTTATTACACGCTGCTGCCCGAACTGTTGGAACGTGCCGGGATCGACCTGAACGAGATGCTGTTCTGGGAAAAGTCGATGGAGACGCGCCATCCCGAAGCCGATGAACCCGGCGTATTCGGTCTGGACGTCGTCCGCGCCCCGCTCAAAACGGCGCTCGGCGCGCTCGGCAACAACAAATACCTGACGCCGGCCGACAAAGCGTCGCTGATCCCTTTTTTCACCGCGGGGTTCAAAGACTATCTGGCGAATCCGGAAGAACTCGACGAGATTCCGCTTAAAACCTATGCCGAACGCCACCATGTGACGGAGCAGGCGCTGGAACGCATTCTGGAGCCGCTGTCCTCGGGCATCTTCTTCCTGCCGCCGGAGCAGTATTCGTCCTACGCGTTCTTCGGACTGTTCGCTCCGGGCATTCCGCGCCTGCACAAGATGCGGATCGGCGCGTTCAGCGGCGGCATGACCGACGTGATGTGCCGTCCGCTGGCGGACGCGATCGAGCGGCTGGGCGGAACGGTTCGCACCTCTGCTCCGGTTCGCGGCCTGATCGTCGAAGACGGGGCGGTCACGGGCGTCGAGCTGGAAAGCGGCGAGCGTCTCCTCGGCGCGAACGTCGTGGTCGCCGCGAATATCCGCCGGTCGCAGAAGCTGCTGGCCGAACATTTCCGGGACGTCTCTTGGTTCGCGCCGTTCTTCGAACTGGATGCCATGCCGCACGTGACCGCGCAGTTCGAACTGCCGGAGCCGCTGCTGCCGCAGGACCGGACGACGTTCGGACCGGGCACGCAGCTCGGCTCGTTCGGCGAGCAGTCGCGGACGACGTTCCGAGGCAAATCCGGCCGGACTTCGATCATCCTCGTCGATCCCGACGCCCTGATCGATCTTCCGGAAGAAGAAGTCTGGCGGCGGACCGTCGAAGGGTTAAAAGCGATCGGGCTGGACGGCGTCGATCGGGTCACCGATTACCGCATCGTTCGCGGCGACGAAAACTTCTACCGATTGGCCGTCGGCAGCGAAAAAAAACGGCCAAAACAGGTCACGCCGATTCCCGGCTTGTTCCTCGCGGGCGACTATACGAAGCAGCCTTTTCTCGCCACGATGGAAGGCGCGGTCATCTCCGGCCAGCGGGCGGCGCGCGGCATTTTGAAAGCCTGATTTTTCGCCCGCGAAATTTCTTCGGACAAAACGAAACCGCCCTCCGCGAGCCTGCGTATATCTGGCATCAATCAAACGGAGGGTGAAAATTTATGTCTTTTTTCAAAAAAATGCTCGCCAGCGTCGGAATCGGTAATGCCAAAGTGGACACGGTGCTCGACACGGCCGAAGTGCCGGTCGGCGGCGATATCTCGGGCGTCGTGTACATAGAGGGCGGCCAAGTCGAACAGCAGGTCGACCGGATCTATCTGTTCCTCAAGTCGGAATATCTCCGCGAACACGACGACCGCAAAGTCCGCGAAACGGCGACGATCACCAAGTTCCTGCTGACGGACCGCTTCACGCTGCGCGCCGGCGAACGCAAAGAAATCCCGTTCCGCTTCACGCTGCCGGAGTACACGCCGATCACGCTTCGCGGCGCGGCCGTATGGATCGAAACGGGCCTCGATATCCCGAGCGCGGTGGACGCGACCGATCGCGACGGACTGAACGTCACGCCGAGCGACGAGATTCAGATCGCGCTGGACGCGATCGAACTGCTGGGCTTCCGCCTGCGCGAAGTGACTAACGATTACGCGCCGCGCCTCGGCGGACCGCTGCCGTTCGTGCAGGAATTCGAATACGTGCCGACGACCAAGTTCCGCGGCCATCTCGACGAACTGGAAGTCTTGTTCCGCCAGCAGGGCGGCGATCTGGAACTGCTGCTCGAAGTCGACCGCCGCGCCCGCGGTCTGCGCGGCTTCTTCTCCGAAGCCGTCGGCACCGACGAGAGCTTGGTCCGTCTGCGTCTGACTCAAAGCGAACTGCGCCAAGGCCCGCATCGCGTGGCGGACATTCTGGAAGACACGATCTCGCGCTACGCGCATTGATCGGCGGAGCGGTCGGCTCGGTCAGTCGGACCCGTTGAAGCAACTTTCGAAGACAGCTCGAAGGACCGCTTTTCGCGGTCCTTTTTGCCGTGCTCGCCTATCGGCTTCGCGCTCGCTTACCCGGCTGCGCGCTCCCGTCAGCTTCGACAGCGATCGCGGCTCGGCGCGGAGCCGCAAAGTCTCGGCGCTCGGCGCGCATTCAACGGAGCTTCATCGCTTCGGCCAGCAGCTCGTACATCCGAAGCTTCGCTTCGAAATCCGGCGAGACCGTCGCCAGCATCAGTTCGTCCGCGCCGTAGAGGTCGGCGAGCGCGACCAACTGCCGACGGACGCCGGCCGGATCGCCGACGACCATCCGGGCGCGTCCTGCCCGGATTTTTTGCTGCTGTTCCTCGCCGTAGGAGCGCGCCTGTACCTCTTCGACCGTCGGCACGCGGTTCAGCCGGCCGCCTTCGCCGATATCGAGCAGGTAATCGTCGAAGACCGACGCCAGACGCTCCGCTTCGTCTTCGTCGCGGCCGCAGACCGCGAACAGCGAGACCAGCACGCGGGGCTCCGCGCCGGGAACCGCAGGCACGAAGCGGTCGCGGTACGCTTGCACCGCTTCGCGGCCGCCGCGGCCGCGAACGAAATGCCCGAACGCCAAGCCCATGCCGCTTCTTGCGGCGATATCGGCTCCGTTCTCGCCGGAGCCGAGCAGCCACAGCTCGGGGCTCGACGCCGGGCGCGGCGTCACTTCGGCTCGGCCGCCGAAGCCGATGCCTTCGGTTTGTTCGCCGCGAATATGCGCGGCCAGCCGCGATACCTGATCGGGGTAGCGGCTGAACGAGCCGCTGCGCCCGTCCAGCAGCGCGGCCGAGGTCTCGGCGCGCCCGCCGGTCGAGCGGCCGACACCCAGATCGATCCGCCCCGGATACAGGGCGGCCAATACGGAGAAGCTCTCCGCGACCTTGAACGGGCTGTGCATCGGCAGCATGACGCCGCCGGAGCCGATCCTGATCCGTCCTTGGGTCGCGCTGCCCAGCGCGGAGACGAGAATCTCCGGCGCGGAGCCGGCGAGCACCCGGTTGCCGTGATGCTCCGAGACCCAGAAGCGGCGATAGCCCCATCGTTCGGCCGCCTGCGCCAGCTTGATCGTCTCGGCGAGAGCCGTCTCGGGAGAGGCTCCTTCGCGAATTTCCGAATAATCCAATATCGACAGCTTCATAGGGAATGCCTCCTCTCGACGAATCCTGAATTCCGTCGACTTCCATTATAGGCGATTTGCCCGCATCTTTTCCCCTTCGCCGCTCCATGCCAAAAAGCCGCAGTCTGCGGACTCCGGCTTCGCGAATTCGAATCGCCTGCTTATTCGATTCGCCTGTTTGTCGAATCCGTTTCCTTGCGGCCGCCGAGAAACGCGGACAACGATCAGATGATGCTGTTGAAATCGCGCGCCCGCGCGTCAAGCTGTTCCGAAGCGGCCGAGATATCTTCGAACTCTTCCATCGCGGTACGGATCTGCGAATGGCTGCGGTTGATATTCTCCTGCGCCGCGTTGGTACCTTCCGTGATGTTCGTGACTTCTTTGGTGATCCCTTCGATATTGCGGCGGACTTCGACGATCGATTCGCTGACGCGGCCCGCGAGTTTGCGAACTTCTTTGGCGACGATATCGAACCCTTTGCCGTGCTCGCCGGCATGGGCCGCTTCGATCGCGGCATTCAGCGCCAACAGGCTGGTCTGCGAAGCGATCTCCTGAATCGTCTGCACGATGCCTCGGATCGACTCCGCTTGGTTTTGCAGGCTGCCCAGCGTCGAGATGTTCTTCTCCGAGACCGCCGAGATCTGCTCGATGCTGCTCATCAATTCGTGGCTGCGCACGATTCCCGATTCCGCGCGCACGTTCAATCCTTCGGACATCTGCTGAAGTTCGGCAACCACTTCTTCGATATTTTTCTGACGGCGGGTGATATTGGTCGCCACCTTGACGATCTCGATGACTTTACCGTTGTCGTTCAAGACCGGCATATACGTCGCTTCCAACCAGATTCGCTCGCCGCGGGAATCCATCCGCTCGATCTTGTCTTGGAAGCTTCGGCCGGACATCAGATCGCGCCAGAATTTCTCGTAATCCGAACTGTTGGCAAAAGCAGGGAAACAAAACTGGCGATGATGCATGCCGATCATGGCTTCTTCCTTGTAGCCTACTGCTTCGGCAAAGTTACGGTTGACGAATACGACGCGACGATCCAAATCGAAACGGATAATCGCCAAGTTTTTTTCCAAAGCCGACACCAACAGATCGTTATTCGCCATCGCTGCATGATTCATGCATCATCACCTGTTCCCGCATATTATTTTTGAAAAAAATCCCATTTTTCTCCTAATTACTTAACTTATATATCGACTTTTAAAGACGTTATTTTATATTTTTCGACAATTTTCTCGTGCTATATGCCTAAATATATTTGCCGAAGATGCCGAAATTCCTTCTTATTCTTTTACAACAGTTTGGAAAACTCTTTGGCCTGCGCGTCGAGTTCGCCGGAAGCCGCCGAGATTTCCGCGAATTCGTCGATCGCGAGCCGAATCTGTTCTTGGCTCTCGACCACCGTATTCTGAGCCAGATTCGTGCCGCTGGCGATGTTATCGACTTCTTTGGTGATGCCTTCGATATTCCGGCGGACTTCCACGATCGAATCGCCGGCCCGGTTCGCCAGCTTCCGGACTTCTTTGGCGACGATATCGAAGCCTTTGCCGTGTTCGCCCGCATGCGCCGCTTCGATCGCCGCGTTCAGCGCCAACAAGCTCGTCTGAGAAGCGATTTCCTGAATCGTCTGCACGATACCGCGAATGGAATCGGCTTGGCGCTGCAGACTGGCAAGCGTATTCATATTGTTTTGCGAGACCTCGGCGATATGCTCGATGCTCTGAAGCAGGGCGTGACTGCGCTGAATGCCGCCTTCGGCTCGAATGTTCAGTCCGTCGGACATCTGTTGAAGCTCTTCCATGACGGTAGAGATGGTCTCGATCCGCTCCGTGATGTTCGTCGCCACTTTGGAAACGCCGAGCACTTTGCGATTGCTGCCGAGTACCGGCATGTAAGTCGCCTGCAGCCAGATCCGGCGGCCGGAAGCCGTTACGCGCTGAATCTTGTCTTCATAGCTGCGGCCGCTCAGCAGATCGCGCCAGAACTTCTCGTAAGCGGGGCTGCCGGCGAATTCGGGCACGCAGAATTTGCGATGGTCCATCCCCTGCATTTCTTCTTTGGTATAGCCCATTACACCGGCGAAATTGTCGTTGACGTAGACGACCCGGCGGTTCAGATCGAATCGAATAATCGCCAGATTCTCTTCAAGCGCCTTCACGACCAGGGCATCGCTGACTTGCTCTTCCATAAGGTGCTGTTCATTCGATCTGTTCATAAACCCACCGTTCCTCTCGTCATTTCCATTTATAAAGATTTCGCACAACTGTATTTCCCGAAAGTTTCATGAGAAATATATCGGACGCGATACGTCGATTGCTTAGATCGATTTTTCGTTTTTCTTCCGGACGGCAAAAAAAAGCATCCGCCGACTTCCGATCGGACCCGCTATTCGGGTCGCGATCGTCGTAAGGCAGATGCTTGTTAAGCCGAAACGCTGCGCCGGCGCTTCTCAGATCAAGTCCGAGAACCGCTTCGCTTGCATATCCAATTTGCCGGACGCATCGGAGATCTCGGCAAATTCCTCGATGGCATGCCGCAGTTCCCGTTGACTCTTAAAGACCGTATTCTGGGCCCGGTTCGTGCCGCGTGTAATATTGCTCACTTCCCGAACGATGCCTTCGATGGTGCGCCGAACCTCCACGATCGATTCGCCGACCTGGTTCGACAGTTTGCCGACTTCCTTCGCCACGATATTGAACCCTTTGCCGTGCTGCCCCGCATGGGCCGCTTCGATCGCCGCGTTCATCGCCAGCAGCCCCGTCTGGGAAGCGATCTGCTGGATCGTCTGCACGATGCCGCGGATCGACTCCGCCTGCTCCTGCAAGATGTCGAGCGTGGACATGTTCTCTCCCGAGACTTCGGCGACTTCCTCGATGCTCTCGAGCAGCGTCTGACTGCGCTGGATGCCGCCTTCCGCCCTCGCGCTCAGCGCGTCCGACATCCGTTCCATCTCCCGCATCGCCGTCGAGATCGTCTCGATCCGCTCGGTAATGTCGGAAGCGACTTTGCATACGCCGAGCACCTGCCCGTTGCTGCCGAACACCGGCATATAAGTGACCTGCAGCCATAACCGCCGCCCGGTCGCCGAGAGCCGTTCGACTTTGTCTTCGAACGTGGCTCCGCTGAGCAGTTCCCGCCAGAAGCGGTCATAGTCCGAACTCATCGCGAACTCCGGCAAACAGAACCGTCGATGGTCCATGCCCAGCATCTGTTCTTTCGGGTAACCCATCACCTGAGCGAATCGATCGTTGACATAAACGACCCGACGATTGATATCGAAACGAATAATCGCCAGATTTTCTTCCAATGCTCTTACGACAAAGCTGTCACTGACTTGTTCTTCATTCGGCCCGTTCATGTAAGTGATCCTCCTAATAGGCAAGGTTCCGGATTCGTCGTCGGCGCATCAGTCGCTAGACCGCAAAACGTACTCCTTATTAGGCATTATTCGCCGCACGATTCCCAATTCCTTCACATTTTTTTCATAAAATAGAGGAAAACCCTTCCGTCGACAACTCTCCTTAACCCGGAAGCCGCATGGACGAATCGCCGAACAAAGTCACTCGGTTCTTGCCGTTTCGCTTGGACTCGTACAAGGCGACATCCGCTTGTTGATACAGCTCTTCGAACGTCTGGTAGCGGGTATCCGTATACGCGATGCCGATGCTCGCCGTCACGCTGATCGAACGCGTATCCGGCAGATCGAACGCGGACGCTTCGATAACGGCGCGGAGTTTCTCCGCGCATTGCCGGACTTCCGCTTCCGTCACGCCGGTTACGAAGATCGCGAATTCTTCGCCGCCGAAGCGGCCTACCAGAGCCTGCTCCCTTGTCGATTCCTTCAGTACGGAGGCGATGCCTTCCAGAATCACGTCCCCGCCGACATGACCGTAAGTATCGTTGACCCGCTTGAAATCGTCGATATCCATCAACAGGAGCATGACGCTCGCTTCTTGCAGTCTCGGGCCGATCATCTCCAGAAAATGACGCCGATTGATCAATCCCGTCAAGCCGTCTATGGTCGCATGGCGCATCAGCACTTCCTGCTGGGCTTCCAATTCTTCGTTCTGTTCTTGCAGACGCTTCATGTACATCTTCGTATTGTCGATGATCCGGTCCGCTTCCTCCGCGATGCCTTCGATCTCGAGATAGGAACGGTCCATGCGGACGCCTTTCTCGAACAATTCGTCCACGTCTCCGTCGGCCAGACGGCGAAACACGCCGCGCAGTTGATGCATCGAATGAAGCAGCGGACGGACCAGCCACCTGCCGAGCCAGTAATTGACGAGAAAACAGAGCAGCCCGAGCAGCAGCATCAATGCGGCGGTCACGCCGACGATCTCGACCAGCAGAGGCGGGTAGATCCGCGCCGTAATCAATCCGAGCTGTTTGCCGTCGTCGTCCAAGATAGGCGCGTAATACGGTTTGTTAAAATAATCGTACAATCCGTTCCGTTCCGCGAGCGCTTCTTCGGCCGTGCCGTCCTGCGACAGATACGCGCTGCGATACAGCTCGCGGCCGTCCAACTCCACGATGATATCGACCGTATGCAGCGCGCGCGGCATCTCGCGGCCTTCGTCGTAGACGAGCGGCTTGTCGCCGTCGATCATCGGAATCCGGTAATTGACGACTTCCTGCCGTTCCACCGTTTTCCACCAAGCCTCGAATCCGGGCGAGGCGGGCGACAGATCGGTCAGCTTCCGGATGCCGTGGTTTTCCGGAAAAGCGGGCGACGTCATCTCGCGCATCGTCGAGTGCGCGACAAGCTGCGCGCCGAGTTGAGCCAGCGGACGGATTACGACGGATAACAGGATCGTCACGATCACCGCAAAGACCAGAATCGTGAACAGAGTGGACAAATTCATTAAACGACGAATCAGCCGGCTTAAGCTTCGGCTGTCGGATTTCTTGATCAAGGGCAAAGCCTCCCATTCTTCTGCTGCCTCTGCGGCCTGCCGCTTCCGTCCGCTTGCGCGGATGTTGTCTTCTTAGTTGTTTTATCGGTTGTTCGATCATTTGTTTTACCGGTTATCCCATCAATTGTAGCGGCCGGTTGCATCGTGCGCAATCCATTTTGCGCGGCAGCAGGCAGGCAATCGCGGAAATTTCAAAAAAGCGTCGTACAAGCCTCGATAATCGGACAAAATCGGGTGAAAAAAAGGCGATGCTATGCTACAATATCGAAATTGCAAACAATCGCAATGTGCCAGCATCTTAGGGAGGTTTATCGATCGCCATGCTTACAATTGGTATCGCCGGAGGCACGGGTTCCGGCAAGACGACGGTCGCAAGGTCTGTCATCGACCGGCTCGGCGCCGGGAAAGTCACTTTCATATCACAGGACAACTACTATAAAGATCATCCTGAGTTGAGCTTCGAAGAGCGCGGCGCGATCAATTACGATCATCCTTTCGCGTTCGACAACGATCTGCTCGCGTCGCACCTGAACGATCTGAAGGAAGGACGCGTCGCCCATGCGCCGGTCTACGACTTCACGGTACACGCGCGTTCCGCGGACAAGACGGTCGAACTGAAACCGAACAATATCGTGATCATCGAAGGCCTGCACGTATTGTCGGACGAAAATCTGCGCAAACAGCTCGATATCAAGGTATTCGTGGATACCGATCCGGACGTGCGCATTCTGCGCCGCGTGCTGCGCGACATCGAAGAACGCGGCCGCAGCATCCGTTCGGTCCATGACCAGTATCTCGGAACGGTCAAGCCGATGCACGAAGCGTTCATCGAACCTTCCAAGAAATACGCCGATCTGATCATTCCGGAAGGCGGACATAACGAAGTCGGCATCCAACTGCTGTCGATCCTGACGGAGAAATACCTGTCGGGCGACCATCAATGGAACCGCCGCTCGTAATCGAAGCGCGGGGAACTTTTCCCTATGACAAAAAGCTTATCTTCGCGAGGACGCTTGACGTTCCTCGGACGAAGATAAGCTTCTTTTTTTGCGTAGGCCGAACGGATTCGGCTGAACGGACGAAGTCGCCTACTTGTAGAACACCTTGTCCACGTTGTATTTGGCGCGTCCTTCGTTGATGATGTACGTCTCGTAGATCTCGCGCTCCGTCGGATCGGTCACCAAGCAGACGTCGATGCGGCGCACTTCGTCCCGGTGATTCTTCATCGGCGATACGCTGTCTTCGAAATGCTTTTTGATGCGCGGTCTCAGTTTGCGGGCTTTGCCCACGAACAGCAGCTCGTCCTGCTCTCCGTAGAACATGAAGATGCCGCCTTCTTCGCGCGTGATCAGATGGAAATCGGTAAACCCGTAAATATGGCTGAGCTGCGGATTCTCCTGCTTCTCGATCGAGACGTCCGGCTTCGGTACGGTAATTTGAATCATGCTTGTCACTTCCTCGTTTGTCGGTTGGCCGATTCGGCCCGCCGCCCGCGCTCTCGCGCTTCCGGCGCTGACCATCCTATCACAGAATCTTCTCCGGCGCCATGAAAATCGAGCGGTACCGCAACCTGCGCCCGCGTCCGCGCGTATGCTTGTGCATACCGCAATTCGTTCCTTATCCGATCCATAGAAGGAGTGCAGGTTCATGTCCACAATCAACGCGAGCATTACGGAAGGCGTTCTTCGCACGCGCAAAAAGCTGCGCCAAGATACGCTCGTCTCGATCTTCGAAGAGTTCGACGGCGAACGGATGGCGCTTAGCGACGCCAAACGTTCGGAGAAATACCGCAAGATGGCGCTCAGCCCGTTTTCTTTCTACCGGGGCAGCGCGTATTTGTTCTATTTCGACGTGACCCGGCAGTATTTCCCTTACCACACGCCGAAAGAACGGCCGACGTGGGTGCAGGGCGATCTGCATTTCGAGAATTTCGGCGCGTTCCAGAGCGAATCGGGGCGAATCGTCTATGACGTGAACGACTTCGACGAAGGGTATGTCGGTTCGTATCTGTACGACGTCGTGCGCATGGCCGTCAGCATCATGCTGGTCGCGCGCCAGCTGGATTATTCGCCGGAAGAACAGGTCGAAGCGGCCGCGCATTATCTGCGTTCGTATTACAAACAGATCGACAAGTTCGCTTGCGGCAAAGACGATCCGGCCGACTTCGTCGTCGATTCGGACTGCGCCAAAGGCCAGATCCGCAAGCTGCTTCGCAAACTGGAGAAACGTCAGCAGGGTCATTTTCTGGAGAAAGTGACGGCTCGGATGCAGGGCGGACGGGCATTCTTGGAGAACGACGAACTGGTTCAGCCGACGGCCGAGGAGCAGGCGGGATTGGAACAGGCTTGGCCGTTCTACATGGATACGCTGCTCTGCCGCAAACCGGGCGACGAACATTACCGGATCAAAGACATCGCGGTCAAACACGGTTCCGGCACCGCCTCGATCGGTCTCGACCGCTTCTACGTGCTGATCGAAGGCGGTTCGGCCAAATCGACGGGCGATCTGGATTCCGACGATACCGTGCTCGAAGTCAAAGAAGTCCGGGTACCCGTTCCCGCCTACTTCATGCCGTATTCCGAATCGTTCTGGGAAGTCTTCTCCCATCAAGGCAAACGGGTCACCGCCACGCAGCAGGCGATGCACCACGAAGCCGATCCTTATCTGGGCTTCCTGACGATCGACGGGCGTCATTTCTACGCGCGCGAACGTTCGCCGTACAAGAAACGCCTCAAGCTCGAAGACCTCAAAACGACCGAAGATCTGGAAAAAGCGCTGACGCTGATGGCCCGCCTGACGGCCAAGATGCATGCGCGCGCCGATTTCGACGTCAGTCTAGGCATTCTGCCTTATCACAGCGAAAAAGAGATTCGGAAGGCGATGGGCGACGACCCGGAATCTTTCGCCAAACATATCGCGCAGTTCGCTTATGCCTATGCCGACGTGGTGGAACGCGATTACGCGCTGTTCACGGAATGGATCGACCGGCGTTTCCCGAATGCCCGGGCGGCGGACGCTTCGGCAGCGCAGGGATCGACCGAAACGGCGGCGGAACCGGCCATGGAAGACGGCGTGACGGTAGAACCGGCGGCGCGGGAAGAAACGGCAGCGGATCGGGCAGCTCTCGAAGAAACGTCCGCTTGCGAAAGCGAACGATAAAAGACGAGCAGCATCTGCGGGGAACCGCTTCGAAACGAAAAAGACCTTGCTCTCCGCCATGACGCGGAAAGCAAGGTCTTTTTTGCGCTGCGCTTTTGTTCGCGCGCCCTAAAGCTTCGGCTCTACCTCAAGCTGCCGCCGAACGTGTCGCCGCCTTCGATCGTGCCGCTCTCATAGCCTTTGTAGAACCAAGATTTGCGCTGTTCCGACGTCCCGTGCGTAAAGCTGTCCGGCACCACGTAACCTTGCGATTGCAGCTGGATGCTGTCGTCGCCGACCGCGCTCGCCGCCGTCAGCGCTTCGTCGAGGTCGCCCTGATCCAGCAGCTTCTTGCCCTGCTCGTAATGCGCCCAGACGCCCGCGTAGTAGTCGGCTTGAAGCTCCAGTTTCACCGAATATTTGTTGTATTCGGTCTCGCTGAGCTTGCGGCGCAGCGCGTCGACTTTGCCGCTCGTGCCCAGCAGGTTCTGCACGTGGTGGCCGACTTCGTGCGCCACCACGTAGGCCATCGCGAAATCGCCCGGCGCTTTGAAACGCTGCTTCAGCTCGTCGTAGAAATCGAGGTCGATATACAGCTTCTCGTCGCCCGGGCAGTAGAACGGACCGACGGCCGAGCTGGCCGTGCCGCAGGCCGACTGCACGCTGTCCGTGAACAGCACGAGCTTCGGATTGCGGTACGTCATGCCGTTCTCTTTAAACACCTGTCCCCAAACGTCTTCGGTATCGGCCAATACGACCGAGACGAAGTCGGCCAGCTCTTCTTCCTGCGCCGTTCCTTGATAATTGCCCGCCGACTGGGTCTGGGCCGTCTGGGTCGAAGATCCTCCGTTCAGCAGATCGGACGGATTGCCGCCGAGCAGCATCACGATGATCACGATGACGATCCCGCCTACGCCGAGACCGCCGCCGACCATCAAGCCGCCCCCTCCTCCGCGCTGTCCCCGCCGGTCCTCCACGTTGCGGCTCTGCCTTCTGCCTTTCCAATCCATGCCCGTCCCTCCTTGATGTGCGCGGTATGCCGCTCTCTTCCACAGAATTAACCCGGATCGCGCCCGTCAACGCGGAAGACGTTTTCCGCAGCCGCTCGGGCGCGTCAAAAAGAACCGCCCGGAAAAAGCTCCGAACGGTTCCCGCGCGATTCGCGCCTTGTTTTCGCGATAAGCGAGCCTTTTGCGCCTACTTCTCCTCGCGCCGCAAAGCATCGAGGCGTTCGAGCGCCCGACGTTTGCGGTACAGCATATGCGCCGCTTCGGACACGCCGTCCAACGTCTGGCGATTGGCGAAAGCGCCGAACACGATGCCGGCGACCGGCACGGCCTGAAGCAGCTTTTTCCAACCCCAACTGTCGCGGTACGTCGTCACGACTTCGCGCCAACCTTGAATCTTCGACATGGCCGTGACCGACGGAGGAAGCTTGCCGTCTTCGCCCGCTTTCAGATTCAACTCGCTGAGCACCGCCTGCTTGCCTACGATATCGGACGAAGAGAATTGGAGCACTTTGACGGCGAAGACCCGTTCCGCTTTGTCCCCCGCGTCGTAGCCGTAACATAAGCCGATCTCTTGGATGACTTTCAGCGACAAACCCAGCACGGCCGGAATATCGGCGGCCAGCGTAAATACGCCGCCCACGCCGGTGGTCGCGCCCTGCGCCGTCGCCAGATTGCGGCTCTCGGCGGCCAGACGGGCGGCGGTGCCGTCCATGACCGCGAGCGGATACGGGCCGGATTCCGGCAGTCCCCGTCTGCGGGCTTCGGCTTCCAGCATGCCGACGACCCGGCGGCGGGCGATCAGGTATTTGCCGCCGTTCTGGACATAGTTGCCCAGCTCGTCGAGCAGCGTGCCGATCTTCTGGTGGATGAATTTGGGCGTGACTTTGTCGAGCAGCTTGAACGGCAGGCTTGCGATCCGGTCCCAGATCGGCAGGTTGCGCTGCCCTTTCATCCATTTCTCCGTTTCTTTGAGCGCGGCTTGCAGCTCCGCTTCGCTGTCCGGCACCCGCGTTTCTTCGGTCTCTAAGGCATCCGGCCGAAGAGCGTGTTCTTCTTCGCTTCGGCCTGCTTCGTCTTTTTGTCGCGTCACCTTGTTCCCTCCCCAGTGTCGTCTGTACGCGGCGCATCTTCGCGATGCGGCCGGTTCATTATGAATTACCCTTAATACGCGGGAAAGGAATATCGGTTACGGATAAATTTGCCGAGCGAAACGGCGGCCGCCCGGATCCGCGGGCGATCCGCTCAAGACCGGCCGGGCGATCTCCGGCCCGGTTCGTCGACATTCGAGCGGCGGAACAGGCCGCTTAAGGGCGAAGCGGGCGGCCGGCTTCGAGCCGCAGGCCGCCGACCCGTTCGGGCGCGGCCCCCGCGTCCGCAGGCGCGGCTGCCTCTCCCGCCAGGATGCGCCGTCCCAGCTCGGACGGCGCGAACCGCCGGTTCCCGAAGTTCGGCTCGGACTTGCCGAACTTCGGGAACGCTCCCTCTCCGCTGACCGTCAGCAGCGGAGAAGGGCTTTCCGCCATCCATTCCAGATGGCGGAAGAATTCGAGGTCGCCCAGACCGAGGGCGACCAACTCGTCCGTCGCGAGCCGGAACAGCTCGGCGGGACCGGCCGCGCCGGAAGCGGCGGCTTCGAGCGCCGCCCGCTGGATGCTGCCCAGGCCGTCTTCGGCCGACGGCAATCGGGACAGATGCGCCTCGAACGCGGCGCGGGCGAACGGCAGGGCCGAACTGTCCGCTTCCAGAAAGCGGACATGCTCTTCGAGGTCCGGCGAGCTGTACGCCGACCAGAAGCGGGAAGCGGCCGCGAACTGCTCTTCGCCGACCGGCTGCCAAGTGCCGGAGAGCGTCTTGAGCTGTTCGGGCCGAAGCTGCCCGAACCCGCGGAATAATTCGATCCCCGGGAATTCGCCGATCGAAAGCAGGCTGAGGCGCGTTCTTCCGCGCCGCATCCGCTCGATACGGCCGAGCAGCACCGCCAGCATGGTCTGGTCGAACAGATCGTGTTCGAACCAGAGCACGACTTCCTCGTACTGCTCCAGCTCGCGAAGTTTCCGTTCCTGCTCCGCGCAGCCTTCCAGATAGAACGCGCGGGGAATGCCCAGCTCCCGCTCCAGATATTCGGCGCGGGCGAAGCGCGCCGAAGCTTCTTCCATGTCCGGAAAGACCGGACCGAAAGGATACAGTTCCCTCCAGACGAGAATCTCGCCTTCGATTCCCGCTTCCTGCATCAGCTTGGCCGTATGATCCCCGTTTACGATATGCAGCATATGTCTGCCTCCTTCATACAAGTCGCGGAACGCGGCGTAGAAGTCCGAGACATGCAGCGCCGGCCGCAGCCGGCTGCGCGCGTCGAACAGCCTTTTTTTCAGGGCCGATTCCGAGACGCCGAGGAACTCGGCGCTCTCGCGGACCGAATACCCTTCGAAGTAGAACAACCGGACCGGCAGGCGCAGCTTCTCCGGCAGCGCGTCGATCGAAGCGTGGATCTGCTTCTTCAGCTCGCGCCGCTCGGCAGCCGAAGCCGCATCGGTGGGTTCTTCCGCTTCCTGCGGAAAAGGCGAATGATCCGCCACCGGCAGTTCGGAAGAAGAAGCCCGGCGCCATCTGCGCCCCGCCCGGCGGCGTACGATCGTCTTGAGCCATCCCGCGAACGCCGCTTCCTGCTCCAACCGATGGAGTCCCGCGTAAGCTTCGACAAAGGCTTCCTGTACCGCGTCTTCCGCCAACTGTACGTCGCGCAGCCGCTCATAAGCGACGGCGAAGGCCATCCCTTCGTACTGGCGAACCAACGGCGTCCAAGCTTCCCGATCGCCCGCTTTGGCTTTCTTCACCCATTCCTCCATGCCCATCTCTCCTTCTATGCCCGTTCCTGAAACTATAGTGCCGCCGTCCGTCGGTTCGGTTACCTCTTTTGACCATTTTCCAAAAATAACCTTCTAATGCCGCGTTTTTTCCATACCGATAAAAGAAAAGATCGACTATGATGAAAATAGAACTAAAGAACTATGTGGAGAAAACGAGGGAACCATTTATGCGGAGTTCTGCCAAGGCAGCCGTTGCCTTTTTCTTTGTGATCGGTTTTGTCCTTTTTTATTATTTATGGATTATCTTATGGCGCAACGATCCTCTTTCTACCTTGGGCGGAGATATTCTGTCGTTTCTGGGCAGTCTGATTGCAGCCTTATGGTTGCTCCGAGCCGCCCGACGAACATCCGGCGAGCAGAAAATATTCTGGGCGCTGCTGTCTGCCGGATGCTTCAACTATTGGATTGCGGAAGTCATTTGGCTGTCTCAAGCACAGATCCGAGGATTCGATCCTCCTACTCCGGGTTGGACGGATCTTTTCTACATGCTGCAGGCGCTCTTTTATATGGTCGCGTTCATTTACCCTTTTATCCGGCTCAAAAAAAATCCAAGTACCTTTAAGTTGATTTTCGACATTTGGATTGTCATGGTCGTCGCGGCTACGTTCAGTTTGCATTATCTGATCGGTCCCATTTTGCACAGCGGACAAACCTCTTTGCTGTCCTTGATCGTTGCCCTGTCCTATCCCGTTACGGATCTTGCGCTGTTATTCGGCGCATTGAGTTTGTACGGGGGGAGCGGGGAAATGCTGACCAGATCGTCCAAACGCTTGATCTTCCTTAGTCTGGTCATACAGGCAGGAGTGGATTCGTCTTATGTCTATCTGGTCTCCAAAGGCACTTACGTGTCCGGCAGCCTCGTCGATCCGCTCTTTATGTTGAGCCTGCTGCTTATGGGTTATGCCGGCCTTCGTCAGAAGCCGGAAGCCCGCAAGCCTGTGGCGGAGACTCCCGTGGCGGAGAGCGCAGCTTCTCCGGAAGCTCCCCGCCTTGATATTCCTAGATTATTGGTTCCCTACTCGACCGTCATCATTCTCTTCTCGTTCATGATCTTCAGTTCGGACGGGATAAACGCGTTCACCGTCGGGACGGGAGTGTCCATCCTGCTGGTCATCGTTCGCCAACTGCTCATGATCTGGGAGAACCATCAGCTGATCCTTGATATTCACGGCAAGTCCAAAGCGTTGGAAATCAGCGAACAGCGATACAAGTCGCTGTTCGACTACCATCCGGATGCCGTATATTCTCTGGATCTGGACGGCCATTTCGAGAGCGCCAACGCTGCGTGTTCCGAACTGCTGGAATACGAGCATGAAGAGTTGATCGGTCAATCGCTCAAGACGTTTGTCGAAGACAACCGCCATGCCGAAAATGCGCCGATTCTTTTCCGCACGGGACGCTCGCAGCGTTACGAGACGCTTGTACGAAGCCGAAACGGTCGCAGAAGCATCGTCAGCGTCACTCACGTCCCGATCCGGGTCGGCGGGGAAATCGTGGGCACCTTCGGCATCGGCCGGGACATTACGGAAAACAAACGCAACGAAGAACGGATCCGTTATCTGGCGTATCACGATGCGCTGACCGGACTGCTCAACCGTGCCGCTTTCGACGAACAGTTGAAGCAGACGATTGCCGAAGCGGAATCTTCCGGCGAGAGCTTTGCCGTCGTATTTATCGATCTCGACCGCTTCAAGAACGTCAACGACACGCTGGGACATGACGTGGGCGATCGACTGCTCGTATCCGTTGCCGCCCGATTGAGAACAGCCGTGGAAGCAGACGATCTGGTCGCTCGTCAGGGCGGCGACGAATTCACGCTCATCTTGCGCGGCTTCGAAGACCGGGAGCAGCTTCGCGGGAAGATGCAGCACATCCTCGAAACGTTGAGTCCCACGTATTCGGTAGACGACTATGACATCCTGGCCATGCCCAGCATGGGGCTGGCGGTGTATCCCGTCGACGACGTAACGGCCGGCGGTCTGACCAAAAAGGCGGACATCGCGCTTTACAAGGTCAAGGATAGCGGTAAAGGACATTTTCGTATGTATTGCGAGACCAGTTCCGCCTTTTCCCGAAAGTTTGCTCTGGAAAGAGATCTGGATCAGGCACTTGCGCATAATCAGCTGTTCCTGCATTATCAGCCGCAAATCGACTCGGACACGCAGCGCATTAACGGAGTCGAAGCGCTGCTGCGCTGGAATCACCCGACATTCGGCCCGGTTACTCCTGCGGAATTTATTCCGATCGCGGAAGAGAGCGGACAGATTTTGGAGATTGGACGGTGGGTCCTCGAAGAAGCCTGCGTACAGGCCAAGTTCTGGCAGGACGTCGACATGCCCCTTAAGGTAGGCGTTAATTTGTCGCCCATACAGCTGCATCACCCGGACATCGTCGAACAAGTACGCGACGTTTTGCGGAAAACGGGGTTATCTCCCCAACTGCTTGATCTGGAGATCACCGAAACGGCGGCTCTGCATAAGCCCGAACAAGTGCGGGAGCGGCTGCATCAACTGAAACAATTGGGGCTCACGCTCTCGATCGACGACTTCGGCACCGGCTACTCTTCCTTATCGCAGTTGGAAAGCTTCCCGATCGATAAGCTCAAGATCGCCCGACAGTTTACCCACAAGCTGGAAGATCGTCAGGTGAATCGGAGAATCGTCTCTCATATCGTGGATCTGGCCAAGACGCTGGAGATGAGCGTGATCGCGGAAGGCGTCGAGAGCGAAGCGCAGGCCGCGATCCTGCGCGACATCGAATGCGTGGAGATGCAGGGATTCCTGTTCGGGCGGCCGGTTTCTGCGGCAGAGATCGGACAACGGCTTCGCCGAACGTAATCTCGGGCCGGATCTTTCATGAAGTCCGATAGCGGAGTCCGACGCAGCAGCAGAGTGCGCCGCGCGAGAGAGATCGCGGCCGAGTCGCGATAACGCAAAACGCAAAAAACAGCCCCGCCGATTCCGGCGGGGCTGTTTCGGTTTTCCTTCGAAAGCCGCGTAAACCGTGGGAAATAGCCGACTTCGTAAGCGGTCCGTTTCTGCGTTTCCGTAGGCTTACGAAGCGAAACGGCTGCGCCGACGAGGCGAAATCGCGGCGGCGAATCGTTCTAACGCACCGCGATATAAATCGAGACTTCGGCCGCTTCGGGATCGAAATCCCTCGTGTCGTACAATTCGAAGTCGCCGGTGTAAGCGCGCCGCTCGGACGACTGTTCGTAATAAGCCCAGATCTGTCCCCAAGCTTCCGCGACCACTTCGCCGACCGGTCCTCTGCGCGTCTTGAAGATGCGGTAACGGCTGGCCGGGACGAGCGCGCGCAAGCGTTCCTGCTCCGCCGAAACGAAAGCGCGCGGTTCTTCGGCCGCGTCTTCCGCCGACGCGGCCGCCGATTCGTGGCCGATCACGAGCGTATAAGCGCCGGACGCGTCGCTCTCGTAATCCGTATAGAGCGCATAGATCAGATGCGGATTGGCGACGGAAGAGTCGAGCGGAAGCCCGCTCTGATAATACGTTCTCCAGAGACCCGGGATCAGGCCGTCGGGGCCTTGCTCGGCTCGGTTGGTCGTCCGCGCGGCGAAACCGGTCAAAGAAAAAGACGGCCGGGCTTCTTGCGCTTTCGGCAGGTTATCGGGCAAAGAATGGGCGATGTTCATGTAATCTTCCTTTCTGCACTTGGATCTGCATGTCTTTTGCCCAAGTATACGTTCCGAACCCGGACACCTCTCTGTCCATGTTCGGGAGAAGATTATTCGAATCCTGCAGCGCCTGCCGAGGCTTGCGCGCGCTCGGCGTACGCTTCGACGATCTGCCGCGCTCGGCGCAACAATTCTTCGGCCACCTCCCGAGGAGACTCGACGCGCACTTGATCGCCGTAACTGAGCAGCATCCCGTAGAACCATTCGTCCGCGACGAACAAGCCGCCGACTCTGACGCTGCCGTCCGCCGATTCCGTCAAGCGCGAAGGCTCGAACTGATCGATGACCCTCAGGCGTACGGCCGGCCGAAAATGCAGCGACACGTCGAGCGGAGTTCTCCGATCCCAGTCGTCTTTCCAATCGTAGCTTTCGATCGGAGGCGCGGGTTTCGGCAGGAACGGCTCGCCCGTCTCCCGCAGTTCCAACATGCGAGTCAGACGAAAAATGCGGAATTCGCCGCGCAGCAGGCAGTAAGCCTGCAAATACCAAGTGCCGCCTTTGAGCAGCAGCATGGCGGGTTCGAGCGTCCGGCGGCTCTCGCCTCCGTTCATGTTCAGATAACGGACTTCCACGCGCAGCGATTCCTTCGCGGCCGAACGCAGAAGCTCGATCCGATGCCGCATCGAAGGCCCGCAGTTCCACGGATTAAAGTCGAATACGACGCCCGGTCCGGCAGCCTCGCCGCCCGTGCCGTTCCCGCCCAGCAGCGCTTGGACCTTCTCCGTCAGCTCGTCGAAAGTGCGATCGCCCATAGCCGTCGCCGCCCCTTTGACCGCCGTGCGCAGCGCTTCGATCTCGCCGGGACTCAACATCTGCCGGCCGATCGTGTACCGCTCCATCAGTTCGAATCCCCCGTTCATCCCTTGATGCGAGACGATCGGAATTCCCGCCCGGCACAACGTCTCGATATCCCGATACACGGTCTTCGTCGAGACTTCGAACCGCTCCGCCAGCTCCGCGGCGCTGATGCGCCTGCGATTCAGCAGCAGTATGGTCATCGCCAGCAGTCGATCGATCTTCATAGGTTCCCCTCCTTCGCTTTTGGCTTCTCGCCTTATCCTTCCTCCATTCTATAGCAAACACGCGTTCGAAGGCAGCCCGATCGAAGCTTTTTTCGCTTCTCGGGTCATCCGGCATCCGGAGGGGTAATTTTTGAAAAAGCCTTGTCTTTCGGGCAAACTTGCACCGCGCTTCGCCGATCCTTTAGAATCGGGGAGAGGACATCGCGGCGGGTACCGGGCCCCCTGCCCTCAAGCGGAATCTCGTATGCGAAATTGAAAATTCTTTTCCTTTTCTGAAAATATATCGATATTTACATATCACCTTACGAGACCGAGAACGACGCCGACGCCACTGCCTGCATGACTGCTCAACGCTGCTACAGCCTGCAAGCCCGGGAGCCGGAATCCCGTCAAATCTGATCTGAGGTGAAGAATCATGGAAAACTGGATCACCGACTTTATGAACGAATGGGGTTACATCGGCATCTTCCTGCTGATCGCGCTCGAAAATATTTTCCCGCCGATCCCGTCCGAGGTCATTCTGACCTTCGGCGGCTTCATGACGACGCAAACGGATATGCATATCGCGGGAGTCATCATCGCTTCGACGCTCGGTTCCGTCGCCGGAGCCGTCGCCTTGTACGCGATCGGCGCCGTCATGAAGCAGGAACGGATGGAACGGTTGATCGTCAAATACGGCAAATGGCTGCGGCTCAAAAAGGAAGACGTCGGCAAAGCTTACGGCTGGTTCGACCGCTTCGGCAAATGGGCCGTGTTCCTCTGCCGCCTCGTTCCGCTCGTACGCAGCCTAATCTCGATTCCTGCCGGCAGCGTCCGCATGAATCTGGTCTCGTTCCTGACGCTGACCACATTGGGATCGCTGCTGTGGAACACGGTATTGACCTTTATCGGCAGCGCCGTAGGCGAATCGTGGGAGAGCGTCGTCGGACAGATGGACGTCTTCTCGAACGTCGTCTACGTGATCCTCGGTCTGCTGCTCGCGGCAGGCGCGGTCATCTTCTTCCGCAAAAGAAGCCGCGGCGTCAAAAGCGGTTCGTAAGCCTCGCCGGCGTCAAAATCCGCTTTCGGCGGTATGTAGGTAAGGAACGAACCCGCCGATTGCCGCGGCGGCGCCATTTTTCCGACTGGAGGAGATTCGATGGAAGCCATTACCGTTACCGCTATCGTCAAAGCCAAACCGGGACGCGAACACGAGCTGCGCGGAGAGCTGATCAAGATGATCGGCCCCACCCGGACCGAGTCCGGCTGTCTGGAATACGTGCTGAACGAGTCGATCGAAGACGCCTTGACGTTCGTATTCTACGAACGCTGGGAAAACGCGGACGCCGTTCAAGCCCACCTGGACAGCGAGCATTACCGCGAATACCGGCAGGCCGTCGAAGAATTGGCCGAAAGCCGCACCGCTTACCGGCTGCATCCGATAACGCCCTGACGATACCGGTCGTCCGATCGACATCGGAACGGACTTCGCTCCTCGGTGCGAAGACGGACGGACCGAACATGCCTCAAGCCCCGAAGCCCTTCAAGGCGCTTCGGGGCTTTTCGGTTTCGGCGAGCACGGTTCCTTTCGATTTTCTGGGGTCTCCTGCTTCTGTTTGCGTCTGCCTAGGGTAAAAAAGGTTAATTCCTGTCATTGCGAACAAAAACGACAATCCTGATCGAGAAAGCGAGAGGTGAACGACCGCTATGTCCAGCAATTCCGACCTTCATGCAGCAGCCGGCCTGTCCGGCGGCGCGTCCGAACCTTCCGACGGACGGGAAGCGTTATACCTGACGCCCGCGGAAGAAGCCGTCGACGAACTCGAACGCGTATCCGGCCTCCATCCGGGCTACCGGCGCGCGCACGCCCGGGGATTCTGCTGCCGCGCTTCTTTCCTGCCGAGCGGCAAAGCGGCGGCTTTCACGACGGCCCCTCATCTTCAGGAACGCGAAGTCAAAACGATCGTCCGATTCTCGGGCAGCTCCACCGATCCCGCGATGGCGGATCTGCTGTCGCCGGCCAAAGGCATGGGCGTCCAGTTCCTGCTTCCGGACGGAACCCGCTCCAGCATGGTGGGCGTCACCGTTCCGGTCTTTTTCGCCCGGACGCCGGAGTCGTTCATGGAGATGCTGACCACGCTCAACCGCACGAAAGCGGGACGCATGCCGAAGACCGAAGCGCTGCGGCGTTTCGCGCGCCACTTCGGCGAGAGCCGGCAGAGCCTGCTCGCGCTCAAGCGGCTGAAGCCGCCCGCCAGCTACGCGACCAACCTGTATTACTGCATTCACGCCTACTTCCTCGTCGACGAAGAAGGACGCCGGCGGCCGGTCAAGTTCGAATGGATTCCCGATTCGGGCGTGCAGACGCTGTCGATCCACGACGCGGCGGCGATGCCCGACGACTATCTGGAAAAAGAACTGGAGCTGAGACTGCTGTCGCAGCCGCCTTCGTTCAAGCTGAACATCGTGTTCGGCGAAGAAGGCGACCCGACGGACGATCCTACCAAACGCTGGCCGAGCGATCGCCGCCGCATCGACGCCGGACGCCTCGTGCTGCTGGAACAGATTCCCGAGCCACCGGGGCTGATCATGGACCCGACGGCCGTCCCGGACGGCATCTCGCTGTCCGACGATCCGATCCTGAATTTCCGCCGCGACACGTACGCCGAGTCGCTTAAGCGGCGCAGCGGCGGGCATTGACCTTTTCGCATTCCGCCCGGACGTTCGGCCGGAACGCGAAAAACGGCTCCGAAGAGCCGCTTATTCTGTTCGTATACCCGGCCTCGCGGCCGGGTTTTTCGCCGTGCCGGAACCGTCGCTCGGACCGGGACCGCCACATACGGATTCCGCGTTTCCGTTTGGACGGTCCGCTTACAAAGCCCGGCCCCAGATCCGCTCGAACGCGCGTATCGTTCCGCCGCCTTTCGAACGGTCGAGCACCGCGAACACGACGCGATCGAAATGCGCGGCCCAACCTTCGCCGTCCAACAGACGCCGCCACCAATCGGCTACGTCGGCGGGATCGTTACCGAACACGCCGCAGCCGTAAGCTCCGAGCACCAGATTGCGGTCGCCGCGCTCCGCGAAGATCGCCAGCGCGAGGCGCATTCGTTCCAGCATGACCGCTTTGGCGCGCACCGGATCTTCGCCTTGGCGCAGCACCTCGCCGTAATTGACGGCGGGCAGCGTCAGCACGGACGCCAGAAACGGCGGCGCGACCAGTTCGAAGTTCTCGTTGCGGAAAAAGACCACGTCCGGCGAGTAGATCGCATGATGCGTGTACATCATCGTGCCGCTTTTGCGATTCGATTGATAATAGCGAGGATGTCGGAGCTGCGAAGGATATAATCCGCTCGAGGCCGCCAGCGCTTCTTCCTGCGCCATCGCTCCGTTCAGGAATCCGCCGCCGGCGTTCTTCGCGCTGGCGAAGTTCAGGACTCCGATCCGATCGAAGCCGCCTGCCGTCAAATCCCGGATCGCTTTTACCGCCGACTGGTTGACGACGCGGTAATCCGTCCGTCCCTGCGGACGAAGATCCGCTTCGCCGTCTGCCGAATCGCGGCTTCCGTCGTTCGCTCGGGAAGCGCGCAGAAGTTCCGCGGCCTGTTCGGGCGTGATCAACACGCTGTCTTCTTCGCTATGCCGCTGCGCTTCCCGAATTTCGATCTCTTCGCCGCGGCCGTAATAAACGCCGGTCTCGGCGATCTTGACCGTCTCGGCCGCGATCCGTCTCATCCGGTCGCGCGCTTCTTTGCGGCTGTCTTGTCTCTGTCCGTTCGTTCTCGTATCCATAACCTTATCGTCCCTCCTTGATCAGTCCGTCCCGCGCCTCGCTCAAAGCGAATCCGAGCAGGTTGCTTCCCCGCCATTTGGCCGGATTCTCGACCTGCGGATCGTCTTTCGCCATGCCGATGCCCCAAATCCGGTCCACCGGACTGGCTTCGACCAGAATGCGCTGCTGCGTGCCGCGCAGAAAAGCCCATAGTTCGTCGTTCTGACGGAATTTTTCCCGGCTCGCGCGCAGCACGATGCCGTAAGATTCTTTTTCCCAGACCTTACCGTCGAAGTTCCGCACTTCGCGGCCGAACGCTTTCATCTGCTTCGGATGTTTGGCCTGCAAAATCTTCGACCGCGCTTCTTCGTCCCCGAACAGCCGCGCCTTCTCCGCCATCATGTACTGCTCGGCGCAGCTGTAGCCCACTTCGTCGATCTCGAAGCGGCTCGGCCACCATTGGCTCAAGCAGCTCGCGTCGACGATTCCCGCGTGCTTGGGGGTATGCCCCCAGAAAAACAAATATTTGAGCCGCTGCCCCGCGCGATGCGCCCGACGCAGCTGGTCCAAGTTATAAATCATCGGTAATCGCCCCATTCTTCGCGGCTCCGCCGATACAATCTCGACGGCCTATGCCCCGCGTTTTCCGTATATTGATCGCTTTTTTCGACCAACGGCTCCGCTTTCCGCCGAAAAGCCGCTTTGAGCAGTTCGCGGTCCAGAATCGCTTCGTAGACCTGCTGCAGCTCCGTCAAGGTAAACAGTTCCGGCATCAGATGCAGCGCCAGATCGCTCTCCTCGACGCGTCCTCGCAGCCGTTCGATCGCCATCGCGATAATCTTCGCATGATCGAACGCCAATCCGCGGTTCTCCGCGATCCGGTATTCTTCGGCCGACGCGCGGTTCGTGCGCGTGCGCCGATGTTCGACGACCGCTTGCAGTTCGGTCTCTTCGCCTTCTTCCGTTTCCAGCGTCAGCTTCAGATCGAAACGCCGGATATGCAGCACGCCGCCTTCTTCGAGCCGTTCGCGGCTGTCTCCGCGCAGGCGGTACGTCAGCTTGAACCATGCCGCATGCTCCGCGTCGTCGCCCGCTTGAATCTTCAAGCCTCGGCTGTCCACGAGCGCCATGTACGCGCAGCTCATGACCCATGTCCGCGGATCGCGTCCTACGTCGCTGAACGTGTGCAGCTGCTCCAGATAGACGCGGTCCACGCCGGTCTCTTCGCGCAGTTCGCGCTCGGCGGCCTGCTCGATCGTCTCGGTCGGACGCACGAATCCGCCGGGCAGCGCCCAGCAGCCGAGATACGGATGGCCGCCCCGCCGGATCAACAGCACCCGAAGCGAACGCTCCGGCAGCTTGCGATAATTTTCCGTTTTTTCGTCCGACACGGTAAAAATCACCATGTCCGCCGCCATCGACGGCCGCGCGTAATCGCCCGCGTCGTAGCCGGCCAGAAACTCTTCTTCCGTCAATCCGTTCATGTCTGTCAGCGTCGGTCTGTCCGGTCTTCCGTTTGTCCGATCCGTGATCCTCGCCCCCGTTCTCGCCCGCTTCGACCTGCGGAATACGCGGGAAGCGAAGCGTCTTTGTTCGTTCTTTTCTGATATTATCTAAATGTTACTAACAAAGATAAGACTTTTCGCGCCTGCTGTCAAGCTGCCCGGAATACCGAGGCGACGAGCGGCAAAAATTTCCTTCCGGAAGGCGCGGGCGTATAATGGGAACAGACTCCGGAACTCGGCTTGCGTTCGAGAACCGGAACTCCAACTCGAGGAAGTGAAGGTTATGCCGAATATGCCCGACGGCGAAGCGGCCCCGATGCCATCGGAAGGAAACGAGCCCTGCTTCTGCGGAAGCGGACGCAAGATGCGGCTCTGTCATAAAAGCGCTTCTCCGGACAGCCGGGCGGCGCGAATCGTCCGGCTCTACCGGGAAGTCGAGCAGGAGATCGCCGACTACCGGGCAAGCAGCCCCAAGCAGCCGCCGTGCCGGGAAGGATGCAGCTCCTGCTGTTCGGATTATTTCCCCGTCTCCCAAGTCGAATTCGAGCTGCTGCTCGTCTATATGGAGCGCCATTGGAGCAAAGCCGAGATCGAAGAAGCGTTCGATCGGGCCGAAGAGAACCTGCTGGCGCTTAAGCAGGAGAATCCTCCGATGTACGATTCTTTGACCCGCCCCGTCGATCGCAAAGGCGAGCTGGAAGCGGTGCGGCATCATGCCGGCCGCAACAGTTTCCCCTGCCCGCTGCTCGACCGGGAGAACGGGCGCTGCCGGGTCTATCCGGCCCGGCCGTTCCTCTGCCGCACGCACGGCAGCTCGCATACGTTCTACGGCGGTTGGCGCGAACGGCTTCAACCGGAACGCATCTGCGAGCATATCGACGGCGGCCGCGCGCATCGCAAGATCACGCCCAATATCGCGGACTATTGGCCGCGTTACGAAGAACTGGCCGACGTGCGGGTCGGTCCGCAGCGCCGGCTGCTGCGCCAATACCCGATCTTCTACTGGCTGGTGCTGTACGGCCGCCACGGCGGAGGCAAGACGACCGCATTCGGCGGCCGCGACAATTTCGATCTGCCGATCGGCGAGCACAACGCCCGCATGGCGGCTCACGGTTCGGCGACGAACTGAAGCGCGGCGAGCCGCCGGAACGACGAAAAGACCGTTTCTTCTCCTCTTCGCGAGGAAAGGAAACGGTCTTTTGCTTGTCTTTTTTCGATCGGAACCCTTATTGACTCCGCGGACCGGCCGCGTCGGATTTGTTCTCGTCGCTCTTGCTTTCCGCTTTGCCTTTGGACTTGTACGGCTTCGGCGCGTTTTTTTTCTTGTTGTCGGCCTTCTGCCAGCGGTTCCAGCCTTTTTTGCCCGTTCCGCGGCCCGTGCCGCCTTTCTTGCTTGCCATCGGTTTGCTCGCCTCGCTTTCGCGCCCCGCGCCTTCCTTCTCGGCATTGCCGGCCGGATGCGCATGAACGTCTATCGTCTTATCCTACGTCAGGGAAAGCTCCCGCACAAGGGCGAAGAACGCAATCGGCGGCAGAAAATGTTCGAGCGCCCGCTTTACGCGCCCGCCGGGAACAGCGCGTCATAAGCCGGACAAGGCAGCCGCTCCAAGAAATCCGCCAGCGCTTTCGGCCGGTTCGCGTAGATCGTTTTGAGATCCGTCCCTTCGTAGACATTGCCGATCACTTCCGGGCGGCACAGCTCGCAGATCAGGATATCGCCGTTGCCGTGCAGATGAAGCTGCTTTTTGCCGTCCACGCAGTTGGAGAAGTAGACGCCCGGTTCTTCTTGAAATCCCAACTGGTCCATGAAACGGTCCATGCAGGTCAGATACAGCTCCGTATCGGGGCGGCGGTTCGCGATCAGGTCGCGGACCGAACGCACCAACGCTTCGCGCGAAGCCACGGCGTTCCAACCCGGACGCTCCGCATGATCCATCACGATGCTGTTCTGGATCTCGTGGATACGCACGCCCAGCTCGTGCACCTTCGCGCTAATCGCCGGCATATTGTCCTGCGTCGGGCCGAACAGCAGCGTCTCCAGTACCGTCTCCAATCCGTACTTCACGCACAGCTTGATATTCTCGATCACTTTGTCGTAGACGCGCGGGTCCATGCCGTAATAGGCGCCGAACGATTTGGCATCGGTAAAGTTGAACGACAGGTGGATATTCGACAGGCCCGCTTCCTTGAGACGGCGGACGCGTTCTTCGCTCAGCAGGCTTCCGTTGGTATTCAGTTGGGTCGCCAGGCCCCGCTTCGCGCAGTAATCCACGATCTTCACGCAGTCTTCGAAACGCAGCGTCACCTCGCCTCCGGACAGCCGAACGCGCTTGAGCGTCGGAACGTCTTCGATCAGCCGGATCACTTCTTCCGCCCCGATCTTCGATCCGTCGTCCCGGCGGTACGCGCAGCAGTAGTCGCATTTGAAGTTGCAGTTCGACGTCACCCCGACCTCCAATCCTTCCAGCTCGTAGACCCCCGGCGTTTCCAATTCGAGCGCCTTGTATTTATTTTCAGCAGGCAACGCTTTCGACCTCTTCCGCGCAGATTTGCCCCGCTGCCGAACGAGGCGCGGGGGGGATGCTTCGCCATTATATCCAAGAGGGCGCCTGATCCGGTGTGACAAAGCTAACGCTTCAGGCGTTTCGGCCTTTTTATGCCGTCTGTGATCTTTGTTATTTACAAGTTATATATGAGTAATATATATGTTACATTTATTTTCATAGAAACGTTTAAAAGGTATTCATTTCTTGTCTTTTGCAAAATTTTGCTTTACAACCTTTCTTGCGCTTTGTATATTCGGGTCACGAATCGCCTTTGAAAGTTACATAAAGTTACATTAGGAGGAAGAGAGATGAAGAGAAAAACATTGGGGTTTGTATCGATGGCTTTGTTGATGAGTCTGGTAACGGCGTGCGGAAACAGCGGCGGGAACCCGACGGCAAACGGCAGCGAAGCCGCTTCTTCTTCGGGCGGAGCGGCGGGAACGGTCATTAAGATCGCCACGCAGTCTCCGCTGTCCGGTTCCAGCTCGATTCAAGGCGAAGCGATCCGGCTCGGCGCGCAGATGGCGCTGGAAGATCGGGCGAAAGAGTTCAAAGATCTCGGTTTCTCGCTCGAACTGGTGCCTTACGACGATCAAGGCGATGCCAAAAAAGGGGTCGCCAACTCCGAAATGATCGGCGCGGATCAAGCCGTGCTCGGCGTCATCGGCCATCTCAACTCCGGCGTCTCGATCCCTTCCTCCGTCGTATACGAGAAATACAACATCCCGATGATCTCTCCCGCCAGCACCGCGACCGAATTCACCGATCGCAAGTTGAAGGTCGCGAACCGCGTGGTCGCGCGCGACGATTTTCAAGGACCGGCGGGCGCGCAATACGCCGTCAACGAACTGGGCGCGAAGAACATCTTCGTCATTCAGGACAAGACCGCTTACGGACAAGGGCTGGCCGAAGCGTTCCGCGACGAAGCGCAGAAGCTCGGAGCGACGATCGCCGGTTACGAAGCGATCACGGTCGGCGAGAAAGACTTCAACGGCGTGCTGAATATCGCGCTGAGCAAGAAGCCGGACTTCATCTTCTTCGGCGGCCTGTATGCCGAAGGCGGACTGCTGGTGAAGCAGGCGCGCGAAAAAGGCATCACGGCCCCGTTCATGGGCGGCGACGCGCTCGATTCTTCCGGCATGGTCGAGATCGCGGGCGACAGCGTGAAAGACTCTCTGTACAGCTCCGTCGCGACGGATATCACCAAGTCGGCGGAAGGCAAAAAATGGGCCGATCGCTATAAAGAAAAATTCAGCAAAAACGCCGAAGGCTATTCCGTCTACGCTTACGATTCCATGTCCGTCATGCTGAACGCGGTCAAAAGCGCCATCGACGCGAACGGCGGCAAACTTCCGGCGCGCGAAGCCGTCAGAGACGCCGTGCGGGCGACCAAAGACTTCAAAGGCGTCGCGACCGAAGTCTCGTTCGACGATATCGGCGATAACGTCTATGCCAAAGTCTTTATCTACAAATTCGAAACCGCCGCGTATCCGGGCTCTCTGGTCTCCGAAGTCAGCAAACAGAAGTAGGACGTTCTTCGCGAACGAAGCAGCGGACCGGTACCCGCCGAACAAGCGGCCGACCGGTCCTGCTCTTTTGACGGAATCGTACAGAAAGGACGTGCATCCATGCTCGCAAGCATTCTCGGTTCCCTGCCTCAGGTGCTGATCGACGGATTGGCGCTCGGCGCGATCTATGCGGTCGTCGCTCTCGGCTATACGATGGTATACGGCATTCTGGAATTGATCAATTTCGCGCACGGCGAAGTGTTTATGACCGGCGCGTTCGTCGGCACCGCGACGCTGTTCATTTTCGACGATGCGGGTTTCTTGTCTTCCGCGCCCGGTTGGATCGTCTATTTTATCGTGATTCTGATCTCCATGATCGTTACGGGGCTGCTCGGCGTGCTGATCGAACGGATCGCTTATCGGCCGCTGCGCCGCGCGCCCAAGTTGATCTCGCTGATCTCCGCGATCGGCGTCTCCTTCGTCCTGCAGGATCTGATCCGGTTTATCGCGGAGCTGATCACCGGCAACTATATCGTTAGCGGCATCTCGCTGTTCAACGGCAGCTTCCAACTCGGTACCTCGTCGCTGACCTCGAGCTTCAGCGACGCTTTCGTCAAGAACAACACGTTCATCATTCTCGGCGTCGCCATCCTGCTGATGCTCGGCCTCGACCTGTTCGTCAACCGGACGAAATGGGGCGTCGCGATGCGGGCCGTCGCGCAGGACCGGGAAACGGCTTCGCTGATGTCGATCAACGTCAACAAAGTCATCGTGCTGACCTTCTTTATCGGCTCCGCCCTCGGCGGCGCGACGGGCGTCCTGTTCGCCCAGCAGTACGGCACGATCGACCCGTATATCGGCTACATATTGGGTCTCAAAGCGTTCACCGCCGCCGTGCTCGGCGGCATCGGCAATATCCGCGGCGCCATGTTCGGCGGACTCGCGATCGGACTGCTGGAGATGTTCGCCTCGGCCAATCTCGGCTTGATCACGAACGGCAGCTTCGGCTCCGAATACAAAGACGTCTTCGCCTTCGCCATTCTGATCCTCGTCCTGATCTTCAAGCCGGAAGGCTTGTTCGGCCGGGCGGTCAAAGAGAAAGTCTAATCCGACAACGTCCGGCGCGGCGGCCGCTTCGCGAAGCCGAACGCCTCGCCGGGAAAGGAGGAAACCCATGTCCGCGTTCAAGACCGCGCTTCAACGAAACAAATGGCTTCAACTCGGCCTGTTGGCCGCCTTCGTCTTGGTGTCCGCGGCCAGCGTCTATCTGACCGACCGCTCCGTCATCGCGTTCATCCTGCTGCTCGGCTCGCTGCTGCTGCTCTACTACACGACGCTGACGAACGGCGTCAAATGGGCGATCGCCGGGCTGCTGCTGGTCCTGATCATCCCGTTCGCCACGGGCGGCGGCCCTTCGCACGAATCGTACATGGAGGTCGCGACGCAGTGCGGCATCTACGTGGCGATGGCGCTCGGATTGAACATCGTCGTCGGATTCGCGGGCCTGCTCGATCTCGGATTCGTCGCGTTCTTCGCGATCGGCGCTTACACGTACGGCATCTTCGCCACCGGCCAAGCCAACAATTTCATCCCCGGCGACCTGTTTCCGCTCTCGGGCAATTATTTCTGGCTGTTCATCGTGCTCGGAGGCTTGATGGCGGCTCTGTTCGGCGTGCTGCTCGGCCTGCCGGTGCTGCGGGTCAAAGGCGATTATCTGGCGATCGTGACGCTCGGCTTCGGCGAGATCGTCCGGATCATCTTCAACAATCTGGAGAAGCCCGTCAATATCACTAACGGCGCGATGGGCCTCTCGTCGATCAGCCCGCCGAACCTGTTCGGGCTTCAATTCACGTTCCCGCACCAGTTCTATTTCATCGTGCTCGGCATCTTGTTCGTGGTGATCTTCGGCGTGAGACGCTTCGAACATTCCCGCATCGGACGTTCTTGGAAAGCGGTCCGGGAAAACGAAATCGCCGCGCAGTCGATGGGCATCCCGCTGATCCGAACCAAATTGACCGCGTTCGCGATCGGCGCTTCGTTCTCGGGGCTGATGGGCGTGGTGTTCGCGGCCAAACAAACCTTCATCGACCCGTCGAGCTTCACGCTGCTGGAATCGACGACGATTCTCGTCATGGTGGTGCTCGGCGGCATGGGCAGCGTGCCGGGCGTCATTCTCGGCGCCGTGTTGGTGACGCTGCTGAATTTGCAGGTGCTCACCGAATTCACCGGCTGGCTGAACCAATTGTCCATGCAGGGCATCATCAGTCTGCCGAACGCCCTGTCGCCGGTCAAGATGCAGCGCTTCATCTTCGGCGCCATCCTGATCTTGATCGCGATCTTCAGGCCGCACGGCCTGATCTCCGCCAAGAACCGCAAGATTCCGTTATCTCAAGTCAAGGAGGGCGAAGCGAATGAGCATCCTGAAGGTACAAGGATTGGTCAAAAAGTTCGGCGGGTTAACGGCGGTTAACGGCGTCGATTACGCATTCGAACAAGGACGGATCTCCGCGGTGATCGGACCGAACGGAGCGGGCAAAACGACCTTTTTCAACATGATTACCGGCATCTACGTTCCCGACCGGGGCAGCATCGAACTGGACGGGCAGTCGATCGTGAAAGTCAAACCGGACAAGATTACGGATCGCGGAATCGCGCGCACGTTCCAGAACATCCGATTGTTCGGCAGCATGACGGTGCTGGAGAACGTGATGGTCGGCATGCATATCCATCTCAAAGCGGGCATTCTGAGCACGCTGCTGAATCTGCCCGTCGTACGCCGCGAAGAGAAAGAGACGATGCACGAAGCGTACAACCTGTTGGATTACGTCGGCCTCGCGCCTTTTTACAACGAAGAAGCCGCCAGTCTGCCTTACGGCGCGCAGCGTCGGCTGGAGATCGCCAGAGCGCTGGCCGCGAAGCCGAAAGTGCTGCTGCTCGACGAACCGGCCGCCGGGATGAACCCGCGCGAGACGAGCGAACTCACCGATCTGATCCGCCGCATTCAGAAAGAGCGCGGCGTCTCGATCATTCTGATCGAACACGATATGAAGCTGGTCATGGGATTGTCGGATCATATTCTGGTGCTGGACCACGGAGAGAAGATCGCCGAAGGACGGCCGGAAGATATCCGGTCCGATCCCAAAGTGATCGAAGCTTACTTAGGCAAAAGCGCTTTGCGAGACGAGGAGGTCGCGCCGGTATGAGCCTATTGGAGATGAAGCAGGTACAAGCGTATTACGGCGGGATTCACGCGCTGAAAGGCATCACGCTCTCCGTCGAACAAGGCGAGATCGTTTCGCTGATCGGGTCCAACGGAGCCGGCAAATCGACGACGCTCAAAGCGGTCTGCGGTCAGGTCAAGACCAAAGGCGCCATCACCTTCGACGGCAAAGAGATTCAGGCGCAGCCTCCGCACGTCACCGCGCAAAGCGGCATCGCGCACGTGCCGGAAGGCCGGCGCATTTTCCCCAAGCTTACGGTGAAAGAAAATCTGGAGATGGGCGCTTTCTCGGTCCGGGACAAAAAAGTGATTCAAGAGCGGATCGAGCGGGCGTTCGCCCATTTCCCGAGACTGAAAGAACGGTACCGGCAGCAGGGCGGGACGATGAGCGGAGGGGAACAGCAGATGCTCGCGATCGCCCGAGCCATGATGATGAAGCCGCGCATCCTGCTGCTCGACGAGCCGTCGATGGGCCTTGCGCCGGTCATGGTCGATCAGATCTTCGAGATCATCGAAGAATTGAACCGCGAAGGCACGACCATTCTGCTCGTGGAACAAAATGCTTATCAGGCGCTTCAGATCGCCGGGCGCGGCTACGTCATTCAGACCGGCGAGATTCTGATGCAGGGCGACGCGAAGATGCTGCTGCACAGCGAGCTGGTCAAAGAAGCTTATCTGGCTTGAACGCGGCGGCGCGGCGGCACGTTCCGACTTCGAACGCCCGGCCAAGGCCGACGAAAAAGCCGAGTCTCGAAACGGCCCCCGCGCGATGCGCGAAGGTCGAATCCCGACTCGGCTTTTTTACGTTTATTCATTCGGCGGCGATCCGCGCTCGGATCGGCTCGGTCGCCCCGGCGCGCCTCAGTTCGCTTCCAGCGCTTCTTCGCCTTCCGCGTCGCCGTACAAGACGACGCGATTGCGGCCCAACTTCTTGGCCCGGTAGAGCGCCTGATCCGCCTGACGCATCAGCGTCTGCATATCCGGCGCTTCCGGCAGGCCGGAAGCCGGAAGCACATGCGAGACGCCGAAGCTCGACGTGGCGTCGACCTCGCGTCCCTGCGTGACGATCTTCATGCGCTCCACGCCCGAGCGGATCGATTCCGCGACTCCGCGCGCCCGCTCCGGCGAGGTCTCCGGCAGGCACAAGACGAATTCGTCTCCTCCGTACCGGCCGGCGATTCCCGCCTCGCCCAGCACGCCGCGAATCACGTCCGCGACTCCGGCCAATACGAGGTCTCCGGCTTCGTGGCCGAACGTATCGTTGACCTTCTTGAAATGATCCACGTCGAACATGATCACTGCCGCTCCGGAACCGTCGACCGCCAGTTCCCGCAGCGCCCGTTCGGAACGTTCGATCAGCGCTTTTTTGTTGAACAAATCGGTCAGCCCGTCGGTATTCGCCAGCTTCTGAAGCTTCCATTCCAGCATGACCCGCTCCGTAATATCGACGAACGTCACGATGCTGCCCGAGAGGCGGCCGTCGCGATCCCGGATCGGCGAGAAACGCACATGCACGTAAAGCGACTCGCGGCCGTCCAGCCGAAGATCGCATTCGATTCCTTTTTCCAAGCAGTCCGCGATCGAAGAATAACCCGCCAACACGATCGAGGCATGCTGTCCGACGCTTTCTTTGCTCAGATCCGGTACCAGCCTCGACATCGCCCGGTTGTAATCCACCACGATTCGCTGCTCGTTCAGCACAAGCACGCCGTTGCCCATATTGTCGAATATGATCTCCCGGGCGATCGGCACCACGTTGAACATGCGAAACCGGAATACCGCCATGCTGTGAAAAATAAACGAAACGCTGATAAACACCGGTCCGAGATCGATGCCGTACGGACTTTTGCCTGCCAGATAATACAGATTGCCGGCTACCGGCACCAGCATGCCCGCGGTCATCGCCAGCATCTGCAGACGGAACCGCGAACGCGCCCTCTGCATTCGCATGAGCAGAACGCCGACGCCTAACGCGAGGCAGCCGTACAGATAAACCGTGTGCACCAAGTACCAAGGACCTTTGCCCAATTCCACGATCGGAAACGGCACATCGGCGCGAAGGCCGACGGACGTATAATACAAATGATGAAAATCGTTGGTATGCTGAAGCACGAAAGTCATCAAAGGAATCAGAAACAAACCTCTTCTTTTCCACGGTCCTAACTCGATCCCCGCATACTCGAGACACATCAACAGCGTGAACGCCGGCAGGAACGGCAGAGCGAAATATTCGATTCCGATCCAGAATTTGATCTGGGCCAGATCGGCGCTCGTGAGTTCGAACGCGTAACCGAAAGCCAAGATCGCCGCCGACAGCGCGGACAGAATATAATAACGGCCTCCCGGCGCGTTGCGGAAACGGAGCATCGCGTACACCGCGAGAAAAAGGCTCAATGCTCCCCCCATTAGAATGACCGATACGTATACGAGCAATTGCTGCGCCATGTTCACCTACTCCATCCGAGGTCTTCGAAGCTTCTACCCAAACCGTCCGAAAACAACCGACCCGTACGGGTCTTCGACGACGCTCTATGCTCGCCGTCTATGTATTATAAAGCAGTTTAGCTTGCATTAACCATGTCGTATAAGGGGAATCGGCGTCTTTTGTTCTTAACGGCATGACAAAGCCGCTTCGTCGCTCGGACGAAGCGGCCTTGACGAACCGAACTCAGCCTCTGACTTCGGCGATCGCGCGTTCCAGCGCCGCCGCCACGCGGTCGCACCACGCGTCGAATTCCGGATCTTCCTGCTGCGCCTCCGGATGATCCAGCATGTACCGGGCCGCTTCTCTCAATCCCTGATCCGCCCGCGTCGTCGCGACGAAATCGGGCACGAGCCGCTTCAGCTTCGAGTTGTCGAACACGACCGTATTGGCCTTGTCTCCGAGCAGGCTGCCCCGATAATCTTCGTCGCTGCACGCGTCCAGAAACGCCGAAGGCACATGCAGGAAGTTCGGCTTGACGCCGAGTTCCGCCGCGACGATCTCGTGAATCTGATTCCAGGTCACGGACTCGTCCGACGTGATATGCACCGATTCGCCGATCGCGTGAAGATTGCCCATCAAGCCGACGAAGCCTTTGGCAAAATCGCGGCTGTGCGTGACCGTCCACAGCGAGGTGCCGTCTCCGTGCACGATGATCGGCTTGCCTTCCTGCATTCTTCGCAGCACCTGCCACGGGCCTTTGCCGCCGTGCACGCCGACCGGAACGGAGCGTTCGCTGTACGTATGGCTCGGGCGGACGATCGTGATCGGGAAGCCCTGCTCGCGGTACTGCTTCATCAGGTAATCTTCGCAGGCGATCTTGTTGCGGGAATATTCCCAATACGGATTCGCCAGCGGCGTTCCTTCCGTAATCCGATAATCCGACAGCGGCGTCTGATAAGCCGAAGCCGAGCTGATGAACATGTACTGCCTCGTCTTATCCTTGAACAACCGGTAATCCCGCTCGACCTGTTCCGGAACGAACGCGATAAACTGCGCCACCACGTCGAAATCCAGATCCCCGATCAGTTCCGCGACCTTAGCTTCGTCATTGATATCGGCCTGCAGAATCTTCGCGCCGGCCGGCAGTCCTTCGTTGCGGTTCCCCCGATTAAGCAAATAAAGTTCGTGCCCCTGCTCCAGCAGCAGCTTGCTGATCTCCGTGCTGATCGTGCCCGTGCCTCCGATAAATAGCGCTTTCATACGTTCGCCTCCGTTTGCCGAATAAGATGAGCGTGCTGGTTCTTCCGCGCTTTACGGCATCTACGATAGCATGACGACCGTCCGAATACAAATCGCATCATGCTTTTTCCATACACATACAGATGGAATGCCGCCTTACGCTCTCTGACTAACAAAAATTTCCACAAAGTGGTTCAAGGCGTGTTTTTATCTTTAAAGTTAAGCGACAGTCATTCCACGGAAAAAGGAGACTCCTCCATGAAAAAGCCGCTTCGCCCTCTCTTTTTGCTGATGCTCTGCTTGGTTCTGACCGCTCTGCCTGCAACCGCTTTCGGCGCTTCGGCGCCCACGACCAAGACGCCCGCAGCCGATCTGCGCACCACGATGGCCAAGATTCACGGCGAACATGCTTACTACACAGTAATCGCCATGCAGAAAAGATTCGATAAAGCTCCCGACGCGTCCGAAGCGATGAACCTCGTGACCGCCAATTCCGACACGGCGACGATGATGGTCTCGGAGCTGTACGGTCAGAGCGCGGCCCAGACTTTCCGGGGCGGATGGGACAAACACGTCTCGCTGCTGATGGATTACGTCGACGCGACGATCGCCAAGAACGACGCCGCCCGCAAGCAGGCTACGGCCGCGCTCAAAGCGAACGCCGCTTCCATGTCCGCCGTCCTGAACAATCTCAATCCGTATCTGGATCGCAAGACCGTCGAGAAAAGCCTGCTGGTGCACGAGCAGGATCTGCTGCAAGCGTTCGACGGTTACGCCTCGGGCAAATACGCCGCGGCTTATACCGCCGCGCATAACGCGTACGTCCATACCGCAACGCTCGGCGCCATGATGGCGACCGCGATCACGAAGCAGTTCCCGGCCAAGTTCGACCGCACGACCACGCAGACGAGCGCGGCTTATCTGCGTCAGCAGATGGGGCAAGGACTGGGCGAGCACGCGATCTTGTCGATCCTCGTGCTTCAGAAAGCCCATGACAAAGCGCCGGATTACAACGGCGCCAAAGCGGCTCTGGACAAAAACACCGCCGCGCTGACGGCCACGCACCGCAAACTGTTCGGAGCCGGCGCGGCGACCACGTTCAATCAGCAGTGGAACCGCCATATCGCCGATTATCAAGCTTACCTCAAAGCGACGCTGGCCGGTAACGAAGCGGGCCGCAAAGCCGCGAAAGCCGATCTGGGCGATTTCGTCGCCAAGCTCACCGCGTTCCAAGTGAACCGCCTGCCGCTCGACAAAACGATGACGTATCAGGCCAACGCGATGCACGGCGCGCACGTGATCACGGCGATCGATTCGTATCATAACGCCAACTATGCCAAAACGTATCAGGCGCTTCGCATCGGCTACAACCATATGTGGATGACCGGCAACGATCTGTCGGAAGCGGTGGTGAAGAAGATGCCGGGGATGTTCAAATAAGGCTAGGGGAGCTTCGGGAAGCTTCTGTTCCGATCGCTGTTGAAACCGGGAAGCTGGATGAGGTTGAATGTGGAGGCTTCCCGGTTTCAAAGGCGAACGTTAACACTTCTCCACAGAACTTCCCTACGCTCTTCGAGCCTTATAATTAGATAATAGAGTAAAAACGAAAGAGGAACGGCTAAGGCTGTTCCTCTTTTTCGTGCAGGCTGACCGTATCCGCTGACACCAGTTCGGGATCAGGCAGTGATCGTGCGGAAATACCGGTACACTTTGTCCAACTTCTGCTCGTGTTTGCCTTTCGGGGTCTCCATATAACCGAATTCGAAGAACTTCACTTTCTTGATGCCGACGAAATTGAACAGCGCTTTGCGCAGCAGGATCTGATGAGCGTTGCCCAGCCACCAGCGAAGATAACCGGTCGGTCCTTTCATGACGGAGATGCAGACAACCGATTTGCCTTTGAGAAGACCTTCCGCAATCCATCCTTTCGTGTCCCGGTACGCGAAGTTCGAAGCGAACATCTGGTCGATAAAGCCCATCATCATGGCCGGAGGACGTCCCCACCAGATCGGATAGACGAACACGATCTTGTCGGCCCACAGGATCAGTTCGCGGTGGCGCGCAAGCTTCGGATCGATATGCATATCGCGTCTTCTTTTCTCTTCGTTAAAGACCAGCAGCGGATCGAATCCTTCTTCGTATAGATCGAGCACGCGCGTTTCTTTCACCTCGCGATTCTCTTCCCCTCCGCGCAGCACCTGCTGCATGAAAGCATAGCTCAAACTCTTATGGTTCGGGTGAACGTAGATCAGCAGCATGTTCATGTTTTTCGCTCCCTTTACTTATCTTTTGATAACTAAAAGGTAGCACGTCGATCATATAGTTGTCAAATGATAATTGTTTATAGATAAGTTTTTTGCTATGTTGAACGCAAGAGGTGAGAAGATGACTCATGATGTTTTATTCCAGAAATTCGTCGCGTTCACGGCAGCCGTTCACGAAGTTACCCACGAGCTGACCCGAGGCGTGAAGAACGAAGACGTGACGCCCGTTCAATATAAAATTCTCGAATATATGATGGTCAGCCAACCGGTGACGCCGAGCGAGATCGCGGATTGCGCCGATCTGTCGCTGCCGAACACGAGCCGCGAACTGCGCAAGCTGATCGAGAAAGGCCTCTGCGAAAAAGCGACCGACGACGCCGACCGACGGCGGCAGTTATTCCGGTTGTCCGCGGACGGTCAAGCGATGATGGGCCGGATCTTCGGGCAGGCGCAGCAGGGCTTCGAAGAACGGGTCGCGGGACTGACGGAGACGGAACTGCAAGAGTTGGAACAAGCGCTCGAACTGCTTCAGAAGAAAGTTTTCCGTTAAAAAAAGCGCAGATTCGTTTTCGAAGTCTCCTCTTCGAAACGAATCTGCGCTTTTGCGGTTCGTCTTACTTCGCTTCGCGTGATCGGACGTCTCGTACCAGCGAATCCGCGAGTTTTTGCAGATCGGACACGAGAGCTTCGTCTTTGAGCCGGCCGTCCGCCGCGAATTTGAGCGTGATTCCGGGAATCGGCAAAGTTCGTTCGTCGGGAATGTTCGCGCTCATCATTCGCAAGGTTCCCGTCAATGATTCCAGTGTGACCGCTCCGCCTTCCGGGTAAGGAGACGCGCTGATCGCCGCCGTCGGCTTGTCGACGAATTCGCCGGAAGACACGATCCAATCCAGCGCGTTTTTCAGCGAACCCGGCAGGCCGCGCGCGTATTCCGGCGTGCAGATCACGACCGCATCGACCGAACCGAGCAGCTTCCGCCAGCTCTGCACCGCTTCGCTTCGCCATTGTTCGTCGCCGTCCAGATCCGGATTGAAATGCGGCAGTTCCGCCAATCCGTCATAAGTTTCGTAAGTCGCCTCGACAGGCAGCAGCTCCGCAACAGCCGTCAGCAATCGCGAGTTGGCGGATTTCTCCCGCAGGCTTCCCGAGATGCCCAGAATTCGAATCGCCGCATGTTCCATTTCTTTTCCCGCCTTTTCGCATAAAATTTAAAGTTCGCTGCTCCGTATCCTGTCCATCATAACGCATCAAGTCCGCTATCCCGAAATGCGGATACGAAAAAGCCGCAGGCGCGATACGATCGCCGGCGGCTTGTTTTTTGTGGTATTCCGCGGTTCGGATACTCAGCCCAGATATTCGTCCAGCCGATCCCAAGTCTCGCGAATGCCCTGCTCCATGCCCATCTCGATCACGGTCTTCAGCGACTCTTCCGAATCGTACAGCGTACGCGAGATCACTTTCGTTCCGCCTTCGATTTCTTCGAAGATCAAGGTCGTGTCGGACGGCGGCAGTTCCTCGTTGAGGCTGCCTTCCGCGTCGGAGAAATAATCGGTGTAGACGAACGAATTCGGCGCGTCGATCGACCGATACACCGCTTTGCCCCACGATTCCATGCCCAAGTATTCGCCCTGATTCTCGTCTTTGCAGGTCATGCAGTAATGCCACGAACCTTCCGGGCGGAAATCGAGGCTGCACGCCGTCAGTTCCCAACCTCTCGGTCCCCACCAATGCTTCAGATGCTCGCAGGAGGTGAACGCGGCGAATACTTTTTCCTTAGGCGCTCTGAAGATCCGTTCCATCGCAAATTCCAGTCCTTCGGCCTTGATGTTCATCTCGGTCATGCGGAGTTCCTCCTCGGAATATCGAAATGGGGCCAGCCGTCAATCTTCCATCGTTTGCAAATAGTCGTCCAACCGGTCGAAACGTTCGTTCCACAATTCCCGATAACCCGCCAGCCAGCGCTCCAACTGTCGAAAAGGTTCCGGCCGAAGCCGATACGTTCGCCGGTTCGCTTCCGCCTGCACGTCCACCACGCCCGCCTGCTGCAGCACCTTCAGATGCTTCGACGCCTGCGGCTGCCGGATCTTCAAGCGTTCCGCGATCTCGCCCACGCCGAGCGGCCCGCCGCGCAGCAGCTTGACGATCCGCATGCGGCTCGGTTCCGCCAGCGCCGCGAATAAAGCCGTGTTTTCTTCGTCCATACCGTTTCTGCGCGGTTTTTCGTATCGGCGGATCGTCGAGCGTTCCCGATCGCTTTCCACCGACCCGCGCAAGATCACCTCGTCTTTCCGCTTCGGTTCGTCTTGTTACGTTCACTATAACCGAATTGAATATTCCTGTAAAGGAATATTCGAAAATCATACGCAAAAAACCCGCGCCAAGATAGCGCGGGTCTTCAGCGATACGATCATCCGGGCAGAAGCGCCGGGAGTCCCGGCCGCCCCGTTATTCCGCAGGCTGTCCGGCCGCTTCCCAAGCCGCGATTTCTTCGCGGACGATCGGGGCGACCTTCGTGCCGAGCAGTTCGATCGAACGCATGACGTCTTCATGGTTTTTCATCGTACCGACCGGCGTATGCAGCATGAAGCGGGTGATCCCGACTTTCTTGCGCAGGTCGATGATCTTCTTCGCCACGGTCTCCGGGCTGCCGACGTACAGCGCGCCTTCCGGGCCGCGCAGCGCGTCGAAGCCTTGACGGGTGTAAGGACCCCAGCCGCGTTCGCGGCCGAGCACCGTCATGGCGTACTGCATGGACGGGAAGAACTTGTCCGCCGCTTCGTCGTCGGTCTCCCCGACGAAGCCGTGCGAGTGCGACGCGACAGGAAGCAGCGAAGCGTCATGGCCGCCGTGCTCGGCGGCGCGCTTGTACAGATCGACGAGCGGCGCGAACTGCGCCGGACGTCCGCCGATGATCGCGAGGACAAGCGGCAGGTTCAGGAGTCCGGCGCGCACGACAGACTCTTGGTTGCCTCCGCTGCCGATCCAGATCGGCAGCTTCTCCTGCACCGGGCGCGGGTAGACGCCGCGGCTCTTGATCGCCGGACGGTGTCCGCCTTTCCAATCGACGATCTCCGATGCCTGAATCTTGAGCAGCAGTTCGAGTTTCTCGTCGAACAGCTCGTCGTAATCGTTCAGGTCGTAGCCGAACAGCGGGAACGATTCGATGAACGAACCGCGCCCAGCCATGATCTCCGCGCGTCCGTTCGAGATCGCGTCCACGGTCGAGAAATCTTGGAAGACCCGGACCGGGTCCGCCGAAGACAGCACGGTCACGGCGCTGGTCAGACGGATCTTCTCCGTGCGCGCGGCCGCCGCGGCCAGAATGACCGCAGGCGCCGAAGCCGCATAATCGACCCGGTGATGTTCGCCGACGCCGAAGACGTCGAGGCCGACTTGATCCGCAAGCGCGATCTCGTCGACGACTTGGCGGATGCGCTGCGCGTGACTGATCGTCGGTCCGTTTCCGTCCGCCGGGGTGGTTTCCACAAAGGTACTGATGCCGATTTCCATGATTGAATCTCCTTTTCGATAAGCCGATCTGCTGAGTATCGGTCGTATATATTTAATAAAGTAAGTAACTATAATTATTTTATATACTTATTATCGGGCTTTTCGCCGGAGATTTCAAGTGGTTTTTGCAAATGCTTCATACGGCATGCTTCAGAACAACCCGGAAGGAACCGTTACGGAAGCGACGATCAAGATGATTCCGGCGATCAGCAGCGCGACGCCCGCCGCGAAGTTGGCCGTTTTCTGACGGGAAGCCGAATGTTCCGGCCCTTCGCCTTCTTTTTGCCTATAAGGTCGGGGAGTCGGAAGAAGTCCTTTTCTCAAATACAAGATGCCTAACAAAATCAGCGCCGCTCCCGGTACCATCAGAAGAAACATTTCAGTTGTCATCCTCTTCATCCTTTCCTTTTTCATACTTATATGTAAACCAAAACACAGGTCTTTGTGTCAGGTTCCGGAAAGCGCTCTTTTTGGGTAAAAAGAAAGGAACGCATACTTCGAAAGCCGAAAGGATGAACGACATTGAACAGACTTCAAGGCAAAACGGCATTGATCACGGGCGGCGCTTCCGGCATCGGCCTGGCTTCGGGCATTCGCTTCGCGCAAGAAGGCGCAAACGTCGTGCTGACGGACATCTCCGACGCCCATAAGAACGAGGCGCTCTCGCAGATCGAAGCCGCCGGCGGCAAAGCGATCTTTCTCCGGCACGACGTCACCCTCGAAGAAGACTGGCAGCGCGTATTCCGGGAAGCGGAAGAAGCGTTCGGACAGGTCGACGTCGTGCTGAACAACGCGGGCATCGGACTGCGCGGCAACGTGGAAGAAACGAGCTACGACGATTGGAAAAAGGTGATCGACGTCAACTTGAACGGCGTCTTCCTCGGCACGAAATACGGCGTGATCCATCTGAAAAAAAGCGGCGGCTCGATCATCAACGTGTCGTCCATCGAAGGGCTGATCGGCGATCCCGGCATCGCCGCCTACAACGCCAGCAAAGGCGGCGTGAGAATCCTGACCAAATCGGCCGCGCTGCACGCCGCGCAATACAAGATTCGGGTCAACAGCATCCACCCGGGCTATATCAAGACGCCGATGATCGGCAGCGATCCCGAAGCGATGAAATACCTCACTTCGCTGCATCCGATCGGTCACCTCGGCGAACCGGAAGACGTCGCCAACATGGCGCTGTTCCTCGCTTCGGAAGAGTCGAAATTCTCGACCGGTTCGGAGTTCGTCGTGGACGGCGGATATACGGCGCAGTGACGAACACGGCCGGAGGCATGCAGACGGATCGGGCCGCTGCCGGATGCACGCGGTGTCCGGCAGCCGGCCCGCATATTCAGCCGACTCGGATACCGGTACCGTGAATACAGCAAAAAGCGTCTCCGCGGCAGACTCGCTGCGGAGACGCTTTTTCCCGATGCCGAAAATTCCCGTCCCTTTTCCATTACGCGCTTTTACCGATTGACGCGGGTCGTTCTGTCGTCATGAACTTCCACATGCTTTTGGCGGCGCAGGCCCAACAGGCCGAGCAGACCCAGCAGGCCGAGCAGGCCCCAAAGTCCGTTGTCGCCGTCGTCATCGTCGTCGTCCACTACGTTGTTGTTCGTGTCGGCGGCAGCCGTCGTGTACGTCGCGCCGGCCGAAGCCGTCTGCGTGCTTTCCGCGAAAGCGGAGGCCGTACCGAAAGCGGATACGAGCATCAAGGCGAGAAACATCGTTCTGATTTTGTTCATCATGCTGTCTTGTCTCCCTTCTCAAAGCGCGAATGGCATTTCCTTCAATATATACACTTCTCCGCCGAGATGAACCTTCATGCCTTCCTTTTTTTCGTATATCTTTCAAAAAATTTCGAAAACGACTCTTTCTGTTTCTCAGCTCTTGCGCAGGTGGTATATAAGAGAAGCTTATCCCGGAAAGGAGCCTTCCATGCGTTCTTCCGCCTCTTCCGCCGCTGCCGTGCTCAGAAACGGCCTGATCCTGATGCGCCCTGCCGCGGTCGGCGCTTCGAGCTTCGTCATCATCTTCTCGGGCATGTACCCGCTGTTTCTCGATCCCGCCGTTCCGGCCGGCCGGGCTTGGACGGCGGCCGTGCTGCTTCTGGCCGGCTGCCTGTTGATCCACGGGCTGCTGACGCATGCGCTGAACGATTATACGGATTACCGTTCCGGCACGGACGAACGCAGTCCCGCTCTGCTGTCCGGCGGCAGCCGGATCATTCAGAACGGACGGATGACGCCCGAAGCGCTCGGACGGTTCGGATACGGCCTGACCGCCGCCCTGCTGGCCTGCGCCGTGTTGCTGATTCTGCTCGGCCAGACCCGGCTCGCCGCTCTGCTGCTGATCGGCATCTGGGGCGCCGTCTCTTATTCCGCGCCTCCGCTTCGATTGGCGTATATCCCGTTGGCGGGCGAATGGCTCAGCACCTTTCCTTCGACGTTCGCGCTCGGACTCGGCGGCGTCTGGCTGCTGACGGGCAGCCTGCCGGAATGGGCGGTTCAGAACGCTTGGATCAACGCCATGTACTGCATCGCTTGGGTGATGGTGCATCATATCCCCGATCTGGAAGCGGACCGTCAGGCGTCTCCGGTCAAACGAACCAGCGTGGTATGGGCGGCGGACCGGTTCGGGATCGCCTTCGCCCGCCTGCCGGCCGCCGCGTATTTCGCGGTCATCGGACTGTCTTCGATCTGGTTCGCCGGGTCGGACCGCTGGATCGCGGCAGGCGGCATCGTCGCGGCGGCGGCTTTATCGATCTTCTGGCTGGCCAAGGCCGATATGCGCGACGCGGCGGGCGTGACGGCCTGCGAGAAGAAGATGCTGCTGACGGCGATTCTGCTGGCGGTCTGGCTCGGAATTTTCTATTGAACCGAAGCGCCGCGCAAAAAGATGAATCCGAATGCGCCCGCTCCTTGAAACCGTTTTATTTTTGTGTCAGAATTGTTATGCCTTTCTATCGTTTCGACATCAACAATCCGCCGAGCGCGGAATCCGAGATACATACGAGGAGGAATCAACCGAATCATGAGAACGATCAAGCTGGGAACAAGCAATCTCGAAGTCCCTGTAGTCGCTGTGGGCTGCATGCGCATCAACGGGTTGGAGACGAAAGAAGCCGAAACGTTCGTACGCACGGCGATGGACGCGGGAGCGAACTTCTTCGATCACGCGGACATCTACGGCGGCGGCAAATGCGAAGAGATCTTCGCCGAAGCGGTGCAGATGAGTCCTTCCGTACGCGAAAAGATGATTCTCCAGTCGAAGTGCGGCATCCGTCAGGGGCAGTTCGACTTTTCCAAAGAGCATATTCTCTCGTCCGTCGACGGGATCCTAAAGCGGCTGAACACGGAATATCTCGACGTTCTGCTGCTGCACCGTCCGGACGCGCTGGTCGAGCCGGAAGAAGTCGCGGAAGCGTTCGACCAACTGGAATCGTCCGGCAAAGTGCGCCACTTCGGCGTATCCAATCAGAAGCCGATGCAGATCGAGCTGCTCAAAAAATACGTGAAGCAGCCGATCGTGGCGAATCAGCTCCAGCTCAGCATCACGAACGCCAACATGATCTCCAACGGCGTCAACGTGAACATGCTGATCGACGAGTCCGTGGATCGCGACGGCAGCATCCTCGATTACTGCCGCCTGCACGATATCACGATCCAGCCGTGGTCGCCTTTCCAATACGGATTCTTCGAAGGCGTGTTCCTCGATAACGACAAGTTCCCGGAACTGAACGCGGAGATCGACAAAGTAGCCGAAGCGCACGGCGTCAGCAACACGACGATCGCGATCGCGTGGCTGCTGCGCCACCCGGCGAACATGCAGCCGGTGACAGGCACGACCAACGTCGAGCGCATCCAAGACTGCATCAAAGCGAGCGAAGTGAAGCTGTCCCGCGAAGAGTGGTACGGCATCTACCGCGCGGCCGGCAACAAGCTGCCTTAAGCGGCTTCAAGCGGCGCGGCGCTGGAAAGCGCGAAGCCGAATCGAAAGAAGTTCAGCAGAACGATAAACAAAGAACCCTTCTCCCGCTCGGGAAAAGGGTTCTTTGTTTATTGCGGGATTGCGGAATAGTGAGTGTTTGCAAACCTCGTGAGTTGACCGCATTCAATTTAAGGTTTGAGCCTTTCGGAAACACGCACGGTTCAAGCGGGGTTCCCGTCGGAGACTTCGTACACGGGTTAGGTACGAAATCTCGAGAGGCGAAACCTAACATTTTAAGCGGTCAGCGTACTAGTACTCGTTTCAGTCCCCTTTTCAAATCCAGCCCAGTCTAAGCCCCCGAAAGTTTGTGTCGGCTAGCAGAATCGTATGCTGACCGCAAATGAGGTTAGGCACTTTAGACTTGGTTCGGTCAACTCACTCGCAGGAAATGTTGACGTTTGGTCAGCAAATTCTCCTCTTTTTCGTTGATCTGAACCAAAATGTTGACGTTTCGTCAGCAATTTATGCAATATAGGCCGGAATGATGGATAAAACGCTAAAAATGCTGACGTTTCGTCAACATTTGCGCGCATATCGCTTTTTTAGCCTCGAAATGTTGACGTTTGGTCACGATTTGATGGATACATCGGCTTCCTTCGAAGTCTGCCGTCTCACGTTCCCGGCCGCAGGATCTGCGCGTTCAACAGGTCCGCTCTGCTATGTAACGTCGTCTCGTACAGTTCCGCCAATCTTCGGCCGACCGCGTCCAGATCCAGCCCCGCAGCAAGCGCCCGGCCGTTCTCGGTCAGGCTCGGCAGCGCGTGTTCCGTAATGCCGCGGATGCCCCGTTCGAACGTCTCCAAGCTGCGCCCTTTGTACACGGTGCCGCCGTCTTCCAGCCAATCCGCATAGATCGGCAGATCGCGCACCAGCACCGGAATGCCGGCCGCCAACGCTTCCAGCAGCACGATGCCTTCCGTTTCTTCGTGCGTCGGGAACAAGAACAGATTCGCTCCGCAGTAAGCGTCGCGCAGTTCGTCCCGGTTCACGTAGCCGGGAAAATGCAGATTCGGCAGCTTCGTCTCGACGGCTTCGCGAATCTTGCCCGGGATCATATAGAGCGGCGTAAAACCGAACCAATAAAATTCGTGATCCGGCATCCGGCGCGCCAGCTCGACGAAATCGAGAATGCCTTTTCGTTCGATATAATGGCCGACCGACAGCACGACCTTCGCGTCATCCGACAGCTTATGTTTGTCGCGGAAACGTCGTCCGGCTTCGGGATCGGGCGCGAAAAAAGCGCTGTCCACGCCGTTCGACAACGCGACGATCGGATTGGTCACGCCGTAAGCCTGAATCAAGCCTTTGGCGTATTCCGTCGGCGTGATCAGCAGATCGGCGGTGCCGTAACAGCGCATGATCCATTTCTTGAACAGCGGAGCCATCAGATTGGAACCGATGAACGAGTTGCGGAAGTCTTCCATCGTGGAGTGCGCATGGTAGACCACCTTCTTGCCCCGACGCTTCGCCTTCCGCGCCATGCGAAACGAATCGGGGAAAATAGTGTTCAGATGAACCAGATCGTAATCGTCGCGTTCGTCCATCGTATATTCGATGCCGAGCCTTTCCAACGCTTCGCGCTGGTGACGGACGGCTTCGCCGACGCCGCTGCGGCTCACCGTTTTCAGCGAACCGGCGTACAGCAGTATTTTCATAAAGGTCTTCCTTCCCTTCCGAATCGTTCCCTAAAGAAACGCTTAAGCGATGCCGAACAGCTTCGCCAAGTAAGTGATCGCCGCGCTCAAGCCGAAGCTGTAAGCGGCGATCGCCAGCGGCTTGCCCAGCAGAATGATCGTGGCGAACCGCCGAACCGTCATCTTGGTCGTTCCCGCCAGATAGCACAGGAAGTCGTCCGGAGCGACCGGCATGAAGATGGCGACGGCAAACAGATTGTTGAACCGGCGTCCTTCCGTCCAATGCAGATATTTGGCGCGCAGCTTCGGGCTGAACATGCTCTCGATGATCGGTCTGCCGTAGCGGCGCGCCAGCAGGAACGCGGCCAGCGAACCGAGGCAGATGCCGACGTAATTATAGAGGAATCCGGCGATCGGACCGAAGACCAGCACGCCCGCCACGCAGCCGATGCCGCCCGGAAGGATCGGGATGACGACCTGAACGGCTTGGAAGATCACGAAGATCAGCGGCGCCCACAGGCCGAAGCCTGCCAAGAACTGCTCCAATGCCGCTTGGGAACTGAAGATGCCGGTATAGAAGCCGTAGAACACCAGCGCCGCGCAGGCGGCAAGACCGGCGACCGTCGAGGCGTTCATCATATAACGAAGCGAAAAGGGCTTCATGCGAGGTTCCTCCGATCATGGGTTGGGGTGGCGATGCAGGAAGGAGAGGCGGACAGCATGCGGGCCGGTCGGCCGCCTCGGACAAATGATTATTTGTTGACGGCGGGGAGCATGAACACGCGGCTGCCGGCAGGTCGGTAAGCGGCGATCGCGCGCGCGTACACCTGCTCGACGCCGGCGCCGAAAGCGGACGACGAGTAGCGCGAGAGCGCCGAGGCGCGGGCGTTGTCTCCCATGCGCTTCAAGCGGTCTCCTCCGTCGAAAGCCAGATCCAGCGACTTCTCGAACTGATCGAACGCGTCGTACTGCCAGCCGTTGTATCCGCCGTCCACGACGCCTTTCAAGCAGTCGTCCCGGCGGCAGAGCACCGGCAGGCCCGAAGCCATCGCTTCGATATAGGTCAAGCCCTGCGTCTCGCTGCTCGAAGCGCTGACGAACAGATCGCCCAATCGGTAATAGTCGGCGATCTCTCCCGGCTGAACCATGCCCGCGAACACGACCCGGTCCCGAATGCCCAATTCTTCGGCGCATCGTTCCAGCGTCTGCCGGTGCGGGCCGTCGCCGACGATCAGCAGTTTGGCCGCTTGATGCCGGCTGTTCGAGACGAAACGCAAAATTTCTTCGAGATTTTTCTCTTTCGCCAGTCTGCCGACGGATACCATGACTTGATCTTCTTCGGACAATCCGTGCTTTTTCCTAAGAAGCAGGCGACGTTCGACCGGCAGCTCGCGGCGGAATTGTCCGAGATCGACGCCTGTCGGCACCACTTGAATATCATCCGGGACGCCGTAACCGGCCAGCAGGCCGCGAACTTTCTCGGTCGGCGCGATCACGCACTGGACATGGCTGAGCGTGTTTCGGGTAAACCAGGCGACCGCGGCGCGTCCCCAAGTCCGGCTCGGCGAGAAATAATGGGTGTAATCTTCATATACGGTATGATACGTGTGAACGATAGGCACTTTCAACTTCGCCGCTATGTATTTGGCCATTCGGAACGTGCTGAATTCGCACTGCGAATGGATCAGATCGGGCTTCCAGTCGAGCAGCGGACGAAGTTCTCTGCGATGTACGCGCAGCGCGGTTCGAACGCCGGGGTACAGCGCGGGAACGGAACCGATATACGTAATGCCGTTCTCCGTAAACGAATGACCGTCCGGCGACAAGGTCAGAATCCGGACTTCGTGCCCGTTCTTCTCCAGTTCGCTCTGTAAATTGACCACCGAGGTGACGACTCCGTTGATGATTGGCCGGTAACATTCGGTCGTAATCAAAATTTTCATACCTGTCCCTCGATTTCGATTGAATTTTGGCCGGTGGGGATCTCATTTATTGTACTTCATGTTCTTAAAATACATTCGAACGGCGGATTAAACAATACTAAACAATTGTTAACATTTATTCTCCGTTTTGTTTCTTCTTCATCTATAGACGTTTCAAGCGCCTTCCTCCCTGCGAACACTTGCGGTTTTTCTTTTTCGATGTCCGAAAAATCATGGGAAACCTCGATGAGAACGGTTATAATCTTTGTTCGAACGCACAACGCGCAGCCGCATCGCTCTCCAAGCGGCTTCGCGATCCGATAAGAGGTGAAGACGAATGTTTCGACTCTCGACCAAGCAGGCGCAGGAGATCGTCGACAAGATGATGCTCGACATTCCTTACAATATAAACATCATGAACGACCTTGGCGTTATCGTCGGCAGCGGAAACAAATCGCGAATCGGTACCGTTCACGAAGGAGCGGTCCGCGCGTTGGCTACCGGACGCATGGTGGAAGTCTTCGAGGACGGCCGTTTCGAGAAAAAAGGCACCAACGAACCGATCGTGATCGGCGATAAACGGGTCGGAGTGATCGGGATCAGCGGCGAACCGGAAGAAGTAAGGCCGTTCTGCAATATCGTCCGCACGACCGTGTCGCTGTTGATCGAACAGAAAACGATGCTCGAAAATCTCGCCCACGAAGAAAACCGGCGTTCCGCGTTTATCCGCATGCTGCTGGAGCATCGGGGCGCTTATACCCAGAAGATCAAAAAAGAAGCCGCCGCTTACGGTCTCGATCTGAACTTGAAAACGTGCGTGCTGTATGCGGCCGGTCTCGAATTCGCGGAAGAAGCCCCGATACTGCCGGCGAGATTTCCCGTTTTCCGTCCGGAAGACGGCGTGCATCTGATTCTGATCCAAGACGAGACCCGCCCGAAGACGCTGCTCGAACCGCTGCTTCGCGGGCAGCGGCAGGCTTCGGCCGCGGCCGGACGGCCGGAAGAAGCGGTCGCCGACAGCTTCGTTCAGGCAAGATCCGCTCTCGGCGTGCTGAACGCGCTGCGTCCCGAGACGCGAATCGTCGAATACGACGAAGTGGCCTTTCTCGCCGGGCTGGCCGGAACCGAGATCGAGCCGCGCATCCGCATTTCCGCCCGGCTCGACGAACATCCCGAGCTGATCGATACGCTGCGCGCTTTCGTCGAACAAGACGGCAGCATGTCGGCGACCGCCTCTCTGCTGAATATCCACCGCAACACGCTGCAATACCGGTTGAAACGCATCGCCGAGCTGACCGGCCGCGATCCCCGGAAGCTGCTCGACTTGTTCCAATTGGTGTACGACCTGCTGGCGGAACACCGCTAGGAACAACAAAAAAAGCCGAAGCGGCGCCGCTTCGGCTTCTTGCACATCGTGGGTCTTTTTCGCGTCAGCGCCCTTCGGAATCCGTTTAGCCGTTCGAAGCCGCACCCGGCTCACGATCCGCGAACTTCAACACTCGCGCGATATTCTCGCAGGTCCGCGCCACGTTCTCCGGGCCGGCCGCCAGCAGTTCGGGCAGTTCCGCCGCGCCCGGGACGATCCCGAAGATCGCGTCGATGCCTTCGTCATGCAGCGTCTCGACGCCTTCGCCCACGTAACCGGCGACGGCGATCACTTTTTTGCCCGCGCGCTTGGCCGCTTTCGCGACGCCGTACGGCGTCTTGCCGAATTTCGTCTGGAAATCGATCCCGCCTTCGCCGGTGAACACGATATCGGCTTCCGCCGCTTTGCGTTCGAGTTCGGTGTAATCCAGCACGATCTCCACGCCTTTTCTCAGCTCGGAACGCGTGAAGACCAGCAGTCCCGCTCCTAAGCCTCCGGCAGCGCCCGCGCCCGGCACGTCGCGCACGTCGCGGCCGAGCTGATCGGCGATCACGTCCGCATAATGCGACAGGTTGCGGTCCAGAATCGGCACCGTTTCGGGCGTCGCGCCTTTTTGCGGACCGAATACCGCCGAAGCTCCGTGCTCGCCACATAACGGGTTGGTCACGTCGCAGGCGACCACGATCTCCACGTTCGCCAATCGCGGATCGACGCCGGACATATCGATCCTGCGCAGCCGGTCCAACCCGCCGCCGCCGCGAGGAATCTCCAGACCGTCTTCGCCCAGAAAACGAACGCCCAGCGCTTCCGCCATCCCCGCTCCGCCGTCGTTGGTGGCGCTGCCGCCGATCCCGATCAGAATCTTTTTGACGCCTCGGTCCAGACATTCGCGAATCAATTCGCCCGTGCCGTAAGTGGTCGTCACGAGCGGATTCTTGGTCTCTTTGTTCACGAAGTGGATGCCGCTTGCGGAAGCCATCTCGATCGCCGCCGTCTCGCCGTCGCCGAGCAGGCCGAAGCTTGCCGTAACCGGCGCGCCAAGCGGTCCCGTCACTTCTTTATGATGCAGGCTGCCGCCCGACGCGTCGACGAGCGACTGCACCGTGCCTTCGCCGCCGTCGGCCATCGGAACGTGGATGAAGCGCGCGTCCGGATAGACCCGGCGCAATCCGGTTTCCATCGCCGTGCATACCTCTTTGGCCGTCATGCTTTCTTTGAAAGAATCCGGCGCCAACAGAAAAGTCTTGCCGCTCATACGATCACTCCGTTTCGAATCAGATAATGAGAAGACGGCAGGCGGCGGCCGAAGAACGCGACGCGCCTGCCTCGACGTTCACAAGATGAATCCGTACAAGATCGTCGCCACGATCATCATCGTGCCGCCGACGATCGCTTCGTAAGGAATAACGCCCATCCGCTGACGGATCGACATCTTCATCGCGTCCGCCGTAACGTGGAAATAGTTGCCCTGCGGCAGCGAGTCGATCACGGTCGCGCCGGTATGGACCATGACGGCGGCCGCGAGCGGAGCCGTGCCCATATTCAGGATCGCTTCGCCGAACGAGCCGGTCGCCAGAATGACGCCCGTCGACGTCGAAGCGGTCGCCGCCGCCATCAAGATCCCCGAGATCGGGGCGAGGAACGTGCCGGAGATGCCCGACGCGTCGATCAGCGCCACGACCTGCGTCGACAAGTCGGAAGCCGCGATCAGTCCCGCGATGCCGCCCGCGCCGATCAGGATCAGCACGGTCGCCGTCATCTTGTTGAGGCCGGAAGCCGTGTAAGACAAAATCTTGCCGCCCTGCCGCATCGCCAACATCCCGATGATGCCGGCCAGCGGCAGAATGTACATCGCGTCCACTTTGAAATTCGCGAGCGCTTCGATGCCGGAGATCGATCCGATCGGATTGATCATGAGCAGCACGACCGCGACCAGAGGAGCGACGATCGCCCGGCCCAGCGGCGGGTATTTCGACATGTCGACTTCGCCGCCCGGCACTTCTTCGTCCGCGACTTTGACGCCTTTGTTCTTGAGCAGCGAAGCGACCAGCACCGTGACGATCAGACCGCAGACCGCCGGAACGAATCCGGCCAGCATGACGCGGCTCAGATCCAGATCGAAGCCGCGCGCCGCCGCGATCGTATTCGGGTTCGGCGAGATGATATTGCCCGCTTTGCCGCCGCCCGACAACGCCAGAATCAGCGCCAACTTGGAGATGCCCATCTTATTGCCGACCGACAGCGCGATCGGAGCCACGATCAACACGGCGACCGGAATGAACACGCCGACCGCGGTAATGATCATCGTGGCGAGCGCCAGCGCCAGAATCGCCCGGCTGCCGCCGAATTTGCGCACGATCGCTTGAGCGATCGTCTCGGCCGCGCCGGATTCCATCATCACGCCCGCCAATACGCCGGCCGCCAATACCCGCAGCACGGTGCCCATCACGCTCTGCGTGCCGCTCACCAATACGCCGACCGTTTGTTCCAGATTCGCTCCTCCGATAAGAGCGCCTACGATAGCGCCCAGAAACAGCGCATACACCGGATTAAGCTTGCGCAAGATCAGAACGATCGCCAGAGCAAGCCCGACCAGCGCCCCGATCCAACTGATTGTGAGTCCATCCATCCTGTACATCCTCCCGCATCCGTAAACGTTTTGTGCCCGAGCGCGCGATCTTTCGTCGAACGCGTCCGCGTTACCGGCCGATTCCTTCGCTCGCGAGACCGACAAAGCGGAACCGGCAAGCGGCGAATCGGGTCGAGAACGCGAGCTTTTCGAGTCCTTGTATCCTTGAACACGCTTACAGTATAAACGCTTACATGCGGGCAAAGATATTGATAGAAAGACGAAAATTATTGGGCAAACGAACAATAAAGTTACGATAATCGGTAGAGCTGCAATATGGCCGGAAGAAGCAGGCACGGCAAAAACGGGCGCGGGATTGGCTGTAGATTTCGGCGCTAACGGAACGAGGGGATGCTTAGACTGTACAATCGGCCTTCTCAAGGTTCTAACGGAACGAGGCGACGCTTAGGCGAGAAAAACGGCCTTTTCGAGCCGTTTTCGTCGCCTTTTTTACGGCTAACGAATCGTCGTTCCGTTAGCCGTAAAAAAGAGGGCGAAACGGGGTTGTAACGGATCTGTGTTCCGTTAGAGCGGGCGATGGTGCGGAAGCTGCCGCTCGAAGCGCTCGAAGCGTTTGATCCGCTCGATCGATAAACGAGACGCGCAGGCTGCGGCCGATCTGCGAAGCGAGAGTCGGCGAGGCGCGGAGCGAAGGATGTTCCGAGATACTGCGATACGCTGCGTTATGTTTGTTCGTTATATGAGCGCTGTTTCCGGAAAGCCGCACGCACAAAAAAGCTTCGAACGAACCGACTCGTTCGAAGCTTCTTCTCCGCAAAGCGCAGAGCGACCAACGGCCGAGCCGAAGAAAATGCGCGCCCGACCGACCATTCATTTACTTCAACCGATACACCGCAAACGGATCGCCGGAGCGGAACGGCTCGCTGATCTCGTCCAGCTTGCGCAGCAGCGCTTCGTCCGGACGGAAATCGACGCTTTCCAGATTGGCCGCGACCTGCTGCGCGCTTGTCGCGCCCGCGATGACGGTCGACACGCTCGGCCGACCGAGCAGCCAAGCGATCGACAGCACGCTCGGCGTCGTGCCGGCTTCCGCGGCCAAGCGGCTCACCTGCCGGCCCAATTCCAGATAACGCTCGTTCAAGAAGCGCCGGAAGTTCGGATCGGTCTCGGCTCTCGATCCGGTCGGAGACGAATCTGCGCCGCCGTATTTGCCGCTCAGGATACCGCCCGCGAGCGGGAAATAAGGAATCAAGCCCAGCCCTTGATCCAGCAGCATCGGGATCAGCTCGTTCTCCGGGGTGCGATCGGCCAGCGAATAGCAGGTCTGGCTGGACGTATAGCGAACGAAGCCCGCGCGCTCGCTGATGCCGAGCGCCTTCATCAGTTCCCAAGCCGCGTAATTCGACGCGCCGATATAACGAACTTTGCCCGACGTCACGAAGTCGTCCAGCGTGCGCAGCGTTTCTTCGAGCGGCGTGTACGGATCGAACGTGTGGATCTGATACAGATCGACATGATCCGTCTTCAGGCGCTTAAGGCTGCTCTCCAGCTCCAATTGAAGCTGGCGGCGCGAAGAACCTTGTCCGCGCGTGCCTTCGTAAGGCAGGCCGGCTTTGGTCGCCAGCACGACTTCGCTGCGGCGTCCTTCCAGCGCTCGGCCGATGATGCGTTCGGACTCCGTTCCGGCGTAGATGTTGGCGGTATCCACGAAGTTGATCCCGCCGTCGAGCGCCGCATGAATCAGACGGATCGAATCCGCTTCGCCGGTCCTTTTGCCGAAAGCGTTCGTGCCGAGCCCCAGTTCGGACACTTGCAGCCCGCTGCTGCCCAGTCGATTGAATTTCATGGTCGGATAACCTCCTTAAGCTTGTAGAGTATGCAGCCGAGACGGGCGAAGCACCATATAGACGTCTACCTCGTCTTCGCTGTACGTCTCGAAACCGAAACGTTCGTAAAGGCTTCGCGCCGGGCTGCCTTGAAGCACGTTCAGCCGTACGGGAGCCGGGTTCTCCGCGGCGATTTCCAACAAACGCCGCAGCACTTCCGCCCCGATGCCTCGCCCTCGCATATCGCCCGTCAGATAGAAATGTTCCAGCAGCCAGCCTTGTTCTTCTTGTCCGCCTTCCCCTTGAGGCTCTCGAGACGGCTTCAGCGCCGCGCAGCCCGCGAACGCGCCGTCCGCTTCGATGATCTTCGTGTACTGCGGCTCGAACGAGCTGTAGAAGCGTTCCCGCACTCTTCGTTCGTCGTAACGCCCCAGACGGTTCAAGCTGTCGAACAACGCTTCCGCGCGCAGCTCGGCCAGCCGCTCCGCGTCTTCGAGCCGGGCGGGCAGCAAAACGATCTCTCGCATCGCTTCTCCCATCAGATCGCCCCCGTCCAATGCCCCGGGCGCTCGAAGCCCGTCGGAAGCACGGTCGCGGCGTCGCCCTGCGCGGCGTTCAACTGCACTTGGGTCAAGAACAAAGCGCCGGTCAAGTCGGCGCCCGCCAGATCGGCATCCCGCAGATCGGCGCCGATCAGATCCGCTTCGCGCAGATCCGCGCCGCGCAGGTTCGCGGCGATCAGGTACGCGCCGCGAAGATTGGCGCCGCGCAGGTCCTCGCCCCGCAGGTCCGCGCCCATAAGGTCGGCGCCGCGGCCCACGGCCGGCTTGCGGCCGCGCCGGCCGTTCTTGCGCGGGGACGGCGTCCCGCGCGAAGGCTCTCCGCCGCCCGATTTGCGGCGGCGCAGCGCCTCGGCGCGAACGAGCTCGCTGCCTTCGAGCAGCAGCTCGTTCACCCGCGCGCGCTGCGCGGAGACGCTCAGCGATTGCAGAGCGTCGGGGTCCTGCCGCGTGAGGCGCTCGACTTCGGCGAGCTGCTCGCGCAGGCGCGGATGGAGCTTCGAGGCCGCCGGGCGGCCCAGAAGCTCCTCCATGTACAGCAGCAGCTCATGAAGCTGCCAGACGATCGGCAGCACCGCGAACATGGCGCGCGCCGTCTCCGGCCGCTCGCGCCAGCTTATGCCGCCGAACGTCTCCTGCGAGACTTTTTGGCCCGCTCCGTAGCAGTCGTAGACCGTGCAGCCGCGGAAACCGCTGGTTCGCAGATTCCGATGGATGCCGCAGCGGTAATCTTCCCGCAGGTTGCGGCAGGGCTCGCCCGCCGCTTTGTCGATCGCGAAATCGACCGAGACGCTGAACGGCAGCGCCGCGCAGCAGAGTCCGAAGCAGTTCTCGCAATCGCCGCGATATTTTTGCCGGTATCCCAGAGATTCCGGATTCACGCTTTTCGAATCTTCGTTCATATCGACTCTGTCCTCCATACCTTTTATCCGTGTTCCGACTTGATTCGTTTTCTATCTTAACGCCGATCGCATGCCGACACCAACCTTTTCCGCGGAAGACCTGCCGAGCCGGACGATCCGCGCCGCCCGAACCGAACGACAAAAAACCGGTCCCCTGTAAAGGAAACCGGTTTTCGGCCGAAAAAGTCCGCTGTTTCTTTTTCCGGGCCGGCTGCTGCTTACTTGCCCGAGAATTCCGTGAAGAATTCGTCTTTGTTCGTGCCCGATATCGTCAGGCCGCTGTACGCCTTCGACAATTGCAGCTCGAAGCCCTGCCCGGAACGCACCGCCGCCGCTCCGGCGACGCCGTTGGCGGAAAGTCTGCCGTTGATATACGTGATCAGAGCGTCCAGCGAATCTTTGGGGCCCGTCCCGTCGGGATCGACGAAGTTCCGGCTCAAGGTAATGGTCGCCGAAGCGGTGCCGTTGCTGACGACGAAACTGCGCTGCCGCACTTCGGCGTCGGTTCCGCGCGCTTCGCTTTGTTCGAACCACGGCTGCCAGTTGCCCGTCAAACGAATGTAACTCGAAGACCCTGTTTTGGTGCTGTTGAGTCTTACCGTATCGCTGTTATCGATGTTCTGCATCGATTCGAGCGACTTGGACCCCAGATTCGAACCGTACGCCATCTGGATATTCGTATCGATGATGACGCCGCCGAAGATATCTTCAGGCTCGAATTCCCAACTCTGGAGGTTTCGGCTCTCTTGAATCGGAATCACGTAATTCTCGTAGTAGATCGTGAAATCGACCGGATTGGAAGAAAAGTCTTTCGACAAGATCGGTTTGCTTCGCAGCAGCGGCGCGGTCGCTTGCACGTCTACATAGTTGAAGTTCATGATGTCTTTGCTTTTCAGCACGTACGGCCCTTTCAAAGACGTGATCTTCGCGACCGAATCCGCCAATTTGGTCCGATTACCCGCGGACACGTAAGCTTGCTGCGCGGACGTGAGCGCGGCATACGCGTTCTGAGCCGCCTGAACCGCCGATTCGTCCGACAAGGTCAGCGAAGCGGTCGCCGGCAGCGCTTCGATCAGAGCCGTCACGCTCGCGGCCGCGTTTACGTCTGCTGCGATCGCCGCGATCCGCGCGACCGCGTCGTTCAACTTGGTGCGGTTCGCGGACGAGACCAGACCCTGCTGCGCGGAAGTCAGAGCCGCGAATTCCGCTTGCGCTTGATCGACCGCCGCTTTGTCGCCGAACGTCAGCGAAGCCGCTGCGGGCAGCGCCGCGATCAGCGCGGCCGCGTCGTCGGCCGCCTGCTGGTCGATCGCCAACTGCGCTTTGAGCGCGGCGATTTTGTCCGTCGCGTCGCCGAGCTTGGTCAGGTTCGCCGACGAGACCAGCGCTTTGCGGGCCGACGTCAAAGCGTCATAAGCCTGCTTGGCCGCCGTCACCGCCGCTTCGTTCGCGAGCGTCAGCGAAGCGGTCGCCGGCAGCGCCGCGATCTGGCTCTCCACGGCCGCGGCGGCTGCCGCGTCCGCTTGCAGTTCTTGAATTTTGGACACCGCATTATTCAAGCGGGTAACGTCGGACGCGGAAACGCGCGTTTTACGGGCCGGCGTCAGCGCTTCGTAAGCCTGCTGCGCGTTTTGCACGGCCGTTTGATCGGCTAAGCGAATCAAAGCCGTTTCCGGAAGTGCCGCGATCTGCTGCGTGACCGCTTCGGCCGCCGCGATATCCGCCGCAAGTTCGTCTTTCAGCGCTTGAATCTTTGCCGCCGCCGCATTCAGCTTGGTCAAACTATCCGCCGATACATGGCTTTTCTCGGCCGCGTTCAGACCGGCATACGCCGCCTGCGCCGCTTGAACGACCGTTTCGTCGGTCAAAGCGAGCTGCGTCGTCGCCGGCAGCGCCGCGATCCGCTCCATCACAGCTTGAGCGGCCGCGATGTCCGCCGCAAGCTGCGCTTGGAGTTCCGCGATCTTCGCTTCTGCCGCGTTCAGCGTCGTCAGACTTTCCGCCGATACATGGCTTTTCTCCGCTGCGGTCAGGCCGGCATAGGCCGCTCTGGCCGCGGCTACTGCCGGATCGTCCGTCAACGCCAGCTTCGCCGTCTTCGGCAGCTGCCCGATCTGCTCCATCACCGCTTCGGCGGCCGCGATATCCGCGGCAAGCTGCGCTTTCAGTTCGGCGGTCTTCGCTTCCGCCGCGCCGAGCGTCGCCAAGCTGTCCGCCGATACGTGGCTTTTCTCCGCTGCGGTCAGACCGGCATAGGCCGCTCTAGCCGCGGCTACCGCCGGATCGTCGGTCAACGTCAGCAGCGCCGTTTTCGGCAGATCCGCGATCTGCTCCATTACCGCTTCGGCGGCCGCGATATCGGCGGCAAGCTGCGCTTGCAGCGCCGCGATCTTCGTTTCCGCCGCGCCTAGCGTCGTCAGGCTGTCCGCCGATACATGGCTTTTCTCCGCTGCGGTCAAGCCGGCATAGGCCGCTCTGGCCGCGGCTACCGCCGCATCGTCGGTCAAGGCCAGAAGCGCCGTTTCCGGAAGCTGCGCGATCTGCTTCATCACCGCTTCGGCGGCCGCGATATCGGCGGCAAGCTGCGCTTGGAGCGCCGCGATCCTCGCTTCCGCCGCGCCCAGCTTCGTCAGGCTGTCCGTCGATACATGGCTTTTCTCCGCCGCGCCCAAGCCGTCATAGGCCGTGCGCGCCTCGGCCACCGCCGCTGCGTCGGTTAACGCCAGCAGCGCCGTTTCCGGAAGCGCCGCGATCTGCTGCGTTATCGCTTTCGCCGCCGCGATATCCGCCGCAAGCTGCGCTTGGAGCGCCGCGATCTTCGCGATCGAAGCTCTCAGCTTGGTCAAGTCTTCGGCCGCGACGAAGCTTTTGGCCGCCGCGTTCAACTGTTCGTAAGCCGCGTTCGCCGCCGTTACCTCCGCTTCGTCGGTCAGCGCGATTACGGATTCTTCGGGCAGCGCCGCGATCAGCGCCGCCGCGGCCCGAGCTGCCGCCGTATCCGCCGTCAGCTGGGCGGCCAGAGCATCGAGCTTCGACTTGGCGGCCGTCAGCGCCTTCACCGCGTCGATGTCGACCAACTGTTTGCGCGCCGGAGACAAAGCATCGAAAGCGGCCAGTGCCGCTTCGACCGCGGCAAGGTCCTTCAGTGTCAATCCTTCGAGCGCAGGCAGCGCCGCGATCTCGGTCTCGAGCGCTTCGGCAGCCGCCAGATCGGCAGCATGCTCGGTTTTGAGCACGGCAATCCGATCTATTGCTTCTTGGAGCTTTCGGCGATCGGCTTCGCTAACCAGCGCTTTTTGCGCGGCCGTCAAGCTGTCGTACGCGGCAAGCGCCTGCTGCACGGCAGCTTCGTCCGACATTTTTAAAACGGACAGGTTCGGCAGCGCGACGATCCGCGTGGCGACCGCCGCCGCGCGTTCTTCGTTGGTCGGCCCCGAAATCGAGCCCGAACCGCCCGTATTCGTCGTCGGAGCTGCCGGTCCTCCCGAAAGAGGCGCTTTCTCGAATCGGCTGCCTGCGCGCGCGGATTCGCTCATACGCACATTGGCGATCGTGCCTTGACCGGTCACGTTCACCGGCGCATTCAGCTCCAGCGATCGAACCGTCACGCCTTCGGCCAAGTTCAGCGTCAGACCGGTCGCCGATTCGCTGACCACGATGCTGTCGACGCCGCCCGAGCCGATGCCGAGGTTCGTTCCTTGGCTGTTGACCGCCAGTTCGTCGAACTGTCCGCTCATCGAGACGCTTGCGCCGGAAGGTATCCGCGACGCCAGTTCCACGTCATGGAAACCGTTCTCCCCGTCGCCCGCTTCTTCGAGCACGGCCGCACCGTTTACAGTCGCGGAGCCGATGTCGGTATCGCCTTCCGCTACTGTGCGGACCGTACCGCCTTGTTTGTCGACCAGCAGCCGAGGAACGCTCGAATCGACAAGATGGATACTGTGCGCGCCGCCGCCCCGAACTTCGGTTTGTCCCAGCACCGTGACGTTCTTGAGGGTCGCGTCGCCTTCGCCGATCCCCGCTCCGAACTTCAGGCTTCCGCTTACGATCGTATTTTGCAGAGTCACGCCGGGAACGTTGATCGCCGCGCCTCCCGATGCCGCCGCCAGACCGGTCGCAGGACCGTAAGTTCCGGCTTTATCGTAAGCGATGCGCCCTTTGTCGATCGCATTTTGCAGCATGGCGATCGCTTCCGCGCGCGTAGCCGTCTTCGCCGGACGATACGTACGGTCGGAATAACCGCCGATGATGCCGCTGTCGGCCGCCGCTCCGATCGCTCCTTTGCTCCACTCCGGCATCGAAGCAGCGTCGGCAAATACGTTTGCCGCCTGCGCGTCCGGCGCGAGCTTCAGCAAACGCACGATCATCAAAGCCGCTTCCTGACGGGTGATCGGCTGATCCGGACGGAACAGACCGTCCGACGTCCCGCCCGCGTAACCGGCCGCCGCCGCGGTCGAGACTTCTTTCGCCGCCCAGCTTGAAGCCTGCACGTCCTTGAACGCGGCTGGTTCCCCTGCTTTCAGGCCGAAAGCCCGATTGGCCAATGCGACGAATTCGGCACGCGTGATCGCATCGTCCGGGTGGAATTTGCCGTCCGCGTATCCTCGAATCCAGCCTAACTCTGTCCACTGAACGATTCGGCTTTCCGCCCAATGTCCTTTGACGTCTCCCGACGAAACGGAAGCGTATTGCGCGTTTGCGCTGCCCAAGCCCGATAATGCGCCGGAAGCGAGCAGCGCCGCCGCCAGCCCGGTGCTGGCGATGCGCAGCCCGATTTTTTTGTTTTTCATGGTTGTCCCCATTCCTCTTGAAAGCCGATTCGTTTGATAATCAAGAAGATCATACAATTTAAATATTCAAAAATATATATAAAATTTTAGTAGTTTAACGTTTCACTGCACTGAAATAAATGACAAAAAAGCTTGAAAGAAGACAACGCTTCCTTCAAGCTTCTCGATTCCCTGCATCAACCTGTAAATAAGGCCCAACGCAGGGCTTATAGACCTGTATGCTCATAGAAAATCCGTTCGATTCTTTAAGCTTTGCGCACGAACTCCGATTTCAGCTTCATCGCTCCGAATCCGTCGATCTTGCAGTCGATATCGTGATCGCCGTCGACCAACCGGATATTTTTGACTTTCGTGCCGATCTTCAGCACCGACGAGCTTCCTTTGACTTTCAAGTCTTTGATGACCGTTACGGAGTCGCCGTCGCGCAGTTCGTTGCCGTTCGCGTCGCGAACGACTTTCGCGCTTTCTTCGCCTTCGCTTGCGTCCGCTCCCGGCGTCCATTCGTGCGCGCATTCCGGACAAACGAGCAGATTGCCGTCCTCGTACGTATAGGCGGAGCCGCAAGCCGGGCAGTTTGGCAGTTCATTCATGGGATTCATTCCTACTTTCTGCAAAGTTCATTCTTCTCATGGTGCCACAGAGAGTACGGACGTTCAACCCGAAAAAGCGAATATTTTGCGAAATCGGGCCGAATCCGGCGAAAAAAGGTCCCAAATCGCCTTTTATGGACTTCAATGATCATTTGCCTACGCTTCTGTCAGCTTTTTAGCCGTTTCGTAGAAGATCTCGATCGCTCCGGCGATATCCGCCGCGTCCGACCATTCTTCCGGGCAGTGGCTGAGACCGCCGCGGCTCGGCACGAACAGCATCCCCACTTCCGTAAAATCCGAGAAGATCATCGCGTCGTGTCCGGCTCCGCTGTTCAGCGGCCGGGAAACGAAGCCGAGCGTCTCGCTCGCCGATTCGAGCAGACCGCGCACGCGATCGCTCATCCGTTTGGGACGGATATACAGTTGGCGTTCGACGTCCACCTCGATACCCGCTCCCGCGGCGGAAGCGGCCAACGCTTCCGTCTTCTCCAGAATGCCGAGCACGTCTTCTTCGCGGGCCGCGCGCAGATCGACGGTAAACGTTACGCGGTCGGGAATCACGTTCGCCCCGTTCGGCAGCACGTTCAATCGTCCCACGGTCGCGACCGTTCCGCCGCCCTGCCGCGCCGCCAGTTCCGGCAGCGCCGCGACGATCTTCGAAGCCGCCACCAGCGCGTCCGCCCGGCGCTCCATCGGCGTCGTGCCCGCATGGCCCGCGCTGCCGCGCACGGTCACCTGAACCTGAGTCAGGCCTACGATCGCTTCCACGATGCCGATCGGGATGCCTTCTTCTTCCAAGATCGGCCCCTGCTCGATATGCAGTTCCAGAAACGCTTTGATGCTGCCTGCTTCGCGCTTGCCCGGCAGCGTCGGATCGAGTCCGATCGCCCGCATGGCTTCGACGGTCGAGATGCCGTCCTTATCGGTCGTCGCCGCGAACTCTTCCGCGCTTACGACGCCCAGCATCGAACGCGAACCGAGCAGCCCGCCGACGAAACGTCCGCCTTCTTCTTCGATCATGGCGACCGCTTCGAGCGGATATTTCGGCTTCAACCCATTCTCGCGGAACAGTCTCGCCACCTCCAGTCCCGCGATCACGCCGGCCGGACCGTCGTAAGCGCCGCCTCTGGGCACCGAATCGAAATGCGAGCCGACCAGCACCGAAGGCGCGCCTTCGATCGTGCCTTCCATTTTGCCGAAAATATTGCCGAAGCCGTCTTCGCGCACGTCCAGACCGCAATCGTTCATGACTTGTTTGATATACGCTCTCGCCTGCCGGTCCTGCTCGCTGAACGTCAGCCGCGTCGTGCCGTTTCCCGGCGTGGACGTGAATTCGGCAATCGCTTCGATATGCCGTTCGATACGCTGCTTCAGGTCGTTGGTTCGTTCTCTCATGTTCATCCGTTTCTCCCCCGCTTCCGCTTCTTTCGTCCATTGTACCCGATTCCTCGATATTGTTCCGCTTTCCCGCGCCGAACGCCTATTTTCTGGGTAAAGGGGAGTAGCAAGCACAATTCCTATCGAACGGGGGAACTTTTACGTGAAGCAGGCGATGATTATCATGAACCCTTCCTCAGGCAAAGAAAAAGCGCTTGAATACGTACGCAAAGTCGAAGACACGCTTCGCGACGAAGCGGGTTACGACGTGGTGGTCAACGAAACGACGCAGGAGCTGGACGCGACCAAATTCTGCGTATCCGCCTGCGAAGACGAATTCGATCTGGTCGTCTCCGTCGGCGGAGACGGCACGCTGCACGAGACGATCAACGGTCTGCTCGATCAGAAGCACCGGCCCAAACTCGGCGTGATCCCGCTCGGCACGGTCAACGATTTCGCCCGAGCGCTGCATATTCCGCTCGATCCCGATCAAGCGATCGCCACTTTGACTTCTTCGCGGCTGCGAAGCGTCGATATGGCCCGCGTCAACGACCAACTGTTCGCCAACGTGGTCGCCGCCGGTTCGTTGGCCGATACGCTGTCTTCCGTTACCTCGGAAGACAAGTCGAAGCTCGGCGCGCTGGCTTATTTCAAAGAAGGCGTCAAAGAACTGCTCGGCAATTCCGCGGCTCCTCTTCGAATCGAACATGACGGCGGCGTCTGGGAAGGCCCCGCGCCGATCTTCATCGCCGCGCTGACCAACTCGGTCGGCGGCTTCGAGAATCTGGCTCCCGACGCTTCCGTCGACGACGGACTGCTGCACGGATTTATCGTCCATGACCTGAATTTCTTCAATACGATTACCGCCGGCTTCTCGCTGCTGCTCGGCAATCTCAAAGGCCATAAAGACGTCGAATACTTCACTTCCCGCCGGATTCGCGTAACTTCGACCGAAGCGGTCAAAACCAATGTCGACGGCGAGCCGGGACCGGTGCTGCCGATCGAGCTGCATATCCTGCCTTCGCACGTGCAGGTGATCGTGCCGGAAGATGCGGACAACTGAAAAAAGTTCGATCAAAAAGGACACCGAGGCTTAAATCAAGCTCGGTGTCCTTCGCGTGCTTCGTCATTGTCTTTCGCCTATTTCGCATCCTCTACGCGGCAGTACCAGATCGCATGAGGCATGCCCGGTCCCCAGTAGTTCTCCGCCCAGGCGTAAGGCTCGCCGAACTTGCGGCGCCAGCGCTTCTGCGCCCGTCCGTAGCCGCTGTCGAGGCAGAAGCTCTCGATGCCACGAGCGCGAAGCTCCTGCATCATGCCCGCGATCAGCTTCGAACCGATGCCGAGACCTTGCAGATCGGGCCGGATATACAGGCTGCCCAGCTCGCCGACGCCGTTCAGTCGACCTTCCGACAGTTCGCGAATCAAATCGCCGCACGGACCGAAAGAAATCGTTCCGACCGTTTCTCCTTCAAGATCCGCGATCAGGAAAAAAGGCTGCGCAGGCATGCCCGGAGAAAAACGTTCGCCCTCTTGGACTCCCGCCTCCGCCGCGTCGAGCGCGGCGCGCAGCTTATCCGATTTGTGCGAAATTTCGTAGGCGATATCGTCTTCGCTGTCCGCTAAGCCTTCTTGCGCGAAAGCGTCCCTGATCGCCTGCTCGAATACCTGACAAGCGGAAAGTTCGTCCGTTCGGGAAAGACGGCGTATAACGACGGTTTCCGTACGCGAGCTGTTGTTATAAGGCTCGTTCATGATCCAGGCTTCTCCTTCTTTCTTGTCGCCTGCTAGTTTCTTGCTTGCTTCCGAGCTGCCGATCACGCGTGTACCAGTTCCCCGCCGCGTTTTTGCAGCTTTTGCTCCAGAACTAACCAGTCCGCCGTGCCGCGCTCCACAAGACTGCCCGACAATCGGACCCATCGGAGCGACGGCAGATCGAGCAGCAGTTTGACGTCCGAGAACGAAGATTTGCTTAGATCCAACCGTTCCAGACCGATCAACGTAGGCAGAAAATCCCAAGATTTCGGTTTGAGCAGCGTGACGTCGAGGTGGCGCAATCGGACCATTCCCGTTAACGGGCGAAGATCTTTGACCTTGGTTCCCCAGATCCACAAACATCCCAGAGCCGGAAACTGCTCCCGAATGCCTTCGATCGAAGCCAAAGCGGACTTTTCCAAATACAAAATTTTCAGCTTGGGGCACACGCCCATCTGTTCAAGGGTACGCGCGCCGCCGCCGCGCAAACGAAGTTCTTCGAGCGCAGGATGGCCGCGCAGACCGCCGAGATTCGCGGCCGGACAGAAATTGGCGTCCAATATCCGCAGTTTGGGCAGCTCGGCGGCATGCGTAAGATCGTGCAGCTTTTTAGGCGACAGCAATCGGATCTCTTCCGCGTTCGGAAAAACCCTGAGCGAACCCAGATCTTTCAGACCGCAGGTCTGCGCGCCGAGCGACAATTTGCGCACTGACGGAGCCTGCGCGTACGGCGGGACGCGATCCAGTTCGTTGAAGTTCAGCGAAAGTTCGTGCAGCGAAGGCGGCAGCGCGGACGGGCTGTCGAAGTTGAAGCGGGACAAGCCTAATTTGCGAACGCGCGGCAGCGAAGACAGCAGATCGGGCGGAAGCTCTTGCACCAGATAACCCAGATACAATTCTTCCAACCGCTTCAAGCCGGCAATCGCTTCGATGCCCCGTTTCACGGTCGTTTTGGCGACGAAACTCAACTGTTTAAGCGTCGCTGCCGCTTCGAGACCCGTCAGATCCGGAATGGTCATCTTGGAATCGGTCGTGCCGAATTCCAACCGTTTCAACCGGGTGAATTCGCGCAGCGGTTCATACGTCGAGATCGCGCGCGGCGACATGATCTTGAGCGACTCCGATTGCTCGGGCGAATCCGGCATTCGAAAAAACGCGTATTTCCGCTGCTTGTCCGCATACGCGGACGCTTCGTTCACTAAAGCTTGTTTGGACTTCGCGTAATCCATGCGCCCCTGCTCCTCTCAACCGCAATCTTCGATTCGACGTCCGATCAGCTTTTGTCCGTCGTCAGCTTCTTCGCCAATGCGCTCATATCCTGTCCTTGCAGCGCGCCGGCTACGAGTTCCGGCAGCATGCCCGGCGTGCAGGCGAAGCAAGGCGTGCCGTCTCTCGCCAGTTGGCGCGCCAGACGTTCGTCGTAGAACGGCTTGCCGCCGTCCGACAGCGCGAGCAGGCACAGCGTCCGCACCCCGGATTCGCGCATCTCGCGCATCCGGCGCACCAGAGCCGACTGATTGCCGCCTTCGTACAGGTCGGTGATCATGATGAACAGCGTTTTCTTCGGATCTTCGATAAAATTCTCGCAGTACGCGACCGACTTGTTGATATCGGTCCCGCCTCCCAGCTGAATCCCGAACAGCATATCGACCGGATCGTTCGCGCATTTCTCGGTCAAGTCGACCACTTCCGTGTCGAATACGACGACCCGCGTATCGAGCGCGGGCATGCTCGCGAAGATCGAACCCGTTACGGATGCCCAGATTACCGAATCCGCCATCGAGCCGCTCTGGTCGATGTCCAGAATGACCGTCCATTCTTTGCTGCGACGAGCGCGGTCGAAATAGTAGAACCGCTCGGGAATCAGAATCTTCCGCTCGGTATCGTAATGCTTGAGATTGCGCTGAATGGTCCGTTTCCAATCGAGACCGCTAAGCGAAGGCAGCGGCGTATGCTGACGCCTGTTCAGCGCGCCCGTCACGGCCCGCTGCATGTCTTCTTTCATGCGCGCCATCAGTTCGTCGACCACGGCTTTGACCAACAGACGAGCGGTATCTTTGGTTTTCTCCGGAATCTTGCCTTTGAGCGCCATAAGCGTACCGACCATCTGAATATCCGGCTTCACCGAAGACAGCAGTTCCGGTTCGAACAGCAGCTGCTTCCAGCCTCGCCGTTCGATCGCGTCGTTCTGAATGATCGAGACGACGTCTTCGGCGAACAGATTGCGCACGTCGCCGAGCCAGCGGGACAGATTGACCGAACCTCGTCCGCCGCCCGCGCCCCGTCCGCCGCCGCTGCTGCCGGAACTCCGTCCCGAACCGCCGGCGGAGGCGGTTTGACCGCCGTCCGTATCGTCGTAGATCGCCGCCAGCGCCGCATCCATGATCGCTTCCTCGTCGGTCAAGCGCAGACCGTTCGGCCCGTTCATGCTTTCGAGCTGCTTTTCGGCGGCTTCGCCCAAGATCAAGCGCCAGCGGGACACGGAATGGGGCTGCCGTTTGCTGTCCGACGTCTCGTTGCTGCTATTATCGAATGTATGGTCCATATCAAAAGTCTCCAAAGTCGAAATCGTTCAATTCGTCCAGCATCTTGTCTTCTTCCTCCTTCAGATCCCCGGTCAGGATCTCCGCGGCTTGCTCCGCGTTCACGCCCCACAGTTCGCCCATCGTCTCGGCGATCATCGTTTTCTCGTGCGCGGAGAACGAGCTGAACGCGCGGCGCAGGAACACCAGCGCGCGTTTGAATTCGTCGTCGTCCAGCGAATTGATGTATTCGTTAAGCTGCGACCACAAGCTCATCCGAGACAGCAGCGCATAACGGTTGCGCATGGACAGTCCTTCGAACCAACCCGCTCCGAGATCCGACGGGATGCCGGGAGACAACCGCCGCGACACTTCGGCGGCGCATTGTTCGGCGCTCATTTCGCCGCGCTCCAGAAGCAGGGCGCAGGCGAAGCCCGACAGCTTCGGATTGCGGTCGTCGCGTTCGGACAGCTCGCTCAGTTCGCGCGACCAGAGCGCCGTGTCCACGGCATCGTCGTGTTCTTGGGCGATCTTGTTGAGATCGCTCATCGCGGCGATCATGCCGTAAGCCGCTTCGTCGTTGCAGTTCGCGGCATCGGACAGATACAGGCTGCCGCGGAAGAACAGCTGCTCGAGCAGCGGCACGAGCGGCGACGTATCGGCGCGGCGGATATCGCCGTAAGCGACGATGCCCGAGAGCTTCTCCGCGGCTCTGGCGATCTGCGCCACGTCGCGGCTGTCCGCCGCCAGACCTTGCAGGACGCGGCGGCCGTCTTCCATCTGCGTGATCAGGCCGCAGCGGACCGCGATGCCGATCAGCTCGGACGCTGCCGCGATCGACGTGCAGGCTTCGAGTTTCTCGCGCAGCTTGTACGCGCAGGCCACTTCGATCGTCTCGCCGAGCAGCGTCGATTCCACCACGCGGATCTCGGCTTCCGGGGTCCATTGAATGATCCAATCTTCCGCCCAGATCGCCCGGTCCGCGCCGGCCGGCTTGGAGCGGACGAACGGAATCTCGAGCAGTTCCAACCGATGGAACAAGAACGAGCGGTTCAGATCCAAGTAAGCGGCTTCCGGCGACGAGACGCGCCGGTTCTCCCGCAGATCGAGCGACAGATCGGCCGCGACGGCCGTTTTGTATTTCGTCAGCTTGAGCCGCTTCAACTCGCGGTTCAAGTCGTCCTGCAGCGGCGTCTGGCTCACGCCTTCGGCCAAGCTGCCGATCTCGGTTCCCACGTCCACCCTCGCCAGCGCTTCGGCCACGACCGACAGTTCGCCGCGACCGAGCAGCGTCTGCGCCGCGTCACGCAGTTCCAGCAGCGTAGGCGCGCTGCCGCCGTGCAGCGACGCCAATCCGTCGGCCAGACGCACCGCTTCGATGACTTCGGCGGTCGAACGATGCGTACCGGCGGCGCGCAGCGTCCGCGCCGCCGTCGAGAGGTACAGCCGGGGCAGATCTTCCGGACGCCCCTGCTCCATCAGCTCCCACATCATCTGGTAATAATGCGGAGCGTTATTGCCCGCGCCGTATCCCGACAAGCTGGACAGCCGGTAATAGGAATACGGCATCAGCGTCAGCTTCGAACCGCGGGAAGGCATCGCCGCATACTCCGCGTCGGTCATCGCGCCTTCCGCCGGATGTTCCAGCGCCGCCGCGTGGTAAGCGCCGCAGACGACCACGATCTTCGCCGGATCGTGCCCCGCTTCGATCGCTTTCAGAATCTGCCGCCGCATATAGGCTTCGCGCACATGGTTGTACGCGTGTTCTTCCGGCTGCTGCTCGCGTTCGCGCGCCTCGCCCAATTCACGCATCTCGGCCGAGAATGCCAGAATCGAGTCCCGGTACGCGTCCGGGTTGGCGTTATGTTCGTAATGACGTTCCCAATACGTCTCGTAATCGTGTTCGTCCGCCAATTCGGCGATCCGATCGTAGATCGAGCGGCTTGGACCGCCGCCTTCCAGCTCCTCGGCTCCTTCCGGTTCGGCCGCCGAAGGTTCCTCCGAAGGCGGCAGTCCGCCCGGCAGCGAATCCGCCGCTTCGCCGGCGAGGCCGGTATCGGCCTCCGGCGTTTCCGAGTCCGGCATCTCGCGCCGGACGCCGCGTTCTTCCAAGCCGCGCCGCCGCAGATCTTGCAGCGCCAGCGCCGCGCCCGACGGCAGGTCGATCAATTCGCAGAGCGCACCGTTCTTTTTTGCCCAGCGCATCGCCTGAAGTTCCGGCGAATAGACCGCGAACGGCCAGAGCGCCGTCCGCACCGGCATCTCGTCGGTAAAAGCCAGCACCGCGACCGGCGGCACGGTCGACGGATCGACCAGATCGCCGATGCGCGGCGTCGCGTCGGAAGGTCCTTCGATCAACACAGCCGTCGGCCGCACGCGGTTCAGATAGTCGATCAGGTGGCGGGCACCGCCGGGGGAGAGGTGCCGGACGCCGAAGACGGAGACTTTGACGTCCGCCGCCGTCTTCACTCGTTCATCTCCCTGCACGCCTGATACAGTCCGCGCCACTCCGATCCCCGTTTCTTCATGACGTTATCCAGATATTCTTTCCAGACGAGCTTGTCTTTGTCGTCGTCTTTGACGATCGCGCCTTGAAGCCCGGCGGCCAGGTCCGCATCCGTCATCTCGCCGCTGCCGAAGCTCGCGGCCAACGCCATGCTGTTGGTCAGAAGCGAGATCGCTTCGGCCGTCGAGATCACGCCGGCCGGCGATTTGAGCTTCTCTTTGCGATCCAGCGTCATGCCGCTGCGCAGCTCGCGGAAGATCGTGACCACTTTGAGCAGCGCCTCGTCCGCGGGCGGCGAAGCTTGAAGCTGATAAGACGCGGCGATCTCGCCGACCCGCTTCTTGACGATCGACAGCTCCGTCTCGAGGTCCGACGGCGCGGGCAGCACGATGATGTTGAAGCGCCGCTTGAGGGCGGCCGACATCTCGTTGACGCCGCGGTCGCGCGTGTTCGCCGTCGCGATGATCGAGAAGCCTTTGCGCGCGCTCGTCTCGCTGCCCAGTTCCGGCACGGACACCGTCTTCTCCGACAGAATGGAGATCAGCGCATCCTGGACTTCGGACGCGCAGCGCGAGATTTCTTCGAAACGGGCGACGCTGCCGCTTTCCATCGCCCGCATGATCGGGCTGCGCACCAGCGCTTCCGGCGTCGGGCCGTTCGCGAGCAGCATCGCGTAGTTCCACGAATAACGAACCTGTTCTTCGCTGGTTCCCGCCGTGCCCTGCACGACCAGCCCCGAATTGCCGCTGACCGCGGCGGACAAGTTCTCCGACAGCCAAGATTTGGCCGTGCCCGGCTCGCCGATCAGCAGCAGCGCGCGGTCGGTGACCAACGTAGCGATCGCCATCTCGACCAGACGACGGTTGCCGATGTATTTGGGCGTGATGTCCAGTTTGCCGGCTTTGCCGCCCGTGATATAGGTCAGCACCGCGCGCGGCGACATCTGCCAGCCCGGCGGAACCGCTCCTTTGTCTTCTTTCTTCAACGCTTCGATCTCCTGTTGGTACAAGTGCTCGGCGGGCAGGCGCATCGTGTCCTGCGCCGCGTTTTTCGCTGCGGCCATCGATCATTCTCCTCTCGGTTGCTATAAGATTTTCAAGTCCTGCAACGGCTTAAGACGGCATCGAAGCCGCTCGGCGGCGAAGCGTCCCGACCACTTCGTTCATCGTTTCTTTGATGCCCTCGTATTGCGCATTGGCGGCCAGCGGTTCCAGCCGGTCGGCAGCCTCGGAGGCAAAGCGGTCCGGAATCTGAAGCATGCGCTCCACTTCGTTCGGATAGAGGTTATAGATCTTATTCCATTCTTTTTGCTCCATCCAGCGCATGAGCAGTTCGTATTTGGTTTTGTCGTCGTAGCCGCCCGCGTCGAGCGCCATGAAAATATAATGTTCGTAGTATTTGTTGCTCGATTTCTCGACCCAATCCTGCAAAAATTTCAACAGTCTCGTATTGCCCGGCGCGGCCAACGCGGCGACCAACTGAATATCCCGGCGGTCGATCAGCCAATCGAGCCAACGAGGGTCCCAATCGCGTTCGATGACGTCCTGCGGCAGACGCTGACGCACATACCCTTCGTAGACGAACACTTCCTCGCGCAGCGATTCGATCAATTTATCCTGCTTCGCCTTTGTTTTTTTGGAGATCGCGTTAAGCAGGCGTCCCCGGCCGGAGCCGGCGTAACGCTCGTACAGCTCGGCAGGCGAGAGGCGAAGCTTCGCGGCATGGAACGCGTAATGCAGGAAGTTCGGATCCTGTTCTTCCAGCAGATAGAGCGCTTCGAGCGCTTCGTCCGTATCGATATTCTGCAGGTAACGGGCGGCTTGGCCCATTATGCGAGTCCGCTCCGCATAATCCAATCGGCCGAGCGACGGATAATCCGCTTCTTTGACGACGAGATCAAGGAACAAACGGCCCAATTCGGGATGCTCCGCATGACGGAAAGCGATCGTGAACGGTTCCAACTCTTTCCACAGCTTGTCCTTGCTCTTGCGGTCTTCTTCGCCGGTAAACTCGTGACGCAGCCGCTCTTCGTAGAGCGGAATCAACCGTTCCAGCATCTCGGCCGAAGGCGCGGCTCCGACCGCTTCCGCCGCCGGAACGGAATCTTTGCCGACGAACGCTTCGTATACCCGATCGCGTGCCGCTTCGGTATTGCGTACCGCAAGCGCCGCAAGCGCGCCTTCGCGCACCGGCTTCTTCTTGTCGAGCGACCATTCGATCAGCTTGTCTTCGAATTCCGGATGATTGCCGAGGCAGGCGATCGCCGCCGCGCGCACTTTGTCCGCGCCTTCTTCGGCCGCTCGGACCAACAGTTCGAGCGAACGTTCGTCATCGGCTTCGACGCCGAGCCGCCGCACGACTTCGAGCCGGCGTTCTTCTTCGCGTCCGCCTTGAATGTTCAGGCCTTCCAGCAGATAAGGCACGATGGCCGATCCGTAAGAAGGCAGGATCTCGCGCGCCGCATAATCGGCGAGTTCCGAATAAGTATCTCCCAGCGCTTTTACGGCAAAAGGGAACAATCGCAGATCTTTGAACAAACCTTCTTGATGCGCCGACGTGACGATCTCGTAACGTCCGCCGCCCGACGTCGACAGCGCGTTCTGTACCTCGGCCAGTTGACGGTAAGAACGGTAGGTCGTCAAGCCGCTCGGTCCGCCGACCGCCGCCTGCTCTTCCGACGCTTCGCTCCGCGCCGCCGTCGCGCCTTGCGTGGACAGCACCGAATTCAGCAGCAGGGACACGTCCTGAAGACGCGAGGCTCGCGCTTCGGCATCCGAAGGACCGCTTAGAGCCGCGATCCCTTCAGACAATCTCTTGAAAACGGGCGCGCGCTCGCCGAGCTGTTCCAGCTTCGGCTCCAATTTTTTCAATCGGAAATCGTCCGCCGCCAGATCGCTGCCCGCGATGTACAGCCGGCGCAGTTCGCCCTGCAATTCTTGCAGCAACATCGTACTCATCTTCGCCACTCCTCTCGTTCGTTCGCTTCTCGCCTGTTTGATCTATTCGTTCGTCCGATCGCCCTCGTCGGCCGATCGACGGGCGCGAAGCGCGTCGACGACCTCTTGAAGCGTTTTTTTCTTATAAGAAATCGAGATGCCTTCGATCAGCGCTTCCAAGCGCCGAATCGTCTCGTCCATCCGTTCTGCCGGAACTCGTTTGAGAAGATCCAACTCTCTATAGACCATGGCGGGATCGCCGTTCCAGTTCCTCGCTTCGACCAACCGCATGAACAGCTCGTAGCGGGTATCTTCGTCGAACAGACCGGCTTCGAGCATGTCCAGAAAATAACGAATCTCGTCCCGAGATCCTGCCCGTCCGATTCGGCGAACCGCCTGCTCCAGATAAGGAACCAGCCTGTCGTTGCCCGGTCTGGCAAGACCGATCACGAGCTGCGCATGATCCTGATCGATCGCCCAATCCAGCCAGCGCGGGTCCCATCCCACCTCGATCTCGGCCTGAGGAAGCCTGCGTGGAGTCACCGTTCCCGGATACAGTTCGTTGCGCAGAACAAGGATCACCACGCTCTGAAGCGCGCTGCTCAATCTGGAACTGTCGCCGTTCGTGCCCATGTAACGCTCGTACACTTCGCTCGGCGTCAGCAGCCCTCGGGCCATCGGGATCGCCTGTTGAAGCAGCAGAGGATGCGTGAAAGCCAATCGTTCGACCAACTCGAGCGCTTCGAACGTGCCGAGCTGCCTTAGATAATAAGCGGCGTTTCGCAAAAAACTGCCGCGTTCGCGTTCGTTCAACGCTTGTATCGAAGGATAGGCAGCCGGATTGAGCGCCAAATCCGTATACAAACGCTCCAGAGCCGGATGCCTGACTTTCTCCAGCGCGATCAGCAGCGGCTGCAGATCCTCGGCCGACAACGATCCGTTCTCCGTACCGTTTCGAAGCCTTTCTTCGAATAACCAAGCCAGCGTCTCCGCCATGCCCGGCGACAACAATCCGGCCAGCGCTTCGGCGGCCAGCGGCGCGTCGGGACCGGATATCGCTTCGTACAGACGCTCGCGCGAAGCTTCCGAATCGAGCACCGTCAATGCCGCATAAGCGCTTTTGCGCACCGGTTTCTTTTTGTCGCGCGACCACTCGAGCAGCTTCTCTTCCTGCGACGGATCGGCTCCCAGGCACACGATCGCCGCGACGCGGATCTTGTCCGAGCCTTTTTCCGCCGCCCGAATGATTTTTTCCAGAGAAATCCGATCTTCCGGCCCGATGCCGACGCGCTGCACGACCTGAAGCTTGCGCTCTTCTTCGCGGCCGCCTTGAATATCCAATCCGTCCAGCAGCAGCGCCGAGATGCCCGGGCCGTAATCCGGCAGAATCCGCTCCGCGGCCAGATCGGAGATCTCGCTGTACGGATCGCCCAATGCGCGAAGCGCCAGAGGCAGCGATCGCAGATCGCGGAACAATCCGTTTTTGTAAGCGGATCGTACCGTTTCGTAGCGCCCGCTTCCCGAAGCGTATAACGCTTGGCGCAGTTCTGCCAGTTCTCTCGAAGAACGGTCGGTCGCAAGTCCCGGCAGGCGGCTCTCCGCTCTCGCCGAGACCGGCGTTTCGCCGACGTTCCCGACTTCCGTATTGCCCTGCGTCGACAGCACCGAGTTCAGCAGCAGCGACACGTCTTGAAGCGCGGCCGCCCGCTCTTCCGGCCGAGCCGGTCCGGCCAACGCCGCGACGCCTTCGGCCAGACGCTTGAACACCGGCGCGCGTTCGCCGCGTTCGCGCAACTCCGGTTCCAGCCTTTCCAACCGGTAATCGTCGGCGGCCAGATCGCTGCCCGCGATATAGAGCCGTCGCAGCTCGCTCTGCAATTGTTCCAAGATCGGTAGGCTCATCGGCTTTACCCCGTCAATACAGCAGACGCGTGATTTCGTTTCCGCGAATCAGCGTCAGCGGTTGGGCGACCAGACGTCCCGTATCCATCCGATGTTCGAACATCGCCAGCACGCAGCAGTCTTCGAGCAGTTCGGGAGCGACCAGCGGCAGCAGCGGAGTGGTCCGCTGCGGCAGACGGTAGACGTCGCCCAGTTCCAGCGTAGCGCCGGAAGGATCGATCAACGCGTACGTGCCGTCTTCCGTCCGAGCGATGCGCGAAGCTTTCAGCAGGGCGACCGGCGCACGATCGGCGAGCGGGTCTTTGAGCTGGTTCTTGACCGCTTTGACCGCATCCGCGATCGAAGCCGAGGCCGCGCCGATCGCCGCTTCGCGATCCGCGTCCGTCACTTCCCGCGGCAGCATGCCTTCGAAACGCACGCGCGCGTTCAACCCGCCGGGATAACGGTACAGTTCGCCGATCTGCGCCACGCTGAAGAAACTATCTTCTTCTTTCATGTATTTGACCGCTTTGAACGGACGGTACTGCACCGTGCGGTGAACGCGGTCGCTGCCCAGTTCCAACCAGAACCCGGTATCGACGAACTCTTTGCGCGCCTCGTCCTGATAGCAGTAGAACGCGAGCTGCAGCAATTGCACGTTTTCGCTGACGCGGCCCGCTTCTTTCAGTTCGGCGAGCTGCCAGGCATGACCCAACCATTCTTCGATCGTGGACTCGGTATCCGGTTTGAGTTCCGGATCTTCTTCCTTGCTCCGCAAGTAAGAACGTCCTTTCTTGATAAAAGCGTTGAGCAGCGTAAGCTGTTCGGACGCGTATGTATAACCGGTCTCTCGATCTTCCTGCCCGAGCAGCAGCGCCAGCCTGCGCAGTTCGTTCTCCGCGCCCGTCAGATAGCTGCTGCCCAGACGCTTGGCATGTTCGTTCAGCGTCTTGACGGTTCGCGCGTCCACGGTTCCGAGTCCCCCGCGCACCAGCGACAGCACCAGTTTCTCCAGTTCGTCCAGCGCTTCGAGCTGCTGCGCGATCTTCTTTTTGAGCGCGGCTTTGTTGACTTTCTTCGGCTTCGCCGGCGGCAGTTCCCCGCTCTCGCGTTTGGATTTGTTTTCTTCGCGTTTCTCGGCTTTTTCCCGCTTCGAGGCGATGTCTTCCGGAACGGTCGCCTGCTCGAAGGTCAATCCGTCGGCGTAAGCGTACATCAGGCCCAGAGCGTGCTTGCACGGGAACTGCCGGCTCGGACAGCTGCAGCGGGCTACCGGATTCTCGGGCGTAACGAAATCGACGGAACAGACATAATTGGATTTACCGCTGCCCAGACATTCGCCGAACAGCAGGTTGCCTTCCTCGGATACGTTGAGCTTCACGAATTTGTTCTTCTTGACCAGATCGCGACCGTTCTTGGCCGCAGCCGCGTTAGGAGCGAGCGAATCGATATGGGATGCAGTCAATTGCAGCAAATCAAGCGCCTCCTCGTTATAAGTTGTTAATATTATACTGGAAGTACGGACGAATCTCACGCGAGCGGAACTTCCCTCGTCTGGAAAGCCATGGATACGAACAAATAGGAACTTATGTTCTGTTTTTCTTGTAAAAAAATATACCATGCTTTCGCGGACGTTTCAAATTCGCATGGTCCTCTTTTTTCATTAGGCTTTAGACCTACGCCTTTTCCGGTATCCATCGGTTGATTTCCATACCAAAGAATCTTATATTTGAATATTACTAACTCTTCCGATCGTTTATGCATAATCGGCTTGATTCGAAGGGATCGCCGACCGCTCGGAAAGCCGATTTCCATTTGGAAATTCCTTTACCTACGCGGTTTTCACTATCTGTATATACATCCAATCAGACTGTAAAAAATACAATTGACCATCGTTCTGTAAAGAGTTATATTGTAAATTAATTGTAACAACAGGATTAAATTATAGGACGAGGTGTGCATATGGAAACTGGGAATGCGCTGCGTTCGGAAATCGAAAAAGGCATTGCCAATTTGGGCCTTAACTTCTCCGGATTCAGCGAACTGTCCGGCATCAATCGTGGAATTTTCAGCGCCATCCTGAACAGCAATCCCCCCAAGCCGATCTCTTTGCACCAGCTTGAACTGATCGGCAAAGCGCTCGGGCAGCCGGAAGGCTGGATGTTCGAGTCGTATATCGACGAATGCTTCTTCGACGGCAAGCCGAACCGCCGCCGCGTCGAACCGTTCCTGATCCGCTGCGCGGAACTGGGCAAAAAGGACTGCATCGACCAAGTGCTGTCTCGCCTGCTCGACGACCTGAAACACGTCGCGACCATTTTCGAGATCGGCGAATCGTTGTATCTGTCGGGCAAAGTCCAAGAATCCCTGCCGTTCTACGAATGCGTCATCCAGAACGACCGTTACAATCATTCGGAGAAATTGGCGATCAGCCATTACCGCGTCTTCCGCGCTTCGATCTGCGAAGATCACGAGATCAACCTGCGCGCGGCGATCCGATTCGAGAGCTACTGCGAGAAGCTGCCGGACTATCATCGGTTGGACGGGTTGATGAATTTGATCGATGTGTATTTCTCGCTGGATAAGTGGGAAGAGGCGGAGCGATACGCGCGGGAGTTAAGAATGTTCTCGGAAGTGGTTTATCAGATGGAACAAGCCCGAATGAAGCAAGTCGGTTATGAGCCTATTCCCACGGAAAAACCTCTGGTTGTTTATTATGGGTACAGTTTTTTATCGATGGAAAACGTGATGTTTCATTATGAACAATACGATGAGGCCCGAAATTACTTATCGGGTTACGAAGATTTAAGCCATTTTAAAATTCTGGACGAGCAAGGTCTTAAACAAGTAAAGCGATTTTCTAAGTTCGCCAAGCAAAATCGCATGTATATCGACCTTCACATTGGCAATCGAGAACAAGCATTGGATCAATGTAAAGAGTTTCTTAAAGAACATCCCGAAGTATCATTTATGACCATCCTAAATTTGATCAGTGCAGCTAATAGCTATAATTTGGATATAGCAACACTTATAGAAACATACTCCGAACAAGTAGAGAACTATATAAAAGAAGAAACTCATGATCGAAAAAAAATGATAAAATCAAAATTTTATATTGATATGCATTATGAAAAAGCAATCTATTACTTAAAAAGAGGTCAACACAATAATTCCATAATTTCTGTATTGAAGGCCTTGAATATTGCAGTTAAAATAAAAAGTGCTGATCGGTTTATGCACCTAGTTCCTTTGTTTGAAATCTTACGATCGTATGCTTCAGAGAACCAAGTAAACCAATACACTGATTTGATGAAGGGAGAACTAAAGTTCTTATGAAAAAAGTCTTTGCTAAATTAATTGTTCCAATGTGTGTTGCAGTGGTAGTACTATTATCTGTGAATAGTGTCACAGTAAATACCTCCACGCCGAACGAGCCTACCGATGCTAGCCTTGCAGTTGCTGTACCTGAGATCATATTTTACATCAATGGTGGGCCGGACGGGATTGGACAATTCTAAATGTACGATTATAAAAGAGCGAAGCGGTCTTTTGATTTCAAAATCCGTTTCGCTTTTTTATTTTGATATCAGGAAATCCGCTCCTGTCAAAAGGTAAAGGAGGAGATAGCTTGGTCAGTACAAACGTACTACGTCTCAAAATTAAAGAAGAAATATTAAGATCAAACAACAATTTCGCCGAATTCAGCCGACGATCCGGTGTTAATCGGGGAGTATTCAGCTTGATCCTCAACCCTTCATCGCCTAAGCCCATCTCGTTAAATCAATTGGAGACGATCGGAAAAGCATTGAATAAAGAGAGCGGTTGGCTTTTTGAACTTTATGTCGAAGAATGTTTTTTTAACGGCAAACCTAACCGCCGACGCGTTGAGCCTTTTTTGATCCGTTGTGCGGAATTGGGAAAGCCTGATTGTATCAATCAGGTCCTTATCCGTTTAAAAGAAGATTCCAAATATGTAGATATGGTTTTTGATGTTGCTGAAAAGCTCTATTTAGACGGTAAGATTATGCAGTCTGTTTGCTTTTATGAATTCGTTGTACATAATGTTGAAAATATTCGTTCAGAAACGTTATCGATAAGTCATTATAGGCTTTTTACAGCATCAATTAGCCAAGAGCAAGAAAAGAACCTAAGTGCGATGATTCGTTTTGAACCGCATTGTGATACTTTGCCTATTCACTACCAACTGGCTGCTCTGATGAAATTAATCGATCTTTATTTCTCTTTTAACGAATATACACAGACTGAACGTTGCGCGAAAAAGCTGTTCCTGCTCTCTGATGAAGTTTATTACCATATTCTGCAGCAACGACGTCAAGGCAAAAAAGCCAATCTTCCTCCATTGGAAAAACCTTTGGTCGTCTACTATGGTTATAGCCTATTAGCTATGAGCAATTTGATGTTGACTTACCGTAAGTTTGCGGAAGGCTATGGCTACTTGGCTATCTATGAGGACTTAAGTTGGTTTGAAGAAATGGATGAGGAAGCAAAAATTCAAGTAGACCGATTTTCTAGCTTTGCTCAAATGAATCGGAACAACTTTGAGTTAATTCAAGGGAATGAAATGGCTGTCGAAGAATGCATCAACATCATAGAAGAACATCCCGGAGAAACTCTAGTAATTTTGATGAACCTTCTCGAAGCTTCTAAATTACATGGATTTGTGGTAGCGCCTTATGCAGATGCTTTTTTTAAAAGACTTGAGGATCGGAGCTTAGATGCTGTTATTTCTCATAACGAATGGATTAGAAATAGATTTTATTTAGACTTTTTTTACGAGCAATCTCTTTATTACATTCGGAATAATAACTACAACAAAGCTATAGAAGCAGTAAAAAGAGCTGTTCAAATAGCTGATGAAGTCAACAGTCTTGATAATCGGAAAGTATACCAACTGTTATACGACCTAATGGATCGACAATTAACGCTCACTTCCCCAGACAAATAAAAGACCAAACAACCGCCTTACGCGCCGTTGTTTGGTCTTTTTCTCAATAATTCAACTCCCCGCTTACCGTCTCCCGCCCATCCCGCTGTTCGCCGTCGTAATCCCCGACTCGTTTACCCAAGTCGTGATACTGCCGGAGATCGTGAAGGTCACGATGTCGCTGCCGCCGGCAGAGACGGTGTACGTGCCGCCGTCGGTTAGATCGGCCGAGCTGACGACGACCGTACGGAATTCTTTGGCAGGGGTCACGGTGGCGATCGTCTTGCCGCTGCTGTCTTTCACGTCGACCTGCGTACCGGCCGCCTGCGTATCGGTGAAGGTCATCGCGATCGAGCGCTGGGACGACGTATCGCTCGGCGCTTGAGCCATGCCCGCGCTGCCGGCCACGATCAGGCTGCCGCCGCTGATTACGAACGTTCCGTCGTAATCCAGCGAGCCGTTGCCGTCGTTCGTCGGTCCGTACACGGTCACCGTGCCGCCGGTCATCGTGATCGAACCGTTGGCATCGAGACCGTCGCCGTCGGCGTTGACTACCAGCGTTCCGCCATTGATCGTCAACTGCGCGCTGCCTGCCGTCATTCCGCCTCCGCCGAAGCCTCCTCCGCCCATACCGCGCGCGGTATCGGTCGACGTATCGCCGTTCACCGAGGTCGTAGCGCTTGCGGTCGTTACGCTTGCGCTGCTATCCGCCGAAGCGGAAGCGGTCACGACCTTCGCCGAGGAAACGGAAGCCGAAGCCGCCGTCGTATCCGAGTTTCCTTCAGCCGCTGCCGATTCCGTGCTCGTCGTACTCGCCGTCGCGGTCGAAGCTTCGGACGCGTTGACGCCGTCATCGCTGGATACGACATTGATGTCGCCGCCGTCGATCGTAATATTCTGAGCTTCCAGGCCTTCGTAGCTGGCTTGGATGTCGATCTTGCCGTCCGTGATCGTCAGCGCCGTCTCGCCGTGCAGCGCGTCGTCGCCGGTCGAGATTTGCAGATCGCCGCCCGTCACTTCGGTCGAACCGTTGCTGTGCAGCGCGTCATCCGCCGAGTCGATCGCGAAAGTGCCTCCGTTGATCGTCAGGATCGTGCCGGCTTTGATGCCTTTCATGCTGTCCGTTTCGCCGGTCGAGCTATCCGCTGCCGAGCCGGCATTCGTCGCCGAAGCGGAAGTGTTGTTCGGCATAGCCGGAGGCGTTCCTCCGTCCGTCGGCTGCTCGCCGTCAGGCAGTGCGGGAGGTCCGTCGGTCGTTCCGTCCGCATTCGTCGTGCTGGAAGCGGCTCCGCTCGAATCCACGGATGGCCCTTGTCCGGTTCCGGGATCGCCGTTTCCGCCCGGACCGCGCATTCCGCCGCTCGGACGTTGACCGCCGAAGCTGCCTCCGCCGCCGAAGCCTCCGCCGCCGAAGCCTCCGCCCATTTCCTCCGTATGTTCCGGCCCGTTCGTGTGTCCGCCGCCCGTCACGATGTTAAACGTCCCGCCGTCCGCGACCACGTTCGTTTCGCCTTGAATCCCGTCATTTCCCGCGGTGATCTCGAACGTTCCGTCTTTGATCGCTACGAATCCTTTGTCCGCATCCGTATCGTTGGTCGACTTGATCCCGTCGCCCGCCGCGTCGATCGTGATCTTGCCGTCTTCGATATACACGCGGTCTTTGCCGACGATGCCGTCGTCCGCCGCTTTGATATCGATCGTGCCGCTGACGATGTCGAGAGCGTCTTTGCTCGCGATGCCGTCTTTGTAGTTGGCCGTCACGGTCAGGCTGCCGGTTCCGTTGATGACCAGATCAGCTTTGCTGAAAATAGCCGCGCTCGGCTCTTCGTCTTCGTTCAGCGTGTAAGAAGATCCGTCGGTGACGGTGTTAGCCGTCCCTTCGGCGAGCGTCAGGATCACTTTCTCGGCGGACTTGACGTAGATCGGAGCGCTGTCGTTGTCTTTCAGATCGACTCCGTTCAAGACGAGATGCACCGAATCCGCGTCCGCCGTGTCCACGATGATCTGCCCGTCGGTCAACGATCCGCTGAGCACGTAAGTTCCGGCCGCCGTGATCGTCACCGATCCGCCGGAAGCGGTCGCGCCGGCGCCTTCTACGGAAGCGCTCGTTCCGGCTAACGTAATCGCGGTAGCGTCCTGCTCGTTCCACGCCGCATTGCGATCCTCTTCGTCCAATGTGACCAGACTTGCTGCGGTAACGCCGCTCAAGCTTGCCGAAGCGGTCTGTACCGAAGAGGAAGCGCTCGTCTGCACTCCGGCTGCTGCCGCTGTCGTCGCAGTCGCGGCTGCCGCGCTGTCGCTCTCCGTGGCGGCCGAGGAGCAGGCGGACATCGTCAGTACCGCGCCGAGGAAAAGGATCAACCCCGCACGCTTTTTCGCTTGGAACTTTTTGGCTTTTTCGATCTTCGTCGCGTTCTTCATCTATAATCGTTCCTCTCTAATCTGAAATATGATTGAATTCGGAGCATGTCCGTCTTGTCGTCTGAAGCGCTGCGTTGTTCTTGTCCTTATCTTAAAGGCGCAAGCTTTAGCGAATCTTAAAGTTTCGGACATGCAGAAAAAACCGGAGCAGACCAAGCTTCCGGCCGATTTTGATCCCTTTTCGCGCAAAGGAATCTTGATTCTCGTCCGTTCGAGAATTTAGAAACGTTTCGAGTCGAAAAACTCTTGAAATGAGGCGATTTGAAGGATTGTTCCTGCTATTTTGCGATGCTATAATGAACCAAATTTCAGAATTTAAAATTTTTTACAGTTTTATAAATAGAGATCGGGAGGGATTGGATGATTAAGAAGTTGGCAAGTCTGGTATTGGTATTCGCTTTATTGGCGGGATTGATGCCGATGCTTACGGTACCTGCTCGTGCGGCCGGACCTGATTTTACGCAAACGGGCCAATTTACGCTTCGGCCGGCCTCGACGTCGGGTGACGGATTTTACGGTGCGCAGACCCTGCCTAACGGCCATATTGCGGCAATCGTCGGACAACCCGGCACGTATACGCTCAAGATTTTCGATGCCTCGGGAACTATCCTTCAAACCATCCCCTTAAACAATCTGATGCAAACCCGCTATGACCAAACCCAGATTAAGATCACGGCGCTCGACAGCGGAAACATTCTGATTCAGTACAACAAAGCCAGTACCGGCGCGGTTTCCACAGGCCCTGCAGCGGAAGGTACGCCTAATGCCTACTTTTTGATCGTGGACGAATCCGGACAGACGATCTTGCCGCAAACTCAAATCAATTCTTTTAGCGCAAGTTCGCCCCAACTCACGCGGAACGTCTCGACGGTAGAACTGTCTAACGGAAATCTTGCGTTTTCGTGGCAGCGCAATGACAATGTCACCTTGGTTACTCGTATATTCCAAACAGACGGATCGCCGATCACCAATGAAACGGTACTGGTGTCGGATGCGGCGAGCAACTCGCTTGCTGCGGCAGGAAACGGAATTTATATGGTGTTGTACGATTCCGGAGCTGCTACCAACTCTCTTTATTTCAAAGTCTTCAATAACTACGGAACCTTCGTTACGCAGAAAAGTCTAGGAAACGGAAGAGATACGCGGTTATCGCTGATGGCTCTGACAGACGGCAACTTCCTCCTCGGAACCGCTCCTCTCTCCACCCAAAAAAGCAGCATGGCGATCTACGACGGAAGCGGAGATTTGCAGAAAACTTTTACCGTTAACGGATATTTGGGCAATGGCGGAGCGGCCGTCTACAAAAACGCCGACAATCCCGGGTTCGTCACGTTAAGTCTGGATGCGGATGCCGAAAAAGCGATCAATGACGCTTACAATGCAGGAGCGGAATTCACAGGCCCGCGAAAAGTTTATCTCGATTATTACGATAACTACGGCACCTTAGTCTCCACTTCGGCCCAGTCGGTCGATTCCGGATCGGTCATATTGAAAGACTACGATAAGGATTTGCAAGAATATAACACGATATACTCCCCCGTATTTTCTTTTTTTGAAGGTTACCAAGGCAGTATCGGGCTGATCAAGATCGACTATCAGGAAAGCGGCGCCTATTCGATCACGGGCAAAACGTTCGACAGCGCAAGTTCGACGGCTGTCACGCTGCAATCGGCTGCGGCTGACGGCGCGGCCGGAACGACGACTTCGACGAAGATCGACTTGACGTTCGACGTTTCGGTTACGGGCTTGACCGCTTCGGATATCACGTTGACGGACGGCACGGGCGCAGCGGTCAAAGGCGCATTAACCGGCTCCGGCACTTCGTGGTCGATCGCGCTCAGTTCGGTTACGGCGGAGGGGGATATTTCCGTAGCAGTGAATGCGCCGAACGGCTATACGATCAGCGGATCGCCGAAAACGGTAGCCGTATACAAAGCGCCTTCGGCTTCCCCGGAGACCACTCCGACCGCGACGATCGACTACGCGGCGGAGAAGCTGACGGGACTCATCCCGGGCGCTTCCTATACCGTTAACAGTGCCAACGCGACGGCCGATGCTTCCGGCAATTTAAGCATCGACCCGGCTTGGCTCGGCACGACGCTCTCGATCGTCAAAGTCGGCAACGGCTCGACTACGACCGATAGCAGCGCTCAATCGCTGGCGATTCCGTCCCGTCCGGCCGCTCCGACCGGCGTCGGCAAGACGGATGAAACGTCGCCGAACGGCAATAACGGCTCGATCACCGGCGTGACTTCTTCGATGGAATACAAGCTCGGCAGCGATAATTCGTGGACGGCGATCTCCGGAACCACGGTGACCGGATTGGCTCCCGGTTCATACGACGTTCGGACCCAAGCCACGAATGCCGCTTTCGCTTCCGTCGCCACCTCGGTCACGATCGGCGCGTTCGCGGCTTCGCCGGAGAGCACTCCGACCGCGACGATCGACTACGCGGCCGAGAAGCTGACGGGACTTGTCCCGGGCGCTTCCTATACCGTTAACAATGCCAACGCGACGGCCGATGCTTCCGGCAACCTGAGCATCGATTCGGCTTGGCTCGGCACGACGCTCTCGATCGTCAAAGTCGGCAACGGCTCGACCACGACCGACAGCAGCGCCCAATCGCTGGCGATTCCGTCCCGTCCGGTCGCTCCGACCGGCGTCGGCAAGACGGACGAAACGTCGCCAAACGGCAATAACGGCTCGATCACCGGCGTAACGTCTTCGATGGAATACAAGCTCGGCAGCGATAATTCGTGGACCGCGATCTCCGGAACCACGGTGACCGGATTGGCTCCCGGTTCGTACGACGTTCGGACCCAAGCCACGAATGCCGCTTTCGCTTCCGCCGCGACCTCGGTCACGATCGGCGCGTTCTCGGCTTCGCCGGAGACGACTCCGACCGCGACGATCGACTACGCGGTCGAGAAGCTGACGGGACTTGTCCCGGGCGCTTCCTATACCGTTAACAATGCCAACGCGACGGCCGATGCTTCCGGCAACCTGAGCATCGATTCGGCTTGGCTCGGCACGACGCTCTCGATCGTCAAAGTCGGCAACGGCTCGACCACGACCGATAGCAGCGCCCAATCGCTGGTCATTCCTTCCCGTCCGGCCGCTCCGAGCACGATCGGCAAGACCGACGAGACCGCAGCGGGCGCGAACGACGGCACGCTGACCGGCGTCGATTCTTCGATGGAATACAAACAAGGTGCCGACGGCGCTTGGACGGACGGAACCGGCGTCACGATCGGGAACCTTCAACCGGGCACGTATTATGTTCGCGTCAAAGCGACCGCTTCTTCGTTCGCTTCGCCGGAAACGTCGGCGACGATCGGCGCGTTCTCGGCTTCCCCGGAACTCACGCCGACGGCGGCGATCGATTACGCGGCCGAGAAGCTGACCGGGTTGACGCCGGCCGCGGCCTATAAGATCAACAACCAGAGCGTAACGGCGGACGCAAGCGGCAATATCGCCATCGAAGAAGCTTGGCTCGGCACCACGCTCTCGATCGTCAAAGTCGGCAACGGCTCGGCGACGACGGACAGCAATCCGCAATCGCTGATTCTGCCGGCTCGCCCTGCGGCGCCGACCGGCGTCGGCAAGACCGACGAGACGTCGGCAGGCGCGAACGACGGAACATTGACCGGCGTGACGGCGGCTATGGAATACCGCCAAGGACCGAGCGGATCTTGGCTCGCCGGCGACGGCGCGACGATCTCCGGATTGGCTCCGGGCACGTACAATGTCCGCGTCAGAGCGCTGCCGAATGCGTTCGCTTCCGCTCCGGCGACGCTGACCATTCAGGCGGCGAACCCCGGCACGCCGGCCGGCGGACTGACCGTCACGGCGACCGACCCTAGCGGAAGCGCCAACGACGGCAAGACGCGGCTCGCGGTAACGCCGACGCCGAGCGCGGGCCATACGCTAGTGTATATCGTGTTCGCGAACGGACAAATCTCGACGCCGAACGTCGGCGATACGCCGATCGGCTATACGGCGCTTCCGAGCGACGGTCTGGCGACGGCGCCCGACGGCAGCGTCGTCGGCGTGGTCGAACTCGACGCGCAGGGCAAAATCGTGCATTTCGGAACCGCGACCGCGATCGCGAAGAACGAACCGCCTGCATCCGGCAATAATCCGGGAACAGGCAGCAATACTCCGACGACGGGCGGAACGACTGCTCCGACAACCGGAACCCCGAGTCCTTCGACATCCGGTTCGGTCATCGTGTTGGTTAACGGCAAAGAAGAGAACGCCGGCACTTCCGTCACGACGACCAGCGGAGGCGTGACGACGACGGCGATCACGGTCGATCCGGCCAAGATTCAGGAGCGCCTGAACGCCGAAGGCCGCGGAGCGATCGTGACCATACCGGTCGCGCTCGACTCGAACGTGATCGTAGGCAAGCTGAACGGGCAGATCGTCAAGAACATGGAGAATCAAGACGCTACGCTGGTTCTTCGCACCAACAAAGCGTCCTATACGCTTCCTGCCGCGCAGATCGACGTCGATTCGTTAGCGCAGACGCTGGGCAGCGGCGCGAATCTGCAAGGCATCGAACTGCAAGTCTCGATCGGCGATCCGAGCGCGGCGATGGCGCGGACGGTCAACGATTCGGCCGCCGCGCGGAATCTGACGCCGTTGACCGCTCCGCTGGACTTTACCGTAACGGCCACGTATAACGGCAAGACCGCCGAAGTCAGCAATTTCGACGCGTATGTCAAACGTTCCGTGGCGCTGCCTGCCGGGATCGATCCTTCGCGGATCACGACGGGCATCGTCGTCGATCCGGACGGCACGGTTCGCCACGTTCCGACCCAGATTACCCTAATCGACGGCGTCTACTACGCCGAGATCCACAGCTTGACCAACAGCGCCTACTCGGTGGTCTGGCATCCGTTGACCTTCGCGGACGTCGCGAACCATTGGGCCGAAGACGCAGTCAACGACATGGGTTCGCGTCTGGTGATTAACGGAATCAGCGATACCCGGTTCGATCCGAACGCGGACATCACGCGGGCGGAATTCGCGGCGATTATCGTTCGCGGCTTGGGCCTCAAGCTGGGCAGCGGCGATACCGGATTCTCGGATATCGGCTCGGAGGCTTGGTATGCCGGCGCGGTGAAGACCGCTTCCGCTTACGGGCTCATTACCGGATTCGAAGACGGCACGTTCCGTCCGGATGCCGAGATCACCCGCGAACAGGCGACGAATATCGTCGCCAAAGCGATGAAATTGACCGGGCTGCAAGCTCGAATCGGAGCCGCCGATGCCGGCGTGCTGAACCGCTTCGCCGATGCCGATCAAGCGGGCGCTTGGGCGAAAGAAAACATGGCGCTCGCCGTCAAAGCCGGCCTGGTCACGGGCCGCGACGGCGGCAAGCTCGAAGCCAAAGCCCAAGTCACGCGCGCCGAAGTGGCCGTGCTGATTCGACGCCTGCTTCAGAATTCCGATCTGATCGACTGAAAAACTCAGCAGCTTGCGCGGCAAAAGGCAAGACCATCCTGAGCATGTATCGTTTCCTGCACGCAAAAACCGCTCGTTTCCTAAGGGAAACGAGCGGTTTTTCTGATTTTCCGTATCTTCGAAACCGGCCGATCCGCTTGAACGTTTGCCGATCCGATTCGCTTCTTATTTGTAAGCGGCGAACGCCGTTTTGTCCGTCGGCACGTTCTCCAGATACACGATCCTGCCTGCTTCGTTCAATCGCGCGATATCCACGCCGGTCTGGGCGTAGACATGCCCGGCCGAACTCTGGCCGCATACCGCCCAATTGGCTCGATAACCGCCGTCCGATTGAAGCTCCCAACGGTCCCACATATGTTTGACGTCGCGATTGTTCGCGTAGAACGCGCGCACGAAATCTTCGAATCCGGTTCGGCGGCTTCCGTTCAAAACGATCTCCGCATCCTCTGCGAACAGCGACAACAAGTCGTTCATCGCCCGCTCGTCGGTTCTCGCCTCGTCGAACAAACGGAAATACGTATTTAATGCAGTCAAATTCTCCATGTCGGTTCCTCCCGAAGCACATCGGCTTACTTATCATTTCGATTTTTTTCGAACTGTAGAGGACTATATCACGGATTTGCGGCCAGACGCAATCTTCAGTTCGATTTTTTTCGAAGTTTGATAAAAAAGCGCCGCTATGCTACCCTACAACCATGAAAAATCTAACGATTCCCGCCGCTTCGGAAATGACGTTGACTGCCGTATGCGCCGCGCTCGGCGATCCGGTCCGCATGAAGATCGCCCGATGTCTCGCTCGCTCGGGAGAAAAAAACTGCTCGGGTTTCGAAGTCGGCCATCTCTCGAAATCCACGCTGTCCCACCATATCAAGATTTTGCGCGAGTCGGGCTTGATTCAGCCTCGTATTCAAGGCAAAGAACATTTCTATTCGCTGCGCAAAGAAGAACTCGATCGGCGTTTCCCCGGACTGGTCGCGATGCTGCTGGCCGAAGAAACGTAATAAGGGAGTCTCGGAGAAGAGGTCTCGGAAGATGGAGAACAAAGAAACGCAAGTGATCGACAGCATCGAGCGCTTCAAGCCCCACACGTTCAGCTTCGAGCGGGGCGAAGGACTGTTCATGTCCCATTCGCACGATTGCGACGAGCTGACGCTGATACTCGAAGGGCAGGGTTATTACAGCTCGCCGGAACAAAATATCAAGGTCAGCGCGGGCGACGTAGTGTTGATTCCGCCGAGGCTGCATCACGGCTTCGTGTGCACGGTGCCTTGGCAGGGCATTTCGGTGCATTTTCGTCATGATCGCCTGCCGGTGCACAGCCGCTATCCGTTCGGCGCTGCCGAACGGGAACCGAACCGTATCCTGCACGCGCGGCTGGAAGGCGAGGAACTGCGCTGGGCCGAGAGCAGCCTGTCGCAGTTGGAACGCGAATGGAGAGCCGACGACGGAGGCAGCGACGGCCGGCAGCTGATGCGGCTTGCGCTGGAAACGACGCTGCTGCTGTTTCGGCGCGGCCGATCTTGCGGCGCGCCGTCCGCCGCAGGAGACCGGAGTGTCGTGCAGGAAGTGCTCAAAGAGATCCATGCCCGCTACTACGCCGGCATCACGATCGGAGAACTGGCCGCCCGGCATTTCCTGTCGGAGAGCCATCTGCGCAAAAAGTTTACGGAAGCCATGGGGCTCTCGCCCAAGCAGTACATCATCAATCTACGATTGATGGAGGCCAAACGCCTGCTTCAGCAGACCGATCAAGCGATCGAAAGCATCTCGTCGGAAGTCGGCTTCACCTCTTCGAGCCGATTCTACGAACTGTTCGTCAAATCGGCCGGCATGACGCCGCTCGAATGGCGGAACGCGCATCGGCACGGCGGCTGAAGCCCGCCTCCGACAAGCGGCCGCGCATCGGCGCTTTTCTTGCTGCGCCTGTCCGTTTCCGAGAGACCGCCTTTGCAGGCGGTCTTTTCGGCGTGCGCTTTTTATCCGGTTTTGCCGATGCCCGCTCTTTTCCTTCCCGCCGAAAACGATCGTTTGCCGAGTCTTTTCCGACCGTCGAAAACGCTCAAAGCCTCTTCTTTTTCGATCCGGAAATGAAGCGTTTCCATAATTGTTTACTCCTTTTTTCTCCCAGATAATAGAAGGACCACCCGATCGGCACGCGCAGGAACGGCCGTGTGCGAAGATGGGGCGGAAGACCGACACATAAGGAGCAAGCCCATGACGAATCGCGTAACGTTTAGCAATCCGGTGGCCGCCAAAGCCGCCGACCCGTGGGTATACCGACATACCGACGGCTTCTACTATTTCATGTGCACGCGCGGCGATCGACTGGAGCTGCTGCGTTCGCGCAGGCTGACGGACATCGCGAGCGGCGAGCGGCGCACGGTCTGGAGACCCGAACCCGGCGGACGCTACAGCCATCACCTGTGGGCGCCCGAGATTCATCATTTGGACGGCAAATGGTACATCTACTACACCGCCAACGACGGCGGAGGCGACGATACCCGGCAGGTCTGCGTGCTGGAGAACGACGGCGCCGATCCGACGGAAGGCGAATGGCGCTGGCGCGGCGCGCTGCCGACTCCTTCGCCCGGATTGGACGGCTCGGTGCTGAAGCTTGGAGAATCGCTGTATTTCTTGTACGCGGGTTACGGACATTTTCCCGATTACGGCTCGGCGATCTACATCATGAAAATGGACAACCCGTATACCTTGAGCGGCGGCGAACAGGTGCTGCTGACCGCGCCTACGCTCGACTGGGAGAAACAAGGCGGCATGGCGATCAACGAAGGACCGGTGGTGCTGCATCGGGGCGGCCGGGTCTTCCTGATCTATTCCGCCAGCACGACTTGGTCGGAAGATTATTGTTTGGGCATGCTGACGATGGACGAGCAGGCCGATCCGATGGACGCCGAGTCTTGGATCAAATCGCCGCAGCCCGTTTTCCGCAAAAATCCCGAACAAGGCGTCTACGCCACCGGCCATAACAGCTTCACCGTTTCGCCGGACGGCAGCGAAGATTGGATCGTGTTCCATGCGCTGTCCGCGCCCGGGGAAGACACCGGCAATCGGGCCACGCGCATCCAGAAATTCGGTTGGCGCGCGGACGGAACGCCCGACTTCGGCATACCGCTCGGCGACGGCGCGGCGCTCGAACCGCCTTCCGGAGAATAAGGTTTCCGCCAAGCGGTCGAACGCCAAGATCCAAAAATACGTCCTGAATACCAAAAATCCGTCTCTTGTCCCCTTCATTTGGAAGCGTTACCATTTACACGAATATCAAATAAAAAAAGCAGGGGGATCGCCATGAATCTCAAAACATTCGGCAAACGCATGGGCCTTTTGGCCGCCGTATCCGCTCTCGCCGTATCGACGGCATGCAGCGGGGGCGGCGATTCTAAAGAAGCGGACGCTAAGAAAACCGACAGCACGGACACGGAAGCCGCCGGCAAAGCGCAGCAGGTCGCGTTCAAAGACATCGGCGGAGACATCCGCGGCAACGAGAAGCCGACTCCGGAGCAGATCGAGGAAGTCAACGGCACGCTCAACGATACATATCTCGGCGATATTTTCGACCAAAAGATTCCGAACGATTATTCCGCGTATCCCGTGAAGGGCGACGTGACGCTGGATGTCTGGATGCCGGCCAACGCCGACGTACCGGACATGAACAAGCAGGCCGTGCAGGATCAGGTCGAGAAGCTGACGGGCATCAAAGTCAATTTCATCACGCCGCCGGTCGGACAGGAAGCGGACGCGTTTACCTTGATGATCTCCTCGGGCGAGCTGCCAGACATCATCATCGATCCGGGCCGTTATCCGGGCGGGCTCGAAGCGGGCGTGAACGACGGCGCTTACCTCGACCTGACCGACTTGATCGAGAAAGACGCGCCGAACTACAACGCATGGCGCAATTCCGACGAGATGCGCCGCAAGACGACCGTCACCGACGACGGCCGCCTGCTCGGCTTCTACGGCATCGCGCCTTACTCCGAATGGATGTGGTTCGGCATGCTGATCAAGCAGGAAGCGCTCGACAAGACGGGGCTGGAAGTGCCGACGACGATCGACGAATGGCATACATTCCTGACCAAAGCCAAAGAAGTCGGCTACTCCGAACCGCTCAACTACGGTTCCAGCTACGGCCAACTGTTCACCGGCATCATCAACGGCGCTTACGGCGTCTGGGACTGGACCTTTATCGACAAAGACGGCAAAGTCCAATGGGGCCCGGCGCAGCCGAAAGCCAAAGAGTATCTGACCACGATGCAGCAGTGGAACAAAGAAGGCCTGCTGAACCGCGATTGGGCGACGGCGGACTTCAATCAACGCATGGCGACCGCGATCTCGGACAAAACGGCCGTCATGATGGATTCCCCGGATACGATGTGGAGCTATTGGAAACAGCAGAACGATTTCGACTTCGTCGGCGCGCCGAACCCGGTGTTGAACGAAGGCGATCAGCCGCAGGTCAGCTACAAGAACTTCATGCGGGCCGGCACGAACGCCGCGATCACCACGCAGGCCGAGAACGTCGAAGCGGCGATGGCGTTCCTCGATTTCGGTTACAGCAAAAAAGGCTGGGAGCTGCTGAACTACGGCGAATACGGCAAAGTCCATCTGATCGACAAAGACGGCAAACCGTATTTCCCGGCGGACAGCTACATTTACAAAGACCCGGAAGGCCAGCCGGTCGCCACGACGCTGCATAAATACCGGATGCACAACTGGCCGGATATCCGCGACGAGCACAATTCCAACCCGCTGATCGTGGCGGAAGGCAGCTACTCGGGCGATATCCGCAAAACGTGGACCGAAGAAATGGACGCGAGCGTCACTATGCCGCCGATCACCTTCACGCAGGAAGAAGCGTCGAGAGAAGCCGAACTCGGCAACCAGCTCTCTACGCTGCGGAACGAATATTTCGCCAAGATCATCATGGGCGAACTGCCGGTCGACGCTTACGACAAATTTTTGCAGGAAGCCAAAGCGATGGGGCTCGACGAGTTCCTGAGCCTGCATCAGGCGGCGCTGGACCGGTACAACCAGCGGTAAGCTCCGGCGTCTTTTCGCAAGATGCCGCATCAAGCGCGCGCACGCGGAGCGGCCGGTCTTCCCTTTCCCCGGGGCAGACAGGCCGTTCCGCCCGGCGGGCGCAACCGAATCCATACAAGGAGGTGACTGGCCGGTGCTTACGCTGCGCAAGAACAAGAAGGTCGGCGGAATCGCCGCCTCCGAACGCCCGAACGCGTCGCTGCTGATCAAGAAGGACGTTCGCAAAAACTGGTTCCCTTACCTGCTCGCGGTCCCCGTCATCGTCTGGTTCGTCGTATTCTGCTACGGCCCGATGTGGGGCATCCTGATCGCGTTCAAAGATTACAAGCCGCTGCTCGGCTTCTCGGAAAGCCCGTGGGTAGGCCTGAAGCATTTCGTCGATTTCTTTCAGGGTCCCTACTTCTGGCGGGTCGTCAAAAATACGCTGCTGCTCAATCTCTGGGGCATCGCCTTCGGCTTCACCGCCCCGATCGTGCTGGCGCTGCTGCTGAACGAGATCCGCAGCAAACTGTTCAAGCGCACCGTGCAGACGATCACCTACATGCCGCACTTCATCTCGCTCGTCGTCGTAGCGGGCATGATCCATATTTTTACCGCGGACGAAGGCATCATCACGCAGGCGCTCCAGTGGATTACGGGCAAAGAATACTCTTCTCTGCTCGGCTACTCGTCGATGTTCCGGCCGCTGTACGTCTTCTCGGGCATCTGGCAGAGCATCGGTTGGGAGAGCATCATCTATCTCGCCGCCATGGGTTCCATCGACTCGTCGCTGTACGAAGCCGCGGACATGGACGGCGCCAACCGTTTGCAGAAAATGTGGCATGTGACGCTTCCGCAGATCACGCCGACGATCGTCATCTTGTTCATCTTCGCGGTGGGCGGTCTGATGGCTTCCGGTTACGAGAAGATCATCCTGCTGTACAACCCGCTCACGTACGACACGGCCGACGTCATCGCGTCTTACGTCTACCGCCGAGGGCTGCGCGAAGCGAGCCTCAGCTATTCGACGGCCGTCGGATTGTTCAGCGCGGTCATCAACTTCGGCCTGCTGTGGGTGACGAACAGCATCGCCAGACGCAAATCCGAAGTCAGCCTGTGGTAGAAAGGAGCGCTTAACCTTATGGTCCATTACAAATCTTGGGGCAACCGGCTGTTCGACGGCGCGATCTATCTGCTGCTGACCGCGCTGACCCTGATGTGTCTGTACCCGATCGTGCATATCTTGTTCGCTTCGATGAGCGATCCGGGCCGGCTCGTCGCCCACAAAGGGCTGCTGCTCGCCCCGCTCGGCTTCACGCTCGACGGTTATAAGCTGATCTTCCGCGACAACGCCCTGCTCGTGGGCTACGCCAATACGCTGATCTATGTCAGCCTCGGCACCGCGATCAACATGGTCATGACGATCATGGGCGCGTACGTGCTGTCCCGGCGGGAGCTGTATTTCAAAAAGTACATCATGATCATGATCACCGTCACGATGTTCTTCGGCGGCGGACTGATTCCGTGGTTCCTGCTCATGAAAGACATCGGCCTCTACAACAATATCTGGGCGATGGTGCTGCCGGGCGCGATCAATACGTGGAACATGATCATCCTGCGTACGGGCTTCCAAGCGCTGCCGCAGGAACTCGAAGAAGCCGCGACGATCGACGGCGCGAGTCAGGCGCGAATTCTGGTTAGCATTCTGATTCCGCTGTCCAAAGCGACGCTCGCCGTTATTTTCCTCTACTATCTCGTCGGCAACTGGAACTCTTGGTTCAACGCGATGGTCCTGCTTCAAGACCGGGCATTGTTCCCGCTGCAACTGCTGCTCAAAGAAATCCTCGTCGCCAACGATACCAGCGCGGCCACGATGGGCAGCGCCGGCGGCGTCGTGATCGACAGCGCGGGCAGCGCCACCGCTTACCGCGAACTGGTCAAATACTGCACCATCGTCGTCTCGACGCTCCCGATCCTGCTGGTGTATCCGTTCTTGCAGAAGTATTTCGTGAAAGGCGTATACGTGGGATCGATCAAAGGATAAGCGAAACGCAAAGCGCGCCCGATCAGTCAGCGCAGGCGTCGCCGAAGCCAAACGAAAGGCCGGCTAACGGGAGTTTTCCCGTCGACCGGCCTTTGTTTTTTCGCGGCTCCGTCCATGTTCATTAAGCGTTCGCTCCCGACAGCGCTTCTTCGCGGGTCTGTCTGACCCGAATCAGCAGGCCGACGATCCGGACCAGCAGCATGGAACCGGCCATGAAGATGAACGCGGGGCCGATGATATACAGATTGAAATGATGGATCTGCGAGTATTCGTAAGCCGTTTTGCCGTGGCTCGTCACCCATTCGACCAGACCGATACGAAGAATGAAGATGATCGACAGTACGCCTACGCTGGCGATGCCGTTCGTGATGTACGTCTTGCCGGATTTGCCGTCGTGTTCGATGCGGGACAGGGTCAGCAGCAGCGCGCCGATCAGAGCGCCGAAAGCGGCGGAAGCGACGAGCAGCCAGCCGTTGTTGCCGCCGCTCGGGATGTCCTTCAGATAAGTGGCGCCGAAGTAGCTCATGACGGCGATCGGCAGAAGCAGCCGGATCGGGTTGAAGGCTTTGCGGCCGAACGTGCTCCACGTCAGCAGGGCGAAAATGGCGAGCGTCGAAATCCAAGTTGCGGTTGTCATGGTTTGTTGCCTCCTCGTTTGTGTTCGTCTTGGGATGTCTATATCTTATCCCGGACCGGGAGGCGCGGCGTCCACCGACAGATCGGTTATGCCGGATACGCAGGATCAACCCATAGGTGGATGCGCGGCGGACGAAGATCGGTTATCCACAGTCGAAAAGAGATGTTTCTCACCCTTCTTAGCGGGTTCCGTACGTTATCCACACTGTGAATATCTTTCTGCCGCACGTCATCCACAGGTACGGAGCGGATCGCATACCTGCTTGCACGCACGCAAAAAGGACCGGCCCTCGGCCGATCCTCGCTCCGTACTTCGGCTGTTCTTCCCTGCTCGACGTACCTCGTCTTCGCTTATCGCTTACTCGACCATCCCGCTGCGAATCGCGTACACGACGGCCTGCGTCCGGTCCTGCACGTCAAACTTCTGCAGAATGCGATGCACATGCGTCTTCACCGTACTCTCGCTGACGAACAGCTTCGCGGCGATCTCTTCGTTGCGCAGGCCGTACGCCATCTGCTGAAGCACTTCGATTTCCCGCGCGGTAAAAGGCTGAAGCAGCGCCGGGGCTTCGTTTGTCGCGCCGCCCGTCCGTTCGCGGCCGTCGGGACCGGACCGCTCCGCTTCCGCCGAAGCCGCCGGATTGTCTGCCGCGGCCCGCGCCGCTTCTTCCGCTTGACGCTGAAGCGCCTGCCCGATCAGCTTCGCGGCCAGCGCGGTGCGGAAGATCACTTCGCCGCGCAGCGCGGCGCGAACGGCGGCCAACAGCTCTTCCGGCTCGGTGTCCTTAAGCAGATACCCGATCGCCCCCGCGCGGATGCCTTCGAAGACGTATTCTTCCGTATCGAACGTCGTCAGGATCACGATCTTGCAATCCGGCAGCTTCGCCAGAATCCGCCGCGCCGCTTCGATGCCGTTGAACTGCGGCATCTGCACGTCCATCAAGATCAGGTCCGGCCGCTTGTCCAGCGCCGCTTCCACCGCTTCCGGGCCGCTGCCCGCTTCTCCGGCCACCACCAGATCCGGCTGCGCCCCGACGATGTATTTCATGCCCTGCCGCACGAGCGGCTGGTCGTCCACGAGCAGAATTTTCGCCCGGCCGTCCGGATTTGCGTCTCTCTCATCCTTGCTCATATTCGGCCTCCTTTTTCGAATCCGTCAGCGGCAGCGTGATATCGATCGCGATGCCGTGCGGCTTCCTCGCCGCGATCTCGCAGCTTCCGCCCGCGCCCTGGCATCGCTTGCGGATGCCGCCCAGCCCGAAGCCTTCCCGAATCGGTTCGCCGGGCGTCAGCACGCCGTCGTCGCGATAGTTCAGCAGAACTTCGGAAGCGTTCTGTTTGACCCGAATCTCGACCTTCCGTGCATTCGCATGGCGAATCGTGTTGGTGAGCGCCTCCTGCAGGCAGCGATAGAGCGCGGCCGCGACGCCCGGCGGCCATTCTTCGTGGCCCGCCCTTTCTTCCATGTCGAGTTCAATCTGCGGAACGCCTGGCGTCGAAGCCGTCTGCTGCACGAGACTGCGCAGCGAGATGAGCCCCGCGCCGCTGCCGTCGGCTTCCATGTTGTGCACGACGACGCGCACTTCCTGCAAGCAGGAGCGCGCCACGTCCAACACCGTGCGCACGATCTGTTCCGATTCCGCCGGGTCGCTCTTGAGCACGTAAGGCAGCGCTTGAAGCTGCACGATCACCGAAGTTAGCCGATGCCCGATACTGTCGTGAATATCTCTGGCGATCCGGCCGCGTTCTTCCAATACCGCGTAGCGAAGCGACTGCATCGTCGCGCGTTCCAGTTCTTCGTGCGCCCGTTGAAGACTGGCATGCGTCTCGGCCAATTCCGCATGCACGATCCGAAGTTCTTCGGTATGCCGCTGCTCTTCCAGACGTTTGGTCCGATTGATGCGGAACGTCCGCAGCAGCGCGTACATGCCCGCGTACATAAACAAATCTTGACGCAGCAGGCTTTCCCATGAAGCTTCTTCATGCCCGATCCGCAGCACGAAAGTGGTCAGGAAGATGCCGATCGCCAGCAAAGCGGATGCCGGCTCGACCATCAGCAGAGCGGTATAACTGATCAAGAAGCCCTGCAGGATCATGAGCAGCGTCGTATCTTGACCGAACAGCAGCCAATACCCGGCCGAGCACGCATAGAGTCCGCCCAGCAGCAGACCCAGACGCAGATTTCCCCGAATCAGAGGCGCGGCCGCCAGACCGCCGATCACCAGCACGCCCAACAGGCCCGCGGCCCAGCGTTCCGAGGTCGTGTCGGGCATCAGGCGCACGAACAAATAGAGCAGCACGATGGCGGAGAAAATCTGACCGCGACGAAGCCGCATTACATTCACCGAAAGTCCTCCTCTTTGGCCGATCCGTCTTGTTTGCTATAGCTTTCTTCGATTCTACCACAGCGCAAACGGCGAACCATGATCCAATCGGTCTGTTCTTCGTCGCCCATGAAGAAGGAATGCTCGCCTTCGCGCAAAAAGCCCAACCGCTCGTAGAAAGCCGCCGCGTCCGCGTTTTTCTCCCAGACGCCCAGCCAAAGCTTGCTTTTGCCCTGCTCTTCGGCCGCTGCCTGCGCCAGATCGATCAGCTTCCGGCCGAATCCACGGCGTTTGAACGCGCGGCGAATATAGATCCGTTCGATCTCCAGCGCCTCGTCGCCCATCGGTTCGGACTGCGCTTCCCCGACGTTCAGCTTCAGAAAACCGGCCGGTTCGCCGCCTTCTTCAAGCAGGTAAAAAGTCGAACCAAGACGATTCAGCTCGTTCGCCAACCGCTGTTCGTCGAATGCTTTTTCCAGATAAACCTGCATATTTTCCGGCTTGTTCTGAGCGGCGAACGTGTCGCCAAACGTCTCGATGCCGATCTCCCGCAGCGTCTGCAAGTCTTCGATCGTCGCGATTCGAATCGTAGTCGTCATTATTGTCCTCCGTATTCGCGTTTGCCGCCTTTTTTGACGAACTCCCAATCGACTTCGACGTTCGCGCGAATCTTCCGCAGCAGTTCGAGCGCCGTCTTCGCTTCGCGATCCGACAGCCCCGCCAATGCCACGTTTTCGGAATGGTCGTTCTCCCGTTTGATCAGCGGATACGTTTCTTCGCCTTTGGCGGTCGGGAACAGCTTCTTGATCTTGCGGTTGAGCTCGTCGTCTTTTTTCTCGATAAAACCGTTCTGTTCGAGCTTCTGGATCGCCCTTGCCGCCGTCGTCCGGTCCACCTTGATCATCTCGGCCAGCTTCTCTTGAATGATGCCGGGATGCTCGCAGATCCGCACCAGATACAGATACTGCCCTTTCGTCAGCTCATGCGCTTTGAACTCGATATTGCTGATCGAATCGAGCGCTCTCGCGATCATGCCGATCTCCCGCAGAATTTCCGTCATGCTTCGTTCACCTCGTTTGTTCGGGACGCGTCTGCCGCGCGGTCCGTGATCTTCTTCGAAATATAATAGATTTTTGTTGTATTTGCAACATTAAAAATTCGATGCCGAACAAACTGTCGAGAGCGGTAGGCGTTCTTCGGCAGGTCGAGTTGATGGCTCGGGCCTCGCTTCACGACCGGGGTCTGTTAGTAGCGGTACGGCCGATCGACAATCCGGTCGCACGGAAGAAGAAGCCATCTTGCACTTTTTACAACCTGATGCTTATAAAACGCGTGTTGGTGCGTCGATCTTGCAGTTTCTGCAACATGTTGAGGCGAACGGTACGTTTCCGAGCGGATTGTAGGCCGGAATGTTGTAAAAAGTGCAGCTTCACTCGGTAAAAAGGGCTATTCGTGTGCTTTATGTTGTATATGGTGCAACTTCGGAGCGGCAGCTTGTAAAAAGAGACCCTTTCCCGATAAGGGAAAGGGCCTCGAAATGAAGTGTCGAGAAGGCTAGACGCGGCTAGCAGCGAGACGACGGAGAAAGCCATTTCGGAAAGAAACCTACACCAACGAATTTGTCTCATAGTCGGCGTTCCTCTTCCTCCTGTGGCCAAGCCGCTCTCGGAGCGCAGCCTCCGAAATCACTCCGCGCTTGTCGTCGTACCGGACGTGCTCGTCGACTGCGTCCCCCGCGGGCCGCGGGTCGTGCCGTCGCCGCCCATCCCGCCGCCGAATCCGCCCATGCCGCTCGGGGCGGTCGTCACGCCCGAGGCGTCGACCCACGTCGTCGCTTCGTCGGCCGAGAACGCGAAGGTCGTATAGGCCGTACCGCCGCTGTACGCGCCGCCGGTATACAGGCCGTCGAATACGCTGCCCGTCGACGCGCCGCCGGTCGAGACGGTATACGTCTCTCCCGCTTTCAGCGCGGAAGAGCTGACGACGACCGAACTGAACGACTTCGCCGGAGCGAAGGTCAGCACGTCGTTGCCCTCCGCGTCTTCGACGTGTACCAGCGTGCCCGCCGCCAACGTCTGGGCGAACGTGATGCCGAGCGAGCGCTGGCTCGACGCCGCCGAAGGCGCTTGCGCCATGCCGGAGCTGCCGGCGGCGATCAGAGAGCCGCCGCTGATCGCGAACGTGCCGTCGTAATCCAGCGGCCCGTTGCCGTTGTCGGTCGGTCCGTTCACGATGACCGTTCCGCCGGTCATCGTGACGGAACCGTTGGAATCCAGACCGTCGCCGCCCGCGTTGACGGTCAGCGTGCCGCCGCTGATGTTCAGCATGGCATTGCTGGCAGCCATCATGCCGCCGCCCATGCCGCCCGGCATCATGGTGCTGCCGGGAGCTTGGGACGCGGACGAAGTCGCGTCCGTCTGCGCCGTTGTCGTGCCGCCGGCCGACGAACTGCCTGCCGCGCTTGTCGACGCAGCGGATTGCGTCGACGCGTTCGCTGCGGCGGCGGACGAAGTCGCCGCGCTGCCGCTTGTGGAAGGCGACGGGCTTGCCGTCGTCGAAGACCCTGCGGCAGCCGAGGCGTTCGCGGCAGCATCGGCCGCGCCGTTAGTCGCAGTCACGGCGGACGGATCGTCGCCGGACGCGTTCACGCCGTCGTCGGAAGCGGTGACGTCGATGTCGCCGCCCTTGACGTTGATCACGAAGCCTTCCAGCGCTTCGTAGCTGTCGGAGACCGCGATCTTGCCGCCGGACAGTTCCAGTACGGCGTCGGCATGGAAAGCGTCGTCGCCGGTCTTCACGGCGAACGTGCCGCCCGCGATGTTGACGTTGCCGTTGCTGTGCACGGCATCGTCGGCCGAATCGATCGTGAACGTGCCTTTGTTCACGACGAGTTCGGTACCGGCCTTGAGCGCCTTCATGCTGTCGGTTGTCGTTTCTTCGGTCGTGGCGGAGTCACTTGCCGTCGTCGAAGCGGTGCTGCCGCCCGTCGCGGTTGCCGCCGAACCCGTCGGCGGCGTCATCGCCGTGCCGTCCGCGTTCGTCGGAGACGTCATCGGCGTGCCGTCCGCGTTGTTCGGCATCTCGCCCGGCGTCCAACCTTCCGGCATCTGGCCGCCGAAGCCGCCTCCGCCCATACCGCCGAATTCGTCGGTATGTTCCGGCCCGTTTTCGTAACCGCCGCCGGTCGTGATCGTGAACGTTCCGCCGTCCACGACCAGCGCCGTCTCCGCCTGGATGCCGTCGTTGGCCGCCGTGATATCGAAGCTGCCGCCGGAGATCGCGACGAAGCCTTTTGCCGTATTGCTATCGTTGTTCGACTTAATCCCATCGCCGCCTGCTGTCACCTTAAACGTGCCGCCTTCGATCACCACGCGGTCTTTACCGACGATCGCGTCGTCTGCCGCCTTAACCGTGATCTTGCCGCCGACGATATTCAGATTGTCTTTGCTGTGGATGCCGTCTTGGTAGCGGCCTGTCACGTTCAGCGCTCCGGTCCCGTTGATCGTCAGATTCGCTTTGCTGTAGATCGCCGCATCCGTCGCAGGTTCGGTGTCGCCGTCCGCTACCGCATAATCCGCAGCATCGGCAAACGTATTGGTCGTGCCCGCCGACAGCGTCACGATCACTTTATCCGCCGATTTCACATAGAAAGGCGAAGTCGAATCGTTCGATACCGTCGCGCCGCGCAGTACGATATGCACGTCGTCGGTATCGGCTGCATCCACCACGATCTGGCCGTCCGTCAGTTTGCCGCTGATCACGTACGTACCGGCTTTGGAGATCGTGACCGTGCTGCCGGAAGCTTTGGCCCCCGAACCGCTGACCGACGCCGACGCGCCGCTCAGTTTGATCGTCGTGTACGTGCCGGTGCTCCAAGCGGTGGCGTAATCTTTGGTTTTGAGCGTGACCAGATCGGAGACTTTCAGATCCGAAGCTGTCAGATTTGAAGCGGTAGAAGCGGTTCCTGTCGCAGCAGTCGAAGTCGTCGTCGAGTCGGAGGAAGCCGCGTTGATCAAATACCCGTTCGAAGCTTTCCATGTCAAGCCTTCCGCCGCGGCGGGCAGCACGGCTGCCGAAGTCAGCAGCACCGCGCCCAGCAGCCCGGCGGTCGCCATTTTGTTGTACATTTTGAATTTCGTTTTGTTTGTCGTTTTATTTTTTCTCATTAAGATCTCTTCCCTTCCGGAGTTCGAATGATCGTCGTGCAGGACCTTGTCAACGCTTAGTATTCCGCCGTTACGGGAGGAGCCATCGTCAGCGACAAATCAAGATTGCCGTTGCGGGTACGGATCGAATCGAGAAACGCTTTCTGGTTGACGTTCGGGTCCAGCGTGACGGAGTAGACGAGTTCGTACAGACTGCCGAGTTCCGTCGTGCGGATCTTTTTCAATTCATGCTGCACGCCGAACTTGGCGAATACTTCTTCGAACGCTTCTTCGTAGCCGAGATTTTCGGGAATGGTGACTTTGAGCGTCTTCTGCTGCGACTTGCGAATACCGAATTTGAAGCGGCTCAGGGCGAACATCAGGGCGCAGAGGATCACGGTGAACAATACCGCGTAGCCGAGCGAACCGACGCCGCAGGCCAGACCGGCCGCCATCGTGAACAGGACGTACGTGATGTCTTTGGGATCGCCCGCCGCGCTGCGGAAACGGATGATCGAGAACGCCCCGGCCAAGCTGAACGCGCGGGCCACGTTGCTGCCGATCATGAGGATGATGACGGCGACGACGATCGGGAGAATGACCAGCGTCAAGGTGAAACCCTGCGTGTAGGTGGTCTTGTTCGTTTTCATGTAGGTCAAGCTGATGATCGCGCCCAGAATGATCGCCAGGCCGATGGTCACCAGCGAGTTGGTCAGGGTCAGGTCGGTCGTACTCGTCGTCGCGCTGTTGAGGATAGAATCAAGCATATTGCACAATCTCCTTTTCGTTGGCTTGTTCGAAGTTCGGCAGGTCGCGAAGCGCGCCGACTTGAGGATTCGGATGAAGAGTCAGGTTCGGTTGCAGCTCGGTCAGCGCTCGGCGGCTCTTGACCAGCTTCTTGTATTCGTTGCCGTATTTGGAGAAACCGGTACGGTACAGACCGTGTTCGGACAGCATCTTGGACAGCCAAGCCGGCACGGTCTTCTCGGCTTTGACTTCCATCAGCCATTGTCCCGGTTCCATGAGCTGCTCGCCGTAATCGCCGCGTTCCAACTGCACGTCGTAACGGCGGCAGCGGATATTCGTATCGAAGGTGATCCGCAGATCGCGGCTGGTCTTGTCGAACAGCGCTTTGCGATCGTAAGACAGATACACTTTCGGCTCCAGATCGTAGAGACGGAGGAAATATTCGATCTCGTCCACGACCTGAGCGTTCATGTAAGGCTGAAGCTCCGGCGGCCGTCCGGTACGGACGAATTCGTACGCTTCGTTCAGTTTGAGCGCCGTACGGCGTTTGTTGACCAGACCGAACACTTTCTTTTTGATCTCCAGATACACTTTCGCGTCTTCGTGCGGTACGCCGTAAGCGCGAAGCCGAAGTTTCTCCTTGTATTTCGGTTTCGCGAGGCTCTGACGGATCAACGAATCGTGCGGAGTATCGAAATACAGATTGCTGATGGAATAGAATTCGTTCTTGTTGTATTCGTCTTTCTCCATATACTCCAGCAGCGCCGCGTAGATTCGTTCGTAAGCCGCATGATCCATCACATACTTGCTCTCGTACCGGTTGAAGACTTCGATCGCCATGATTCATCTTTCCTTTCGCTGTATGGTAGTACCCTTTCAACTCTTAATCAGAGGTTTACGTTTCACTGAAACGCACACGCTTCAAGTGCGATTCAGGGGAGCGTATCCCTACCTTTAGTGTTGACAAGGTACTAGTCGGTGTTCCCTTGCCATGTCTGTATCTTAGGCGGGCAACCTTTAGCGAATCTTAAAGATCGAGGGTTTTGTAAAAAGAGGGCCTTCGAATTTTACTTATCGTTTACAAATGACGGAATCCGCCCATCAAAAAAGAGAACCGGCACGCCGATCCTCTTCGCGATGCAGTTATGAAGTTGGCTCATCAAAATCGAAGTCGATGTGCGTACCGATATCTTCCAAGCCCAACTGCTTCATGACTTGTTTGAGCGTGATCGACGGATTTTTCGCTCTTTCGGCGATCAGCGTCTCCGACATCAGCATCATCTCTTCGTGCGTCGCCGCTCTTCCTTTCGCACCTTCGGACAGCACTTGTTGGATTTCTTCGTCCGTCATGAACGGGTTCCGATTCCATTCCTCGTTCTTATATCGCTCGAACTCGTCCCGTTCTACGGTGACGTTCTGTTCGTCTTTCTCTTTGAGGAAACGCTGCACGCGCATGACCCGAAGAGGGATTTCTGAGCCTCCCGCTCCCGAACGGTCGATCGCCCACGTTTCATTTTTTAACAGCAGAAGCGTAAATTCGATAAATTCGTCCCAATCTCTTCGAATACACTTTTCCAAAATGGCGATGCTGGAATGCAAAGCTTTCAATTCGTCCACACGAATATCCGGATTCCGCGCGTACTCCAGCAGCTTCGATTCGAACAAAACGCGATAGTCCGCAAACTTGCCGCCTTGCCGTAACAAGTTCACGCTGCTTCTGATAAAATCCGCGACCTCGGCAGAAACCACCGTTCGCAGCCGAGACCCGATCTCGTTGTAATCCACCCTCGTTCTGCGCAGCAAATACAGAAAGTAGCTCAGTTCGATGACGATTTCGCTTAATACGGGTTCTTTTTTCATCCTGCGCCTCCCGAATCCCTTTATTTGGAAACTTAACACATGAACCTTGATTCCGTATAGCCCGAATCCTTAAGGTTGATTAAAGGGTTTCCCGATATAATGAGGACAAAGGCAAAACGACGACGATTTCCAACAAAAACAGAGGGTGACGATATGAGAATATTGATCGTGGAAGACGAACAGCATCTGGCGGAAGCTTTGTCTCAAATTTTGAGAAAAAACAACTATTCGGTCGACGTCGTGCATGACGGCGAAGACGGCTTGGATTATGCGCTCAGCGACATCTATGATCTGCTGCTGCTCGATATCATGCTGCCGGGGCGCGACGGGATCAGCATTCTCAAGACGATCCGCGGCAAAGGCATGTCCGTGCCGGTTATCCTGCTCACCGCCAAAGGCGAGACGCCGGACAAGATCGCCGGACTCGATTACGGGGCCGACGATTACGTGGCGAAGCCTTTCTCTTCCGACGAACTGATGGCGCGAATCCGGGCGGCGCTGCGGCGTAAAGGCGAAGTGATGCCGGAAGACGCGCTCAAATACGGCGATCTGGAATTGAATGCTTCGAACCCGAAGCTGACGGTAGGCGGCAAAGAGATCAAGCTGAATCCGAAAGAGTGCGAACTGCTGGAACTGCTGATCCTGCGCAAACAGTCGGTCACGTCGAAAGAGCAGATTATCGAGAAGCTGTGGGGATTCGATTCGGAAGCGGAGCATAACAACGTGGAAGTGTACATCTCGTTTCTGCGCAAAAAGCTGAACTTCCTCGGTTCGCGGACGCGCATCACCACGATTCGGGGGATCGGCTACGTGCTGGAAGAGGACAAGTCCTGATGGGCGGCGACAGAGCGGCAAGCACGTCGGCGAATCCTTTGTTCAAAAAGCTGCGCGACCGTTTTCTGATCGTCAATCTGACGACCATCGTGGTGATCATGTCGGTGGCGTTCGCCAGCATCTACATCATTACGTACCGGCAGGTTCAGGGCGAGATCGGGATGGACCTCGATCGAACGGCCGGAACGTATCGAAGCGGCGGGAATCCGCCTTTTCATCAGGGCGGCGGAAGCGGAAATGCGGGGAATGCCGGAAGCTCGAACGCGGCGGGAACGAACGCGAACGGCGAGGGCTCGACGGACAGCTCTTCGTCCGGCAGCGGTTCGGGCAGCGCGGCGAATCCGAACGGCGGATCGGAAGCTGCGAACGAGAGCGGCTCCGGAGAGACTTCCGGATCGGCAGGATCGTCCGGTTCGGCCAGTGCCGGCGATGCGCGAGCGAACGGATCGTTCGACGGCAGCGACAAACCGCCGACCGGCGCGTTCGGCGAGAACGGCCCGCCGGACCGGTCGGTCTCGTTCATGATGCGCACCGACGCTTCGGGCGCGCTGACGGAGACCCAATCGCGCTTCAGCAGCTTGACCGAAGACTTCTACGCTTCCGCGCTCGCGCTGGCGCAAAAATCGGATCGGAACCGGGGCGACTTCACGCTGGACGGCAGCCGCTGGACGTTCATGCGGATGCCGTCCGATAACGACACCACCATGTACGTGTTTATCGACACGACTTCGCGCCAAGAGATTCTGAAGACGCTGATTTATACGTTCGCGGCCGTAGGCGTGGCGATGCTGATCGTGCTGTTCTTCTTCAGCCGTTTCTTCGCCAACCGGTCGATCCGCCCGGTGAGGGAAGCGTTCGATAAGCAGAAGCAGTTTATCGCGGACGCTTCGCACGAACTCAAGACGCCGCTCGCGGTCATCAACACCAACGCCGACGTGCTGCTGGCGAACGGCGACGAGAGCATTCGCAGCCAGGAGAAATGGCTGCGCTACATCAAGTCGGAGACCGAACGTATGGCGAAGCTGACCGGCGATCTGCTCTATCTGACCGAGATGGACGACTCGCGGCCGGGCATGGTACAGGCTCGTTTCGATCTCAGCGACGCGGTCGAGAACGTGATGCTGACGATGGAAGCCGTCGTCTTCGAGAAAGACCTGTCGCTCGATTACGAGATCGAGCCGGGGCTGTCGCTCGTCGGCAGCCGCGAGCAGATCGTGCAGGTTACGATGATCCTGCTCGACAACGCGATCAAATACGCGAATCCGCGCGGCCGCATCGACGTCTCGCTGAAGCGCGAGCACGGCGAGATTCGCCTCGCCGTCAGCAATACCGGCGAAGGCATTGCCGCCGAACATCTGCCGCGCGTGTTCGACCGGTTCTACCGGACGGACAAGTCCCGCACCCGCTCGCAGGGCGGTCACGGCTTGGGTCTGGCGATCGCGAAGTCGATCGTGGAGCAGCACAAAGGCCGCATCTCGGTCAAAAGCACGGTCGGCGAGCAGACGACGTTCAGCGTGCATTTTCCGGCTTGAAGACCGGCAGCCTGCACCGGAACACGGAATGTCGGCACGGGAACGCGAAATGCCGTTCCCGCTACCGTTGCCGTTGCCGCCGCCGTGCGGCTGTTCCTAACTTCTAACGGCGAAACCGGGAAATGCTGCATAAATCCATCATTTTCGTCGAGGACAAGCGCGTAAACCAAAAAATGTTGCATAAATCCATCATTTCGGCCGATTTTCGTTCTTTCGAACGCTAAAAAGCCGATTTTAATGGATTCTTGCAACATTTTTGCGTGTTAAGCGACTTTTCGCTTAATAATGATGGATTTTCGCAACATTCGGGACAGTGGCGCAGAGCCTTGCGTCTGCGCAAACGCGGCGCGGAGGCACGGAACGCTAGATCGGCCGCGGCCACGCAGCCCACGAGCCATTCGGGAGCGGCCCCGCTTCGAGGACCTCGCGCCTTTTTAACGCTCGCATTCCCTCTGGCTCTGAGCTATCCTCGGCTTTCACCGCCCGCGCCTCCGCCTCGCTCCAAGCTCCCCCGCAGCCTTTTACGCCCCGCTCGCCCCGGCTTCGACCAAGAACTCGAACCCGGCCTCTTCGCCGTCGCTTGCTCCGCTTTCCGAATCAGCCGCGTTCTCCGCCGCCGGCGTCAGCTTCCAATCTTTCAATCCGCCGGTTTCGTCCGTCGTCAGCACGGCTCCGGCGATCTTCGTTTCTTCGCCGATGCCTTCGGCCAGCGCGGCCGAAGCGAAAGCCAGCAGCGGACGCAGCGCGTCCTGCTCCTCGAATCCGCCGAGCACCAGTCCGCTCCAGATCCGGTTCGCCAGCGCTTCGAGCAGGCGGCGTTCCGTCGGACGGAAGCCTTCGCCGTAGCGGGTAAACGCGTGCAGCCGTCCGCTTTCCAAGTCTTCCAGCAGGTCGCCGGACAGATCCATCAGATCGGCATCCAGCGTTTCCGAACGTCCTTCCGCTTGCAGTCGGCCGTTCAGTTCCGCGAGGCGGCCCGTATAATAACGGCGAGGCGAGAAGTCCGCGTCGACCTGCTTGAATCCGGCGAACTTCGCGGAATCGACGAATTGCAGATCTTTATCGATGCAGCATTTTTTGTACTTTTTGCCCGAACCGCAGTAGCACGGGTCGTTTCTTCCGATTTTCAACGTACTCGCTCCTTTTTTGTGTAAACTTCCGAATCGCTCGGGGCCTTCATGCGGGCGTTGGCGTTACTCCGTCTCGACGCTTTCCGCCGCCGGCTCCTGCCGGTCCGCGGCCGCCGAATGTTCGTACGCCCGCAGCACGCCTTCGTACACCAGCGTCATCCGCTCGCTCTGCCGGAAATCGTCGGGCGTCACCAGCGCGGGCAGCTTGTTCCAGATCTTGATCCCCGAACGGGACAGAATCTCCGCCACGAACTGCGAACAGAAATACGAATTGCTGAACTCCACCGGTTCTTTGAACGCCACGCCGACGATGCCGAGCATATTGTAGAGATACTTTTCCCGGCTGCGGATAAACACGTTCAGCACCCGCCGCATCTTCTCCACTTCGCGCGGACTGACTTTCAGCTCGTAGATCACGCAGGTGGTGTTCGGATAACGGCTGAACGTGCCCGTGCGGATATCTTCCCGAACGAAACCGCCGTCGAGCGGATTGTACGGATTTTTCCGACCGAAGCTGTACAGCTCCGTCAATTCCCGGTCGAACGCGATCGACGCATGGTTGTACGGCGCGCGCGTATAGACCCGGATCATTCTGGTGAACAGCGTTCCCGTATTGGTAAGCAAAATATATACGGAGCGCATCTCCGCATCCGTCATCTGCAATTCTCCTCTCGGCGCGGCGCACAGGCGAATGGTTCCGGCTCGGCTGGGTTCGCACCGGCCCATGCGGGATTCGATGACGTTTCCCTTCGAAAAGGAGTGCGGGCAGCGGGCCGAGATTCGTATTGCGCCTATCGGAATGATTCCTATATGATAGCATACGTAAGCTCCCACGGATGCTATTTCAACCCTAAGTTGGTGATGATTTGTTCAGCTCATTCGTCGTTCTGCTGCTCGTGCTCACCGTGCTGATCGCCGCGAATCTGGTCTACGTCTTCGTCAGCCGCAACCAGCCGGGCAAAGATTATTCCACGATCGGTACCCGCATGAAGTCGTGGTGGGGCATGTTCTTCATCTTCGCGCTCGCCACTTTGTTCAGCAAGAACGTGTCGCTCGTCTCCCTGATGATCCTGTGTTTCTTCGCGCTTCAAGAGTATTTCTCGATGATTCGCGGCACGCGCAAAGCCGACCGGCGGCTGTTCCTCTGGGCTTACCTCGCCATTCCGGTGCAATTCTACTGGATCTACATCGGCTGGTACGGCATGTTCATCGTGTTCATTCCGCTGTACGTGTTCCTCGTGCTGCCGATTCCGAGACTGCTGGGCAAAGGCACGTTCGGCTTCCTACGCAGCGTCAGCTCGACCCAATGGGGATTGATGCTCATGGTGTTCGGTCTCAGCCATCTGGCCTACTTCCAGTTCGCGACGCCGGAATACGGAGGCGGGCTGGTGCTGTACCTCGTCGTGCTCACGCAGGTGAACGACGTGATCCATACCGTGATCTCGCTCTACGTCGGCCGCAAAAAAGTCGTGCCTACCGCCAACGCCTATCTGACGTGGGAAGGGTTCGTCGGCGCTCTCTTGGTCACGACCGGCGCTTCGCTCGCGCTCGCTCCGTACCTGACCCCGTTCGGCACGACCTCGGCGATCTGGTTCGGCGTGCTGCTGTCGTTCGCCGGATTCTTCGGCAGCCTGACCGTCTCCGTGCTGAAGCGCGATCTGTTGATCGGAGACGAAGACAAAGCCGCCACGTTGAAAAAAAGTTATTTAAGCCAGATCGACAGTCTCACCTACACGGCGCCCGTGTTTTTCCATGCGGTGCGATACTTCTTCGAGTTTATGTAAAAACAAAGCGTCAAAGCGATGGTTTTATACGCCGCTTTGACGCTTTTTGCGTTTAATCCGTAACTTCTTCGCTTTGACACACGTTTATTCAATATACGAATCGAAAAGGTTTTTTAATCTATTAATGTTTAAAATATGAATATATGTTTAAATTTATATAGTCGATTAAGACAAAACGATCTTACCTATCGAAATCGAAAAGAAAGAAGGCCAGAGTTATGAAAAAAACAATTGCCAGCATTCTCGCTACAGCTACTCTTTTGGGAACGGTTAGCGTTGCGGCGGCTGAAGAAGTCAAAGCTCCCGCGCTTCCGAATGGTCCCGTCTCCAGCTCGACTGCAGGAGGCTCCATTTCTGTTCAATCCGATCGGCAGGGTCCATTTATCGTCGGCATTACGGAAAATTCGTCAAATCGGCAGGCGACTACGCCTCAAGTCAACGGAAGAAATCGGAGCGGAAGTTATTCGATCACGATGGAATCTGGAAGCACGGGCATTTCCGCCGTCTTGCTGCAATCCAACGGAGGAGCCTGGACAGAGGTTCCCAATAGCTTTATCGAAGTCAACGTGACCAGCCCAAGCCTGAGCAAAACCAAAAGCGTCACCATGAAAAGCGGCTACTCGTACAAAGTGAAGCTGTCTGTAGGAACAGGACATTCGGGATCTGCTTCAATTAAAAATTTCTAACCCTTTAGACCGAAAGTTATATTCTAACACTGACGGACGCATACGCTCGCAATCGGGCGTATGCGTCTTTTTGCACTTTTTCGCTTGTTATCAAGCTCATATTCTGTCGTAAAAATGCCTTGCCGATACTGTTCATCGATTCGCCATATTTACGCAAACCTGCTTTTCCTGTATATGCGGCCATGTTTTGCGAATCGGACAGAAGGCAATTTTCGGCGACTGTGCGCCTGTCAGTCAATGCGGACAACTTCCGCTTGCACCTACCCGAACGTCCTTGCGCAAATCTGTTGCTTTTTTGCGACTGGAATAGACGTACTTTTCGGCCCTAAAACACTTGAAAAAGATCGTCATCCGACGTTATCGCAGGCAAAAATAAACCAGATACGCTATATGTTAGGTTTTAAGGAACGGTCAAAAACCTTACCTAGGCGTACTTCGTTGTAGAAAATCGCATTTTTGCTACACTTTTCTTCAAGTTTCCGATACATCTCCGCCCCCGTTGACGCTGCTTTTTTTCGGCGGTATTCTCCAAGTGAAAGGTTTCACATAACATATTGCAGAGTAAAGTGAACGAATTCACAAATCATGGATTCGCCAGCTTTTCATTTCGATAGAGGAGTGAGTGAATATGTCCAAAGTCATTACGGCCGCCGAAGCGGCAGCGCTCATCAAAGACGGGGATACGGTAGCGGCGAGCGGTTTCGGCCTCTCCTGCTGGGCGGAAGAGATGGGGATCGCGATCGAAGAACGTTTCTTGGAGAGCGGCGCGCCGCGCGATCTGACGGTCATCCACGCCAGCGCCGTCGGCAACCGTCGCGAGAAAGGCATGAGCCGTCTCGGTCACGAAGGATTGATCAAACGTTGGATCGGCGGGATCGCGATTGCTTCGCCGGGCATGGCGAAGCTGATCGAAGAAGATAAATGCGAAGCGTACAACCTTCCGCAGGGCGTCATCACGCAGCTGTTCCGCGAGATCGCGGCCAAACGTCCCGGCGTCATCACCAAAGTCGGTCTGGAGACGTTCGTCGATCCGCGGCTCGAAGGCGGGCGGATGTCGCCGTCTTCGAAAGAAGATCTGGTCAAGGTCATCGAGCTGGAAGGCGAAGAATGGCTCTTCTATAAGACCTTCCCGATTCAAGTCGCCTTGATCCGCGGCACGGTGGCCGACGAGAACGGCAATCTGACGTTGGAAAAAGAAGGCCTGCATATGGAAGTGCTGCCGATCGCCCAAGCGGTCCGCAACTCGGGCGGCATCGTGATCGCGCAGGTCGAGTCGGTCGCCAAGAACGGCACGCTGAGTCCGAAAGACGTCAAAGTTCCGGGCATCCTGATCGACCATCTGGTCATCGCGAAGCCGGAGAACCATTTCCAGACCGAGAACACGCAGTACAACCCGGCGTTCTCCGGTCAGATCAAAGTACCGCTCGAAGGCATCGAGACCATTCCGCTCGACGAACGCAAAGTCATCTCCCGCCGCTCCGCGGCCGAGCTTCAGCCGAACACGATCTTGAACCTCGGCGTCGGCATCCCCGTCAACGTCTCGACCGTGGCCGCCGAAGAAGGCGTGAGCGACCAGCTCATCCTGACGACGGAGGCCGGCTCGATCGGCGGCGTGCCGGCCGGACTCAAAGACTTCGGCCATGCTTACAACTCGGAAGCGATCGTCGATCACGATTCGCAGTTCGACTTCTACGACGGTGGCGGCATCGATCTCTCCGTATTGGGCCTGGCGCAGACCGACCGCTTCGGCAACGTCAACGTCAGCAAGTTCGGCACTCGCGTAGCGGGCTGCGGCGGCTTCATCAACATCTCGCAGGCGGCCAAGAAACTGGTCTTCGCCGGAACGTTCACCGCGGGCGGATTGGAGATCCGAGTCGAAGACGGCAAGCTGCATATCGTCAAAGAAGGCAAAGCCAAAAAATTCCTCAAAGACGTGCAGCAGGTGACGTTCAGCGGTTCTTACGCCGCGAAGGTCGGACAACCGGTCATCTACGTGACGGAACGCGCCGTATTCGAACTGCGCGGAGGCGTGATGACGCTGACCGAGATCGCGCCGGGCGTCGATCTTCAACGCGACATCTTGGAGCAAATGGAATTCGAGCCGGCGATCGCGCCGGATCTGAAATCGATGGACCCGGACATGTTCCGCGAATCGTGGGGCCGCTTGAAATCCATCATCGAAGGCCGCGAAGCGGCGCAAGTTCAACCCGAGCCGGTCACCGTCGGCTAACTTCCCATAACGAGGAGAGAACAAGCCATGAATCCAACCCTTCAACAACCGTCGCTTAACCGCTGGACGATCCTGATCGCCTGCGTGTTCATCAATATCTGCGTCGGCGCCATCTACGCGTTCAGCGTGTTCGCCATGCCGCTCAGCAAAGTCTTCGACGCCACCATGCCGCAGATCATGATGGCCTTCACTATCAATGGAGCCATCTCGCCGATCCCGATGATTCTCGGCGGCAAGCTCGTCGACCGGGGAGGCGCGCGAACCGCGATCTTTCTCGGCGGCGCGATGTTCGGCATCGGCTTTATCTTGTCGGGCCTTGCCACCGCGCCGTGGATGCTCTATCTGACGTACGGCGTCATCACCGGCATCGGTCAAGGGATCGTCTACTCGGCGACGATCGGCAACACCGTTAAGCTGTTCCCGGACAAAAGAGGTCTCGCCGCCGGCATCATCACGGCAGGCTACGGCGGCGGCACGATCGTCGTCGCTCCGATCGCCAATGCGCTGATCGGCGGTTCGGGCGTGCAGTCCGCCATGATGATCCTCGGCGTCGCTTTCCTGATCGTCATCATCGGCTGCGGATTGTTCGTCAAAGTCGCTCCGGTCGGATATGCGCCGCAAGGCTGGACGCCGCCGGTCACGAACGGACGTCCGGGCGGCGTCAACTATAACTGGACCGAAATGATCCGCAAACCGATCTTCTACGTCATCGCCTGCCTGTTCCTGATCGGCGCGCTCTCCGGCATGATGGTCACGGCCAACGCTTCGGTCATCGGTCAGAAAATGTTCGGTCTGACTGCGGCATCCGCCGCTCTGTTCGTCAGCTTGTACTCGCTCAGCAACTGTCTCGGACGCGTCGTCTGGGGCGCGGTATCCGACCGCATCGGACGTACCAAATGCTTGATGGCGATCTACATCGTCATCGCGGCGATGATGCTGACCATCGCGCTGTCTTCCTCGGTAGCCGGATTCGCGGTCGCGATCATCGGCATCGGCCTCTGCTTCGGCGGTACGATGGGCATCTTCCCTTCGATCGTCGGCGAGAAATTCGGCATGAAATATTACGGCGTCAACTACGGCGTCACGTTCATCGGCTACTCGGGCGCCGCGTTCTTCGGCCCCCGGATCGCCGGTTCGGTAGCCGCGGCCAACGGCGGCGCGTTCACCAACGCGTTCTATATCGCGCTCGTCATCGCGCTGGTCGGTTTCGCTTTGACTTTCGTCTACCAAGCGCTGGAGAAAAAGCCGGCGGCGGCTCCGATCGAACCGACGCGCGCCGCTTGATTCGAAACGAAGTCTTCTCACTACTTTATTTTAAAAATCGGAGGAATCAATCATGAACATTACCGAACTGCTGGGCATCCAATATCCGATCTTCCAAGGCGCTATGGCGCAAATCGCGCGCGAACCGCTCGTCAGCGCCGTCTCGAACGCCGGAGGCCTCGGCATCGTCGGCTCCGGCGGCATGAGCGCGGACGTGCTGCGCGAAGAGATCCGCAAAGTCAAAGCCGCGACGAACAAACCTTTTGCCGTCAACTTGATGCTGATGATGCCGAACATTCCCGAACTGATCCAAGTCATCATCGAAGAAGAAGTCAAGATCGTGACGACGGGCGCAGGCACGCCGGCTCCGTACATGGCGACGCTCAAAGAACGCGGTATCAAGGTCATCGCCGTCATCCCGTCCGTGAAGATCGCCAAGAAGATGGAAGCGCTCGGCGTGGACGCGATCGTCGCCGAAGGCACGGAAGCGGGCGGACACGTCGGCGAGACGACCACGATGGCGCTCGTGCCGCAGGTCGTCAGCGCCGTCTCCATTCCGGTCGTGGCCGCGGGCGGCATCGCCGACGGACGCGGCATCGCGGCGGCTTTCGCGCTCGGCGCGCAGGGCGTCCAAGTCGGTACGCGCTTCCTGACCACGTTCGAATGCCCGACGCACGAGAACTTCAAGCAGGCGGTGATCGACGCCGACGATACGAGCACGACCGTCACCGGCCGCAGCATCGGCGGTCCGGTACGCAGCATCAAGAACAGCATGATCGCCGAATTCCTTAAGCTGGAGAACGAACACGCTTCGCGCGAAGAACTGGAGAAGATCAGTCTGGGTTCGCTGCGCCGCGCCGTATTCGAAGGCGACACGGACCGCGGTTCGGTCATGGCCGGACAGATCGCGGGTCTGTGCAACGAGATGACCAGCGTCGAAGAAATGATCGTGAGCATGTTCGGCGAAGCGCAGCTTCTGCTTCAGCGTCTGGGCGGAATGACGATCGCGGCGAAGACGCCGGTAGAAGCTTAATCGGCCGCGGCTTCGATCGTTCGCATCGGCGGCCTCAAACGCGGACGCTCGATCCGTACGGGCCGAACCGACTTCCTAGGGCGTGTATTCAAATTCAGATGGAAGCAGATTTTGCAGAATTTTCGTTCCATGCAAGGAACTTTTTCGAAGGCGTGCCGGGGCACGTCGAGGAACAGTGAAGCAGCGTCGCTGAATCGGTCACGCTTTAGGAGCGATTCAGTAGGGGGCGAAAAGGCGGCAAAAGATGCACTTCTGTATTTTGAAGACACGCCCTACGCGAAGACGGTTCGGCCTTTTTTCCTTTACCGATCCGTGCTCTTTATGGTAAGTATGGTTCAAGCAAGCGGCCGCGGCCGCTCTTTATTCCGAACCCGAGGTGATCATTCATGAACCGCCGCCACGACGGCCGCTTCGACGAATACGCAGGCTTGATCGACGGACAGTCGCCCGGTACGCTGTTTGTCACGGATGCTTGGGGCAATATCCTCATCTCCAACGAATTCACGGCGCTCACGATCGGCATCCCGCTCGAAGAGCTGCTCAAATATAACGTGCAGGATCTGGTCAAAGCCGGGTATTACAGCGATTCGGTGACCATGAAAGCGATCGGCGCGAAAAAGAAAGTCTCGATGGTGATCCGCACCGTGCAGGGCTTCAACGTCATGTCCAGCGCCACGCCGATTCTGAATCAGGAAGGCGAAGTGCAGCTTGTCGTCACCAGCTCGACCAGCTATCCCGGCGAACCCGTGCGCGAACAGACTTCGCCGATGCCGCCTTCGCCTTCCGCGCGCACGCGCAAAACGCCGCGTCCGGAAGCGGAAGCGGCGGCAGGGATCGTCGCGGAAAGTCTCGCCATGAAACAGATCATGCAGGTCTGCAACCAGATCGCGTCTTACGACAGCAAGGTGCTGATTCTCGGCGAATCCGGTACCGGCAAAGAAGTCGTCGCCAAGTACATCCACCGCAAAAGCGCCAGATGGAACGGCCCGTTCATCCCGGTCAACTGCGCGGCGATTCCGGCGGAATCGTTCGAATACGAGCTGTTCGGACGCGAAGCGAGATCGGTCGAAGCCGCGGACGGCAAAAAAGGGCTGGTCGAGCTGGCCGCGGGCGGCGTGCTGTTTCTCGACGAGATCGCGGAGATGCCGCTCGATATGCAGGCGAAACTGCTGCACGTGCTCGAGAGCAGCGAACTGCGCCGGATCGGCGGCACGGAACCGATTCCCGTCTGCTGCCGCGTGATCTGCGCGACCAACCGCGATCTGTGGAGCATGGTGCAGCAGGGTCAGTTTCGCGAAGATCTCTACTATCGGATCAACGTCATCCCGATCCATATCCCGCCGCTTCGCAGCCGCAAGCCCGATCTGGTCGGCTTGGCGTCGAACTTTATCGCGCATTTCAATGCCGCTTACGGCAAACGTTACGTGCTGGGCGCGGACGAGTTCAAACGCATCCTCGATCAGCCGTGGCACGGCAACGCGCGCGAGCTGCGCAACTATATCGAACGACTGGTGCTGACGGGCAGCGGCCCGGCGCCGGAACGTTCGGACGAAGACGGGATCGCGGACGCTTTCGCGCTGGATCATTTCATCGCCCGCAATCGCGAACGGGCGGCGACGCTCAAAGACTTCTCGGCGATCGCCGAAGGACGGTTCATCCAGCGGATGCTGGCCGAGTGCGGCGGGAATGCCGCCGAAGCCGCCAAACGTCTGGGCGTCGACCGATCGGCGATCTACCGCAAACTGCGCAAGATGGAAGACGCGCTGCGCGAGGACGGCGAGTAGCGCCCGACAGCGACGCGTCGAGAAGCAAGAAACCGAGCCGTGCGGCCCAAAGCAAACGCGCGGTTCCGCGGTGAGCCGCTTCGTCTGCCGGATCGCCGACAAGCCGCTTCTCCGCAACGAAGCCAGGCAGCCATCCCTCGGATGGTCGTCCGGCTTTTTTATTGCTCCAATGTTTTCAACAGCCGAACGACTTTGCCCGAAGTCAGCGCGTTCCAGCCTCTTCCCGCTTTGTCCGCGCCCGGCACGACCGCTTCCAACAGATAGCCCCGATGACCGTTCAGCGGATACCGATCCAGCCGAACCGAACGCTCGAACGAATCGTTGACCAGACTCGGGATTTCTTCCAAAAAGTCGTCGAGCATTCTCCGCTGCGCGGCCGACAGCTTGAACCCCGGATCGACGGCGGACTCGACGATCAACTGGAAGCAGACCGTTTCCCGGCGCATCATTTCCCGAAAAGGCTCGCGATCGCGAATCGAAGACGTATCGTCTTTCATGACCCAGAACGGACCCGCGATCTTGGGCAGCGAGATATCGTCGAGACGCCGCATGGCTTCTTCGAACTCGGCCGTTTTGTGCGGATCGGGCGGTTGGTATTCGTAATAATCCGGCCGCAGTTCGTCCAACTTGCGAAGTCTCTCCGCGTGCGTCAGATCCGATTCGCCGAAAGACAGAACGAACTTCGCTTCGGGGAATTTTTCGCGCAGCCGCGACAGCGTCTCCCCGTTCACCGTTCCCGGCCGATCGTCTTCGCCGTAACGGCAGCCGACCCAGACTCCTTCCGGAAGCAGCTTCAGCAGATCTTCCCGCGCCGCTCCGTCCACCTTAACGATCCTCATCTTCCCGTGCCTCCTTTTTCTTATAGGCCAGCGGCGTCATGCCGGTCTGCAATCTGAATTTCTCGATAAAATGGCTGGCGCTCGCGAATCCTGCCCGGTAAGCGGCCTCCGTGACGTTGACGTCGCCGCGCAGCAGCTCCATCGCTTGACGGATACGATGTTCGTTCACGTAACCGAGCGGCGTGCCGCCGAGGAACCGGTTGAAGTAGCGGCAGCATTCCGAACGGCTCAAGCTGCCCGCCCGCGCGATATCGGCCAGACGGACAGGTTCGGCATAATGCTCGTGAATCCATTGAAGCATTCGTTTCATCCGTTCGCTGCGCACGTCCCGTTCCCGGTCCGGCTGCGGCTCGGGTCCGCCCGCGATCGCGCCGTGCCATAATCCGGTCAGTCGGGCGGCGACGGCAACTTCGTAGAACGGCGGCTTGGCCTCCAACAGCCGATGCGTCTCGCCGATCTTGTCCAGCAGCTCCCGACCGGGATCGGTCGTCTCGTCCAATCGCAGATACGGCAGGCCCGCCGCTCCCAGATACGGGATCAGGTAAGCATCGTGCAGCTCCGGCGGCAGCAGAAAAGCGGGCGCGGCGTTCAGCGACAGATAGACGCAGCCCGAGCGCAGCCGATCTTCCGCCCCGTGCAGGCAGCCTCCGTTAATGAACAGTCCTTCGCCCGCATGCAGCGTCAGTTCTTCGTCGTTGACCCGAAACACGCCTTGCCCGGCTTCGACGCGGACCCATTGGACTTCGTCATGCCAATGCAGCGGAATGCGGCCTTGAATATGGCGGTCGATGCGCGTCTCGTAACAAGCAGCCGGCAGCCCCGACGTGCGATGCGAAGTCAGCTCGCGCAGACTGCCGCTTTCGATCGGAAAATCGCGAATCTGCATAAGCCCACCTCAATATCCCGATAGTTTTGCCGGATATCGATGTATTTTCGCGTGTTTATTCCGGCTAGAATCATCCTATCACGATAAAAAAGGACCGGGCAACGAAACGAAACGCGAGGCGCAAAGGCCGCGTTTCGACGTACGGTCAGAGCAGCGTTGCAGAAAGGATGAATATCGAGATGGAAAAACGGATCGGAGACGCAAACGAAGACCCGTCGAATCAAAGATCGGCGGCGCGGGCCGGCAGCTCGGATACCGCCAATTCGCCGGAATATTCGGAAACCGGCCGCAAACGGCAAACGGGAAGCCGCACAACCGGATTGTTCTTCGTGATCGCGGGCGCGGTGCTGTGGGGCGTCGGCGGCACCGTCTCCCAGAAACTCATGCATCATTACCACGCCGATTCCGCTTGGCTGGTGAATATCCGCCTGTTGGTCGCCGGGCCGCTGCTGCTTCTGCTGCAAGCGGTCTTGAAAGACCGGCGGCAGATTCTCGGCATCTGGAAAGACCGTTCGACCGCGCCGATGCTGATCGTCTACGGTCTGGCCGGGATGCTGGCCGTGCAGTACACGTTCATGACTTCGATCCGCTACGGCAACGCGGCCGTCGCCACGCTGCTGCAATATCTGGCGCCGATCGTGACGCTGCTGTACTTCCTGCTGCGCAAGCGTCAAGCGCCGACCGGGCGCGAGCTGTTCGCCGCCGGCCTCGCGCTGGCGGGCTGCTTCATGCTGCTGACGAACGGTTCGCTATCTTCGCTGTCCGTGCCGGCGGCAGCCGTGGTCTGGGGGCTGCTGTCGGCGGTCGCGGCCGCTTTCTATGCGCTGGCGGCCGTGCCGCTGCTGCGCCGTTACGACTCGCTGGTCGTGGTCGGCTGGGCCATGACGATCGGCGGGATCGCGCTGAGCGCGATCCGTCCGCCGTGGCAGTCGACTTGGCCGCCGCTCGATGCGGCCGGCTGCGGCTATCTGGCATTCGTGCTGATCTTCGGCACGACGCTGGCGTTCTGGTTCTATATCGAGAGCCTGCGCGGTCTTCCGCCGCAGGAGACGATCCTGCTCGGCAGTCTGGAGCCGCTCGCCGCCGTGCTGACGACCGTCGTCTGGCTGCACGAACCGTTCGGCTTGTGGCAGTGGGCGGGCACAGCGTGCATCATCGCGGTGGTGCTGACGATGAGTCTGGGCGGGAAACGACGTTGAGAAGGGATTCAGGCGAAAATGGACAGGCAAAACGGAGGCAGATCAAAGGTCAGCCCAGCCGGTAAGCCCGAGGCAGCGGCGGCCTTTAGCGAGTCTTCATCAGGCAGGCCGCCTATGTTCGACTGCCGAATAAGCGCAATAATCCCCTTATTTCTCGGCCAGTCTTCCCCAATACACTTCCGTCTCGTAATCGAAAAAGACGTGTCCGCCCTGCTGCGTCTCGTCGAAGATCCGGCGCAGTTCGGCCATCATCGGCTCGTAATCGGGATGACCCGGCGCGGGCGCGTACGAAGCCGAATTCAAGCGTCCGCTCAACCCTTCGAAATCGAATACCTGACGGTTGGGGAACTTCGCCAGCGTCAGATTGCCTTTTCCGAAAAAGCGTTCCAGCTCTTCGCTCTCCACGTTAGACGTATTGCGGTGGTTCACCTGACGGTAATCCGTTCCGAAATTCAGCAGCAAATTTTCGTAAGCTTCGAGAAAAGGAGTGCCTTCCGTTAAGCGATTGTTCCAGATCAGCGCGACCGGGCCGCCGGGTTTCAGAATACGTTTGAATTCTCGTTTTGCGGCTTCCCGGTCGAACCAGTGAAACGCCTGCGCGCATACGATCGCTCCCACGCTTCCGTCCGCCAGTCCGGTCCGCTCGGCGGCCGCCGCGACCGAACGGTAGCCGGGACGCGCGCCCAATTCTTTTTCCGCCGCGCCTCGCATATCGTCGTTCGGTTCGACCGCGATCACCCGACTGCCCCGATCCAGCAGCAGCTTCGAGAAGATCCCGGTTCCCGCCCCGATATCCGCAACCTCTTCCGCCTGCGACAGACCGACTTCCCCATACAAGTAATCGAGCGCTTCGACCGGATATCCCGGCCGATATTTCACGTAAGCTTCTACCCGTTCGGAAAAACGCTGTTTGCTGTCCATTTCGCGATTCCTCCTATCGTCATGTTTCACTAGATGAAATTAAGTTCCGTTCTACGATCATTATACGCCAATATCGGATCGACTTCTAATTCGCAGCGGCTTATACGTGTATAAATCGGATTTTTTCTCCAAAGTCTGCGCCAGTCTTTTCCCGAACCGAGCGCTCCGATCACAGCCACACGGCCGCCGCGCTGTAGACCAGCAGAAGCGCCATGACGAGATTGAACCTTTTTTCATGTCGGACGAGCCACGGTTGGAACAAGGCGCCGAACAAAGCCCAAGAACCGGACGAAGCCAGCGCGACCGCCCCCAGCAGCAGCGAGACGCCGAACATCCGAAGCAGGGATAACGAATACGGCATCACGAAAGTCGATACGGCCGTGACGGCATACATCAGCAGTTTGGGATTGATGAATTGGAGCAAGAAACCGGCGCGCAGCGAATAGACGCGGCGGATCGGAATCTCGTCGCTTTCGCTCGGCGCTCCGGCGCTTCGGACGATTTTCCACGCCAGCCACAGCATGTATGCCGTACCGAGCAGACCCATCGCGAGCTTGATTCCGGGAATCCAGCGATACAGCGCCAGATTGAGCAGGCAGGCGAGGAGCACGATCCCGAAGCAGCCGGCCGCGACGCCGCACACGAACGGCCGCATACGGCGGAAGCCCGCTCTTCTCGCGCCGTCCAGCGCCATCAGATTATTCGGTCCGGGGGTGAAGCTGGCGGCTACGGCGTAAGATAACAAAGGCAGAAAAGGCATGGACTCACACTCCTCGTATGCTATAATTGAACAAAATGTACGTTTTATCGCACTTTCATTTCGCATTATAGCTTCGTGCGTTATGAAGGTCAATAAGATCTTTATAACGCACATCATATTTAGGAGGAATAACGCCTGTGGAACCGATCAATCTCATTCTTAGCCAGAATCTCAAACGGCTGCGTGCCGAACGCAAACTCAGTTTGGACAAGCTGGCCGATCTGACCGGAATCAGCAAAACGATGCTCGGGCAGATCGAGCGCGGAGAATCCAGCCCTTCGCTGACGACCGTATGGAAGATCGCGAACGGTCTCAAAGTTTCTTTTACCTCGCTAATCGTCGAACCGCCGGCGGATGCCGTGGTCGTACGCAAACAGGATGTTCGGACGATGGAAGAATCGGAGCGGAAGTACCGGTTGTTTCCCGTATTCCCTTACGATGCGGAGCGCGGATTCGAAATGTATACCGTGGAGATCGATCCCGGAGGCAGCCTCGGCTCGGAGCCTCACCGCGAAGGAACGGAGGAATTGATCACTTTGTTCTCGGGTACGCTGGAACTGGAGATCGACAGCGAGACGTACCGGTTGGAAAGCGGCGATTCGATTTCTTTCAAAGCGGACCGCCGGCACGAATACCGCAGCGTAGGCGCGGAGACGTTACGGCTGAGCATGACGATCCGGTATCGGGATTAAGCGTTAGAAGATTTACGATTCGTCTTAAAACGGATCGTGATAAAAAGATCGATTTCGCCGTTTATATTTTTGTCGTGAATATAGAAAGGAGGAATGATCGAAGGAGAAGCAAGCTATTCAGAATTGTAGGAACTGCTGCGTTATCCATGTCTCTGACCTTCGGTTTCTCCAGTATGGTTTCGGCTCACGAATTCTTGCATCCGGATAGCCTTACAGCCTTTATGCAGAACGATCAATATCTTTCGATCGGCATTGCTGCTTATGCGGTAGGAAAAGGAGGCGTCGAATGGGAATTTCTAAAAAATACCGAAGCGGATCCTACAAATAAAAGCTTCTCTGTGCCGGGCGGATATCCGAATATCAAAATGTCCGTTAAAAATACAGGAAGCCAACCTTTCAGAGTAGTCGTACAGCATGCTGCACGGCCTTCAGTGATTCTTTTCGATGTCACTGTCCCTGCTAACGGGTTAGAAACACCTTTCATCGACAACGACTATAACCCTAAAGTTCCTATCGGTAATTACCTCATTACCCTATATGGAGGTACTGCTGCGCCCAAAGGTACATTAGACATCAACAACTCTTGCATCCTTTGGCCATCCGACTAGGGAATAGGAACCTATGCGCCATAAAAAGAAGAACGGAAGCCTAGGGCATCCGCTCTTCTTTTTGCTTTATGAATGTCTTAAAAACAGTCTCGTCAGATCAACTCTCGCTGCGCGGTTTCGGCCGCTCCCGCACGCTCAAGATCACGCCCAGAATCACGATGATCCCGCCGATCCAATCGCTCGGGCGCAAGCTCTCGCCCAGCAGGAAGATCGACAGCGCCACGCCGAAGATCGGTACGAGGTTCATCAGCGCCATCGCCGTGCCCGCCGTCAGTCCGCGCAGCCCGTAATTGTACAGCATGAACGCCGCGACCGAGCAGAAGACGCCGAGATACAGCAGTATCCACAGCGATTCCGTCGTCGGTATCCTCCACTGATCGCGTTCGATCAGCGCCAGCGGAATAAACGCGATCGTGCCGGCCACCGTCTGATAGAACGACACGGTGACCATCGAATAACGTCCGACGACTTTGCGCGTGGCGAAGTTGTAGATCGCGAACACGAAGCCCGCCGCGATCAGCAGCAGATTGCCGATCAGTTCGTGTCCTCCGCCTTCTCCGGCCCCGCCGCCCGAGATCCGGTACACCCCGAAGATCGCCATCGCGATCCCGATTGCCCGCATCCACGAGATTCTCGTCCGGAAAAAGAAAAATTCCAGCAGCGCCGTCACCGCCGGATACGAAGCGACGATCAGCGCGGCGCTCGACGCCGTCGTGAGCTGTACCCCGATATTCTCCAGCGCGAAATAAAACGTCGTCCCGAGCAGCCCGCTCAGCGCCATCATGCCGAGATCGCGAGGAGCGGGAAGCGTAAATTCGCGGCGCGCCGTCAAAATGACGCCCAGAATGACCGTCGCGATCGCGAACCGCGCGGCGCCCAGCGTCAGCGGCGGGAAAGACGCATACGCGATCTTGGTGCCGACGAACGAGGTGCTCCAGAGTATAATCGCAATTAACGCGGCAGCCAGATAAAGCGTTCGGGTAGGCGAATTTGTTGTCCGCCCGCTTTCGGCCTCGGGTCGCCGCGTTTCCGGCCGTCGTTCATCGAGCGAGGCTTTTTCTTTTCTTCCGTTCGGCCGACCGCGCTCCTTGATCGTCAAACCCATTTTGCACCTCCGGTGTTCGTTTTTTTGCTGCGTTTCACATAGTCGCTACTCTTGTAGTCACTAGTATACAGGTATAACATCGGTACTGTACGGTGTCAAGCCGCTTGTGGGATAATGGAGCCGTGTCATAGATCGCTGGGAGGTCGAAACATGAAACCCGAGATTATCAAACTGCTTCAAGATTTGAACTTTACCGAATACGAAGCCAAGGCTTACCTTGCGCTGTTGGATAAATCGCCGCTGTCCGGTTACGCCGTCTCGCTCGGTTCGGGCGTGCCGCGTTCCAAGATCTACGAAGTGCTCGGCGGACTCGTCGAACGCGGCGAAGTATTGATCAGCCACGAAGACCCTTCGCTGTATACGCCGCTGCCTCCGCAGGAGCTGATCCGGCTGAAGAAACGGCGGACCGAAGCTTCGTTCGAAGCCGCCGAGACGGCGCTCGAGCATTATTCGTTCGTCTCGTCCAACCGGGAAAATATCTGGAACATCACGGGCGCGGACGCGATTCTCGAACGGGCCGCGGACGCGATCCGGCGGGCGGAAACGCGGGTGCTGCTGGAGATCTGGCCGGAGGAAGCCAAGCTGCTGGAGCCGGTGCTGCGGGACGCGTCCGAACGCGGGCTGGACGTGCTGCTGGTGCTGTACGGAGAGCTGGACTTTGATTTTGCGCGAGTCTACCCGCACGATTCGAGCGACGAGATCACGCGGGAATACGGAGGACGCTGGATCGTGGTGAGCGCGGACGACCGCGAAGTGGTGGCGGGCATCGTGTCGCTCGGCGCGGACAGCCGCGCGGCGTGGACGCTGCACCCCGGGCTCGTCATGCCGATCACCGAGGTCATCGTGCACGACCTGTACATCTACGAACTGATGCAGGCGCACCGCGAGACGCTCGAAGCGACGTTCGGACCCGACCTGATCGAACTCCGCAAACGCTACAACGCCGGACCGACCGGCTACAGCATGGCGGCGAGATTGGGGCTGGGCGGGTAAACGGGCGACTGCTATAATGGCTTCGAACTCGGAAATCCCCATTTGAAGGAAAGGATGCGTGACGCCCATTTCGCATATCGCCCACAAAAAGGTCACTTGGCTCGAACTGTTCTACGACCTCATCTACGTCGCGGCCATCTCGATCACCGCGCACGTGTTGGCCCATTCGCATCACGGCGCCATTCCGGCGGACATCATCGTCAAATACATATTGATCTTCGTTCCGCTCTGGTGGGCGTGGACGGGCTTCACCGTCTACGTCAACCGGTTCGGCCGAGACGATACTGCGCAGCGGATCGCGTACTTCGTGCAGATGGCGTTCGTGATCGTGATGGCGGCCAGCATCAACGTCGATTTCGACGCTTATTATCTGGCCTTCATGCTCGGTTACGTCGGGATTCGGCTGTCTACCGTCTTCATGTACATCCGGACTTGGCTGGAAAAAGAAGGCGAGCCGCGCCGAATCGCGCGTTATCTGGCGCTCAATTTCCTCGTCGGCGCGCTGATCAGCTTCAGTTCGGTCTTCGTGCCGGGCGACGGCAAATTCTTCGTGCTGTACTTAGGCATCTTCGTCGATATCCTGCTGCCGCTGCTGGCCCGCAAACGCGTGCTCAGCCATCTGCCGGTGCATCATCCGCATCTGCTGGAACGCTACGGACTCGCGACGATCATCCTGCTCGGCGAGCTGATCCTCGTCATCGTGAACGGACTGCGCGAAGGACATCCAGGCGGGGAAATGATTCTGGCGTCCGTGCTCGGCTTCGGTCTCGCCGTCTCGATCTGGTGGCATTATTTCGAAGCGTCGGAGCATATCGCGGGCGAAGACCGCAAAAGCTCCGGCCAGTCCGTCATCTACGGACACCTGCTGACGTTCATGTCGCTGGGCCTCGTCGCCAACGTCGTGCATTACGGCTTCCATCACGAGCTGAGCGCGCGCAATTTCGGTTGGCTGTCCGCAGCGAGCTTCGCGCTGTACGCCGCTTCCGCGGCGATCGTGTTCCTGCCGGGCAAAGGACCGTGGCAGATCCGGCACGGCCTGATCCGTACGGCCGTGTTCGTCGCGGCGGCCGCGATCCTGCTGCCGCTGCTGCCTTCGCAGACGGCGGTGTACGCCGCGCTGGTCGCGTTGTTCGCCGGCTTCGCGCTGGCGGAAGGCTGGGTGCGGCGGCGAGGGCGGACGGCTTGAAGCGTCTGCCTCGTAAAGGCGGACGGCCGGTGAGGGGCGGCTTAGGCCGGCTGCCTCGTGAAAGCGGGCGGCGGGTCGGTTTCGCAGAAGCGTAACCGAATCGACAGCGTATTTCCGGACCCGGAAGTCCAGCAGAGTCGGCTCCGGATTTCGGTGACGGTTTCGGATTTCAGCTACGGTTTCGGGTTTCAGTTCTGGCTCGGCTCCGACTCTAACGGAACGAGACGACGCTTAGAACGCCTTTTCGGCTTTCTTGAAATTCTAACGGAACCAGACGACGCTTAGACGAGAAAAAGGGCGAAAATGCGCGATAAACTTCCGCTTTTTCAAGGCTAACGAATCGTCGTTCCGTTAGAAACAAAATCAGGCGCAAAAAGGGGCTCTAACGGATCTACGTTCCGTTACGTCCACCGCCTACGCCCATGTCCACGCTCGCTCCAACTCTAACCGGGTACGAGGCCGCGCCCGATCGCAGCCCTTCCCGCGTAACCAAAAAAATGTTGCACGCATCCGCCCTCTGCGACGGACTTCGCTGCTTTTCGGCAGGAGGTCCGTCGCAGGGATCATGGAATGCTGCAACATTTTTTGCGTTGATTCGATCGACTCGTTTGTCTCTATTGTCTAGGCCGTGTACGCAAATTTAACGACGTGCATCTTTAGCCGCCTTTTCGCCCTCCACCGATTCGCTCCTAAAGCGTGACCGATTCGGCAACGCGGCGTCAGTGCCCCGGCACGCCTTCGGAACCCTTCCTTGTTGAGAACGAAAATTCGCCTAAATCTGCTTCCTTCGAAGTTTGCGTACACGCTCTAGCTTCTCCACAGCTGCGTTCTCAATACGGCGAGTCGATCGAATTCAATCCAAAGTTTGCGTTTACCGGAAACACGCGCGGTTTTAAAAAGGTTTCCGGAGGACGTAGCCTCGCATGATTGTCGGTCAACGTACCAGACCCTGATATCGATCGTCGCCCCGCAAGCCAAGTTTAGCTTACAGCGGTAATCTGACCTCGACTTCGTACGTCTCGCCCGCACGGACGTCGCGGATCACGCCGCCGTCGATCCGCTCGCCGCCGACATACACTTCGGTCTCGCTCGCGCCTTCCGCGCGCCGGATCGCGATACGGAATTCCGCGCCCCGGAACGTGCGCGCGACGCTCGCTTCGCTCCAATCCGCCGGAAGCTGCGGCGATACGGCCAAGCCTTCCGGCGTGCCTTTGACGCCGAACAGCCCTTCGATCAGGCAGCGATAGACCCACGGCACCGTGCCCGTGTTGAACAGTTGGCTGGACCGTCCCGCCGTGCGCGGGAACTGACGGTAAGCTCCCCGATAATAGTTCGGGATAAACACCGGAAGCTGCCCGCGCTGAATAATATCCGCTTGGTCCGGTCCCGGCAGCATTTTGCGCAGCAGCCGGTACGCGTTGTCCGACTCGCCGACCGCGTACAGCGCGTAGATGTAGAACGCCGCCGCATGGTTGTACACCGCGCCGTTTTCCGCCGAACCCGGATGCTTCTGCGTCACCCGGCCCACGTCTTCGCGCATCGCCGTGTACGAAGGCGCCAATTTCTCCACGCCGTAAGGACTCTCGAGCTGCTCGGCCACCGCGCGGATCAGCTTGGTTTTCTTGTCTTCGTCCGCCGCGCCGCTGAGCAGCGACCAGCCCTGCGGGTTGATGAAGATGCGGCCTTCTTCGTCCGCGCTGATGCCGAACGGCACGCCGTCGTCCGTAATGCCGCGCGCGTACCAATCGCCGTCCCACAGATGGCGGTTGACCGCGCCGTTGATCTCTTCGGCCTGCAGGCGGTAATCCGCCGCTTCCGGCGTACGCCCGCCGTGCTCGCAGATGTCCGCCCACACGAGACACGAGTAAGCGGTCGCGATCGTCAGCCAGCCGGAGACGCCGCGGCCTTTGTAGCCGACCATGTTCATCGGATCGCACCAGTCGCCTTGATTGATGTAATTCAACCCGCGTTCGTCGCGATCGCCGATCAGCCATTTGACGGCCAGATCGATATGCTCGAATACCGTGCCCGACTTTTCCCCGCCCGCGTACGGAACGACTTCGTCCAGCAGTCCGTAATCGTTCGTCTCGTCGAGATAAGCGATCAGGCAGACCGGCAGCCAGACGCAGTGGTCGGTATGCGGCACCTGGTTGATGTATTTCAGTTCGGCCCCTTCGTACAGCACGACGCCGTCCGGCATGGAGCCGTCGGGACGCTGCTGCGCAAGCGCGGTCAAGAACGCATGGCGCGTGCTGCGCGGGTCGATATAGCTCATCCCCATATGATCCTGCAAATAATTGCGCGTCTGCGGGTCGGTCGACAGACGGTTCGTTACGCCGTGGTAATAGACTTGGCGCGGCAGCCAATGGTTGACGAAATTGTCCAGATCCCGGTCCGGCGTCTCGATCGACAGCACGCCCCGGCCTTCGGCGACATACGCCGCATAATCGCGGGCCGCCTGCGCGAACCCGTCTTCCGGCGCGGGCGCGGAAACCGAGCCGGTCGACGCAAGATCGAGGTTCGCCGTTTCCGAATCCGCAGACGCGTTTTGGCCGCCCCCTTGGTTCCCGTCAGCCGAGCCGATCGTGTCCGTCGATCCATCCGCGTTCGCCGCCTTTTCGCCGCCGGCTTCCGCTCCTTTTCCCCCGTTCGAACCGAAATAACGCGCGCGAATCTCCGCGATCTCCGCTTCGTCTTTCGCCGGGCCGAACACGAACCGATAAACCGCCTCCTCGCCCGCTTCCGGCGTGATCCGGTACTGCATGACCGCCGCCGGCATCTCGTAACGCGCGTCGCCGCAGGATAGCAGACCGTTTTCGAGCGCCGACGGACGCATGATGCCGCCTTCGCCTTCGAACGCTTCCTGACTCGTTTCCCACGCTTCCGGCCGCTTTTCCGCGAGCAGATACGTTTTGTCTTTGAGGCGTTTGATCGCCGGGTAATCCTGCACTTTCTGATACGGGGTAATCGACGAGCAGACGATCGCGCCCAGCGAATCTTCGTACTGCGCCGATTGGTTCATCCACGACATGTAGCCGACGCTGAAATACGGATACAGGCTGATTTTCCGTTTGCGGCTGCCCGTATTCTTGACCTTGATCGTCCACAGCTCGGCCGCGTGGTCTCTCGGCAGCGTCAGCGTCATCTCGATGCGCAGATCCCAATGTTCGAGCGTCCAGACGATATCGTGTTTGCCCGCGGCGAATACGAACTTGTTCGGTACCTGACGGGCGGGTTCGTACGGCGCCGAGAAGATGTAAACGCTCTCCTCATCTTTGATAAAAAGAAAGCGGCCCGGGTGATGCGCGTAATACGGCTGCTCCGGCTGCATGAACGTTTTGGCTTCCAGGTTCGGCGCGTGCGAATATTTGGCCGGCTCGGGCTGCATGAACTGCGAGACCGCGTAACCGCGGCAGTTCATATGGATCATCATCTGATTGTTCCACAAGAATCCGGATGCCTTCGGCAGCGCGGTCGGACTGGTCAGTTCGTAATACTGCTGGTCTTCGGTCGGTCTGATCATGATCGGGTAACCCCTTTTCGAGAAAGATTCGTCGCGGCGCGAAGATTTCGCAAACGTTTTCGAAAAATCGCGCGCCGCTCCGTCCATTGCCTCCATTATAGTGCAGTTGAAGCAGCGATAGAGCAAAACCCGATAAAAAAAGCGGCAAAAAAACAAAACACTTCTTTCTATTTGTCGGACGAAAAGGAACTTGGGCGAGACCGAGACGCACGAATACGGCCTGCCGCGATCGGAGAGTAAAGACTTCGATTCGAGGCAGGCCGATCGCTTTAGCGTGTTCTGCCGGGTCAAGCGTGCGAGTTCGGCGAACAATCGCGGCTCCCGTGCGGGGTTCCGCTATGTCCGCTCGGCTGCACGCGGGAGCCGATTCGCGGCTTTCTTATGCAGGTTCGTCACGCGTCGGATTCGCCGGATCGAGGCTTCGGGGTCTATCCGACAGGAGGTCCGACCGACGGACAGCGTCCTTCCCATAGTCTGTTCAGAAGATCGCTTTCGCCCGAATAGGATCGGCTGTCGGGTTCGGCTCTCGTCTCTAACTCCCGCCCCGGCTGCTTCCGCGCTTGATCGGAAATACTGCATATATCCATCATTTTTCCGCCATGCGCGTAAATCGGCTGAATATGTTGCAGAAATCCATCATTTTCAGCAATTCCGGCCTTAAAACCGAGCCTATGAGCCGAAATGATGGATTTTCGCAATATTTACGCGCCTATTCCGGATTCGCGAACGAAAATGACGGATTCTCGCAACATTTCCGCACGCAAATCCTAACGATTTGGCGATTCGGCTGCGCCGAACGCGCAATGCCTGCCGCTGCCGGCATGCTTCGAGCCGCGTCGGCGGCCGGACGTGATTCTCTATGCCGACCGCTTTAAACGCTCGCTCGCCGCCGCAGCTCTCACGTTCCGCAGAACGTGCGGTAGCTGCCGTCCGCTTCCGGCGGAAGCTGCGCGTATTCCGCCTGCTCCGCGGAATGGGCGTACGGCTGCGCCAGCGCCGCCAGCAGCCGGCGAAGCGGACCGTAATCGCCGCTCTGCGTCGCGGCGGCCAGCGCTTCTTCCACGCGATGATTGCGCGGAATCACGGCCGGATTGTGCGCGCGCATGCGCTCGCGCACCTCTTCCGACGAATCCGTCTGGCGCTCCAGACGTTCCCGCCACCGCTCGCGCCAGACGCGGTACTCGCCGCTGGCGAGCAGCGCGTCCGCGCCCGGGAAAGACGTCGGGCGGTAGGCGGATTCTCCCGCCTCTTCGGCCGCAAGCCTGCCACCTGCTTCCCCGGCCCATTCGGCCGAAGACCCGTCGCTCGCTTCGTCGGCCCGTCCCGCCGAAGATCCGCCGCCGTCCGCTTCGCTCCCTCCGGCGATGCCGGCGAAGTCCAGCTCGGCGTTCCCAGCCTCGCCTTCCGCCGCTTCCGCCTGCCGCTCCGAAGCCCGCGCGACTTCGTCCGCGCCCGGCACCCCGAACGTCAGCCCGACGAACGTGTTGGTGTAGTCGGCCCGGAACGCTTTCATCAGATCGAGCAGATCGGCGATCAACTGCTCGTCGGCCTCCTCGCGGTTCGAGAGGCCGAGCTTCGCCCGCATGCCGTCGAACCAGTTGTCCAGATACAGGCGTTCGAAGCCGCCGAGAATCTCTTCGGCGATCGCCATGCCGCGATCGGCGTCTTCGTCGAGCAGCGGAATCATCGCTTCGGCCAGACGCGACAGATTCCACAGCGTGATATAAGGCTGGTTGCCGTAAGCGTAACGCCCTCCGGTGTCGATCGAGCTGAACACGGTCGCCGGATCGTAAGCGTCCATGAAGGCGCACGGGCCGTAGTCGATCGTCTCGCCGCTGATCGTGACGTTGTCCGTATTCATGACGCCGTGAATGAATCCGACCAGCATCCACCGGGAGACGAGCGAAGCTTGGCTCTCCATGACGCTGCGTAGCAGCAGGGCATAAGCCTCGCCGCCCGCGGCTTGTTCTGCCGCTTGAGACGCTGCGCCCTCGGCTCCATCCGCGGCTCGAAGCTGTTCGGCGCCCGCTTCGCCTGCGCCCTTCGCCCGGTCGTCGCCGTCGATCCCGCCCGGATTCGGCTCGTCGGCATGGGCCGGCGGCATTTCGGCCAGCGTCTGCCGGGCGGCTTCGGCCGATACCTGGCGGATCTCCGGATAATGCCGGGCGATCGCGTAATCCGCCAGCTCGCGCAGCGCTTCCACGCCGCCCCAGCGCAGCGCGTATTGGAACGTGCCGACGCGCAGATGGCTGGCCGCGACGCGGGTCAGCACCGCGCCGGGCAGCGGCGTCTCGCGCCGAATGTCTTCGCCGGTGGCGACGACGGCGAGGCTTCGCGTCGTCGGGATGTTCAGCGCGTGCATCGCCTCGCTGACGATATACTCGCGCAGCATCGGGCCGAGCGCGGCCCGGCCGTCGCCTCCGCGGGAGAAAGGCGTCCGTCCGGAGCCTTTGAGCTGAATGTCCGAGCGGCGGCCCGACGGCGTGAGCTGTTCGCCGAGCAGCACGGCGCGTCCGTCGCCCAGCCGCGTGAAATTGCCGAACTGGTGCCCCGCGTAAGCTTGCGCCAGCGGCTGCGCGCCTTTCGGCAGCAGATTGCCGCCGAACACGGCGGCGGCTTCTTCGCCGTGCAGCCATTCGGGATTCAAGCCGAGTTCTTCGGCCAAAGCGTCGTTCAGCAGAACCGCCTGCGGATTCGCGACGGGAACCGGCTCGATCGAGCTGTAGAACGTTTGCGACAGTGCGGCGTAACTATGATCCAGATTCCACCCGGCGGATGCGTCGGAGGAACGGTTGACGGAATTGTCGGTCATGGGACAAGCCTCCTTGTTCAAATTGGGCCTCTCCCTTAGAGTAGAGGAGAAAGCCGCATATTTCCAGTTCGGGCCGATCTCGGCTCTGCTTAGGAGGAAGAAACGTGGAAGGAAATCTGTTGATTATCGAAGACGACGCCGGCATCAGCGGCATGGTCGCCGATTATATGAAGAAAGAAGGCTACCGCTCCACGGTCGTGCACGAAGGCGACCGCGCATTGGAACAGTTTCAAGCGGAACGCTACGATCTGGTGCTGCTCGACCTCATGCTGCCGGGACGCAGCGGGATGGACGTGCTGCAGGAGATCCGAAGCGTGAGCCGGGTGCCGATCCTGATCGTGTCGGCCAAAGACAACGAAGTCGAGAAAGCGCTCGGACTGCGTTTCGGAGCCGACGATTATATCGCCAAGCCTTTTTCCCTGATCGAATTGTCGGCCCGCATCCAAGCGTCGATCCGCCGGGCGACGCAGTATTCGACGCCGGATATGCAGGCCGCGCCGCAGCCGGCCGAACCGAAACGGTTGACCGCCGGCGACTTGATCGTGGATCCCGAGAATTTCAGCGTGCGCAAGCGCGGCGAAGAAATTCGTTTGACCGCCAAAGAATTCCAGATTCTCAAGCTGATGATCCAGCACCCTTCCCGCGTTTATACGAAAGCCATGCTGTACGAACAGGTCTGGAACGAGGAATATTACAACGACGATAACGCGATCAACGTCCATATGCGCAGGCTCCGCGAGAAGATCGAAGACGATCCGTCGAACCCGCGTTATATCGTGACGCTGTGGGGCATCGGGTACCGACTGGGGGAACTGTGAATGGAAGACTTGTGGTGGGTCTTGCTGCTGCCGATCCTCGTTCTGCTCGGCTTGTATATCGGAGAGAAGCTGCGCGTCCGCAAGCTGCGGAGGGACCTCTCTTACATAAACGGCAAACTGGCGGAACTCGCCGCTCCCGATCGCGTCATCGGCCGCGAACGGCTGCTGGTCGTGACCGGGGAATCGGAGCTGCGCGAACTGCTGATAGGCCTGAATCTGCTGCTGGAACGGGCCGCGCAGTCCGCTTCGGATTACGTGCGGACCGAACAAGCGATGCGCCGCATGCTCGCGAACGTCTCCCACGATCTCAAGACGCCGCTGACCGTCGTCATGGGTTATGCCGAAGTGCTGGATCGCAGCCCGCACTTTACCGACGAAGAACGCCGCGTCATGTTGAATCAGATCTACCGCAAGACGGTCGAAGTGCACGAGCGCATCAACGCCTTTTTCGATCTGTCGAAGCTCGAATCGGGCGATTACGATCTGTCCTTGTCGCCCGTCGATGCCGCCGAGCTGTGCCGCCAACGCATCTTGGGCTACTTTGATCTGCTCGCCGACCGGGGCTTCGAAGTCGATATCCGGCTGCCCGAGCAGCCGGTATGGATCTACGCGAACGCCGAAGCGCTGGACCGTATTCTGGACAATCTGCTCTCCAACGCGATTCGCTACGGCGCGGACGGCGGCTATCTCGGCCTGCATTTGAATCGCTCGGAGACCGTCGTGACGATCGACGTGATCGACCGCGGCCGCGGCATCCCTTCTTCCGAGCAGCTTCGGGTGTTCGAGCGCATGTACACGCTGGAAGACTCCCGCAACCGCGGTTTTCAAGGCAGCGGCTTGGGCCTTGCGATCGTCAAGCGCTTGACCGAGCGGCTCGGCGGCACCGTCTCGTTGACGAGCGAACCGGGCGCGCGGACCGCGTTCAGTCTGGCTTTCCCCGCTTCGACTTATTCGCCGCCCGCAAACGCGCGTTGAAGCGCGATACGTCCTTCCTCCGGACGCCGCCGAGTCTTTCGTAAGAAATAAGTAAGAAACGCGACAGGGAAAAGACAGCCCCGCCCGATAAGATGAATACATCAGGAAAAACAAACGAGAAGGAGCGAACGAAACCATGACGGATACGATACGGACTCTTATGCTCAGCAAAAACTATCGGGCGGCCGACGTCGTCGCGAACGTGAACATGACGGTCAAACGAGGCGAAATCTACGGATTTCTGGGACCGAACGGCGCCGGCAAGTCGACGGTCATGAAAATGCTGCTGGGACTGGTACGGCCGACCGGCGGCGAGATCGAATTGTTCGGCGAAAAGCTGATCCCCGGCTCCATCGACCATCTGAAGCGGATCGGCCATTTGATCGAAACGCCGGCTTTTTACGACAAGATGACCGCTCGCGAAAATCTGGAACTGCACGCCGAATACATGGGCTACCACAACAAAGAATCGATCGACGACGCGCTGCGCATGGTGCAGTTGGTCGGCGTCGACAAAAAGCCGGTCAAGCAGTTCTCCCTAGGCATGAAGCAGCGACTGGCGATCGCCCGCGCGATCTCGACCCGTCCGGAGCTGCTGCTGCTCGACGAACCGATCAACGGGCTGGACCCGGAAGGCATTCAGTTGATGCGCGGGCTGTTCCGACGGCTGCGCGACGAATGGGGCACCTCTATTCTGATCTCCAGCCACCTGCTGTCGGAGATCGAGCAGATCGCCGATACGATCGGCGTGATCGACGGAGGCCGGCTGGTTCGCGAGGTAGCGCTGGACGAAGTTCGGTCTTCGACCACCGATTATATCGAGATCTCGACCGCGAACGCGGCGCTGGCCGCTTACGTGCTGACCGAGAAGCTCGGCATCGAACGGTTCAAACAGGTCGGCGAACGCACGCTGCGCGTCTACGACTCGCATGTGCCGCAGGAGACGCTGTCCAAGACGCTGATCTTGAACGACGTGCCGATCGAGTCGATCAACCGCCGCCATCACACGCTGGAAGAATACTTTTTCGATATGGTCAAAGGAGGAGACAACCATGCTGCATCTCGTCAAGCTGGAGCTTAAAAAGGTAAGCCTGCGCGGCTACGTCTACGGAGCGCTGATCGCCTACGCGGCTATCGCGGCCTTCCTGCTGCTGCTGTACTTCTTCGAAGGCAGCGACTCTTCGGCTCCCGCTTTCACAAGTCAGTTCGAAATGCTGACGGTCGTCAACACGATGGTCTGCGCCACGTTCATCGTCTACTCGTCCGCGCTGCTGTCGGGACTCGTCATCGGCGAATTCAAAGACAAAACGATGTCGCTGCTGTTCGCCTATCCCGTGAGCCGCAAACAGCTGATCTTCGCCAAGCTGTCCGTCGTTTTCGCGTGGTGCTTCGTCAACATCGTGCTCGGCAATCTGCTGATCGGTACGGTGATGCTGACCGTGAACGGCTATGTCGGTCAAGTAGGCGGCGAGCTTGCGGCAGTCGAGCTGCTGCGCCATGTCGGATTCATTCTGCTTCAGGGCGTCGGCGCCGCGGGCATGAGCCTGCTGCCTCTTATCGTGGGACTTCCGCGCCGCTCGGTGCCGGCTACGATCGTGTCCTCGATCTTCATCGTCTCGATCGTCAATTCCAACAACAACGGCTTCTCGCTCAGCTCGATCGTCGCGATTCCTTTGATTCTGGCCGCGATCGGAATCTTCGGCGCTTACCTGAGTTTCCGCAATATCGACAAAGCGGACGTGGCTTGAAGCCCCTTGCCTCAAGACCTTTACGGCGAAACACGAAAAAGCCGGAGAACTCCCGATGCGGGAAGTCTCCGGTTTTTTGTCGATGCTGCCTTATTCGGCGCCGCGGTGCGCGGAAGGAAATATCGCGAATCCGTCATCTTCGACGAACTCCCCCCAGAAAGATCTCGACGCCTTGGCGGAACAAAGCGCTTAACGGTTCCGGCTCCATCGAGAAAATCAGCGGGCACAGCGAACCGATCCATGTCCCGAACAAGAACGTCGCGCTCGGCAGATCCGGAATATCGAACTCGCCTTCCGCGATGCCCTGCGTCAAAATGGCTCCGTAGATGCCCATCGGCGTCTCGGCAAGTCCGTGAAGCTGCCGGATCGTATCCGGGTCGGTGTTCGGATTGCCCGCCAATTCCTGCCCCACGTGCAGCAGCGGCGTCTTGTAATTGTTCATCGCGAATTGGGCCACGGCATGCAGCTTCTCTGTCGCGGTCGGATAATTCGGTTCGATCGCCGACCATTTCTCGCCCCAAGACCGCATCGTGTCTTTCGCGAGCGCGACGAACAGCTTTTCTTTGTTATCGAAATGGTAATAGATATGCCCTTTGCTGAATCCGGATTCCCGCGAGATATCCGATACGGAAGTCGCCGAGAAGCCTTTCTGGGCAAAAAGCTGCGCCGCTTTCTCCGCGATGATCCGCCGGGTTTCTTCGCTGTCGTAATGTCTTTTGCTCATAACGATCTCCTTTAGAACGATTGGACGAATGCCGCGAGCCTTTTGCGCTATCCGTTTCTCGCCGACGATGCTCTTCCGCATACCTTTTCCCAATCCGGCCAAGACATGATTGGCAGTTCGGGTCTCGGCTCGTCCGCCAACATCGCGAGCAGCTCCACGGAATGCCCGTCGGGATCGTCGAAGTAGAGGGAAACCGCCGGCATGAACGGGAAAACGCTCAACGGTTCGCCGCTTTCTCCGAAAAAGTTGGTCGTCTGCACGCCGCGCTCCCGCAGCGTCCGGCCTGCCGCTTCCAGATCTTCCAACGCGACGCGAAACGCGAAATGCTGGCGCTGCACGAGCGGAGACGGATAATTCTCCCGGATGCCGAACATCGCTTCGCCGGGCCGGCCGATCCAATAGAACTTCGACTTGCGGGCCGGGTCTTCGTGCAGCGGAATCAATCCGAGCACCCGCTCGTAAAATTCGGCCGAAGCCCGATAATCGCCGACATTGATATGAGTCTCGAACAAGCCTTGAATCATCGTATGCCCCTTTCGCCTATCGCTTTATTCGCCGTTTTCGGCCGCAAAGATTTTGTAGAAATACAGCGTCGCCTCGATTTCCGGATTAATGGCCTGCTTCAGCGTATCGACGCCGCCGAGCTTCATCCCCTGCTTCAGATAGAACCGGCAGGCGGCGAGATTGTCGTCCTGCGCTTCGAGCGACAAACCGATCAACTCCTGCTCTTTCGCCCAAGCTTCCGCCTGTTCCATCAACCGCCCCGCGACGCCGCGTCCCCGATGCGAGCCGCGTACGGCGATATTCTCGATATAGGCATAATGCGTCCAATCCCGCACGAGCCGAATCTGACCGATGCATTCCGCGCCGTAGAACGCCAGAAAGATCGCTTTGTCCGAACTGCCGATATAACTCTCCCAATCCAAACGATCTTCGGGAAACTGAATAAACCGCGTCTCGGCGAACAACTCTTCTTCATGGCTCCATTCGCCGCCTTGCAAGCTCGGCACGAGGCGGCCGAAGATCGGAAAGGTCTCGTTGGCGTCGTTGACGTAAGGAATATGCTCGATTCCGAAACGCTCGATCCGTATTCCGATAACTTCTTCGCTTTTCATCTGTTTCCTCCTTATAACCTGCATGCTGCAAAATAAAATCTTAAATTTGATATAAAAGAATCGTGTATCTTCCGTATCCTGTTGTAAGATGAAGAAAGTTAGCACACAAACCGCAGAGGTGGATGAACGATCATGAAAAAAATCGCAAAAACGCTGGCCGTTTCGGCCTTCGCGTTCGCAGCCGTCGTATCCGCAACGGCTCCCGTTTCGGCAAGTTCGGCTGTATCGTTCAACACCGGCGCTCTCCCGGCGTTCGACCTGTCGAGCATGGACGTCGAAACGGCCCTGATGATGGTTCAGCAGCAGCGCGCGCAGTTGTTGGATCAGCAGTTGGCCGATCAGGCCAATGCCGTGCAGGAAAGAAACGCGCAGCTCGCCATCTTGAGCTCGCAGTTGAAACAAGCCGAAGCAAACGGCGACGCGGCGACCGCCGCTCAGCGCCAGAGCGAAATCGATGCCCTCTCCAACTCGCAGCAGATCGATATGCTCCGTTTGCAATCCCTGAGCAACAAACGCAACGAAGCGTTCGACGTGATGACGAACTTCGTCAAGAAAATGCAAGATTCCAGATCGTCGATCATCGGGAACATGCGTTAAGATTTTTTGACAGTATAGCATAAGAACAGCCGCTCTCCGAATCGGGAGCGGCTGTTTTTCGTCGCGTCGGCGGGCTTCGCTCGAGAACCGCATGCGGACAAAAAAAAGGACTCTCTCCGAAAAGAGAATCCTCGTAACAGCAGCGCATCGGATCAGGATCGTTCAAACGCAAAACCGAGCTCCTGACGGACTACGACCGACGCTTTCCCGTCCGTTTACGCGAATCGCAGTCCGCTAACGGCGATCTTGCCGTTCAGCGTAATTACGATATCCTGCCGGCCTTGAACGCCGTTCACGTCGATCTTCGCGTCCGTCCACTGCTGCGCGCCGCCGGCTTCGACGGAAGCGGTGCCGACGAGCTGGCCTTCGGCGCTGCCCAGACGGACGTCGATCGTGCCGCCGGCCGCGCTGGCGGCTCGGATGACGACGGATTTCGCGCCGCTGCCGAACTCCGCGTCCCGGAACGCGATCCAGCCGGACTCGTCGACGACTTCGACCGCGTTGCCGCCTTCACGGCATTCGCCGAGGATCACGCCTTCGTAAGCATCGTAATTGATCGCTCGGGTCGGCTGCGTCAGATCGCGCGGCGGGATGGTCTCGCCGGATACTTCTAGCGCAGCGCTGAGCGGCAGTTCCTCCGAAGACGAACCGGCCGACAGCGTATACTTCGCGTTTTCGATCACGAAACGCTCCTGCGTCACGTCCCAGACGGCCAGTTCGGCCAGCGGTATGCTGAACGAGACTTCTTTCGTTTCGCCTGCGGCCAGCTTCACGCGGCGGAACGCCAAGAGCTGCTTGAGCGGGCGCTTCACGCGGGATTCTTCGACGCGGCCGTAGAGCTGCACCACTTCTTCGCCGCCTCGGTCGCCCGTGTTGGTTACGGTGACGATCAGGTCGATCTTCGCGCCTTCCGCAGCCGAGATGCTCGGAGCGTCCAGTGTCAAAGCGTCGTAACGGAACGTCGTATACGAGAGACCATAGCCGAACGGATACAGCGGCTCGCCGTCGAAATAGCGGTACGTGCGGTTGCCCTGAATAATATCGTAATCCATGAAAGCCGGAAGCTGCTCGACCGACTTGTACCAAGTCATGCTGAGGCGTCCCGCCGGGTTCTCTTCGCCGAACAGAACGTCCGCGATCGCGCGGCCGACTTCTTGTCCGGCGTGCGTGGAGTACAAGACGGCCGGCACGTTGTCGTTGACCCAGTTCAGGGCGTACGGGTAGCTGCCGATCACGACCACGATCGTGTTCGGGTTGACGGACAGCACTTCTTTGATGAGCTGCTCCTGCGACTGCGGCAGCGTGATATCCGGACGGTCGACGGTTTCTTTGCCGTTGATCAGCGGATGGTTGCCGACGAACACGACGGCGACTTCCGCGTCCTGCGCCGCTTGGCGTGCCGCTTCGTATTTGTCCGTCACTTTTTCGATTTCGAAAGCGTCCGCTTGCAGCGCTTCGGCCGCCGAATTGTCGAGTGCCGACGTGCCGCCCGCGTCGATCTCGTTGGACGTTTCTTCGCCGCGTCCGTCTCCGGACAGCAGCTCGCCGCTTTCACCTACCGTTACCGGCGTGTCTTTCCAGGTCGAGAACGTCAGGGAATCTTCGTTTCCGTTCTCGCGGCGCGCCAGGAAGACTTCTTTCGTGAACCATTCCCAGATGCGGTCCGCCGAAGCTTTGACGATCCGGTCGTCGGTCGTCACGTAGAGGCCGTTGTCTTCGGCGATCATCGTCGCGTTGTCCCAGCCCCAATCGGTCAGTTCGAACACGGACGCCTGCTCCGCCGAATCGGCCGATGCCGCCAGCGGCGATTCTTCGCCGGCTTGGACCGCCACGTATTTGCCGTTCTTGCGGGATTTGAGCTTGATGCGATCCGTGCCGCCGGCGACGACGGCTTGTCCGCCCGTGCCCGCGCCGTCCAGCTTCTCTTGGATGCCGGCGCGCGGCGTGATCGCGTACGGAAGTTCGCCGCTGTACCAGTCGCGGTAGACGATGTCGCCCAGCGGTCCGATCACGGCGACTTTGCTTAGCTTGTCCGCTTGAAGCGGCAGCGTTCGGTTATCGTTTTTGAGCAGCACGATCGATTTGCGCGCCGCGGTGCGGGCCAGCTCGGCGTGTTCTTTTTTCATAATGACCGATTCGTCGATCGCCGCGTACGGGTTGCCTTCTTCCGGATCGAATTCGCCCAGACGGAAACGCACGCGGAACGTATTGCGGAGCGCGACGTCGAGATCGGCTTCCGTAATCTGTCCGTCCTTGAGCGCTTCGCGCAGCGAAGACTTCATGAGTTCGCCGTCGTCGGTGAGGCTGTCGATGCCGCCTTCTTTGACGGAGCGGGCTACGGCTTCCGTATGCGACTCCAAATAGCCGTGATCGCGCACGGTGCCGGAGACGTCGAACGCGTCGCTGACGACGAAGCCGTCCATGCCCCACTCGCCTTTGACGATTCCGTTGACGTCCGGGTTCAGGTTCGCCGGCACGCCGTTGACCGCGTTGTACGAGGTCATCATCGACTGCGCGCCGCCTTCTTTGAACGGAATCTCGAACGCTTTGAGGTAATATTCGCGCATATTGCGCGGATCGATGCTGACCGAAGCGTCGCCGCGGCCGACTTCGTTATTGTTGGCGATAAAATGCTTCAGGGTCGCAACCGCTTTCAGATACTTCGGATGATCGCCTTGAATTCCGCGCACGAGCGCCGCCGACAGTTTGCCCGCCAGAATCGGGTCTTCGCCGTACGCTTCTTCCGTCCGTCCCCAACGCGGATCGCGCTCCATATCGACGGTCGGCGCCCACAGCGTCAGCCCGTTGATCGCCGGGTTGCGTTTATAGAAACCGCGCGCCTCGTCGCCGATCGCACTGCCGATTTCCTTGAGCAGTTCTTCGTCCCAGATGCTCGAGAGGCCGATCGGCTGCGGATACCCGGTCGCTTCGCCCAGCCAAGCCATGCCGTGCGCCGCTTCGGTGCCGTGTTTATAAGGTTTGACGCCGAGCCGCTCGACTTCGGCCTGGTATTGGATCATCAGATCGACCTTTTCTTCCAGCGTGAAACGGGAAACGAGATCGTTTACGCGCTCCTCCAGCGGAAGCGATGTATTTTGAAACGGATATTGAGTCTCGGTAGACATGGAGATCCTCCTTCGAATGCGCTTTCTTATCTCCATTTTAAAATACATCGAAGGAAGCAAACTACCCGGATAATTGGAGGCGTTTTCATGCGAGATTCGGGGAAACGGAGCCGTAACCTTCCGAGGCGGAATAACGTCGAAAAGGTATATCGAACGAAAGGAGAAACGCCGATGAATCTTAATTTGCCCAAGCGGAAAGTCGCCCGGTTATCGTCTGCCGTGCTGATCGTCCTGCTGCTCGCCGGGTGCTCTTCGAAGGATCAAGTCGCGACTTCCTCCTCTTGGGCTTTCCCCTTCGTCGTCTATCAAGGGACTGCGTACGGGCTGAACGGAGGCGGCGAAGCCGCGCCCGGCGATAAGCTCGGCGAAGTAACTTTCGTCTTCTCGGACGAACAGCTCGAACCGGACGTGGAAAAATTCTTGAATTCGGCCGAACCCGAAGATCGGGAGAGGCTGCGCAGCGGAATCTATGGGCAAAGCGTTCCGGTCGGCACGGCGATCTATGCGATCGACGGCATCAGTCCCGAAGAAGCGATTGCGGTCGAGACGGAAAAAGGCGTGTATCGGCGCGCGGAAAAAGCGGGGCCTTGATGCGGGTCTTTCGGCGGCCGAAAGATGACCGACATCCATCGAATCATGCATACAATAAGCGGCGAAGTTCATTCTATGCTCCTTGATGATTTTCTATAATAAAGTGCAAACGGATAACCAGAAAATCATCCATGAAAAGAAAGCAGGGAAGCATATGAACATAGAACCGCAAACCGCTTTGACCGGCTCGATCGTCTCGCTCGTTCCGCTTGAAGAAAGCCATCGGGAAGAGCTGTGCCGAGTCTTATACGATCCGCGAATCTGGGAATATACTTGGCTGAACTTCGCTTCGATCAAGGAGTTGGAGCAGGACTTCGATCAAGCTTTGGCCGATCGGGCCGATAAGAAACGGCTTCCGTACGCGATCGTTCACCTACAGACGGGCAAGGTGATCGGTACGACTTCGATCGGTGATATCGACGTCCCCAACCGAGGAATCGAGATCGGATGGACGTCGTTATCGCCGGACTATTGGCGTACCGGAGTCAACACGGAGTGCAAATATTTGCTGCTGGGATACGGCTTCGAACAGTTAGAAATGCTGCGTGTGCAGTTCTCGGTCAGCGGTTATAATCTTCGTTCGCAGCGGGCGGTCGAACGCCTCGGCGCGGTGAAAGAAGGCGTCTTCCGCAAACATCGCGCCGAGACCGGCGGGCCGATGCACGACAATATATTTTACAGCATTCTGGATACGGAATGGCCGGCGGCGAAAGAACGGCTGGAAGAGAAGATGAGCCGGGTGTACGAGCCTTCGGTGAGCGAATGAAAAGAGCCGTCTGCCCCGATCGCGAGGCAGACGGCTTTTCGGGGCGAGCAGCGGTCCGTTAACGGTCATAGGTTTCCGTTAGCGGGCCGGTTGTTGTTCAGCGCTTCGCGCCCGAGCGCATCTCGCTCACGCGCTCCAGCCGGCGCTCCGCCCGGCCTTCCGTCGCGTAGTATACGAGCGCCAGCAGCGGCAGCGCCGCGCCGATGATCATCGCCAGCCGCCAACCGCCGGCGGCGTAAGCCCAGCCGCCGATCGCCGAACCGGCGGCTCCGCCGAAGAAGAAGATCGCCATGAACAGCCCGTTCAGGCGGCTGCGCGCTTCGGCGCCGAGCGAGAAGATGGCTCGCTGGCTGAGCACCAGGTTCGCCGAGACGCCGAGATCGAGGAAGATCGCGGCGGCCGTCATTAGAGCGACGGCGAGAACCGAGCCGGCGTGCACGAACATCGGCAGCAGCGCCGATGCCGCCACCAGCGCCAGCGCAAGGCCCGTGGCGCCGTAGCTCCGTCCGCGGTCGGCCAAGCGGCCGGCGATCGGAGCGGCCGCTGCGCCGGCCACCCCGACGAGGGCGAAGACGGCGATGCCCGTCTGGGTGAAGTCGAAGGCCGGGCTGCCCAGCAGCAGCGGGGCCGTGGTCCAGAACAGGCTGAACGAAGCGAACAGCAGCGCGTGGTATACCGCGCGGCGGCGCAGGATCGGAGTCGAGACCAGCAGACGGCGCATCGAGCCGAGCAGCTGCGGATAAGTCATGCCGGACTCCGGATGCCGTTTAGGCAGAGCGCGCAGCAGCACGAGCGCCAAGAGGAGGATCAGCACGGCCGAGACGACGAAGATCGAACGCCAGCCGAGCCAACCGGCGAGCAGGCTGGCGATCGGGCGGGCCAGCATGATGCCGAGCAGCAGACCGCTCATGACGTTGCCGACGACCTGCCCCCGCGATTCGTCCGAAGCCAGATGCGAAGCGTAAGGAACAAGAATCTGCGCGGCGACCGAACCGAGTCCGATCAGCAGCGCGGCCAGCAGGAACAGCGGCGCGCTGCCCGCCACGGCGGACAATGCCAGCGCCAATACCGTAAACAGCAGCAGCACGCCGACCAGCTTGCGGTTTTCCAAAATGTCGCCGAGCGGCACGAGCAGCAGCAGGCCGGCGGCGTAGCCGATCTGCGTCAGCGTGACGATCAGGCCGGCCGAACCGGCGGATAATCCGATCGCTTGGCGGATCGGTTCGACCAGAGGCTGCGCATAATACAGATTGGCGACGATGATGCCGCAGGCCGCCGCGAGGAAGAGCAGCAGCCCGCCGGGAATTTCGCCCTGCGGCTGCGCGTTCGAAGCGCCGTTCGCCGTCGCTCCCCTGCTTGCGCCGCCTGCGCGTTCCGGTGAGATTCCGCCTCCGTGGATTCTTGCTTGCGTTTTGCCGTTTACGTTGCTTTTCATCTTCGTTCACTCTCCTTGAACATTGATTTTTCCGATTTCGCTCTATTTCGTTCAATAAACCCGCCCGTTTCGGAACGATCGTTCCGAAATGTCCAAAAAAATGCGGCTCCGGCATCCTGTCCTTTTTACAGCATGCCGATCACCGTACGAATCATCGATTCCGCTCGCTCGCGCCCGTTGTTCAGTTTCGCCGCGACGTTGATGCCGTGATTGATCGTCAGCAGCATATATGCCAGATCGTCGATATTCCGATCCGCCGCGATTTCGCCCGATTCTTGTCCGCGCTTGAGCAGCTCGCGAAACGCTATGCCGAGTTCTTCGAAATGGGTTCGCATCAATACGTTGATCTCGTCTTCCGGCGAATCGACGTTTACGATCGTATTCGTGACCAGACAGCCCATCGGGGTATCTTCGCGGAACGATCCGTCGATATGGCGTTCGAAATACTGCCGGATGCCTTCTCTGGCCGACTCCGCTTCCAGCAGGAAGCGCCGCTTCTCTTGGCTGTTGCGCCGGTACAGCTGCGCCGCTTCGAGATAGAGCGCGTGCTTGTCGGTAAACGTCTCGTACATGCTCGACCGGCTGATGCCCATCGCTTCCAGCAGATCCGCCATGCTTGTGCCGTCGTAGCCTTTTTCCCAGAAGACCAGCATCGCTTTGTGCAGCACTTGTGCGCGATCGAACTCTTTGGTCCGTGCCATGTCCGGTTTCTCCTTTCTTCGTTCGTCGTTGAAGCAAGTATACTCTTTTCGGAACGATTATTCCAGTATTTTCGCAAAAAAGTTTTCATGCTCGACTCTCGTTTTTACCTGAGCAAACCGAAAAAAGACCGCCTTTTTACAGACGATCTTGATTTCGGCGATTTTGCCCGATCCGTTTCCTACTTCAACCCTTCCCAGCGCCATTCGGTCACTTCCGGCAGGTCGCGGCCTTCTTCCCGGATATAGCGCGTATGCTTGTCCAGCATCTCGTCCATTTCGCGCGCGATGTCGGCGTGGCGTTCCGCATGCGGCAGGCTCATGACCGCTTCTTTCGCGATGCTGAACCGGTCCATCTGATTCAGCACGCGCATGTCGAACGGAGTGGTGATATCGCCGTTCTCCCGGTAGCCGTGCACGTGCAGATCGCGGTTGGCGCGGTCGAAGAACAGATCTTTGAGCAGACCTTCGTAGCCGTGGAACGCGAAGACGATCGGCTTATTGACGGTGAAAAAGGCATCGAACTCTTCGTCCGTCAGCCCGCGCGGATCACGTTTGGCATGACGCAGACGCAGCAGATCGACCACGTTGACGCAGCGGATCTTCAATTCCGGCAGCCGTTTATGGAGAATCTGGATCGCCGCCAGCGCTTCTACCGTCGGTTCCGTACCCGAAGCCGCGATCACGATATCCGGTTCCTCTCCGCTTTTCGCCGTGCTGGCCCAATCGACGATCTTAAGCCCTTTTTCCACCAGCTCCTCTGCTTCCTCCATGCCGAACCACTGCGGACGCGGATGCTTGGACGAGATGACGACGTTGATCCGCTGGCGGTCGTTCATGATCTTCCCGAACACGGCCAGCAGCGTATTGGCGTCGGCGGGCAGATACTCGCGGATAAACTCGGCTTTCTTGTCCGCCAGATGGGTCAGAATGCCGGGGTCTTGATGCGTGTAGCCGTTATGATCCTGCTGGAACACGGTCGACGAGCTGATCAGGTTCAGCGACGGAATATCCGCGCGCCACGGCTGGTCGGACGCTTTGCGCATCCATTTGAAATGCTGGGTGATCATCGAATCGACCACGCGCAGGAACGCTTCGTAGCTGGCGAAGAAACCGTGGCGGCCGCTCAGCACGTACCCTTCCAGCATGCCTTCCGCCTGATGCTCGGACAGCTGCGAGTCGATGACCCGGCCTGCATGCGCCATGTATTCGTCGTTGACCTCGTCGATCTTCGCCACCCACTGCCGCTTCGTGACCTCGAACACCGGCGACAATCGATTGGACATCGTCTCGTCGGGACCGAAGATGCGGAAATTGCGGCTTTCTTCGTTCAGCTTCATCACGTCGCGGACGTATTCGCCGAGCACGTGCATGTCCTGATCGTCCCGCGCGCCGGGCTTGTCGATCTTGACCGCGTAATCCGACGAATTCGGCAGTTTGAGGTCGCGGACCAGCTTGCCTCCGTTCGTCACGGGGTTCATCGCCATCCGGCGCTGTGCTTGAGGCAGAATCTCCGCGATTTCTTTTCGCAGCGCGCCTTGTTCGTCAAAAAGCTCCTGAGGCCGATAGCTGTTCATCCATTCGGTCAGCGCGGGCGTGTACTGCATATGCTCGCGGTCCGCCGGAATCGGCACTTGGTGGGCGCGGAACGAACCTTCGATCGTTTGGCCGTCCCATTCCTGCGGTCCCGTCCAGCCTTTGGGCGTACGCAGCAAAACGACCGGCCAGATCGGGCGCGACGGATCTTGTTCTTCGCGGGCATACTGCTGAATATTCCGAATCCGCTCGACCGCCGTATCCAGCACGCCCGCCATCTTCGGATGCATGAGCGCCGGGTCGTCGCCTTCGACGAACAGCGGCTCCCAACCCAGTCCGCGGAAGTACTGCTCCAGCTCCTCGTCGGTCTGTCTGCCGAAGACCGTCGGGTTGCTGATCTTGAATCCGTTGATATGCACGATCGGCAGTACCGCTCCGTCGTGGATCGGATTGATAAAACGGTTGGAGAACCACGAAGCCGCCAGCGGCCCGGTCTCCGCTTCGCCGTCCCCGATCACGACCGCGGCGATCAAGTCCGGGTTGTCGAGAATCGTTCCGACGCCGTGCGACAACGAGTAGCCGAGTTCCCCGCCTTCGTGGATCGACCCGGGCGTCTCCGGCGCGGCGTGCGAAGCGACCCCTCCCGGAAACGAAAACTGTTTGAACAGCTTACGCATCCCGGCTTCGTCCTGCGTGATCTCCGGATAGATCTCGGTATAGCTGCCGTCCAGATACGCATTGGAGACCATCACCTGTCCGCCGTGACCGGGGCCTTCGATGTAGAACATGTTCAGATCGTATTTGCCGATGACGCGGTTCAGGTGCGCGTAAATGAAGTTCTGCCCCGGCACGGTTCCCCAATGGCCGATCGGATGGTATTTCACGTCTTCTTCCTCCAGCGGCCTTCTCAGCAGCGGATTGTTCTTAAGATAGATCTGTCCGACCGACAAATAGTTGGCGGCGCGCCAATACGCGTCCAGCTTGTTCAGGTAAGCGGGCGACGAATAATCATGCGTTTGTTCGGATCTTGCGGTTTGCGGTTTCACGGTTCTCTCACTCTCCTCTTTGACGAATAGGATCGATCAAGGTGACGGATCGTCGAATCGTCTTCTTTGTCTGGGGATTTGCCTTACAGGGGGTTTTTACCCAACCGTCCCGCCACTTAGCGAGTTCTCGATCGGGCACTTCGAGCCGACAGCCGCGCCGTACGACACGCAAAAAAGCCCGGAACCGGCGTATACCGATTCCGAGCTTGGTCTTTTATTCTCTGATGCGACGCGAAAACGCGATGCTTATCTCCTTATTTCTTCAATCCCGTCCATTTCCAGCTTTCCACTTCCGGCAGGTCGATGCCTTCTTCGCGGATAAAGCGGTGGTGCTTCGCGATCACGGCGTCCATCTCGGCGGCGAATGCCGCATGTTCGCCGGCGTTCGGCAGGCTCAGGGCCGCCGATTTCGCCAGATCGAAACGGTCCATCCGGTTCAGCACGCGCATATCGAACGGAGTGGTGATATCGCCGTTCTCGCGGTAGCCGTGCACGCGCAGATTATGGTTATGGCGATCGAAGAACAAGTCTTTGATCAATCCTTCGTAGCCGTGGAACGCGAAGACCACCGGTTTGTCTCGGGTGAAGAACGCGTCGAACTCGTCGTCGGACAGACCGCGCGGATCGAGCTTTTGGCTGCGCAGTTTCAGCAGATCCACGACGTTGATATAGCGGATTTTCAGTTCCGGCATGCGTTCGTTCAAGATCGAGATGGCGGCCAGCGCTTCCATCGTCGGTTCCGTACCGGACGAAGCGACGACCAGATCCGGTTCTTCGCCCGCTTGAGCCGTGCTCGCCCAATCGATGATCTTCAGGCCTTTATCGACCAGCTCGTACGCTTCGTCGGCGCTGAACCACTGCGGACGCGGGTGTTTGGACGAGACGATCAGGTTGATCTTCTGACGGTCGTTCAAGACGGTATCGAATACCGCCAGCAGCGTATTCGCGTCGGCCGGCAGATATTCGCGGATGAATTCCGGTTTCTTGTCGGCCAAGTGCCCGAGCAGCCCCGGATCTTGGTGCGTGTAGCCGTTATGGTCCTGTTGGAACACGGTCGAAGTCGCCACCACGTTCAAGGAAGGAATATCGGCTCTCCAGCCTTGATCCGTCGCTTTGCGCAGCCATTTGAAATGCTGGGTCAGCATGGAATCGACCACGCGCAGGAATGCTTCGTAGCTGGCGAAGAAGCCGTGGCGACCGGTCAGGACGTAGCCTTCCAGCATGCCTTCCGCTTGGTGCTCGGACAGCTGCGAGTCGATGACCCGGCCGTACGAAGCCAAGAATTCGTCCTGCGGCTCATGAATCGCGTCCAGCCATTGACGTTTGGTCACTTCGAATACCGGCGCCAAGCGGTTGGACATCGTTTCGTCCGGTCCGAACACGCGGAAGTTGCGATTATTTTCGTTCAGCAGCACGACGTCGCGGACGTATTTGCCGAGGACCGACATATCCTGCGCGATCACTTCGCCCGGCTTGGAATTGTCCAGCGCATATTTGCGGAAGTCCGGCAGCTTCAGGTCTTTGATCAGGTGTCCGGCGTTGGTCACCGGATTCATGCCCATGCGGCGGTCGCCTTTCGGCAGGATCTCGGCCAGTTCGGCCTTCAGGCTGCCGTCTTCTTCGAAGCATTCTTCCGGACGGTAGCTGTTCAGCCAGTTCAGAAGCGCCGGAGCATGCTGCATATGGTGTCGGTCGACCGGAATCGGCACTTGGTGAGCGCGGAACGAGCCTTCGTTCGGCACGCCGTCCCACTGAGCCGGACCTGTCCAACCTTTCGGCGTACGGAAGATCAGCATCGGCCACATCGGACGGTACGCTTCGTTATTTTCGCGGGCGCTGCGTTGGATCGACGAGATGCGTTCGATGATCGCGTCGAGTTTCTCGGCCATCAGCGGGTGCATCTTCTCCGGATCTTCGCCTTCGACGAAGAACGGTTCCCAGCCCATGCCGCGGAAATACGAAGTCAGTTCTTCGTTGCTCTGACGGGACAAGATCGTCGGATTGCTGATCTTGAAGCCGTTCAGGTGGAGGATCGGCAGGACCGCTCCGTCCGTGATCGGGTTCAGGAAACGGTTCGCGAACCACGAAGCGGCCAGCGGGCCGGTCTCGGCTTCGCCGTCGCCGACGACGACCGCGGCGATCAGGTTCGGATGGTCGAGCACGGCGCCCGCGCCATGGGAAAGGGAGTAGCCCAGTTCGCCGCCTTCATGGATCGATCCCGGCGTTTCCGGCGCGGCATGGGAAGCGACGCCGCCCGGGAAGGAGAACTGTTTGAACAGCTTTTTCATGCCGTCTTCGTCTTGCGTGATCTGCGGATAAATCTCGGTATAGCTGCCGTCTAAGTAAGAGTTCGAGACCATGACTTGGCCGCCGTGTCCCGGGCCTTCGACATAGAACATGTCCAGATCGTATTTCACGATGACGCGGTTCAGGTGGGCATAGATAAAGTTCTGACCCGGAATCGTGCCCCAGTGGCCGATCGGTTTGATCTTGACGTCATCGGCTTGCAGCGGTCTTTTGAGCAGCGGATTGTCTTTCAGGTACAACTGCCCTACCGAGATATAATTGGTCGCGCGCCAATAGGCATCGAGTTTGTTCAGATACGTTTTCGACGAATAATCCACTTCCAGCGTAGGTACTCCCATTCTCTCCACTTCCATTCTTTGTTTTTGAGCGGCTTGCGCTTCGACTACGTTCCTTTTTTCACAATTGATATTACTCTTTTGTCGAATTAATTCAACCTATTTTAGAATTGAACCGGTCCAATTTTATAAAAAGATGAACAAGCCTTGAACGGATTAAGTTTTAAATAAACGGGAACGCAAAAAAACAGGCCGGATAAGACCCTTTCAACTTGCGTTGACAAGGTACTGGACCGACCTGCTTGATCGTGGAGCTTATTGAACGGACACGAACGTGTTGAATTTGAGGTATTTGTAATGCAGCCGCATATGCGAAAATTCGAACGGCGTTCCGTTATCGAGGAAGAAAATGCCCTCCATGATCCCGACCGGCTCGTGTTCCGCGAGACGCAGAAGTTCCCGGTCTTCCGGGTTCGACGGTTCGGCGAAGATCGACAAGAACGACTTGGTCACGGCCATATTGTGCGCGTCCTGAAGATAGTTGAAGATCGATCCTTCGATAATGCTCTCGTTCAAGTTCTGCACGATCTTGATCGGAATATAGCCCGTCTCGATCATGAACGGCTCTTCGTCGAACAGCCGCAGACGCACGATTTTGTAGACGAAGTCGTGCCGCTCCAAAAACAAATCGCGCTGGAGTTCTTCCGTCGGCGGGACCACTTCGAAACTGAGCACTTTGATCCCCGGCTTTTTGCCGTGCATATGGAAGTTGTCGGTGACGCCGAGATTGGAGCCCGCGTAGTTGAAGACCGATTCGTTTTTGAGATACAGCGGGTTGATGAAGGTACCGGAACCGCGCTTCTTGAAAATGATGCCTTCGCTCTCCATCTTCGTCAGCGCGCGCTTCACCGAGCTGCGGCTGACCTCGTACGACTCGCTGAGACTGCGTTCGTCCGGAAGCCGCATATCCGCGTAACGACCGTCCAGAATCTTGCGTTTCAGGTCGTCCACGATCTGCTTGTAGACTAGTTCTGTCATGCCGTTCTCCTTCGATCACAAAAGGTATGGGATGTCAGCTCTACTATACCACAGCCCTTTATTTTACGCGGTAAATCATGTTCGCTTCCCTCGGTCTGCCTTACTTGGCGGCGGCGAGATCCGCGATCAACCCGTCGATCTCCGCCTCCGTCGTTCCCCAGCTCGTGCAGAAACGGACCGCCGTGCGTTCTTCGTCGATCTTGGCCCAAGTCGAAAACGTATGCTTCTCGCTTATGCGCTTGAGCAGATCGTTCGGCAGAATCGGGAACTGCTGGTTGGTCGGCGATTCGTGCAGGAAGCCGAAGCCCATGCCCGACAGCGCGTCGCGCAGCTTGATCGCAAGCGATACCGCGCTCCGCGACACTTCCATATACAGTCCGTCTTCGAACAGCGTCTCGAATTGGATGCCGAGCAGACGCCCTTTGGCCAGCATGCCGCCGCGCTGCTTGATCAGATAACGGAAATCGCGTTTGAGCGCTTCGTTCAAGATCACGACCGCTTCGCCCATCAGCGCGCCGACTTTCGTTCCGCCGATGTAGAACACGTCGGTCAAACGGGCGAGATCCGCCAGCGTCACGTCGCTGCCTTCGGCCGCCAGCGCATACCCGAGCCGCGCGCCGTCGACGAACAGCGGCAGCGACAACTCTCGGCAGACCGCGCTCAGCGCTTCCAGTTCGGCGAGGCTGTAGACCGTGCCGTTCTCGGTCGACTGCGAGATATAGACCATGCCCGGCTGCGCGATATGTTCGTGCGTCGCGTCGTTCCAATGGTCGTCGTACGCGCGGCGCACCTGCTCCGCCGTGATCTTGCCGTCGCCGCTCGGCAGCGTCAGCACTTTATGGCCGGTCGCTTCGATCGCGCCGGTCTCGTGGCCGGCGATATGTCCCGTCTCCGCGGACAGTACGCCTTGATGCGGGCGCAGCAGCGCCGCGATCACGGTCGTATTGGTCTGCGTGCCGCCGACCAGAAAATGCACGGCCGCTTCCGGCGCTTCGCAAGCGCTGCGGATCAGATCGCGGGCGCGTTCGCAGTATTCGTCCGTGCCGTAGCCGGACGTCTGTTCCATATTGGTCTCCATCAGGCGCTGCATGATGCGCGGGTGCGCGCCTTGGGTGTAATCACATTCGAATCGGGTCATAGGGTCATCTCTCCGTTTTCTTCTCTGGTAGGATAAAAAGCCGATGGCTTCATCATACTCTTTTTGCGGTTGAAAATGTATGTTTATGCACATTTTCATCCATAGATTTCAAGAAGAATGTGCGCGATCCGAGGACCCTTTTTTCAGAACGCGTATCATCCACAACACGACCTCCGCCGCGAGCAGCACCGCAATTACCCAAGCCCCGCCGTTCAAGATCCACTGACGCAGTTCTCGCAGAGCCGAACCGGCTTCGCCGGGGAAGATCCGCTCGCCCTGCTGAGTGAAGAAATAGAACATGCCGAGCGTGAACAGTCTCGACCATTGAGCCGGCGCGTAGACGCCGATGCCTCGGCCCCATCCGTATTTACGGATACGCTGCACGCCCCGCACGATCTCCATGCTCTCGACCAGCAGCAGAAGCAGCAGCGCGAAGATCCACATGCCGAGCAACACGCCGTCCGGAAACACGGACGACTTCAACGCGGCCGCGCCGGTGATCGCGACCGCGCCGTAGAGGATGCAGTTCGTTTCCGGCCAGTCGTCCGTCAGCGACCAATCGCGGCGGCGGTAGCGGAGAACGAGCAGCGCGAATCCGGCGACGTAGAACAGGATGCCCAGCAGAATCAATACGCGGTAGATCATGTACTCTTTGGCGCCGAACAGCTCGTGCAGCAGCAGCGCTACCGATTGCAGAGCGACCGTCGTGAGCAGAATAACGCCGTGCAGTTTGCCTTGAAGCTTCCTGCCCGCGATCTCGCCCGCCGACAATGATGCCGCGAACAGATAGAAGATCAGCAGGCCGACGTTCAAGATGCCGAGCACGACCAACGCGGGATGAAGCTGCGGAAAATTCAAATGAGCCGCCGTCAGCGCGGACGCAGTGCCGGCCACCCAAGTTCCGATCGCCAGTCTTCCGACAGGATCGTCCCAGTGGCGCTTCTTGAAGCTGCCGTCCCGTACCGAACCCAGATAAGCGGCCAGCAGAAACAGCCAGAGCAGCAGCGCAAACGCCGAGAACGCCGACGCCGCCGTCGAACCTTTGCCCGCGAAATGGACGACGACGCCCTGCGTCGCGATCGCGAACGCCATCACGCTTGCGCCCGAAGCCGTCTTGACCGCAGGCATCCGAACCGTCAGAGACAGCAAAGCGGCGAGCAGCAGAGCGGCGGAAAAAGCGATCAACATCGGAAGATTCTCCTTTCATGGTGCCGATCCCGACACGTATGTATGTAAAAGAACCTTCTGCGCGAAAATGAAACAAACGAAAAGAAAAGCTGCCCGGCATGTGCATATTCTCTTGACTTAAGTCAAGGCGAGGATCCTCCCGCCCTTCTACAATAGAACTATATTCATTCGTATAGGGAGGGAGTCACTCATGAAGATAGACATGATAACAAGCCAAACCCGCCGAGGCTCGGCGATCGCTTCGGGAGTTTCGCTGCTGGTCATGGCCGCGGCTGCGGCTTACGGTTACGGATTTGTGCACGGTCGGCTGATCGTTCCGAACGATCCTGCCGTTACGGCGGCGAATCTCGGCGCGCACGCGGCCTTGTTTCGCACGGAAATTCTAAGCTGGCTGCTGATTCTGGCATGCGACGTCATCGCCGCCTGGGGGTTGTACCGCTTCTTCGAGCCTGTGAACAACGGCTTGTCGCTGCTCGGCGCCTGGCTGCGTCTGGCCTACGCCGCGCTGCTCGGAACGGCATTGTCGTTCTTGGCTTCGGCCTTGTTCGCCGCGGAGAACGCGGCGGCAGGCGGCGGAGCGGATTCGGTCATGCTGCCGCTGCGCACGTTCGAATTCGTCTGGTCTGCGGGACTTGTGCTCTTCGGAATTCATCTGCTCGTCATCGGCTTCTTGATGGTTCGAATGGCTCGAACAGCCCGGGCGGCCCGCTGGATCGGCGTTCTGCTTCAACTCGCGGGCGTCTCCTACTTGATGATCCATCTGTGCAAAATGATCCTGCCGGGCAGCAGTTCGTTCGTGGATCTGCCGGAAACGATATTGAGCCTTCCGATGGCGGCCGGCGAGCTTGCCCTAGCCGTCTGGCTGATTGCCCGAGGCGGACGCCGACAGGGGGATCTCGCGACCAGTCAGGCGGCCTGACCGCCCAACCTAAGTCCACGATTCAAGTCAGAATCGTTCTCTTCTTGATCCGACTGAGCGATTCCGGCGTCATGCCTAGATAGCTGGCCAACTGGTGCTGCGGCACGCGTTCCGCCAAGCCGGGGCGTTCCCGGAGCAGCGTTCGATATCGCTGCTCCGGCGTCGCGCAAGCAAAAGCGGCGAATTCCCGCTGCACGCGGCCCAGATATTCTTCCACCATTCTGCGCACCATGGACTCTAACTGCGAATGCTTGTCGAACATTTCGCGTTCCGCCGCCAGATCGCCTACGACCAACGTACAATCTTCTACGCAAACCAGAGACCAAGGCGAGCCTTCATCCACGCCGTAACGTTTGAATCCGGCAGCCGCCTGATCTTCGGTATAGAATCCCGAAGTATGTTCGTGTCCTTCCTCGTCGACCGCATATTGCCGCAAGCACCCTGCCAGCACAAAATAACAGGCCGAAGTCCGCTCACCCTGCCTTACCAGCAAAGTTCCTTTTTCATATGGCCTAACGGTTAACTCTTTTAAGATTGCCGCGCGCCGATCGTCCTCCAACGTGGTAAACCGACGCAAATAAAAATCCAGCTTTTCCTTCATGGCCATTCCTCCGCCTGATCCGGCTTGTCTTCCTTACAAATGTCGCTGCAAATTGTCCCACACGACCTTATAGCCGTTCGCGAATAGATGAATGCCGTCCCAGCAGTAGTCGGCGTTCAGATTGCCGTTTTCGTCGGTCAATCCGTCGTTGACGTCGATGTACGCCACGCCGAGTCTTGTCGCCATCTCTTCGACCGCCGCGTTCGCGCGCGGAATCGTCGTATTGTTGCGTCTGGAGAAAAACTCTTTCGCTCCCGCCGGATCGACGCCGGGAAACTCCGCTTCGGCATTGACCGGATAATAGGCCATCGTAAAGATCCGGCAGTCCGGCAGACGTTCCTTGATCCGGTTCAAGATAAGCTCGTACCGCCCGATCAGCGCTTCCGGCGTATACTCCGGTTCGTTCATGTCGTTGCTGCCGATATTGATGAACAAACGCGCGGGTTCCAGCTCCAGTACGCATTCTTCGAGCGAAGCGGCCAGCTCTCGCGTAACGAACCCGGCGACGCCGCGATTGTACGCGATAAACGATCGGCCGGAAGCCTGCTGCAATTCGAGAATCGGGAAAAATTCCATCAGCGACGATCCCGCGAACACGGTCTGCCCTTTGACGGCGTAGCGGTTGAGGATGCGGTAAGCGTCGACTTTGAGCTGTTTGTCGGGCGGCAGTTCTACGGGATCGAACAGGCCGTCCGGTTGATGCGAAGTCATGAAAGATTCCTCCTTACGGATATGGAAAATCGGAATGCGGGAGCTTTTCTCTTATCTTAGAGGAAGGCGCGGCGAAAGGCCACTTCCTGCGCGGAAGCGGCCTTAAAGGATGTTTATTCGGATGGAGAAGAAAGATCGGCTGCCGGAATCGGCACGGTCATGTCGATCGTTCGGAGCCGCTTCGATTCCTTCGTGACATTGAAGCGTAAAGTGACTTCCTGATCGCCTTCTTGGGTAGGTTCGAACGCATAGGACGTCAGAAATTGTTTATTTCCCGGCAGAGGATCTCTGTACCCGCCGATTACGAAGGTTTCCACCCCGCGCTCGTCGATCACGCTGCGAAGCTCGCAACCCGACCATTCCAGAGTGAAAGGAGAATGATAAACGACTTGCGTCGTGATCGGCGTCAAGATTATTTTGTCCACGGTGATACCGCAATCCTTCAACTCAGCCGGCATTTCCGGCTTCTCGATCACGATATTTGACGTGTTTAGCTCAACCGGGAGTCCCACTTCATAAGGGATTTCGCTATTCGTAGTATAGATGTGTAACGTAAGTTCGAATTGCTCGGGCGGATCGATTTCGTCGATTCGGTCAAAGGTTACCACATTCGTATCGTCATTGACCGGCGAATAAAAGCCAGAAAGCTCTTCGCCTTTATAAGATAACGACAATCTTCTGAGGTTTCCGACATCCGAAACGCGATTGCCAGATTCCGACTTTTTGCGGTATAGATCGAAAACAACTCTCGTTCCGTCGTAAATGATACCGCGAACGCCAAACGGTACTTCGTTCGATTCGAGATCAGACGGGTACGACTGGATCAATCCTTTTCGTTCCGCAGCTTCCATTCCTTTGTCGCTATACATCGTGCCGAGTGCCGAGAACCGCTGCAGCGTCTGTGCGAAAGTCGGAGACAGAAGACTGAGTCCGGCAAGCGCGAGACCGATCAACAGAAGTACAGCGGTCCCGAATGCCGTAAATCGCACCGTCCGTTTCGGCCGCCCGGAACGAGCCGGTCCGCCGACGAGCGCAGCCGGAAGATCGCCTTTTTCCCGAGCTGCCGCTTCCAGCCGAATCTGCCGAAACGTCTCGTTCAATCGTTCTTCCACGATCTCCGGTACGGCATCCGAATTTCGAGGCTTCAGTCTTTCCTTAATATTCGGCTCGTTCATAACCCGATTCCCCTTTCCTAGGCGGTTCCAGCCATTCGCATAGCTGCGCGCGGCCTCGCTTGAGTCTCATCTTCAACGCGCCTTCGCTCACGCCCAGCACCCGCGCCGCTTCGGCAATCTTCATGTCTTCCATATCCACCAGCGCGACGGCGAGCCGGAGCGGTTCTTTGAGCCGGCCCAACGCTTCTTTCAGCTCGACCATGCGATAATCCTCGTCTTCTTTCGCCGGTTCGGGCATGACGCCCGGCAGCGAGATTCGCGCCTGTTTGCGCCGGATCGTATTGCATTCGTTAATCAGAATCCGGTAGAGCCACGTTTTGAAAAAAGCCGGATTTTTGAGCTTCCCGACCGCTCCGTACGCTTTGAGGATCGTCTCCTGCAAAGCGTCGGCGCAGTCCGCGTCGCTGCCTAATATCGTGCGGGCCGTGCGGTACATCGAACCTTTCCAAGCTTCCGCGAGCGACAAAAAAGCTTCGGCGTCTCCGTTCTTCGCCAGAGCGGCCAGCCGCTGGATCTCGATCCCGTCCATCTTCATACGGCTCGGCAGACTGCCGCCCGTACCCGGTCATGATGCGCTGCGATCATCGTCGCCTCCTTCCTGTCCCGGTAATTCGTATTCCCGGCTTGCATGCTCCGTGTTTCATCAGTTCGACATGGATTAGATGACGCGCGATAGCGAAAAGTAACGGCTTGTTGCAACCTTTTTCGAAAAGGCTTCGTCTGTGGGGGCAGAAGAGAAACAAAGCGAAATGCGAATCCCGAATCTATCCCATCCCCCTCAGGAGGTTTTATCCATGAAAAAGAAATTCGCCGCTTCCTTGATGTCCGCTTCGATCCTTGCCGCTTCGCTCGGCGGTTCGATGTTCGCCGCTGCGCCGACCGCGTTCAAAGATCTCAAAGACGTCGCCGGTCAAGAAAAGATTCAATCGCTTCAGGAAAAAGGCATCGTCAAAGGCGTGAGCGCCAATGCTTTCGCGCCGAACGCTTCGGTCACGCAGGCGCAGGCGGTACAGTTCATCTCCAACGGACTGGGCTTGTCGACGACGGAACTCGGCGACCCGAACCCGAACCGCACGGCGCATGACCTGTTCCCGGCCGTCAAGAACGACGCTTGGTACGCGCAGGCGTTCCTCGACACCGCGAACAGCGGCGCGAGCATCCCGTCGAACGTCGATCCGGCGGCCAAGATCACGCGCGAAGACTACGTCGATTATCTGATCGACGCGCTCAAAACGGCGGGCAACCTGCCGATGATCAACATCATCGCGCCGGAAATCGCCGACCAAGATTCGTTCGATATCGAGAAACTCGGTTCGACCCAGCTCGCGATCGCGCTGGAGATCGCTCCGCTCGGCGCGGACAAGAAGTTCCATCCGCAGGAAGAGATCACGCGCGCCGAAGCCGCGGTCATGCTGTATAACGCGATCGATTACATGAGCAAGCTGAAGCATCCGATCGATACCCAACCGTCCGACGGCGAAATGCACATTCTTCCGATCAAGGAGTAACGACATCGGTTGCGGATCACGGGAACTTCTCGGTCGTCGGTCGAAGCAGGTTGACGTTCTCCCCCACCCCTGAACCCCAGGCCTGCTTCTTCCGCGTCGCGAACGCATATCCCGCGCCCGCACCGATCTCCGCAAAGCCGTCTGCGCCTCCCCCGCGCAGGCGGCTTTTTGTACGGACGAGCGTTATCGCCTACAATGAGAGCAATCCTATTCCATTCGAAAGGCGGAACTTCATGAAGACCTATCGCTCTTCTTCGGCTTTGGGCGAATTCATTCGTTCGCGCCGTCAGCGTCTGCGTCCGGAAGACAGCGGCATCGAACCGCTGCCCGGCCGAAGACGCACGCCCGGGCTGCGCCGGGAAGAAGTCGCTTATCTGGCCAATATGAGCGTCACGTATTATACGTGGCTGGAACAAGGCAAAGAACTGAACCCTTCGCAGGACATTCTGAGCAGTATCGGGCGCGCGCTTCGGCTCAGCGATTCGGAACAGAACTATCTGTTCTCGCTGGCGGAGCCTCGCCCGGTCGCCGCGCCGGTCTCCGAAACGCGAAGCGACCTGCCGCTCCTGAGGGCGCTCGCCGGACAAATGCGCTACCCGTGCTTCATGACGGACGACAGCACGGACATTCTGGCTTGGAACCGCTCGGCGGAGCTGGTGCTGGCCGATTTCGGGCGCATGCCGGAGAACGAGCGGCATGTCATGCATCTCATTTTCCAAAATGAAAATTGTCGCAAACGGATCGCGAATTGGGAAGCGTTCGCCCGTTACACCGCGGCTTGGCTGCGCACCATTTTCGAGAGCAATAAGTCGAACCCCCGCTACCTGAAACGGTTCGAACATTTGAGCCGGGTCAGCGAAGATTTCCGCCGCTGCTGGGAGCTGTACGAGGTCAAAGATCACCGGGTCTTCCCGATCGGAATGAACCTTCCGGACGGACGCGAACTGCGCTTCGAGATCCATTCGGCCGGCCATGTCGACCACGATCCGAATCTGGTATGGACGATCTTCGTGCCGCAGGTCGGAACGGATACGGAGCAGATTCTGAACGAGCTGCTTAGAGCGGACGAGGAATCTTCTTAAGTGCAGACCGCGGAAAGACCGTGTATCGTTCGCCAAGAGACCAAAGACCGATTGCAGACCGTTCGCCGACAGTTAGCAGAACGCTCCGTGCCGTAGGGGCGGATTCTTGTTCGAAGTTCAGCCTGTTAATCCCGTTACCCCTATCAGCCTGCCGTGGCTGAACTTCCGGACCGCGCGTTAAGCTGAAACGGAAGTTCATTCTCGGAAGGAGATCAACGATGCAAACTTGGTTCATTACCGGAGCGACCGGCGGACTCGCTACGCCGCTGGCGCATAAGCTGTTGGAACGAGGCGACCGGGTCGCCGCTACCGTGCGCCGTCCCGGCGCGCTCGACGAATGGAAAACGCGGTACGGCGACCGCCTATGGATCGCGCAGCTGGATCTGACGGACGTGCCGCAGATCGAACAGGTCGTGCAGCAAGCTTTCGCCGAGCTGGGTACGATCGACGTCGTCGTCAATAACGCCGCTTACGGCTTGTACGGCGCGATCGAAGAAGCGAGCGACGAGCAGATACGGCATCAATTCGACACGAACGTGCTCGGTTCGTTCAAAGTGATGCGGACCGCGATGCCTTTCCTTCGCGCTCAAGGACGCGGACATCTGATCCAGCTCTCCAGCATGGCCGGCCATTATTCGATCCCGGGCATGGGATTCTACTGTTCGAGCAAATGGGCGATCGAAGGCGCGTTCGAAGCGCTGGCCAAAGAAGCCGCTCCGTTCGGTATCCGGTCCACGATGGTGGAGCCGGGCGGCATCCGTACGCCGTTCATCACCGGCAGCGCCAAATACGGCGAGCCGATGGACGCTTACCGCGAGCAGGAAGCCGGTTTGTTCACCCGCATGATGCGCGGCGAAGTGCCCGGAATGGACGATGCGGAAGCGTTCAACCGGATGGTGGTCGGCGATCCCGAGAAGATGGCGCAGGCGATCCTCGAACGCTCCGACGCGGGCGAAGGCCCGCTGCGCATGGCGCTCGGCAGCGACGCCTACCGCGAGATCCGCCAAGCGCTGACGGACCGTCTCGCCGCACTGGACGCGCAGCAGGAATTGGCGTATTCGACCGATGCGGACGACGTGAAGACGCGATAAAGACGGGGTCAGGGTCCGGGATCAGAGTCCGGAGTCGGCGTTCGAGTTCGTGCTTGCCGAGCGAATGCGGAAGAAGGCCTGAACATGGGAAAATCTGCGCTCCGATAAGTTTATGCGCGTTGGATAAAAGAACTCAGGGAAGCAGCAGCCAAGATTCGCGCGTTCTTTCCGCAAAAATGCTGCGAAAATCCATGGTTTCGGGCCGACACCGGCATCTGATCGGTAAAATGCTGCGAAAATCCATCATTTTTAGGCTTTCGAGCGATTATAGAGATGATCGGGCCGAAAATGATGGATTCCTGCAACAATTATGCCCTTTGCGTTCCGATAATCGCCAAAATGATGGATATAGGCAGCATTTTGGCATGAAAAAGCCGCTCCCGGCTGAGGGAGCGGCTTCTTTGGGACGGATAAGAGACCGACGGGAAATATCCGTCGGTCTCTTCCCGCAAGCTGCGGCGGCTTATTCGGCCGCCGCCGCGATATCCGCGAGCGCCCAGTGCCCGGCCGGCACGTCCGGCCAGCGCGAAGCGTCCGGCGCAGCCGGCAGGGTCCGGCCCAGGACCCGGTTGAAGACCGCCGCGGCTTCGGCGCGGCTCAGGGCGCGGTCCGGCTCGAAGCGGCCGTCCGGCAGGCCGAGCAGATAGCCGGCCTGACGCGCGCGGGCAATATCGCCCGCGGCCCAATGCCCGGCGGTATCGGTGAATCCCGCCGATCCGAGCGCAGCGTCGCTTCGGGTGCCGAGCGCTTTCCAACGCGCCAGCACCGCCGCCAGTTCGGCCCGGGTCACGGGCCGGTTCGCGCCGAAGGTCTCGGCGCTCGTGCCGCGCATCCAGCCCGCTTCGCTCGCGGTGCGAACGGCTTCGGCGGCCCAGCTATCGGCCGCCACGTCGGCGAAGCCGCTGCCTGCGGCGGTATCCGCGCCCGCTGCCGCGCTGCGAACATCGGCGGCGGCGCTGCCCGCCGAATCGGCGCTGCTCAGGCGCAGCAGCATCGACGCCAGCTCCGCGCGCGTCACGGCTCGGCCCGGCCGGAACGTGCCGTCCGGGTAGCCCTGCATATACGGCTGCGAAAGCGCACCGTTCTCGCCGCTGCCGCTGTTCGGAGCCGTCGTTTGCCCCGGCTCCGGCTTAACCGGCTCGGTCGGTACAGGCGATGTCGCCGGCCCCGCAGGCGCAGGAGCCGCTTCCGCCGGAACCGACGGCGCTTCGCTGCCGGAAGATCCGCCGTTCTGTCCGCCGCCCGCAGCAGGCGGCGTCACGACCGGTTCCAGCTCTTTTTCGTAAGTCAGGTAGAAATCGTCCAGCGTGCCCCAAGCTCCGGCGTTGGCCCGGATCGAAGCCGCGGCCGTCAGTGTCCCGTCTTCCACGCGGATCTCGGAGATCGAAGGCTCGTTCCACTGAACCCAGCCTTTGACGCCGGTTACGGCTTCCCGCGTTTTGCCTCCGCTCGTCGCCAGCAGCTTCATATCGCTATTCGCCGCGTCGCCGCCTTGAATCGCCATGGACAACCGGTAATAACCCGGTTTGAGTCCGGTTACCGTCTGCTCGACGCGGAAATCGACGCCTTGCGCGGAATAGAAATGCAGCGAATATTGGCCCGTTTTGGCATCTCCCGCTTTGTTCTGGTAATCGGTATGCGCATCGACGCCTTCCGGATACGCGATCTTCCACATGCCGCGGTCCGCGTCTTCGAAGCTTCCGTTGCGCAGCAGATTCGCCGGACGGATCGTAAGCGTCGCCTGCGCGGCATACCCGCCTTCGACGGATCCGGGAATCGCATGACGGCCGCTTCCGCTTGCGATCGCCTGTTGAAGTGCCGTCTGATCCCACGTGACGTTCAGAGCCGCGGTGCTTCCGTCATTGTAGACGGCCTCCACGGTCGTCGGCAGCGATACGGGATCGCCCGCATTGACGGAGAGGCTCACCGGACGGATCGTATCGACTTTGAGCGGTGCGATCGCTCCGGTATCCACGTATTTGAATACGTTCAGCGAAGGCAGCGGACGCCCGTCGAACGTGAACAGCGCCTGATTGTCCACCGCGCTGCCGCCGTACCATTTGCCCGCGTCGTCCGGATCGTATTCGTTCGCGTAGCTGGCCGCCCAGCCCGAACCGTCGCGTTCCCACAGCTTTTTGTTTTCTTCAAGGTTCGAAGCCGGCCCTACAGGGAGCCAAGCCGGTTCCCAGTAGAATACGCCGATGCCCGCGCTGCCGACTTTGGCGACCGCGTCGATCACGTTGCGCACCGAAGTCGCCTGCCCCTGCACGCTGATCGGATAATCGAGCGTCTGACCGGATTCTTTGGGCGCGGTATTGCCGTGTCCGTCGCCGTCTTCCACCGTATACGCGTAGGACGTCTCGGCCACCATCACCTTTTTGCCGGAAAAATCCGCGACCTGCTTCAATACGCTCGTCAGATTGTTCAGCGTGCCGTGCCAGAACGGATAATACGAACTGGCGAACACGTCGTAATCGACGTTACGCTGCTTCAACTGCTGCGCGTAATCGGCGTAACGGCCGGGCGTCTCGGGATTGGTAAAATGCAGCGCGACGAGGATCGAAGGATCGACGGCCCGAACCGCGGCGCTGCCCCGATTGAACAGTTTCGCGATCGAATCCCAATCTTTTTCGCCTACGAAAGCACCGTTGGTCTCGTTGCCCACCTGCACCATGCCGATATCGATCTGCTGCGCTTTCATCGCTTCGAGACTGCTTTTCGTGAAATCGTAAAGCGCGTCGCCTTTCTGATCGACCGTGTAGCCCTGCCACGCTTTCGGCGTATGCTGCTTGGCCGGATCGGCCCAGAAATCGGAATAGTGGAAATCGACCAGCAGCTTCATGCCTTGAGCCGTCGCCCGCTTCCCGATCTGAACCGCGGCAGCAAGATCGTTGTCGCCTCCGCCGTAGCCTTTGCCGTCCGCCGTAAACGGATCGTTCCAGATGCGCACCCGTACATAGTTGACGCCCGCTTCTTTCAGCGAGGTGAACAGATCTTTCGGCGCTCCCTGTTCGTCGAGGAACACCACGCCGCTTTTCTCGAGCGCGATCACGCTGGACACGTCTGCTCCTTTGATGAAGTCGCCGCTTAACCCGTCCACTTTTTGCACGAAAATATCGGCTTGAACGGGCTGAGTGGTGTCTCCGCCGATTCGCGTCAGTTTGACGTCGTCCAGATAACCCCAAGCTTTCGCCGCTCCCGATACCGTCGCTCCGATCTCCAACGAGTCGGTCGCCTCATTCAACGTAAAAGGCAACGTCAGCTTGGTCCAGTTGTTGAATCCCGTCGTTGCCGTGTTTTCCGATTTCGCCGTACCGGCATATAGCGCGACCTCCCCGGCTTCCGCCGCCGCGCCGCCCATCGATTCAGCAGTCAACTCGTACTGTCCCGCAGGAAACGTGCTCAACTTCTGAGACAGCTTGATCTGCTGCGATTCTTGCGCCGATTCTTTGATCCAATACTTGAACGCATGGTCGCCTTCCTTTTTCTGCACCCATTCATCCTGACTATAGGCAAACCACTGCGGATCGGCCTCCTCGGAGGTTTTCGTGACGTTCCATGAACTGTCGTTGCTCCAGAGATCCGTCTCAAACCCTCCGTTTATTACCTGCGGAACACTCGGCGAATCAACCGGATCGGCCTGCGCCTGAACCGGGTGGAAAGGCAGCGTTCCGAGCAGCGTCACGACGGACAACAACAGCGGCCATACTCGTTTTCGGGTCTTCATGTTTTCGATCTCCCCTCTTCATATAAAGCGTTTACATTTCGGCTGTGATCAATATAACAATCCCGGCCTGCGGGAGATACGAGATTATTGCAACATTTCGTGTGTTTCGGAAAGGGATTGCGCAATCGCGGGCGGAAGGCTATAATCGTCATCAACCGAAGCAGAAATTCGCCCGAAGGAGAGCGCGCCCATGTTCCGTTACCGTCTTGCGGCCTTTCAACTTCATCATCACAAACAGCGTTAGCACTCCTTTTTAAAACATAGAGGAGGGCTAACGCTTTTCGCGTTGGCCCTCCTGCGGCATAGCAAACGCGCAGGACCACAGGGTCCTGCGCGTTTTTTGTTTTCTGCCGGAATTTCGAAATCGCGATACCGCAATCAGAGAGGATGAACCCCATGCAAAACGTAAAAGGCACTTATGATTTTTTCGGAAACGAGCAGGCGATTCGGCGCAAAGTCGAAAACACGCTGCGGACTCTGTTCGAGCTGTACGACTTCGACGAGATGAGTTCGACGATCCTGAACGAACTCGATCTGCTGACCTCCAAGTACGCGGGCGGCGACGAGATCGTCAAAGAAATGTACCGTCTGACGGATCAAGGCGAGCGCCGGCTGGGACTGCGTTACGATCTGACGATTCCTTTTGCCAAAGTGATCGCCTTGAATCCCGGCATCGAACTGCCTTACAAACGTTACGAGATCGGCAAAGTATTCCGCGACGGTCCGGTCAAAAAAGGACGCCTGCGCGAATTCCTGCAATGCGACGCGGACGTGGTCGGCGTTGCCGGGCCCGAAGCCGAGGCGGAATTGATGCAGCTCGCCGCCGAAGCGTTCCGCCGACTGGAACTTCCGGTCGTGATCCGCTGGAACAATCGGCGTTTTCTCGGCGAACTGCTGGCCGCGATCGGCGTACCGGAAGAACGGCGAAACGCCGTGATCTTGACGCTCGACAAGATCGCGAAGATCGGACGCGAAGAGGTTCGCCGCGAGCTGTCCGATCAAGGCTTGGAAACCGAGATCGTCGGCGGCGTGCTGCGGCTGCTGGATCTCGGCGAAGCGGACCGCGGCGTCGAAGCGCTGGCCGAACGCTATGATTTGCCGGGCGGCGGCGGAGCCGGCGAAGTGCGCGCGCTCGGCAGGCTGCTGGAAGCGCTCGGGCTAAACGGGATCTGCCGCTTCGATCCTTTTCTGGCGCGGGGATTGTCGTTCTACACCGGAACCGTCTACGAGATCTTCGACGCTTCGGGAGAATTCGCTTCCAGTCTCGGCGGCGGCGGACGGTACGATTCGATCATCGGGCAGTTGGTCGGACGCGAAGACCTGCCGTATCCGACGGTCGGCTTGTCGTTCGGCATGGAGTCGATCATGGCGATGCTGGCGAAACGCGAGATCGATCTGCCGCAGCCCCAAGCGCTCGTGATTCCGATCTTCGGCGCGACCGCTCCGGCTCTGGCTGCGGCCGGCCTGCTGCGCGCCGGAGGCGTCCGCACGAGCGTGGAACTGAGCGGACGCAAACTCAAAAAGTCGCTCGCCGGAGCCGCTGCCCGAGGCATCCGTTACGTGATTCTGGTCGGCGAAGACGAAGCGGCGGCGGGACAGGTGCGTCTGAAAGACATGGACCGGCAGACGGAAGAAGCGCTGACGGCCGAAGAAGCGTTGACGCGGATCGGCGGGCGGATAGAGCAGACCGCATGCGAATGATCGAGCCGAACGCGATCGAACCGACTACGGAATAAAATATTGCGAATTCCCATCATTTTCGCCGAATCGACAAGCTCAAACCAAAAAATGCTGCGAGCATCCATCATTTTATGCGCTTTTCTGCTTTTTCCGGCAGATGATCGCGAAAATGATGGATTGCTGCAACATTTGTAGGAGATTCGGTTCAGATCGCGGAAAAATGATGGATTCATGCAGCATTTTTCCGCTTTCGGCTGGATTGGATAGATTTCGACGTTCCGCTTGTCGGCGAGCCGATGAGCGACGCGAAGGCTGCGGATACAACCTGTCGATGCTCGGCCTTTCGATATTGTCCGATCGACGCGCCCGCTGCCGCCGCATCTCTAGTCGACTCATCGCCAGTTGACGCGTCTGCCCGGACGTCTGCGCGGTTAAGCCTGTCGCTTCGTCAAAAAGTCTGAGCCGACCTCAGCTCCGCACGGCCGCGATCTTCTCCAGACCGAGCGCGTCGGCCGTCGCGTCGAAGATCTGCTGGAACAGCTCCGGATGCTCGGACAGCTTCTTGCCGTAAGACGGGATCATCTCGCGGATCTTCGGCTCCCACTGCGGCATCTGCTGCGGGAAGCAGCGCTGCATCACTTCGAGCATGACGTGGACCGCCGTCGAAGCGCCCGGCGATGCGCCGAGCAGCGCGGCGACCGAACCGTCGGCGGCGCTGACCACTTCCGTGCCGAACTGCAGCGTGCCTTTGCCCTGCGGCGTATCTTTGATGACCTGCACGCGCTGACCGGCCGTCACGACTTCCCAATCTTCGTCGCGCACTTCCGGGATAAACTCGCGCAGCTCGGCGATCCGTTGAGCGTTCGAGAGCATAAGCTGTTGGACCAAATATTTGGTCAAGCCCATCTCTTTGGCTCCGGCGGCCAGCATCGTCAGCAGATTGCTCGGCTTGACCGAACCGATCAGGTCCATGTTCGAGCCGGTCTTCAGGAACTTCGGCGTGAAGCCCGCGAACGGGCCGAACAGCAGCGCTTTTTTGCCGTCGATGTAGCGGGTGTCCAAGTGCGGCACGGACATCGGCGGCGCGCCGAGTTTGGCTTTGCCGTAGACTTTCGCATGATGTTTCTCGGCGATTTCCGGATTTTTGCAGACCATGAACAATCCGCTGACCGGGAATCCGCCGATATGCTTGGACTCCGGAATGCCCGTCTTCTGAAGCAGAGGCAGACTGCCGCCGCCCGCGCCGATAAAGACGAATTTGGCTTCGTGCGTCTCGACCCGGTTGCTGTCCAGATTTTGGACTCTGACCCGCCAGCCGCCGCCCGGAGCGCGCTTGATATCCCGGATCGCATGGCGGTAATGCACTTCGACGCCTTTCGTTTTCAGATGATCGAACATCAGCCGCGTCAGCGCTCCGAAATTCACGTCCGTACCGGAATCGATCTTGGTCGCCGCTACATGCTCGCCGCCTTCGCGGCCGTTCATCATGAGCGGAATCCATTCGCGCAGCTGCCCGTGATCTTCCGTATAATCCATGCCTTGGAACAGTGGATTCTGTGATAGCGCTTTAAATCGCTTGCTTAGAAATTCGACGTCTTTGTCGCCCGTAACCCAGCTCATATGCGGGATCGGCCGGATAAACGCCTGCGGGTCTTTCAGCAATCCATGCTGCACCAGATGCGCCCAGAACTGCCGCGACAATTGGAACTGCTCGTTGATATTGACGGCTTTGCTGATATCGATCGAGCCGTCCGGTTTCTCGGTCGTATAATTCAATTCGCACAGCGCCGCATGGCCCGTGCCCGCGTTGTTCCATTCGTTCGAACTTTCTTCGCCGGCGCTCGCCAGCTTCTCGAACGTTTTGATCTCCCAGTCCGGAGCCAGCTCTTTCAGCAAGGTTCCGAGCGTCGCGCTCATGACTCCGGCCCCGATTAAGATGACGTCTGTTTTGTTTTGTACGCTGCTCATTAGAAACCCTTCCTTGTCTCGTATATTTGCCAAAAAAAGAGCAGGTTTTCTGCCCGGGTGCTGCAAGAATCTGGCTCCACTCCGAATAATCTATGTCTATATCGTGTCTATGTCTACTATAAACCAAAACGGCATCAAATCCCATCGCTTCGAGCGGATTACGTTATTTTACCTGAAACGATTGTCCGCGAAGCTGCGTAGGAGTGGGAACATCTTAATTTTTATCGTCAAAGGAGACCGATTCATGAAATATAAACGTTCCCTGATTCGTTTCGCGCTGGCCGCCGTGATGCTCGTCACCGGCATTCTGATGTTGGATAATCTCGCCGCCGGCATCTTCGTCCTGTTCGTGGCGGCGTATTCGCTGATCAGCGGCATCCTGTGGCTGCGGGTGGACAGAAGGCAGAACGGAGAGCAGAAGCAAAGCGGAGGCATCCGAAAGTAGTTTGGTCTGAAAAGATTCGTCGACCGTCGGATTCTTTCTCGCAGTTCGGAATAAGTCCGTAAATCCCCTTAATCGGACGCCGATCCGGCTTAATGCGTCGATAAGTCCATATATCCCCTTATTTCGAACATAATCTGCCTAAGTGATGCAAAAACGAAATATTAAAAGGAATATTGGACTTATTTCTTCGAAAAAGCCGAATCTCACGAAAATAAGCGGATATTCGGACTTATCGAGCGTCGAAGATCGATTACGGAGTCGATACGAAGAACGTTAACTCTATCGGGTTCGCACCGCCGGAACGGATCGCGGAAGAAGCCGCGTCCAGAAGAATCGGACGAAGATTCGCGGGGCCGATATCGGGACAAAGAAAAACCGGACGCAAGGCGGGGCTCCCCGCTTTGCGTCCGGTTTTTCTTCATATTCGCTGCTCCTTTTTCCGAACCGAATCTCGACTCAATCCGCCAATTCGAACCGATCTCCGGCGTCCCGGATCTCGTACAGATAAGCGCGCGAATCGGGCATCTTGAACGGACGGTGCAGCACCAACATCCAGCGGCGGTCGAACGTTCGGAACAGCATGCCGTGACCGCTGTCTTCTCGGACCAACGGTTCGAGCTGCGTCCACGGCCCTTCGAGTCTTCCGCTCTCCGAACGGGCGCTCGTCTGCACGTAGCTGCCGTCTTCGTAGCTGGACCAGAGCATGATCAGGCTTCCGTCCGATGTCCGGTATAGTTGGCAGCCGTCGGTCACGTAAGTCGGCACTTCGCCCGCGGAACCCGCTTCGGACGCCGGCTTCAACCACGGCGCTTCCGAACCGCGCAGCAGCACGATCGCATCTCCGATCGTCGACGACAGATCGTCGGTCAGCCGGATCGCTTCGATCGTGCCGTCCAGCGTCTGCACCCATTCGTGGCAGTAGATCAGCCACGGCGCTTCGCCTTCGTCGAGATACAGCGTGCCGTCGAGCGTCATCTGCTCGGACGAAACGATCGGCCCGTCGGCGTTCAGCAGTTTGAACGGTCCTTCCGGCGAATCGCTGACCGCGACCGCCGTTCCCCGCCAATGCCGGGCGTAGCCTTGCACGGGATCGCCTTCGAGCGTCCGGTCTTCGTTATGCAGCGTCACGAACAAGGCGTATTGTCCTCGGTATTCGTGAACTTCCGGCGCCCAAGCGCCGTGCTGCGGATCGGCCCAGACGCCGTCGGGAATCGCGAACGCGACATACGGGCCTTCCCATTCCTCCAAATCCGCGCTTTTGTAGAACAGCACGCCGTGGCGATCGACGCCGTTCAGGCGCGGGGACGCTCCGCTGTACAGGTAATACATATCGCTTTTCCGGTCGGCAAAAATAAACGGATCATGGACGGGCATATCGGCAAGACGATGGACCTGCTGCGGATTGCGGACGTCGGAAGCGGCGTTATAAGCAGGCGGGACGGACACGGGATCAGCTCCTTCGTCAAATTGAATACGGTTTCATTTATCGTTAAATGTACGCCCTTTACGGCGCTTTTTCAACTCCGGTCGCAAAGGAATCCGCCTGCCCGTGCATGCTTCCTATGCCCCGACACGGACGTTATTTTTTCGTTATACTCAACTTATGGAGATTGCCGCAAAAGGAGGAATACCGGTGCAAAAAAGCTTATTTCAACATTTATCCGATCCGTACACCCGCGTCGCGAACGAAAATGACGTCTGCATCGGCAGCGCAGCCGATTGTCAGGTTTTCGAACAATACGGAGCCGTCGGCCGCCGCTGGAGCAAGCAGCCCGCTTTCGCTCCGGATACGCTCGCTGTCCGCTTGATGCCTACGTTCAAGCAGATGCAGGCGGCACGCTTCCGTCTGCCTCCCGCTTTGAAAGAGTGTTCGCGTCTCGACTTTCTGATGCTGCCGCTGGCAATGCTGACCGCGCTCGAGCCCGGCGATCTGCCGCGCAGCCTGCGCAAGCTGATGATCGTGAACAGCGACGAGCAGCCGCAGGGCGGAACGATCGATTGGAACGTCGTCGGCGAGACCGCGCTCGACAGCCTGACGATCCATAACGACTTCGGCTCGTCGGACTGCGCGCGCATGCTCGAAGGCATCGAAGAGGTGCTGCCCCGGCTTCGCTATCTGTGTTTCGACCGCCGCTGGAACGGCGATCTGGCCGGCCGCGCCGCGAATCTGGACGTGTTGGTCGTCGAAGACGCCGGAAGCGGAGAATGGCTGAGCGGCGTTCGGCCGGGACTGAAAGCATTGGGCTTGATCGGAGCCGACCGGACTTTCGACCTTGCCGCTCTCGGACATCTGGACAACCTCGAAGCGCTGCTGCTGAACGCCATCAAAGCCCCGATCGACGCCTTGGCTCTGACTGCTCTGCCTAGGCTTCGCGAGCTTGAAGTGTTGAATTCGAAAAAGTGGCTCCACGTCGAGAAAGTTCCCGAGCTTCCGTTGAACAGGCTGACGGTGGTAGACAGCGGCCGTCCTTTCCGAGCCTGCAAAGATCGGTTCGACGAAAGCCGCTACGAGCTTCTGGATATTCGCTTTTCTTGATCAATGTTTCTAAGCGTGCTTCTTGCTCGCCGGAAGCCGTCGCGCACGAAAAAACCGCCGTGCGCGAGGCACGGCGGTTCTTCGGACTTGCCTTTTTCATTTTGCCGACCGTTTTGCCGGCCGGCTTGCCGTCAATCGAGACCGATCGCTCGATTCGCCCCCCGACGAACCTCGCTTACGTTCACGATCAACAACGATTAACGCATCTCGCCTTGCAGCGTGCGGACCCAAACTTCGCCGTCCGCCGTGCGGGTCGATTCGTGCGACTGCGTCGCTTCCTGCACGTCCCCGAAGGCCCAATAGTTCGCCGGCACGTCCGGGAACTGCACGTCCAGACCCGTAAGAGGTCCGCGGAACAGCATGCGGTTGATCATCGTTACCGCTTCGGCGCGCGTGATCCGGTTGTTCGGACGGAACGTCGAATCGACGTAACCGTTCAGGAAATGACCGTCGTAGAGCTGCTCGATCGCCGCTGCGGCCCAATGGCCTTGAATATCCGAGAAATGTCCGTCCGCGCCGAGCGCGGAAGACAGATCGAGGAACTTCGCCATGACGGCTGCCAGTTCGGCGCGGGTTACCGGAGCTTCCGGACGGAACGTGCCGTCGCTGTATCCGCTGAAGTATCCTTGCGCCGTGGCGATCGCGATATAATCGGCCGCCCAATGCGTTTTCGGCACGTCTTTGTACGAGACGCCGCCGTTCGCGGAGACGTTCTCCGTCAGACGTGCGGTGATCGCCGCAAGTTCCGCGCGCGTCAGGTTATGGGTCGGCTTGAATTGAAGATCCGGATAACCCAGAATGTAACGCTTGTGTTCCAAGCTGCCGAAGCGGCCGGAGTACACTTGGATCTTGGCGTTGGAGCTTGCCGTCGCCGCTTGCAAGGAACCCGAAGCGAACGAAGCGGTCAGTTCCATGCCCTGCTCGGCTTGAGCGAGCTGCGGCCATTTGACTTGAAGCTTGCGGCTGCCGGATTGTCCGGAAGCCAGAGCTTCCACGGTCCAAGTCACCGTACCGTTCTCGACTTTGCCGCCGTTCGCGTCGGTTACTTCGACGCCTGCCGGCAGTTTGACCGTCAGCGTGCCGCCGGTCAGCGTCGACGAGCCGTTCTGCTTGTAATCGACGACGATCGTCGAAGTCGAACCTTCTTCGACCAGATTGCGATCCGGTTTGATGGAAACGGAAGGTTTCAGATCGACCGCAGGTGCCGGTGCCGGAGTTCCGGTCGTAACCGGCGTCGGTGCCGGGCTTGCCGATACGCGCTGCAAGCTGACGTTATGGCGCACGATATCGGTCTCGACCGGAATGGTCGGGCTGGTATACGTCTGGTACCCGTTCTTGCTCACGACCAGATAATAGTCGGTATGCGGGTAAACCATGTACGCGTAGAAGCCGGCCGCGTCGCTCATCTGTACCGGGCTCGCGTTGTCGTTCGGCGCGAATCCCGGAATAGCCGGCAGGGTCACGGTCGTGCCGCCTTTGCTGCCGTTGCGCGCGGTGTTGGCGTAATACAGCGTGACTTGCGCGCCTTCGACGGCCGCTCCGTTCGTGCCGTCCGTAATGTCGCCGTACGGATCGACGAGCGTCTCGGAGATGTTCATCTCTCCGTCGGCGGCCACGTTGACTTCGTTGCGCTGGATGACCAGTTCTTCGTTAGCGCGCACTTCGTATACGACTTCCATCGTGTACGAGCCCAGCGACAATCCTTCGGCGGAAAAGACGCCGTCGTTTTGAGCCGGGAACGCTTTGCGATGTCCGCCTTCTTGCACGTATTCGCCGGTCGCGGCGTTCTTGAGGTAAACTTTCGTTTTCGCGGCCATGTCCGCGGACAACACGCCCGTTCCGCCGTCCGGCTGTTTCTGCAGCACGATGCCGGTCGCGGTCTTGGTCGAGTTATAGTTTTCCGGGTTGGTGCCGTTCGTCTGGCCGACTTCGGCCGTCTGTTTGTACGAGATCTGTTTCGGCGTACCGCCGATCAGAATCGTCTGCATCACTTCGATCGTGTACGTTCTGCCGCCTTCCGGCACGGCGATCGAATATGCGCCGTTCTCGTCGGTGACGACCGTCTCGTCGAAATCGACGCCCGGCGTAATCACGTGATCGCCGTCGAGATCAAGGGTGATGCGTACGCTGGCACCGGCGACTTTGCGGTTATCCGCGCCTTGCGTCACGACGCCGCTGATCGTTGCCGGTTGGAACGTGACCGTGATTTTTTCTTTGGCATGAATGCCTTTGGCGACGTCGAGCGTCTCCGCCCATACGTCGACCTGCTGCTCCTGATTGGACGTGATCTTGGCGGAACGGTACGTCTTTTTCGCGACGCCGCTGCTGTCCGTACGAACGCGATCCGATCCGACGAACGTACCTTCGCCCGAAGGAACCGAGAAGATCACTTCGGAATCGACGACCGGTTGACCTTGCTCGTCGGTCAATACCGCTTTGAGCTCGGTCGTGGAGATGCCGTCGCCGATGATCTTAGCGGGATTCGCCGTCAAAGCCATCTTGTACACGGCAATCTTGAAGACGTTGTCCGTCAAGTTCTTCTCGCCCGGCAGCGGGCTGTCTTCCGCGCCTTTCGAATCAAACGAAACGGTGTGCTCGCCCTTACCGGCATCGACAGGCAGCATGTAGTTGGTCTTCTCCCACAGCTTATAACCGTCCGCCGCGTACGTATCGACGTTGGCCAGCGTCAACTGTACGACGTCTCCGTCCACTGTCGCCGTCGCGGATTGCGCGAGCAGCGAAGTCTTCGCGTTCAGCTTCAGCGCTTGACCCGGAACGGCATATACAGTCGAAGTCGAACCTTCGGTCTCGCCGACCCATCCGTTCAGCGTCTTGTTGAAACGGATCGTGAACTTGGCGGATTGGCTGACCTGTCCCGCTTCATCCGTTACGATGAAGTCGAAGCTGTCCGTACCCAAGAAGTTTCCGTTCGGCACGTACGTGTAGAGACTGCCGCTTGCATCGCCGTCCTGCGGTTGAAGCGTTCCGCGGGTCGGTTGGTTTACGATCTGATAAGTCAACAGACCTTCCGCAGTCTCTTTGTCCGTGCCTTTCAATACGATCGGCACCGATGTCGCGTCCTCTTCGACGTCGACCAACTTCGAAGCGGCCGACGGGATGCCGTTGAACGCGATCTCGACCTTGCCGTCCGTTTCCGAATTCTGCTTGCCGTCGTTGGCCGTCCACGGGAACGTTACGGTGCTTCCGTTCTGAAGCTCCGGATTCGGCGCGAAGACCAGTTCGTTCAAAGCCGAAGCCGGAACGTTGTTAAGGGTACCCGGAGTCAGCACGGTTTCCGATCCCGCAGGCCCGTAGCTCAGTTGACCTTGCGAAGCGAAGTCTGCCGGCAGGTTGACGATAATATGATGCAGCGCATCGCCTTCGGCGTCCGTATAGAACGCGTTGAAGTCGCCCAGACCGAACGGTACCTTGGCGCCGCTCAGCGCGTCGCGATGCACCGTTCCCGCCTCGGGCGGCAGGTTGACGGTCATCTTGACCGTACTGGCGACTTTGGCGTATTCATAGCCGTCCGTAGCGTTCCAAGTAAAAGACGCTTCCGTCACGCCGGGCTGCCAGACATAAGTGAGTCGGGCCAGATCGTTGCCGTCGATCGTATCTCCGACTTCGACTTCACGGCTGCCGTGCATCAGTTTTCCTGTCTCCGGCAGCGATTCGATCCGAACCGCCGACATGGATGCCATAGGGCCGTCGGCATCGGAATACGCATCGTCCTCGAATTCGCTATTCTTGAACGTAACGTCGACGTTCTTCGGCGTCTCCTTCACGATCGGCGACAGTACCGGCGCATGGTTGGCGTTCAACGTCACGTTCGACGCGGAAGCCGCGTATTTCGTGCCGTCTTTGCCGTTCCACGCGAACTGCGCGGAGCCGGAGAAACCTTCTGCCGCCGGAACGAATCGCAGCTTGCCGATATCAGCCAGCTTGATCTCTTGGCCGGCGGTTACGGCGATATCGTTCAGCGTCAGACTTCCGGCGGAAGCGTCAGGCAGGCTGTCGATCCGGATCGCGCTCAGGTTATCCCCGTTCGGCGATCCGTTCAGTTTGCCGAAGCTGCTTTGGAAATCGTAAGCCGAGAATTGAAGAGGCGCATACTGCGGCGCTGTCTCCACGACCGGTTCGGCTTTCGGATCCAGCGGCGACGTATACGTCACCGATTGTCCAGGCGTCCATTCGGAATTCAAGTACGGCGTGATGCCCGCAGCCAGCACGCTTACGGTATAGCTTCCACTATTTCCGTTCAACGTACTCACATCGAACGAAGTCGATGTTCCGTTGTTGTTCGGACCGAAGACCGTCTTACCGTCCTGATCTTTGACCTGCACGCTGTAATGATCGGCGTTCGGTACGGCCGCCCAACTTACGGTCGTACCGTTCACCGACGGCATAGGCGTATTCAGGTGCTTCAAGAGCGTCGATTGATCTTTGTACGGAACCGAAGGGTTGCCCAATTGGTTCACGACGCTCGCCGACACGCTCAACGTTCCGGCCGGGAACGAAGTGACATCGATTTCGGTCGCGTATTTCTTATCGCTCTGAACGAGCGCGGTGTAAGTATGCGTAGCTCCCGAAGAATCGGTGACGACGAGGTTGACCGTTTGGCCCGGTTCGGCGCCGGTCGTGCCGCTGATCGCGACTTTGCTCAGATCGATCGTCGCGTCTTCCGGAGACAGCTTTCCTTCATTGTCTGCGATCGATGCGCTGATCGTCGGAGATTGCGGGTTCGGCTGTACGACCGGCGTGGTGAACGTGCCTCCCGGAGCGCCGAAGTTCACGGAGAACAAACGCTGGCTCAGTGTACCTTTGATTCCCAGCGTGACCGCGATGCTGCTGACGGGAGCTTCGTAAGAAGCGATGACCGAAGCCGTATTATCGAAGCTTACGTCGTTCAGGTTAGTCGTGATCCCTTTGAACTCGGTTCTTCCCGTATCGGGAGAAGAACTGATCGTCAGACCGCTGGTCTGATCTTTCGTATATCTCGTGTAGCCGCCAAGTTGAGCAAATTCCCTTTGCGTGGAACTGCTTCCGTCGATATCGATGATCGTCGTGTAGAAGTTGTACAACGCGACCGGATCGTTCGTGCCGGATACGACGAAATCGACCTTATAATCCGCCGATCCGTCTCCGTTGGAAGTGGTAAGTTTCGGGTTGAAACGTTTGTTCAATTGAGCACTGTTCGCGTCGGGCACGTCCAGTTCATTGATCGAAAGATTATTCAGATTCGTGATGGAGACCAAAGCGTCCACGTTCACGTTGCTGGACTGAAGCACGTTCGAATACCGATAAACCGCCCCCTGCGCCTTATCGGTTCCGGATACTTTTGCAAGCGTGCTGAAGTCCATCTGGTTGTTATTCACGTTGACCAGAATAGGTGCGGCCGCATTAGCCGAAGCTTTCGAAACCGGGAGAGTACCTGCCCACAAGGAACAGGTCAGCACCGAACATAAGACAACGTTCAATGCTTTGGTCAAGTATTTCTTCTGTCTGTTCATACTTCCCTCTTTTCCGTTAATTTACTTTGATGACCGGCGAGTCTTTCGCCCTCCTTCAAAAGACCCACAAGCCCTTTATTTATCGGATAAAAAAATTAAATTTTTAATAACTTTCGGCAATTTTTTTAAAGTTTCGACGGATTTTTCGAGCACAAAATTTCAGAACGCAGATTTTTTATCCTTATTTGTTACAAAAGGAAGAAAAGTATAACTTTTCGCCAAAAAGCGACTTTGTCCCTACGCATATACGAAAAGCCGAGCATTCCTCGAAAAAGGAAAGCTCGGCTCGATTCAATCTTATTTTCGGTTCAACTGCACGAGTCCGCCTTCCGCCGCCGGATCGCGCAGCGCTTCCAAAACAATCTGCGCTTCGTAACCGTCGCGGAAGTCGTAAGCGGTGCCGGACCGGCCTTCCAACAGATTCAACACCTGACCGAAGATCGGCAGACCGCCGAGACCGTTCTCTTCGTCCTGCTCCGCGACCGCGACAGGCTGCGGTTCTTCGCCCGGGCCGCCAGCGAACAGATGGCCCCAGTTCTCCAGCGCCAACGTGCCGCCCGAACCTTGCACCACCAGCGAGACCCGCTCGTCTTCGCTTTCGCGCCGATCGGTTCCGGAGATCTGAATCTCCTGTCCGCTCTCAAGAACCATGACTGCCTGTACCGTGCTCTCGCACAGCCCGCCGTCCGCCGGGAATACGATCTCGCTGCTGACGGCGGCGATCCGGCCGAAAGTCTGCTGGATCATCTGGATCCAGTGGATGCCGACTTCCAGCAGATACCCGCCTTCGCGCCGGGTCGAGATCCAATCGTTCTGCTGCCAAGCGCGCGGCCAACGCGGGAATTCCAGATACAGGTTGATGCGCGAGATCTCTCCGACGTCGCCCTGCCGAATCCGCCGCCGGAACTCCAGCACCGGCGCTTCCAGCGGAAACGAGAAATGCACGATATTCAGACGGTCCGCCCGCTCCGCAAGCTTGACCATCTCTTCCGCTTCTTCGAGGCTGTTCGCCAGCGGTTTTTCGCAGAATACGTGGATGCCGCGTTCGAACGCCAATCGCGCCGCCTCATAGTGCATGGACGGCGGAACAGCGATATAGACGAGATCCGCGTCCGTTTCCTCCAGCAGCCTGCGGTAATCCGTATACAGCGAGAGCGAATCCGGACGGCCGAGCGATTCGCTTTCGCTTCGCAGCACGTCTTCGCGGCTGTCGCAGATCGCGACCAACTCCGTCCGGTCCGCGTACTGCGGCACCAGATGATGCACCATTCGCCGTCCCATATTGCCGAGGCCGATCACGGCCAATTTGATTTTTCCCATAAGTCCCTCCGTATGCTTGGATTGCGTATTCTTCCGACGGCCCGGCCGACCGCGCGCAGCAAAAAGCCGGCTTTTAGTCTTCGACTAAAAAACCGGCTTTTTTCAAGGCTGCGCAGGCTTTGTCGATTCGCTCGGCATCCGGTGCGGAGATCGTATGCAGATGGATGCCGCCCGTCAGCTCCGACAGGTAAGAAGCGCCCGTCGACTGAATTTTCTCGATGAATTCGAAAGCTTCGCTGCGGGTGCTGACGCGAACGAGCGCCGTCAACTGCCCGTATACCGGATGTTCGATGATCACGTCGTCGACGCTGACTCCGTGATCGACCAGCAGCAGCAGTTCTTCTTCCGTGCGCGCCCGATCGTGCTTGCAGGCGATGACCTTTTCCGCTTTCGGCTCTTCGCTGCCCGTCAGATAGATGTACCCTTGGCTGGTCGCCAGAATCGGATGGTTGCGGGCTTTGAGCAGCGTCATGTCCTGCACGATGACCTGTCTGGACACCGACGCCCTTCTCGCCAGCTCGCTTCCGGTAAGCGGACAAGATTCTTTGAGCCAGGCCAGCAATTTCTCCCGCCGCTGTTCTCCCGTCAATTTGTTCTCTTCCATAGGGACGATTCACGTACTCCCTTCTGTATGCGTCCGCGTTCTCCCGTCTTACTTGGTCTCTTCCAGTTCGCAGAGCGCTTGAACGAGCCTTTCCACATGCCGCTCCTTCGTCTCGGGACCGAACGAAACGCGGAAGAACGAATGTCCTTCCCTTTCTGGCAGTCCCAGTGCGGTCAACGTTTCCGGAACCGCATGATGCCCGGAAGAACAAGCGCTTCCCGTAGAGATGCAGAGGCCTTTTCGATTACATTCCAGCATAACATATTGCCCTTCGTAGCCCAAGCCGGCGCAGCCCGCGATATGCGGCAGCACGTTCGGCGCATCGCCGGGCAGACGGTCGACGACCAAATAAGCGGACAATCCCCGCGAGCGGAACGCTTCCCGAAGCTGCTCTCTCAAACGGATATAATGCGCCGTGCGCTGTTCGATCCGATCGCAGGTATGAACGGCCGCGGCGGCAAAAGCGGCGATCGACGGCACGTTGACCGTCCCCGGCCGGAAGCCGCTCTCGTGCAGCGCGCCGGGATAAGCCGGAACGAACGGGGCCCCCGGTCGGATATAGACGGCGCCGACGCCTTTGGGTCCTTGCACTTTGTGGCCGGAGATCGACAAGGCATCGACGCCGAGTTCTCGGGCGGAGAAACGCAGTTTCCCGAACGATTGCACCGCGTCGGTATGCAGCAGAATGCCGCGCGAATGCAGCAGAGCCGCGATCGCCGCCAGATCCTGCACGAGTCCGGTCTCCGAATTGGCGTGCTGAATCGAGACCAGACCGGTGTCCAGCCGCAGCAGCGGTTCGATCTGCTCCGGTCCGATTCGGCCCGAAGCGTCCGGGCGGACGTAATCGACTTCGCAGCCGAGCTCGATCAGACCGGCGACGGCGAGCTTGACCGAATGATGTTCGAGCACCGAAGTCAAGACATGCCGACGCTGCGGCGGCAGCGCACGCGCCAGCGAGGCGATCGCCAGCAAATTCGATTCCGTTCCCCCGCTCGTGAAAAACAGCCCCTCCGTCTGTCCGCCGAGCGCTCCGGCGATAAATTCGCGGCTGCGTTCCAGCACATGCGCGGCGCGCCCTCCTCCGTCATGCAGGCTGCTGGCATTGGCATACACGTCCCGGCTCATCGTCGTCAACGTTTCCAACGCTTCTTCGCACAGCGGAGAAGACGCGGCATAATCCAAATAAATCATATTCGACCTCTTTTCCCGCCCCGAACCGATACCTTGACTCCTATTCGAGGAATAGACTTGAGTTTAGTGTATGTTTGTGTAAATATAAGTGTCAAGACACCTGTAAACAAACTCGTAAACATTCTGAACAAAGAGGGTGGGATTCATTTGTCACAGCCATCCGTACTGATCATCGGAGCGGGAGCGGCAGCCCTCTCGTTGATCGACCATCTGCCTGCCGGCTGCTCCGTACGGCTCTTGACCAAAGAAACCGTCCGCGGCGGCAACTCCGTGCTCGCGCAGGGCGGGATTGCCGCCGTGCGTCTGGCCGAAGACTCCGTCGATTCGCATGTTCAAGATACGCTGATCGCCGGAGACGGCCATAACGACGCCGATCTTGTTCGGGAGATCGCGGCCGAAGGCAGCGCGTTGGTTAACCGTCTGGCCGAAGAAGGCTTTCCGTTCGACCGGGACGCGGCAGACCGCATCGCGCTCGGTCTCGAAGGCGCCCATTCGTTCCGCCGCATTTTTCATGCGGGCGGAGACGCTACGGGCCGGGCGCTGATCGAATATCTGCTGACCCGTACCCAAGGCCGCGCTTCCGTCGTCGAACAGGCGACCGTGCTGAAGCTGATCATGGAAAAAGGCCGCTGCGTCGGCGCGTGGGCTCTGCACGAAGGGGAGCTGCGAGCGTTCCGGGCGGACGCGGTGATCATCGCCAGCGGAGGCTGCGGAAGCTTATACGCGCCCCATACCGGAAACGAAGGCTTGACCGGAGACGGCCTGATGCTCGCTTACGAAGCGGGCGCGGAATTATGCGATCTGGAGTTTATGCAGTTTCATCCGACCTTGTTGGTGAAAAACGGCACAACCTACGGCCTGATCTCCGAAGCCGTCCGCGGCGAAGGCGGCGTGCTGCGAGACGAACAAGGACGCGCGATCATGGAAGGCCGGCATCCGCTCCGCGATCTGGCTCCGCGCGACATCGTGGCCCGGGCCATTCACGAAGAGATGCGGCAGGGACGCGAGATTCATCTGGATATCGGCGGCTGCGACCGTTTCCGCGAACGGTTCCCGACGATCACCGGCATCTTGGCGCAGGCGGGCATCGAAGTCGAAAGCGGACGGATTCCCGTAGAACCCGGCATGCATTTCATGATGGGCGGCATCAAAGCCGACGCTTCGGGCAGCACCGGGATTCCCGGCTTGTACGCGATCGGCGAAGCGGCCTGCACCGGTCTGCACGGGGCGAACCGACTCGCCAGCAATTCGCTGCTCGAAGCGCTGGTGACGGGCGCGAAAGCCGCGCAGCACAGCTTCGCTTACGCGATTCGGCAGAAGTCGATTCCGGCGGAATTCGAAGCCGCTGCCCCGACCAACGACGAATCGGCCGAGGCCGCAGCCGTAGAAGCGCCGGATCGGCTGAACGTTCCGCAAGTCACGCTAACGGAACTTCGGCGGCAGATGAGCCGTTATGCTTCGATCGTGCGCGACGCGGAAGGCTTGCGCCGATTGGAACACTGGCTGCTGCATCTGCCGACCGTGCCCACACCGCTCCCGGAACTCAACCGGGAAGCGGCCGAACTGGCGCGTCTGCGTCAGCTTGCGCTGCTGGTCGTCCGCTCCGCCCTTCTGCGAACGGAAAGCCGGGGCGCGCATTACCGAACGGACTGCCCGGATCGGCTCGATGCGGAATGGTCGGGCGTCGTTATCGCCCATCGGCAGTCATCGGACCCTATTTTACGCAAGGAAAGGACGACCGACGCATGCAGCGTATCGCTCTGAGACGAATGTTGGAACAATTCTATATGGAGGATATCGGCAGCGGAGACTTAAGCGCGCGGTTGATATCGGATGCCGGAGATCGGCAGGCGGTCATTCATGCCAAGCAGGGCGGCATCGTCGCCGGGGTCGAAGTGATCCGCGAAGCGTTCGCGCTGCTCGATCCGGAGATTCGCGTCTCTCTGCGCAAGAAAGACGGAGATCCCGTCGCCGCGGGCGAGACGATCGCCGAACTGACGGGCCGAGCCTCCACCCTGCTGACCGGCGAACGGGTGGTGCTGAACCTGCTTCAGCGGATGTCGGGCATCGCTACGGCGACCCGGAAGGCGATCGAGACGCTGAACGATCCGTCGATCCGGGTGTGCGATACGCGCAAGACGACGCCCGGCCTGCGAATGTTGGAGAAATACGCCGTCACGGCCGGAGGCGGATTCAATCACCGCTTCGGCCTGTACGACGGTATCATGATCAAAGATAACCATATCGCGGCGGAAGGGTCCATCACGGCCGCCGTCGCCAAAGCGCGCGCGCAGGTCGGGCATATGGTCAAGATCGAAGTCGAGATCGAAGACGAAGACCAGCTTCGCGAAGCGATCGCCGCGGACGCGGACATCATTATGTTCGACAACTGCGGACCGGATACCGTTAGGCGGTTCGCCGCGATCGCGCCGCCGCACATCATCACGGAAGCTTCCGGCGGCATCGATATGCGGACGCTGCCCGCTTACGCGGGAACCGGCGTGCATTATGTCTCGCTCGGCTTTTTGACGCATTCGGTGACCAGTCTGGACATCAGCATGGATATCAAGCCCGCTCGAACGAACGAGGCGGCCACGGAAAGGCAGGAGATTTAATCATGTCCATCTTCAACGAATTGGCGCCTCAGCATCGGCTGATGCCCGAAGCATACCGGGAACTTTCGACCGAAGAAATGGAGCGGCGGGTCCGCGCCATCAAGGAGAAGCACGGCGACGAACTGCTGATTCCCGGCCATCATTATCAGCGCGACGAAGTGATCCAATTCGCCGACGTCACCGGCGATTCGCTGGAACTGGCGCGTCTGGCCGCGCAGAATACGCGGGCGCGCCATATCGTGTTCTGCGGCGTGCACTTCATGGCCGAGACGTGCGATATTCTGACGCAGGAAGAGCAGACCGTCGTGCTGCCCGACATGCGCGCGGGCTGCTCGATGGCCGACATGGCGAACATGGCCCAGACCGAAATCGCGTGGCGGCTGCTGACCGAGCAGGTCGGCGATACGATCCTGCCGCTCACTTACGTCAACTCGACCGCCGAGATCAAAGCGTTCGTCGGACGCCACGGCGGAGCGACCGTCACGTCGTCCAACGCCCGGCAGGTCATCGCGTGGGCGCTCAAACAGAAGAAACGGATTCTATTCCTGCCCGATCAGCATCTGGGTCGCAACACCGCCTATCAGCTCGGCATTCCGCTGGAGCAGATGGCGGTATGGGACCCTTACGCGAAGCGGCTGGAGACGGACCGCGATCCCGAAGATCTGCGCATTCTGCTGTGGAAAGGCCACTGTTCGGTGCACGAGAAATTCACCGTCGCGCAGATCGAAGAGTTCCGCCGAAGCGATCCCGAAGTCCGCGTGATCGTGCATCCGGAATGCACCTACGACGTCGTCATGGCCGCGGACGACGCGGGTTCCACCAAATACATCATCGACCGGATCAACGAAGCGCCCACCGGCAGCAAATGGGCCGTCGGCACCGAGATGAATCTCGTCCGCCGTCTGGCCGCTCGGCATCCCGAGCAGCAGATCGTATCGCTCAATCCGGATCTCTGCCCGTGCCTGACCATGAACCGGATCGATCTGCCGCATCTGCTCTGGTCGCTGGAGTCGATCGACCGCGGCGAGACGACCGGCATCATCCGCGTGTCGCAAGATATCGCCGAAGACGCCAAAGCCGCGCTTGCCCGGATGTTCGAACATGTGTAAACGCAAATGATCCTTACGGATAGACCGTAAGGATCAGACCGCCGCGATTATCGCCCGACAAGGCATAGTCGCGGTTTTTCGGCAGGCGAATCTGCGAAATTTCTTCCGGCCCGTAGTAACGGACGTCGTATTCGCGGCCTTCCACGGTGGTCGAGATCGACCGTTTCTCTTGCAGCAGGTCCAGATATTCTTCCAGCACCAGATTGTTGCGCTGCATGATCATGCTGTGCGGCAGTCCCACGTAACGAAAATGCCACGGTTCGAACGAAATGCCTGTCACGTCCGTCTTATCCGCCGGATAACGCAGCACGAACCCGTAGCGGGCCGCGTTTTTCTCCAGCCATTTGCCTTCGTCGGCGTTGGCCATCATGCCTTGGGTCGAACCGACGTCCAGTGCCAGCCCCAGATGATGTTCGCTGTAGCCGGGCGGCAGCGCGTAATCCCCGCCTTTTTCCGCGTAGAGCTTGCTCTGCTCCGCTTCGCTGCGATAGCCGCTGCTGATCATGAAATGCGTGACGCCGTCTTGCGCCGCCGCGTCGATCATCGCCGCGAACTTCAGCGCGACCCGCCGCGACAATTCGATCTTGTGATCCAGCATCGCCGCGCGTCCGAGCAGTTCCGGCTTGCCCGCAAGTTCCGTAATATCCGGCTGCGTGCCCTGCGGACGAATCTTATAGTCTCCGTTGACCAGCAGCAGATCGCCTTTGTACAGTTGATCTTCTTCGACCTCCGGCTTGTCTCCGCTATCGCGAAGCGCGATCTCTTGAATCATGCCGTCCACCGATTTCGCTTCCGCGCCGAGACCGATCCAGCCCCGCTGCTCGGCCAATCGGAAGAGCGCCGCCGCCAGCAGCACCGCGAGCAGCGTCGTGATGATCCCCCATCTTTTCATGCCTGTTCATCCTCCCGTTCCTCTTCTGCTTTAAGCATAGAAGACGCGGTTTAAGAAAAAGCGGCGTCAAACCTAAAGTTTTCCTTAAATCCTTCATGAAAAGGAACAGGCGATCAGAGCGGGAGCCGAACTTCGAACGTCGTATGCACCGCGTCGCTTTCCGCCGAGATCCGGCCTTTGTGGCGCTCCACGATGTTTTTGGCGATAAACAAGCCCAGTCCCGTGCTTCCGCTCTGTTGGGAACGCGCGCGGTCGCCCGTGTAGAACATCTCGAACAGATGCGGCAGCTCCTCGGGCGAGATCGAATCGCCGTAGTTGGTCACGCGCACGACGGCTTCTTCCTGTTCGACGCGGCACAAAATGTCCACGTACTGTCCTTCCGCCCCGTAACGCGCCGCGTTGGTCAGCAGATTCTCGAACACGCGCGCGAGCAGCTCCCCGTCGCCCGTGATGCGGACGTCCGGCTGAATCTCCATGCGGGCGGTCAGTCGGCTTTTCTCGAATACCGGGTACAGCTCTTCCTGCATCTGGGTCAGCAGTTCGCTCAGATCGAGCGGCTGCGTGTCGAGCGTCAGCATGCCGTAATTCATCCGGGTGATCTCGAACAGCTCGTCGATCAGACGCTCCAGACGTTTGGACTTGGTGAACGCGATCGTCGTATAATGCTTGACCTGCTCCGGCGACAATTCTTCGTTCCGCAAAATGAAATCCAGATACCCGAGCACCGAAGTCAGCGGAGTGCGCAGATCGTGAGCGAGATTCAGCACCAGTTGGTCTTTGCTCGTTTCGGCGAAATCGCCGCGCTCCACCGCTTTTTTCAACTTTTCGCCCGCCGCGTTCATGTCCGCCGCGATGCTGCCGAACTCGTCGTTCGAGCGGATCTCGACCCTTCCTTCGAAATCGCCGTTCGCCAGCCGATGAATGCCGGTCGAGAGCTCGCGGAAGTAACGGGAGTACGGTTTGGTGAGCCAGAAAAAGAACAGGATCGCCAGCGGCACGAAGAAGATCAGGAAGAAATTCAAATCGCCGAAATCCCGTACCACGTCCCGAAACTGGGCCAGCGGATCGCCGAACTTGGCATTTTTGACGTAATAGAATTGCAGCACCTTATAGATCGCGTACGTCACGCCTCCGGACAGCAGCATGCTCAGACCGAGCAGCAGGATCATGCGGAAACGGAAACTGCTCGTCATTCTACGCATTGAACGCGTACCCGACGCCCCAGACCGTCTTGATCCATTTGTTCTTCTCGGCGTCTTCGCCCAGCTTGCGGCGCAGCGTGCGAATATGCACCATCACGGTATTGCCGCTCTCGAAATAATCGTCGTCCCAGACGTGACGGAAGATGTTCTCCGCGCTGAATACTTTCTTGGGATGTCCGGCGAGCAGATAGAGGATATCGAATTCTTTGGGGGTCAGCTCGACGACGCGGCCGTAGACTTTCACTTCGCGCTGCTCGGGGTCGATGCTGAGGCCTCCCGCTTCCAATACGTTCGGGCGCTTATCCTCCGGTGCTTGGTTGAGCTGCGTGGACCGGCGAATCTGCGCGTTGACCCGGGCGACCAGTTCCATCGGATTGAACGGCTTGGTCATGTAATCGTCCGCCCCGATCACGAGTCCCGTGATCTTGTCGAGATCGGACGTCTTCGCGCTGAGAAAAATGATCGGCATCCGGTGCTGTTCCCGAATCTGCCGCGTGACTTCGTAACCGTCCATGCCGGGCATCATGATATCCAGAATGACGAGATCGACCGGCTGGGAGTGGATCAGGCGCAGCGCTTCGGGGCCGCTTTGCGCCGTCAGCGTGCGGTAGCCTTCTTTCTCCAGATGCAGCGCGACGAGATCGGCAATTTCTTTCTCGTCGTCGGCGATCAGGATCGTTGAATCTTTCATGGATTGTTCGCTCCCTCGAAGGTTCGTTTGTTCTCAGGATAGCGAACGGGGGCGGGAATGGCAATTCGCGGCGTCGGCTTTCGGGCTGCTGCACGTTTAGGCTTAGGCGCGCATGAGAAAAAGCTTCTTCTCGCCCAAGGGCGAAAAGAAGCTTTTCCGTTACTCGCCGATCTCCGACATGAACGCTTTGAACGCCGCCGCGATCTCCGGCGAATTCTGATGGTGCAGGTAATGGCCGCCGTGCATCAGCAGCATCTGGCTTTTCTCGGCGTGAGCGGCTTGCTCCTTATGCAGCTCGATCCAATTCGGCTGCGCGTCGTCGTCCTCGTTGACGAACAAGATCAGCGGCAGATCGGCCGGGAATTGGGCATTCGCTTCCCGCGCATCGCGGAAGTTGCCGGCGATATGCGTCATCTCGTTGCGCAGCGTCGAGTTGTTGCTGACGCGATACGTGATCAAACGAATCTGCTCGCTCATGTGTTTGTCGTAACCCAGCGCTTCGTACGGATCGCCGTTCAGCTTCAAGGTCAGACGAAGCAGACCCGATTCTTTCAAGAAGCCGAAGAAGCCCGCGGGCAGTTCCGCGTCCATGCCGCCTTGCGTCGGCACGCTGGTGTCGATCCCGGCAAAAGCGATCACTTCGTCGCGGTACTTCTGCACGTAGTCGACCCCGTACAATCCGGCGATCGAATGGCCCATCAGCACGTAACGATCCGCGCCGACTTGATGAACCGCTTCGTGGATTTCTTCGACGATATTCGCCGTCGTACGTTCTTTGTCCGTCTCGTCGCTCAGTCCGTAGCCGAACGGCTCGACAGCGATGACCCGGTAGTCTTTCTCGAGTTCTTGCAGCAGAAACTCGAAATCGCGCGCCGGAACCGCCGTTCCGTAGCCGGGCAGCAGCACGACCGTTTCCGGTCCTTTCCCGCGAATCAGCAGATTCATGTTCTTTCCGTCTACCGAGACCTTTTGACCGTAAGGTTCGATCTTGGAAGCTTCCACGCGGGTCGCGATCCGGTCCGTCGCGAATACGATCAAGAAGAACAGCGCGACCACGCCGACCAGTATCGCGATCGTGCGCAGCAGAATACGCCGCCATCTTCTTTTTTTCTTATCGGGCTTTGCCGCTTTAGGGTTCGTGTGCATCGGGTTCGTCTGCGTCATCTTCGTCTCTCCTGTCTTCCGGCCGCTCGAAGCCGCCTTCGATCCTCAGATTAACAAAGCGTTATGGACGCCTCGTGACGGCAATATGAACGCAGGATGAACAAGCAAGAAAAAGGTTCCGAATCCGCGAAAAAGCCAAACGGAGTTCCTACTTGCTCGATTTACTCGGCAGTTCGGGCGGAATCCGCGGCAGCGTCACCGTAAAGACCGTCCCGCCGTCCGGCCCGCTGCCGGCCGTCACCCGGCCGCCGTGCAGCGACACGATCTGACGAACGATCGAGAGGCCGAGACCGCTGCCTTCGTATTTGCGGCTGCGCGAACGGTCGGCTTTGAAGAAACGTTCGAAGACCCGCTCCCGATCTTCCGGCGCGATGCCGATTCCTTGATCGGCGATCGTTACCCGTACGCCGCGTTCGTCCGGCGTCAACGCGATCGCGATCTCCCCGCCGTCCGGCGAGAACTTGATCGCGTTGCCGACGATGTTCGTCCAGACTTGGCCGAGCTGATCGGGATCGCCCGTCAGCCGCGCTTCCGGCAGATCCAATTCGACCCGGATCTGCTTCGCCGACCACTGCGGTTCGAGCGCGATCACGACCCGGCGGATCTGCTCGTCCAGCCCGAACTCCGAGCGCTTCCGGAGCTGCGGCTGCGATTCCAATTGGCTGAGCTTCAGCAGGCTGTCGCTCATTCGCGAGATCCGTTTGGCTTCGTCGGCGATGATGTCGAGGTAACGATCGCGCTGCTCCTCCGTCAGATTGCGCTGCTTGAGCGCCAGCGCGTAGCCGGAGATCGATGTCAGCGGCGACTGGACTTCGTGCGAGACGTTCGATACGAAATCGCGGCGCATCTCTTCGAGCCGGCGCAGATCCTGCGACATCTCCACGAAACTTCGCGCCAACGCGCCCAGCTCGCCTTTTTGCCGAGTATCCAGCCGCACGTCGAAGTCGCCGCCCGCGATATCTTTGGTAGCCTGCGTCATCTGCTTGATCGGACGGATCAGGAAGAAGGACGCGATCACGATCACCAGACTGCCGGACAGCAGCGCGTAGAGCGCGAAATTCAGCAACCATTTCGCCACGAACCAAACGGAAGACGAACCGACCGGCTCGATAAACATCGCCCGATCTTCTCCTCCCTGCTTAAAAGGAATCCCGATCAACTCGATCGTCACGCCTCGCGAATTGACCCGTACGGTCTCGCCCGCCAGCACCCGACGGACCTGCTCTTCCGTCGCTTCCACGACCGGACGACCGTCCGGCGTTCCGTAATTCTCGTAGCGCTCCGGCGTCTCGTAGATCCGAATCCGGTACGAATTCAATTGGTGCATGCCTCGCACGTATCGTTCCGCTTCTTCCGGCGGCAGCGTCTCGTAGACGCGCGCCACGTCTTCGCCGAACTGGATCAGCGGAATCTGAAGATTGTCGTTCAACTGCTCGCGGAACGCCCACGTCACCATGAAAAAGGAGAGCAGCGTACCGACCACGACGGATACGAGAAAAATCACCACGATCCGCGTATACAGCGAGCGGATCATTCCGCGGCCTCCAATCGGTAGCCTAGTCCCCGCACGGTCTCGATCCGGAAATCCGGCACTTCGGCGAACCGTTCGCGCAGCCGTTTGATATGCACGTCCACCGTTCGGTTATCGCCCGCGTAATCCAGCCCCCAGATCCGTTCGATCAACTGTTCGCGCGTATAGACCTGCCCCGGCGTCTCGGCCAGCGTATACAGCAGTTCGAATTCTTTGAGCGGAAGGGTCAACGTCTCGGTCCGGGTCGTGACTTTGTACGTGCTGCGGTCCAACTCGACCTCCCCGAGCCGGACGGCGCGGGCCGCTCCGATGCGGTAGCGCTTGAGCAGCGCCCGCACCCGGACGGTCAGCTCCAGTGGATCGAACGGCTTGGTGAGATAATCGTCGGCTCCCAGCTCGAAGCCTTTGACTTTCTCCCACGTCTCTCCGCGAGCCGTCAGCATGAGCAGCGGCAGATCGGGATTGAGCCGCCGAAGCTCCCGGCACAGCGCCCAGCCGTCCATCGCGGGCATCATGATATCGAGCACGGCCAGATCGATCGGCGAAGCCGCGTAAGCTTTCAGCGCTTCCCTGCCGTCGGCGGCTTCGACCGTCGCGTAACCTTCCCCTCGCAGAAATAAACAGACCAGTTCGCGAATGTTCGCGTCGTCGTCGGCAACCAATACGGTCGGCATGTCGCTCCTCCTTTTCGCACGGCTCCAATCGCCTGCTCTTTCTTCTATTGTAGCGCACGCGAAGGGTTCTCCGTAACCGCCGAAGGTTCGAAGCTTATACGTACGGGATCAGTCTCTCGACTCGTACAACGCTTCGCCGACCTCGCGCACGAACGGACTCCATGCTCCGTCCGCGAACAGCATCAGCCGGTGCATGGCCCGGGTGCAGGCGGTGTAGAACAGTTTGCGTTCGCTCTCCCGGCCGTAAACGCGCGCGGAGGCGTCGGCGATCAGCACCGCTTCGAACTCGACGCCTTTGGCCAGATAGACGGGCAGCGCCAGCGCGCCCCGCTCGAACTCCGGCGTACGTTTGGTGACTTCTTTCACCCCTTCGCAGCCCAGAGCCGACAGCCTTTCGTGCAGGTTATGCGCTTCGGCGGCCGTCTTAGTCACGAGTCCGATCGATTCGAAACCCTGCTCCCGCAGTTCGGCCAGAGCGTCGGCGATTCGCCGCGCCTGTTCTTCCGCGCCGGAAACGGCGATCAGCACCGGCTTGCCGCCGCTGCGCTCGAACGGCTCGATCTCGGCCGCTTCCGGCAGCAGCGCTTTGGCGAACTCCACGATCTCGCGGGTGGAGCGATAGCTGCGCGTCAAGCGGATCAGACGCGTGTCGTTTTCGCCGTACAGACGCAGCAGCGGGGAAGAAGCGCTCGACAGCTCCGTGGATTGCGCGAAGATCGCTTGGCCGAAATCGCCGAGCACGGTCATGCGGGCGCGCGGGAACATTTTTCTCAAAAAAGCATATTGGAACGCCGAATAATCCTGTCCTTCGTCGACGAATACGTAGCGGATATCCCCGTCGGCGCGCCCGCCTTCGATCGATTCCCGCAGATGCAGATACGGGGTCTGATCTTCGCAAAACAGCTCGCCTCGCGCGATCTTCGCCCGCGTCTGCCCGCAAATCTCGTCCCAATGCGCCGAAGCTCCCACAGGCCGATTCTCCGGCGAGAACAGCTGCATGTACAGACCGGCGGCGTCGAGGAACTCCATCCGTTTGACGAAACGCTTGAGCGGTTCGAACGCTTCGGCGACGATGCCGCGGCGCAGCAGCTCTTCTTCTTTTTCCGCAAAATCGAAATCGCCTTCGTCCGGACGCCGACGCCCGTTGATCCGATCGCGCGCCGCCGCGTACATCTCGGCGAAGTCGAACAGGTTGCGGTCTTGATGCAGCTCGCGGAAAGCTTCTTCGGACTGCTCGCCGTCGACGTAGTTCAGCTCTTCGGCCACCCAATCCGCTCCGACCTCTTCGCGTTCGAGACGCTTCAGTTCGCCGAGCAGCCATTCCTGAAGTTTCGCCGTCCGGTTCGGGATGCGCATCGACTCGTCGTACCCGTAGAACAGCTCGGCTATTCGCTCAGCGCTCACCAATTCCCGTCCGCGGAACGTCACGCCGTTAAATTTCATGCCCTCCCGTTCCAGACCGGATACGTACTGCCGCATATGCTCGAGCAGCTCTTCGGACGCTTTGTACCGGATGCCGCTCAGACGCGCATCGTAACCGGGATCTTCCGTTTGCGACAGCACGTATTCCATCTGATCGAACGGATCTTCCAGCTTGAACGTCCGGCCGAGGCGGCTGTCGAGATATTGCTGAAACGTCGTCTGCGTCATATTTTCTTCGCCCAGCTCCGGCAGGACGGTCGAGACGTAACTGTTGAACATCGGGTTCGGCGAAAACAGCACGATCTGATTCGCTCTGACCCGGTCGCGCTGGCTGTACAGCAGATACGCGACCCGCTGGAGCGCCGCCGACGTCTTGCCGCTGCCGGCCGCTCCCTGCACGATCAGCATCCGGCTGCGCTCGTCGCGGATGATCGCGTTCTGCTCGTGCTGGATCGTCGCGACGATGGTCTTCATCCGGTTATCGGCCGCTCCCCCGAGCACCTGCTGAAGCAGTTCGTCGCCGATCGTCTCGCTCGTATCGAACACGTTCAGCATCTCGCCGCCTTGAATCCGGTACTGCCGCTTCAATGCCATCGTTCCGGTAACCGTACCGCCCGGCGTCTCGTAGTCGGCGCGGCCCGGCGAATGATCGTAGTACAAGCTCGCGATCGGCGTGCGCCAATCGTAGATGAGGAATTCGAGACCGTCCGCGTCGACGAACGAAGATACTCCGATATACACGGACTCCGTGAAGGTTGTGCCGTCTTCGCGATAGTCGACCCGGCCGAAGTAAGGCGATTCCAGCAGGCGCTGAAGCTTGTGATAATACCGCACTTTGTTCCGATGGCTGCGTTCGCGTTCCGATAGCAGCGCTTCCTGCTGCTCGATGCTGTAGACGCTCTCCTCGAAGTCTTCGTTCGTGCTGGTGCTGACGCTGACTTCTTCCCAGAACCGTCTTCGGATATCCGCCGCCTGCTCGCCCAGATCGAGCACTTCCGGTTCGATTTTCGCGATGGCCGCGCGCAGCTTGCCGCTGACGTCGTCCAACCGTGCCTGCTCTTGCTTCCAATCTTTCGCTTCGATCATCTCTCCGACCACTCCCCGTTTCGATTTTGGAGAAAAACCGTTTGACAGCCCGCCCTGCCGCATGCTATGATTATAGTGTAAATAAGATGTGATACTTATGTCTTAATTCAATCGGACAATAGCGGTTCTCCCATCGTATCACACCGGGTGGGCTGCCGCAATAGGATTCTGCATGATTTGACCCCGGCGGAGACGTCGGGGTTTTTCGGTGTTTATTCGGCGGAAAAGAACGAAAAGAAGCGGCCTGTCGGACGGCCGCTTTCGGACGGTTGAGCAAGCCGATTAGGTGGGGGAGCAGAAGGATCGAGCATTTGCCGAGGTAAGAAACATATGCGAAGGAACGAAATCGGCTTCGCCAAGCGCTGCCGAGATGCGGCCTCCAACGGCCCTCGTCGATCCCCGCCTTTTCGCGCCAAATATGTAGGCAAATAGGGAATCGAATCGAACGCCGGATTCTAACGGATCCAGATGACGCTTAGCCGGCTTTTCGAGCCGTTGTAAAATTCTAACGGATTCAGATGACGCTTAGAATGAAAAAAGGCGGATTTTCGGCTCGAAAAGAAGCGAATCGGACGGCTAAGGAATCTACGATCCGTTAGAATCTCAAAAGGGCTTATTTTGGCGTTCTAACGAATCTGTGATCCGTTAGAGTCTGAAGAAGGAGCGCGGGAGTCTAACGGGCATACGATTCGTTGGCTGGAGCCGGCTGAGGTCTACTGAGGAAACGGCTTCTCGATCCTCGGCCTCAAATTTTTGTCAGGAAGACACTTCGTAAATCTAAGCTAGCGCTTTTCTCTTCGAGCAGGCTCGTTTCCTCCGCCTACGCGGCGTTCTCGGCAGCATAAATAAGCGCGATAATCCGCTTATTTCTGGCTGATCCCCGCGAATCTCGGGAATAAGTCCATTTATCCGCTTATTTCCGCGAAAAACCCGATTCTCGAAAGAATCGGGCTGATTTAAGCGGATATTCGGACTTATTTTGCGAAAAAGCCTACAACGGCGGAAATAAGCACAGATTTGGACTTATCGGATTCCGACGGTTCCCGACTATCCGCCGTCCCGCATAGGCATAAGAATACTCGCAGCGGCGAATCGGCGAGACGTTTTTTCGCAAAACCAAAGCGGCCCTTACGGGGCCGCTTTTTCGATCTTGCGGAAATCGATCGGCTGGTTGTATGCGAGACGGCTGCTTTCGTTAAAAAGGAGCTGCCCGTTCGCCGATCCGCTGCTTATTTCTTGGCGAGCGACAAGATCACTTGTCCGCCTTCGTACTTCAGCTTGGCCGCGTATCCGGCCGGCAGACCGGTCGTCTCCAACTTCGCGAACTTGCCGGTTACGCCGCCGCCCGCCGTAATCAAGGTCAAGTCTCCGGCCTTCGCTTGGTAGCCTTCGACGAAATTCACGGTCAGCTTGCCGCCGGCTTGCAGCTTGCCCTGCACCTCGATGCCGTCGTCCGATCCGGTTACGCCGATCTGCAGCGCCCCGTTTGCCGATTGGCTGAAATCGCCGCCGATCGTCAGCAGGCGCGGGCCTTCGACGTTCTCGATCACCGTTCCGGCGTTCGTCACGCTGCCGCGACCGAAGGCTGCTGCCGATAGAGCTTCGAGCGTGCCGCCCGCGATCTCGGTGCCTCCGGTGTACGTGCTTGCTCCGGACAGCTTCAGTTTGCCGCTGCCGCTCTTCGTGAACTTGCCGCTGCCGGAGATATCGTTGCGCCACAGATCTTCCGCGTTGAACCCGCCGAGCGCCGCGTCCATATTCACGGTAACCGCATGATCGAACGCGCCGTAACCGTTAGCCGCTTCGAACAGATTCAGGCGGCCCCAACCTTCCGGATCGTCCAGCAGCGGGTAGCCCGAAGGCAGGCCGGTCGTCGCCAGCACTTCGCGGCGCTGTTCGGCGCTCAGATAAGGTTGGCGCGTCTCGAGCAGCACTTCCGCGCTTTTCGGCACGACCATCGCTTTGTCCGTGGCGCCGATCGGCTGGAAGCCGTAGGTCAGACGCTTGATATAATCCGCTTTGTTCTGTTCGTAGTCGTCGAAACGGTCTTCCGAAGTGCCCTGCTCCTTGAGCAGTACGTCATGCGCTTGCTCGTAAGCCTGCTTCTTCAGCTCGGCGTTGTCCGGATCGGACAGCGCGGCCGCGGCCAAAGCCGTCGCCAGCACGCGGCCGCCGATCACGTCCAGCGGCGAGTGCATGCCCGCCACGATCCGGCTGTCGCCCATCTCGGAAGCGCGGGTCAGCAGCTCTTGATAACGCTCCGGTACGGCGTAAGCGAGCGACAGCGAAGCGAGATAAGAAGCGTTGGTGTGGCCGCTCGGGAATCCGCCGTCTTTCTCCGGCGTCTTGCTGATCGCCGGAACGAGCGTCGGGACCACGATCCGGTTGTCGTTCGTGCCTTCCTGAACGTTGACCCAACGATACGGGCGCATGTATTGGAAAAACGTCTTCGACGGGTTGCCCGACGCGGAAGCGCCGCGTACCGCTCCGATCAGATCGACCATCTTGCCGAGCGGGGAATCGGAATTGCCGCCTTTGTTATCGGAGAACTCGTCGTCGTATTTGACCTTCGTCGCGTCTTGAGGAATATCCGCGATCGAAGTCTTCGTCTCGCTGATCTTGCGATACGCGTCCGCGAACGGACCCAGTCCTTCGGTCGCGCCGTAGGTCTGGTTGCGGCGGTCCGTATAGTAAGCGGCGTCTTCGTCCGCTTGGGTACGGACAGCGGCCAGATCGGCCACGTATTGGATGTTATAGTCCAACACGGCCGGCTGAAGCTTCGTTCCGTTGTTCCACGAGCTGCCCGGTTTCCACAGCTTCAAGTATTCCGACAAGATGCCGATCGCGGCGTTGCTCTCGACGGATTGATTGTCGTTTTTGTTCGTTTTATAGTTGTCGACGAAATATCCCCAAGCCGGCGCGGCCGGCAGCTCGATCGTATACGCGTTTTCCGCGGCGATGGCGGGATGGATCGGCATGGAACCCGAAAGAATGGCGAATCCCAGCGCAACGGCGAGCATTTGTTTCATCGGTCTTTTTTTCACGGTTAATTGGCTCCTCTTCGTATGGTATTCGTCGATTCGAATCGAAGCCAATGTAGCATCGGAAGCGGAAAAACGGCAATGGAACGATTTCGCCTTTGTATCAATTTGGGAAACTTTTGGACAAATTTCGCTTTTTCCGGCGAATTTAACACACACTTAACAAAACTCTCGAATAAAGTTACAATCTTTCTTGTATAATCCCCCGCGGGAGGAGAGTAACCGATGAAAAAATGGAATTCCGTGTTGGCCCGTCTGGCCGTGTCTTACCTATCCGTCGTGCTCGTCCTGGTTCTCTCGCTCTGTTCCGTGTTCTATCTCTATTCTTCGAACCGTTATATGGAGGAATCGCAGAATCGCAATCAGATCACGCTGGCCAATGCCGCGCGGACGATCGACTCCGAAGTGCTGCAGCGGACGCAGCAGCTCGCTCTGCGGCTCGCGCTCGACAAGAACAACGATCTGCGGTCTTTCCGCGCCGACTCTTGGCGCACGCAGCCGAGCCGGCTGCTCGCATTGCAGTCGTTATTGAAATCGGAAGCGGACGCCGAGCCGGATCTGATTGAAGCGATCCATCTGTACGATCCGCAGAGCGGGGCGCTGCTGTCTTCGCAGTACGGATTCGTCGACCGCAGCGATCTGGAACGCGCTCCCGCTTCGCCGATCGGCTGGGCCGCGCGGATGCAGACGAGTTCGCGGCGCGATTTATGGATGCCGTCCCGAATCGCGGCCGAAGATCCGTTCTCCGCCCTGCCCGGCGGAAGCGGCCAGAAGCTGCTGACTTACGCGCACGGCTACCCGTTTCAATCTTCGGGCGCCGACAGCGACCTGATTCTGGCGATCGACGTGAAAGAAGACGCGATTCGGAGAATTCTACATAATATGATGCCTTTTCAAGATCAAGAAACGTGGATCTTAAGCGCGGACGGAGAAACGGCGCTCGCGGCGGAAAAGGCCGTCGCCGATCCGGCCGTAGGATCGGCAGCATCGGCAAGCGTTGGGTCCGGCGAAAGCGGCGGACGCACGGACGGCGAATCGTATACGATCTTTCGCGAGCCGCTTGCTTCGACAGGCTGGATGCTCTACAGCGCTACGCCGCACAGTGTCTTCCAAGAGCAGTCGCTGACGCTGCAGCGGTTGGTGTTGGTCGTGAGCGGGCTCGCCCTGCTGGTCGGCCTATTGTTATCGGGCGTCATGACGAAGCTCATCTACAGTCCGCTCAAAAGGCTGGTCGGAAAGATTCGGCATCTGGCAGATCCTTCCGCGGACGCAGGTCACGGAACCGGCAACGAATACGGACTGATCGATACGGCGCTGAACCGCTTGAGCGACCGGGTCTCGACGCTTCAAGAAACGATCGAAGCGACCGGCCCGATCGTCAAGCGCAGCGCCGTGCTGAAGCTGCTGCAAGGCGATTCGGCGGACGCGTCGCCGAAAGAGCGCCTGCTGCTGGCGGGTCTGTTCGGCGAAGCCGAAAGCTTCCGCTGCCTGCTGCTTCAGCTCGGCGGCAGGGTGCACGGCCCGGACGAGTCGGGCGGAATCGGCGGATCGGGGGAATCGGCCCCGACGCCGGCCGAGATCGTCCGCCTGCTGGAGCGGACGGACTTTCCCGGCGGATTCTTCGTCGCCGCGGAGCTGCCGGAACGGCGGATCGCCGCGATTCTGGCGCGGCGGCCGGGCGGCGAAGCCGCCGATGTCGGCGTAAGGCCGGGCGAATTCGGCCCGGAAGACGCGGACGCCTTTGCACGATCGGTGGCCGCGATCGTGCTGGATGCCTGCCGGACGAAGCTCGGCGCGGACGTGCAGCTCTCTTGGGGCCGGGAAGTCGACCGGCCGGAAGCGCTGCATCTGAGCTGCGGCGACGCGCAGATCGGCATGAAATACGCGTATTTCATGCCGGAGCGCGCGATGCTGAACGATCCGTGCTTGCACGAGCGCGAGAACAGCGAGGAACAGATTCCGCAGCCGCTCTTGGCCCGGTTCAAAGAAAAGCTGGCCGCGCGGCAGCCGGACGAAGTCGCGGAAGCGATCGAAGCGCTGATCGAAGCGGTACGCGTCGGGCCTTATCCGGCGGATTACGGCCATTTTATCTTGTCGAATATCGTCTTCGCGTATTCGGATCATCTCAAGAGCGTGCGCTACAGACCGGCCGGCAGCCATCCCGATCTGCACCGGCAGTACGTCGGCTTGGCGCATATCGAAGAGTTCCGGATCTGGCTGTTGGATTCCGCGCGGGCATTTTTGGCCGAGACGGAAAAGCGCAACGGCGAACGGGCGATCGATACGCTCGAAGCGGCCAAACGGCATATCGACGAACATCTGTCGGGCGATCTGTCGCTGGAATCGGTCTCTTCGGCCGTCTTTATCAGCGCGAAATATCTCAGCCGATTGTTCAAAGAAGAAACGGGCGTCACCTATACCGAATATGTGACCGCTCGCCGAATGGAAGCGGCCCGAACCCTGATCCGAAGCGGCAGTCTTAACGTCGAACAGGTCGCCGGATCGGTCGGATACGTCACGCCGGCTTATTTTATCAAAAAATTCAAAGAAGCTTACGGCTGCACGCCGGGGCAGTATATGAGAGAAAACCAGCAGCAGGCGCGGTCGTCTTGAAGCAGCGAGGAAGAACGGCGGCGCCAAGTCGGCGCAGCGCAAACCGCACCCGATCCGGTCTGAGCGGAGAAAGGAAGATCCCGATGAAGCATGCGAAGAAACGAAAATCAACATGGACGGCGTTATGGATCGCTCTGCTTCTGCCGGGCGTGGCGGGCTGCGAAGCCGGAGCAGGTTCGGCGGACGCCGTACGGGGAATGCCGAGCGGCAGCGAAACGGCCGGATCGGTTCCCGAATACGCGATCTCGTGGACGATGCATCAGAACCTGCCCGTGCCCGAAAACGCGGAGATCGTGCGGCGGATCGAACAGAAATACGACGTCGATCTCGACATCTGGAATCTGGAAAATAACCGCTACGAGTCGCTGCTGGATCTCAAGCTGGCGCAGCAAGGCGCGCCGGATCTGCTGCGGATCCGTCAGCCGCAGGATCTGCTCAAGTATCAACAGCAGGGGCTGCTGGCCGAGATTCCTGCCGGAACGCTGGAACGCTATGCGCCGAATCTCATGGCCGCGATCCGGGAATACGCGCCGGATTACGCCGATTACGGCCGGGTCGACGGACGAATCTACGGCATCCCGGTCGTGAATCCGACCAACGCTTACCGAATCCCCGTCGTGTACCGGCAGGATTGGCTCGACAAATTAGGACTTAAAGTTCCGGATACGCTGGACGAATTCGAGAAAGTGATCTACGCGTTCGCCAACGAAGATCCGGACGGCGACGGGATCAAAAATACATACGGCTTATCGCTCGAAGGCATGAATGTGGTGTTCGGCGCATTCGGCCAGATCGTGTTCGCGGATCAGCTTTATTTCGGCGAAAAAGACGGGAAACTGACGATCGGGGCATTGGAGCCGGAGATGAAAGAAGCGCTGCGTTATTTGCGAAAGTGGTACGCGGACGGCGTGATCGATCCCGAGTTTATTACGGGCGAAAACAAAGGCGGTTATAAACATCTCTCGCATGCTTGGATCAACGGGCGGATCGGCATGACTTCGATGGGCAACTATTACCATTGGATCGACGACGGCGATTATCAGGCATGGACGGCGAACGCCGCGGGCGAGATCTCGGAAACGCCGGTCGAAGCGACCTACAACGTCAAAGAGTTGAAAGCCAAAAATCCGTCGGCGCGCGTATCGTTCGGCCGACCGTTCCGCGGCCCCGAAGGCAAACGCGGCTCCAAAGCGTACGATATGCTGATGAGCTTCGCGGCGATCGGAGCGGACGCGGCCAAAGAACCGGGCAAACTGGAGAAAATCTTGCAGATTCTCGACGATGTCAGCGCCAACCCGGACTTGGACGAGCGTACGACTCTGAAAAACGGCATCCGCGGCAAACACTGGCAGTGGGCGGATTCTTCCCGTCAGGAAGCCGTCGTGCTGCCGCCTTACGAAGAATCGGCCAATTACCTGAATACGATCGGGGCCAATATCGGCATGAACGTGCCGGTTCCGCCGACCGGTCGCCGCGAACGATGGGCCGCCACGCTCGGCTTGGATCGCGACGGCATCTATAACGCGCTGGAAGTCTCGACGCCGTCGCTCGTTCGCGACAGCGCCGAATTGATCCGTTTGCGTAATCAGGCGTACATCTCGTTCATTACGGGCGAGCGGCCGCTGGAAGAGTTCGACGCCTTCGTGCAGGCGTTCATGGATGCGGGCGGCACGCAGGTGTTGGCGGAAGCGAACGCTTCTCGCGCCGGAATCACAACCGCTGCAAATGCGTATCCTTGAAGCCCGATTCGTATTTGAGGCCGTAGCCCATCATCCGGTCGAATCCGATATGCGCCGTCCAGATCAAACCGATCATCAGCAGCGTTTGCGCGGAGAACAACCAACCGGCCGACAAGAGCAGCAGCGGCACGGCGTAGGTATGGGCGGCGTTATAGACGCGGGCGCCGAGCTTGTTTCCCCGCATATAGCCGATCATGAATACGTCCGGAGCGAACAGCAGCAGCGCGAACAGCAATCCGCTGTAACCGTTGACGAAATACAGGGCAGTCGCGATCGCCAGCACGGCCAATCCTTCTAAACGAAGCAGTACGGTATTCATACGATCAGTCTCCTTTGTTAGAGGCATTATTCGGGCGCGTTTGCGAAGAGGCGTTCGAACCCTCGGCCGTCGAACGGATTCCGCCGAGCATCCAGCCGATGCCCTGCGCGACCTGCTCGTAAGAAAGCGGCTGCTCCGTCAGCGACAGCGGCGATTGCAGCGTCAGTCCGTCGAACACGGCTTGGATCAGCGCGGCGAGGTTCTGTTTCTCGTCTTGCGCCAGCGGAAGTTCGAGCCTGTCGATCACCAGCAGGATGCCGGCTCTCATTTCCTTGTAGATGTCCAGCAGTTCGGCGGCCAGCTTCTCGTTGTTGACGCTCTCCGACCATAAGCTGATCAGAAGCGTGAACCATTCGGGATTGGCTTTCCGGAATTCGGAGACATGGCGCAATCCCTGCTGAAGTATGTCCTGCGGCGAAGCTTGAAGATCCAATCCGGCGAACGCTTCTCTCATCCCCCGGTTGATCATCCATTCGCGCACGACTTCGACCAGCAGCGTTTCTTTGCTGCCGAAATGGTAGCCGATCAATCCTTGCGCGACCCCGGCCCGAGCCGCGATGTCTTTCATGGAGGCTCTCGCATACCCGACCTGTCCGAATAAAGTAAAAGCGGCCTGCAGGATGGCGTTCTTGCGTTCGTCCTGCGGTTTGTTTGATTCGGTTGCCATTTTTCTTATTGCCCCTCTCATACTGTTTGATCGAACAGTCAGTTTATATGCTTATCATAAAACTGTTTGATCGAACAGTCAACTAGTATTCAAAATTTATCTTTTCCGCTCGGAAAGACGGATTGCGCAAAAAAGCCGCTGCGAATGCAGCGGCCTCTTTTCGTTTCTAAGCGAAAATTTATCCTTCGTATGCTTGCTCCAACGTCGGAATGTCGATCTTTTTCATCTGAAGCAGAGCTTTCATGACGCGGCCCGAGCGTTCCGGATCGCCGCCGGACAGCAGTTCGTTCAACCGCTTCGGCACGATCTGCCAAGAGACGCCGAATTGGTCTTTCAGCCATCCGCACTGCTGCGCTTCGACGTCTCCGCCTGCGGAAAGTCCGTCCCAGAGGCGGTCGACTTCGGCTTGATCGTCGCAGTGAACGACGAAAGAGATCGCTTCGGTAAACCGAAACTGCGGGCCGCCGTTCAAGCCGATGAAACGCTGCCCTTCCAATTCGAAATCCACCGTCATCGCTTTGCCTTCGAACGACTTGTCGTAGCTTTCTTTGCCGTAACGGGTCACCTTGCGAATAGCGGAATTCCGAAAAAGCGATACGTAGAACTCGGCCGCTTCTTCCGCTTGAAAATCGAACCAGAGATTGGGCGTGATCTTCTGAATCGTACTCGACATGCCGACGCCTCCTTATTTTGCGTTTCCCGCTCGCTTAAGGCTTGACCTTCACGTTCCCGAATACGGCTTTCGCGGCCGAATCTTCGCCCGGATTGCTGAGCGCGAGGCCGATATACGCGCGGCCGTTCATCGGGATGCGGATCGTGCCGATCCGCGTCCAATTCTTGCCGTCGGCCGAGATCGAGCCGACGAACGCGTCGCCCGTGCGGCTGAGCTTCAGCCAGCTCGGAGCGGCGGCATCGGCCGTGCGGTCGGCCGTTTCTTCGCCCGCCGTTTCGCGGTATTGGAAAGCCGCCCCGTTCTCGGGCGTGAGCACCATATCCACATGCCGCGCGTCGGCGGCCAATGATTCGCGGATCGAGATCCCGGCTTTGGCCCATTCGTCCAAGCGGCTCAGCGACTTCGCTTGAACGATCATCTCCGCGTCGCCCGAGATCGGGCGGTACACGTAGTTCAGCGCGTCCGATTCGCCCCAGACGTCCGTGGAACTGCCGCCGAGCGTAAACTGCTTCTTGGCCGTCTGATACGACGCCGTTCCCGGCATCGATCCGATATTGCGGCCCTGCCAGCCTGCCGGCAGCTTGGCGGCGTAATCTTGTTCGTCCGAATCCGGCCAACCGGTCCGCTCGTCGATCGCGGCCAGATCGTCTCCCGTCCAAGCATCGTAAGCGAAGAACGACAACCGCTCGACCTCAGGGTAATTCCGCCGGATACCGCCGTAGATCTCCCGGTACGTCTCGTCCGTCCAGTCCTGATCCAGCGTCGGCACGATCTTGGCTTTCGTTCCGGCCAGCCGATCGCGAACGTCTTTCAAGATGCCGGACTTGTCTCCGTACACCCACTCGCTATCGTGACCCCAATCGTCGAAATAGGCCATCGGCGCGATAAAATCGACGGACGATTTGAACTTGGCGATATTCTGTCCGACTTCGGCAAATTCCGGCGGCAGCACGTATACGCCGAGCTGCACGTTCGGGCGGGTAGACGATCGGAGATCGCGGCGGACGTCGCTTACGTACTGTCCGAGCCGTTCGGTACGCCATTCGTTCCACTGTTTGCGCTTCGCGGAATCTTTGCCGAAATCGATATCGAGCGGCGAGTACCCGAACCGTGCGCGATATTCGGCGATCGTGCCGTCGCCGACGTCCATGTTGTAGTCGTCGAAACGAATCCAGTCTAGGACCACGCCGTCGACCGAATAATTTTCGGCGACTTCGCGAATGATCGAACGCTCGTACCGCTGAACGTCAAGGTTCAACGGATTCACGAAATATTCGCTGCCGTTCGAACCGGTAAACGGCACCCGTTTGCCGTTTACGAGCGCCTGCATCTGCCAGTTTTTATTTTTGAGAAAAGCTTCCTGATCGTGGAACTGCGGAATCCAAGCGTTGACCTTGATCCCGGCGGTGTGAGCCTGCGCCACGACTTCCCGCAGCGCGTCGAAGTCCTCGTACCCTTCCGCGATCGGAGCGATCTTGCTGGCGTAGAACACTTGGCCCGAAGGCACTTCGTCGTCTTCGTCCTGCTTCACGTTCATGCTGATGACGTCGACGCCGTGCCGCTCCGCCAGATCGACGAAGTTCCGTACGTCGTCTTTGTCTTTGAACTGGTTGACCGTCCGCACGATCACTTCCGTCTCGAACGGCGGATAATCGCCCGTCTCGGCCGCGGCCGGTACGGAACCGCCGATCAGCGAGACGATCAGCGCAAGAGTCAGCATCGCGGCCGGCTTCTTTTTCCGAATACGTGTCATAGCTCGCCTCCGTCTGTAGGTATCTTGTTGAAATGCGCGATTCTGCTTAGAGTGTTCGGTAAATGCGAATCTCGACGCCCGACTCGGCCGGCAGTCCTTCTCCGATCAGCGGCTCGCCGTTCAGGAAAGACAGCGCCTTGCTGTTGGTGACGATCCGAGGCGCCGTGCGGAACATGACGTCCGTAAGCGCGGGATCGAAGGTTCCGTTATTCTCGATATAGATCTCGCAGGCCTGCCCGTCGCGATCGTTCCCTCTCAGCATGTACCGAGCCGACAACGTGTGACCGCCGCCGTATCGGCCGATGATCTGGGTATCCACGCCGCCTTCCAGTACCGTTCCTTCGAAGTATGGGCCCGTCGCATGTCCGCCGAACGGAATCATGACGACGGTATCGCCTTCTTCGTTCTCCAGTACGCTCGCTTCCCGCGTCGTGACGTGTATGCGAAGCACTTCTTCCCGTTCCATGCGCGCCTCCTTTTATTGAAAAATCCGTGAATAAGCGCTCTGCGTTAGCCGATCTCGTGCTGGAACGGAGGCGGTTCCATGAACGGCCGATTCAGATGCGCGGACAAAAAGCGGGCCGTAACGTCGAGCACCTGCGGATTCCATACGCCCGTGCCGTGATCCGCGCCCGCGACTTTGTACAGCAGCACGTTCTGTCCCGCCGATCTGAGCGCTTTGTACATCTCGATGCTCTGGTTGACGTGAACGATCGAGTCGCTGTCCCCGTGCACGATCAGGAACGGAGGCAGCTCGCGGTCTAGATTCCGATGGATCGGACTCGCTTCTTTCGCCAATTCCGCGCGCTCTTCCACAGGTCCGTCGACCAGCAGGCCTTCCGGCGAATCGGCTGTCCCGTGTTCGAGGACGTCGTTGTACAAACCGAGCGTAAACAGATCCGAGATGCCGTAATAATCGACGACGGCCAGCACTTCGTCCGATTGTTCGCCGTGGAGCCCGTTATTGTATTCGCCGATCGTCAGTCCCGTCATCAGCGACAGGTGACCGCCCGACGAATCGCCCCATACGGCGGCCCGATGCGGGTCGATTCCGTATTCTTCGGCATGCGCCCGCATGAAACGGAGCGCGCATTTGACGTCTTCGAGCGCGGCCGGGAACGGCGCGATATCGGTGTCCCGAATCTGGACGCTGGCGATCACGTAGCCTCGGGACGCCATCTGCGACAAGTTCGGAATCGCGGCGTAGATGTCCTGCGGACGCCAAGCCGACCCTTGAACGAAAATGATCAGCGGGAACTTGTAATTTTCGCGGCTCGGCTTGATGATCTGAAGCTTGCGTTCGACGTCTCCGTAAGTCGCGTATACGACGTCGGGAAGATAGCTGCACGAATAATACGCGCCGCCTTCGGCAAAATCCCCGTACAAAATCTGCGTGCCTTCGGGCGTCTCGCTCGCTGCCCGGCGCGCGGCCTGCTGGTCCATGGAATCCGCTCCTTGTTCTTCGTAATATGCGGCGTCGCCTTCGATTCCGGAATCGAAATCCGCCTGCCGCCTTTCTTTTTCATTTTAGCCGCTGCGCCCGACAGATTCTATGGCATTCTGCGTCGTTCAATACAGAATCCGCCACAAATAGAACGTCGCGTAAGCTTCCCATTTCGTCCATCCGGCGGACAGTTCCAGAAGGCGCGGCTTGTCCGGTTTGGCGTCCAGTCCCAGCACGTGCCGGATCGAATGATGCAGCCCTACGTCGTCGATCGGAAAAGCATCCGGCAGCCGCAGGCAGCGCATCAGCACGTAATGGGCCGTCCACGGGCCGATCCCGCGAATCTTGACCAGCATCTTCTCCGCCTGCCGGACGTCGCCCGTCGCCAGCAGCATCTCTTTGGTCAATTCCCCGTTCGCGATCAGCTTCGCCGTATCGACCAGATATTCGCATTTCTTGACGGTCGTCATCCCGGCGGCGGACAAATCTTCGGGCGTCAGCTCGGCGATGCGCTCGGCGGTCGGAAACAGCCAATACCGCTCCCCGCCGCGTTCGATCGACCGGCCGTAAGCTTCGACGAACCGTCTTTTGAGCGTATACGCGAACGCCAGATTGATCTGCTGTCCGAGAATGCCCCAACAGATCGCTTCGTACAGATCGGGAATGCCCATATTGCGCAGTCCGTAGAACGAATCGACCGCCTGCTTGAGCAGCAGATCCTGCCTCGCCATTTCGTAAAAAGGAGCAAGGTCGGTGCCGAGATCGAACCAATCGTGCACGTACCGCGCGACGCCTTCTTGAAGTTCGGGGTCGGCGGCAGCCGATTCTTCGACGAAGCGGATACGCAAAGACTCTCCGCCTTCGCCGCGATGCGGGCCGATCTCGACGACGGTATCGCGCGCGCCGACGGCGATCGCTTTATAGATGCTGCCGCCGCGCAGCGTGTACAGCGCTTCGTCGGTGGCGGTCGAGAGATGGTCGTAATTTTGCTTGAAATCGAATTCCTCGGGAACCGGAAGCAGGATGTCGGTACCGTCGTTTTGCCAGAAACAAGCACGGGAAAAATCGGTCATGAGAAGGACGGCCTCCGTTTCTTGGGATGATCGAGCAGCTTATCTCTGTTTCATTAACCGGAATCCGATCGTTTGTTCCGCAAAAAAAGACCTCGAAGTCCGCCCGAAGTCTGCATCGGCGAAAACGAGGTCTTTTTATAAGCTTACGCGATGAAAAACCGCCGGGGCGCACCCAAGATCGGCACGCCTGCTTCCGGCTTTACTTCGCTTCGCCGTTCTGCATGAAATTTTGTTTCTCCAGATAGTTCAGCACCGTCTGCGAGAAATCGAGATGCGATTCTTTGGTGTATTTGGCGATCGTGTAGATCTGCGCCAGATTCTTGAGGCCGAGCTGCTCGGTCATTTCTTTGAGATGCGGCACGTCCATGTACCGCTTCCAGCCTTTTTCGTTGCGGTCCTTGTAGATCTCTTGAATCCGTTCGTCGGAATAGTCTTGATATTGTTCGTAATGGACCAAGCCCTGCTGCGGCAGGCGGTCGCGCAGCGCCGGTGATTCGGCAGGATAACCGAGCGAATAGCCGACGACCGGCACCACGTTCGGCGGCAGGTTCAGCAGTTCGCCGATTTGATCGCAGTTCGCCAGCGTCGAACCCATATAGCAGATCCCCAGCCCTTCGTTCTCCGCGGCCAGCGCGCAGTTCTGCGAAGCCAGCGTCGCGTCGATCGCCCCGATCATGAAACTCATGAAGTTGTCGAAATGCACCGGCGCGTCGTTCAGTTCCAGCCATTTGCGCATCCGGTTGAAGTCCGCGCAGAAAGTCAGCAGAACCGGCGCGTCGAGCACCATCGACTGATCCATATGCGGCGTATAGAGCTTCTCCCGCAGCGCTTTGTCCCGCGTCACGACGATGGAATAGGACTGCATGTTTCCGCTGGACGAAGCCCGAATCCCCGCGTCCAGAACCCGTTCCAACACTTCTTGACTCACTTCCCGATCCTCGTAAGCGCGAATGGATCGGTGTCCGTGCACCACGTCGTTAAATTCCAAGATCCTATCCCCTTCCGGCGAGTGCGACTCGCTTGGTTGCTGTTGATCTTCTTATGATATCTTAGTCTACCGGCTCGGTATAGCACCGAAAACTTTTTCGAAGCCCGTTTACGACCGATGCCGCCGATGCTGCGCGAGCTGCACGTCGAAGCCGTCCGGATCGAGGATATAGAAAAAACGCAGGTCGGGATTCGATTCGATCGGTCCGCGCGCGATCGGAATGCCTTGTCGCCGAAGTTCCTCGATCGCCCGGTCGAGATCCTCGACTTCGAAGCCGACGGAGATTCCGCTTTCCGGCTCTACCGAGATCTCGCTCCCTTCGATCAATTCGATCTTCGGCTGCCCGGCCGCTCCGAGCATGGCGATCTGCCTGCCCCGGCTCTCGAATCGGCGTTCGATCGGCAGGCCGAGAATCCCGTGGTAAAAAGCGAGCGAAGCGTCCAGATCGCGGATGCGAAGGGTGATCCAATTTAAAGTCAGGTTCATCGTATTCTTCCTTTCTGCGATTGCGTTCCAGCCGGCGCGAAGACCCGAGACGGATCGACAACAATACGCGCCTCAACGAAGTCATCGTACACAGAGCGGCACCGTCGTGTCCAGAGCCGTTCTTTTTCGACGACTGCCGAGTCCTCGCCAAAAGAAAAACCCCTTTCCGCAACGTTTCGGCGGAAAGGGGTCGATCTTTTCAGGAATGCTTATTGGGCTGTAGGTTCCGTCCAACTTTCTCCGTTCGAACCTTTGACGTAATCGTGCCGGGTGACGGCTTCCATGATGTCGTAGTACGCCCAGTACGCTTTCTTCAAGTCTTTGTACGATTCGAGCAGGCCGGCGTTTCCGTCGATGTAGCTTCTGTCCGGATTTCGCTCGGTCATCCGGTTCACCAGCGTAACGGCTTCGGCGCGGGTCACGTAATCTTCCGGTCTGAACGTGCCGTCCGGATACCCTTTGATCCACCCTTTGGCGACGCCGGAAGCGATATAATCGCCGGCCCAGTAAGAAGCTCGGACATCCTTGAAAGCGGAGGCGTCTCCCGCATCCAGCTTGTCGAAGCGGGAAGCGATCGCCGCGAATTCGGCCCGGGTAATCGGTTCTTCCGGTCCGAACGTGCCGTCGGCGTAACCCGTTACGACGCCGGACTGCTGCATGTACCCGACGGCTTTCGCGTACCAGTTCGAACCGCGAACGTCGCGGAACGTCGAAGCGTAAGTCTGATCCATGTTCATCTTCTCGGTCAACAGACGCGAGAACATGGCGATGACTTCGGCCCGCGTCATGTTGCGGTCGGCGCGGAACGTCCGGTCCGGGTAACCCTGCATATAAGCAAAGTGGTTGACTTTGTCCAAGGCCGGCGGTTGAACTTGCGATGCCGCTTTCCAGGTCGCGCTCAGCGTAAAGGCCGCATAGACGCGATCGCTGTCGAAGTTCCATACGCTTCCGTCCGCTTTATGCCAACCGGCAAAAGCGTATCCGGCGCGAACCGGCTGCTTCGGTTCGGTCAACAGGGAGCCGGAAACCGCGCTTTGCTTAACGGAAGCCGGCGTGCCTCCCGCTCCGTCGAACGTGACGTCGTAAACGGCAGCGTTCGGGGCGGCCGGGACAGGAGTCGGCGCAGGGCTGCTCGGCGTTTTCGACGGAGCTTGAGCCTGCCGATCGTAATACAGCTTGACCGTCAGCGAACCGTCGCCTTTGACGACGGCGGTCGTCGAGGTCGCGCCTGCGACCGTGCCGTAGCCGTACGCGATTCCGTTTCCGATCAATGAAGCATCTTGCAGATCGGCGACGGTCAGCACGCTGTCCGCCAGACCGGAACCGCCGGTTGTCCGCGTCGGCGAGACCGGATAACTTCCGTCGGCGTTCATGACGTAATGCTCCACGGAATAAGCGACCGGATTCAGATACGCCAGCGCGTAAACGGAGAACTTTTTGACGTACAACGTGATCGTCTGCGCTTCAGGATCTACCTTGAGATATTCTCCGGCAGCATTCGGCGTTTCTTGGATCGTATGCGTCGGCTCGTTCTCGTGATCGCGATAGACCCGATACAAATTGCTCGTCTTGCCTTGCAGGTCGGCCGGAATCGGAACGACGATTTCGATCAGGCCTTTGGTTTCTTTCAATTTGCCGGTAGAAGCTCCCCAGCTCTCCTGCTCCGTGTTGCGTTTGTATTTGTCGAGCGTGATGTCGAGATACATCCCGACATACGCGCCTTTGCTCAGAGCCTGCGTTTTGATCTTCTCGATCCCGTTCTTGACGTCGGCATCGGACGCGTTCTCGTCGGTTCTGGCTACGGACATCTCGACTTTGACGAAGCCTTGATTATTCTCGTCGGCCAAATACTGTTCCGCTTCCGGGTGCAGATTGTTGATCACGACCGGCGGCGTCTCCGGCGTCTTCAATTTCAAGACGCTGCTGGCGCTGCTGAGCGGGAAGATGATCTTGCCGAGTTCGGTGACCGGCTCGTTCGCTTTGACCGTGATCGCGATGATCTCGGTCTTCTCCCCGATCGTCATGATCAGATTGTAGGTGCCCGCAGGGACGTTATAGATCGTGAACTTGCCGTTCGCGTCCGTAACCGCGGTATCGCCGTACTGGGTATTGCCTTTGACGATACGGATCGAGGCCGTTTTGACCGGATTCGCTTCTTTATCGTCGTCGATGACCGTACCGGTCACGGCGCGTTCCGAAGACCAACGGGCATACAGCGTGACTTTCGAATCCGTCTGATCCCAAAGGCGGGCGCTGCTCATGTCGGCGGCATAATACGCCGTTCCGCCGTTGGCTTGATCGTAATAACCTTCGAACGCGTAGCGGTCGCGGACCGGAAGCTTCGCCTGCGGCATCGGCTTGCCGTAGACCGCCGTCACGCTGCCGCTTCCGCCCGTCCCTCCGTTGTCGTTCAGCGTGACCAGAGAAGTGAGGGCTTCGAAGACGGCCGTGTACGTTCCGCTGACGTAACCGCCTTCGGCTTTATGCGGAATCAAGCTCTTTTCCGTGCTTATCTGAACGCCTTGAGCATCCTGCCATTCGACGAAGCGGTAACCCGGCTTCGCCTCGGCCGTCGAACCGAGCGCTTCGCCCGTCGACGGATTCAGCGATTCTTCGGCGCGGCTGACCGTACCGTAGCTGTCGTCGTTGACGGCGTAGCGGATCTTGGTTTGTTCAAGCTCGGTCCAGCGCGCGTACAGCGTCGTTTGCGGTTCCGTCTTGTCCCAGCGGCGGGCGCTGTTCATGCCGCTGTCGTAGTACAAACTTCCCGCTTCCTGCTGATCGTAATATCCGACGAACGCGTAACCGGACCGGCTCGGGGCGGAAGCTTGAGGCATCGATTGATCGTAAGTCGCGGTCACGCTTGCCGTGCCGCCCGAGCCGCCGTTGGCGTCGAGCGTAACGGAAGCTTTGAGAGCTTCGAACACGGCCGTATAAGCGCCGTCGACGTAGCTTCCGTCGTTCTTCTGCGGGAACAACGTCGGCTCGATGCTTACCGTAAAGCCGCCCGCATCTTTCCATTCGACGAAACGGTATCCCGGCTGCGCGACTGCCGTCGAGCCTGCCGCTTCGCCCGTATCCGGGTTCAGCGATTCGCTGCCCAAACTTACCGTGCCGTAATTGGCGTTGTCCGTCGCGTAAGTGATCGTGACATTGCCGAGTTCCGACCATACCGCATAGACGGTATGGTCGACGGCGGACGTTACGGCCGTATTGCTCGTGACCGTCGAACCTTTGCCGTCAGGCTGCGTGTTCCAAGAAGCGAACGTGAAGCCTTCGCGGACCGGATTTTCGAGCGGCAGCATATATTTGGAGTCGTACGTTTGCTTGAGCGGGATTTCATTGACGTCGCCCGAATATTTCCCGCCGTTGGCATTGAAGACGGCGTTCAGTTGGACCGCTGTCCAGTGCGCATAGAGAGTCGCGGCGCTTTCTGTCCGATCCCAGTCGCGGGCGCTGCTCATCGACGGATCATAATAAGGCGTCCCGCCGTCCGGTTGATCGAAGTACCCTTCGAACGTATAGCCTTCGCGGACCGGAAGAGAAGCTGCCGGCATCGCCTGCCCGAACGTCGCATTGACGCTGCCGCTTCCGCCGCTGCCTCCGTTATCGTTCAACGTTACCGAACCGGCAGCCGCCGTCCACTTGGCGTACAGCGTCTGATCCGAAGTCACCGTGTAAGGGAAAGCGACCTTATCGGCTTCGTTCAGTGCCGAATCGCGGTACCAGCCTTCCAGCGCGTACCCGGTTTTCGAAGTCGAAGGAACGTTTTCGATCAAGTTCGTTTGCAGCGCGGATACCGAAGTGCCTCCGTTGGTTACGAACGTCACGTTGTACGTCGCGGAAGCCGTCGGAATCCATTTGGCGTAGACTCGCGCATCCGGCTGCGCGACTTCCGTCGACAGCGTGAAGGCGTCGCCGTTTCCGTCCGCTTTGGTATTCCATCCGCCGAACGTATAGTTCGCGCGTTCCGGAGCATCCGGCAGATACAGCACGCTGCCGTAAGCGGTCAGAATATCGGTCGTTGCGGCACCGCCGCCCAATTGCCCGCCGTTAGCGTCGAAAGTCACCGTATAGACCGGACTCCAGATCGCGTACAGCGTCGAATAACTGCCGACGTCTCTGAGATCGACGATCGAAGTCGCGTTCGCCGACGTTCCCCAACCTTGGAAGCTGTAATCGTCGCGCGACGGCGGCTGAGGCAGAACGTTCAGTTTCCCGTCCACGGAGCCGATGGTTTGCGTTCCGCCCGTACCTCCGTTCGGATCGAACGCGACCGTCTTGGAGGCTTTCCAGATCGCATACACGCTCGTGTTCGCCGTGATCGAAGTCGACGGATAGATCGCTTCGCCGCTTCCGTTAGCCGTCCGGTTCCATTCGATAAACTGATAACCGGTTCTCGTCGGCTCCGACGGCATCGCGCCGAAGGTTCCGTCCGTCACGTTTCTCGACGTCGGCATCCCGTTTACGGTATCGCTGCCGGCATTGGCGACAAACGTGATCGCATAGCTGGCAGGCGTCCATTTCGCGTAATAGCTGCCTTGCTGCGTGATATCCGTAACGGCCGTGCCCGAACCGGTCTTATCGTTCAGATACCAGCCCTGAAGCGTATAACCCGGCCGCGTGACCGCAGGCAGGCTGCCGTTGAAGTTGTTGCTGTTGCCGTTCGAATATACCGTCGTGATCAAGGTTCCGCCGTCGGGCGTGAAGTTGTTATAGAACAGGGCGGACTTGTTGGCCTGCGACGCCCACTGGGCATACACGGTCGTGTTCTGCGAGACCGGCGTGAACGCGTTGAACCAAGTTCCGTTTCCGTTGGACGTCGTGTTCCAACCCATGAAATACTTATTCGTTTGCGTCGGCGAAGCCGGCATCAGATCTCCGACGATTCCGTTTTTGGTCGGCGTGACGAGCGCGGTCGTCGAGCCGCCGAAGTTCCCGCCGTTCGGATTGAACGCGACCGTATAGGTTTGTTTGTCGCTCCAAGTCGCATAGACGGTCAGATCGCTGCCGACTGCCGTATTGGCGTTCACGGAAGTGCCGCTTCCGTCGGCTTTGGTGTTCCAGCCTTGGAAGTACATCCCGCGCTTGGTAGGAGCCGTCGGAAGCGTTCCTACCGGTTTGCCTCCGCTTTCCACCACTTTGAAATCGGGCGAAGCCGCCGTATCTCCGGTGTTGCTGTCGAATTTGACGGTGTAGTACGCGGCGCTGCCGTTTGCCGAAGTCACGCCCGAGAACGTACCCAGCTCGTTCCAAGTCTTGGTCGACGACCAGCCGGATTTGTCCATGCCGTTCAAGTCTTGGTTGAACGCGTTATCCTGCGCCGCCGTGCCCGTCATGAAGCGGAACGGCGTGGACGCGTTAAAATTGTTGATTCCTTTTTGCGCCAGCGCCCCCGTAATGTCCGACAACGCGAACTTGAACGACACGAAATAATCGGCGTCGCCGTTGAACGAACTGCCGTCTCCGGTCGGCGTGATCGAATAGTTGCTGCCGCTTACCGGTTTGAAGCCCAGCAGCGGTTTGCCGGAAATGCCTGTCGTGCTCGGTCCCGTGTTCGCGTAACCGCTGCTCGACGCGTAGATGCCGAGACGGCCGTTATTGCCGGTCGGATTGTAGACGCCGAGGAACAGATCGACGCTGCCGTTCAGGTCGGCATCCAGCCCGACGAACGCGAAGTTCTTGAACTCGTACGGATTCGTACCGTTCGTATTGCTGACGCGGATTCGAAAAGCCGCTTCCGCGTCCGTCAGGTGCATATACGTGGACGGATAAGAAGCATCCCCGACGATATCCTGCGAGACCGAGCCGCTGCCCGTCTGCTGATCCTGCAAATAATCGTTCTGATTATTGGCGGGATAGACCGCTTTCCAGCTCGAATCGTTGCTTCCGATCGACCAACCCGCGGCCGATACCGGAACGGACATCGCCAAAAATGCCGGAAGTACCATACTGATGCTTAACAAGATGCTTAACGCTTTTTTCCTCATGCGACCGGCTCCTTTTCTGGGTGACTGGCTTCTCTCGAATATGTCCGAGCCAGCAACAAGGGTTGTGTATAAGCTGGACCTCTACTTCTGCTCGATTATTATCGCGATTTTAATGAATGCGTTTAATAGGAAAATCAGTACAAAAACCATTCATGTCCTTCCTATAAAAAAAGCAAAAAGGACACTTCGTTGGAAGTGTCCGAGGTTGACGGCTTTGCAGAACGCGAAGCGCTTCGCCGAAAGGTTATGCCGTCTATTCTGTTCTCAACCGCTGAATGACGCCTTTCTCCGTCAGCTCGCTCAACAAGGCCATGAGGTCTTCCGAATCCATCGGCTGCTCGCGATTGAGCCAGAAACTCATCATGCCGATCATCGCCGACAGCACATATTCCAGCATGTATTCGAACTTCTCGCCTTCCGCTTTCGCCGCATCGCCGAAAGTTTGGCGAAGGATCGGCTTGACGGACGCTTTGAGCTTGCCGACGAAAGCCGGATCTCCGTTCTCGCCGAGCAGCACGGCATAATACTTGCGGTTCCGTTCGTACAGTTCCAGAAAAGCTTCCATCGGCATTCCGATCTGCCGCTCTTCGAAGCGAATCGGCGGCATCTCTTCCAGCGTCGGAATCAGAGCCTGCTCGATCTGTTCCAGCATGTCGTACACGTCGATAAAATATTCGTAGAAGGTGCTCCGGTTGTACCCGGCTTTCTGCGTGATCTCTTTGACGGTAATCTTCTCGATCCGTTTGTTCACATACAGCGACCAGAATGCGTCGATCAAGTTCTGCCGGGTCTGCACCTTGGTTTCGGACTGTTTGTTCACTCGCAGCACCTCCGGAAATCCGACATTCGCTGCCGCATTGTCGGTTGATGGCCTCGAAACGGCCGGATATGCTAGGACTATACAACGCGTCGTCGGATAAGAAAAGAGGAGCGTGATGTCCATGATTACGATTCTATGCGCAGGTTCGCGCGGCGATTTCCAACCTTATGTCGCTCTGGCTCTGGAACTGCAAAAACAAGGAAAAACCGTGCGAATCGCCGGAAGTCGGGAGTTCGAGCTTTTCGTACGGAGCTTCGACGTGGATTATTATCCGCTGCAAGCCGACATCGAGTCGCTTCAAGTCGATCCCGAACTGCTCAAGCAGGCCGGTTCGGCAGACAATCCGCTTAAGATGCTGCTTGCTTTCAATAAGATGAAGAAATACGGCATCTACATGACCCGGGAATTCTACGACGCCTGCGTCGGCAGCGAACTGATCGTCTATCATCCGGGGGTGACGCTGGGCTACTTCGCGGCGAAGCAGCTCGGCATTCCGGCCGTTCTCGCCTCCCCTTTTCCTCTGCACAAGACTCGGGCCTATCCGTCGGTCGTTCGCTACGGACGTTCCAAATCTTCGCCGCGCCGCAATCGTTCGAGCCACTCCATGCTGCAAAGCATGCTCTGGATGGCTTCGGGCAGTTCCGTCAAAAGCTTCTGGAAGCAGCAGTTCGGCGGTACTCCGGCAGGCTTCGGCAAACCTTACGAACGCCATGACCGTCCCGAACAGCCGGCCTTCGTCGCATGCAGCAGCCATGTGTTCGAGCGGCCGAACGATTGGAACCCGAACGTCCACCAACAAGGGTATTGGTTCTTGGAAGAACCGCAGGACTACGTGCCTCCGCAGGAATTGGCGGATTTCCTCGCTTCCGGCGACAAGCCGGTATACGTCGGATTCGGCAGCGTATCGCCGAAAGACCGCAAGAACGAGATCGCCGAGCTGATCGTCGACGCGCTGGAACAGAGCGGCAAGCGGGGCATCATCAGCGGCTTGGGGGCGCTCGAAGATCTGCCCGACACGGTGATCGCCGTCGACAATATCCCTCATTCTTGGCTGTTCCGCCGGACGGCGGCCGTCTGTCATCACGGCGGCGCGGGAACGACGGCGGAAGGATTCCGCGCGGGCGTTCCGAGCTTGATCGTGCCTTTCGCCAACGATCAATTCGCTTGGGCGCATCGGGCTTACGATCTGGGCGTAGGCGCTCCCGCGCTTCCGTTCAAGCAGCTGACGGCCGATCGTCTGGCCGAAGCGATCCGCTATGCGACGCAGCCCGGAGTAGAAGCGAAGGCCCGGGAATTGGGCAGCCGGATCGCTTCGGAGAACGGAGCGCGGGCCTGCGCGGCAGTGATCGCTCGGCTTGGCGGCCGCAAGGACTCTGTTACTGCGGCCCGATGATGTAATCCACGAGAAGTCCGATGCTCTCCTTTTCGGAAAACGATTCGGTGTCGATCGTAAGTTCCGCTTCCGCAGGCGGTTCGTAGACCGAGTCGATCCCGGTGAACTGCGGGATCAAGCCGGCTCTCGCTTTGCGGTACAGCCCTTTGGGGTCGCGCCGTTCGCATACGTCCACCGGGCATTTGACGTAGACTTCGGCATATTCTTCCGGCGCGAAGCGCCGTCTGACCAAGCTGCGGGCCTGCGCCGAAGGCGAGATCATCGCGACCAACACCACGAATCCGACGTTCAGAAAAAGAGCGGCGATCTCGGACGCGCGGCGAAGATTCTCCTGCCGGTCTTCGTCCGTGAACCCGAGACCGCGATTGATGCCCGAGCGGAGCTGATCCCCGTCCAGCACCACGCAGCGGATCCCGCGATCGAACAGCTCTTTTTCCGCGGTCGCGGCCAGCGTCGACTTGCCCGCGCCGGATAGACCGGTAAACCATAACACTTTTCCCCGATGCCCGTTTCGTTTTTCCCATTCTGTTCTTTCGATCATTCCGAACCTCCTCTCGTCCTTCCCTATTCTAGCATTGACAGAAAGCAACCCGTAAACTAAGATAAACGTAACTAATCGAATAATGGATACAATCAGGATTGTTACTGATCAGCAGGCAAGACCGATGATTATGCGCGCACGCATTTTTTCAGATGCGATGGGGGTGTAATTAGGGGTCTTTTTTTATTCCCATATTTCGTTAACGCTTCGTTTTTAAAGGAGATTTCTATGAAAATCACGCGAATCATCAACAATAATGTCATCTGCGCCACTAACGAAAGACGTCAAGAAATGATGCTTCTGGGCAGCGGCATTGGTTTTCAGAAGAAAAAAGGGGATGACGTCGATAAAAGCAAAGTCGAAAAAGAGTTTTTCCTGAAATCCAAAAACGTAACGGGGAAATTGTACGCTCTGCTGGCGCAAATTCCGATGGAATACATGCGCGTGTCCGACAGCATCATTCAATACGCCAAAGAAAACTTGAACAAAGAATTGAACGAAAACATCTATCTGACGCTGACCGACCATATCAACTTCGCCGTAGCGCGGTATAAACAGGGCATGGATTTCAACAACGCGCTGCTGTGGGAGATCAAGACCTTCTACGCCCCCGAGTTCCGGATCGCTTTGAAAGCGCTCGACATGATCAATCGGGAGTTCGATATTTCGCTGCCCGAAGACGAAGCCGGTTTCATCGCGCTGCATATCGTGAACGCCGAATTGGGCTCGGAAATGGAAAACACCATGAAGATCACCGAGCTGATGTACAAGGTGCTGAGCATCATCCGCTATGAATTCAAAACGGATTTCAACGAAAGTTCGCTGCATTATACGCGGTTGGTTACCCATTTGAAATTTTTCGCTTACCGATTGTTCAACAACGCCGCGCTGCAAAGCAACGACAGCAATTTCGTGAATATGATCAAAGAAAACTATCCGTCGGAATACGCGTGCAGTCTCCGAATCGCGCAGTTGATCCGGGTCGATTACGGCAAAGAACTGACGGACGAAGAACTCGTGTACCTGACCGTGCATATCCGAAGAGTGATCAGCGAGAAAAACGACTGATCCCGCGTTTCCCATAACCCATAATGAATAGACTAGGATTGTTACTGGTTAAGCAGGCAAGACCTAGAGCCCCGTCGCGCATGGAGCGTTATCCGCGCGCGACGGGACTCTAGGTCTTTTTTTGTTCAAAGCGCATAGGAGGGGAATTTATGAATTACGACAAAACAGCGGCCGACATTCTGGAACGCATAGGCGGCGCGAAGAACGTCGACGGCTTGACGCACTGCGCCACCCGGCTTCGCTTCAATCTCAAAGACGAAGGCAAAGCCGACAAAGAAGCGCTCAAAAATGTCGACGGCGTGCTCGGCGTAGCCAGCGGCGGCGGGCAGTTTCAAGTCATTATCGGCAACGAGGTCGGCAGAGTGCATAAGGCATTGACGCAGCTCGGCAGCTTCGCTTCCGCCTCGGACGGCGAATCTTCCGAGAAAAAAGGAAAAGTAGCGACGGTATTGGACACGATCTCGGGCATCTTCACGCCGATCCTTCCGGCCATGATCGGCTGCGCCATGATCAAAGCGGTTCTGCTGATCCTGAAATCGCTGCATCTGGTCGAAGCCGGCAGCCAATTCGATACGATCATGACGTTTATCGGCGACTCGGCTTATTATTTCCTGCCGATGCTGCTCGCTTGGAGCGCGGCGATCAAATTCAAGACCAACGTCGGCTTGTCGCTGGCGGTAGCGGGCGTTCTGCTGCATCCGAACTTCGCCGCGCTGATGGCCAAAGGCGAACCGATCTCCTTCTTGGCGCTGCCGGTCACTCCGGCCACCTACTCGTCTTCGGTGATCCCGATCATTCTGGCCGTCTGGATCATGTCTTACGTCGAACGATTCGCGGAGAAATACTCGCCGTCCGTCGTCAAATCGATCCTGAAGCCGCTGATCATCTTGATCGTGATGGCGCCTCTGACCTTGATCGTCCTCGGACCGCTCGGCGCGATCGTCGGCAACTATCTGGCTTCGGCCGTTACCTTCGTCAATACGCACGCGGGTTGGCTGCTGTCCGGCATTATCGGCGGAGCGTTCCCGTTCCTGATTCTGACCGGCATGCATTACAGCTTGGCTCCGGTCGTCTTGACCGCTTACGCGACCACCAAGACGGACAGCATCATCGGCCCCGGCATGATCGTGCACAATATTGCTCAAGGCGCGGCCGCGCTGGCGATCGCGGTCAAGACGCGCAACAAATCGTTCAGACAGATCGCTTCGTCCACGGGCGTGACCGCCCTGCTCGGCATCACCGAGCCGGCTCTGTTCGGCGTCAATCTGCGGTTGAAAAAGCCGCTGATCGCGGTCGTGATCGGCGGCGTGGTCGGCGGGGTCTATATGGGACTGTTCGGCGTCGTCCGTTCGGCTCTCGGCATCGCGGGGCTGGCTACGCTGCCCGCGTTCATCACCGAAAATCCGTTTAACCTGATGCATGCGGCGATCGCCTGCGTCATCAGCTTCGTCGTCACGTTCGTGCTGACGCTGATTCTCGGTTTCGAAGACGTACCGACGGAGAACCCTTCGAAACCCGTCAAGCAAGAGGTCCCTACGACGGTCGAAAGCGAGACGCTTCCCGGCGGTCTGATCCGCTCCCCGCTGCAAGGAAGCGTTCAGGCGCTGTCGAGCATCAAAGACGAAGCGTTCGCGAGCGGAGCGATGGGCAAAGGGATCGCGGTCCGTCCTTCTTCGGGCACGCTCGCTTCGCCCGTCAACGGCATCGTGACCGCCGTCTTCCCGACCCGGCACGCGATCGGCATCCATTCGAGCGACGGCGCCGAGCTGCTGATCCATATCGGCATGAACACCGTCAAGCTCAAAGGCGAACATTTCGACGTGCATGTACAGGAAGGCGATCCGGTTCGGGCCGGCGATCTGCTGATCGAATTCGATGCGGAAGCGATCGCGGAAAAAGGATACGATCTGACTACCCCGATCATCGTGACGAACTCCGATCGCTTCGTCGACGTGCTGAATACCGACAAACCGGAAGTCGCGATCGGCGACAGCCTGATCAAAATCATCTAAGGAGGCATGGATATGAACTCGACAAAAGGATTCCCGAGCACTTTCATGTGGGGAGGAGCCACGGCCGCCAACCAATACGAAGGCGCATGGAATGCGGACGGCAAAAAAGCCAGCACCGCGGACATGATGACCGGAGGCACCCATACGATTCCGAGACGCATCAGCCGTTATATCGAAGAAGGCGTTCATTATCCTTCGCACGAAGCCGTGGATTTCTACCATCGCTACCGGGAAGACATCGAATTGTTCGCGGAAATGGGCTTTACCTGCTTCAGAATGTCGATCGCGTGGTCGAGAATCTTCCCGAACGGCGACGATGCCGAGCCGAACGAAGCCGGTCTTCGATTCTACGACAACGTGTTTGCCGAATTGAACAAGCACGGCATCGAACCGATCGTGACGATCTCGCACTACGAAGCTCCGTTCGCGCTGACCGAGAAGTTCAACGGCTGGGCGTCCCGCGAGACGATCGACTGCTACGTTCGTTACTGCAAGACTTTGTTCGAACGCTACAAAGGAACGGTCAAATACTGGATCACGTTCAACGAGATCAACAGCTTGGTGGTTCCGGCAGGCGCATTCCTGGCCGGCGCGCTCTTGGTCGACGACAGCGGCTTGTTCAACAATACGGCCGTCGACAGCACGCAGTTGAGATTCCAAGCGCTGCATCATCAATTGGTCGCAAGCGCCCGGGCCGTCAAGCTTGCTCACGAGATCGATCCGGAATTCCGTGTCGGCTGCATGATCAACTACAGCTGCGGCTACGGCAGCACCTGCCGGCCGGAAGACATGCTGACCGCTCTTCAGAAAGACCAAATGAACAATATGCTGTGCGGAGACGTGCATGTCCGGGGCGAATATCCCGAGTTCGCCGAGAATTATTTCGAACGGAACGGAATTCGCATCCATATGGAAGACGGAGACAAAGAAACGTTAAAACAAGGCCGCGTCGACTTCTACAGCTTCAGTTACTACAAATCCCACGTGGTCGGCACGCGCCCGGAAGGCGACGAGACGCCGGGCAACGTATTCGGCGGATTCAAGAACCCTTATCTGAAAGCCAACGATTGGGGATGGCAGATCGACCCTGTCGGTCTGCGCTACGTATTGAACCATGTCTACGACCGCTACCGGATTCCGGTCATGGTCGTCGAGAACGGCCTCGGCGCCGTAGACACCGTCGAAGCGGACGGCTCGATTCAAGATACGTACCGGATCGACTTTTTGCGGGACCATATCGAACAGATGAGAGAAGCGGTACGCGACGGCGTCAACCTGATCGCGTATACGGCTTGGGGCTGCATCGATATCGTCAGCGCTTCGACCGGCGAGATGGCGAAGCGTTACGGGTTCGTCTACGTGGACAAAGACAACGACGGCAAAGGCACGCTGAAAAGAAGCAAAAAGAAAAGCTTCGACTGGTACAAAAAAGTGATCGCTTCGAACGGAGCCGACTTGGATTAGGATCGCTTCGCATTTCCACGAACCGTACTGCATTTTTCGCAAAAAAACCGTTTCCCGAGCCGGCATCCGCCGGTCATCGGAGAAACGGTTTTTTGAATTCGGCGCTGAGGGTAAGAGGTCGCTTCTTATTTGATCACGACGTAATCGAGGTTCACCAATTTGGCGTAAGTCACGATCTGATCGGTCGTCAGGTTCAGCGATACGACCGTGTGGTGGCCGCCGCCGTTCTCGATCCAAGCTTTCACCCCGTCTTGGAAGTTCGGCTTCACGGTCCAGAGGACGCGCGCGACCGGAAGGTTCGGAGCGGCTTCCGTCGGTTCGAACGCCGTCACTTCGTTGATCAGCAGCTTGTAGTGCGTGCCCATATCGGCCATCGAGACGACGACGCCGTCGCCCGCTTTGCCGTCGAACACCAGACGGGCCGGATCTTCTTTGCCGCCGATGCCGAGCGGAGCGACGAGAATCTTCGGCTTGCTGCTCGCCAGCGAAGGATCGACTTCCAGCATATGCGATTGCAGGATCGCTTCGCGGCCGGTCGCCATCTCGTACGTGTAGTCTTCCATGAAGCCCGTGTTCTGATGACGGCTCATCACTTTGAGCAGACGGTCGAGCGCGGCCGTTTTCCAGTCGCCTTCGCCCGCGAAGCCGTAGCCTTGCGCCATCAGGCGCTGCACGGCCAGACCCGGAAGCTGCTTCATGCCGTGCAGGTCTTCGAAGTTGGACGTGAACGCGTTGTAGCCTTTTTCGTCCATGAAACGCTTGAGCGCGATCTCGTAGCCCGCTTGAACGCGAACGCTCGCTTCCCAAGCTTCTTTGTCGTACAAACCGTAATCGAAATCGTATTGATCGGCGTATTCCGCCATCAGCGCGTCGATCTCCTGCTCGGTCACGGCGTTCACGTATTCCACCAGATCGCCGATGCCGTAGTAGTCCACGGTCCAGCCGAATTGGATCTGCGCTTCGACTTTGTCGCCTTCGGTAACGCCGACGTTGCGCATGTTGTCGCCGAAACGGGCAACCTTGATATTGAAGCTTTCGTTGAACGCGACGGCCACGTCCATCCAGTCCGCGATCTGCTGCTGCACTTCCGGGCGTTCCCAGTAGCCGACGACGATTTTGTTTTGCTTTTTGAGGCGGGCGTTGATGAAGCCGTATTCGCGGTCGCCGTGCGCGGCTTGGTTCAAGTTCATGAAGTCCATGTCGATCGTCGCCCACGGAATGCTCTCGTTATACTGCGTCGCCAAATGCAGCAGCGGCTTCTGGAGCAGCTTCGTGCCGCGAATCCACATCTTCGCCGGCGAGAACGTGTGCATCCAAGTGACGATGCCGGCGACTTCGTCGCGGTAGTTGACTTCTTTCATGATGCTGGTAATCTTGTCCGCCGTGACGGCCAGATCCTGCAGCACGAGCGGGTAAGGCAGCACGCCGCTGTTGTTCAAGCTGTCGACCATCTGCTGCGCGTGCGCTTTGACTTCGCCGAGCGCTTCTTCGCCGTAGAGATGCTGGGAGCCGACGACGAACCAAAATTGTTTTTCTGCTGTCATGGGAATCATCCTCTTTTCGCGATCGTGATTTGTTGAATCCGTTATTTCTGTCCGTAGTAAGCGTCTTTGCCGTGTTTGCGCAGATAATGTTTATCGAGAATGCCCTGCGGCAGTTCTTTGGCAAAATGGTTCAGTTGGCGCGCGTACAGGTTCATCTTGCAGACTTCTTCCAAGACGACGCTGTTCACGACCGCCGACTTGACGTCTTTGCCCCAAGTGAACGGCGCGTGGCCTTGCAGCAGCACGGCGGGAATCGCCATGATATCCACGCCGAGTTTCTCGAACGTCTCGATGATGACATGTCCCGTCTCCGCTTCGTAGCCGCGGTCGATCTCGTCTTGAGTCAGGAAACGCGCGCAAGGAACCGCTCCGTAGAACGTGTCCGCGTGCGTCGTGCCCATCACCGGAACGTCCAGACCCGCCTGCGCCCAGATGGTCGCCCACGTCGAGTGGGTATGCACGATGCCGCCGATCTGCGGATAATGCTTGTACAGCACGGCGTGCGTCGGCGTGTCGGAAGAAGGACGCATCTCGCCTTCCACCACGTTGCCGTCGAAGTCGACGACGACCATGTCGCTCGGCTTCATTTTCTCGTAGTCCACGCCGCTCGGTTTGATGACGAACAATCCGCTCTCCCGATCGACCGCGCTGGCGTTGCCCCAAGTAAACTTGACCAATCCGTGTTTCGGCAGTTCCAGATTCGCTTCATACACTTCCTGCTTAAGCTGTTCTAACAATGCGGTTCACTCCTGTTCTATTTCAGATGGTCGACGGCGGCCTGCTCGATCGCAAGTCCCGCCTTGTAGCGCTCGACGAAGACGCGGAAACCTTCGACATCCGCAGCGTCCGGCGCGATCTCCGTACCTTCGACATCTTTGAATACCTGTTCGCCGAGGAACCGGTCCAGACTCTCGCCTTCCGATTTATTGCTCATGTAAGAAGCCAGCAGAGCCATGCCCCATGCTCCGCCTTCGCCGGCGGTGGACATGACCGAGACCGGCACGTTCAGCGCGGCGGCCAACGCTTTCTGTCCGACGACCGGCGTCTTGAACAGACCGCCGTGGCCGAGCAGGCTGTCGATCGCGACCTGTTCGTTCTCGGTCAAGATATCCATGCCGATCTTGAGCGCGCCGAACGCGCTGAACAGATGCGTGCGCATGAAGTTCGCGAGGTTGAAACGGCTCTCCGGCGAACGCACGAACAGCGGCCGTCCTTCTTCGAGTCCGGTGATATTCTCGCCCGACAGATAGCCGTAGCTCATCAGGCCGCCGGCGTCCGGGTCGGCTTCGAGCGCTTTGCTCAGCAGCACGCCGAACAGTTTGCCGGAATCGGCTTCGTAGCCCATCGCCTGCGCGAATTCGCGGAACAAGCCCATCCACGCGTTCAGATCGCTGGAGCAGTTGTTGGCGTGCACCATCGCGACCGGGCTGCCGTCCGGCGTCGTCACCATGTCGATCTCCGGATACAGCTTGGACAATTCGTGTTCGAGCACGATCATCGCGAACACGGACGTGCCGACCGATACGTTGCCGGTGCGTTTCTTGACGCTGTTCGTCGCGACCATGCCCGTCCCGGCATCGCCTTCCGGCGGGCAGAGCGGAATGCCGGCGGCCAGATCGCCATCCGGGTCGAGCAGCTTCGCGCCTTCGGCGGTCAGCGTTCCGGCTTGTTCGCCGGCGACGTACACTTTAGGCAGCAGGCTTTCCAGCGTCCACGCATACCCTTTATCTGCGATCAATTCGTCGAACTGCTTCACCATCGCCGGATGATACGTACGGCTCGATTCTTCGATCGGAAAAACGCCGGACGCGTCGCCGACGCCGATTGCTTTCTCCCCGGTCAACAGCCAGTGGATATACCCGGCCAGCGTCGTCACGTGATCGAGGTTCGGCACATGCTCCTCTCCGCCGAGGATCGCCTGATAGAGATGGGCGATCGTCCAGCGTTCGGGAATATTGAATTGGAACAGATCCGTCAGCGCCTTCGCGGCTTGGCCGGTCGTCGAGTTGCGCCAAGTGCGGAACGGCACCAACAGTTCGCCCTGTTTGTCGAACGCCATATAACCGTGCATCATCGCCGAGAAACCGATCGAACCGACCGTTTGCAGCTTCACGCCGTACTGGCGGTCGACTTCCTGCTTCAACTCGCGGTAAGCGGCTTGAAGACCGTTGATGATCTCCTCGCGATCGTACGTCCAATATCCGTCTTTTAACTGGTTCTCCCATTCGTAACTGCCCGAAGCGATCGTCTCGAAGCAGCTGTCGATCAGCACTGCCTTGATGCGCGTCGATCCGAATTCGATACCGAGCGCGGCTTTGCCTTCGGTAATCGCGGCTCTGAAATCTTCATGACTCATGATCCCATCTATCCCCTTCCCAAGCTGCTTGCTATACGAACGGCTTCCGCTTCAGTCGGTCGATTGACGAGACAACTCGGAGATTCGGCACGAAAGAATGCGGTTTCAACAACTGACAGCTCCAGTATATTTTTTGTACGTACATTTGTCAACGATACAACTTAGTTATACTGTCATCGCGTATCAAAAGGTTGATTTCGTTTGCTTTACGGTATTTCCGTGCTAAGATGTGTACGTACAACTTTCTCCAGTGACAAGGAAAGAAGTGAATGCCGTGAAACCCAAATATCAGCTCATCATTGAAGATATAAGAAGCCATATTCTCTCGGGAACTTACAAACCCGGCGAGAAGATCCCGTCGGAATTGGTGCTGCAAGAAACCTACGACGTCAGCCGCCAGACGGTGCGCAAAGCGCTGTTGGAACTGTCGAACGAAGGTTTTCTGCGCAGCGAACGCGGTTCCGGCACGTACGTCAGCAGCCAATATCGTTCGAAATCCGGTTCCAAATCCGGCAATAAGACGATCGGCGTCATTACCACGTACATCTCGGACTATATTTTCCCGTCCATCATTCGGGGCATCGAAGGCCGGCTGAACGAAGACAACTATTCGCTGCTGCTCGCCAGTACGAATAACGACATCGCCCAAGAACGCAAAGCGCTGGAGATGATGCTCTCCTACGGCGTGGACGGCCTGATCGTCGAGCCGACCCGCAGCAACGTCTACAATCCGAATATCGCATATTACTTGTCGTTTAAGGAACAAGAAGTGCCTTTCACGATGATCAACGCCTACTACGAGGAACTGGAAGTGCCGTTCTTCTGTCTGGACGACGTGCAGTCGAGCTATCTCGCCACCCGCGAGCTGATCGGCAAAGGCCATACCCAGATCGGCATCATCGCCAAAATGGACGATCTGCAAGGGAAGTTCCGCATGAAAGGCTTCATCAAAGCGCTCGGCGAAAACAAACTGCGCTTCCAACATGAACATGTTCTGGCGTTCGATACGGACAGCAAACCGGACTTATCCGCGAATCTGGAAACCTATCTGACGGAAAACCGGGACGAACTGACGGCGCTGGTCTGCTACAACGACGAGGTCGGGCTGGAAGTCGTCAACGTCTGCCGCAAGCTCGGAATCGCGATCCCGGACGATCTGTCGATCGTCTGCCAAGACAACTCGTATATCGCGAAGAACGCGAATATCCAGCTCACCACGCTCACGCACCCGCAGGAACAGATGGGCCGCGACGCGGCGGACTGGGTGATCAAACGGCTGCAAGGGAAAAAGGACCTGCCTGACAAAACGTATTATCAGCCGGCGTTGGTGGAAGGCGAGACGGTGAAAGTGATCGAAGTGGAGTAAGCGGGCTGCATAAAAGAACCCTTCGCGAGAGCGAAGCGGTTTTTTTGCGTTTTCGCAGGCGGAGAACAAATGCGGAAGATGCTATATAATCGGGAATAAAGAAAAACATCGCGAACGCGCAGAAGGAGGATCTCATGGCTCATCACGTAACGCCGGAAACGATTGACGAATGGCTGCCGAAAATCAAACTGTTCGAATCCTTGCCTGCGGAAGCTCTCGACGACATTCGGCAAGCGATTGCCCCTGCCTATACGTATCAGGTCGGCGCCCATTCGATTTTCCAGACGCCCGACGACGCCAGAAAAGGCTTGTTTCTGCTGCTTGCCGGCCGGCTTCGCTTCTACAAAATCAATGCGGACGGCAAACAGCATACGGTCTGCATTCAGAACGAAGGCAGCGTGTTCGGCGAAGTCGACACGTTCGCTCTGGGGGAGGTCGGAAGTTACGCGGAAACGATGCAAGCCTCGACGATCGCGTTTATACCGGCGGAACGGTTCGAACCTTTTTTGCGCAAATATCCCGAGCTGTCGTTGGTTTTCTTATCGGAAATCAGCCGAAACCTGCGCGTGCAGGGCGAGTGGGTGGAACATCTGGTGTTCGGCGATCTGCGCGGCAAATTGCTGTACTTCTTGAACCGATTGATCGGCAAATTCGCCGCAGACGGAAACGAACACGACGAAGTCACGCTTCCTCTCACCCATCAGGAGTTGGCCGATATCGTCGGAGCCACGAGAGAAGCGGTATCGCTCGCGCTGAAAGAACTGGCCAACGAAGGCATTCTGACCACCGGTCGCAAAACGATCACGATCGATTTATCCGAAATGAGGCAAGCACTCGTTTGATCGCCCGATCGCTCGCCTCCCGACGTCTTTTCGACGCTTCGTAATCTACATTACGGTCGAACGGCTCCCCCGGAATTAAGATGAATATCGAAAGAAACATTCCACTATTCATTACGCGGGAGGCTTATCGATATGGGAAAATTCGAAGGAAAAGTAGTCGTGATCACCGGAGGAACGAGCGGAATCGGACTGACGACGGCGCAGCGTTTCGTATCGGAAGGCGCTCACGTCTTTATTACCGGACGCAGACAAAGCGAGCTGGACAAAGCCGTTGAACTCATCGGCGAACGGGTGACCGGCGTTCAAGGCGACGTCTCCAACTTGGAAGATCTGGACAGATTGTTCGACACGGTAAAACGGGAAAAAGGACATCTGGACGTCTTGTTCGCGAATGCCGGACTCGGCAGCCTGCTTCCTCTGGGGCAGATTACGGAAGAGCAGTACCGGAAGACGTTCGACGTCAATGTCAAAGGCACGCTGTTCACCGTTCAAAAAGCGCTGCCGCTGTTCCCGGATCAAAAAGGCGCGATCGTGTTGACCGGCTCGACGGCAGGCGCGATGGGCGATCCGGCTTTCAGCGTGTACGGAGCGAGCAAAGCGGCGGTTCGCCAGATGGCGCGGAACTGGATCGTCGATCTCAAAGGGACCGGCATCCGCATCAACGTCGTCAGTCCGGGCACCGTCTATACGCCGGCTTACGACGAGCTGTTTGGCGAAGCGCTTGGCGAGGTGCTGGAATCGGCGAAGACGACCGTGCCGCTGAGCCGTCTGGGTCAGACGACGGAGATTGCCGAAGCGGTGCTGTTCCTCGCTTCGGACGACAGCAGCTACGTGAACGGCGCCGAACTCTTCGTGGACGGCGGTCTGGCGCAGGTCTGAGCTTCGTAGTCGCTCAGTGCGAGAATATCGAAAAGCTGCGTCCCGAATGGGGCGCAGCTTTTTCGACGTTCGAACGAAAATCATGCTCTGCCGAACCGATATCCTCTGCCCCATTCCGTCAAAATGTACGTCGGGTTTGCCGGATCGTCTTCGATTTTTTTGCGTAATTTACGGATATGCACCATGACCGTATTATTCGAGTCGTAAAAATAAGGCTGCTCCCAGACGCTTTCGTAAATGTTTTGCGCCGGGAAAATCTTAGTGCGTCTGCCCATCAACAGTTTCAGAATCCCGTATTCCAGTTCGGACAGCTCGATTTTTCGGCCGCCTTTCCAGACTTCGTTAAAAGATTCGCTTACTTTCAGGTTGCCCGCCGTCAGAAAGGTTTCGCCGTCCGTCTTTTTGTCCGGATAGATCGTGTACCTGCGTAATAAAGCCACGATCCTGGCATGGAGTTCCCGTTCAGCAAAAGGCTTGGTAAGATAATCGTCGCCGCCGGCCAATAAGCCTTCCGCTTTGTCGAGCGTGCCGGATTTGGCGGTCAAAAACAAGATCGGCATATGAAATCGTTCCCTGATCCGTATACAGGTTCCGATTCCCGAAAGACCCGGCATCGCGATATCGAGCACGATTAAATCGATCGAATCGTCCACGACCTCAAGCGCTTGTTCTCCGTTTGCCGCCGTAATGACCTCGTATCCTTGACCGGCAAGAGACCATTTCAGCAAATCCCGAATTTCCCGATCGTCTTCCACAAGCAAAATCCGATTGTTCATCGTATCCTCCTTCGCTTCTTCATCCTTCTTTTCCACGTGGACGACTTATCTTCGGATGTTACCGAATCTTAGCAGCGTCAAGTATTCGTTATGTTCACGGGTACTTTCGAACTGCGCCTGCATCCGATTCATCATGCGCGCAATGCTTCGTTCGCCGAGCCGGCTGCTTTCGATCGTCGCGTTTGGTTCTTTGATCGCGTTTCGAATCCGGATCTCGAAGATCTCCGGACTAGAGGCGAACGCGACTCGGATCTCTTGCGCCGGATCGGCGTATTTCAGCAGATTGGACATCAGGTTGTCGAACACGCGTCCCAGCTCTTCCATATTCGCTTGAATATACGTTTCCGGCAGTGCGCCCGATATTTGAACCCGAAAATGCTCCCGACGCAAAACGGCGATCTGGTCCGACATCAGATCGTAAATCACTTCTTTTACCGCCACCGACTCCAACTCGGCTTCCACCTCTTTGTCCAGCAAAAAATACGCGAACAAATTGTCCGACATCGTTTTTAATTGCAAAGCTTTGCGGTAAGCATGCTCCACGTATCCCGCTTGCTCGCCGACGGGCGATTCGCTCCGCTGCTTTTTGGCGAACTCCAAATACATGATCAGCGAAGTCAGCGGCGTACGCATATCGTGCGAGATTTCGGTCACCAGGTCGCGACTTTCCTGCTGCAAGGTTTCGATCGCTTTCAGTTTATCCAAAAATGCTTTTCTCAGCCCTTCGATGCTCTGCCCGATCCTCGCCAGCTCGTCGTCGCCTTTTATCGTCATTTCGTAATCCAATTCGCCGCCTTCGAGAATATGAATCTCTTGATGGATTCTTTTCAAATAACTCAAGCTCCGTCGTATGCCCGCCAAAACGATAAGCAAAAAAACCGCAGTCGCGCCGAGCAGCTCGAACGCGAACGCCAGACCGAAATAGCGGGAAGAATAGAACCCGTCGATCCTCACCTGTGCTTGGCCGTCGCTGAATCGAATCGGAAGCGCATGGGTCTGATGGAATCGGGATACCTTTTCTTTGCCATAAGCCGCCTCGTCCGCCGGAGAATACGCGGAATCGAATTGAAGAATTCCGTTCCGGGATATCGTCAGCAGAATATCGTTTTCTTTTTTCGCCCACTGCTCGAACGCTCGGCGATCCGATACCGACAAGTCGTTCGAAGACACGTAGCGACGAAATTTCTCGATATACTGGGTCGATTCTTTTTCGTAATATTCGTCCGAATTCAGATACTCTTCGATCAGGCCGTTCGTGATTTTTTGCAGCGCCGCGAACAAGATGCCGCTTGCCAGCAGGGCGATCGCGATCAGCAGGATTAATTTGCGGGTGAGTCCGGATTGATTATCGTGCCGCTTCACACTCTTTCCCTCTTCTCGTCGAAATTTTCTTGCAGTCTTCATAAACGGTTAAGATTTGCTCTTTATATTATCCAGCGTAAGGATCAATGATCATTCTGAGGAGGCTTGAGATGAATAGGCAAAAAGAAAGCCTAGCGCAGCCGATGAGCCTGCAAGAACGGATACACTTTCTGGATATCGTGCGCGGATTCGCGATGCTGGGCATCATTGTCGTTAATTATTTTCTGATGGTGGATTCGGCCAAAGGGGTCGATATGGAATCGGGAGGTACCGTTCGCAATCTGGTGTCCCAATTCGCCGAAGGCAAGTTCGTAACGTTGTTTTCTTTCTTGTTCGGCGTCGGCTTTATGATTTTCATGAATCGCGCATTGACCCGGGTCCGACATCCAAACCGACTTTTTGCCCGTAGACTGACGGTGCTTTTGGGATTCGGCGTCCTGCATGTCACGTTGGTGTGGGTCGGCGATATTTTGGCTTTTTACGCGTTGACCGGATTTTTATTGCTCGCTTTTTATAAATGCCGGCCGCAAACGATTCTTCGCTGGATCATCGCGCTGATTGCTTTTCAATTGCTGCTTCCCGTGATCAACTTGTTCTATCAGTCGATCAGCGCGCAATCTTCCGGTATGACAGATTTTGCGGACTTCGTGCTGTCCAGCCACAACAGCAGCCTCACGTACTTCAGCTCGATCGGGGCGAGATGGTTGGATATGAAGGCCATGTTCGCCAGTTCTTTTTCCACCGTCTATTCGATGTTTCTCATGTATTTGCTGGGCGTATATTTTGTTAAAGTGGATTTCTTCAAAGACATGTTCGCGAAAAAACGACTCTGGACAAGGATCTGGATCATCAGCACGATCGCTTTTGCCTTCACAGAGGGCGTTTCACTGCTTACGGCGGGGATTTCGTACGATAACCGCATCGCGATGGAACTGTCGGGCGTCGTGACGCAAATGGGCGGCTTGACCGGCAGCATGTTCTATATGAGCACGCTGGCTATGCTGCTGTACGTTTCCGGAGCGCAAAAAGGATTGATGATCTTCACCAAGGTCGGGCGGATGTCGCTGACCTGTTACCTATTGCACTCGATCATCGGCACATGGGTGCTGCTGGGATACGGATTGAACCTGTCCGAGCGAATTGAGCCGATCGGAACGTTGGCGATTTCCTTTGCCGTGTACGCGGCGCTCACTCTATTCAGTACGTTCTGGTTGAAAAAGTTCAAATACGGACCGATGGAATTCGTATGGCGCAAGCTCACCTATGGCAAAGTCAAACCGAATCCCCAAACGATATCGCCATCGATCGGAGAATCGGTTCGGTAAAAATCCGGAAAAGAAGGAGTCTTTAATCATGAATACGCCAAAAGAATCGCCAATCACTCTGGTTCCGCTGGAAACGTCCGACGTGTCGGCGTTTAAAAAGAACTTGCAGGAAGCATTTGCCGTGGCCATAGTCGAGACGTTCGGCAAGGTCGACAATGAACCCATTCCGCCCGACCGGGATATTGACGAATCGTTGAACGCTTCGGGTTCGGCCGTTTATCGGATTCTTCAAAACGGCGATAACGTAGGAGGCGTCGTCGTGCGGATCGACAGCGAGACGCATCGTAACTCTCTCGAACTGTTTTATGTATCGCCGGCGCATCACGGTTCGGGGATCGGCGCTGCCGCGTGGCAGGCGATCGAAGCCCGGTATCCGGATACCAAGGTCTGGGAGACCGTCACTCCTTATTTCGAAAAACGAAATATTCATTTCTACGTGAATAAATGCGGGTTCCATATCGTCGAGTTCTACAACAAATATCATGCCGATCCGCATGAGCACGAGCGCGGCGATGACGATCAAAGTCTTTTTCCCGGCGACGAAGACTTTTTCAGATTCGAGAAGGTCATGAGTAAATAGACGCGGCGTTCAAGTTGAAAATAGACTTTCGGGAACGCATAGCAAAACCCCCTTCAAGCCCACGCTTTTCCTTCGGATCCTCTTAGGAAAAGCGTGTTTGCTTGCAGGGGATGATAACAGCCAATTGCGGCTTTTTTATGTTCATGCGAAAATCAAGACTTGGCGATGACCGGGACGTAAATATCCATCAGTGTATCGGCGCGGAAGTGACACCGTTCGTCGTAGAACTCGAAGTCGAGCTTCGATTCGTCGTACTCGTAACCACTCTCCGCGAACCATTCGCGGAAAATATACGTCCACGTCCGCCGAATCGCTTGAGGGAAATCTTCCTGATTCTCCCGCCCGTTCCGGCCTCCGGCGGTCACGTCGACGGGCGGCGTCGTGAATACGGCGTATGTGGCGGCCGGCACTTCCAGCGTCATCATGTCGAGCGTCACCCGAGTCTTGTTTTCCACGATCACTCCGAACAAGTAGATCAGGCTGTCTTGATCGCGGGAATCCGGCACGCAAATACCGACTTCTCCGTGTTTGGGCGGGTTGAGTTGGTTATACAGCTTCTCTTCCCATCCGTTCGTGTCGTAACGATTCCAAAAAGCGGCAATATCTCGGGTAAAACGGCCGTCCGAAATATGGGTCGGGATGCCGTAACCGACTGCGGTAAAAGCAGGTCGGGATACGATTTGAGGAATCATGGATAAACCTCCCGTATCGATGAAATCGGAATTGCTGGCGATATAATCGCGGACCGCGATCATTCGCTCGGCATACTGCGTCGAGCTGTACCCGAACTCTTTGCGGAACGACTTGGCAAATCCGCTCTGCGTCTCGAAGCCGTAATCCGTCGCGATGTCGATCAAGCGGCGGCCGGAAGAAAGCTTCGTCGAAGCGAGCGACAGCCTCCTTTTGCGCACATATTCCATCACCGTCAGACCCATGCAAGCCTGAAACACGCGGCAAAAATGATACAACGAATAGCCGGCATGCCGGGCGATCCGTTCGGTGGTGAGCTCTTCTCCGATATGGACTTCGACATATTCGATGCTGCGATGCATGTCTGCGCTGTAATTCAAGGGTCGGCCACGCCCTTTCCCCGTACGGTTGACTTTATTATAACGACGCCCGGGATCGATGTTTGTTCCCGGTTTGCTATTCGAGTGTATGGGCAAAAGAAAAACCTTTCGTGGGATGCGAAAGGTTTTTCTTCGTACTGCAAAATCAAGTGTTCTCAGATTGTTCAGAGGTCCGCAGGCGAGCTTGTTCTTCGAGCGCGGCCATCGTTTCTTCGAACGTGCGAACCGGGCGATAACCCAACTCGTCGACGATCTTGCTATGGCTGTAAGCCGTCAAGATCGGATCGCCGCCGGGAATGATCGGCTGTTTATTCAGCGCCCGCAGAATACGCAGGCCGAATTGACTTTCCGGATAATTGCCGTCGATAGCATTGTACGCTTGACCGACTGACGCCGGACGAGTCGCGGCCAACACGCACATCTCGGCTGCGTTCTCCGCATGCACCCACGGAGCCAGATCGTCGGGGTGGAGCCAGTCGACTTTTTCCGCTTCGGCGAGCTTGGCGACCAGTTTGTCGCCCCAATGAGAATTTTCTTCGGCGGAGATCAGGCCCGGGCGCAGGATGACGATCGGCAGCCCTTCGGCTTCCGCCTGCCGCAGAATGCGTTCGGATTCGCTTTTGGTGGAGACATAGACATCGGAATGGCCGAACGCCAACTCTCGGGATTCGTCCAGCTCGACGGCTCCGTCGAAATGGCCGTAGACCGATACGGTCGAGATCTGCACGAAACGTTCGACATCAGCGGCACGGGCCGCGTTCGCCAGCGTCTGCACGCCGCGGATATTCGTTTCTTCGGCGATCGCTTGGTCCCCGCCCAGATAAGCGGCGGCGTGGATAACGAAGTCTACATCCTGCAGCGCTTGTTCGAGCGTCTCGCGATCGTTCAGATCGCCGATGACCGGCTCGATGCCGAGCCGCGTACAGATCGAAGTCTGCTGCTCGCCGCGGATCAGTCCTTTGACCCGGGCGCCTTCCGTGACGCAAGCTTCGGCAATCTTGTCGCCCAACGTGCCGGAGACGCCGGTGACAAGCACGGTTTTATTGCGAAGTCTCATATGTATCCTCCTTCTTGTTTGTTACAGCTTACCAAGCAAACGTTATAACAGACGGCATGCCCTGTAAAGGTTGAAGAGCTCCGGGCACTTGATCAAAGATTCGATTCGATGAAAGCGTTTCGGCAAAGACGTATTGACCTGTCCCGGAAAACCGACTATGTTAGAAAAAGCTGGGTTCTAGATTAGGCCCTAGCGAGTTCCTTACACACGAAGGGAGAGGATTGTAATGGCAGCTGCTTATCAGGTGGTTCCGTCCTAAAACCGAATAATCGGCATCAGCGAAAAAGTCGCGGACCGCGTCCGTCATCTTTGCTGTGCCTTCTCCGGTAACCTTTCGTGAATATGGCTGTTTACGAAGATGCGATAACAGATCGCGTCTTTTCGGCGTTCTTATGCCGCGTGACAGCAGCTTCTTCGGAGGCTGCTTGTCCGCGGCATTTTTGCGTCCAAAAACAACTCAAAAGGAGCTAATTCCCACTCATATGACGAACTTGAAGACTTACGGATATCTCGAAACCGAACCCGTACCCGAAGGCCTGATTCCCGGCCGGGTCACCGAATCGCGCCGCGACTCGTTTACCGTCATGACCGAACGGGGCGAAACGACGGCGGTACTCAAAGGTTCTTTCTACCATCAAACCGAAACGCGCGCGGACTTCCCTTGCGTCGGCGATTTCGTACATTTGCGTCCTAACGAATACGGCTCTTCGCAGATCGTCGAAGTACGGCCTCGGCGTTCCAAATTCTCGCGCGCCGACTATTCCGGACATGCCGCGGGCTACGCCAAAACGCTGCTGGAACAAGTCGTCGCAACCAATTTCGATTACGTGTTCATTCTTTCTTCGCTGAATCTGGATTTCAACGTCGACCGCATTCTGCGCTACGTGACGCAGGCCAAGCAGAGCGGCGGACAGCCCGTGATCATTCTGACCAAAGCGGATCTGGCTGCCGATCGCGAACGCCCGCTGGCGGAAGTCGCCGACAGTATTCCCGACGTGCCCGCCCATGCGATCTCCAGCCATTCGGGACTGGGCTTAAGCGAGCTCGAACGCTATCTGCAACCGGGACGTACGGTCGTCTTTCTAGGCATGTCCGGCGTCGGCAAATCCTCTCTGCTGAATGCGCTGATGCAACAGGACGTGATGAAAGTGCAGGGTATCCGGGAAACCGACAGCCGCGGCCGGCATACGACCACGCACCGCCAACTGTTCAAGCTTCCTTCCGGCGCGATGGTCATAGACACGCCGGGGATGCGCGAACTCGGACTTTTCGACGCCGAAGAAGGGATCCGCGCCAGCTTCGCCGACGTGGAAGGCTTGTTCGCGCAGTGCCGTTTCTCGGACTGCCGCCACGAGACCGAGCCGGGCTGCGCCGTTCGCGCCGCGCTGGCCGACGGTTCGCTGACCGAAGAACGCTGGCAGCGTTACCGAGTGCAGCAGCAGGAGAGCCGATACGTGCAGAACCGAACGAGCTATCTGATCGAAAAAAACGCCTATCACAAAAAGGCCATCCTGCGCAGCAAAATAGCGAAAAAGAACGGAGTGCGAAAATGAGCGCGAAACCCGAAATCTTGAACGTAAATGCCAAAATGCTGCACGGGGCTTTGAGCCGGCAGCTTCAGACCGAGGTTGTAGATGCCGATTATCAGGAGACGACTCTGCAAGGCGGAACGATCGCGAGCGTATATCTGTTAACCGGAATCGCCGACGCGGCGGACGGACGGAAGCTGCCTTATCGCATCGTGCTCAAAATCCAGAAGAAATGGGAACGTTACGGCGACCCGAATTCTTGGCGGCGCGAGTACGATCTCTATGCTTCGGATCTGGCCGAGACGTTCTCGGGCGGCGTGCGCTGGCCGGTGTGTTACCTCGCCGAGATGAACGACGACACGGACGAATTCCGTCTATGGCTGGAATATGCCGACGGCGTATCCGGAACGAATCTGACACCGGAGACGTACGAGCAGGTCGCGCTGGAATGGGGACGTTATCAAGGCAAGCTGTATCGGGAACGGCCGACCGTACTGGATCGTCTGACCAATCTCAGCACCTCCGATTTGATGAAAAAAACGTACCTGCATTATCGCTCTTGGCCGGTCGTTCACGATTATATCCGTTCGGAAGAATGCGAGCTGCCGCGGCATCTGAGCGGAATGATGATCGAGATCGACGCGCATTCGGACGAGATTTTCGCGCGTATCGAAAGTCTGCCGCTCGTACTCTGCCATCGCGATTTCTGGTCGACCAATCTGATCTATGCGGACGGAAAAATCCGGCTGATCGATTGGGATACGGCGGGCTGGGGCTACCCCGGCGAAGACCTCGCCAGTCTGATCGCGGACGAGACCGATCCCGCTCAAATGGTCGACTATTACCGGCGCTGCGTGCCTGCTTATCATCGAGCGTTCGCCGAGCAAGCGCAGATTCCTTATATCGAAGACGACTGCGTCTACGAGATGATCTTGATCGTGTTCGGATATCGGCTGATCGAGAGTTATCTGCATAGCGAAGACGAGCGAGACAAACAGCTCGCCGTTCGCACGCTGGAGAGCATTTATGCGATGAAAAACGATTTTGCGCCGAACTGACGGATTGCGAACATTCAAAAAAAGAGACCGCCTCGGGATGCCGAGGCGGTCTTTTTTCGATGCGAGACGCGAGATTCGCGCGTCCGCGTTATTTTATTTCTGTCCGCGCAGCAGGTTGACCAGCACCGTCACGGCTTCGGCCCGCGTCGTTGCGGCAGCGGGATTGAACGTATTGGCGCCTGTTCCGCGAATTGCTCCCGCGTTCTTCAGCGCGGCAGCGGCGTCTCTGGACCAAGCCGGAATCTCGGCATCGTCCGAGAACGAAGTCCTCGCGCCGCTTCCGGCGGGAAGCTTCAGCGCGCGTGCGGCCATGACCGCCATCTCGGCGCGGGTGATGCCGGCATTGGGCCGGACCGAACCGTCGGCGTAGCCTTTCAAGACGCCGAGCTGCACGGCCTGCGACACGGGGGCTTGCGCCCAAGCGCCGATGTCCGAAGCATCCGTGAAGTTCAGAGCCGCGCCGGTTGTCTCTTCGTTCAGCGCGTTGATCAGCATCGCCGCGAATTCGGAACGCGTCACGATCGTATTCGGACGGAACGTGCCGTCCGGATAGCCGGAGACCAAGCCTTGTCCGATCGCCTGTCTAACCGCTTCTTCCGCCCAGTGTCCGGCGATGTCGCGAAGCGCGATATTCGGCGGATTGCCGCCGCCCGGCGTATCCGTCGACGGCTTCTTCGTCTCTACCGCAAGCACCGCGTATTTGGCGAGACGATCCGTCTCTACGGTAATCCGGTTTCCTTGCAGCGTGCCGCCTTCGACTTCGATCCATGCTTTTCGCGTCTCGTCATAATAGAACACGGCGGCTCGGCGATCGCTCGGCACAGCCGCAGGATCGAAAGATAACGACAGCTTAACCGGCTTGCTGAAGTTCTCCGGGAAACTTTTGAGCAGTTCGAACACCGGACTTGCGAGCGCTTCGCCGTTCTTCAGCAGAGTTCCCGTATCCGTCACCTTGCCGATCGTCAGCTTCAGTTCTTTCGCCGAAGCGCCTGCCGGAATCTCGATACGGACGGCGTCTCCCAGACTGACCGTTCCCGCGCGTCCTGCCGGAAGCGTCAGCGCACCGTCGGTCGAGACGACCGGAGCCGAAGGTTCGACCGGAACCGTATAGACCGGAGGATCAATAGGCGCGGACGGCGAGGCAGATCCGCCGCCGCCCGGCGTTACGGTCGTCACGGCATAAGCATTCGACAACGTAGTCCCGACGCCCGCATTGCCCGCCAAGCTGACGAAGCCGTCATTGCGAAGCTCGATATGATTGACCGCCGCGTTCGTATTAGCGGAAGGCGTCAGCACCGCTGTCCACGTGATTCCGCCGTCGATCGAAGCCAAACCGCTTAACGTACCGTGATCGACCGTAAAATCGTCGACCGCCAATCCGGTAACCGCCTCGGAAAACACGATCTTCACCGGAGAAGTCTCGCCCGCCGTCAATGCCGAATCCGCGACGGTCATGACCGCTGTCGGCACGACCGTCTGGACTTCGTAATTGTCGGAATTCGTCGTGCCTGCTCCCAGATTCCCCGCAAGATCGATAATGGCGGAATTTTCGAGGACGACCGCGTTGTTCCTGCTGGAGACGTTCGCTTTCGGCGTCAGCGTCGCGGTCCAAGTCCTGCCGCCGTCCGCGCTCGTGACTAGACTCAACGTGGCGTTCGGCGCGGTCAGATCTTCTTTGGTAAAAGCCGTGACGGCTTCCGAGAACGCGATCGTCACTTCGGCGGTCGCGCCGACGTTCAGCGTCTTCCGGCTGAGCGAGATCGTCGCGGTCGGCCTAAGCGTATCGACGTCATAAGCATTGGAGTCCTTCGTTCCGACGCCCGGATTTCCCGATGTATTGAAGATCCCCGTATGATCCAGCGTAATGACGCTACCTGCGGCTTGGGTATTCGCGTTCGGCGTCAGCGTTGCCTTCCATGTGATTCCGCCGTCGTTCGAACTCGGACTGTCGACCGTCCCGTTGGAAACGTTCAGATCCGCCGTCGTAAATCCGCTTACCGCTTCCGTGAATACGAACGTCACGTCCGTCGTTTCCCCGATCGTCAGCGTCGTATCGGAAACGGTGATCGATTGCGCGGCCGGATTCTTCGTATTGACCGCGTAGTTCATCGAATAGACCGTGCCCGCGCCTGAATTCCCCGCCAGATCGGTAATGCCCCCATAATCAAGCGTAAGGACATTGGTCGCATCCGAGACATCGGAATCCGGAGTCAATTTCGCCGTCCAAGTGAAGCCGCCGTCTCTTGAAGACAAGTCGCTAAGCGTGCCGTTCGGAACGTCTATGTCATCAACCGTAAAGCCGCTCACCGGTTCCGTAAACGTGAATGTTACGTTCGCGGAGCTTCCGGTGTTCAGCGTCGTATTCGAGATCTCGATATCGCTGGCCAAGACCGGTCTGATGGTATCGATCGCGTAATTCGGGGAATCGACGGCGCCTACGCCTGAATTTCCGGCCTGATCGGATACGCCCGAATAATCGAGCGTCAGAACATTGGTCATGTCCGAAACGCCGGAACTCGGAGTCAGCGTCGCCGTCCAGACGAGACCGCCGTCGCTTGAAGCCAAGCCGCTAAGCGTGCCGTTCGGAACCGTCAGATCCGCTGCCGTAAAGCCGGTTACGGCTTCTGTGAAGACGAACGTGACGGTAGCGGAATCGCCGATCTTCAGCGCCGTATCGGAGATCGCGATACTGCTGGCTAACGTCGGCCGAATCGTATCGACCGCAAAAACATCGGATACGGTCGTTCCCGTATTTGACTCGTTTGCCGAATTCATTACGCCCGTATTATCGAGCGTCACGGTTTGATCCCAGGCTTCTACGCCCGAGTACGGAGTCAGCGTCGCCGTCCACGTTTTTCCTCCGTCCGTCGAAGACGGCTCTCCGATCGCGACGTTCGCGGACGTCAGATCCGCGGCCGAAAATCCAGAGACCGCTTCCGAGAAGGTAATCGTAAGCGTAGACGTATCTCCGATCTTCAGCGCTTTGTCCGAGACGACCAACGTGGCCGTCGGAGGCGCCGCATACACTTTGTTTAACGCTGCCGAATCGGCCAATCCGAACAGAACGCCCCCGACTAACAGTACCTTGCCGATTTTCTGAATCCCGTGCATAGATGCCCCCTCATGATGATTTATCGCGATCCCGTTTCATGCTCGGTCCGAGATTCGTTCGCTTCCTGCCGTCCTTTAACGTTTTACTTATCTAAAATTCAAGACATCGGGTAGAATCCCTGCATCGCTTGAAAAAGAAAATCTTTCTTGCTCCGCTCCTCCAAACCTTCGGTCTTACCGATTCTGCACGCCCCACTCGCAAAGCTGCTCCAGTACCGGCAGCAGCGTCTGTCCTTTCGGCGTCAGCGAATACTCCACTTTGGGCGGAATCTGCGGGTACTCCGCGCGGTTCACCAGTCCGTCCGCTTCCAGTTCCTTGAGCTGCGCGCTCAGCACTTTATAAGTGACCGGTCCCAGTTGGCGCTGCATCTCGTTGAACCGAACCGGCTGCTTGGCGGCCAGTACATACAGAATCGCCATCTTCCATTTCCCTCCGATGACCGACATCGTATAGCCGAACGGCGTCTCCCCGATCACCGTCTCTTGGCCTTTCAAGTCCGAAATGCCCATATTCACGCTATCCTTTCGGATAGTACCCTTCTTATTTGTGCGTACTATCCCTTTATTTTCGCCCAGTTTATACTAGCTTTACTTTCAAGTAAAGGAGCCGATACGATGACCACGATTCAAACGTATAACCACGATCTCTGGGACCACGGCATCTCGCAGGGCTACCGGGTCGACGATACGCTGTATATCTCGGGACAGTTCTCGCATAACGCGGAAGGCGGGTTCGTCGGAGCAGGCGATATCCGGGCGCAGACGGCGCAGACATTGGAGAATCTGGACAAGGTATTGCACGAATTCGGCATCACGAAAAATAATCTGGCTTACGTGGAAATCTATCTGACGAACGCGCAGGAGCACGGAGAAATCGCGATCGAGATGTTCAAAGAATACGTCGGGCAGCACCGGCCGGCGGGGAGCCTGATCGGCGTGACGTATCTGGCTTTTCCCGAGCAGTGGGTAGAAGTTCGGGCCGTCGCGCATATCGGGTAAAAAACGGGACTCCGTATCGGGGCGAGAGTCGGCCTTCGCGGCACGACTGTCAGCGGCTTCGACGCGGAGTCCTGATTTATTAGGATTTGTAGAATTCTTCGCCCCTTTTGCCTTGGCAGAAGCTCTCGCGAATCTTCAGCTTTCCGCGATCGGCGAATCTGCCTTCGGATTTTTAAGCGCCGGCAAGACCAGCCCGTCGAGCAGATCCGCGTAGAATGTTTTCTCGAACGGCTTGCGCTCGACAAGACCGCGGAAAGCGGACGTCGAAGTGATCACCCAGCAGGCCAACTCCAGATTCGCATGCTCGGCAATCTCGCCGCGGGCGGCGGCCCGCTTCATGAGCTGCAAATTCGCGTCGGCCCAAGAATCGAAGATTCCGGCCATGCCGGTATCGGCGAATTCCGGATGCTGCAAAAAGGAGCCCAAACCCGCCAGCACGCGCAATTTCCGTTCTTCTTCCGCGATCGACTGCGGCCGGATCAACAGCAGCAGATCTTCGCGCAAGCTCCCGGAATCGGGCAAATGCTCGAGATCGAGATGGCTTCGGTTCATCCAAGCCAGCGCGTCTCGTACCAGCTGCTCTTTGGAAGACCAACGGCGGTACATGGTCGCTTTGCCGGCTTTGGCCCGGGTCGCCACCTTATCCATCGTCATGCCGTCGAAGCTCGATTCGGCCAGAATATCGATCGCCGCCTCCAATATTTTTTCGTCGCGCGTGTGATCTCTTTTGCGGCCTACTTTTTGCGGCTTTTTCTCTGCGGAATCCCCGGATTCCTGGGCTTTAACCGGTTCGTTCCCCGACATTTCGCTCATCGTGTTCGCTCCTTTTGCGTAGTTAAATACGGTGATATATAGTTTCGGAACTTTACAGTTCCGTAATTATGTGATTTACTGTCATTATCCCACATCGAACGGGAAATAGACAGACGGTATCTCAGGGTGCCGCAAAGGAGATTACGATCATGTCGAACCAACCGGTAGCGCTGGTCACGGGAGCCAACAAAGGAATCGGCACGCAAATCGCAAAAGATCTGGCGGGACACGGATTCACGGTGCTCGTCGGATCGCGCAACATCGAAAACGGAAAAACGGCTGCCGACAGCATCGGGCCGAACGCCCATGCCGTTCAGCTCGATGTCACCGACCCGGATTCGATCGCCGCAGCGGCCGAGCGTATTCGCCGCGAATTCGGACGGCTCGACGTACTCGTCAGTAACGCCGGGATCTCGCATGCGGGCAAAGCGGACAAAGCGTTTCCGAGCGAAGGCGCGGCAAGCGGTCTGCTGACGGTGGCTCCGATGGAAGAGATTCGCGCCGTTTACGAAACCAACGTGTTCGGCGTGATCGCCGTCACTCAGGCCATGCTGCCGCTTCTGCGCGAAGCGCCGGCCGCGCGCATCGTCAACCTCGGCAGCACGGGCGGTTCGCTGACTTGGAACGCCGAACCGGGTAATCCGCATCGGGCGATGTACGGCGCTTATTCGGCTTCGAAATCGGCCGTTCATGCGGTAACTTTCGCTTTTGCGGCGGCTCTGGAATCGACGCCGATCAAAGTCAACGCGGCATGCCCGGGCTTCACCTCGACGGCGCTGAACAACTTTGCCGGAACGCGATCGGTCGAACAAGGCGCGCGCGAAGCGGTCAGATTGGCCATGCTCGGCGAAGACGGACCGACCGGAACGTTCTCCGACGAAGACGGGCCGGTCGCTTGGTAATGCGGAACGTTACATCTTTGACGACAGCAAGGAGGAATCCGTCATGCGCGTATTCGTAACGGGAGCTTCGGGATATATCGGTTCCGCGGTCGTCCGCGAACTTCTGGATGCGGGGCATCAGGTCTTGGGCTTGGCCCGTTCCGATAAGAGCGCGGCCCGGCTTGAAGCGGCGGGCGCGGAAGCCTATCGCGGCGACCTGCAGGACGCGGACAGTCTAAGGCGCGCAGCGCTCGCTGCGGACGGCGTGATTCATTTGGCTTTTCATCACGACTTCTCCGACTTCGCCGGCGCGCTCGCTGCCGATCTCGAAGCCGTGACCGCGATCGGAGCGGCACTCGAAGGCTCCGGCAAGCCGTTCGTCATGACGACTCACGCCGGCGGCACGGAAGCGGAGAACGTCATGCGCTCGCTGGCCGAACGCGGCGTGCGGGCCGTGATCGTCGAACTGTGTCCTTCGGTGCACGGCGAAGGCGATACGGGCTTTATCCCGAGATTGATCGAGATTGCCCGAAGCAAGGGCTATTCGGCTTATATAGAAGACGGCGGCAACCGCTGGCCGGCGGTGCATCGGCTGGATGCCGCCGCGCTGTACCGTCTGGCGTTGGAACAAGCGCCGGCCGGTTCCAGACTGGAAGGCGCCCATGACGAAGGCGTACCGTTCCGCGATATCGCGAGCGCGATCGGCCGGCGCTTGAATCTTCCGGTCGTCGGCATTCCGCGCGCGGAAGCCGACGCGCATTTCGGCTTCCTCGGCACGCTGGCCGCGCTCGATATTCCGAGATCGAGCGCAGCCGCCCGCGAACTTGTCGGCTGGCAGCCCGTGCAGCGCTCGCTGCTGGAAGATCTGGAGCAGCCCTATTATTACGAAGGTTGAGGTTTCTTCCTTACGATGCACCGCGACAAGCACTTGAACGACAAAAATCCGGACGGAAAACGTAAGTTTTCCGTCCGGATTTTGCTGTTTTGCATTTACTTCGTTGATTTTATCTTATCGCGTTCGGCCTTATTCGCAGACGTCAACCTGTCAGCTTACCGCCTACAGCCGCTTGATCACGGCTTCCAACTCGTCGACCAACCCTTTGGCCGTCTCGAAGTCCGTCGCTTTCAATGCCGTTTCGATCTTCATCTCGACGGCTTTTTTCTGCTGCTCCGTCTCTAGGTAATCCCGGTCGAAATGGCTCGCGTAGATCATTTGTCTGAACTTGCGCATGCTCATCTTGCGGATCGTCTTGTTGTCGATGATCAGCACGTAATCCATGCCGTTCACGACGGAATAGAAATCGTGCGAGACCATCAGGATCGCGCCTTTGTAGTCGATCAGAGCCTGTTCCAGCGCGACCTGCGAATAGAGATCCAGATGGCTGGTCGGTTCGTCGAGCAGCAGCAGATTGGCCTCCGCCGCTCCGACTTTCGCCAACTGCAGCATATTTTTCTCGCCGCCGGACAACGATTCGATCTTTTGCTCCAGAATCTCGCCTTCGAATCCGTAATTCGCCAGATATGCCCGGATTTCGTCGTACGTCTCGAACCCGGCGTCGATGAACTCGTGCAGAATCGTGTTCGAATCTTTCAGCGTCTCGCCTTGAAGCTGGGACAGATACGCGATTTTCGTGCCTTCATGGATCCGGATCGAAGGATGTTCGCCGCGGAAAATATCTCTCAGCAGCGTCGTTTTGCCCGTGCCGTTCGGTCCGATGATCGCGACTTTATCCGCCGGTCCGATCTCGAAGTTCACGTTCGCAAGCAGCAGCTCGTCGAAGCCGGCGCTGTAATCCTGCACGGTAACCCGGACGCTTTCTTGCGCCTGCGGATCGGGAGCGAACCGGATCTCCGGCTGCTTGATCGCGACGAAAGGCGCTTTGATGCGGCGGGCTTCGAGTCTTTCTTGGAACTTCACGCGGGCTTTGAGCGCGCGGCCGCGGGACGGGTTATCGACGTTCGTCGCGATCTCCCGAAGATTATCGATCAGCTGATCGTAGCGCTGAATCTCTTCGGCTTCGGCGACCGCGATCTCCTGCAGCTCGATCTTGGTCTGAAGCAGCGAGAAATTGTATTCGATGTAACGGCCTTCGAATTCTTGAATCTCCGCGTCTTCGAGGTGGAGGATCTTATCGAAGCAGTGGTTCAGCAGGTAGCGGTTGTGCGTGACGACGAGCAGCATGCCTTTGTGGGAGTTGATCAGTTTCTTCAGCGCGTTCAGATTCTCGAAGTCCAAGAAGACGTCCGGTTCGTCCATGATCAAGAGATCGGGGCTGCTCAGCATTTCTTTGATGACCTGAATCAGCTTGAACTCCCCGCCGCTCAAGGAAGAGACGCCGACGTCTCTCAATTTCATGAGATCGGCCAGATTGAGCTGCTTGTTGATGCGGCTCTCGAAATCGTCTCCGCCCATCGCTTCCAGAGCGTCCAGCGCGAGCTGGTACTTCTCCATCAGGGCGTCCATATCGGACGTGGTCGCCATCTCGGCGTAAATCTCGTTCAGTTCGTCTTGAGCCTTGTTATACGCTTCGCCGACATAGTCGAACACGGTCATCTCCGTATCCGGGTCGACCTGCGAGAACTGGCTGACGTAGCCGATCCGGCAGTTGGGGTCGATCTCGAGCTTCCCTTCGAACAAATGCTTGTCGGGGTCCGTCAGAATCTCGATCAACGTGCTTTTGCCGCTGCCGCTTGTTCCGATAAACGCGCAGTGCTGGCCTTCTTCGAGCGTGAACGAGACGTTTTTATAAAGTTCTTTTTGCGGAAAAGAAAAAGAAAGATTATGTGCAGTGATCATCGTGTTACCTTTCTGAAACGCCGTAACGGCGGGTATTGTGAACGGGGCGAAACCGCGAAATATCGGGGGTTGCCGGTTCTCAGATTAACACTGTTTGCCGCTCAGCACAATTGATTTCGCTTAGTCCGCGCAAGCCCTAATGTTTCCGCTCGACCAGCCCGGCGTTCCACAGCAGCACTTTGCCTTCCGAGCCGTCGCCCGGACGCATCAATTCAAGGGTTAACCGTTTTGCGCCCTGCACGTCGAATTCGACTTTTTCCGTATCGAAGATATCGCCGTTGTCGCCCGCGTAAGCAAATTCGTACATCGGTTCCCCGTCCAGAATGAAGCGAATGCCTCCGCCTGTTCCGCCTTGCACGGTTCCGTACGCATGAAAACGGATATAGCCGCCGTCCAGTTCATACGTCAGCGTCTGCGTTCCTGCGCCCGACCACGCATACAGCTTGGACGTCTGCGCCTCGTCGGTCGTCGACGAATCGGGAAGATCCGCGGCCGGGACTTCCGTCCACCGGATCGAGGCTCCGCTCGGCTGCAAACGCTCCAATCCGATCGTCATCCCTTCCGTATATCCTTGAACCAGCCGCTCTGCCGCCGAAGGAGCCGACAGCACGACGCCGGCGAGCAGCAGACCGGAGACCGCCGTGTACGCCGCCCTTTTCAAACCGAAAGCGGGCCCGCCGAACTTGCGGCCGACGGCCCAAGCGAGATACCCCGTCAGATAACCGAGCGTGTTCAATACGACGTCGTTTACGTCGAAGCTGCCCAGACCGGTCAACATCTGCGCCGTCTCGACCAGCAGCATGCCTGCGACGAAAGCTCCGGTCAGCCGGAAGAATCCCCATCCGACGAGCATCGGAAGCAGCAGACCGCAAGGAATAAAGGCGAGAACATTGCCGAGCTGAAACAGCATGAACGGATTGTGCAGCAGACCGTCGAAGCGAAAAGGCGCGATCGGCTCCAGCGATAAATTGTAGAAATACCCGCTTCTCGCCGCTTTTCCCGAACGATCGAAGCCGACGAACAAGAAGAACAGCAGCACAGCGAAATAGAGGATCGAGATCAGATTGAAAAGGCGATGCCGGAAGGTTGAAGTCGTTGAAGTCATCGAGCAAGTCTCCTTTGGTCTGCGGCTAGAAGTGTGGAGCAGAGCTCGCAGCTTTAGGAAGACGTGTCGAACGCGGAAAATGTAGCGGTCAGAACTTTTCGGCGTACTCTCTGGCCTGCGCGAGCGCTTTTTCCCGGATGGCCGGGACGCGGTCCGCATAAGCCATGCCTTCGATCAGAATGGATTCGGTCGTTTCGATTCCGTAAAACCGCAGCAGGTTCGACAGAAAACGGTGGCCCATCTCGATCGGAGCCAACGGACCTTCCGAATACACGGAGCCGCTGGATTGAATATGCAGCGCTTTTTTGCCTTCTAGCAGACCTACGGAACCGCCCGAGACGTATTTGAACGTTTTGCCCGGAATCGAAGTGGCATCGGTGTACGCTTTTAAAATAGAAGGTACCGAGAAATTCCACATCGGCGATACGTACACATATTTGTCGGCGGCCACGTATTGATCGACGATCGCTTCGAGTCGGGCGGCTTTGGATCGTTCCGCTTCGGTCAATCGGTCTGCGGACGCGCCTGCGCGAAGTTTCTCCCAAGCTCGCAAAACGTCGGCATCCAACTGCGGGATATCTTCTTTGTACAGATCCAAACGAATCACTTCATGCGCAGGATTGGCTTCTTGGTAGGCTTTGATAAATGCTTCGCCCGTGGCGAGGCTGATCGAAGTTTCGACTTCCAGAGGGTGGGCGGTAATGTACAGCAGCTTGGTCATGATTTAAACTTCCTTTCCGCAATCGTATAAAGTATGTGGCCTGCGTTCATCATAATGGCTTACATACGAATACATAAGTACGCACAATAATGTGGTATAGTATCGAAAAAGGTACCGTAAAGGAGGTTCAAGGATGGAAAACAAATCCGCGTCCTGCCAATTCGTCGCGGCGCTCGATTCGATCGTTGGCAAATGGAAGCCGATCATTCTCTACCATCTGCTGCAAGGCGAGCCGCTGCGCTTCAATGAACTGAAAAGATTGCTTCCCAACGTGACCCAACGAATGCTCACTCTTCACCTGCGGGAGTTGGAAGAAGAAGAAATCATCACCCGAACGGTATATCCGCAGGTGCCTCCGAAAGTCGAATACTCGATTACGGAATACGGCAAAAGCTTGGCTCCCGTTCTGGAAACGCTGCATCGATGGGGAAAGCTTCACGTCGAGCGCAAGCAGCTTAAAGACGCGCAAAACGACTCGATCGAAACGGACCGGCCCGAAGCGTAAGCATACCGGTTTCGCTGAGGCTTCTTTTCTTTCTCCGCGCGAACCTTTTTACGACAAAAAGAGGACTCCCGAATAGGGAGCCCTCCGTAAAAACGATCAGCTTGTCTCAATTCAGCAAATCCAATGCGGTCTTTAACCGCGGATCGAATTCCAGCGCATTCAATATGACCTGCAAGGCTTCCGCGCGCGTGGCGCTGCTTTTCGGATAGAAATTTCCGCTTCCGTTTCCTCTGACCATCCCGGCCTGCGCTCCCGCCTTGATCTCGGCCGCCGCATAAGCATGATCCAGGTCGTTGAAACGGCCTTTTTCTTCGTCTTTCGCCAAGCGGTCAAGATTGACGATGCGCGACAGCATGACCACCATTTCTTCGCGCGTAATCGTCTGGTTCGGTTTGAAACTGTCATCCGCGTAACCCTTGATCACTCCTGTCGATACAAGGTTCCGGATATCTTCTTTCGCCCAATGGCTTTCGATATCCGTCAGCGCCGTGCTTGCGTTCCCGGCCCGGACATCGAACGAGCGATTCAGAAGCGCCGCGAATTCGGCACGGGTGATGAAGTCGTTCGGCTTGAACGTTCCGTCCGCATAGCCGTTAACGAGCTGCAATCGGATAAACGCACGGATCGGTTTCTCGGCCCAATGTCCTTGCGCGTCGACAGGGTCAAGGACAGCGTCGGTGCCTTTTGCTTCAGCTATCAGAGATTCGATTTTCTTGACTAACTCGTCCGTATTCACGATATCGGCGCGGAACAGATCCGATACGGATTGCGGCCGTTCCGGCGCTGCGGCCGTTCCTGTCGGCGGTACGATGATCGGCGGCGCGACTGCCGGCGGCGTCGGCGCCGCGATAACCGGCGTCTCTGACGGCGCGGAATAGACCGGCTGCTGCACCGGAGCGGTTTCGAGTTTGGGCGCGGGAAGCGTCACCGGCCGACTCGTCGCCCGAGTTAGCCCCGCGGCATCGAAAGCGAGCTGCACGTCCGTAACTTCCGCTTTGTTCGTTGCTCCCAGATCGGCAAAGGTTACGACGCCCGCGTTCGCGGTTGCCGTTCGGGTTCCGGTTAGCGTCCACGGGCCCGTATCGTTCTTCGATACGGTTACCGCCGTGCTGTTGTCGTTCGTGCTGGTATTGCCGTAAACGTCGCGCAGCGTAATGACGGGCTGCGTCGCGAACGCGCTGCCGCTGCTCGTCGGCGCCGCGATATCCGTCGTCAATTCCATGATCGCCGCGCTTCCCGCCGAGGGCGTGATCTTCAGCGTATTGGCTGCCGGCGTGGCTACGCCTTCCACGCTCAGCGCGATCGTTTGCTCTGCCGCTTTGTTCAGCGTCAGATTCGCCTCGGCTACGCCGTTTACGAACGTGGCGCTGACCGCGGTCGATCCCGCCGTCAGCTCGACTCCGTTGAAACGGCCGTACGATCCGTCCGGCGCGGCCGCATAACCGGAGATCGTCACAAGATACGCCCCGTTGAACGCCGTATCCGTGACGTCCGCCGAATTTTTTACCGTCAGCGTGATCTTGTTATCCGCTCCGACTCCCGCGATCGGCGAGGCGGCCGAAGCGCTCGCGGTATACTTAGGTTCCGGATCCCGATACAGATTCATCACGGTCGCTTTTTGCGAATTCGGCATATCCCGGTAAACGACGTAAGGCGTGCCTTTTCGATCCAGCGCGATCGAAGTATCGTAAGCTTCCCCTGCCGAAAAACCGGATCTGCCTACGACTTGCCAACCGTTTTCGCCATACTTCATCACGGTCGCTTTGTCGTATTTGGCGGAATCGCTGTAAACGACGTAAGGCGTGCCGCTTCCGTCCAGCGCGATCGACGCATAATCGACCGCACCTGCCGAAAAGCTGCTGCCGCCTACGATTTCCCAACTGCCGCCGCTGTATCTCGTTACGACAGCTTGACCGGAGTTCGCGTCGCGATAAACCACGTAAGGGGTGCCGTCCGCAGCCAGCGCAATCGCTTTTTTCGAAGTTCCGGCTGCCGCAAATGCCGCTCCGCCTACCACTTCCCAACCGCTCGCTCCGTATTTCATGACGGTCGCTTGATCAGCCATGTCCGAATCGCGCAAAAGAACGTAAGGCGTGCCGCCCGCGTCCAGCGCGATCGACAGATCATGAACGGCCCCTATCGAAAAACCGGCTTCGCCCACGACTTCCCAACCGGACGGGCCGTATTTCATGACCGTGGCTTTGCCGGCAGCCGACTGATCGCTATACGCGACGTAAGGCGTGCCGTCGCCGCTTAATGCAATCTCGATCCGATCGACGGCATCCGCCGAAAATCCCGCATGGCCCACGACGGCCCAGCCGCTGCCGTCGAATCGCATGACGGTAGCTTTAGAAGCGTTCGCGACATCTTTGTAGGCGACATACGGAGTATCGCTGCCGTCGAGCGCGATCGAAGTGTCGTCCGCTTCGCCTGCCGAAAAACCTTCGATGCCCAAGGGATTCCAGCTCCCTCCGCTATACTTCATGACGGTCGCTTTGTCGGCGTTCGCCTCGTCTCGGTACACTACGTAAGAGCTGCCGCTGCGGTCTACAGCCATCGACAGATCCGCTGCCGCGCCTGCGGAGAAGCCGACGCCGCCTACGCTTTGCCATCTCGGGCCGCTGTACAACACGAGATGGATGGTCGATTCTTTTTGAATATTGTAATCGGATAACGTACGACCGTCTTCCAACTCTTTGCCGGCAAATATCAACCGCATTTGTTCCGGAGGTATGCCTTCTTTGTCTTGTATTTTTGCTTTTACGTTTTCGATCGAATCGCTGGGCTCCACGTCCAACGCAATCGTTTTGCCGTCAAGCGTCTTCACGAAGAGCTGCATGGCAAACGCATACTGCGGGAGCGCAAACAGCAAAGCAATAACGAGCAAAAGGCTGGTATAAGATCTCTTTTTTCTCATCTGGTTTGTCCTTTCGCCGTAAGTTAATAGGGAATGCTTTCTTTATCCTTTATCGTCCGGCAGAGTGACCTTTATAAACGAAAAAGAGTTTTTCAATCCCGTATGCGCGGAGATCTCAGCGAAAAATTCAGCATGCAGCTCCTGTTCAATCTATGCACCTGCAGCAAAGTCGGTTAGACTTTGCATAAACCGAATCGTACAGAAGAACAGGAGGATGAACTTGCAGCTCCCTGCATCGACTTATTCCGAGATCCGGAATCTATGCCGTCAAGGCGACGAGCTGGCCGCGGCCGGCGATCTCGAAGCCGCCAAACCGCAGTATCTGGCCGCGCTGCGTTTATTGCCCGAACCCGCGTACGAATGGGAAGCCGCCACTTGGATCTATGTCGCGCTCGGCGACGTGCATTACCGGATGAACCGCTACGATAAAGCTTTTAAATGCTTTTTCAATGCCGTTCAATGTCCGAAAGGGTTAGGCAATCCGTATATCCATCTTCGATTGGGACAGTCGTATTACGAGCAGGAACAGTGGGAGAAAGCCGCCGATGAATTGACCCGTGCTTATATGGGAGGCGGGATAGATATTTTTATGGAAGACGATCCGAAATATCTGGCTTTTCTGGAGACGAGAATCGAGATCTGAACATCCGCGCTGTGCAAAAGACGGTACATTTTCCGTGCGCAAACTGTGATATAATGACGGCGTCGTTTGCGCGAAGCAGCCCGATAATTTGACTATAGGACGGTTCATATGAAGGGATTCCTCAGTACGCTGGCAGAGCCGAGACGATTGATCATCATGATGATCGGCAATATTTTTATAGGTATGGGCATCAGCATTTTCAAACTATCCGGCTTGGGGAACGACCCGTTCAGCGGCATGGTGATGGCTCTTGCGGATACCACCGGCATCCAATATGCCCGGTTTCTGATCCTGTTCAATCTGTCTTTGTTCGTGATCCAGCTGATCGCGGGACGACGGTTTATCGGGATCGGGACTATTGTAAACGCTGTATTGCTCGGTTATTTCGCTACGTTTTTCTACAACATCTGGATCGATCTGCCGGGCGAACCGCAGCTGCTGTGGCAGCGCATCGTGACGGTCGCGATCGGCGTCGTGGTTTGCAGTTTCGGGGTATCGCTGTATCAGACGTCCAACGTGGGCATCGCCCCTTACGACTGCTTGTCGCTGATTATGACGGACCGCTTCCCGCGGATCAGCTATTTCTGGCATCGCATGTTCACGGACGCTCTTTCCGCGCTGGTCTGTTTCGTTTTCGGAGGCATTATCGGGATCGGGACGCTGGTGTCCATGTTCGGGCTGGGACCGATCGTTCATTTCTTCAATGTGCATTTCGCGGAAAAGTTGTTGGGCGACACACGCAAAGACGGCAAGCCAGTGAAAATACGGACGGAGTGAGGATATGGAATATCATGTATCGATGGAGGGCAACGATCGAAATCACGGAACGGCGGAGCAGCCGCTTCGCACGATCTCTCGCGCGGCTTCTCGGGCGGTCGCCGGCGATACCGTTATCGTTCATGCGGGCGTCTACAGAGAATGGGTGAATCCGGCTAACGGAGGCACGGCGGAACATCGCATCGTGTATCGTTCCGCGGGAGACGGAGAGGTCGTGATTACGGGAGCGGAACGGATCGCGGACTGGCAGTCCGAAGGCGGCCAAGTCTGGAGCACGGAAGTGCCGAACTCCTTATTCGCGGTGCGCAATCCTTACGAAACCGCGCTGAGCGGAGACTGGCTCTTCGACGGGCCGCTGAACGTGCATCTCGGGGATGTGTATCTCGACGGCAAATCGCTGTACGAAGTCAACAGTGTTGAAAACGTTCACAGTCCCGAAGTCTGGTCCGAAGCCAAATATCCCGAAGATTCGCTGCTGACGTGGCATGCCGAGGTAAACGCCGCGACGACGAAGATTTGGGCCAATTTCGGCGGCAAAGATCCGCGTCAGGAAAACGTGGAGATCAACGTGCGACCTTACTGCTTCTGGCCGGAGAAACCGGGACTGAATTACATAACAGTGAGCGGATTCACGCTTCGCCAAGCTTCTCCCCAGTGGGCACCGCCGACGGATTACCAAGAAGGTCTGATCGGGCCGCATTGGAGCAAAGGCTGGATCATCGAAAATAACCTCATCTGCGAATCCAAATCCGTAGGCGTCAGCCTCGGAACCGAGATCGGTACCGGTCACGGCAGCGCTGAAGAGAAGCGGAGCAAAGGCGGTACGCAGCGCGAGCAGGAAGTCATTTTGCGGGCGCTGCGCTCCGGTTGGCATGAAGATCGGATCGGCGGCCATCTCGTGCGCGGCAACGTGATCCACGACTGCGAGCAGGCCGGCATCGTCGGACATATGGGCGGAGCGTTCAGCCGGATCGAGCGGAACCGGATCTACAATATCCATCACAAACGCCTCCGGCACGGAGCCGAAGTCGCGGGCATCAAGCTGCACGCGGCGCTGGATACGCAGATCAGCGAGAACGTGATCTACAATTGCTACCGCGGGCTGTGGCTCGATTGGCAGGCGCAAGGGACGCGGATCGATCGCAATGTCTTTTTCGCTAATCTGTCCGAAGATCTGTTCGTCGAAGTCTGCCACGGGCCGTATCTGGTCGATCATAACCTGTTCTTGTCGCCGATGAATTTCCGAAACATGGCGCAGGGCGGCGCGTTTGCTCATAACTTGTTCGCCGGTCGATTCGTCGTGCGTTCCGAGATCACCCGAACCACGCCTTATCATTTCCCGCACGAGACGGCGATGGCCGGATATTCCAATATCACGGGCGGCGACGATCGATATTACAACAATCTCTTCCTCGGCGACCATGACGAACGGCAGGAACCTGTTCCGATCACGTTCTTCGAACATCTGCCGCTCAAGCCGAGAGATGCAGTCAGCGAAGACGGGAAAACGGTCATGGACGGCGTGCCGGAAGATTCCGTGTGCTATCTGCATGCGGTCGGACTCGGCGGCTACGACAAGCATCCGAATTTCAAAGATAAAAGATGGTGGGAATACACCCGAGAAGAGCTTCAGGAACTGGGCGACGCCGCCAAAGACTTCTTTATCGGCAACGCCGTTCTCCCGGTCGCGATGGGCGGCAACGTCTTCCTGCGCCATGCGGTTCCGAGCCGGCACGAATCCGAAGCGAAGGTCTACGCGCAGCAGGGAATGACTTTCGAGGTCGATCCTTCGCAGGGTACGGTGCGCGTTCGGATCGAAGAGCCGGAACGGCTTCGGGAGACTTCGGCGATGACGGTGACCACGGATCTACTGGGCAAGACGTATCACGCGGATATGTCTTACGAGCAGCCGGACCGCGCGCCTTATCGACTCGATACCGACTTTTTCGGGAACCGGAGAGCAGACGGGCAAGTGACGGCGGGCCCGTTCGAGTTGGACGAGAAGGGTACGGCGGAGTTTGAGATTTGAGGATGGGCTATGGCGCATAAAGCGCAAAATCGAAGGGCACCCGGTCGGGTGCCCTTTTAACGTGTCAGAAAAATCAAAAAGCAACTCAAAGCGAGCCGACTTCGAAAGAACTTCGTGCGCTCGCGTAAGCTTACGAAAGCGAGCAGCCGATCTAAAGGATCGTAGATTCGTTAGAACCGCCAAATGCCCCTTTTCGAAATGCTAACGGAACGTAGATTCCTTAGACGTCCGATTTCCCTCTTTTCACGCTAAAAACCGGCCTTTTTTCATTCTAAGCGTCATCTGGTTCCGTTAGAAATCAAAGGCGGATCACATTCGCTACGGATGGAATCGAAACGGCGGCTTGAGCAGCAAAGTTGGCGTTGAACAGAAGATTTAGAGCCGGTGCCTACGTGATTTTCTCGAAAACTTCCCAAATCCGCCCCTGATCTTCGCTCAACATCCGCTGCATCTTCTCTCCTGTCCCGTCCGCATGAGGCACATGGATCGACACCGTCAGATTCGGATCGCTCAAGTACTGAAAAGAAATCAGATCGAAATTCAGCTCTCCGAGATTGGGGCAATGCAGCGTCTTGGGCGCGTCGATCGTATCGAGCACTTCATGCGACGCCCAGAATCCCCGAAACTCTTCGCTCGCCTTCGACAACGCTTCGAACTGCTCCGACCACCACGGATCGTCGGCGTAACGCGCATATCCCGCGCGGAAAGCAGCCGCGATCCGCCGCGCGTGTTCCTCCCATTGATCGCCTTTTATATAACGGAAACGGGCGGAAGTAAACGTCATCCAGACGAAATTCCGTTCCTGCTCCGACATCGCCGACAAGTTTCCGTTCAAAGCGCGGTACGCCTCGTTCCAGCCGATGATATTCATTCGCGCATCCATGACGCTCGCGGAGACAAATGCTGGCTGTCCAGAAAACGCTGAAGCTCCGGCGTCATCGCGGACGAAGGCTTGAAGTCGACGAGCGGATACTGCTTGCGGGCCAGATGGTACAGATGTTTGCGTTCCGTTTCGTTCAGCCGCAGAACCTCCGCGATCCGTTCCAGTACTTCGGCGGATACGTTGATCGGGCGTCCTTGTTCCAGATACGTGTACCAATCCAGTCCGACGTCGGCCAGCATAGCTACCTCGCCGCGGCGAAGCCCAGGCGTACGTCTGCGTCCGGATTCCGGCAGTCCCGCTTCTTGCGGCGTGATACGCTCGCGGCGCGAACGCAGAAAATGCGACAGTTCCGTATGACGATCCAATCCGTTTGCCATCTTCGGTGTGCCTCCTTGCTGCGAATGTAGGTCGCCGCTACTACATTCGCAAATTTCTCGATCTTGCGAATGTAGTAGCGCGACTCCTACGATAACCGGATCTCTGCCTAACCGGCGCTCATCTCTATACACTAGTCTATGTCCTCCTAGGGAGGATTCGCAACAACGGCGATTCGATAATCGGATCTCGTTAACCAGAACTTCGTGAATTGGAGGAAACATCATGTTTGAGCATATCGTATTGTTGAAGTTTAAATCGGATACGCCGATTGACGTACAGGAGAAAGCGGTCGCCCTTGCGCATGACTTCAAAGGAAAAATCCCGGGCATCTTGGATCTCAGCGCCGGGATTAACGTGACCGAGGAGACCGAACATGCGCAAGGATTTGCGCTGGGTATCCGGGTGACTTTCGAAGATCAGCAGGCCTGCCGCGATTATGTCGGGCATCCGCTGCATCAGAACTTGCTGCAAACGGTCGGGCCGTTCGTCGACGGCATCGTCGTGGTGGATTATCCGTCTATCGGTCTCTGAACCGTTCGATCGCGGCTTCGCTCGCCGGTTCGAACAAGTTGATCAGATTGCCGTCCGGATCGCGCAGCAGCATCGAACGGTTTCCCCACGGCATGGTGGTCGGCTCCTGCACCCAGGAATCGACCCACACTTTCAAACGCTCGTATTCCGCTTCGATATGGTCTACGCGAAGCTCGATGATCACCGTGCGATTGGAAGCCGCGACTACGGAATCGGCTCCGAACAGCTGCGCGGTCTGCGAATGGCCGATCGCCAGCGTGCCCGAAGGCAGGACGATTTCGGCAAACACGGGCGCGGGCCGCTTCGCCTCGGCTCCCGTCACCTTTTCGTAAAACTCGGCCAGACGATCCACATCGTCCGTGATGATGCGTACCGATGCGAAATTCATAAAGGATCATCCCTTCTCTGATTTGCGGATAAGCGATTTGCTCTCATGTTCCATCCTAATCCAACGCTGCTGACAGCATTATGTCAGCAGCGTTTTTCTTTTTTCGAGGAGATCTGTCTCTTTTGCGCGACCTATGTAAGAATGGATAAATACATAACGTGAGATCCGCGAGAGGAGCGCTAAAATGATTCCTGCATGCTTTTCGGAATATCGCTCGAAAATCCTTGTACTGAATGAAGCGGCGGAATGGTCGTTATTGAGGAAATGGACGCTTTCGGAAGTCTACCGGATCAAGCTCGCCGGCGGCGAATCGCGCATCATAAAATGGGGCAGTAGCGAGATGGCCGAAGAAGCCGGCATTTATCGGGACCTCGTTCAGCCTTTGCAGATCAAAGCCCCTCGAATCTCGGAATTCGTTCAACTGGAGAACAGCGGAGTCATGGTTATGGAAGATGTCGGCGAGCACAACGTGGAGCAGCAGCCGCATCCTGCTTATTTCCTTGAAGCGGCGAAAGAACTGGCAAGGTTAAGAACGCGAGCGGCGAGTCTTTTGGAACGAACGCTTTCTCCGGAAACCGTCGAAGCTTACTCCGTGTCCGCAGAAGATTTTCTGAAGCTGCTGAACGACTTATTGAACTCCGAACAGTTGGCAGGAAACGAAGGGCTATCCCGACTCGCGAAGACGCTGCCTAATGCTTTAGAAAAACTTTACCGCACGGTGCCGAATTCGATCGTCCATCATGATTATCACGCCAAGAATCTCGTGATCCAAGAAAACGGCATCACGCCGATCGATTGGGCTAACGCATATCTGAGTCCTCATCTCGGCGACCTCTACTGCTTGATGAAGGAAGCGCACGCTCGAAGTCAGGCGACAAGATCAGAACTACTGTCGGCCTATCTGGAAGCCTCCGATCTTCACGCGAGCGATCTGCGCTGGCAGCTGCCGATCGGCGGAATCTGTTGGCTGGTTAAGACCTTGCATTGGCTCGTCTATGGAGGCACGGACATCATTCCGGGGTCGGAGGCTTGGATACCGGATTTGGTGCAGGATGTGGAGTACCTCTATGCCGAGATCATCTGATTTTTGGTTAGAAAAACGCCCTGTCCGCCGATTCTCGAGAATCGGTAAACAGGGCGTTCTTTTAGAATCCATACCCGCGTCAACGGCAGGCTCTCCGAAACGCTTCTCTACCTTCTACTCCGGGATATAAGGCAGATCCAGCATCTTCGGCACATTGATCACATGCTGCTCGGTGTACGTGCGGATGCCTTCGGTGCCGTATTCGCGGCCGATGCCGGACTGTTTGAACCCGCCGAACGGGAAACGAACGTCCAACCCTTGCACGGCAGCGGTGTTGATCATGGTCGTTCCGGCTTCGAGCTGACGCGCGACGGCGATCGCTTCGTCTTCCGCTCCCCATACCGAACTCGTCAGTCCGTAGATGCTTTCGTTATGAAGCTCGATCGCCTGCTCCACATCGTCGAAAGGCAGAATCGGAACCGTCGGGCCGAATTGTTCTTCCACGACGATCGGATCATGCGCGTCGCAGCCGAGAACCAGCGTAGGCTGGAGATAATAGCCTTGGTCGAACTGCTGCTGATCCAGAATCCGCCCCAAAGGAACGACTTGAGCGCCTCGCTGCTTCGCGTCTTTGACCAGACCGGTCACGTAATCTTTCTGCTTCACGTTATTGACCGGGCCTACCGTCGTCTCGGGGTTGAACGGATCGCCGACGCGAATCCAGCGGTTGGCCGCTTCGATATACTTTTCTACAAACTGATCATAGATCGAACGGTGAACGTACACCCGCTTGGCGATCATGCAGATCTGACCGGTCGTGAGGAAGTTGGACACGACGATCCGGCGCATCGCGCGCTCGTCGTTCACGTCGAAGCTCTCCAAGAAAATTGCCGCGTCGTTGCCGCCCAGTTCCAACGTCATGTCTTTGATCGTGTCCGAAGCCGCTTTGATGATATGCTTGGCCGTCTCGGTGCCGCCGGTAAAAGCGATCTTCGCGACGCGAGGATTCGTCGTCAGTTCTACCCCTACGTCCGCTCCGCCGTGCACCACGTTGATCACGCCGGCCGGGAACTCGCTTGCGATGATCTCCGCTACTTTGGCTGCGGCGAGCGGCGCGTACGGACTCGGTTTCAGCACGATCGCATTGCCCGCCAACAGAGCCGGAGCGATCTTGATCGTGGACAGCGCGATCGGATAGTTCCACGGGCTGATCGCCGCAACCACCCCGATCGGATCGTACGACAGAATCGTTTTGCCGTGATCATGCTCTTGGACGTCGGCTTGAAGAGCCGCTGCCGCTTCGTTGCAGGCGAATTCCATCCACATCAACGAGACGTAGATCTCGCCGTGCGCGTCATACAGCGGTTTGCCATGCTCTCTCGACAGCAGGTTCACGATCTCGCTTTCGGCCGCGCGGATCTTCTCGATCGCTTTGCGCATTCTCGTTACGCGTTCTTCGATATCGGTTTTTTTCCACGTTTTAAAAGCTTCCGCCGCCGCTTCGATCGCTTCGACGGCTTGCTCCTTCGTCGTTACCGGGAAGTAGCCGACGATCTCGCTCGGGTTGGCCGGATTTTCTTTGGCTGTCTGGGAAAGGGACTTCGCGTTCTGGCCGTTAATCAACGCTTCGACCGTAACGGCTTCCGGGTTGGCTTGAATAGTCATCTTAATATCCCCTTCGTGATTGAGATGGTTTATGCCCACACTTCGTCGGCGATTTCTTTCACGTAACGCAGCTTGCGCCACTGCTCGTCTTCCGTCAAAATATTGCCTTCTTCCGTGGACGAGAAGCCGCACTGCGGGCTGAGGCAGAGCTGGTCCAGAGGAACGTAAGTCGCCGCTTCCGCGATCCGGGCTTTGATCTGTTCTTTGTCTTCCAACTCGCCGGTCTTGGACGTGAGCAGGCCGAGCACGATCTTCAGGTCTTTGCGATTGACGTGCTTCAACGATTCGAAGCTGCCCGAACGCTCGTCGTCGAACTCCAAGAACAATCCGTCCACGTCAAGCCCGCCGAAGATCACTTCCGAAGCGTAATCGTAGCCGCCGGTCGAGAAATAGTTCGATTTATAATTGCCGCGGCAGATATGCATCGTGACCACGAGGTCCGCCGGTTTGTTCGCCAACGATTCGTTGATCATCCGCTGCATCGTGTGCAGTTCTTCCGCCGGCTCCATGCCTTTGGCGCGCAGCTTGTCGTGGCCCGCTTCCGAGAAGAGGTCCGCCCAAGCGGTGTCGTCCAATTGCAGATAACGGCAGCCCGCGTCGTAGAACGCTTGAATCGCTTTTTGGTACGCCGCGATCGTGTCCTGAAGGAACTGCTCATGGTCCGTATAGTAGGTGTTCGCGCCTTTTTCCAGACGGTACAGCAGCATGTTCGGACTCGGAATCGTCTGTTTGGCTACAACGTCGCCTGCATGCTGCTTCACGAATTTGAAATCTTCCACGAAAGGATGCGTCGAGAAATCGACTTTGCCGATGACGCGAATGCCGCCTTTGCGCGTCTGCATATTGTGGAACTGCGGCCCGTCGATCTGCTCGTACAGCTCCACGCCGTCCAGACCGCCCAAGAAATCGAAATGCCACCAGCTCCGGCGCAGTTCGCCGTCCGTCACCGCGAGCACGCCGTTTTCTTTCTGTTTTTCGATAATGCGGATGATCTCTTGATCTTCCACCGCTCTTAATTGTTCCTGCGTAATGCTGCCTGCTTTATATTGTTCGCGCGCCTGCGTTAAGTTTGCCGGGCGTAGAAAACTGCCTACATGGTCGTGTCGGAATGGGGTCATCTCGCTTGCTCCTTCTCTCTGCCTTTTGGTTCTTCTGAGTATAGCATGGGCCAAGAGGAGTACCGTCATACGAAAAAAGCATGTCTAGTCATATGTTTGGTCGATAGCCGGGAGATTCCTTGGATTTAAAAAAGAAAAGCTTGAGCAGGATGAGCAGGAACGCCAGCGCGCAAAACAGGATACCGCTCCACATCAGCTGCTGCACGCCCAATCGAGTCATAAACGCTCCTCCGATCCCCGTCCCTACCGTAATGCCGATATTGGAAAAAGAAACGAATAAGCTATTACCGAATTCCGGCGCTTCCCGCGTATCGGTCATCAGCAAAGATTGGCTTACGATCAGTCCTCCGGCATGCACGGCGCCCCACACGAATACGATGACTGCCATCGGCCAAAAATAAGCCCCTCCGTAATAAGCGAATAAGTAAATGACCGCGTACGCGAGAGGAAACAGAATCACCGTTCGAGTCAGACTTTTGTTCAGCCAGTAACCGAACAAGAAGTTCCCTGCGATCATCGTGATCCCGAAGACCATTAACATGAGGCTGATCCACGTCCCGTTCATGTGCGTGACTTCTCTCAGATATTCGGCAAAGTAGCTATAGACCGAACTCATCGCCGTGAAGATCAGAACCACGATCAAGATCGTGATCCACAGTCGAGGATGGCGCAGTACGCCGAGCTGCCTGCCGAAAGACATTCTTTCCTTGACCGGCATCGAAGGAAACCGGATCAGTATGCCTACAAAAGCAATGAGACTTACGACAGCTCCGAACAGGAACGCCGCTTCCAGCGAAAGGTTCGTGGAGAGAAAAGACGTGATCGGAACGCCGAAAGCAAATCCGACGGTAACTCCGGCCATCACCTGAGTGATCGCTCTGCCTACCTTCTCGGGAGGCACCAGACTAGCCGCGGTCGCCAGCGCAATCGAGAAAAAGATCGGATGAAACAACGCCGGAATAATCCGAAACGCCAGCATCGCTTGGAAGCTCGACGTATACGCGTACACGATATTCGACACGGCGAACATCAGGATCGAAGCAAGCAGGAGCGTTTTGCGATTCATGCCGGAAGCGAGCAGCGTGAGGAACGGGCCCGATACCGCGACGATTAGCGCAAACGCGCTTACCAGATAGCCGGCCTGCGAAGGCGAGACGTGAAACTTCTGCGCGATTTGCGGAAGAACGCCGATCATGCCCATTTCCGTCGTGATAATGCCGAATATCCCTAAAGCCATAAAAAAGATCAACGAAGCATAGCTGTTTTTCATCCTGTTTGCCTCCTTCGGCGTATAAAAAAATGGCCTTCGGCGAGAAGACCATTTTGCGGAATCGATTACGCTTGGCTTGAGATGACGTTGTCTAAGAATTGATCCGCGTCGCTGTTGAACTTCCAATTTACGCCGAACTGATCGATCAGCGTTCCGAAGCACGAAGACCACGGATAAGCGGATAACGGCATGGTGACATGACCGCCGACGGACAAACTTTTGAAATATTGCTCCAGTTTCGACTTATCGTCCATCACGAGGCTGATCAGAATGTTGTTCCCTTTAATCACTTCGCCCGTTACGGCTTTCATCGAAGGCAAAATGTCCGACATCATGATCTTCCCGCCCGCGAACTCGATCGAAGACTCCATGATCATCTTCAATTCGTTTTCGGGCATCGGGTAGTTCGGGTCCTGCGGGATATCCCCGAATCTTACCTTCTTCGTCTCGGTAGCTTGGAAAGCCTCCGAATAAAACTCAATCGCTTGTTCTGCGTTTCCGTCAAAGTTCAAATACGCGATAGCCGCCATATGATGTAGCCTCCTTTTCGTTATAGATGTATTATAGTTGGCGAACGGTGACGACTGTCTGTCATCGTTCGATCCTTTTCGGAAAAAGAGGGAGCGTGCATGGATAAAGTAGAACGATTAATCTCAATCATTATGATCCTGCTGAAAAAAGACATCGTCTCGGCAACCGAATTCGCGCAGTTGTTCAACGTGTCCAAAAGAACGATTCTGCGCGATATGGAAACGCTGAGCGTATCGAATATCCCGATCTATTCGGTCATCGGCGTGAATGGCGGCTACGGGATCATGGAAGCATACAAAGTGGATAAACGTCTTCTGAGCAGCGCCGACTTGGAGAATATCTTGACGGCGCTCGGCGGGTTGGAACAGATTCTGGTCAGCGAAGAAGTCGAAGTGACGCTCAAAAAAATCGAAGCCATGGTGAGCCCGTCGGCTCCCAAAGCTTCGATTCATCTGTCTTTTTACGATTGGGAAGGTCGATCCGAGATTCGCCAAACGCTGCGAACCTGCCAAGAAGCCATAGGCAAGAGCCGCTTGGTAACCTTCGATTACATCGATAAAAACGACGCTGCCACTCAAAGAACCGTCGAGCCTTACCGGCTTCATTTCAGCGAAACGAGTTGGTATCTGCAAGGCTACTGTTTGGACCGTAAGGGATATCGCACGTTCAAACTGTCTCGGATGGACGATCTGGCGATGAACGATCAGACGTTTAGCCCGAGAGCGGATTTCTTGGAGCAGGAGCGGGAATCCGATTATCGAGCGGAACTGGTCGAAGTGAAAGCTTTGATCTCGCCCAGCGTAAAAGATCAGTTTATCGAAAGGTACGGGCGGAAGAGTATCGAAAACTACAGTTCGGATTATCTGATGGCTACCCTTCAGGTTCCTCAAAACAGCGCGGGGTTTCAGTTTCTGGCGAGTTTTGGGACGAATCTGGAGATTGTAGAGCCCCGCAGCTATATCGAGAGTTTTCGGGAGTTTTTGGCGAAGATGCTGGGGAAGTATGGTTGAGCGATTCTAGCTTTACGTTCGGTTCCGCTCTCCGTTCTCCAGCAGATCCAGCAGCAGCCCTGACAGCGGAGCCGGAACTTGCGTCTGCTGCGCCGCCGTCAGCAGGAGGCCGACATCTTTTTGCGGGATTTTGCTGTCGGATATGGAGGACTTCTCGGCGATCATTTTGCCGTAGCTTTGATAGATCGGGGCGGTAAACAGCGTGCTGGTCAGCATACTAACGGCGGCCGTAGGATCAACGCCGCCGCGTTCGGCTATGGCTAATGCTTCTTCCAGCGAACGTGCGGCAGAGACGATCAGGAAGTTGCCGATCAGTTTGACGAGTACGGCCGAACCGGCTTCTTCGCCGAAATCGAAGACTCCTTTCGCTCCCATCGCTTCCAGCAGCGGCCGTACCCGCTCTTTCGCTTCTTGCGGACCGGCTATCGGAATCCACAGCTGCTTGGCGGCGGCGGCTTCCGGCCGTCCGAAGATCGGCGCTTCCACATAGACAGAGCCATGCCGCGCATGCAGCTCCGCCAGCTTCCTGCCCGTATCCGGCGACACCGTACTCATCGACACATGGATACCGCCCGGCCCTAGTCGATCCAGAAAATCTTCGCTGTTCACGACGTCTTCCAGCGCCTGATCGTCCCATACCAACGTGGCGACGATGCCGCCGGTCGTCACGGCGTCGGCCGGACGAACCGCCTGCCGCGCTCCTTGGGCAACGAGCGGTTCGGCTTTTTCCGGAGTACGGTTGTATACGGTTAACGCATATCCGGCTTGCAGCAGATTGACGGCAATTGGCATACCCAGAGATCCGAGTCCGATAAATCCGATGTTTTCGCTCATGAATTTAACCTCCATCGATTAGTGAACATGACGTTAACGTCATGTTTGGAGTAAAAAATTTAATCTCTCTCATTCGCTTCGAGCCACTGCTCGAAACGTTCGATATTCGACTGCAAATCGCTGCGGAACTGCCCGAGCGCTTCGATCTTACGGTCCGTTTCGGTCAGATGCCGGCGCAAGATGTCGAGCACTTTGCGTTTCGGCGCCACCCCGCTCGTATCCGTGAAATACAGATCGATGACGTCCCGAATTTCTTCCAAACTTAAACCGATCTTCTTCAACTGATCGATCTTCTGCAGACGAGCAATCGTTTCTTCCGTGTAGTAATGGTGACCCTTGCCTTCGCGTTCGCCGGACGACAGCAATCCGATGCTCTCGTAATAGCGAACCGTTCGCTGGGTTACCCCTGCGCGTTCCGTCAAATCGCCGATACGCATACGATCCATGATGATTCACTCCTCGCCTATACAAACATGACGTTAACGTCATGTTTGTATAGTAGCACCGGGATTTTGAAATGTAAAGGCGGCTCTATTCAGGCTCACTTCGCAAAAAAGAGAACCGATCCTTCTAGGATCGATTCTCTCATGCTTTTATACCCGCACCGTTCTGTAATCACGGCTTCTATAGAGACAAAGCGCTCATCGCGATCGCTACGACCGATTCCAGATCTTCGCGGCTGGCACCGTTGACGGCTTGAATCGACATCCCTGACGACAGGGTAGCGAGATACCGGGCCAATGCGACGGGATCCGTATGCTCGGGCAAATCTCCGTTTTTCTTGGCTGTTTCTAAACGCACCCTCAGCTCTTTTTCGATCTGAATACGCCACTCGGTCAACGACAGCTTGACGGGAGAAGATTCATCGCTGCATGTGATCGCTCCGATGACGGTCATACAGCCGGGAGGATAGGAAGGACGAGTCGCCGCCTCCGCGGAGGCCTGAAGAAACTTGCGGACGACCTCTTTTGCCGTCGATTCCTGAAGCGCGACTACGAGAGCATGAGGCGGTCCTTCTTCCAAATAAAGTTCGAGCACCTTCTGGAACAATTTCTCTTTGCTGCCGAAGGTCGAGTAGAAGCTGGAGCGATTGATGTTCATGACTTCGGTGAGATCGCTCAACGAAGCGCCTTCGTATCCTTTTTGCCAAAAGACTTCCATAGCCGCTTCAAGAGCCTGCTTAATCTCGAAAGCACGAGGACGTCCGGGACCCATAATCTTCCCTCCTTTCATAAAATCAATACTCCACATTATACTACAAGCGCTCGAATGACCCAAAATTAAATGTCCGTACCGCCGTCGACGTTCAGGCTCGCTCCGGTAATATAACTCGATTCGGGCGAAGCGATATAAGCGACCAGACTCGCGACTTCGGATGCCGTGCCGTAACGTCCCAGCGGAACCGAGTCTTGGATCAATGCGGCCAAAGGACCGTCTCCCGGATTCATGTCGGTATCGATCATGCCCGGTTGAATATTATTGATCGTCACCCCTTGCGGTGCCAGATCGCGAGCCAGAGCCCGTGTCAAGCCGGCTACCGCAGCTTTCGTCGCGGTATAGAGGCTGTTGCCCGGAAACGGATTGCTGACAGCGGCGATACTCCCGATATTGATAATGCGACCGCCCTCTTTCATTCGCGGGCCGGCCGCTTGAATACCGGCAAAAACAGCCTTGAAGTTTACCGCGACCATGCGATCGAATTCTTCCGACGTAAACTCGGCATACGGCTTCATCATGGAAATTCCGGCGTTATTGACCAGAATATCGATCCCGCCGAAAGCTTCGACCGTCTGATCCACCGCGCCTTTTACAGCTTCGACGTCCGCGCTGTCCGCGCGAATCGCCAGAGCTCGGCCGCCTTCCGCCTCGATTTCCGCTACGAGATCATCCGCCGTATTCTGCGAACGCACATAGGTGAACGCGACCGATGCGCCTTCGCTTGCCAGTCTCTTCACGATTTCCGCACCGATGCTGCGAGCGCCTCCGGTGACGAGCGCCTTTTTGCCTTCCAAACGTTTAGTTACGATCTGCATGATAAAACTCCTCTCATTTTTGGACTGAAAGGTTCAAAAATAGTCGTAAAAAAACTCCCTAAAGAGTTTTTATCTCGCTTTTATTTTTGAACCAATCGTTTCATAATTATGAACCTCACTATATCCTACTTCCTTAACGAATGTCAATTCTGATTTCAAATCGCGAATTATTACCCTTGCCGCAGCCTCATTCTGGCAATCACGGCTTCGATGACGAGCAGATTCGGAATCCAGCACAGCCAAGCGACCACCCGAAACGCCGCTTCGAAATCGCCGAGCAGAATAGCCAGCGGCGCCAAAAAGATCCGAAGCGTCACCGCCGAAAAAGTCAGCGCGTAACTGCGAAGCATCCATTCTTTATGGGCTTGAACGTCTTTGCCTATAATTTTTCTAACGGCTATAAGCGTAGTTCCCACCCACAACACGTCAAGCGAGATGAACCCGAGCCCGGAGATCCAACCGCCCGTCGCAAAAAGAGATAAATACACGTTCACGATCCCGCTCACCGTAATCGAAAGAACATATCCGTACCCCAATCGGCGATGCCAACGTCTTCTGCCTTCTTTCGGCTTGATGAACAGTTGAAAAGGTCCTGCAGCCAAAGCGAACGTCGCGGTGACAATGTGAGCGTACAGCACATAGACCCAAGGTTTGAGCTCGAAATCCGGCTTTTGCAATTTGAAAGAAACAAGTCCAGCATGACCGGCTCCAATAACGCCGTACTGAACGATCACGTATCCGGCAATCGCAAAGGCGAAAATAAACACGAGTGCCCGAATTCGTTTATTGGCCATAAGAATGCTCCTCCTTCGCTGCTGTCGGGAAACCTTTCACCGCTTGCGCGTGTCCGATTTCCGGCCGTATTTTTGATGCAAACGGGTCTTCGCTTCGGTCCAGCTCGGAATCGTATCGGCCTCCCAATGGACAGCTTCGAATTCGTCTCCGATCCGGCGCGCGATCCGCATGGCCTTGGCGTGATCGCCGCGGTTGCGGTACTCCAGCATGCGGTCCTTGTTCTCCCATGCCGACATCGTCCAACCTACGATCCAACTGTCGCGCGTAAGATCGGAATGCAGCATCCCGGCCGCTCCGTTCAACTGCTGGTTTGATCGGACGATATGATAAATAAAAAACGGAAGCGCCCATCTGCCTTTCAATCGCACCCGTGTCACTGAAATCAACAACGAAATCGCCCCTTCCGCAGAATATTCATTTTCGGTTGTTCTAAGTATAGGGGATGGGATGCTGCGGTCATTGCCCTTTTCGGCGGCGTTTTTGCCTGATTCGACGGATTCGGGGGGTTGAATAAAAAAATCCGCTAGGCTGTAGGCCTGCGGAAGTTGAGGATGGGTTGAGGTGTGCGGTTCGATTCGGCAGGAGTCGCGATCCGAACGGGATGGCCTCATACTCGATTGACTATGGACCTTTTCGATAACCGGTATCTAAATTCCGCTTTCGATCAGCTGCCAAACCGCTTCAAACTGTGCTTTGAAATCCATACTCAGCCAGTTTTCTGCATAAGCGGGTGCGGAAAAATAAGAAAAAGCCATTAAAACGGCATACAATCGTCCAACGTCCTCGATGCCGCTTGCTGCTTTTAAACTGTCCAGCAAATCGCCGATGTGCCGAGCGACTACCACGGGATTTCGATCAATATAAGCGGTATACAGCTTGAACATTTCAGGCTCGCGTACATAAGCGTCATATTTCGATTTGCTTAATACCCATAACCATGCATGCACGATATCTTTTTTCGTCGAGTACTTTTCTGTATCAAACGGAAAAAGGCCAGCCAGTTCATGGTCCAGCCACGACAATGCAAGCTCGGTCCACAACTCTTCCTTGCTCGAAAAATATCTATAAATCGCGGCGTGAGTCGTACCCAATGCCGTACTGACTTTGGACAGATTAACTTTCTCCATTCCCTGTTCGACAACCATTCGATGAGAGGTTTCCAAAATAAGTTCTTTGCTTAAAGTTTTCATGGTTTTTATTATACGGATTGACTCTACAGGTTACAACTATTGACTTTTGTAACTAAGCATTATATCCTTAGGTCGTTCCTAGTTACAAAAACAAAAAAACGTAACTTAAAAAGGAGACTCCTTCATGAAGCTCTCAAATCGTACAATCGTCGTTACGGGCGGTACTTCGGGTATCGGACTTGTATTTGCCTTACATTTTTTGAATCGCGGCAATAAAGTCATCGTCATCGGACGAAATCAAACGACCCTCGATCAAGTGACGCATCAACATCCGGGGCTTATCGGGCTGCAAGGCGACGTCTCCGAGGCAAATTCCGTTCGCGGAATGGCTGCATTCCTTCGCGACCGCTACCCTGAAGTCTCCATCCTGTTCAACTCGGCAGGTATTATGCGCGCCTTCGAAGTGATGGACGGTACCTTCGATTTGGAGCAGACTACCGCAGAGATCGACACGAACTTAAACGGGACTATCTGGATGACGGAAGCGCTGCTCCCGCAATTGTCCAAACAAAGCGAAGCGATGATCGTAACCGTAAGCTCCGGTCTTTCCTACGTCTCGTCCCCTATCCATCCCGTTTATTCGGCTACCAAGGCGGGAGTGCATATGTTTACCGACGCACTGCGAATCCAACTCAAGAAATCGGCAAAAAACATACATGTTATGGAGCTTGTTCCGCCGCTCGTGGCGGGAACCAATCTGGAATCCGGCGCGCAGAGCGGCGGCATTCCCAGCATGAGCTTGGACACGCTCTTAAAGCACGGAATCCAAGGCATGGAGCATAACAAAAGGCAGGTCGTTCCGGGCTTCTCGAAACTTTTGCGCTTTGCAGGAAAATACTTTCCGGATACCCTTTCGAATGCGATGACACGGGGCTGAGAATTTATTTAGATCTCGCTTTCCTGTTTCCAGAGTTCCACACTATGATTGCTGCCTCCCTCATGGAAACGCAAAGAAATCTGCTTCAAACACTCGAGAAGCAGACTCGTGTCAAGAAAGGTCGAAAGCACCGAGTTGGAATCCGATGAAAATGCCAATGCGTATTTTTTAGGCTGAGCCGCTTTGAATAACCATGGTTCCTTTCATAAGCTGTTTAAAAAAGCTCTTACGGAACTCAATGTTCGTATAAGAACTTTTTGCTTCGCATTTCTATAGGCACTTACCTACTAGGCCGTCCAGCCATCTTCAAGGCACAAACACAACCCGCCGCGAAGCATCCGCAGGCTCCTGCCAGACAGCTTCGACCTCGGAGAGCGGTACTGTCCGAGTGTTCAAGGGTAACTTGCCGCTCGCGATCGCTTCGATCAGCGCCGGGAATTCGGCAAGATAGCCGGCGGTAGTGACGGAGCCCTGGCCGCTGCCGATCAGGTAAAAGTTGGCCGAACGCAGCGCGGCGGAAGGGATCGATGCCGAAGAGCCGGCCATTGAGCCGATCTCGATCCAGTGCAGCGATCGGCTGCGGTCGGAGCGCCGCTTCAGCAGCGGCAGCATGGCAAGCTCCGCGACGTGTCCCCACAGGTAGTCGATAACGATATCGACTTCGGACGCCGCTTCGGCTAGGCGGTCGGACACTTCCGCCGGGTCGCCGGACAGCGACACGACTTCGTCCGCTCCTATGCCGAGCAGCTCCTGCAAGCGCTGCGGATCGCGGCCCGCGCCGATTACCCGGCTTGCGCCCAGCAGCTTGGCGATGCGCACCGCCATCTGCCCCGAACTGCCGGTTGCGCCGAGCACCAGCACCTGCCCGCCGGGCGGAAAGTAGACGCGGCGGTGCAGCGCCACCCAAGCGGACATCGCCGGGTTCATCGCCGCGGCGATCAGAACCGGATCGGCGTCTTCCGGCAGCGGCACGCAGCGGCGCAGATCGACGACCGTCTGCTCGGCCATCGCGCCGTACGCCGTATCGGACGAAACAAAATACGCCGTTCTTCCGTCCGGCAAACGGCAGACCCCGTCGACGCCCGGGATCAGCGGCAGTTCGCCGGTGCTGGTATAGTGCGAACCGTCCGCCTGCCCGCGGACACGCAGATGCAGAGCCGATGCCAGAACGTCGACGCGCACTTCGTGGTCGCCCGAAGGCTGCGGTACCTCAAAGCTTTCATACTTCGGAACCGAATCAAAAAACCTTACTACGGCTGCATTCATCAATTATTCCTCCTTGAACGGTTAACGTCTATCCGGCGCTGCCGGTGAATCTTCATACTTTGCCGCCGGTTGAACTTCGCCGCGTTTTGCGGTTCGAGGCTAAGACTTGCCGGCAGCTCGAAACTTTTTAGTTTGTCTCACAAACAATATAGTTTGCCCCACGTACTAAGTCAACTCTTTTATGTTATACTTAAGCAAGAATCCGCTAGATCCATTACAAAATCCGGAGTGAACGCTTATGAATAACGAGACTTCCAATCCTGCTTCCCAACCGTCCGCTATTGCAGACACTTCTTCGATCGTAGACGGCCTCGCTCAGCTGTCGTACGTAATCCAATCGGTGCTGGGGCGCTCGGGCGCCGTGTACGATCTCTCGCCGATCCAGCTTCGTCTGCTCGGCATCCTGCGCGATCGCGAGCCGAGCATGAAGCAGCTGGCCGAACGCCTGGAGCTCGACAAGTCCAGCATCACCGGCCTGATCGATCGCGCCGAGCGCCGGCATCTGGTCGAACGCATTCCTTCGCCGGAAGACCGGCGCGGCTTCCACGTCAGGCTGACGCCGGACGGACGGCGAATCGCCCGCGAGATCGGCGGCGAGATCGAGCGCCGGATCGGCGAACTGGTCGGAGTGCTTACGGAAGCCGAGCGCGGGCAGCTTGCGTTACTGGCTCTCAAAGTCGCCGAAGTCCGGAAGGTATGACCTCCCCGTCTTTTTTCATGCAAAAAAGACGACCTCCCCGCACAAACACGCGGTCGGGCCGTCTTCTTTTTCCGATGCAATTCTTTAACCTGATTCCTACAGTTCCTTAATCTCCAGCAGTTCGTACGAGACCGTGACCATAGGCGAGTCCACGTTGATCTTGTCTCCGCAGCTGATCGCCAGCTTGATGCACTCGGCCAGCTCTTTGATTTCGCGTATTTGAGGTCATCGGGCTCCGCCTGAAGCTTGTCGAACCCTTCCTGCGTCAATAATACTTCTTCATTCCAAATATCGTTTCGTTTCAAAATTTCGCCCTACTTATGGTAAGGTTCACCCCGATTAATCTTCACCGCCCGATACACCTGCTCCACTAACACCAACCTCATCAACTGATGCGGCAGCGTCATCTTCCCGAAGCATAGCTTCTGCTGCGCACGCCGAATCACGTCATCCCCGATCCCGTGACTCCCGCCGATCACGAAGACGACATGGCTGCTGCCGTACGTACCCAGCCGATCCAGCTCGGATGCCAGATCCTCGGAGCTCCACATCTTTCCGTCCAGCGTCAGCGCGATCACATGGGCGTCCGGCTTGATATGACTTAGAATCCGCTCGCCTTCCTTGTCTTTCACGATCCTCACTTCCGCGTCGCTCAGCGTATCCGGGGCTTTCTCGTCCGGGACTTCCACGATCTGAAGCTTCACGTAAGGGGTCAGCCGCTTGCTGTACTCCGCGATGCCCTGAACCAGATATTTTTCTTTCAACTTGCCGACTCCGATGATTTGAATAAACATAATGCCTCCCATATTCCGTTCGTGATGTGATGCCTCCATTATACGATAGACTCCCCGCAGCCGCGCAAAAAAAGGCCGTATTTCCGGTTCCGCCGACCCGAGCGTTATACTGGAACCAAAAAGAAAGGAGCCTCGCTCATGAATCTCCGCCCTCTATACGCCGACCGGATTCGTCTCAAGTTCGAGCTCGAACCGCCGCTGCGCGATGCCGATGATTTCGAATATGCCGAGTGCGAAGACGGTAGCATCGAACTTTTTTACAAGAAAGAGGACAGCGCTACCTTCGCCGATTGGAATTCCGAGCTATGGCCGCCCGATCCGCGTTACGGAGATCCCGGACAGCGGCTGCCTCTGCTGCACGAATTTTTTCCGATGTTAAACGTCTATGACGAGCAGGTCCTGAACTTTCTGCTGTACGCGCTGAACGCGACGCTGTCTCTTCCGCCGCTCGCGCCTGCTCACGCCATGAACGAACGCATGAAGCAGCACTGCTTTTTTGTATTGGGAAGGTTGTCTTCGGTCACTTCTCTAAACGAAAAGCAAAAAAATGAGCTGCGAGAATTCGGTTTCTGGTTTTTCTTGTACGCGCATCCGGTGAACGGCGACACGTTGGAAGCTTTTTCGCTGATTGCGCAGCCTTCCTCGGATCCCGAGCATAACCCAACGAAGACGCGGTTGATCCATACCGAAAGCGGCGTTGTCGTGCGCGATTATTTCCGGGCTTACCACGACTATTATGCGCAGCATCATTCAGCTTATGCCGATCGCCTGCTCTTGTCGCCGCAGCAGATCCAAACCAACCTCGGACTGACGCTCGAACTGCTGGACGTCGTCGAAGGCAATATCGCTGCGGAACACGCGCCAATGCTGCCTGCTTGGCCGACGGAGACGCATCCAGAAACATCCGTCCTCCTGCGTCAAGCGCTGCGTTGGATTCATCACCCGGACGAACTGCTCAAGAGTTACACCGCCGCTCCCGGAGAGGTCTTCGAGCTGATGCGAGACTTAACGCGGTCTGCGCGTCAAAGCGCCCAAATGGACGCCTACCTCGCCTCGATCGCCGAGATGCTGCTGGACCATTACGTGCTGTACGTGCTGTTTTTCGATCCCGGCGAACTGTCGCGGCTGATCGCCCATTTCGCATCCGAACCGGAAACGTGCATGCTCCTCGTCAACCGGCTGCTGACCGATACGATCTTCATGCAGCGGATTCTGCGGATGCGCGGCATAAACCTGCTTGAACGTTGTCCGGAAGCCGAAGTTTTTCTGAACGGACAGGCGCGAAAATTAACTTGTTTTTAAACCGATCCGTACCGTATTTTTAAGCTCGCTCTCTATGCTGGAGATATTCCGATCCGGAGAGGAGCTTTCGAATGAAGAAAACGAAGATCGCCGCGCTGTCCGCTTTGGCGGCGGTGCTGCTGGCAGGAGAGCCGATGCAAACTTGGGCGGCAGACGCAGCGGACTCGGCAGGGCAGACGCGTCTTGCAAAGCCGGCACCGTTTCCCGCTTCGACCGCCGACGATGCCGCGCAGGCCAAACGATTCGTCGCGCTGATGACTCAGGGCGACGCGAAAAGCGCGCGCGGCTTGTTGAGCCATAATCTGCGCAAAGCGGTGAACGAGCAGGCGCTCGAGACGTGGATGAAGGATGTTACGGCCGCTTACGGCAAGCCGAAGCAGCTGAAGAAAATCGCTTTCGAAGACACCGCCGTTCACCGCAATGCCGAACTGACCTATACGACGGCGTCGGGCGGATCTTTCGCCGTGACCGTACGCTTCGACCGCAGCGGGCGAATCGACGATTTGCTGATCCCCGCGCTGTACCCGAACGCTTACGAGCCGCCGTCTTACGACGTGCCGGGCGCTTACCGGGAGTGGGAAATCACGGTCGGTTCGGGCACGTTCGCGCTGCCCGGAACGCTGACGGTTCCCGCGGGCAAAGGACCTTTTCCCGTCGTGGTGCTGGTGCACGGTTCCGGTCCGAACGACCGCGACGACTCGATCGGCGGCGCCAAAACGTTCCGCGATCTGGCTGTCGGGCTGGCGGGCCAAGGCGTCGCCTCGCTCCGCTACGAGAAACGGACCCGGGAGCATGCCCTCAAAACGGAACATGCGCCTTTTACCGTGCGGGAAGAAACGGTAGACGATGCGGTCAGCGCGATCGCCAAGCTGCGGCAGACGCCGGACATCGACCGCGACCGGATCTTCGTGCTCGGCCACAGCCAAGGCGGCATGCTGATTCCCCGAATCGTGAAGCAGGCGCAGACCAAACTCGGAGCGTCATCGCTTCGCGGCGCGATGGTGATGGCAGGACCTTCTGTGCCGATCGAGGATATGATGCTGCGGCAGTACGAAGACATGCTGAAGACGGCCCGTCAGAACGGCGCCTCCTCGCAGCAGATCAAGAACGTGGAGCAGCAGCTTGCCTTTTTCCGCTCGCAGTACGATCTGCTGAAATTTCCGCTCTTTTCCGAAAAAAACGGCTTGAACGGATTCGTCCTGCCGCATCCCGAATGGTGGTTCGATTTCCGGAATTACAAAAGCGGCGAGCTGGCGGCCAAGCAGACCCTGCCGATGCTGATCCTGCAGGGCGACAACGATATGCAGGTCAGCCCGGACAATCTGGACGGCTGGCAAAAAGCGCTGTTCGCGCGCGACAATATCGTCTACAAGCTGTACCCGAAGCTGAACCATCTGTTCGTGCGCTCGGAAACGCAGTCGACGGGAGCCGAATACATGCTGCCGGGCAATGTGCCGATCGAGGTCGTCGAGGATCTGGCCGAGTGGATCGCGGAGCAGTGATCGTCGTTGTCTCGCTGCCGAAAACCGGATTCGGGTTCTGATTTTGCGCGCAAAAAAACGGCTTTTCGCTCTTATGCGAAAAAGCCGTCTTTTTTATGAAATGCAGCGGACGATCCGGCTTTACAGCCCTTTGATCTCCAGCAGTTCGTATTGAATCATGCCCATCGGCGCTTCGACGTTGATCTTGTCGCCGAGCGCTTTGCCCATCAGGGCTTTGCCGAGCGGGCTCTCGTAAGAGATCTTGCCGTTCGCCACGTCCGCTTCGGCCGGGCCGACCACCTGATATTCCAGCGTGTCGCCGAACTCGATATCTTTGAGCACCACGTTCGAACCGACGTGAATCGTGCTCGAATCGGTATGCGCCGCGTCCGCGATGCGGGCGCTGTTCAGCATTTTCTCCAAGATGATGATGCGCGTCTCCATAAAGGCCTGATCGTCTTTGGCCGAATGGTATTCGCTGTTTTCTTTCAAGTCGCCGTAGCTGATCGCCAGCTTGATGCGCTCCGCCAGCTCTTTGCGTTTCACGTATTTGAGGTCGTCGAGCTCCGCCTGGAGCTTGTCGAACCCTTCCTGCGTCAATACTACTTCTTCGTCTGCCATGCTTTTGCTCACCCCACTCTAAAGTCTTCTCTATTCAGTGTACTCCTTTTTCCTTCAACAATCGACCTCTTCGGCAATCATGAGGACACGGCGCGCTCGGCCCACCAGAACGCAAGCGCGATTCCGGCGAACATCACCACGATGCATCCGACGAAAAACAGATGCCAGCGGCGGTACATCGACAAGATGGCGATATACTCGCGGATGAAGGCGTTCGGCAGATAATAAAACGCGGTCTTCGACCCGATCCCGTCGGCTTTCAGCCCGGCTTTGCGCGCATACACGCCGGCTCGGAACAGATGGAAGTTATTCGTCGCGAACACGCAGCTGTACCGGTCTTCGCCGCTTTGCTCGTCCATGATCTTTTTGGAAAAAGCCATGTTCTGGAGCGTGTTCACCGACTGGTCTTCCATCAGGATCCATTCGTCCGGAATGCCTTGTTCCAGCAGATAATTCCGCATGGCGGCGGCTTCGGAGATCAATTCGTCGGAACCTTTGCCGCCGGACACGACGAACTTGGGCGGGACGTACGGCATCGTCTCCTGCTTTTTGTAAAAGGCGATGCCGCGTTTCAGTCGTCCGGCGAGCAGCGGCGTCACGACGTTGCCTTTGAGTCCCGCGCCGAGCACGACGATATAATCGCGCGGAGGACGCGGGCGGACCAGATTGTACAGCACGCACGAGACCAAATAGCACAAGAACACGAATCCGAAGTATCCGGCGACGGCCATCATCAGCGCGACGGGCAGCGCGATCGCTTGATAAGTCGTCCACAGCGGCGAGAAGATCATGAGTCCCAAGAACAGGAAGATCAGCAGGCCGACGCCGAGCGTCAGCAGGTTTTTCGGTTTGAAGCCTTCTTTTCTCCATAAAATGCGCGCGTTGTAGATCAAACCGGCTCCCGTGCCGATCACCAGCAGCGGAAGCAGCACGACCAGCGTCATAAAACCGAACGCCGCCGCATAGAACACCGCGCGGTTGTCGTCCGCGACCTGCACGATGCTGATCATCAGCGAGAACGCGAGCAGCAGCAGCCCGAACGTCAGCAGCATGCCGACCCGGATGCGACGCTTATCTCGCAGATAGCTGATCAGAAAGGCCAGCATAAAAAGGGCGGTCAGCCCGTAACTCACAAACAGGATCATCGCTCGAAGCTTCCTTTCGTCCCGCCGCCCGAAAAAGACCGCCTCCGCTTCGGGTCATCCCGAAGCGAGAAGACGGTCCGCCCGTCGGTCGCATGGTAATCGAACCGTGTGTTCGGACCGGAGTCCGCTAAAATCTTGTCAACACTAAAGGTACTAGACCACCAGCACTTCCGCCGGCGCTTCGCAGTGCGCGCATTTGAGCGGCGGATCCCAGTCGGAGAACTCGGTTTCTTTGAGGTTCACGAGATCCGGCGCGTCTTCGTATTCGTCCAGAAATTGATCCAATGCCGTCTCGATATGTTGTTTGCATACACAGTACATGAATGACACTCCCGATGGTTTGATAGGAAAACTTATTGTTGATCGGCTTCCGGCCGTTCGCCGAGCGTGACGCTGGCCGTCTGCTTCTTGCCTTCGCGGTAATACGTGACTTTCATCTTGTCGCCGATCTGCTTGCGTTCGTACAGGTATTTCCGCAGCATCAGCGTCGAATCGATCGACTGGTTGTCGAAACCGACGATCACGTCGTTCAATCGGATACCCGCGTCTTTGGCCGGGCCGAGCGATTCCAGCACGACGACGCCTTTCTTGATCTCGCTCGGCAGTTTCAGATTGCTGACCTGTTCTTCGCCGAGCGGCGCGTACGGATTGTTCAGGTCCAGCGAATAGACGCCCAAGTAAGGCCGACTGATCTTGCCGTTCTTGAGCAGTTCGTCCGTCGTCGCCATGACTTGATTGATCGGAATGGCGAAGCCGATGCCTTCGACGCCGGTGCTGGAGATCTTCATCGTGTTGATGCCGATCAGTTTCCCGTTCAGGTCGACCAGCGCGCCGCCGCTGTTGCCTTCGTTGATCGCGGCGTCGGTCTGGATGACCTGCTGCTCCCAATCGTAGACGCCGTCTTCGTTCAGCGAGACGGGCATCACCCGTTTCGGATAGCTGACGATCCCCGAAGTGAGCGTATCGCCGAGTCCGAGCGGATTGCCGAGCGCGATGACCGTCTCGCCGAGATCCAGACGATCGGAATCGCCGATCTGCGCGACCGCTTTGACCTTCGAACCGTCGATCTTCAGCACGGCTACATCCGTGATGACGTCCGAACCGACCAACTGCGCTTTGAGGCTCGTGCCGTCGACCAGCACCGCTTCCAATTCTTGTCCGCCGGCGACCACATGATGATTCGTGATCACGTAAGCGTCTTTGCCGTCTTTCTGGAATACGACGCCCGAACCGAGCGCCGCACCTTCCAGCGCCTCTTCGTCTTCGCTATCCGCCTTCGCCGCGCGGTGATTGACGACGCTGACGACCGCGGGCCGCACGGCCGCCGCCGCCTGCACGATCCGGTCGTACGGATCGTAGGCGGATGCGGAAGCGGAAGTCGGATTCAGCGCCGCTCCGCTTAGTTTCGGCAGCAAGAACGTCGTGAACAAGCCGAACAGAAGCAGAGCGGTCAACAAAGAAGCCAATATCGCGCTGAGCGCGGCGGTGCGGATACCCGATCGGCCGCGACCTTCGCGGTAACCTGCGGAACGGGCGAATCTGCGGCGGTCGCGCCCGGATGCTCCGCGGCCTTCGCCGAAGCCTTTTCGGCGGCCGCTGCCTCCGTAATATTTATCGTCAAACAGGCCCATTCGCACCCTTCCTTCCATCCGGATGTCTTGCTTGCCTGTCCGAAACGGCTTGTCGTTCCGGCGGCACAGCCGTTCTGTTTTTCATTAAACGGTTTACCCGGCGGACGACGCCGAGTCGGAGAACCTTATCCGCCGGTCCGGCTTCCCACTTCGTCCCACGGCGTCGGCGTATTCCAACTCGTATCGCAGAGCTTGAACTCGCTGTCTTTGAAAAAGACGCCGCAGTCTTCCATCGAACATTTGACCGTCATCTTCGCGATCTCCATCATATTGTGGTCGAGGCTGAGATGCGCGAGGTACGTCCGTTTGAGCCGGCCGTTCAGCAGATCGCTTAACGCTTCGCCGGCCGCCACGTTGGACAGGTGACCGAGATCGCTCAGGATACGCCGCTTGATGTTCCACGGGTAGCGGCCCATCCGCAGCATCTCGATATCGTGATTGGCTTCCAGCACCAGCACGTCGGAATCCGAGATCGCTTCTTTGACTTTGTCGCTCATGTAGCCGAGATCGGTCGCGAGGCTCAGCTTGTGCGTGCCGTCGTCGAACGTATAGCCGACCGGTTCGGCCGCATCGTGGGAGATGCCGAACGAGACGGCGCGCAGCGAACCGAAATCCGCCGCCGCTCCGGTCTCCATGATCTTGCGCTGTTCCGGTTCGATCTTCCCGACATGCTTCTCCATCGCGTTCCACGTCTGTTCGTTCGCGTAGATCGGCAGCTTATACTTGCGCGCCATCGCGCCCAGACCTTTGATATGATCCGAGTGTTCGTGCGTAATCAGAATTCCGCTTAAATGCTCCGGCGAGACTTCCCGCTCGCGGAACAGTTCTTCCAGTCTTTTTGCGCTCAGCCCGGCATCGACCAGAATCGACGTGCCGCCGAGTTCGACCACCGTGGCGTTGCCCGTCGATCCGCTCGACAATACGGTAAAACGCATTCCCATACCCATGTTTCGATCTCCTTCTCTCTTGCTGCTTCAGGGACTGATGACGTCTCCGCTTATGCCCTGCACGTAATAGACGCTGTACGCGGACCCTTCTTCGGCGTTCTCGACGGTGAAGCGCCAGACCGGCGCCGCCACCTGCGTCTCGGAATCGAAAGTCTGGCCGTAGAAGCCCAGTTCGATCTCTTTGACCACCGTGCCTTCGGGCAGATAATTCTCGATCAGGGTGCCGAGCGCTTTCTGCGCCGGCAGCACTTCCGCCGCGCCTCCGGCATCTTGAATCTCGACCGGAGCGCCGCGATAAGCCGTGATCTTCTGATCGTTGTAGAACAGCTCCAAGCTCGCGTTAAAAAGCGGCCATTTGCGTTCGAACAGCGGATGCAGGGTGAACGAACCGTCTTCGCCGGCGCCCGCGAACGCGTCGTAGCTGTAGCTGCCGATCTCCGGGATCTCCGAACGCAGCGCGGAAGCCAGATCGTTCGGCGCGAAGATCAGCTTGCTGTCTACCGGAACCGACAATCGAACCGGCTTGCTCGTCCGCTCTTTCGTATACCGATACGAGATCTTCGGCAGACTCGGCGCTTCGGAAGGCACGGAGGTCAGCACTTGAATATTTTTCTTCTCCATCGCCCGCTGCGTACTGACGCTCAGCGAGTCGAAGCCGAGATTGGCGCCCTGCTGCTCGCGCACGTCGTTCCAGAGCTGATAGCCCAGCACCAGATTCAGCAGCAGAAACGCGTAGATCAAGACGTTTTTGGCCCTTCCCCAATCCAAGTTCCGGTCCCTCCTCTCGCCTGCCGAAGCTTCGCGGCGACGCGGCTTCGATCAGTTCGTGAATGTCGCGTTCGTGCCGTCGGACAGCTTCGCTACCCAACCCGGCACGAGGCGCAGCGTATCGCCGTTCATGCGCGGCGTGTAAGCCGGGTACAGGTCTTGGACTTTCAATCCGTGAACTTCTTCGACTTTGGCGATCCGGTCGATCAGTTCCTGTCCGCCGACCAGCTTATACTGCGGTCCCTGCTTGCCGTCGACCGGCGTCTCCAGCAGCGAACGTTCGTAGAACGAGACGGTGCCCTGCTGAAGAATCAGGTTCATGTAGCCGTAGCGGACCGTGCCGCTGCCGAGAATCGGCAGCGAACCGTAATACTGCTGGAATCGCACGCTAAGGTCCGAATCGGCCGACGAAGCGCTGCTCTCCGACAATTCCGCGCGGTACTGCCCGTTCCATCCGCCGTGCTGATTGATGAAATCGACGGCCGACAGCACGCTTTCCGTCGCGTCGGCGAGCGTCGCGGGCACGGCTGCCGGATCGGTATACGTCATCCAGCTTCCGTCGTCTTCGATCTGAAGGCTTCGTTTGCTGTCCGTATAGATCTCCGAACCGTCCTGCTCGTGGATATTGCGCGTCACCGCCGGATCGGCGAATAAATTGCGCTGCATCTGGTCGCTGGTAAACGCGTTCGTTTCCAACACCGCCTCCGACAGCACGATGGGTTTGGACGGAATGTAGAGCGTATGCTTCTTAAGCGGCGTGTACGGCGTCCATTCTTCGCCGAACGCCACATGCTGAAGCACGTCCTGCACGGTAAGATCGAGCTGTTTGGCTTCGTAGACGTCTTGACCGTTCGCGCTGAAGAAGAACGCTCTCGGTTTTTCTTCGCCTTTTCCCGTATAGATCCAGATTCGTTTGATGTCCGCCGTCTGAAAAGTCGGATCGACCGTCAGCTTCATCGTTTTTTGCAGCAGCGATACCGGCAGGCCGGCTCCGAACGACAGCTCGATGCCCGGGTTGTTCGCCGCGACCTTCTCCCAATCTTGAGCCGCGATCGGCTGCGGTTGAAACGCCGCGAAATCGCGCGCTTGAATCCGGGCATAGATCAGCTTGTAGAACGCGGAATTCGGATAAAAAATCGTATGTTTGTCTTCGCCCATATGGATGATCATGCGATCGGGATACAACGTGTCCTCGACGCTGCGCTGCTCGCCCATCTCGTCGGTCCGCACGTAGCCCGCCGAAGAGACGACGACCGAACCCGTGCCGGGCAGCCGGTAGATCAGCAGATAACTCTGCACGAGGCTGACGGCGACGAGCAGCGTAAGCGCCGCCGTCTTGAGCCGCTCTTTCACTTATCGCCGCCTCCTTCCGAATAAGCCGGCAGCGTGAAGGTCACCCGCGTGCCCTGCCCGTAATCCGATTCGATCGCGATCTCGCCGCCGTGCGCTTCCACGATCTCGCGCGCGATCGCAAGACCCAGTCCCGTGCCGCCCATGCCGCGCGAACGGGCTTTGTCGACGCGGTAGAACCGCTCGAAGATGCGGCCCAGTTCTTCTTTGGGAATGCCGATGCCGGTATCGGCGACCGCGACCGCGTAACGCCGCCCGTCTTCGAGACGGTACGCGTCCAGCGTCACCGTGCCGCCTTCGGCCGTGTATTTCATCGCGTTGGAGATGACGTTGTCGAGCACCTGATCGATCTGGTCCCGATCGACGCTGACCGCGCCGAGATTCGGCGAAGCTTTGAGCGAGACGGAGATGCCTTTGTCCCGCAGCGGGAACGTGAACCGTTCGGCCGCTTCGTCGATCATCCCGTACAGATCGGTCTTTTTGCGCCGCAGCTTGGTCTCTTTGGAATCCATGCGCGACAGTTGAAGCAGATCCGTGACGAGGCGGATCATCCGTTCCGTCTCGTTCTGAATGACGCCGACGAACCGTCCGGCGACGGCCCGGTCGTCGAGCGCGCCGTCTTCCAGCGCTTCGGTATAGCTCTTGATCGTGGTGAGCGGCGTCCGCAGCTCGTGCGAGACGTTGGCCACGAATTCGCGCCTCAGCGTATCGAGGCGTTCCTGTTCGGTAATGTCCTGCAGCACGGCGATGGTGCCGCTGACGCCGACCTCGGTTCCGCCTTCCCGGCGGTGGATCGGGCTGAGCGTCGCCTTGATCGTCAGGTCGCCGGCCGCGCCCAGTCCTCCGGGCGAATCCGGCGTGCCGCCGCTGCCGCCGAGAATGATGCTGCGCAGTCCGGCGGCGCCCAATTCCTCGTCCTCTTCCGGCAGGTCGAGCAGAGCGGTGATGCTTCGGCCGATCATGTCCGACTCCCGCATCCCGATCATGGCGCTGGCCACGCGGTTGACCAGAATGACCGAACCGGATTCGTCGGCGGCGATCACGCCGTCGCTCATGTTCGTGAGGATCGAAGCGAGTTTCTCTTTCTCTTCTTCGTTGAGCGACAGTACCCCTTGCAGGCGGCTCGTCATATGGTTGAACGCTTCGCCGAGCTGGCCGATCTCGTCGCTGCCGAACACCGGCATGCGCACGTGGAAACGCCCTTCGGCGACCGCGGTCGCCCGTTTGGTCATCTCTTTGATCGGCTGCGTGACCGTATGCGCCAGAATGACGCCCAGTACGGCCGTGAGTCCGAGCGCGATCAGCACGCCGGAGATAAAGATGCCGTTGATGCGCTGCATGGTGTCGTACAGCCCCTGCATCGAAGCGACGATATAGATCGCGCCGACGATCTTGCCTCCGCTGAACACGGGCTTGGCGACGACTTTCTTGCGCAGATTGTCTTCGTCGATAATATATTCTTCGTTATCGTCGATGCCCTGCAGCGCGCGGCTGACCACGGTCTGCGTGTTCTTGCTGTTCACGAGATCCGCATGGGTGGACAGCGAAGTGATCAAGACCCGTCCGCTGACGTCGAGCACTTGAATCTCGCCGCTGCTCATGCTGGAGAAGTTGTCGACCAGCGTGCGCAGGCTTGCCGCCTTGTCTTCGGCCGCTTCGCCGCTGCCGGACCAGTTCTGCCCGGCCAGCACGGACAGCAGCTCGGCCTGTTCCTTCAGGTCGTTCGTGAAGTTGTTGGTCAGCGACGTCTTCATCGCGCTGACGAAATACACGCCGATCAGCTGCATGGCGATCAGGATCAGCAGCATGTAGACGATGATCAGTTTCGCTTGAACCGATCGGAAGAACGACGCTTTGCGCAGCATTCGTCAGAATCCCCCCGGCTTGTTCGAACGCATCATGTAACCGAGTCCGCGCCGGGTCAAAATGTATTCGGGCTTGCTCGGATCGTCTTCGATCTTCTCGCGCAGACGCCGGATCGTCACGTCGACGGTCCGCACGTCGCCGAAATATTCGAAGCCCCATACGGCTTGAAGCAGATGCTCGCGGGTCATGACTTTGCCGGCGTTCTTCGCCATATAATAGACCAGCTCGTATTCGCGGTGCGTGAGATCGAGCGGTTCTCCGTGCTTGTACACCGTATACATATCGGTATCGATAAAAAGGGCGTCCACGGTCAGTCCCTGCCGCTGCGGCGCTTCGGCTCCGCCGAGCGCTCCCGCGCCCGCGTACAGCGACGCTCCCGGCTGATGGCGGCGCATCTGCGCTTTGACCCGGGCCAGCAGCTCGCGCGTGCTGAACGGCTTGGTGACGTAATCGTCGGCGCCGAGTTCGAGGCCGAGCACTTTGTCGATCTCGCCGTCTTTGGCGGTCAGCATGATGATCGGCACGGACAGTCTCGTCCGCACTTCGCGGCAGACGTCCATGCCGTCTTTGCCCGGCAGCATCAGATCGAGCAGGATCAGATCCGGCTGCTCGCTGAACGCCAGTTCCACGGCTTTGATACCGTCGAACGCGCAGGTGACTTCGTATCCTTCTTTTTCGAGATTGAACTTCAATATATCCGCAATCGGCTGCTCATCGTCCACAACCAGGATTTTACCCTGCATTCCTTTCAGCCCCCCTGCTTCGATTCCCCGTTCTTCTGTGATTTCGTCTCGGGTATATCTCCATTATTTTACCATAGGCGCGGGGAAAAAGCGCCGATGGGGTGAGTCGGGCGACTGATATTGTCGCGAATGGTTTATTAAGTTCGGAAGGCTGGGCGGCTCCGGGAGGAATTCGCAGCTTAGGCTTCCGATGTGCCTTTCTTCGAAAGGCTTGAGGTCGCGTGTTGTAATCGAGAAAAGATATTAAATTTTAGCGGAATTTTCTCGATTTCAAAGGCGAACACTACCGTTCCTTCACTGAATTCCTCCCTCTGCCTAATAGCCTTCAGCAATAAACCTTTCACGACAAAAAGACGCCGCCGGAAAATTCCGGCGGCGTCTTTTTTGAAAGAGTAGAAAGGCTTACCTCGGCGTTTTACTTCGCCTCGGTTTTATTAAAATCAGGCCGAAACCTCTAAACCGCTCGGCCTAAGGCAGATAAGACAAAGGATTTTTCGGATCGCCGTTTTTACGGATCTCGAAATGAAGATGAGTGCCGGTCGAACGACCGGTATTCCCCATCACGCCGATCGATTCGCCGCGGGACACGGATTCGCCTACGCTCACTTTGATGCTGCTCAAGTGGCCGTAACGGGTCTCGTAACCGTCGCCGTGGCTGATGATGATAATATTGCCGTAGCCGTTCATCTGTCCGGCGTAAGTGACGGTTCCCGGCGCGGAGGCTTTGATATTCGACGGTCCGGTCAGATCGACGCCCGCATGGAGTTTGCCCCAACGGGTACCGAACGTGCTGGAGATCGAAGCGCCGCCGACCGGCCAGCTGAAGCCGCTGCCGCCGGACGTCACTTCTTCCTGATTGTCGGAAGAAGACGAGGATTCGGAAGACTCCGAAGACGTATCGCGCTCGGAATCGGACGATTCTTCGACGGTCGAGACTTTTTTCGGCGCGATTTTTTTCGGCTCGGCTTTTTTCGGTTCGACCATGACTTTGGTGCCTTTGACGATAATGATCGGAGCGGAGCGGCGAACGACTTCCTGACCGATCCATTGTTCGTTCACGATCTCGCCGTTCTGTTTGGTCAGGCGGTAATCGACGCGTTTCGCGCCGCTTTTGCCCGGAGAAGCGACGATCCGCTTGCCTGCGGCGAGCTTCGAATTATGCCGGATGATCGTCTGCGGCGCGGTCGGGATCACTTCCGAGACTTTCTCTACGCTCACGACGTCGATCGCCGGTTCCGGAAGCGTGATCCGGATCGTCTGCCCGATCTGCAGCGTGAACTCTTCGATATCCGAGTTGTTCGCGTAGACTTCGTCTTGGGTAATGCCGAACTTGGCCGCGATCGAGCTGACGGTATCGCCTTCGACGACTTTATAGGTGACCGGTTCTTTTTCCCCGATCGTCAACAGCTTATACGCTTCTTCGTCGCTCAGGATCTTCGTCGGCGAAGTCTCGGTCGCGTTGTAGGCGATCTTGCTGCTGATCTTGATCGATTCCAGCTTGGACGTCGACTTGTCGGCCGAAGCCGCCTTGTTTGCTCCTCCGGTCGAAGCGAGTTTCGTAGTCGCCGCGGCGGTTCGGGTCCCTTTTTCGATATAGGAGTTCTTGGCTTTGTCGATCAGTTTCTTGGCCGTCGCTTCGTCTTTGACGATTCCGACGACTTTGCCGTTCACGACCAATTCGGTTCCGGTCGCATACGCTTTGATCGCGCCGTCCAGCTTGGCCAACGTCGCTTCGGTATCCGGAACGACTTTGTAGCCTTCGGCTTCTTCGGTGCGAATGTCCGAAGCGTAGAGCTTCATGTCCGCATTGGGATATTGTTCGGAAAAAGCTTTCTGTTTTTTCGCGATCAATTCGTCGACCTGCTGCTTGTCCGCGATGGTGCCGAGCACCGTATCGCCGGAATAAACGGTATAGTACGTATACGTATGCGCTTCTTTATACTTGAATCCGCCGAACGTCAATCCTCCGGCCAATAGCACGACGCTCGCGGCGCCTGCTGCCCAGCGACGGATTCGGCGCGGTTTCCATGTTCTCTGTACCCCGGCCTCGAACGAACCTTCCTGCCGCATTTCGCTCTGCTCGGAAGACGCCGTTTTGCCCCGGTCTTTGTTGTCCAAACTTTCCATGATCTTCTCCTTTGCCTTGCAAACTTGCCAGATACGTCTTGCACAAAACGGCTTAAATAGTGTCAAAATTTTAACCTTTATAAAACCTTCGTCTACTTTACCACAGCCTCCGAGAACAATTCAACTTTGCAACAAAGCAAAAAACCCGCGCCGGGCGCGGGTTTGCACGTTTCTGACTCACTTTTTTCGCGAACGATCGGTGACGATAGCCCGTTCGGTTGCGGCCTATAGTCTTAGTTGTAAATCGAGATGACCGGGTTCGTCTGCTCGCGGTTGCGGCCGACGGAGAAGATCGCGATCGGAATTCCGGTCAATTCGCTGACGCGGTTCACGTAGTTGCGCGTCGTTTCCGGAAGGTCGTCCAGCGTTTTCGCGCCTGTGATGTCTTCGCTCCAACCCGGCATTTCTTCGTAGACCGCTTCGCACAGCGCAAGCTGCTTCAAGCTGGCCGGGTAGTGCGAGATCACTTCGCCGTTCAACTTATAACCCGTGCAGATCTTGACCGTCTCGAGGCCCGTCAGGACGTCCAGCGAGTTCAAGGACAGACCCGTGATGCCGCTGACGCGTCTTGCGTGACGGACCACGACGCTGTCGAACCAGCCCACGCGGCGCGGACGGCCCGTTACGGTGCCGTACTCATGGCCGGTCTCGCGGATCGTGTCGCCGATCTCGTCGTGCAGCTCGGTCGGGAAAGGACCGTCGCCGACGCGGGTCGTGTACGCTTTGGCGACGCCGATCACCTGGTTGATGCGCGCCGGGCCGACGCCCGAACCGATGCAGACGCCGCCCGCGGACGGGTTGGAAGACGTCACGAACGGATACGTGCCTTGGTCGATATCCAGCATGACGCCCTGCGCGCCTTCGAACAGCACTTTTTTGTCTTCGTCGATATATTCGTTCAATACGACCGACGTGTCGCAGACGTAAGGACGCAGAATTTCGGCATAACCGAGATAGTTTTCCAGAATTTCTTCCACGTCTACCGTTCCGCCGCCGTATACCTGCTCGATGATATGGTTCTTTTCTTTGACCAGATGGCGCAGCTTGAGTTCGAATTCTTCGGCGTCCATCAGGTCCGCCATGCGGATACCGATCCGGGCCGCTTTGTCCATGTAGCAAGGGCCGATGCCTTTGCCGGTCGTGCCGATCTTGTTCGGGCCTTTGCGTTCTTCTTCCAGCGCGTCGAGCACCATGTGGTAAGGCATGATGATATGCGCGCGGTCGCTGATCGACAGGTTTTTCGTAGTGAAGCCGTTATCGTGAATATAATTGATTTCCTCGATCAGCGCTTTCGGGTTGATGACCATCCCGTTGCCGATCACGCAGGCTTTGTCCGTATAGAAAATGCCCGAAGGAATCATCGTCAATTTATACTTTTTGTCTTCGATCAAGATGGTGTGGCCCGCGTTGTTGCCGCCTTGATAACGAGCGACCACGTCGGCGCCTTCCGCCAAATAATCCGTAATCTTGCCTTTGCCTTCGTCTCCCCACTGCGTTCCCACTACGACTACCGTTGACATTGTACATTCCTCCGTGGGTGCCTTTGCACCTTTGTATTGGTCGTCCGTCCTCTATCCCGGCAGGAATTCGTCAATGGAAAAGCCCGGCTGAGAAGCGTGCTAACGGACGAGCGGAGACGGCTCTCTCTCGCTTTTCTTCCCGGTTAACGGGCGTGAAAAAGGCGGGACAGCGCTCCTTATGCTGCTTTAACGCAGCACTAACAGTGTACCAGCATGATTTTTTAAAGTCAAATAAATGACGAACGAAAGATGTTCCGTGTAAATTTAATGTTCGGAAAAACGCTAAGAATCTAGGTTTGCGTAAAAATAATTCTCATTTGCCGAGTCTCTTGGATTTCGTCCGGTACCTTGACCGCTTAAGAGGTTCGTTTGCGTCCCTCGAAAACTTTACATTCAATGCGTTCAAGGTGCTCGTTCAAGAAATTCCATAAAAAGGGTTTGACCATGAAGGTTCGGGGTTAAGTTAGGGCATCAAGCCTTTCCAATCTCTACAGCACGCATAACATCCTAAGAAGAGGTGAATAAGAATGGCTAAACTCGCAGTCAAGCTGCTGGCCAATGCCGTCGTCGTGATCGGATTAAGCATGTGGTTCGGAGATGCCGATTTCTTGAGCGCTTTGCTCGTCGCCGTCGTCCTCGGCGCGATCGCTTACGTACTCGGCGATATGCTGATCCTGCCATCCGCCGGCAATACCGCCGCTACGATCGGCGATGCCGCCCTGACCTATCTGGTAATCTGGGGCGCTTCCGCCATGCTGGACTGGAATATCTCGTATTTCGATATTTTCGTGATCGCTTTCGTCGTCGGCGTCTTCGAATTCTTCTTCCATATCTGGCTTCTTCAAGACGGAATCCCGGGCCGTAAAGACAATAACGGCCATGCCAAATTCCCGGCTCAACGTTAAGAGCCCGGCGACATCCCGAAAGCCGGACTTCTAGTGGAGAAGTTATTGGAATGTAGAAGTTATTAGATCGTAAAAAAAAGCGCAGCCAAGAAAGCACCGGACAATACCTGTCCGGTGCTTCCTTGGCTTGCCCTCTCCTCCCCGCCTTGAGGCCGCCGCGCAGCCCCGGCGGCCTCAAGCGGGCACCCGCTCCCGGGGAAAGGGAGCGGAGGTGGAGGGGGTCAGCGAAGGAGTTTACGTCCGCCTTTGGAATTGGGAAACCTCCCCCTTAATCTAATCCCAGTTTCCCAATTCCAACACGCGGCCGTAGCGACCTCCTCCCCCGGAGCGCCCTTTCCCCGCTTCGGTGCCGCGCACGAAAAGGCCGCCGGATCTCCCCCGGCGGCCTCCCCCTCTACCCTGCAAACGAATCATGCGCCCGTTCGTAATTGACGAACTTGTTGAAGTTCTTCAAGAACACCAGCTCCACGGTCCCTACCGGGCCGTTCCGCTGTTTGGCGATAATGATCTCGATGATATTCTTTTTCTCGGTGTCCGCGTTATAGTAATCGTCGCGGTAGAGAAACGCGACGATGTCCGCATCCTGCTCGATCGAGCCGGATTCCCGAAGGTCGGACATCATCGGGCGTTTATCCTGCCGCTGCTCGACGCCCCGGCTGAGCTGGGACAGCGCGATAACCGGAACTTCCAGCTCCCGCGCGATCTGCTTGAGCGTACGCGAGATGTCGGAGACTTCCTGCTGGCGGTTCTCGCCGGCTTTGCCGCGGCCTTGAATCAGCTGGAGATAGTCGATGACGATCATGCCCAAGCCTTTTTCCTTCTTCAGCCGGCGGCATTTGGAACGAATATCCGCTACCGTAATGCCAGGCGTATCGTCGATATAGATTTCGGCTTCGGACAGCGAAGCGATGCCCATCGTCAGCTTGGTCCAATCTTCGTCATTCTTGAATTCGCCCGTCCGCATGACGCTCGCGTCCAGATTCGCTTCGGCGCAGATCATCCGCTGAACGAGCTGCGCCGCCGACATTTCCAGACTGAAGATCGCGACGGTCTCGCCTGCGCGGACCGAGACGTTCTGCGCCACGTTCAAGGCGAACGCCGTTTTGCCGACGGAAGGACGAGCCGCCAAAATGATCAAGTCGTTGCGCTGGAAGCCGGCCGTCATGCCGTCCAGATCGACGAACCCGGACGGAATTCCGGTGGTCCCGCCCGCGCCCCGATTCTGATGCAGCGTCTCGACGCGCTCGAAGACTTCCATCAGCACGTCGCGGATCGCGATAAAGCCGCCGCTGGAACGGCGGTTGGAGATCTCGAGGATCTTGCGCTCCGCATCGCTCAGCATCAGTCCGACGTCTTCGCCGCCGGTGTAGCCTTCGCTGACGATCTGCGTCGCGGTACGAATCAGCCTGCGCAGCATCGCTTTTTCCTCGATCATCTGCGCGTAATATTCGACGTTCGCGGCGGTCGGCACGGCATGCGCCAGCTTGGACAAGTAGCTGACTCCGCCGATATCCTCAAGCTGACCTTTATCTTTGAGCAGCGAGGTCAGCGTCACGAGATCGATCGGCTGACTCTCTTCCCCGAGCTGGACCATAGCCTCGAATATCATCTGGTGCGACTTGTCGTAGAAATCGTCGGCCGTAATTTTTTCCATGACTGTAATGAGTGCCTCGGCCTGGAGCAGCACCGCACCCAGCACGGCCTGCTCCGCTTCCAGATTTTGCGGCGGAATCCGGTCGAAAAAGAGATCCTCGCTCATCTTATTCCTCCGAAACCTGAACCTTGAGCGTCGACTTGACGTCCTTATGCAGTTTGATCGTAACTTGCGTCACGCCCAGCGTACGAATCGGTTCTTCCAGTTCGATCTTGCGCTTGTCGATCTTCACGTCCTGCTTGGACAAAGCTTCCGCAATCTGCTTGCTGGTGATGGCTCCGAACAAACGGCCGCCTTCGCCGGCTTTGGTTTTGATCTGCACGGTGAGCTCTTCGAGCTTTTTGCCCAGCGCGACCGCTTCCTGCTTTTCTTCTTCTTTGCGTTTTTCTTCCGCCGCGTGCTGGTTCTCCAGCGTTTTCACGTTGCCTTGCGTCGCGGGTTTCGCCACGCCGTTCTTGAACAGGAAGTTTTGCGCGTAGCCTTCCGATACTTCTTTGATGTCGCCTTTTTTGCCTTGCCCTTTTACGTCTTTCAGAAAAATAACTTTCATTCGAATAACCCCTCTTCCTTTTCGATGTCTTCGAGTACGGCCAGCAGCTTTTTCTCCGCTTCGCGCGGGGAAATATCGAGCTGCACGGCCGCATTGGTCAGATGCCCGCCGCCGCCCAGACGTTCCATGACCACTTGGACGTTGATCTTGCCGAACGAACGGGCGCTGATGGCAGTGAGCCCGTCAGGACGACTGCCGATGACGAACGACGCGTACACGTCCGTCATGTTGAGCAGCGTATCCGCGGCCTGCGCGATCAGCAGTTGAGGAAATTGGCGGCCTTCTTCGGTTACGGCGATCGCGATGCCGCCCATGACGACGCGGGCATGCTTGATGATCTCCGCTTTCGAGATATACTCGCCCAAGTCCTCTTTGAGCACGCGTTGAACCAGCACCGTATCGGCGCCGCTCCGACGCAGGAACCCGGCCGCTTCGAACGTGCGCGAACCGGTATGCAGCGTAAAGTGTTTCGTATCCATCGTGATGCCCGCCAGCAGCGTCGTCGCTTCGAGCGGAGTCAGCGTCATGTTGTCGTGGATGTATTGAAGCAGTTCCGTTACCAGTTCGCTGGCCGAAGACGCATACGGCTCCAGATAAACGATCACGGCATCGTTGATGAACTCTTCGCTGCGGCGATGGTGGTCGATGACCACGACCTGCTTCGCCCGCTGCACTAGCTTCGGCTCGATGGTCAGCGACTGCTTATGCGTGTCGACCACCACCAGCAGCGTGCGTTCGGTCATCAGCGCCAGCGCTTCTTCCGGAGGCACGAAGCGATCGGCCAACGTGACGTCCGCGCGAATGCGTTCCATCATCTTGACGATGGACGGATTGTCGCCGTCGAGCACGATGCCGGCTTCGACGTCGAGCTTGTCGGCCGCTTTGAGCATGCCGATCGCCGCGCCGATCACGTCCAGGTCCGGATTCTGATGGCCCATGATCAATACCCGGTCGCTGCGCTTCATCAAGTCGCGCAGCGCATGGGCGATCACGCGCGCCCGCACCCGGGTCCGCTTCTCGACGGCATTGGAACGGCCGCCGTAGAACGACAGACGCTGGCCGACTTTGACCGCGGCTTGATCGCCGCCGCGGCCCAGAGCCATATCGAGGCTCGACTGCGCCAGCGCGCCGAGTTCGCTGATCTTGTCGCTGCCGCAGGCCAGCCCGATGCTGAGCGTCATCGGAACTTTGAGATCGCTCGTCGCTTCGCGCACCTCGTCGAGAATGACGAAGCGGCTGTTCTCCAGCTTATCGAGCGAAGCTTGATTCAGCAGCATCATATATCGCTCGCTGGACAAGCGGCGCAGGTAGACGTCGTACTGCCGCGCCCAGCTGTTGATCAAGCTGGTCGCGCGGGCGATCGTCAGCGTGCGCTGCTGATCGTCCATGCCTTGAAAGGCTTCGTCCAGATTGTCGAGCAGCAGAATGCCGATCGCGAGACTTTCTTTTTCGTAACGCTCGCGCAGCTCGGCCATTTCGGTCATTTTTTGCAAATAGACCAATCTTTCTTCCGGATAAACGCGAATATCGTACGTCTCCGATTCGACCTCGATCTCGGCGCGAACCAGGCTCAGCGGCTCTTTCGATCCGTCTTTCCGATCGCGGGTCAGCGGCGGAAGCCCCGGCAGCAGCTCGGCGAGCGGAAGACCGACGGCCGTCTCCAATCCGAATAATTGGCTGACCTGACGGTTATGCCATTCGATGTTCCGATCCGAATCGTAGAGAAGCAGACCGAAAGGCAGTCGGTTGGTCACTTCCCCTTCGATGCTCCCGACGCGATAAGAGAGCGTGGAGGTATATTCGGCAAGTTCGCGCCTGAATTTCAGCTCCGCCTGCAGCATGAAGAGCACCACGGCGAAGACCAGACACAACGAGAGCAGGCCGATCGGCCAGTTGTATGCCGTGACGAACGCCGTCAACACGAGCAGCAGGAGAAACGCCCAGACGGTTCGATAACCGTACCAGCGTTTCAGCAAAAAGTTTGGCATGGTTTCCTCACCCTATCGTCTAGGTCTTGTAATGAACTCGCGCAGCGGGAACGCCAGATCGATGATCCCGATAATCCGCATCGGCGGGAAGATGACCGTGACGATCGCCATCAGAATGCCGATCGCGCGATGCCACCTTTTGACATGCCCGAGAAAGAACCAGAAACCGATCGCTTGAACCACGAAACAGAATTGCAGCAGCGGGAGCAGGTTGACGGCCGCCGCTTTCCAGAATCCGTCCGTCTGGTTGTAGGTCACCATGTCCAGAATCAAGGCGATGAAATAATAGAAGATAAGCGCGCGCGGAAATCTCCATTCGCGTGCCGGACGAAGCTTAGGAGCGGCCACGCCCATCGAAGCCAATATCGGGCGCACGATCGCGTGGGTGACGATAGCCAGAACGAGCGAGCTTACGATCATGCCGAGCGGAATCATCATGACGGTCTGATTGGAGATCTCGAAGATCAGATCCGGACTCCATTGTTCTTTGAGGATCGGATTCATCTCGGCGACCGCCAAGATCGGATCGAACGTGTCATGAACGAAATCGCTCACGTAAGTGGACAGATTAAAGCCCCATACCAGTTTGGCGCCGGCCAACAACAGCAGCAGCATACCGAGCAGCGTACCCGCTCCGTACAGGATGGTCTGCAGCGCAGGCTTGCGTTTCTTGTACATATGGCCCATGACGATACCGGGCACAAGGAAATAAACAGCCAACAACAACGAGGGAAGAACTAAAGAAGGAGCTAAAGCGCCGGATATGATGCCCAAAATCGCCAGAACGGGCACGACATGCAGCCAGAAGACGTTTACGCGCAAAGAGGCGTAAAGCACGGCTGCCGGAACGATCATAACCAACAAAGTGATCGCGGACAGCGGCGTCAGCAGCGACAGCAGGACCAGCAGATACAAGATGGCCCACATTGCCGAGGATAAACGCAATTTCAAGTAGATTCACCTCTTATGCGGATACGAAAGTTTAACCCTTATTATAGCATACCCCGACCGGCCCTCGATACCAAGAAGCCGAAGCGTTACGTATTCTGCGCGGCGCCGCTCTGCCGGGACACGAACCCTGCGCAGTATTCGATGATCTGGCTGCGGCGGACGATGCCGATGAATCTTCCCCGATCGTCGACGACGGGCACGAAGTTCTGCGATTTGGACAAATTGATCAGATCCGCCATATCCGATTCGATCGAAACCGGCTTGTTGTTCATGCGAAGAGGAAGTTCTTTGAGCGTAAAACGTGAAGCGTTCTCAAAAGTGATCTTGCCTTCCGAACGTTTCATATGCCAGAGGATATCGCCTTCGGTGACGGTCCCCGCATACTGGCCTTCTTTGTCGATGATCGGAATAGCGGTGTATTGATGATGTTCCATGCGCTCGATCACTTGTCGAAGCGTGGCATCGAGCGTCACGAACGCCACTTCGTGTTTGGGCAGCAGGAAAAAAGCAATATTCATAACGGATTTCTCCTTCTCTATACGGTTGTTGAGATCACGGCAGTGCGGATTTTAGGATTGGCTGCACGAGAATCGGCCTACCTTTTTATTATAGCGTAAAGTCGGGGTCGAAAGTAAAAATCGACGCCCGGATATCCGGGCGCCGATTTAAAATTTCCGTGCGATCGCGTTCGTATGTACTTGTTTCGCTCCGAAGGCTCAGACCAATCTCAGCCACGAAGAAGCCCGTTCGGCAAAAGAACCGGAGCGCGCATAGCCGTAGTCCAACAACCGTCCGGCTGCTTGAAAACTTTTCTCCCGGCTTTCCGCGCCCATGATCACGACGATCAGACGCTGTCCGTCCCGCTGCGCGGTTCCGGCTACCGAATACCCTTCGTCGTCCGAACCGTAAGCTTTAAGACCGTCCATTCCCCGATAAGAGTAAGGTCCGGAGAACTCCGGCAGCATCGCGTTCTTGTTCATCAGATAAATGCCTCGCGAGCTGATCTCCGTCTGCGTCACCGAAGACATCCGCAGCACTTCGGGATGAGCGTCGATCAGTTCCCGGCACATGATCGCGGCGTCTTTGGCGGTCATCCGGCTGCCCGGTTTGACTTTATCGGAATCCGCTTTCGGCGCTTCCGGCACTTCTTCGGACAACTGCGGCATGAATTGGGTCGAAGCCGACAAGCCGATCCGACGCGCTTTCTCGTTCATCATCCACGCGAACGAAGCTTCCGATCCGCCGGCGTAACGAGCCAGCGCCTGCTCCGCCTGCACGGAAGAAGAGACCGTCACGCCCATAAACAGTTCGTTCAGCGGGATCTGATCATCGGCACGGAAAGGAATCCCTTCCCGTTCGCTTCGATCGCGATGTCGAGCCGCCTGAACCGCTTTCGGCTTCTCGTCTCCGCCGATGCGGACCGAATCTTCCCAATCGACCCGCCCTCCGCGTACGGCATCGAGCACCAGCCATTCCGTCATGAGCTGCGTCATGCCCGAAGCGGGCAGCACCCGGTCGCCTTCTGCCTGCCACAATACTTCTCCCGTCCGCGCATCGATCAGAACGGCGGCCGCCGCTTCGACTTTTGGACGCCCGGCCAGCAGCTGCTGAGGAATCAGCAGCAGCATGACCGCCAACGCGATCAATATTCCTTTTTTCCATAAGCCCCCGTTCATGATTCGATCCGCTCCCTTCGTTATAGATATAGACGTACGATAACGTCTTTTAGTATGCAAAAAAGTGAAATTTTTTTAACCTTTTTTTGCGAATTCCGTTTCATGCACCGAAGGGCTTACCGAAATGTAACCTTTTAAGCCGCCATGTGCACCATAAGAAGAACGATATCGTTTCGCGGCGCGCAAAAAAGCCGAGATTCGAACGCAGGGTTCGAATCTCGGCCGATGGTCTCGAAAGACAGCCGCAAAACAAAATTAAGCGAAGTGGCAGGCTACGAAATGCTCGTTGCCCATATCGCGGTATTCCGGCACCTGCTGCTTGCAAATATCCGAAGCCATCGGGCAGCGGGTATGGAACTTGCAGCCGGACGGCGGATTCGCCGGGCTCGGAATATCGCCCTGAAGCACGATGCGTTCGCGCTTGAGCGTCGGGTCCGGAACCGGAATCGCCGACATCAACGCTTTGGTATAAGGATGCAGCGGATTGCTGAACAGTTCGTCCGTCGGAGCCATCTCCATCATCGTGCCCAGATACATGACGCCTACCCGGTTGCACAAATGCTCGACTACGCTGAGGTCGTGAGAGATGAACAGATACGTGAGCTGTTTCTCGCGCTGCAAATCGCTCATGAGATTGATGATCTGCGCTTGGATCGAAACGTCGAGCGCGGATACCGGTTCGTCGGCGACGATGAACTCCGGCTGCATGATCAGCGCGCGGGCGATCCCGATCCGCTGACGCTGGCCGCCGGAAAATTCGTGCGGGAACCGATCGTAATGGTAATCGGCCAAGCCGCAAATTTTCATCGTTTCGATGACGCGGTCTTTGAGCTCTTTGCGGCTGACGAGACCGTGGTCGAGCAGCGCTTCGCCGATCGCTTCGCCGACCTTGATCCGCGGATTCAGCGAGCTGAACGGATCTTGGAACACGATCTGCATCTTGGTGCGCATCTTGCGCAGTTCGTTTTTGGACAGTTCGTGCAGGTCTTTTCCGTCAAAATGAACCGTTCCGTCCGTTTTGTCGTTCAGACGAAGCAGGGTGCGGCCGATCGTGCTTTTGCCGCAGCCCGATTCGCCGACCAGACCGAACGATTCGCCTCGGTTGATGGTGAACGAGACGCCGTCTACCGCTCGAACGTCGCCGACGCGACGTTGGAACACGCCGCCGGTAATCGGAAAATATTTTTTCAGATTTTCGACTTGAACGAGGGGTTCGCCTTTTCCGCTTCCGCGTGTTTTGTCCAATTGGACTGCCGATTCGCTCATTGCGCTTTCCCCTCCTCTTCATACAACCAGCAAGCCGTTTTGTGCCCGTTCTCGTGCGTGCGCAGAGGCGGCGTTTTGGCTTTGCAGATCTCCATGCAGAATTCGCAGCGATCGTGGAAATGACAGTTGTCGCCTAAGTTTACCGGGTTCGGCACCTGCCCCGGGATCGAATACAGACGTTCTTGACGCTGATTGATAACCGGTTTTGCTTTGAGCAGGCCTTGCGTATACGGATGCTTCGGATTGCGGAACAGTTCCAGCACCGGAGCTTCTTCGATCACTTTGCCCGCGTACATGACGACGACGAAGTCGGCCATCTCGGCCACGACGCCCAGATCGTGCGTGATCATCATGATCGCGGTATTGAGCTTGCCTTTGATATCGCGCATCAAGTCGAGAATCTGAGCTTGAATCGTCACGTCGAGCGCCGTCGTCGGTTCGTCGGCGATCAGAAGTTTGGGGTTGCAGCTCAGCGCGATCGCGATCATGATCCGCTGACGCATGCCGCCGCTCAGTTCGTGCGGATACGAATCGAAGATTTTCTCCGGACGGGGAATGCCGACCATCGTAATCAATTCGATCGCGCGCGCTTTGGCTTCCTTCTGCGACATGCCCAGATGATACAGCAGCGGTTCGGTGATCTGCTTGCCGATCGTGAACACGGGGTTCAAGGAAGACATCGGTTCTTGGAAGATCATCGCGATCTCGTTCCCGCGCAGGCGGCTCATTTCTTTTTTATTGAGTTTCAGCAGGTCTTTGCCTTCGAAAAAGATCTCCCCGCCCACGATTTTGCCCGGAGGAGATTCGATCAACTGCATCAACGACATGGCCGTTACGCTTTTGCCGCAGCCCGATTCGCCGACGACGCACAGCGTTTCGCCTTCGCGGATGGAAAAGCTGACATCGTTCACGGCTTTAACGGTACCCGCAGACGTTTTAAAATGGGTCTCGAGGTTTCGGAATTCGACTAATTCTTTTGCCATTTCGTCTCTCCTACTTCTTCAGTATTGGCTTCGCTTTGCCGTCTTATCGGTTCTTCATCTTCGGATCGAGCGCATCGCGCAATCCGTCGCCGATCAGGTTGATCGCCGTTACGGTAATGAGGATACACATGCCCGGCGGAATCCAGATCCACGGACGTTTACGGAAATCGATCAAGTTGTTGGCCGCGTTGATCATGTTGCCCCAAGACGGAGTCGGAGGTACGACGCCCAGTCCGAGGAAGCTGAGCGCCGACTCGGTCAGGATAGCCCCGGCTACGCCAAGAGTCGCGGATACGATAATGATCGGAATGGTATTCGGCATCAAGTGACGGAAAATTTTGCGGTTATCGCGCAGGCCGAGCGCTTCGGTCGCCTGCATGAATTCCTGCTCGCGCAGCGTCAGGATCTGGCTTCGCACGAGACGCGCCAATCCGACCCAACCCAAGATCCCGATAATGAGCATCAGGAAGTAAATCCGTTTGTCCGGCGTGACTTTCAAGTCGGACAAGATCGCGCCCAGCGTGATCAAGATCGGCAGGGTAGGCAGCGCCAGAAAGATATCGGCGATCCGCATGATGATCGTGTCGGCATAACGGCGATAGAAACCGGCTACCGCGCCGAGCGTCGCGCCGATCACGACGGAGATCGCGGTCGCGACCAGACCGACGGTCAGCGAGATTCGGCCAGCCAACATCACGCGCAGCATGATATCGCGTCCGAGTTTATCGGTTCCGAGCCAATGAAGCGAGCCCGGAGGAACGTTTTTATTTTTGACGTCCGTTTCGTTAAGCGTGTACGGCGAGAAATAAGGTCCTATAAAACAAATAAGAAACATGATGACCAAAATGATCAAGCCGATCAAAGCCAAACGGTTTTTGGTGAAGCGGCGAACCGCGATTTTCCACGGCGATTCGGTTTTGACGATCTTGAGCTGCTCCTGAAGCTGCTCGGTTCGGTTTTCCGACTGTTCCACGTTCAATCTCCTCCTACTTTAGGCGAATTCTCGGGTCTGCAACCCCGTACAAGATATCGGACAACAGATTGCCGAGAAGCGTCAGAACCGCCAGGAACATCGTAAATCCGAGCATCAGCGGATAATCGCGCATGTTCAGGGACGCCAGATAGATTTGACCGATACCCGGCCAAGCGAAGACGCGTTCGAGAATCATGGCGCCGCCGAACAAACCGGGAAGTTCGAAACCGAGCAGCGTGATCGCCGGAAGAAGCGCGTTACGGAAAGCGTGTTTGAAGATAACCGTACGTTCTTTGAGGCCTTTGGCGCGCGCGGTACGAATGTAATCTTGACGGATGACTTCCAGCATGCCTGTCCGGAAATAACGAGTCAGACCGCCGATCGTCAGAACCGTCATTACGCTTACGGGCAGGATCATATGGCTCGCGACGTCCTTGATATAAGCGAAGCCGCTTGCGTTTAACCCGGCCGAGGTCATCCCTCCGGTCGGGAACAATTTCAAATCGAGTGCGAAATATTTGATGGCGAGCAGCCCGATGAAGAACGAAGGCAGCGACATCAACAGGAAGACCAGCAAGGTCACGACTTTATCGAAGAACGAATACTGGAATTGCGCAGAGAATACGCCTACGAAAGCGGCGATCGTCCAGCTCAGAATCAAAGTAACGATTGCGATGGCAAACGAGTTCCAAACGTAAGTACTGATGACTTCGGTAACCGGCATCTTATGCTGGAACGAGTCGCCCAGGTTACCGGTTAACATATTTTTGGCCCAAATGAAATACTGTTGAACGGGCGGCTTGTCGAGACCGTAAATCGCTCGAAGTTGATCCGCGCGCTCTGCCGTCATGTTCGGATTCTGGGATGCGGTGATATAATCTCCCGGAACCATTTGTGAAATGGCAAAAACAATGATCGAAATACCGATCAAAGTCGGGATCATCTGCAGCAGCCGCCGGATGATATACTGACTCATTTGCACGTCTCCTCCTGACAATATAAATCGATATGCCCAGCTCTCGCGAGCTGAGCATATCGGATGACCAATTCTTATTTCCGAAAGCTGTTATTGTGCGATTTCGACTTGGTGCAGGCTGTTGTAGTACTCTTTGTACGGGGTAATATCCCAGCCGTCGAGTCTGCCGTTGATCGCCAGCATGTTCGTTCTTTGGTACATCAGAATTTCAGGAGCGTCGGCATTGATTTGTTGGTAAGCTTTCGCGTAAATTTCTTTACGTTTGTTCAGATCCAACTCTTTTTTGCCTTCCGCGTACAGTTTGTCGACATCCGGATTCGAGTAGCCCGAGTTGTTTTGCGCGCCGTCCGTGATGTACACGGTCGTATCCGGGTCAGGAGTCAGGCCCCATGCGGCGAAGAACATTTCGTAGTCGCCTTTGTCCTTTTTCTCCATGATGGCGTTGAAGTCGAGCGTTTCGGTTACGAGCTTGATGCCCAGTTCTTGATAGTTTTCGGTCATGATCGGGATCAGAGCGTCGACAACCGGGTTCTCTGCCGTAGCGGAGAAGTTGATTTCGAATTTCTTGCCGTCTTTTTCGCGAATGCCGTCGGAGCCGACTTTCCAGCCTGCTTCGTCAAGCAGCTGTTTCGCTTTTTCCGGATCGTAGTCGTACGTGTTGATCTTGTCGGCCGTGTAAGCCCACGATACGTCGGATTGCGGGATGTTGATGACTTCGGCGTAAGGACCGTAAGCCGCATCCACGACTTCGGCGCGGTTCAGGCCGTAAGTCAACGCTTGGCGAACCTTCACGTCGGTGAACAGCGGGTTCTTGTTGTTCATCGCGACATAACCGTAACCGTTGTTTTTCAGAACGTCGACGTCCAGGAAGCCCATGCTCTTCAGCTCTTCGACGTTGTCTTCGTTAACGGTGATGTTGTCGAGATCCGTTTCGCCGGATTGCAGCATCGCCATGTTCGTCGTATCGGTCGTCGTTTTGAAGATCAGGTTTTTCACTTTGGCAGCGCCGTCGTAGTAGTTTTCGTTAGCCGTGAGATCGACTTCTTGGCCGGCCGAGTATTTGGTCATCGTGTAAGGACCCGCGCCCATCGGTTTCGTGTTCAGCTCTTTTACGCTGGTCAGGTCGCCTTGCTTGTAACCTTTGCCGTAGTAAGCTTCGGAAAGCGGAGCAATGCCGCCCAGATTGACTTGAGTCATCGCGTCATAGTCGCTAACGGTTACCGATACCGTTTTGTCGTCGACGACTTTGATGCCGGAAATGTCTTTAGCCGTGCCTTTATTGTATTCGCTCGCGCCTACGACGTTCCAGCTAAGCGGGTCGGATTGACCGTCGTAGCTCGAATCCATGTAGAGTTTCATCGTGAACAGGTAATCGCTGGCTTTGACCGGCGTACCGTCGCTGAATTTCGCGTCGTCGCGGATATGGAAGGTGTAAGTTTTGTTGTCTTCCGATACGTCGATTTTGTCCGCCATATCGTTTTCGTAAGTACCGTCGCCTTTGACTTTGATCAAGGACGGGAAGATGACGCCGTCGATTGCCACGTCATACGACGTTTGGTGGAACAGCGGGTTGAATACGCCCTGCGGCGCAGTCGTACCGATGATCGCGGAGTCGGTGCGTGCCGTAGCCGCCGCCGGGTTGGCGCTCATGTCCGTTGCTTCGGTCAGGCCGATTGCATCGCCTTCCGCAGCCGGTTCTTCTTCTGTAGCTGCAGGTTCTTCGGTAGTCGTGTTATCCGTCGTAGCTGTTTCCGTAGGTGTTGTGGTATCGGTCTTTGCGGTATCGTCTCCGCCGCCGCAAGCAGCCAGGATCGAACCGAAAGCCATCAACGTCACCAACATCAAAGATAATCTCTTTTTCATTTAGATCCCCCTATCGAGTATTTAAAACTGAAAAAGCTATAAAAATAATCGGAAATCACCGAAGCGACCCTGACTATTTTAAAACAACCCTTGCCGACGGACGACAAACTTCCGACAAATGCGGCTCCGCAAAGCCTGAATGAAGATGTATAAACGCATTTGCCGACCAAGCATTTAACCTTTGGTCGATTCAAAGCCGCGCAGTGTCTTACATTAAAGCGTCGGCTTAATGAACCAGCGGTAAATTTAATGTCAATAATACGTGTAAATTATATTCACGTCAATACCTTTTTTTGAGAAAAAAACGCTTTTTATGATTCATCCGCTTAATAAACGTGTATTTTATATCTTTTTTTTGCATAAAAACACGATAATACGTTCAACGGAATACCTTTTCGAAAAAACAAAGATATGTAGATCTCATCCCATGTTAGCATAGATGACAAAAAGCTGCTATAGTTTGAGTTTTTGAAGCTTGTGCTTCCCGAAAGGGAGTTTTTTTATTCTAGCACATCATTTTCAAAAGAATAGTCTTTTTTGTCACTTCTCGCCGATCGGAGACCGGGGTTTTTGTTTTCCTTCTATTATAAGAACGTTTTCATATTTGTACAGTCTTTTTTGTTTTTGGGAGTCTTTACTGAAGTATGCAAAAAGAGACGAAGCAACCCGAAGGTCGATCGTCTCTTGAAATATCGCTCTTATTCCGTAGTGTAAGGCAGCAGGGCTACCTGACGGGAACGTTTGATGGCAACAGTCAGCATGCGTTGGTATTTCGCGCTTGTGCCTGTTACGCGACGTGGCAAGATTTTGCCGCGCTCGCTGATAAATTTACGGAGCAGGTCCGTATCTTTATAGTCGATGTAAGTGATCTTATTTACAGTGAAAAAGCACACTTTACGACGCTTGTTGCGTCCACGACGTCCGCCTTGACGTCTTTCGCCGTCTCCGCCTTCACGTTGTCTAAAGCTCATATCATTCAGTCCTTTCTGTTGTTAGAATGGCAGGTCGTCATCCGAAATATCGATCGGTCTTCCGTCATCGGAAAAAGGATCCTGATTGTTGCTGCCGCCTCCGCGAGGAGATTGGCCGCCTCCGCGATTACCGCCTCCGCCGCCACCGTAAGATGGTTCGGGACGATTTCCGCCGTTGCTGCCTCCGCCGTTGCCGCTTCCGTAAGAAGAAGACGACTCGTCGCGGCCCGATCCGCCGCCGCCATCGCGGTTCGGCGATTCCAGGAAACGGACGTTATCGGCAATAACTTCGGTCACGTATACACGCTTGCCTTCGTTATTGTCGTAGTTCCGTACTTGAATACGACCTTCTACCGCCGTCAAGCGTCCCTTACGCAAATAGTTTGCGCAGGTCTCCGCCAACTGGCGCCAGGTAACGACCGGAATGAAGTCCGCTTCGCGTTCTCCACCCTGACTCGTAAACGGACGGTCGACTGCAATCGTAAACTGGGTTACGGCAACTCCCGCAGGAGTGTACCGCAGCTCAGGGTCACGTGTCAGCCGGCCGATCAGAATGACTCGGTTCAACATCTCGATCCCCTCCTTTGCCGATTAAATCTTCCGACTTTATTCGATTACTTCGTAGGTACTGCGGTAATCAGGTAACGAATGACATCGTCAGAAATCTTCATGACGCGTTCGAGTTCGAAAACGACAGCCGGCTCAGCCGTGAAGTTTGTCAGAACGTAGAATCCGTCACGATGTTTCTTGATCTCATACGCCAGGCGACGTTTACCCATAGCATCGTGCTTGGTAATTTCGCCGTTACCGTCAGTGATGATGCCCGAGAATCTATTGATCGCGGCGTCTACCGTTTCTTGTTCAACGTCTGGACGAATGATGTACATCACTTCATAGTTACGCATATGTTTCACCTCCTCTTGGACTAAGGCCCCTACTCGAAGATAGGAGCAAGGAACGGGCTGTAAGCCCGGACCGTATTATTATATCAGACTTTGCTTATGCCAGCAACAAGAATTTCCAGCCGCCGAAAACAAAAAAACGACCTGCGGTCGTTAGTCTGAGTAACAATATGGCGGAGAGGGTGGGATTCGAACCCACGCACGCTTTGACACGCCTAACTGATTTCGAGTCAGCCCCCTTGGGCCTCTTGGGTACCTCTCCACAAACAAGTTTCACAACAAGATTTATTGTATAGCAGGCGAGCCGAAAAATCAAGCGCTTTATCCGATTTCGCAAAAAAAATTTCGATCTTTCAAAAAGGACGGTTTATCGGCGGTACGGCAAGAAAAAAGCGGACCGAAATCAAGTTCGATTCCGGTCCGCTATCGTTGTTGGTTTTGCTGCCCGACTTTTCTTCGGGTCGATCCGTTTTCAGTTCTGTTCTTCGCGGCACCCCAACGGCAAAACGGCGAGAACGCGAGGATTGCGGAAAAAATCGAGCTTCAGATAATGCAGGAGTTCTTCAAGCTGCATTTTCGCTTTCGACGGAGTCGAACTCTCGATTTCGCGAATGTCCAGTTCAAAATAAGGTTCTTCTTCGGACTCGTCAGACGCATTGGAATAAATGCCGACGCTGAACGTTTCGACGTAATTCGGCTCGTAGAGTCTGCCGCTTACTACTTCGTCGGGAAAAGTCATGCGCAGCCAGTTCGCGAACTTCCGATATGCTTCGTCGAAAATCCGGATCGCGCTCGATATGCTGGTAAAAAAAACATCGCTGTCAAAAGACATCGCATAAGATCGATCCGCAAAAAAGCTCGGCTCTCCGTAATTTTTTTGCAGGAAGTCAAACCGGATCAACTCGTTTTCATAAAGCCTTTGACTATGGATCGTGATCATGGCACATACCTTCTTCTATACGACTTGATCGGAACTTCTGTTCACTGCTGATCCGCTGCCGCGGATTTCAGTACTTTTTTCATGTTTTTCTCGAACTTGGCCCGCGGAATCAATACGCTATGCTGGCAGCCCACGCATTTGATCCGAATGTCCATGCCCATACGAATGATCTCCATCTCGTTGCTCCCGCACGGATGCGGCTTTTTCATTTGTACGATGTCCCCCAGGCCGAACACTTTGCGCTCCAACCGGGCCACCTCCTTTACTACTGGGCCGAATGCGGCTTATCTTCCGTATTCGGCGTTTTCTCCGCGTCGGTCTTCTCGGACTCGGGTTTGCCGGGTCCTTCCGCATCGGCTTTTGCCGACTCGGCTTGCGCCCGCGCGGCTTCCTGCTGCCGAAGCGAAACTTCTTCCGCCTCTTTGGCTTTGCGCTCCGCTTCTTCGGCCAGCGCCTGCTTCAAAGCGTCGTCCCGCTCCATCGCCCGCTTGATCTCGCCGCGAATCAGGCTTTCCACTTCGGCCTGCGCGTTCGGGGAACACTTGACCGCGATCCGCAGCGTATATTCTCCGGTCGTCATCGCTTGAACGCCGAGAATGCGGGGAGCGCTCAATACTTTCGCGTTTTCTTCATGCACTTTCTCCAACGAACGGGCCACCAGATGGTTCGCCTCGTCCAGAGGCCGCGTCGCCGCCATCGGAATATCGATGACCGCTTGGGCGTCGGCAAGCGAGAAATTGGTCACGTTCGTGATGGTTCCGTTCGGAATCGCGTACACTTCGCCGTTCCAATTGCGCAGGCGAGTGGTTCGCAGGCCGATGACCTCCACCGTTCCTTTGAACGTGGCGATCTGCACGACGTCCCCTACCGCGAACTGGTCTTCGAACACGATGAAGAATCCGGTGATCACGTCTTTGACCAGACTCTGCGCGCCGAAACCGATCGCCAGACCGATGACCCCCGCGCCGGCGATCAGCGGAGCCAAGTCGTAACCGAGTTCGGAGATGATCAGCATCAGCATGATAAAGTTCAACACGATATTCGTGACGTTCTTGAGCAGCTTGCCGACCGTCACGAAACGTCTCGGTTTCACGCGAAACTTGTTTTCGCCGCTCTCCTTATGCTGCCGAAGCAGCGCCCGATCGATCACTTTGTAGGTGACGCGGATCGCGACCTGCGCCAGCACGATAATCAGCACGATTCGCAGCGCCGTATCGGCCAGACCGATCCATGTGGTCGGATTCGTCAGTTTGTCCCAGACGCTCGCCGTAAAACTCAGCGCCTGATCGACGGCCTCGCTCGCATCCGGCGTCTTCGTATCGTCCGTTGTCGCGCTCAATAATCCGTAGAACATTCCAACACTCCTTTCCGTTTCCGCGATCGGCTTTTAGATCATCTTTTCATAAGCCGAATCGATTTGCCGGAAGATCCCTCGCATCTCCACGTTCTCCGTACGCAAAATATCCAATACCCTATCCGACTCGGCTTCGGCGAAAGCAAGCGAGATCGCGCAGCCTGCCGTGATTCCGGAAGGCGTCGGCACGAGCTCGAAAGAAACCGCGTGCTCGTCCAGCAGCATTTCGGCGCGAAGCGCCTGCTGCGACGAATCGAACGCCATGATCCGCTGCTGCCCGCTCAACTTTTGCCGTCCCGACGCGCCAAGTCGATCGCTTCTTTTTCTTCCGGCGACAATGCGTATTTGGATGCGCCTTGATCGAGCGGCTTCGCGTAGACATAAGAGCTTTCCCGGTTATGCAGGCCGCTGATCACGATCCCGTTATCGAGATCGTCCAGCAGCGCAAGCGAGAAGCTGAGATCGCTGCCCTGATCGGAAAACGCGTTGTAGCGTTTGATGCCGACTTTGTTTTTCGCCATGCGTTGACGCTGCTCGATCATGAGCATGGTGCGGCGCTGTTTCTCCTGCTCGTCTTCGACCGAATCGGTCTGCGTCTTCAGGTTGAGCAGCAGCGATTCGAGGTCTTCGATTCCGGCCCCCGCCATCATGCGTTCGTATCGTTTGCGCAGTCGGCCCAGCCTGATCGATTGCGCCAATACGAGAATCAGAAGGAGAAGCACCAATACCGTAAGAACGGCTACAATAACGAACAATTGTTCGCTGATCAAGTTATTTAATTCTGTCATGCTTCGACTCTGTCCCTTCTGCTGCTTGTCTATTAAGTTGACCGCATTAAATCTAAGGTGCCTAACATGATTCGCGGTCAGCGTACGAGTCGGAAGTTTGTAAAATCGGCGCTTGCTTTCGCATAGACCCTTGACCGCTTAAGATGAACGCAAACGTTACGTTCGATGCGGTCAAGATATTGGACGGGGGCATCTTCGGTATTTACCCGGTTTGCGTTCCTCCTACACGAATTTGCGGAACCCCGAGAAGAATCGGATCCGGCGAAAGGTCTTTCCGGTTCCCGAGAGCCGCCTTTACAAACTTCCAGATGGTTCATCGCGACGCGAAGCGAGCGATCTCGCGCACCGCGGTTATCAGCGATTCCGCTTCCGTCTCCGTCGTATCATGGCCGACGCTGCAACGCAGCGCGCCTTTTGCTGTCGTATCGGCCGCTCGGTGAGCGAGCGGCGTGCAATGAAATCCGGCTCTGACCGCGATTCCGTAATCGCGATCCAGCCGAAAAGCGATCTCCGACGGCTCCGCGGCCGCGAGCGTAAAAGAAACGATCCCCGTTCTCGGTTGTCCGAGTCCGGGACCGAGAATCCGGAGTCCGTCTATGGCGGACAACCGTTCCATGATCTTCTGCGTCAGCTGCCATTCCCGGCTGCCGATTGCCGAAGCTCCTTCGCGGAGCACATGCCGCACACCCGCGCCGAGCCCGGCGATGCCGACCGTGTTCGGCGTTCCCGCTTCGTAACGGTCGGGCCGAACGGAAGGTTGATCCGCTTCTTCCGATTGACTCCCCGTACCGCCGTGAATCAGCGGCACCAAGTCGATGTCCGGGCTGATATACAGCCCGCCCGTTCCCTGCGGGCCGAGCAGCCCTTTGTGTCCCGGGAACGCCAGCAGGTCGATGCCCAGCTTGCCGACGTCGAGTTCCAGAACGCCGGCGCTCTGCGCCGCATCGACCAGCAGCTTCGCGCCGCAGCCCCGCGCGATCTCCGCGATGTCCGCCAGAGGCAGAATGCTGCCCAGCAGATTCGAGCTGTGGTTGCAGACGATCAATCGGGTATCGGGCCGGCATAACCCGGCAAGTTCGTCCAGATCGATTCCGCCGGACTCGTCGACCGGTACATAATCGACTCGAACGCCGTGCTCCCGACGCATATATTCCAGCGGCCGCCGTACCGAATTGTGTTCGATCATGGTGGCGATCGCATGATCGCCCGGCTTGAGAAATCCTTTGATCGCCTGATTCAGCGCGGCGGTCGTATTGGACATATAGGCGATATCGCTCGGATTCGCGATGCCGAACAAACGGCCCAATTCCGTTCGCGTACGCATCAACACACGGCCGGCGTTCATCGCCATCCGGTGGCTGCCGCGGCCCGGATTGGCGGCCTCTTCCAGCATCGAGCGCTGCATGGCGTCCAGCACTTCTCGAGGCTTCGGCCAAGAGGTCGCCGCGTGATCCAGATAGATCACCGGTTTGTTCTCCGATCGGTTCATCAGCAGCTCCCTTTCCGTTCGCGTCCGCCGGACGCGGAACCGGCGAAAAGCTATATGCTCGACGCTTATACGCTTATTCTTATAATGAAGGAATGAATGACGACAACCTGCGCGTCCGGCGTTTCGAACGGCTCTTTGCGCTCCCGCGGATCTATTGAAGCAGATCCAACAGACGCTGCAGATCCTGCTGATTGAAATAACTCAGCTCGATTTTGCCTCTTTCTTTGCTTCCCGGCTTGATCTTGACGGTCGTCTTGAAATGTTCGCGCAGCGAATCTTCTACGTTCTCGATAAAAGGGTCCCGCTTTTTGAGTTTGTTTTTCGGCTTGCTGCTCACTTTGGCGCTCGCCTGCTGAACGGCTTCTTCCAACTCGCGGACGCTCCATTCCTCGCGGATGCTTTTTTCCGCCAGCGCGATCTGAACTTCCGGATTTTTGAGACCCACGATCGCTTTGGCATGCCCCATCGACAGCGTTCCACGTGAAACATGTTCTTTGACTTCTTCCGGCAGCGTCAGCAGACGAAGGAAATTGGCGATATGGGAGCGCGACTTGCCGACTTTCGCCGACAATTCTTCCTGCGTCATCTTGAACTCGTCCATCAGGGATTGATAAGCGACCGCGATCTCCATCGCGTTCAGGTTCTCACGCTGCACGTTCTCGATCAGCGCGATCTCCATCACCTGCTGATCGCTGAACTCGCGGACGACGGCCGGAATATCGGATAACCCCGCCAAAGCGGAAGCCCGGCTGCGGCGTTCTCCGGCGATGATCTCGTAACCTTTGAGCACGCTTCGGACGATAATCGGCTGAATCACGCCGTGCTGGCGAATCGATTCGGCCAACTCCCGCAAGCCTTCTTCGTCGAACGAATGTCTCGGCTGATACGGATTCGCGCGCAGCTGATCGAGAGGAACGTCGACGACCTTATCGTTTTCGCCTACCGTCAACGAAGGAATGAGCGCGTCCAAGCCTTTTCCCAAGCCTTTGCCCGATTTCTTATTCATCGATGATCACTTCCTTTGCCAGCTCCATATAGACCTCCGCTCCTTTGGATCTCGGATCGTACGTCATAATCGTCTGACCGTGCGAAGGCGCTTCGCTTAAGCGAATATTGCGCGGAATGATCGTGCTGTAGACTTTGTCTTGAAAATACTTTTTCACTTCTTCGATGACTTGAATGCCGAGATTCGTCCGCGCGTCGAGCATGGTCAGCAGCACGCCTTCGATCTGAAGCTCGGTGTTCAGATGCTTCTGCACGAGTCGAACGGTGTTGAGCAGTTGGCTCAGCCCTTCAAGCGCGTAATATTCGCATTGGATCGGGATAATGACCGAATCGGCGGCCGTTAACGAATTGATCGTCAGAATGCCGAGGGAAGGCGGACAATCGATCAAGATATAATCATAGTCGTTTTTCACGAGATGAATATTTTTCTTGAGCCGCATCTCTCTCGATACGACCGGAACCAATTCGATCTCCGCTCCGGCCAGTTGGATCGTGGCGGGAATGACGTCAAGCCCTTCGATATGCGTAGGCACGATGACTTCTTTGGGATGGACTTCGTTGATCAGGACATCGTAGATGCACTGCTCCACGTCGGCTTTGTTGATGCCTACGCCGCTAGTCGTGTTTCCCTGCGGGTCGATATCGATCAGCAGCACGCGTTTGCCCAGCTTGGCCAGACCCGCACTCAGGTTGACGGAAGTCGTCGTTTTGCCGACTCCGCCTTTCTGGTTGGCGATTGCAATGATTTTGGACAATCGAATTCACCTCGGTTGACGTCGGTTAAGCCCGTCAGGATTTTTTGGGAATCCGAATCACGATCTCGTAGTGATCCCCCTGGTCGGCTTCCGTCTTCTGAATCTCCATGCCCGATCCCGCGATCATATCGATCGAATGGCGGATCGTGTTAAGCGCGAGCCGAACATCCTTCGAATACGAGACGCGTTTGGACTTTTTGACCAGAACGGCTTCTTTGTAAAAAGCGACCCGGGCTTCCGTCTGCTTCACGTTCAGTTCTTTGTCGACGATCTCTTTGAGCACCTTAAGCCGAAGTTCTTCGCTGCCCAGCGACAGCAGGGCGCGCGCATGCCGTTCGGTGATCCGACGCTCCGTCAGCGCCTGCTTGACCGCTTCCGGCAGTTGGAGCAGCCGAAGTTTGTTCGCGATCGTCGATTGGCTTTTGCCCAATCGCTGCGCCAGACTCTCCTGCGTAAGCTGATGAATCTCCAGCAGCTTCTCGTAGGCGACCGCTTCTTCGATCGCCGTCAATCCTTCGCGCTGCAAATTCTCGATCAGCGCGATCGAAGCCGCCTGCGAATCGTTAAATTCCCGCACCACGGCCGGAACCGTCGTCAGGCCTAATTTGCGCACCGCCCGCCAACGCCGTTCTCCGGCGATGATCTCGTAGCGTCCGCCGCGCATACGCACGACGATCGGTTGAATGACGCCGTGCGTCTTGATCGTCTGGCACAGCTCTTCGATCTTCTCTTCATCGAAGATCGTGCGCGGTTGATAAGGGCTGCTTACCACTTCGTCAACCGGAACCTGCTTGATCTCGTCTCCGGACGAACGTTCCGTCAGCCCGAATAATTTGGAAAATTGCTCTTTCATTCCGAACATGACCACCTATTCCGGGAAGGCGGCGCAGCAGCTCCGACCTTCTCAAGAAATTTCAACTCCCGGCTCGAACCGTTTTCCGCTCCGACGGATCTCCGCCGCAATTTGCGTTCCCCCCGCAATCCTTGCGCGTTTTGCCGATCCGCAGACAGAATGCTTGCCGAGCCTTTTCTTGCAGCCGTTTGCAGCGTGTCTTCTTCATTCCATATTGCTCCAAAAAGTCTGCGGGCAGACAATTTCAGTTTATCACTTTTCACGGGTGAATCCTATCCTGAAATCGGCTGCTTCCCCCGAGCCGTACGGCTCCGCGCGCAGCAAAAAACGCCGCCCGAAGGCGGCGTTCATATCGATTCCGACGATGATTTCGATGCGTGTTCCACGTGAAACAGCGATCCGAACCGTTGCGGTCCGAAGCCGAAATATCTATGGATTTCGCGTCTGCTTTCTAGACCAGCGGTTTTTTCAACGGCAGGCCCGGCGTGCGCGGATATTTGTAAGGCGTGATGCCGCGTTTCTCCACGCGGATAATATGACGTTCCGAATCGTCGAAAGGCAAACGGAAAGCTTCCACGCCGACGATCTCGCCGCGCAGTTCGCGCAAGCTTTTCTTCGACTCTTCGATCTCTTCCGCCGGGTCGGTCCCTTTCATCGCCGCGAACATTCCTTCCGGCTTGACGAACGGCAGGCAGAATTCGTTCAGCACCGCCAGCCGCGCCACGGCGCGAGCAGTCACCAGATCGAATTCGTCGCGATATCCGCGCTTATGTCCCCACTCTTCGGCCCGGCCGTGCAGGAACTCGGCATTCTTCAATCCCAACCCTTCGGATACCGCTTTGAGGAAGGTGATCCGCTTGTTCAACGAATCGATGATGCACAGCTTCAGATGCGGAAAAGCGATCTTCAGCGGCACGCCGGGGAAACCGGCTCCCGAACCGATATCGGCCAAGCTGGTTACCTTTTTCATATCCGCGTAGAAAGCCAGCGTCAGCGAATCGTAAAAATGCTTCTCGTAAACCTGTTCGCGCTCCGTGATGCCGGTGAGGTTCATCTTTTCGTTCCATTCGATCAGTAACTCGTAATAAGTCTCGAACTGCTCAAGCTGCCGCTCGTTAAGTTCGATGCCGTTGCTTTTCAGCCGTTCCGCGAAACGCTCTTGAATAACGTCCATGCTTACCCCCGTGCAGCCGCCACCCGGTTGTACTGTTCCAGGTAAACGAGCAGAATCGAAATATCGGCGGGCGTTACGCCCGAAATGCGCGAAGCTTGTCCGATCGACAGCGGCCGGATCGAAGCCAGCTTCTGTTTGGCTTCCATCGCGAGGCCGCGCACTTCATCGTACGCGAGATCTTCCGGAAGCTTCTTCTGTTCCATCTTCTTGAGTCGTTCCACGTGCGCCAGCTGCTTTTCGATATAACCGGCATATTTCACTTGGATCTCGACTTGTTCCTTCATCTCTTCGTCGAGTTCGAGGTCGGTCGGAATGATATCTTCGATATCCGCATAAGACACTTCCGGACGGCGCAGCACGGTCAGCAGATCGGAACCGTTGTGGATCGTCGCGGATTCCACGCGTTCCAGCATCGGGTTCACTTGATCCGGATGGACTTTCGCTTTGCGCAGACGTTCGATCTCCGCTTCCACTTTGGCCTTCTTGTCGAGGAAAGCGGCATAGCGTTCTTCGGAGATCAGCCCGATCTCGTGGCCGATCGGCGTCAGCCGAAGATCCGCGTTATCGTGGCGAAGCAGCAAACGGTATTCGGCGCGCGAAGTCAGCAGGCGATACGGCTCGTTGGTGCCTTTGGTAACCAGATCGTCGATCAGCACGCCGATGTAGCCTTGCGAGCGGTCGAGCACGATGCCGTCCAATCCTTGCGCTTTGCGGGCGGCGTTGATGCCGGCCATGATGCCTTGACCCGCGGCTTCTTCGTAGCCCGAGGTTCCGTTGATCTGTCCTGCGGTAAACAGGCCCGGCATCTGCTTGGTCTCCAGCGTCGGCCAGAGCTGCGTCGGCACCATCGCGTCGTATTCGATCGCGTAGCCGTTGCGCATGATTTCGACTTTCTCCATGCCCGCGATCGTGCGCAGCATGCGCAGCTGCACGTCTTCCGGGAGGCTGGTGGACAGGCCTTGCACATAATATTCGGACGTGTTTTTGCCTTCCGGTTCGAGGAAGATCTGGTGCTTCGATTTGTCGCTGAAGCGCACTACTTTGTCCTCGATAGACGGACAGTAACGCGGACCGGTGCCTTCGATCAGACCCGAGAACATCGGCGCGCGATGCAGGTTGTCGTTGATGATCTGATGCGTTTCCGGCGACGTATACGTCAGCCAGCAAGGGAGCTGTTCGTTATTCGATCCTTTGGTTTCGTAAGAGAAGAACTTCGGCTTGTCGTCGCCCGGTTGAATCTCCGTTTTGGAAAAGTCGATCGTGTCTTTGTGTACCCGCGGCGGCGTGCCGGTCTTGAAACGAACCAGATTGAAGCCCAGCTCGCGCAGATGATGCGACAAGCGCACGGAAGGCTGTTGATTGTTCGGTCCGCTCTCGTACGTCAGCTCGCCCATGATGATCTTGCCGCGCAGATAAGTGCCGGTCGTCAATACGACGGATTTGGCCAGATAGCGCGTGCCGGTCTGCGTGACGACGCCGACGCATTTGCCGTTTTCGACGATCAGTTCTTCGACCAGTCCTTGACGCATGGTCAAGTTCGGCTCTTTCTCCATCGTTTCTTTCATCGTGTGCTGATACGAGAACTTGTCGGCCTGCGCGCGCAGCGCGTGAACCGCCGGTCCTTTGCCGGTATTCAGCATCCGCATCTGGATAAACGTCTTATCGATATTGCGTCCCATCTCGCCGCCGAGCGCGTCGATCTCGCGAACGACATGGCCTTTGGCCGGGCCGCCGATCGACGGATTGCACGGCATGAACGCAACCATATCGAGATTGATCGTCACCATCAGCGTCTTGCAGCCCATACGGGCCGCGGCAAGCGCCGATTCGACGCCGGCATGGCCGGCGCCGACGACGATGACGTCGAATTCTCCGCCTGTGTATGTCATGGATGTACCTCCCTGGGGGATATGCTCGCTTGGGTGAACTCGATGCCGCGGAATGTCCTTACGATCGCTTCCTGCATTCGGAATGCCGGATCGGAAGCGGGTCGCGGAAGCATTCCGAATACAGAGGCGAACGCTTCGCTTCTTCAGGACATTCCACTTGCTCGTTCACTTGCTTCGCATTAAATTTTTAGAAAAAAAGCTGCTCCGTTCAGGTTTAACGTCGCGGGATAGAACGTCGAAAAAATTGCTTCATCTATATAGGGCCTTATAAGAGTAAAGAAGCGGCTTATTTGCCGAGGCAGAACTGAGAGAAGATCTGATCGATCAGCGAGTCCTGAGCGGTATCGCCGACGATCTCGCCGAGCTGTTCCCAAGCCAAGCGGACATCGATCTGGATCATATCGATCGGGACCAGCATTTCCGCGGCTTCGATGGCGTCGATCAGCGAACGTTTCGTCTGATGCAGCAGCGCGATATGGCGCACGTTAGAGACGTAAGTCAGATCGGCGCTTTCGAGTTTGCCTTCGAAGAACAGGGAAGAGATCGCCGCTTCGAGGCGATCCACGCCTTCGCCTTCTTTAACGGTCATCGGCACAATCAGCTCTTCTTTGTAGAACCGGCGTACTTTTTCTTGCTCCAGCTTGGGCGGCAAGTCCATTTTATTCATAATGACGATCGATTGTCTACCTTGGATCTGCTCCATCAAGCGCAGTTCTTCGTCGTTCAATTCGTCGCCGTTGTTCAGCACGAGCAGGATCAGATCCGCTTCGTTCAGCGCGGTACGGGAACGCTCGACGCCGATTCGTTCGACCACGTCGAGCGTCTCGCGAATGCCGGCCGTATCGAGCAGCTTCAGCGGGATATTGTTGATCGTGATAAACTCTTCGATCACGTCGCGGGTCGTCCCCGGAATATCGGTCACGATCGCCCTGTTCTGTCCGGACAGTGCGTTCAGCAGCGAAGACTTGCCGACGTTCGGACGGCCGACGATCGCCGTCGTGATGCCTTCGCGCAGAATCTTGCCTTGATTCGACGTCTTGAGCAGACGTTCGACTTCTTGCAGCACGGCGCCGCATTTCTCCTGAATGAACAGGGAGGTCAGCGATTCCACGTCGTGTTCCGGATAATCGATGTTCACCTCGATATGCGCCAGCGTCTCGATCAGCGTCTGCCGAAGCTCCGCGATCCGCCGGGAGAGATCCCCTTCCACCTGCTTGAAGGCGACCGAGAAAGCCTTGTCCGACTTGGAGCGGATCAAGTCGATGACTCCTTCCGCTTGGGACAAGTCGATGCGTCCGTTCAGGAAAGCCCGCTTCGTGAATTCGCCCGGCTCGGCCAGCCGGATCCGCTGCTTGAGCAGCAGCTCCATGATGCGCCGCACGGAGACCACGCCGCCGTGCGCGCTGATCTCGACGACGTCTTCGGTCGTAAACGATCTCGGCGCGCGCATCAGCGTGACCAGCACCTCTTCGAGCTTCTCTTTCGTCTCGGGATCGACGATAAATCCGTAATGCACGGTATGGCTCTCCGCCTCGCTGAGCGGAGTCGCGCTCCGGAACAGGCGGTTCACTTCGCTTACCGCTTCCGGACCGCTGACGCGGATCACGGCGATTCCGCCTTCGCCTACGGCCGTCGAGATGGCCGCAATCGTATCGCTAACGCTAATCATGAAGTCTTTTCCTCGCTTTCTCCGGACCTTCTTGGCAGGTCCCTTATATACAAGAAGAAACGGGCAGCGCCCGTTTCTTGCGAATTCGAATGTCGTCTAACGGACTCGCAAACGGCAGAGGCCCTCTTCGCCGTAAGGGCAAAGAGGGCGCTCGCCTGCCGGAAGCTTCCGATTATTTGAGCGTGATCACGACGCGTCGATTCGGCTCTTCGCCGCGGCTTGCCGTCTCGACGTCGGGGTGGTTTTGCAGCCGGGCATGGATCACTTTGCGCTCCTGCGGAGGCATAGGTTCCAGCACGACTTCCTTGCGCGTACGAATCACCCGGTCCGCCAAACGGTCGGCCAGATCTTCCAACGTCTTGGCGCGGCGCCGCCGGAAATTCTCCGCATCCAGCGTCAGCCGGAGGAACTTGTCCGAATCGCGGTTCGCCACGACGCCGGCCAGCAGCTGAAGCGCGTCCAGCGTCTGCCCCCGCCGCCCGATCAGCATGCCGAGTTCCGGTCCCGAGATATCCAGCACGCCGCCGTCGCGATTCTTGCGCACGTCGACTTTGACGTCCAATCCCATCGCTTCGGCGACGTCATGGATAAAATCGGCGGCTTCGCGGTAACGTTCTTCCGGGCGAATCCGTTCGGATTCGTCCGTTTCCGGCTCGCTTCGCGAAGCCCCGGATTCCATCGGCGCGGGCACTGCGGAGTTCGGACGGCTGCGTCTCGGCGCATATTCCTCGTCTTCTCCGACTTGGCCGGAAACCGAAGCCGGCTCCGGCGCGGCCGGATTCGGGCGTTCCCGTCTCGGCGTCTCTTCGTCGAGATCGAGCGAAGCGGCCGGAGCCGCCTTGCTCGCCTTGACCTCAGGAACGGGCGCCTCCGTTTTCGGAACCGAATCGGGAGCCGGATCCGCAGATCGAACCGGCCGGACCAGCGTGAGTTCGACTTTGGCCTTGCGGCCGCCGAATAGGCCCAGAAACCCTTTGGCAGGATGCTCCAGCACGTCGACCTCGACACGATCTCTTGTCACGCCAAGCTGCGCCAGTCCTTGCGAGATGGCTTCGTCTACCGTTTTTCCCACAGCCGTCACTTTGCTCGTCATCGAATCCGCGCCCCCTTATGTTCACGCTTCGTCTTTTGCATATGCGTATTGCTTCAGCTATTACGATGATTGCGATTCGAAAAATTAACGTTTTTTCTTTTTCTTCTTGCGGCTCGATACCGGGCCTGCGCCTTTGGACAAGCTGACTCCGCCGCCCGAAGGAGCGTTTTTGCCTGCCGGTTTCGGCGATCCGCCCTGCTGCGCGATAACGGCAGCCGCGGCTTTCGGATCTTTTTTGCGATACAAGAAGAAGTTCTGCACGATGGTATACACGTTACTCATTGCCCAGTAGAGCGGGAGGGCGGACGGGAATTGATAACCCATGAAGAAGATCAGCACCGGATACACGAACAACATGAACTGCATCGGACCTTGCTGCTGCGCCGGATTTTGACGCATCATCAGCCAAGTTTGCAGGAATGTCGTCGCCGCCGCGAACAACGTCAGCGGGATGTCCGGCTTCCCGAGCTGCATCCACAAGAAGGAATGCTGGGCCAGGTCGCTGTTATAGATGATGGCATTGTACAGCGCGATAAAGATCGGCATCTGAATGATCAACGGCAGACAGCCTGCGGCCGGATTGACCTTGTTCTCTTGGAACAGACGCATCTGCTCCTGCTGCATGCGCTGCGGATCGTCTTTGAACTGCTCTTTGAGCTTCTGCATTTCCGGTTGGATCGCTTGCATCGCTTTCGAGCTCTTGACCGACTTGATGGTCAGCGGCAGAATCAGCGTACGCACGATCAGCACGAGCAGAAGGACCGCGAACCCGTATTGGCCGCCGAACCACTTCGCGAACGTATCAAGCGCGAGCGAGAACCAATAGACCACATTGCTGCGCCAGAAGCTTCCGCTGTTTTTCAGGTCTTCCGTCGTATGCAGGGCCGTATTCGTCGGCGTACATCCCGCAAGGACGGCGATCAGCAGGACCGCGGCGATGATAAGCAGCCACTTCCCCCTGCGTTTGAACAAATGAGACACTAGATAACCCCTCTCTTGACCTTCATGTTCCTGCACTCCCGTAAGGCTCGGTGCCGCCAGAGGCACAGCGCTTGCAGTTGTGAAAATCATACCATAATTAGCCCATCATTTGAAACGCAAAAAAGCGCTTCACTTGCTCGATCCCCGGCTGCCGCCTAACGGCTTTTGCGTTTGAGCAGCGAGGATTTGCGAAGCACGTGCAGCACGCTTTTCTCCAGCTCTTTGTAATCCAGGTCGAGCGCCCCTTTGCGGACGATGAAGACCAGATCGACATGATCGACGATTTCGTCGGCATGGTGCCGGACGATTTCTTTCATTAAACGGCGCATCCGGTTCCGAACGACCGCATTGCCCACTTTTTTGCTGACCGACACGCCCATGCGGAACCGATCGACATCCCGTTTATGAAACCAATAGAGGACCAGCTGCCGGTTCGCAAATGACTTGCCATGGCGGTATACGCGGGTAAACTCGGCTCGGTTCCGTAATCGTAGCTTTTTTTGCACCTTTTCTCGCGTCCCCTTTGTCTAAGAAAAAAAAGACCACCTTGAGGTGGTCTTCGCTCATGTGCCTAGGCTTACGCGCTCAGCACTTTTCTGCCTTTGAGACGACGAGCAGCCAGCACCTTACGGCCGTTTTTCGTGCTCATTCTTTTACGGAATCCGTGCACCTTTTTACGCTTGCGGGTGTTTGGTTTGAAAGTAGGACCCATTACAATAGCACCTCCTTTTGCGGGTAGTACAGGTTTTGCAAAATGCGAAACCGATATAATAACACACATTCGTTCTTCTTCTCGCAGAACATGCCTTTTATCATTTAATCACGCGTTTCCAGCAAAGTCAAGACATCTTCAAGCGTTTCCTCCCTCTTTTTTTGCGAAAAAAGGCAGGCGGAAAACCTTCTATATAAGGAAAGGCAAATTCAGGCCGTAGATCGCAGCTTTGTACGGCAAACATCCGGCAGGCTGGAAAACGCTCGGCTCCGCTTCTTTCGGCAGCCCGGATCGTCCGGATTTTGCGGCTCCTGCTCTTCTTTATCGGAAAAAGCGCTCCGTTTTTGCAGCCGAATCCATTTTGTCTCTTCTCCCTCTTTTTGTCGGCCGCGCTTCTTCGTCCTCTCCCTCTTTCGGCGTCCGCTCGGTTGCTCCGGTTCGAATTTCTGTATTAACGCCGTTTCGCTCTGTACCAGACAACCGAGCCGGCTGCAAACGCTCCTGCTCCCTCTTTCGGTTCGGTTTTATCGGCTCGCTGTTCGGCCCCTTCCCTTTTTCGCGTTTTTCTTGTTCGCCGCTTCCGCTCCCTCTTTTCCGATCTTCCGGATCCGCGCCTTCGATTTTCGCTCTGCGGCTTTCCCGGTTCGTTTTCGTTCGATCCGAGTTATCCACAATTTCGGCTTTCCGCGCCCTGCCCGGCTTCCAGTTCGAAACCACGTTTTTGCGTAATCCGGTTTTCCACGATATTGCCTTTTGGCCTGTGCATAGTTTCGAGACGCCGATTTATTCACAACTCGATTTTAAACACGTTATGAACAATATCTAGTGGTGTGGATATGTCTTATGCACAAGTTCTTGGATTTGTGGATAAAATAGCGCCAACCGTTGAAATGACCGGCTTCTTTTGCTATGATTAGATTACTTTTCGATGTGAATATCCGGTTTTAGCCTCCATATTATCAACAATCTGTGGATAACGTTGTGAACAATTTCAGTTTATCCTTCTTTTTTTGTTCCCATAATTCTTAGCATTGGGGATAACCCGCGCTCGGCTTACCTATACTATTTCCAGATAAATTCTCGGCGGACGCTACGGCTCAAGCCACATCGTATGATTTCAAAGGAGTGACAGTTTGTGGACAGCCATACCGCTCAATTGTGGCAGCAGATTTTATCCATCATCCAAACAAAGCTGAGCAAACCCAGCTTCGACACCTGGTTCAAAGCGACCCAGGCGATCCAGCTTACGCAAGGCTCGTTGACCGTGTCCGCACCCACGACCTTTGCCGTAGAATGGCTGGAAAGCCGGTATACCAAACTTGTGGCGCAGGTGGCTTTTGACGTGCTCGGACGCAGCGTCACGGTCAAATTCGTCATCGAAGAACCCGGACGCGAGGAAGAACTTCAGCAGAAACCGGCCGCGCCGGCGCCGACGCCGGTAACCAGCAGCGTCGAACCGAACGCCAACATGCTGAATCCCAAGTACACGTTCGACACGTTCGTCATCGGCTCGGGCAACCGTTTTGCCCATGCGGCGTCGCTCGCCGTCGCCGAGGCGCCGGCGAAAGCCTACAATCCCCTGTTCCTGTACGGAGGCGTGGGACTGGGAAAAACGCATTTGATGCACGCGATCGGACATTATATTTTGCAGCACAATCCGAGCAGCCGCGTCGTGTACATCTCTTCGGAGAAATTCACGAACGAATTCATCAACTCGATCCGCGACAACCGCGGCGAGAGTTTCCGGAACAAGTATCGGAACATCGATATTCTGCTGATCGACGATATTCAGTTCATCGCGGGCAAAGAGTCGACGCAGGAGGAATTCTTCCATACGTTCAACGCGCTGCACGAGGAGAGCAAACAGATCATCATCTCCAGCGACCGGCCGCCGAAAGAGATTCCGACCTTGGAAGAACGGCTGCGTTCGAGGTTCGAATGGGGATTGATCACGGATATCCAGCCTCCGGATCTGGAGACGCGGATCGCGATCCTGCGGAAAAAAGCGCGGGCGGAAAATTTGGACGTGCCGAACGAAGCGATGATGTACATCGCCAATCAGATCGACACCAACATTCGGGAGCTTGAAGGGGCGCTGATTCGCGTCGTCGCGTATTCTTCGCTGACGAATCAGGACGTGACCGCGCATCTGGCGGCCGAAGCGTTGAAAGACATCATTCCGTCCAGCCGGCCGCGGATCATCACCATTCAGGATATCCAGCAGCGGGTCGGCGAATACTACAATCTCCGAATGGAAGACTTCAAGGCGAGAAAACGGACCAAAGCGATCGCGTTTCCGCGCCAAGTCGCCATGTATCTGTCCCGCGAGCTGACGGACTACTCGCTTCCGAAGATCGGCGAAGCGTTCGGCGGACGCGACCATACGACCGTCATTCACGCGCACGAGAAGATCTCCCATTCGATCAAAAACGATCAAGAGCTGTCCAAAGTTGTCCACAGCCTAACGGAGAAAATCAAAAACCCTTCCTGAATAAACAAAAAGCCTATGCACAACTTATCAACATGTGGATAGGCTTAGTTTGTTATGTTTGTCGGGCATTTTGTAGAGTTATCCACATATGCAGGGCCCCTACTACTTTTACTATAAAGATCTTAAAGAATATATTATCTATTACAGGAGTGACGAGATGAAGATCAGCATTTCCAAATCGCACCTCAGCGACGCCATTCAACACGTATCCAAAGCCATTTCCAGCCGGACGACTATTCCGATCCTCGGAGGGATCAAATTCGACGTGGCTTACCACGGCGTCACTTTGACCGCCAGCGACACGGATATTTCGATCCAAGCTTTTATTCCGGCCGAAGAAGACAACAAAACCGTCGTGACGGTGGATAAAGTGGGCAGCGTCGTGCTCCCTGCTAAATTTTTCGTGGAAATTATCAAAAAACTGCCGACTTCGGAGATCGAAATGGAAGTGGGCAGCGGGTTCCAGACCTTTATCCGCGCGGGCGCGACGGACATTCAACTGGTCGGACTGGACCCGGAAGAGTTCCCGGTGCTGCCGAGCATCGAAGAGAACCGCGTTCTCTCCGTTCCCGGCGACCTGCTGCGGCATATGATCCGCCAGACCGGTTTCTCGATCTCCACGCAGGAGACGACGCCGATCTTGACGGGGGTCATGTGGAGCCTCAAAGAAGGCCAACTCAAATTCGTCGCGACGGACCGCCACCGTCTGGCGACGCGCACGGTTCGGCTCGAAGGCGCGGAAGACGTCGAGTTCAACAACATCGTCATCTCCGGCAAAACGCTGAACGAGTTGAGCAAGATCATTCCGGATCAGAATACCCTTGTGGATATCGTCGTGGCCGATAACCAAGTCTTGTTCAAAGTCGATCGCGTGCTGTTCTACTCGCGGATCCTCGACGGCTTGTACCCGGATACGTCGAAGATCATCCCTTCCAGCCACAAGACCCGCCTGCTGCTGGACACGAAGAAGCTGAGCGAAGCGATCGACCGCGCTTATCTGCTGTCGCGCGAAGAGAAGACGAACATCGTCCGCATGCAGACGATGGAACAAGGCGGACTCGAGATCTCGTCCAGCTCCACCGAGCTCGGTCGCGTCAAAGAAGAAATCGAACTTTCCGAGTTCGAAGGCGAACAACTTCGTTTGTCGTTCAACTCGAAATATATGCTCGACGTGCTGAAAGTCATCGAAAGCGATCAACTGACCATCCGCTTTACCGGCGTGATGAGTCCGATCATCATCGAACCGACCGACGACAGCCGCAGTTTGTATATCATCCTGCCTTACCGGACGACGAATTAATTCATGTAATAAATAATATAAAACAAGAAAAGACAAGAAGGCGCAGAGGGAAGTTCCAGTGTAGGAGCTGAAGCATTTCGGAGAAATGCACTTCGGAAGTATACGCTTCGTTCGCCTTTGAAATCGGGAAGATACCGCGAAAATTCAATCAAACTTCCCGATTTCAACAAGCGATCGTAACGGAACTTCCCTGGGAGCCGCCATGTCTTTTCCTTTGACACCGCACCGAAAGGAAGGCAAAATGATGAATGAAGTATCCATCCGCACGGAATATATCAAGCTCGACACGTTTCTGAAGCTGGCCAACTGCATTTCCACCGGCGGCAGCGCCAAGATGCTGATCGCCGAAGGCTTGGTCAAAGTCAACGGAGAAAGCGAAGAACGCCGCGGACGCAAACTGTATCCCGGCGATACGGTCGAAGTCGAAGGCGAAGGATCGTTCAAAGTGGCGCGGGAAGACTGATTTCCCTCCCGTTCGCCGCGGCGTCGATCGCGAAGACACGTACGACATCCGCAAACGGCGGGTGATCCACACAGACGGGGCGGCTTTGCGTAGCAGCAGGCGGGCCTCGTCTTCATTTTTGCGGCGGACGCACAGGAGGAATCGAAATCACGTGCAAGTTAGAGACATCGCACTCAAGAATTACCGCAATTACGGCGAACTGAAACTGGAAAACTTCGGCAGCGTGAACCTGATGATCGGCCGCAACGCTCAAGGGAAGACCAATATGCTGGAATCGTTGTTCGTGCTGGCGCTGACCAAATCGCATCGGACGTCCAAAGACCGCGAGCTGATCGCTTTCGGCGAAGACAGCGCTTATGCCGGCTGCAACGTGGAGAAAAAGTACGGAAACGTGCATCTCGAACTGACGTTGTCTCCCAAAGGAAAAAAAGCGAAGATCAACGGGCTGGAGCAGCGCAAACTGAGCGACTTTATCGGTACGCTGAACGCCGTCATGTTCGCGCCCGAAGATCTGGAGATCGTCAAAGGCACCCCGGGCATCCGCCGTCGTTTTCTCGATATGGAGATCGGACAGGTGCAGCCGAGCTATCTGTTCCATCTTCAGCAGTACCAGAAGGTGCTTCTTCAGCGCAACAACATGCTCAAGCAGTCGTACGGCAAAACGCCCGACCCGGTCATGATGGAGATTTGGAACGAACAGCTTGCCGAACACGGAGCGAACATCGTCCGGCGCCGCAAACGGTTTATCCGCAAGCTCCAGATCTGGGCGCAAGATATCCACAAGGGGATAACCGGCGGGAGCGAGAGTCTGATGCTGCGTTACGTGCCTTCGTTCGGCGAGCCCGAAGAGGAAGATGAAGCTGTCTTATTGGAACAATTTATGATAAAATTATCACAAGTGCGCGACCAGGAAATCCGTAGAGGAACGACGCTTGCCGGACCTCATCGGGACGACCTGAGCTTTTTCATCAACGACAAAGAAGTCCACAATTTCGGTTCTCAAGGCCAGCAGCGCACCACCGCGCTCTCGCTTAAGCTGGCGGAGATCGAACTTATTCACGAAGAAATCGGGGAATACCCGATTCTGCTGCTCGACGACGTGCTGTCGGAGCTTGACCCTTACCGGCAGACGCAGCTGATCGAAACGTTCCAGAGCCGAGTGCAAACGTTTATCACCGCGACCGGGATCGAGACGATCCATGCGGAGAAACTGCAGGGCGCGCATATTTATCAGGTCAGCGAAGGACATGTCGAATCCTAGAGCTACGGTCAGGGAGGTTGCGGGTTCATGTATATTCATCTCGGCGGCGAAAAAATCATTCGTTCTTCGGAATTGATCGCCATCTTCGACGTTTCGATCGAAAAGTCTTCCCGAATCTCCAAACAGTTCGTTACCGCCGCCAAAGAAAGCAAAAAGGTGGAAACGATCGGCGAAGAGGAAGCCAAATCCATCGTCGTCACCAAATCGGTCGTGTATTATTCGCCGATTTCGTCAGCAACGCTCAAAAAGCGTTCCAAGACATTCAGCGCGGGCATTTGACCGTCGGTTTCGTTTAGCGACGGCATTCGCCGCGCGCCGATCATGAACTTTTTCCTATACGCCGCCCTTCCCGATGCCGTCTCGTCCTAAGGCTTCGGGAGCGGGCGTTTCGTATTCTTTTCTCACAATTTCACAAAATACAGGAGTGGGTGAACGAAGCATGTCAATGGATCAACAAGCATATGATGCCAGTCAGATACAGGTCCTCGAAGGATTGGAAGCTGTACGCAAACGGCCGGGGATGTACATCGGTTCGACGAGCGAAAGAGGCCTCCACCATCTCGTATGGGAAGTCGTGGACAACAGTATCGACGAAGCGCTCGCCGGCTACTGTGACCATATTCAGGTGATCGTGCACGAGAACAACAGCGTAACCGTGATCGACAACGGCCGGGGCATCCCGGTCGGCGAACATCCCAAGCTGAAACGTCCGGCGCTCGAAGTCGTCATGACCGTCCTGCACGCGGGCGGCAAATTCGGCGGCGGCGGATACAAAGTCTCGGGCGGCCTGCACGGCGTCGGCGTCTCGGTCGTGAACGCGTTGTCCGAGAAGGTCGTGGTCAAAGTCAGACGCGACGGCAAGATCTACGAGCAGGAGTACCGCTACGGCGCGCCGCAGTACGACCTGCGCGTGATCGGCGAGACGGACGAAGAAGATACGGGAACGACGACTACTTTCCAACCGGACCCGCAGATCTTCACGGAAACGACCGTATTCGTCTACTCGACGCTGCTTACGCGGATTCGCGAGCTGGCATTCTTGAACAAAGGCATCAAGATTTCGCTGAAGGACGAACGTTCCGGCGAGAGCGCCTCGTTCCACTACGAAGGCGGGATCAGCGAATACGTCGAATTCCTGAACCAGAACAAAGAAGTCATTCAAGAGCAGCCGATCTACGTCGAAGGACAACGCGACATGATCGCGGTCGAGATCGCTTTGCAGTACAACGAAGGCTATACGGAAAATATCTATTCGTTCGCGAACAATATCCACACGCACGAAGGCGGCACGCACGAATCGGGCTTCAAGAGCGCGCTCACGCGGATCATCAACGATTACGCGCGCCGCTCCGGCCTGGTCAAAGACGCGAGCAACAACCTGACCGGCGACGACGTGCGCGAAGGTCTGACGGCGATCATTTCCGTCAAGATTCCGGAACCGCAGTTCGAAGGACAGACCAAGACCAAGCTGGGCAACAGCGAAGTCCGCGGGATCGTGGAATCGCTGTTCTCCGAGAAGCTGACCGATTTCCTGAACGAGAATCCGGCTTCGGCCAAACGCATTCTCGAAAAAGGTCTGCAAGCGGCCAGAGCCCGCGATGCCGCCAAACGCGCGCGCGAATTGACGCGCCGCAAGAGCGTGCTCGAAGTCAGCGCCCTGCCGGGCAAACTGGCGGACTGCTCGTCGAAAGACGCTTCGATCTGCGAAATGTATATCGTCGAAGGGGACTCCGCGGGCGGTTCGGCGAAACAAGGTCGCGATCGTCATTTCCAAGCGATTCTGCCGATCCGAGGCAAGATCCTGAACGTCGAGAAAGCGCGTCTGGACCGCATTCTGTCGAACGCGGAAGTACGGGCGATCATCACGGCGATCGGAACGGGCATCGGCGAAGACTTCGATATCTCCAAAGCCCGGTACCACAAAGTCGTCATCATGACCGATGCCGACGTCGACGGCGCGCATATTCGTACGCTGCTGCTGACGTTCTTCTACCGCTACATGCGTCAGATCATCGAAGCGGGCTACGTGTACATCGCGCAGCCGCCGCTGTACAAGATCGAGCGCAACAAGACCGTGCTGTACGCCGGCAGCGAAGCGGAACGCGACGAGATTATCGCGAGCTTCGGCGAAGGCGCCAAAGTCAACGTTCAGCGTTATAAAGGTCTGGGCGAGATGAACCCGGGACAGCTGTGGGAAACCACGATGGACCCGGAAGCGCGCACGATGATGCAAGTGTCGATCGGCGACGCGATGATTGCCGATTCCATCTTCGACACGCTGATGGGCGACAACGTCGAGCCGCGTCGGGACTTTATTAACGAGCATGCGCGTTACGTAAAGAACCTGGATATTTAACGCAGCCCTTGTCCGCGAAGCGGAACGGTTTTCAGAAAAGGCGGCCCGTTTCGGGTTCGCCTTTTCTTTTTGCCGCAAACGTTTCGGGTCGAAGAAAAAACCTTTTTTCAAGCGGTTTTTCCGGTACAAAATACGGACATTTGTTTGGATTGATGGTATAATAATAAGGATGTGGAAACCTCGTATTCCGAGCGTTTGCAGGACCTTTTCAAGGCTTTACTTTCAACATACACAATCAATCCACCGTATGCTTATGCAGGACTCAAGATGCGTTTCCAGTCGTTTCTCGCGGGTCGAAGCGGGAAACGCGAACAGCATCCAATGATAGAAGGAGGCAGTCATGGCGGAAGAACAAAGAACGCAGGTTATAGATCGGGATATCAGCACGGAAATGCGCGAATCCTTTATGGACTATGCAATGAGCATTATCGTCAGCCGCGCGCTGCCGGATGTGCGGGACGGCCTGAAGCCGGTTCACAGACGCGTGCTCTACGCGATGTCCGAACTCGGCATGTCGCCGGACAAACCTCACAAGAAGTCGGCGAGAATCGTCGGCGAAGTTATCGGTAAATACCACCCGCACGGCGATTCGGCCGTGTACGAAACGATGGTCCGCATGGCGCAGGATTTCTCCATGCGTTACATGCTGGTCAACGGCCACGGCAACTTCGGTTCCGTCGACGGCGACGGCGCCGCGGCGATGCGTTATACCGAAGCGCGTCTGTCCAAGCTCGCGATGGAGCTGCTGCGCGACATCAACAAAGAAACGATCGACTTCCAACCGAACTACGACGGCGAAGAACAAGAACCGGTCGTGCTGCCGGCACGTTATCCGAACCTGCTCGTCAACGGCGTATCGGGCATCGCGGTCGGCATGGCCACCAACATCCCGCCGCATAACTTGGGCGAAGTCATCGACGGCGTTCAGGCGTTGATCGAAAATCCGGATCTGACGCCGCTTGAGCTGATGGATTATATTCAAGGGCCGGACTTCCCGACCGCAGGTTACATCTTGGGCCGTTCGGGCATCCGTCAGGCTTACCAGACGGGACGCGGATCGATCACGATGCGCGCGAAAGCCGAGATCGAAGAGACCGGCAACAAGGCTCGCATTGTCGTAACGGAGATTCCTTATCAGGTCAACAAAGCGCGTCTGGTCGAGAAGATCGCCGAGCTGGTACGCGAGAAGCGTCTGGACGGCATTACCGATCTGCGCGACGAGTCCGACCGCACGGGGATGCGTATCGTTATCGAGCTGCGCCGCGACGTGAATCCTAGCGTCGTGCTGAATAATTTGTATCGCCATACCGCCATGCAGTCGACGTTCGGCGTCAATATGCTGGCGATCGTCAATAACGAACCGAAGATCCTCAATCTGCGGGACGTGCTGTATCACTATCTGGAGCACCAGAAAGTGGTCGTGCGCCGCCGGACGGAATTCGATCTCAAGAAAGCCGAAGCGCGCGCCCACATCTTGGACGGTCTGCGCAAAGCGCTCGATCATCTGGACGAAGTCATCTCGATCATCCGCGGTTCGCAGACGGCCGACGCCGCTCGCGAACAGTTGACGGAACGTTTCGAATTGAGCCAGGAGCAGACGCAGGCTATTCTCGATATGCGTTTGCAGCGTCTTACCGGTCTGGAACGCGAGAAGATCGAGAACGAGTATAACGAGCTGCTCGCCAAGATCAGCGAATACAAAGCCATTCTCGCCGACGAGAAGCTGCTGCTCGATATCATCAGCGAAGAATTGAACGATATCAAAGAACGTTATGCCGACGAGCGTCGCAGCGAGATTACGGTCGGCGAAGACAGCATTCTGGACGAAGACCTTATCCCGCAGGAAGAAGTGGTCATCACCATTTCCCATACGGGTTATATCAAGCGTCTTCCGGCAACCACGTATCGCAGCCAGAAACGCGGCGGACGCGGCGTCGTAGGAATGGGCACGAAAGACGAAGACTTTGTCGAACATCTTTTCGCGACCAATTCCCATAACCATCTGCTGTTCTTCACGGACCGCGGCAAAGTTTACCGGATCAAAGCTTACGAGATTCCGGAGCTGAGCCGGACGGCGCGCGGGACTCCGGTCATCAACCTGATCCAGATCGAACAGGGCGAATCGGTCAACGCGGTCATTTCGGTGAACGAATTCAAAGAAGATCGTTACTTGTTCTTCGCGACCTGCCAAGGCATCGTGAAGAAGACGCCGCTAACCGATTACTCGAACATTCGCAAAGGCGGACTGATCGCGATCAATCTGCGCGAAGACGACTCGCTGATCGGCGCGAAACTGACGGACGGCGAACAGGAGATCATCATGGGGACTTCCTCGGGTCTGTCGATTCGGTTCAAGGAAGGCGACGTACGTTCGATGGGCCGCGGCGCGACGGGCGTCAAAGGCATCTCGCTGGAAGAAGGCGACACGGTGATCGGCATGGACGTCGTGAAGCAGGGCCGCGAAGTCTTGATCGTCACGAGCAAAGGTTACGGCAAGAAAACGCCGGAATCCGAATACCGCATCCAAAGCCGGGGCGGCAAAGGCATCAAGACGATCAACGTGACGGATCGTAACGGTTCGGTCGCGAGCTTGAAGGTCGTCAAGGCCGAAGAGGACTTGATGATCATCACGACGAGCGGTACCCTGATCCGTACGAGCATGGACGGCATCTCCACGATGGGCCGCAATACGCAAGGCGTGAGATTGATCCAGACGCGCGAAGACGACGCGGTAGCGACGGTCTGCCGAATCGACAAGAGCGAAGAACCGATCGAAGACGAGTTGGAAGAAGGCGAATTTGCCGAAGGACAAGCGGGAACGGTTCTGCCGACATCCGACGCGGAGGCTCCGCAAGAAGAAGAATCCGACGCAGAAACAGAAACAGAAGAGTAACGGATTTTCGGCAAGTCGAATAGAAGGATCCAAAAGGGAAGTCCGACGGGACTTCCCTTTTTTCATCGAACGGCATTCGATAACGGCATTCGATAACGGCATCCGGCCGCTTATATAGAAATCCGCCGATTTTGCCGAAAGATGATTTGGTACATTTTTGGTATTGTTGCGCTTGGCATCACGACATATAATCGAAATGATCAGGAAAAATAAATATCGTGAACGTTTTATCGCAATAAAGGAGGGGTGTGCCATAGTAAGCATAGCCGTAAGCGAGCTTGAAGCAGGCAAGAAAATTGTAGCGAACGTGTTTACGAGTAGAGGGAATCTGCTTTTTCAAAAAGGCAGAGTGCTGTTTCCGAGAGATCTGGAGATCCTTCGCGCATTTATGATCGAAGAGGTCGAGATTCAAGATACCGCTGAAGAAAAAGAAAAAGCGGCTTCCAAGCCGAGCGGAAAAGAAGACGCCGCCCAATCCCAAAGCACGGAACCGGGAAGAACGCAGCCTAACCGTAAAGAGCGCAGCTTTATCGAAGAATACGAACAAACCGTAGCATTGATCAAGACCGGTTTTCCTTCCGTATTGGGCATGGAGATTCCGATCTTTCAATGGCGCGCGCAGTTGGAAAAATTGATCGAACAAATTCAGGGGTACCGGATTCTCGGATTTACGCCTCGTATGCCGGATAAACACGATTACGTCTACCATCAGGCGGTTCTTTGCGCGCTGACTTCATATATGCTGGCACGTTGGATGGACATCCCGCAGAAAAACTGGATTCAAGTCGCGCTTGCCGGACTGCTGCACGATATCGGCAAGGTCAAAGTACCGCCTGCCATTCTGCACAAACCGGAACCTCTGACTGCGGACGAGAAGATGGAGATGAACAACCATACGACTTACGGCTATCAGATCCTCAAAAACGCGACTGCCTTACAGGAAGGCGTTCTGTTGGCGGCCTTGCAGCATCACGAGCGTATCGACGGCAGCGGTTATCCGTTTAAACTGACGGGCGAAAAACTCCACGTATATTCGAAGATCGTTGCCGTGGCCGATATTTTTCATGCCATGACGCTGGATCGTCGTTATCGCGGAGCGACTTCTCCTTATTTGGTGTTGGAGCAGCTTCAACAAGATTCGTTCGGCAGGCTGGACCCTGCGATCGTCCGTCTGTTGATTCAGCATACGACGCAGTTATCGCTCGGTACGCGAGTCAAACTGAGCAATCGAAGAATGGGAGAGATCGTCTACGCCGATGCGCATCAACCTACGCGGCCGATCGTCTCGAGTAACGGCGAGATCATCAATCTGATTCAGAATCGAAATCTGTTTATCATGGAAGTGCTATAACTCTATAGTAAAGAAGCGGTTCCGATCAGAGAGACAGAGCCGACCATACAATCAAAATGCTAACTAAAAGGCTTCCCTGCTGTATAGGGCGGCCTTTTTTGAAGTTTAATCGATAAAGTCGGAAAAAATGCTTGCTTTCTTGATGCCCACATGATATATTCTAGGAACGGCCTTGAGAGAGCGCCGGTGCGGTTCGAAAAAGCGAGCGAGTCGAAAAAGGAAATCGGATGAACGGTTCGAAAGAGCCTGAAAAAAATATTTCAAAAAAGGCTTGCAAAACGAAAACGAACGTGCTAATATATAAGAGTTGCTGCTGCGAGAAACACTGAGCGGCGGAAACGAGAAATACCGAGTTTGTTCTTTGAAAACTGGATAACGAGTGAACAACGATGGCTTCGGTCATCGTGAGAATAAAAGGTTCTTGAGCAATCGAGAATCGCCACGTTTTAAACGAGCACATGGTGCTTTCTTGATAAGCCGACCTTCGGGTCGCAACTTTAATGGAGAGTTTGATCCTGGCTCAGGACGAACGCTGGCGGCATGCCTAATACATGCAAGTCGAGCGGACTTGATGAAGAAGCTTGCTTCTTCTGATAGTTAGCGGCGGACGGGTGAGTAACACGTAGGCAACCTGCCTTTCAGACTGGGATAACTTCCGGAAACGGATGCTAATACCGGATACATCGTTTCTTCGCATGAAGAGACGAGGAAAGACGGCGCAAGCTGTCACTGAGAGATGGGCCTGCGGCGCATTAGCTAGTTGGTGGGGTAATGGCTCACCAAGGCGACGATGCGTAGCCGACCTGAGAGGGTG
>NZ_NJDE01000030.1 GCF_002205895.1 Saccharibacillus sp. O23
CGCCGCGGCCGCGGCGGGGTCGATGTCCGCGGACGCGTCCGCGGCCACGGCGCGCACTTCCGCGCCGAGCACCCGGCCGAGTTCCTCGGCCGGAATCCCGCCCGGGCGCAGCACGGTCGCGCCGCCTGCGGCGTTCGTCCGCACGACGGTCGACTCGACGCCCACGCCGGCCGGGCCTCCATCGACAATCCCGTCGATGCGGCCGTCCAGATCTTCGCGCACATGCCGCGCGAGCGTAGGGCTGGGGCGTCCCGAACGGTTCGCGCTGGGCGCCGCGAGCGGACAGCCCGACGCGCGGATCAGCGCCAGGGCGATGCCGTGGTCCGGCATCCGCACGGCCACCGTATCCAGCCCCGCCGTGACCCGCGGCGACAGCGCGCCGGGGCGCACCGGCAGGACCAACGTCAGCGGTCCGGGCCAGAACGCGTCCATCAGCTTCTCGTCCGCTTCGGACACTTCGAGCACGAACGCGTCCAATTCGGCGCGATCGGCGATATGCACGATCAGCGGATTGTCCGACGGACGGCCTTTGGCGGCGAAGATGCCTTCGACGGCCGCCGTGCTGCGCGCGTCTCCGCCCAGACCGTACACCGTCTCGGTCGGAAAAGCGACCAGCTTGCCTTCGGCCAGCAGCGCCGCCGCCGCCCGAATGCCGGAATCGGCAGGCCCCGTTTCGGCCTTTGCCGTTGAATCCGTCTCGGCCGACGGACGCGTTCCGGCCGCGTTGTTCCCCGTGGAACCTAGGTCGGCAACTTCCCAGATCAGGGTCTTTTTGTTCGAATCTTTGCCTGCGTTCATGGTCGTTTCCTTTCTCTGCCTTTTCGCCTTCTGCTTCGATTTCGCTCCTGAAGCGGATCAAAATTTCAGATTAGGAATTTTAAACTTGCGCTTTTTGTTTTCTTTTTTCTCCCCGTCGTCCAAATGATCCGTTCTCAGCACGTTTTCTTCCGCCTGATGCTTTTTGTTGGCGAAGTGGATGCTCATGACGACTCCGATACACGCCATGTTGATGATCAACGAGGTGCCGCCGTAACTGATAAACGGAAGCGTGACGCCGGTCAGCGGCATCAGCCCCATGAACATGCCGATATTCTCGAAGATCTGGTACATGAACATCGCCACGATCCCGACGATGATGTACGGGCCGGCCCGTTCCCGGCATTCCAACGCGATCAAGATCATACGGTGAATCAGAATGAAGTAGAGCAGCAGCAGGACCGCCATGCCGACGAAGCCGAATTCTTCGGCGATGACCGAAATGACGGAGTCGGCATACGTATACGGCACGCGTCCGGAAAGTTCGCCTTTCATATAGCCTTTGCCCAGCATTCCGCCGTTGCCGATCGCAAGCTGCGCTCTTTCGATCTGATAGATGTCGTCTTTGCTGGCTTGGTCGGGCAGCAGCCACGCATCGATCCGGGCTAAGAAGTGAGCGCGCCCCGATTCTCCCAGAAAGTCGGTAATCTGTTCGTGGTACGTCTTATACGCATGAATGCCGCCGAACAGCATACTTCCCGCCAATACCAGAAAGAGCAGCGCCTGCGTATATTTCATGTTTCCGATCCACAGCAAGCCGACCAAGATTACCAGATAGCATAACGCGTTGCCCAAGTCGTTTTGCAGAACCACCAACCCGAAAGGAATCAGCACGATAAATCCCGCCGGCACGATATCTTTCCAGAAACCGAGTTTGTCTTTCTGCTTGCGAACCAGATAAGCGGCCAGAGTCACGATCAAGACTAGTTTGAACGCCTCGGCCGGCTGCAGACTGAACCCTTTGAATCCGATCCAGCCGTCCGCGCCGTTAAGCGACATGCGCAGCGGCGTCCAGACCAGCAAGAGCAGGCCGATCCCCAACATATACACATAGACGGCATATTTGATTAACCATTTGTAAGGGAAGAACGCTACGGCAAAAAAGGCGACAAAACCGGCTACGTAATACACCGCCATTTTAAAAGCCGAAGCCGTAAGAACGTCCGCTTTGCTGTTCGTAATCGCGCTGTGCACGACCGGAATACAGATTCCCATAAAGATCAGCAGAATCGTGACAAGAGCCCAGTCAATATTTTTGATCTTGCTTAGCATCGTCGCAGCCTCCCGGTCGCACGCGCCGGTCTTCGCCGCCGCGTGTCGGTTGATAGTCGGACGAATCGTTCCGCCCGCGCCGTTCTACGCTTTCTTCGCAATCTCTCGATCGTACGCTTGCTTATTCGGCCGTCCGATCGGTGCCGTTTACTCCGCCGTTCCCGTTTTGCCCGTTTTGCGCGAGCGTCCCATCATCTTGCCTACCGCGCCGCGAAGCGCGCGCAAGCCTCCGTCGTCCTTCTTGCCGTCCGATTCTTTGAGGTGCGAGAACTCGTCTTTGGAAGCTTCGTCGCGCGTGCTCGCCCGGATGCTCATCACCACGCCGATACTCGCCATATTGATCAAGAGCGACGTGCCGCCGTAGCTGACGAACGGCAGCGTGATCCCCGTCAGCGGCATCAGTCCGATGAACATGCCGATATTTTCGAAGATCTGATACATGAACATCGCCACGATCCCGACGATGATGTAAGATCCGACTTTGTCCCTGCATTCCAGCGCGATCACGATCATCCGATGAATCAGGATAAAATACAGCGCCAGCAGGAACGAAATGCCGACAAATCCGAATTCTTCGCCGATCACGACGATGATGGAATCGGAGTACGTATACGGCACAAGCGATCCGTTCGGATTTTGCACCATCTCGCCTTTCATGTATCCTTGACCGAGCATGCCTCCGCCCGCGATGGCGAACTTGCCGTTCTTGGTCTGCCAAGAAGCGTCCCGACTGGCTTCGTCCGGCATGAGCCACGGATCGATCCGATCCAACCAGTGCGCGCGATGCAGCGTATTCGTCATGAAATCGGAGATCTGATCATGATAGGTGACGTACGCTTTGATGCCGCCGACCAACATTCCGACCCCCAGCACGAGGATCAGCAGCGCATGCGTGAACTTCAAGTTGCCGATCCACAGCAGACCGAGCAGAATCAATACGTAACTCAGCGCGTTCCCCAAGTCGTTCTGAAGCATGACGACGGCGAACGGAATGAAAGCCACGATGCCGATCGGGATCACGTCGGAGAGAAAACTCAACTTGTCTTTGTTGCGCTTGGCCAGCAGCGAAGCCAGCGTAATGACCAAAGCCAGTTTGAACAGCTCTGCCGGCTGCATGCCGATCGGTCCGAGCTTGAGCCAGCCTTGAGCGCCGTTCTGCGTCTGGCCGAGCGGCGTTAACGTAAGCAGCAGGAGCAGCAGGCCTCCGCCGTAGACCAGCCAGAAATATTTGACGTACAGCCGGTAATCGACGAGCGTCATGAAGAAGATCACGCCGAATCCCAGAATGTAATAGAAGATCATCTGGGTATCCAGCCCTCTGAACTTGTCGCTGTTCGCGACCGCGCTGTGGACGACGGGAATACAGATTCCCATCATCATCAGCAGCACAACAATAAGAGCCCAATCGGTATGTTTCCATTTCGTAATCATAATCGTACGGTTCCTCCGAAAAGCCTGTTCAAGGCCGGTTATTCCCTCTTGCGCCTTGCAGACCCCGTTACAGTCCCGTCGGCTTCTCTTTGTATTTGTCTTTATCTATATTGTAGGCTACAAAACGCCCCATGTCATTTTAACGTCCGAATTGCCGTCATGCCCTGCATCGCCCTAGCGAAAAGGCGGAAAGACGCAGGCATTCCGCCTGCGCTCCCCGCCCGCGCCGAAGCTCTGCGCGCTATCGCGCTCAGACGATTCCGATCACATGCCGCCCGATGCCGGCCAGATCGTGCACCGTCTCCACCGTACGCCAACTGCCGCGGGCGCGCAGCATGTTGGCGACTTCTTCCGCTTGTCCCATGCCCAGCTCGAACGCGATCAGCTTAGGATCGCTTTGCAGCAGATCGAGCTGCTTCATGATCTCCCGGTACGGCCATAGTCCGTCCGGTCCTCCGTCCAGCGCGCCGCGCGGTTCGAAGTCGCGCACTTCCGGCTGAAGTTCTTCGATATCTGCCGCCGGAATGTACGGCGGATTCGATACGAGGATATCGAACCGTTCGCCCGCGAACGGCTCCAGCAGGCTGCCTTCGCGGAAATCGACCTCAGCGCCCAGCCGCTCGGCGTTGCGTCTGGCCACGCTCAGCGCGCCGGGCGAGATATCGCTGGCGGTCACGCCGAGTTCAGGACGCAGCAGCTTGAGGCTGACGGCGATCGCGCCGCTGCCGGTACCGACGTCGAGCGCGGATGGCGCGCCGTCCGGCCACAGCGCCTTCGCCCGCGTGAGCACGGCTTCCACCAGCAGTTCCGTTTCCGGACGCGGAATCAGCACGTCCGGCGTCACTTCGAACAAGAACCCGTAGAACTCCTGATCGCCCAAAATATATTGAGCCGGTTCCCCGTCTCCTTTGCGCGTAATCGCGTTCTCCCAACGTTCCCGATGTTCGTAAGGGAACGGCTCGCGCAGCGCCATCGCGTACTGCGCGCCGGACATGCCCAGAATTTCTTTGAGCAGCAGCCGCGCGTTTTCGTCCGCTTCGCCGACGCCTTTCTCCCGCAAAAAAGAAGAAGCCTCCGCAAAGGCTTCCCGGAGCGTCAGTCCTTCGCGCAGTTGAAAGCCGCTCCGGCCCGATCTCGCTCGATTAAGCGGATGATTCTTCATCGAATCGAAATTCAAGGGATTAGACTCCCTTTTCGATCAATTCGGCTTGTTCGGCGATCGTGAGCGCGGACACGATCTCCTGAATATCGCCGTTCATGATTTGATCCAGTTTGTGCATGGTCAAGCCGATGCGGTGGTCGGTCACGCGGCTCTGCGGGAAATTGTACGTACGGATGCGTTCGCTGCGGTCGCCGGTTCCGACTTTGCTTTTGCGTTCGCCGGCATATTTCGCTTCTTCTTCCTGCCGCATCATGTCGTAGATGCGCGAACGAAGGACCTGAAGCGCTTTTTCTTTGTTGGAGTTCTGCGATTTGCCGTCTTGGCAGGTCGCTACGATTCCGGTCGGCACGTGCGTCACGCGAACGGCCGATTTGGTCGTATTGACGGATTGTCCGCCCGCGCCGCTCGAACAGAACGTATCGACGCGAATGTCTTTGTCATGGATCTCGATATCCACTTCTTCGGCTTCCGGCAGCACCGCGACCGTCGAAGTCGACGTATGGATGCGGCCGCCCGATTCCGTAGCCGGAATGCGCTGCACGCGATGCGCGCCGCTTTCGTATTTCATTTTGCTGTAAGCGCCGCGTCCGTTGATCATGAAGATGACTTCTTTGAAGCCGCCCAGATCGCTTTCGTTCACGTCCATCAGCTCGACTTTCCAGCCTTGCGTATCCGCATACCGGCTGTACATGCGGTAGAGGTCGGCCGCGAACAGCGCCGCTTCGTCGCCGCCCGCCGCGCCGCGAATCTCGACGATCACGTTCTTCTCGTCGTTCGGGTCTTTCGGCAGCAGCAGCACGCGGATCGTTTCTTCCAGTTCCGCTCGGCGAGTCGTCAGTTCATCGATCTCCATTTTGACCATCTCGCGCATCTCGTCGTCGAGCTTCTCGCCCTGCATTTCTTTGGCGGCTTCGAGATCTTCGACCACGCGTTTGTACTCCGTATACGCTTCGAACGTTGGTTGAAGATCGGACTGCTCTTTGGAATAGTCGCGCAGTTTCTTCGAATCGCTTGCCACGTCCGGGTCGCACAACAGTTCGCTCAATTTTTCGTAACGGTCAACCAGAGCTTGCAATTTATCCAACAAGGTTGATCACCTCTTCAATATTTTTTAATGATTCCGTACAAAATCTTTATGACATCTATACCTTACGATTCAGGAATACTCGTTATGCTCGCTATAAATGAACGCCGATGAACCTCATATTCATTCCTCCAGTTCCGCGTTTCGCGGAGAAGAAAAAGGATAAGGAAAATAGCCGTTCGCATCAAGGTGCGACGACTCTTAATTATAGCATAGCTCTTGCGGATTGCCTATCGAAACTTCCGCCTGCCCGCCGTGTCCGTCTCGCGCGTTTGCTCTGTTTTTCGAAATCTTCGATTTTTATCGTTCTGCATCAAAAGTCTTATTCATCCGAGAACTTTGCCTTAACATATGCGCGCTTTCTGTCGATATTAGTTACAGTGCTCCGAATCCCCGATCGGCCTTGTTTTCTACGCTGTTAGGGCTAGAGCGTAAGCGCTTTTCTTGGGAAAAACGCGCAGTGAAGAAAGGATGGGTTCATATGTCAGCTTTAAGAGTCGTAATTGTGGATGACTCGCCCTTTTCTATAGCGGTTATCCGAAATATCCTTGAAGACAACGGATTTGAAGTGGTCGGAGACGCCGGCACACTGGAAGAAGTCAAAGAAGTGATCGCCGCCACGCAGCCCGATCTGGTTACGATGGACATGACCCTGCCCGGCACGGACGGACTGGAGTGCACGCGCGCCGTTCACGAGATCAATCCGAACATCAAAGTCGTCGTGATCAGTTCCATGATGGACGACGAAATTCTCAAAGAAGCCAAAGAAAATCACGTCTCCGGATATATCCAGAAACCGGTAGACGCCGACGAGCTGATCGGAACGATTCAACGGCTTGTCTCGTATAACGAGATGTTCAAAGAACTGGAAGACGCCTACGTCGAAGTGTTCAAAGAAACGCTCAAAGACGGCATGAATCGCATGACCAAGACCCTTGTGACGTATACCGACGAACACGAACTGCATGAAGATTTCAATTCCCGCGGCATCGCCGTCATCGTCGGAATCATCGGCAAATTCTCCGGCAGATTGATGATCGATCTCAGCAAAGAAACCGCCCATGCTCTCGTCACCGCCATGATGAGAAAAGAACCGACCAGCACCAACGAGATCACGGCCGCTCTGGCGGAATACACGAATATCGTGGCCGGCAACGCGTGCTCGATCCTGAACAAGAAAAACAAAGCTTTCGGTCTGCGTTTGTCGCCTCCGTCCGTGATGCACGGCGACAACATGCTGATTTCGCAAGCCACATTCAAGACCGTGAGCGCCGTCGGAGACACGAACTTCGGCGAAATCCTGCTCAACGTCGGTTTCAAAAGAGGTGAGGACAAATGGATGTAGCTCACGTTAACCCGTTTATCGAATCGTTCATGAACGTGATGCCGCAGCTCGGCTTTGCCGAAACAAGCAAAAAAGGGCTGGCCGTCAAAGGACAAGAGCTTGTCTGCTCAGGCGTTATTATTCTGGTCGGGATCGTCGGCACGCTCAAAGGAAACGTCGTGTACCGAATCGATACGGAACATGCCAAAAAAATCGCTTCGACGATGATGATGGGCATGCCGGTCGAGCAGCTCGACGATATGGCGAGAAGCGCGCTGTCCGAGCTGTCCAATATGTTGACGGCTACGGCCGCGACCGGATTCGCCAATCTCGGCGTAAGCATCGATATCTCTACCCCGACCCTGCTGTCGGGCGAGAACATTTCCGTCAAGATGAGCTCCAAGCAAGTATTGAGCATCGAACTGCTGGCCAGCGGCATTCCGGTCGAAGTCTTGATCTCTTTCGAAGGTTGATCTCTGCCGAGCAAGCCGCTTTCGTCCCGGACGAAAGCGGCTTTTTTGCGTTGTCCGATAACGATAAGTTATTCCAATTAAACGAACAATGATGTATTATGTTTGTATAATAATAGACAAAATAAATAAACGTCTATAAAAATAAGGAGATACGATACGAAAATGGACACGGACACGTTATGGAATGCCCCGATCGAAGATCTCAAAAAAGGCTATGCCCGCGGCGAAGAAGGATTCGTCTGCTTGTTCTGCGGCCGCTTCGTCGAACAAGGCTTGATCTATCCGGAAGAAGGCCGTTTCTACGAAGCGGAAACCTATATGCGGCGGCATATCGGACAAGCGCACGGCTCTCCGTTCGAAGCCTTGATCGCCTTGGACAAGAAAGCGACCGGCCTGACCGATCATCAGAACGCGCTGCTTCGCCTTTTCTATGAAGGGCGCAGCGACGACGAGGTCAAAAGCGAACTGGGGATCGGCAGCGCTTCGACGATTCGCAATCATCGTTTCGCGCTGAAAGAAAAGGAACGGCAGGCCCGCCTTTTTCTCGCTTTGATGGAACTGCTTAAAGAACGCGGCGGCGATCGGACGACCGCGTTCATCGCGCCGCATCCTCAAGCCCGCCTGATGGACGATCGCTATAATCTGACGGAAGACGAGGAACGCGAGATTTTGCGGAACGCTTTTCCGGACGGCCCGGACGGTCCTCTTCGCACTTTCGATCTTCAAGAAAAACAGCGGCTGGCCGTGCTCCGGCATCTCGCTTCCCGACTGGACGACGAACGCGCGTATACGGAAAAAGAAATCAACGCGGCGCTCGAGCCTTTCTATGCCGACTACGCGATTCTGCGCCGTTTTCTGATCGAATACGGATTCGTGGAACGCGAACCGGACGGCAGCGCATATTGGACGACCCGGGGCGGACGTCCGAATGCCCGCGCGGAGAATCGGCAAGCAGACCACCCGGACCACGATCAGCAAGCCAACCCTAAACCTAATTGCCGAGCGGCCGCTTCTCTGCCGCCGAAGGAGGAATCATCCGTGAACCCTACGAATCGACGCAAAGAACTTCAAGCTTTGTACAAAGAAATGAAGCAGGAGGGCGGCGTCTACCGCATCGTGCACAAAGACAGCGGCCGATCGTTTATCGCTTCGCTGCCGAATCTCAAATCGATGGACGGACGGCGCTTCGAACTGAACAACGGCAGTTTCAAAAACAAAGAATTGCAGCGCGATTGGAAGGAGTACGGCGAAGAAGCGTTCGAGTTCGAAATCTTAGAGGTCTTGAAGCCGTCCGACAATGCTTACGTGACGGTGCGCGAGCAGCTCGGCGAGTTGGAGCAGAAATGGATGGACGAGCTGGAACCTTACGGCGAACGCGGATACCATCGTCGATCTTCGAAATGAACGAAGCGGACCGTCCGAACGGCGGACCGCTTTCGCGCCAGCCGAGACGCCGGCAGTCCGTTCGAGCGGCGTTTCCCGATATTCGTACCGATCCGCGAGCGGTTCCGAGCGCGCAAAAAAAGCCGTTTCCTTCCCGAACGAAGGAAACGGCTTTTCGGCGCGCTCGTTTAAAGGCGGCTTATACGTTGAAACGGAAATGCATGACGTCGCCGTCCTGCACGATGTATTCTTTGCCTTCGAGACGCAGTTGTCCGCGCTCTTTGGCTCCGTTCATCGAACCGGCATTGACGAGGTCTTGGTAGCTCACCACTTCGGCACGGATGAAGCCGCGTTCGAAGTCGGAGTGGATGACGCCCGCGGCGCCCGGCGCTTTGGTTCCTTTGCGGATCGTCCATGCGCGGACTTCCTGTACGCCGGCCGTGAAGTACGTGTACAGACCCAGCAGTTTGTAGGCGGCTTTGATCAGCAGGTTCAAGCCGGATTCTTCGATGCCCAGCTCGTCGAGGAACATCTGCTTGTCTTCGCCTTCCAGCTCGGAGATCTCTTCTTCGACTTTGGCGCTGATCGGCACGACTTCCGCGTTCTCGGCAGCCGCGAAATCGCGGACCTGCTGCACGTAAGCGTTATTCGCCACGTCGGCGATCTCGTCTTCGGCCACGTTCGCCGCGTACAGAACCGGCTTCAGCGTCAGCAGATGCAGTTCGCGGATCAATTGCAGCTCGTCGTCCGTGAGGTCGATGCTGCGCGCCGGTTGGTCGTTATAGAGCGCTTCTTTGACCTTCTCCAGCACTTCGATCTCTTGGGCGTATTGTTTGTTGCCGCCCTTCATGTTCTTCTTGGAACGGTCGATCCGTTTGTCGACGCTCTCGATATCGGCCAAGATCAGCTCCAGATTGATCGTCTGGATATCGCTCACCGGATCGATCTTGCCGTCGACGTGCGTGATGTTCTCGTCCACGAAGCAGCGAACCACGTGCACGATGGCATCGACTTCGCGGATATGGGCCAAGAATTTGTTGCCCAGACCTTCGCCTTTGCTGGCGCCGCGCACGAGGCCCGCGATATCGACGAATTCGAAAGCCGTCGGTACGGTCTTTTTCGGTTCGACCAGCTCGGTCAGCTTGTCGAGACGTTCGTCCGGCACTTCGACGATCCCGACGTTCGGGTCGATCGTGCAGAACGGATAGTTGGCGGACTCGGCGCCCGCTTGCGTGATTGCGTTGAACAGCGTGGATTTGCCGACGTTCGGCAAACCTACGATACCGGCTTTCAATGCCATATGAATACACAACTCCTCTGAGTTTGATCTCGTTAATGGATGACGCGCGCGAATAGGACGCTTCGGCTTGCTCTGAACCTCGAAAAAGCATCACCGCATATTATAACAGGAAATCCCGCGCAGCGATACGGTGTCCGGGCAAGTCTTTGCAAGAAGCGCCGACGCGGCAAAAAAGCGCCTGCTCGTCTAACGACGAACCAGACGCTCGGTTCTTCTGAGCTCGGCGACGGTGCCCGCGCCGATGCCGAACATCACCGTGCGCAGCTCGAATTCCGCTTGTTCCAGCGCCGCTTCCGCGCTGGCGGCGGAATCGACGGCAGGGCCGAGCAGCGCGCGGCCGAAGCCCGCGAGATCCGCGCCGAGCGCGATCGCTTTCGCCGCGTCTACCCCGCTGCGCAGTCCGCCGCTGCCGATCAGCGGCATCTCGGGCAGTTCCGCGCGAATCTGCGCGATGCTGTCCGCCGTGCCGATGCCCCAGCCGGCGAAAGCTTCGGCGGCCGCTCGGCGCATGGCGTCGGCGCTGCGGTACTTCTCGACCTGGCTCCACGACGTGCCGCCCGCGCCCGCGGCGTCGATAAACGCCGCGCCGGCTTCCGCCAGACGCCGGGCCGTTTCACCGTCGATGCCCCAGCCGACTTCCTTGATGCCGACCGGAACGCCGGCCGCGCGGCATAACCGTTCGATCTTCGGCAGCAGCCCGGCGAAATCCGTGTTCCCTTCGGGCTGGAAGACTTCCTGCAGCCCGTTCAGATGCAGCACCAGCGCGTCGGCCTCCGCGATCTCCACCGCGCGCCGGCATTCGTCGACGCCGAACCCGTAGTTCAACTGTACCGCTCCCAGATTCGCGATAATCGGAATGTCCGGCGCGCGATGCCGGACTTTGAAGGTCGCCGCGAGGTCTTCGCGCTCGACCGCGGCGCGCACCGAACCGAGTCCCATCGCCCAGCCCCGGGCCTGCGCCGCTTCCGCCAAACGCTCGTTGATCCGTCCCGTACCGACGCTGCCGCCGGTCATCGAACTGATCAGCAGCGGAGCCTTCAACTTGCGCCCCAGAAAGCCCGAAGTCAGATCGATCCGCTCGAAATCCAGCTCCGGCAGCGCGTTATGGCGAAATCCGTAACGTTCGAAGCCGGTCGTGACGCCTACGCTTCCTACTTCTTCTTCCAAGCATAATCGGACATGCTCGCTCTTGCGGTCTCCGGTCGACGGACCGGAACCCTTATTCTGTTCGGACATGGCCGATACCCCCGTTTCCCTTACTCTATAGATCCGCTCGAATCGGATTCGACGAACCTCGCCCGTTTAGCGAAGCGATCCGTTCGGCGATCAACCGGCCGGACAACGTCACGAGCGGCGTCCCTCCGCCCGGGTGAGCCGTGCCGCCCACATACCATAGTCCGTCGATATCCCGATCCCGGTTGCCGGGACGGAAGAACGTCTGGCGCATCGAGTTGGACGAGATCCCGTAGATCGCGCCGCGATGCGCATACGTATCGCGCTGCAAGTCGGACGGCGTGTACGTTTGCAGGACTTCCGCCTGATCCAGACCGCCGATCCCCCGCCGTTCCAGCATGCGGATGATTTTGTCCGCATAGGCTTCCCGGTGCTGCCGCCAATCCCAAGACTCCGACAAATACGGCGCGTTCGCCAGAACGAACAGCGAACTGCCGCCTTCCGGAGCCGTGCCGCTTTCCGAATGCCCGCTATTGCAAATGTACAGAGCCGGATCGTCCGGCGCAACCCGGCGAGCGAAAATATCGTCGAATTCGCTTTCGAGCCGCTCGGGGAAGAAGAGCGTATGATGCAGCAGCGACTCGTAGCGGCGGCGTACTCCCGCCAGCAGAACGAAACCGGAGAGCGAAGGTTCGTAACGGTCCAGACGATCCGCCGCCGGGCGGCGGCGCAGGCGGTCCGGCACCAGACGGGCCGTCGCGAGCAGATCGCCGTTGCAGACCACTTCGTCCGCTTCGATCGCGCCCCGCGTCGTCTCGACGCCGTAAGCGCGTCCCGAGCGGACCTTGATCGACAGCACTTCCGTGTCCGTGCTTATGCGCACGCCGAGTTCCCGCGCCAACCGTTCCATGCTCTCGACCAATGCATAGGTGCCGCCCTGCACGCCGTAGATGCCCAAGTCCGCTTCGACATGGGCCAGCATGGCAAAGATGGCCGGTGCTTGAAGCGGAGAAGCTCCGACATAGGTCGCGTAACGGCCGAACATCGCCAGCGTATACGGATGGACGAAGTAGCGCGCCAGCAGCGTACGCAGCGTGGTTCCCGGGCGTACCCGCAGGAAATCGCGCAGCAGCGCGGGATCGGCTTTTTCCCGCATCGACAGCATCAGACGGTTCAAGAACCGTCCGTCCGCCAGTCCGTAGACCCGCCGAGCCTCCTCGAGAAAAGCCGGGTAACGCGCCGCGTCTTCCGGGCTGTACGCGGCGATCTGCTCCCGCATCCGATCGCGGTCGCGGCTGAGATCGACCGTTGTGCCGTCCGCGAACACGTTCCGCGTCCGCGGCTCCAACTCGTACGTCCGAATATAGTCTTCCATGCGCCTTCCGGCCTGCTCGAATACGCTTCGGAACGCGTGCAGCATCGTGATCGTGCTGGGTCCGCGATCGAACCGGTAGCCCGCTTCCTCTACGCGTTTGAGCTTGCCTCCGAGCGTTTTTTCTTTTTCCAGAAGGGCGACTTCGAACCCGGCGGCCGCCAATCCGATCGCGCAGGACAATCCGCCCAGGCCTCCGCCGACAATGACCGCTTTACGAGTCACGGACGGCACCTCCTTTCGTTGGTACGATTGCGGGAACAATCAAACATAACGCCGCCCTTTCCATTCGTAGCCGCGGCCGTTCGAACCCGACGCGGCGCTGGATACGGCAAGCGCGATCGTGCAGGCGGCAGCGGCCGGCATCAAGAAGCCGTACGCGAACGGAAGTCCGCCGCGCACGTCGCTGATGCCTTTGATCGCCATGCCGAGCAGCAGCACCGTTCCGGCCGTCAAGGCCAGATGGATGCTGCCCGCGAGCAGGCCGATCAGCAGAACGAATAACGGCAGGACGTAGAGCGCGGCATACCCCGCGACCAAGAGCAGCAGCAGCAAATAATTCCGCCCGAGGCCCGGAAACAGATTTTTGCGATAACCGTCCCACACCTCGCGCGAGCTGCGGTACATCCGCATATAGGCATGACGCGTCAGATCGACCAGTTCCATGCGGTAACCGCATTTTTTGATCGCCCGGGCCATCGCCATGTCGTCGAGCATCTCGTTTTTGATCGCTTCGTAACCGCCCGACGATTCGTAAGCCGATTTCTTGAACAGCATGAACGCGCCGTGCGCGGCGACGAACATGCTGCTGCGCGAACGGGACACGAACGGAATCGGCAGATGGCACAGAATCACGAATTCCATCATCGGCACGATCAGCTTCTCCAGCTTGCTGCCGACTTTCTGAAGAGGAAACCCGCTCACCAGCCCCGCCCGGCGCGAGACCGCCGTGCGCAGCGTGTCGCGGATCGCCGACGGAAGCAGACGGACGTCGGCATCCAGCATCAGATACCAACTGCCCGACGCGCGTTCGGCAAGCTCATAACAGGCGTGGGATTTGCCTTTCCAACCCGGCGGCAGCTCGGTGCCCGGCATCAGCCGTACGCGAGGGTCGTCGACGGCGATCCGGCGCACGATATCGCCGGTCGCGTCGCTCGAACCGTCGTCGTAGACGATCACTTCCAGCCGGAACTCCGAATCGTCCGACGCCAGCACGTGTTCCAGGCAAGCCCCGATATTGCGTTCCTCGTCGCGGGCCGGAATCAGGACCGACACCAGCGGACGCCCTTCGATCCGTTTGGCTTTGCGGCCGGGAACGGGCAGCGCGCGGATATTCGTCAGCACGAAGATCAACTGCGCGACCAGCAGGAAAGACAAGAAGGTCATGACATGGGCAAGAGTCGTCAATGAGCCGCCCTCCTTCCGCCGCGCGCGCGGTCGAACTTCTCGTTCACGGACAGGCCCGTACGCAGAAGCTCGCGGTCCGGACGCGGCGCCGATGCCGGATCGTCCACGGCGGCGATCTCTCGTTCGCGATGTCGATCGAGCTGCCGCTGAAGCTTGCCTTGCAGCAGCGCCATGACGTCTTCCCGGTCCGACGCCGCCCAATCTTCCAGCAGCGGACGGCCGATCTCCAGCGAAGCCTCGGGCTTCGAGTGGAGACCCTGCGTATAATAGAACGTCACCGGCACGACCGCCGCGTGCGGCACGCGGCGAAGCAGATGGGCCGCCCCGCGCCTTAAAGCGAGCGGACGGCTCTCCAGATGACGGATGTCTCCCTGCGGAAACAGCCAGACGCGGCTGCTTTGTCCGAGCAGCCCCTCCGTATAACGCAGCGAAGAACGGCTCGCGCCGGGGCCGCTTTTGTCGACGGAATACGCGCCGAGCTTGCGAAAAAAGCGGTACTTGGCAAGCTGTTCTTCGTCCATCATGACATAATGGCGATCTTCGCCGCTTCGCCGCCATAGATGAAACAGCAGCAGGCCGTCCCACCAAGAGCTGTGGTTGGCGATGTATAAAATCGGCCGATCGCGTTCTACTCCCGCGTCCAGACTGCCGTACAGATCGATTCGGCGGAAAGCGCGGGGAAGCAGATAACGACGGTTATAGAGATCGAACAGAGCGCGAAACGCCGGGGAATGTTCTGCGGGTATCATAACGGAACCTTGCCTCCGATAGCACCATGCCGGCCAGCGCGATTCCGGCGGGACCGTAGATCCCGTCTTGAAGAGCAAGCAGACCGAACATGAGCAAAATAAATTGATAAAGCCTCAATCCGAGCAGCCGGGTTCGACGGCTCGGCAGACGATCCGGCAGCAGCAGGGACAGCAGGGCGCCGACCGCGAACCAACTGACGAAGTTGCTCCACGGAACGCCGTAGAACCCGCCCGACCCGCTCCAACTCCAGAAGCCCCGCGAAGCGGCGGCCGGATCGAGCACGAAGTCGATCAGTACCGTCCACGCGCCGATCTGCACGGCTTTGCTCGATCGGCCGATCAAGGAAGGGCGGACCGGTCCGGCGATCAAGGCGGAGCTGCCGACCACGGCGATCCACGCGAAGCCGAGCGTGATCGGCACGCCGAACAGATGCGGGCCGAGAATCCAAGAATAAGAGTAGCCGCCGAACGGCCAACCGGTATGCACGCCGCTCCATTCGATCGCCATTCCGCCGAGCCAGATTCCGGCCGCCCCGACGATCAGACGAAGCAGCGGATGCGAATACGTGCGGATGCCGGGCGGGATCTCCCGCGATTCGGTTCCCGCCGTCGCCGAATGCAGCAGAATCACGGCGTAGACGGCGTAGAACACCAGAAACAAAGCGCTCGAGAACCCGAGCGGCTTGGCGACGCCGATCGTAAGCATAAGCGCCGAACCGATCGTCATCCAGACGTAGAAGACGATCCCCATGATCCGCGCCGTCCGCTGCGCCGTCTCCGCCCGGGCCGAGAGTTCCGCGACCCGGTCCGACGAACGGCCGGCAGCGCCTTCGCGTCCCGCCTCGCGCCGCCCTCGGCGACCGGGCGGGCGGAAGCTGCCGAAGCTGCCCATCAGGATACCGCAGCGTTGTCCGACGCATCTCCCGCCGCGCCGAAAGCGGACAATACGCGCATCAACAGCATGCCTTTCTCTTCGTCGGGAACGACCGCGCGGCGCGTGAACACGTCGTATTCGTTGCGGCGTACCTGTTCGAAGATCGCGCCGTAGAACGCCGCGGCCAGAGCCACGGCAAGTCCGCTTCGCTTCGGATAGGTCTCGAGGTTCGACAGCCCTTTGGCGAACCAAGCGGCGGCCTGCGCGTGCAGCTCGTCGATCATCGCGACGAACCGGCCGTCGATCACGCCGCGCTCCAGTTCTTCGTCGGCGTATCCGTGCCGGCGCATCAGTTCCGCCGGAACGTAACGCCGTCCGCGTCGCAGGTCCTCGCCGACGTCGCGAATGATGTTGACGATCTGCATCCCTTTGCCGAGCGCGATGCCCGCTTCGGCCGCTTCGGCGTGCAGGTCGTCGCGCAGCACCGGCAGCAGCATCTCGCCGACCGTTCCGGCGACGAGATAACAGTAATGTTCGAGCTGCTCCATCGTTTCGTAGCGAAGCAGCGTCAGGTCGCTCAATTGACCGTCCATCTGGCTCAGGAACGGACGGCGGTCCAGATTCGGGAAGCTGCCGAACAGCCAACGCAGCGCCGGCCAGATATAATGTCCGTCGGCTTTGTCCAATTCCATGAACTTCGTTCTCAGCTCGTGAATGGTATACGGCGACGTGTCCGGCTCGTCGACGCTGTCGTCGATCAGACGGCAGAACGCATAGATGACGTATACCGCGTGCCGTCTCCTTTCGGGCAGATCCCGGAAGGCGTGGTAAAACGAGGTGGAGCCGCGACGCATCGCTTCCTCGCACTGCTGCATGATATGTTCGTTCATGGATTCCACTCCTTCAAAAGCTGATTTACGGCCATTCTCGCTCCCTGCATCACGATCGGAACGCCTCCGCCGGGATGGACGGACGCGCCCGCCGCGTATAAGCCGTCGATGCCGGCGAACGGTTTGGGCTGCGGCCGGTAAGGACCGGATTGAGCCAAGATCGGCGCGATGCCGAAGCTGCCGCCGACGTAATTGCCGTCGCGAAGCGCGTCTTCGGGCGTCCGCAGCTTGATCCATTCGATCGATTCGCGCAGTCCCGGGAATCCTCGGCGTTCCGCTTCGCGAAGAACTTTTCGCGCCAAACGCTTGCCTTCTTTGGGCCAAGCGATGCGCGAAGCGTCCGGAGCGGGAATCAAGAAGTACAGGACGCTCTCTCCCGGAGGAGCCGCCTGCGGGTCCAGTTCGACGGGATTGAATACGTAGAACGACGGATTGGCGGGAATCATGCCCCGCTCGAAGATCGCTTGCAGGCCGTCGCTGAGACTGTCCGGCAGGAAAAATTGATGGGCCGCCGTATCTTCCCAACGCTTGGAAGCGCCGAGATAGACCAGCACGCAGCCCGACGAAGGCCGGTAAGGCTTGCGCCGACGCGCTTCGGGCCGTGCGTCGAGCAGCGGCAAAATAGCAGGGAAATCGCCGTTGAACAGCACCGCGTCATATTCTTCGCGCCGGCCGCCGACCACGATTCCCCGGCATTTCCCGTCTTCGACGGGCAGGCTCTCGACGCGCTCGTTCAAACGGATCTTCACCCCGCGGGCGCGCAGTTCTTCTTCCAGAATGACCGGCAGACGGGCATAGCCGCCTTCGATCATCCAGATGCCGAATTCGTGTTCCGCATACGGCAGGATCGAATAGACGCCCGGCGTTCCCGCCGGCTGACCGCCGATATAGAGCGATTGGAGCGAATAAGCGTCGATCAGATCGTCCGACTTGAAATAACGCGAAGCCGCGACCCTGACGCTGCGGTGCGCCTGAAGTTTGCCGAGCATCCGGACCAGCCGAGGCGTAAAAAAGTCGCGTTTGCGCGGGAAGGTCTGTTCGAGCACCGCTTTTTGCGCTCCCGGATAGGTCTCGCGCATCTGCTCCATATAACGCTTGTACCCTTCCGCTTCTCCCGGAAACAGCCGAGCGATTTCTTTTTCCTGCTGCTCGGGGCGGCGATGTTTGGTCATCGTCCGGCCGTCGGCGTAATGAATCCGGTAAAGCGGGTCGGATTCGATCAGCTTGATCCGCTCCCGTTCGATCCCGCCTTCTTCCAAGATCGACAGCAGCATCTCCGGCAGCAGCACGATGGTCGGTCCCTGATCGATCCGGCGCGTATCGTTCTCGTCGCGTTCGAAAGCGATCCGGCCGCCCAGACGGTCCCGCGATTCGATCAGCGTCACTTCGGCGCCCCGTTTGCTGAGCAGCAGCGCCGAAGTCAAGCCTCCGATGCCGCCGCCCACGATCGCGACGCGCGGCGCGCGGCTCATTCGGCTCCTCCTGCCGCGACCGGCGCTTGAACCGCCGGATGCGCTTGCGGACGGCCGTCCGCGCCTTCGATCAGATCGACGCTGATCCGCGCGGATTCGAAGATCGTCGGCAGGCCGCTGCCCGGATGCGTACCTCCGCCGACCAGCCATACGCCTTCGACTTCCTCGAAACGATTATGCGGACGCAGCGCCATCATCTGCCCGAGATTATGAGACAGATTGAAAGTCGCGCCCCGGTAGACGTCGAGTTCGTTCCGCCAGTCGAGCGGCGTGAAGAACGCTTCTTCTTCGATCCGTGCGCGCAGTCCTTTCAGCTGTTCGATATTTTCCAGGCGATCCAGCATCCAATCTTTCAACTCTTCGCGCCGCCCGCTCCAATCGGTATCGCCTTGAAGATTCGGAACCGGCATCAGCACGTACAGCGAAGATTTGCCGGCCGGCGCGAGCGTCGGGTCCAGCTTGGACGGATTATGCACATAGATCGAAGGGTCTTCCGACAGCGTCAGCGTTTCGGTGATTTCTTTGACGTTGCGCGCGTAGTCGTCGGCAAAATGGATCGAATGGTGCGGCAGATCCACTTCGCCGTCGATGCCCAGATAGAGCATGGCCGTCGAACAGGAATATTTTTTCGCTTCGAGCTTTTTGGGGTTATATTTCTTCAGAACGCCCGGTTCGAACAATCCGTTCATCGCCGAAGCGAAATCCGCTCCGATCACGATATGTTCGGCAAAGCGAGTCTCTCCGTCTTGAAGCCGAACGCCCGTCGCGCGGCCGTTCTCCGTCAGAATCTTGTCGACCGGCCTGCCCATATGGAACCGGACGCCGTGTTCTTCGGCGACCTTGACCATCGCTTCCCAGAGCGCGGCGATGCCGCCGATCGGATGCAGCAGACCGAAACGATGTTCCATGAACGACAAGATCGTGAACGTTCCCGGACAGTTCCAAGCGGACATGCCGAGATATTTGGATTGGAACGTGAACGCGTACTTCAGCCGTTCGTCGTTGAAGTAACGCGATAGCTGGCCATAGACCGTATCCGTGACTTTGAGGTGAGGCAGCGCTTTGATGGCATCCGCTTTCAAGTAATCCCCGAATCCGCCGAACGGTCGACGCAGCAGAGGTTCGACGTGTTCGTACTTCACTGACTCATCGGTCATAAAACGATAGAAACCGGCTTCTTCTCCGGGGAACAACGCTTGGATGCGTTTGGCTGTTTCTTCGTTGTCGCTGGAAGGCATCAACACCGTTTGTCCGCGGTCGAAATACAATCCGTACAGCGGGTCCAACCGATGAAGCTTTACGTAATCGTGCACCGAACGTCCTGCCCGCTCGAACAGCTCTTCGAGCAGTTGCGGCATCATCAGAAACGTCGCGCCGCGATCGAAGGTGTACGCGCCCAGCCGCAAACGTCCCGAACGTCCTCCGGGAACGGGCTGTTTTTCGTACACGTCGACTTCGTAGCCTTTGGCTCCGAGCAGCATTGCCGCCGCCAATCCCCCGGGACCGGCGCCTACCACAACCGCGGTTTTACTCTTTTGGTTTCTCCCCATGCCATTCACCTTTCCTGATTAGACTTGCCCCATCACCTTTAATTACCCATTAACCGGCCTGTCGGCTCGCTTTTCGTATGATGTATTTTGTAAAATCGGTTTGAGCGCGGCTGAGTTTTTACCAAATTTAAAATTTTAAAGTTTTGAGTCCACGATTCTATTTTAGACTACCATAGCTGTCCCCTCCCGACAAACGCTATCCGCCCCGAAAACTTAAATTTTTAACCGATTCGCGACCCGACGCCCAAAAAGCCAAGGCGCTCCTAAGGAGCGCCTTGACCGTCTTTGGGCCGCAAATGTCTCATAACAAAGGCGAAAGCAGCCGCGCGGCCGATTCCATGAACCGCACCGCCATGCGTTTGCTGCCGAATTCAGCCGGATCGATCATCGTCGTATTCAGCAGATCGCGTTCGAAGTCCGCCGCGATGCGCGCGACGCTGGCATTGTTCATGAGCAGCGCGTTGACTTCGAAATTGAGATGGAAGCTGCGCATATCCATGTTCGCGGTGCCGATGCTGGCCGTCTCCCCGTCCACGATCAGGAGCTTGGAATGCAGGAAGCCTTTTTCGTATTCGTAGATCTTCACGCCCGCGTCGAGCAGGATCGGGAAATACGAATGCGACGCCCAGAACGGCAGCTTCTTGTCCGGCTTGGCCGGGAACAGCAGCCTGACGTCGAGACCCGACAGCGCGGCCGTGCGCAGAGCGGTGAGAATGTCTTCGTCCGGAATGAAATACGGCGTGGCGATCCAGACCGACTTTTTGGCCGTCGTGATCATGGAGAAAAAGATATGTTTGAGCGCCCGGCGATCGTTATCGGGTCCGCTGGCGATGATCTGCACCGCTCCGAGCGACGGATCGGCTTTGCTTTTGCTTTGAAAATATCCCGGTCCGGTCGGCTGTTCGCCGGTCATATGCCGCCAGTCCCGCAGGAAAATCCGCTGCAGCGTGGCGACCGCTTCGCCTTCGATCCGCATATGCGTATCCCGCCAGAATCCGTACGTCTTGCTCCGGCTGAGGTATTCGTCCCCGACGTTCAACCCGCCGATAAAGCCGATGTTTTTGTCGATCACCACGATCTTGCGATGGTTGCGGTAGTTGACCCGGCTGGTGGCGAGCAGGAATTTGGTCGAGCCGAAGATCGCCACCTTGATTCCGGCATCGCGCATCTCGTCCAGAAATTTGCGCGGCAGTTGAATGCTGCCTACGGCATCCACCATGAAGCGCACTTCCAAGCCCGCTTTCGCTTTCTGGATCAGCAGCTGCTGAATCTGCGTGCCGATATCGTCCGCGCGGTAGATGTAATATTCCATATGGATATGATGCTTCGCTCCGCGCAGCGCTTCGAGCAGCTCGGAGAAGGTGCTGCCCCCGTTGGTCAGCACTGCCGTCGGGCTCGAATACGAGACCGGCATCAGCGACAACCGGCGCGACAGGCGCAGAATGCGCTGCTGTTCCTCGGTAAAATGCGCGGTATTCTCGATGCCCGCCAGCGTATCTTTCTCGCTCCATTTATAAATGCGGCGGTCCCATTCAGCTTTCTTGTCGTATTTGCGGCGGCGGAAATAATTCTGCCCGAACAGAAAATAGAAGATCAGGCCGACCACCGGCAGCAGTCCCAAGACCAGTATCCAAGACAACGTGCTCGACGGATTCCGATTGTCCATAAAGATCACGAAGGCGATCGAGATGACCGTCAGCGTGGAAAAGATGCTCATGACCGCGGCCGCGGTCGTTCCGAACAGATCGACGCCGAAATAATAAAACACGAACAGCAAAACGGCGAGCAGGAATACGATCAGCCCACGTCTCATTGTGCAATCCCCCATTTCTCGTGACGGTCATTACGTCTCCGGCCGCAATCGGTTTCATCGAAATCCCCGTTTCCGGCTCTTCGCAATCTTGATAACTGTCTTTACCCTTCCCGTTGACAGGACGAATCCGGTGTGATATTTTTCTACCTAACGACCGTTAGTTTGTTTTCTTCGGAAAAAAGGAGGATTTCGCATGACCCGCAAGCCCGTCATCGAAGATATCGCGCTCGGTTTGTTCGCCAGCGAAGGGTTCGAAGGCGCTTCGCTCGGCCGGATCGCCGAAGCCGTCGGAATCCGCAAACCTTCGATCTATGCCCATTTCCGCAGCAAAGAAGACTTGTTCCTGTGCGTATTCGATCGGGCGCTTCGACGCAAACGGCGCGATTGGTTCCGCTATGCGCTTCAAGGAGCGGAGCTTCCGCTCGAACAGAATCTGCATCGGCTGACGGAACGTCTGCTGGACGATTACGAATCGGATACGGAGACCCGTTTCCTTCTGCGCATGTGCTACTTCCCGCCGAGTTCGCTGCACGACGACGTGATGAATCGGGTCGTGCCGTTCTTCGAACAAGCCGAGCAGGGATTGAAGCAGCTATTGGAGAGACCGGCGCACGCCGCCCGGCTGCATCCCGGCGGCGCGCCGGATGCGGCGCTGGCTTACGTGACCGTGCTGGACGGCATCATGGCCGAAGCCATCTACGGCGACCGGGCAAGAGCGGAGCGGCGTCTCAAAGCCATGTGGCCGATCTACTGCCGCGGCATATTGAAAACTTGAGTTTATCGAGAAAGCAAGGAGAGTGGACACCATGAGCCGCGCCAATCGCGGATGGACCTATGTATTGATCGGAGGATTGTTCGAAGTGGCCTGGGTATCCGGGTTGAAACACTCCTCGAACCTGTGGGAATGGCTGCTGACGATCGTCGGCATCGCCGCCAGCTTCTGGCTGATGATCAACGCTTCGAAAGTGCTGCCGATCGGCAGCGTATACGCCGTGTTTACCGGACTGGGCACGGCGGGCACCGTCGTGGCGGAGACGCTGATCTTCGGCGAACCGTTCAGTCTCGCCAAGACGCTGCTGATTCTGCTGCTGCTCTCCGGCGTGGTCGGCCTCAAGCTCGTCACCGACTCGCCGAAAGAAGAACAAGCCGGCTCGGCGGAAGTCCGCGCCGGCGGAAAGGGGGCGGTCTGATATGGCATGGATCGCTCTGCTGCTCGCCGGATGCTGCGAAGTCTCGGGCGTCATCGGACTGAAGCAGGTCTCTCTTCGCAAAGGCGTACCGGCTTATCTGCTGCTGATCGCTTCGTTCGCCGGCAGCTTCTCGCTGCTGACCTTCGCCATGCAGCATGTCGCCATGGGCACGGCGTACGCGATCTGGACCGGCATCGGCACGGTCGGCGGCGCGCTGGTCGGCATGTTCCTGTACGGCGAACCGAAGGAAGCGCGGCGGATTTTGTTCATCGCGATGATTCTATCGGCCGCGGTCGGTTTGAAACTGATCTCGTGAAACGCCGCTCTCGACTTTCGGCAAAGTTGAGAGCGGCGTTTTTTTGGTTTATACTATTTTCGACTAGAGAGTCGATCGTAGAACCGTACAGTCAGAAAAGGAGGCGCAACCCGTTTGACCGACCGATCCGCAGAGCGCAAACAGACCATTTTCACCGTCGCCCTTTCCTTGTTTTCCGAACGGGGAATCAAAGCGACATCCATGCAGGACATCGCGGAGCGCTGCGGTTTCTCCAAAGGAACGCTTTATCAGCATTTTCGCTCCAAGGAAGAATTGATCCGCTCTATCCACGAATACGCGCTCGCCACGCTTCAGCAGAAGTTGGAATCCGCGGCGTCGCAGGACCGAAGCGCCCGCGAGACCTTCGTGGCCCAGATCGAGGTGCTGCTCCATTCGCTTATCGAATTCAAGACGTTCATGGTGATGCAGATCCGCGAACAGGAGTTTACGGGCATCGGCGACGGGCTGCGCAAGCAGCAGGCGGCCGGCGCCTGCGCGCCCGAACGCCACCCGCTGCTGACTACCGCTTTCGTTCAAGTACGCCGCAGCCTGATCGGCATCTACGGCCCGGAGATCGACGCGTATTCCGGCGACCTGTTCATCTTGATCAGCGGCTTGACCTTCTCTTACCTCCAATTGGCCGACGATTGGGGCATGCCGGAGATTCCGATTCCCCAGTCGCTTCGTCATCTGGAACGCATGGTCGACGCCGCCGTCGAACGTCTGCTTCAATCGAATCCGGAACCTCTGATCGCTCCGGCGCTGTGGGCGGGCTGGATCGAAGAAACGCAGGCTCCGGGCGACTCCGGCGCCGCCAAACGGCCGTTCATTCTGATCCGCCAGATGCGGGATACGCTGGCTTGGAGCCCGCTGCTGCGCGCCGAGCGCGAAGAGACGATGCAGACCTTGGACGTGCTGGAAGCCGAACTGAACGAAGAATATCCCCGACGCGCCGTCGTCAAAGGGATGCTTGCCAACCTGCGCGAAGTTCATTCGCTGCACGGCGCGCTGGAACAGTTGGAGCCGATCCTGCTGTATCGCCTGGACGAACAGGCCGCTTTTTGAAGCTCGAACGCGTTCTTAGAAACCGTTCGGCATAGAGATGCCCGACCGACGGGCGCAATCCATTAACAGGTAAGAGGAGTGGAGAATTTTTTATGAAAAGTATCATCGGCTTCTCCTTGAGGAACAAGCTTGCCATCTGGTTTCTCACCGTCGTCGTGGCGGCCGCCGGCGCTTACGCCGGTTTGACCATGAAACAAGAAACGATTCCGAACATCAACGTGCCGTTCCTCAACATCACCGCCGTCGATCCGGGAGCCGCTCCGGAGACGGTCATGAACGAGCTGACCGTTCCGCTGGAACAGATGCTCCGCAACGTCGACGGCGTCAAGAACGTCACGTCGTCTTCGATGGAAAATGCCGCTTCGGTCGCCGTCGAATTCGATTACGGCGCCAATCTGGACGAAGCGACCGCGCAGATCCGCGAAGGACTGAACCGCATCACGCTGCCCGACGGCGTGGAACGGCCGCAGATCACCCGTTTCAGCCTCAACTCGTTCCCGGTCGTCTCGCTGAGCGCGACCGCCGAAGAAGGCGGCGACGATCTGGAAAAGCTCTCGCGCGTCGCGCAGGAGCAGGTCGTGCCGGAGCTGGAGAAGATCTCCGGCATCGCTTCCGTACAGCTGTCGGGCCAATACGTCCGCGAAGTGCAGCTCAAGTTCGATCAGAAGAAAATGGCCGAGCTCGGCTTGACGCAGGAAACGGTGCAAAACATCGTCAACGCCTCCGCCGTGCGCGCGCCGCTCGGACTGTTCACGCTTGACGATTCGCAATCGGCCGTCGTGGTCGACGGCGGCGTGACCACGCTCGACGACTTGAAGGCGCTGGAGATTCCGGTGACGCCGGCTTCGGCGCAGCCGCAATCGGGCGGAGCCGCGGGCAGCGCCGGAGATTCCGGCGGCGCTCAAGGACAGACGCCGGGCGCGCCGAGCACGGGCGCGGACGGCGCGGGAACCGCGAGCGGCCCCGATGCCGCGCTCGAGGGCGAAGCCCAGCAGGGCGCCGAAGCCGCGGCCGCGGAAGAAGCGGGCGCGAACGCCGCGCTCGAAGGGCAAGCCCAGCAGGGCGCCGCGGCGGCCGCAGCGGCCGGGCTGCCGACCGTCAAGCTGAGCGAGATCGCTCAGATCGACGTGGCAGGCAGCTCCGAGTCCGTTTCCCGGACCAACGGCCGGGAGTCGATCGGGATTCAGATCGTCAAGACCAACGACGCCAACACCGTGGACGTCGTCAACGCGGTCAAAGACCGCATCGCCGATCTGGAAAGCCAATATTCCGGTCTGAATCTGACCGTCATGCTCGACCAAGGCAAGCCGATCGAAGACTCGGTCCGCACCATGCTGGAAAAAGCGGCGTTCGGCGCGCTCTTCGCCGTGCTGATCATCCTGCTGTTCCTGCGCGATATCCGCTCGACGATCATCTCGATCCTGTCGATCCCGCTGTCGCTCTTGATCGCGCTGCTGCTGCTCAAGCAGGTGGGCGTCACGCTCAACATGATGACCCTCGGCGCGATGACCGTCGCGATCGGCCGGGTCGTCGACGACTCGATCGTCGTCATCGAGAATATCTACCGGCGCCTGACGCTCGGCACCGAGAAGCTGCGCGGCCGCCAGTTGATCAGCGCCGCCACGCGCGAGATGTTCCTGCCGATCATGTCGTCCACGATCGTCACGCTCGCCGTGTTCGTGCCGCTCGCTTTCGTCAGCGGCATGGTCGGCGAACTGTTCATGCCGTTCGCGCTCACGATGGTATTCGCGCTGCTGGCTTCGCTGCTGATCGCGATCACGTTGGTGCCGATGCTCGCGCATACGCTGTTCCGCGGCGGCATCAAGAAGAAGCAATCCCACGACAAGCCGGGCCGCATGGCCGAAGGCTACAAACGCATTTTGAACTGGTCGCTGTCCCATAAGCTGATCACGTTCCTGATCGCGGTCGTGCTGCTGGTCGGCAGTTTGTTCACGCTGCCTTACGTCGGCACGAGCTTCCTGCCTTCGCAGGAAGACAAGACGTTCACCTTCACGTACGCGCCGGAAGCCGGAGCGACCGACGAGCAGGCGCAAGAGCGCATGCTCGAAGCGGAGAAATACGTGCGCAGCGTGCCGCATCTGACGAACATGCAGTATTCGATCGGCGGCGCAAGCCCGCTGGGCTTCGGTTCGTCGAACTCGGCGCTGTTCTATACGGAATTCGAGAGCGATACGCCGAACTTCGACAAGGTCAAAGAAGACTTGATCGCGGGGCTCAAAGAGCGCGTCAAAGAAGGCGAATGGAGCCAGATGGATATCGGCGGCGGCGGACTCGGCGGCAGCCAATTGAGCGTCAGCGTCTACGGCGACAGCACCGACGATCTCAAGCCGGTATCCGACGAGATCCTGAAGCTGATTCAAGAAGATCCGAACTTCGAGAAAGCCGAAAGCAATCTGGAAGAAGGCTACGCGCAGTATACGCTGGTCGCGGATCAGCAGAAACTCAGCTCTTACGGCCTGACGGCCGGACAGATCGCGATGACGCTCGCGCCGGTCACTCAGCGTCCGGTCTTGACCAAAGTCGATATCGAAGGGCAGAAATACAATGTTTACATCGAAGCCGACAGCAAGACGTTCAAGACGCTCTCGGACATCGAGAAGACCGAATTGACGTCCCCGCTCGGCATCCAAGTGCCGATCAGCGACGTGGTCGAGGTGCAGGACGGCATCTCGCCGGAAACGATCACCCGCTCGGACGGCAAGACCGTCGCCCAATTGTCGGCCGACATCGTCGCTTCCGACGTGGGCGGCGCTTCGACCGCGCTGGAAAACAAGATCAAAGAAATGGATCTGCCGGACGGCATCACCGTCGAATTCGGCGGCGTGACCGAGCAGATCAACGATACCTTCTCGCAGCTCGGTCTGGCCATGCTGGCCGCGATCGCGATCGTCTACTTCGTGCTGGTGGTCACCTTCGGCGGCGGACTCGCACCGTTCGCGATCTTGTTCTCGCTGCCGTTCATCGTGATCGGCGCGCTGATCGGTCTGTTGATCGGCGGGGAAACGCTGAACGTCTCCGCGCTGATGGGCGTGCTGATGCTGATCGGGATCGTGGTCACGAACGCGATCGTCCTGATCGACCGCGTCATTCACAAAGAACGCGAAGGCATGTCCACTCGCGAAGCGCTGCTCGAAGCCGGTTCGACCCGTCTGCGCCCGATCCTGATGACGGCGCTGGCGACGATCGGCGCTCTTATTCCGCTCGTCGCGGGTTGGGAAGGCGGCGCGGGCATCATCTCCAAAGGCCTCGGCATCACCGTCATCGGCGGCTTGATCAGCTCCACGCTGCTCACGCTCGTAATCGTGCCGGTGGTGTACGAATTCCTGATGAAGATCAGCTCCAAGTCCCGCGCGCGGCGCGCGGAGCTGGAGAAGCTCGAAACTCCGCTGGAGTAGGCAAGCGGCAGAGGACGGGGTTCTTCACCCGTCCTCTTTTCGCTGCTGTATATAATAGAAAAAGACCGTCTGCGACGGCTTCCTTGCGGGAAGCCTGTACAGGCGGTCTTTTATTTATCGTGCTCGAATCCGAATCCTTTCCTTAGGCTTCCGGATTTCGTCGATCGCCGCTATCCCCAAAGCTAGGATCGCCCCTATTGCTCTCGAGCGGCCCGGCGCCTCTTACTTCGAGCTCTGTCCGTCCAACCAAGCCTGATCGCAAGCGATCAATTCTTCCATCAGCGCGCAGAGGCTCGAATACAAAGGGCTGTCGGTTTGTTTACGCAGTTCGGCGCAGAAAGGCGGAACCCACGTCTGCATATGGCGCTTAACGAAGCCCGCCTGCGCGCGGACCAGCGCTTCGCATTCGGCTCGGGAACGTACGCCTTGCTCGGTCAGGCGCTCGGCCAATACCGCCATGAATTCCAATTCCACGCTCAGCTCGTCGTCTTTCTCGCCGGCGGTCTTATTCAAGATTACGCCCGCGCGGTCGTACTCCGCGCTGGCGCGCACGGCCGAGAGTTCGGCTTCGCAATCGGCGTACCAAGCTTCGCGCAGCGGGACGATCGCTTGTCCGCGTTCGAGCAGCCGATCGTATTCGCGCGTTTCGTTTTTGCAGAACGCCGCCAGCGAAGCCGTATCCGGCTCCGAGATCACGGCTTTGAAACGATCGAAAGCTTCGCGCGGCCATTCGATTCGTTGCAGTTTGCTGCGCCATTTCATGACCAAATGCACGCTGGGTCTATAAATAATAAAATCGCTCAGCAGTTGATACATCATCCACCGCGTGTGCGTCCAATCGTTCTCTTCCCGGGCGGCCGCTCCGGTCTTCTCCATCATTGCGCTAGTCATCAGCGTCAACCTCCTTACGGAAATGAGCGCCCGGTGCGTTCCCGATCTGAACGAGCGTAGGAATCCGGCCGCCGAAAGTGATCAAAGGTATCGTAAATCCGAATGTTCGCATTGTGCACGCTTACACTTTCAATTATAATCGCAATTTGAAACAGCTCACCCTTCTTGATGTGACAAATCGGTAGCAGTTCCGGAAAATAAGCAAAGCTTCCTGCCGCAAGCCGCATAAAAAAGGCTTTTTTCCTGCTTGTCCGCCTTTGTTTCATTAACGCTGTGCATTATTTTGTTGTAATCTGTCTTGGGAAGGACTATATTGTCGATTGAGGACCCTGCTGTCCGACTCGGGCCCTTCATCAAAGCTGACATGAAATGAAAGCCCTTACTTAAAGCTGACGACCGGCCGTTTTTCCATATCCGCTTATTATCCGATTTTCTGCAAGGAGAGTGCTCGACGTGCCTGACGACCAATCGAACCATCCTCACCCCGCAAACTCCGCGAGATCGCCTTTTTTTATGCTCAAAGCCTTCAACTTCTTCCTGTACGGAGCGATTGCCGTTTTCGCCAGTTTCTTTCCGCTGTACCTTCAGGATGCAGGCATGAGCAAGCTCGAGATCGGTACGCTGATGGCTATCGGGCCTTTCGTGTCGCTGATCGCCAACCCGTTCTGGGGGTATCTGGTCGACCGGACCGAGAATACGCGGCGTACTTTGATGTTTATGCTGCTCGGTACGCTGGTATTGGCGCAGTTCGTTTTTCAGGTTCATTCGTATGCCATGATCTATCTGGCGATGATCGCTTTCTTCTTTTTCCAGAGTCCGGTATTCGCGCAGAGCAACACGCTGATTCTCGGCTATATCGACGGAACGCCTCGCAAATTCGGCGCTTTCCGCTTATGGGGTTCGCTCGGATGGGCGCTGACGGCGGCCGCGGCCGGCTTTGTCATCGATCGGGCGGGGACGTCCACCGGCATGCCGTGGCTGTTCACCGGCCTGCTCGCGTTGGCGCTGCTGTCCGCGATCGTCCTGCCTTCGCTGCGCCGGGCGGCCGATACGACGACGATCACGCCTCCGGGGGGATTCCGCCGCGTGCTCGCCAATCCCACTTTCGCGGCGTTCCTGCTGCTCGGCGTATTCGTGTCGATCCCGAACGCGATGAACGGCACCTTCATGACGCTGTACATCACCGATCTCGGCGGCTCACGCGAACTGGTCGGTTGGGCGGTATTCTCGGCGTCCGCGCTCGAAGCGATCTTTTTCTTGATCTTCGACCGTTTCTTCCGGCGCAAACTCGGCTTCATGATGATCTGCCTGACGACCGTAAGCGTATTGTTCGCGGTGCGCTGGTACATGATGTCGGCGGTCATGAACCCGATGCATATCGTCTATATCCAAATGCTGCACAGCGTCACGTATGCCGGTTATTTCTACGTGGGCACGCATATGACCAGCATGTTCGTGCCGAGCGCTTACCGCGGCACGGGCCAAGCGCTCTTTACGCTTTCTTGGAGCGGCATATCCGGGATCGTGGCGGGCATCTTGGGCGGCTGGATGTTCGATAATTTCGGCGCTCCGATGATGTACCAGAGCGGAACCGTCTTGTCGATCATGGGAGCGGTCGGCTTCGCCGCGATGGGCTATACCTTATATCGGGGCGGCTACCATGCGCCTCGGGTTGCGGCACCGGGCAAATAGCCCGACTCCGCCTAACCGAAAAAGAACCCCTGCTGCTCCGGACTTGACCGGAATCGCTAGGGGTTCTTGCTTTTTTCGTCGAGACTCGCGCTCGTCTATTCGCGTAAATCCGCAGAACGGTTCGTCTGTCCGAGACGCTCTGCTTCGTGCTTGGCTTTCGTGAAAATCAGTCGTTATCGCGTTGACGGGATCTGGCTTCTCCGCCTTTGCGTCCGGCTTCTTCGCGGCTCATCTTGCCGTCGTTGTCGTCGCTCGAATCGCCGGAATTGCTCCGCGCCTTGCCGCCTTCGCTGCCGATTTCCTGATAGAATTCTTTGTCGTGGGAAGCCGAAGTCGCGTCTCCGCCTTTTTTGCCGATTTCCTTGTAGAAGTCGGAATCCTGCGAATTTTTGGTCGCTTCTCCGCCCTTCTGGCCGATCTCCTGATAAAAATCGCGGTCGTGATTGTTCGATGTCGCTTCTCCGCCCATTCTTCCCGCTTCCTCGCGCGTCATTTTGCCGTCGTTGTCGTTACGGTTGTCTTGGTTGTTGCGTGCCATTCTTAATCACTCCTCATGATGTTTGTGTGGTGCTTCATGGTGCGACATCCTTACTTTAACCGGGGTTTTTTTGAAATAAACACCCTCATGTCAGATTTACGAAAAGGAGATTTCCGGGCTGTTCGACAAACGCGATAAGCCTGCGGATCGAAGCATGCCGCTGAGCACGAAAAATAAAAAAGCCTTCTTCCCTGCTCGGGAAGAAGGCTGCTTGCCTCGCCGCGTATAACCGAACGCCGCGAAACGGCATTTATTTTTTCGGCAGCTTGAACGAGCTTTTCATCGAAACGATCTGGCCGAATACCGGCTTGCCCGGTTCCAACAGCTTCGGATCGACGTTGAAATACCCGTGACGGAAAAATTGGAATTTGTCCTGCGGCTGCGCGTCTTTGAGCTGAGGCTCGACGAACCCGTGCAGGATTTCCAGCGAATTTTTGTTGACCTTTTTCAAGAAATCGTCCACTTCGTTCGCCGATACGTCTTCGGTCTCGTCCGTCGCCAGTTCTTCGGATTCCTCGTCTTCGCCGAGCAGCGGCTCGTAGAGACGGAATTCAGCCGGAACAGCTGCCGAAGCGTCGACCCAGTGGATCGTCCCTTTGACTTTGCGGGCGTTGAAGTCGCTGCCGCTTTTCGTCTCCACGTCGTAGGTGCAGTGGATTTCGACCACGTTGCCGTTCTCGTCTTTGACGAAGTCATGGCATTTGATGAAATAAGCGTGCTTCAAGCGCACTTCGTTGCCCGGGAACAGGCGGAAGTATTTGCTCGGCGGCTCTTCCATGAAGTCGTCCTGCTCGATATAGATCTCGCGCGAGAACGGGATTTGGCGAATGCCCATCTCTTCGTTCTCCGTATTGTTTTCGGCCGGCAGCAGCTCGCTTTCGCCTTCCGGATAATTCGTGATGACGACCTTCAGCGGGCGCAGAATCGCCATCGTGCGCGGCGCTTTGAGCTTCAGGTCTTCGCGCACGAAATGTTCCAACGTCTGAATATCGACCAGACCTTGACTGCGCGAGATGCCGGTTTCGTAGATAAACGCTTTGATCGCTTCCGGCGTATAACCGCGGCGGCGCATTCCCGAGACCGTCGGCATGCGCGGATCGTCCCAGCCGTCGACCAGATTTTCTTCGACCAGTTTGCGCAGTTTGCGTTTGCTGGTGACCATCGTGCTGACGTTCAGACGGCCGAATTCGTACTGATGCGGCTGCGCCTCCATCTCGCACTCGCGAACGACCCAGTCGTAGAACGGGCGTTGGTCTTCGAACTCCAGCGAGCAGAGGGAATGGGTTACGCCTTCGATGGCGTCTTCGAGCGGATGCGCGAACGTGTACATCGGGTAGATGCACCATTTGTCGCCCGTGTTATGATGCGTCGTATGCGAGATGCGGTAGATGACCGGATCGCGCAGGTTGATGTTCGGCGACGCCATGTCGATCTTCGCGCGCAGCACGCGTTCGCCGTTCTTGAACTCGCCGTTTCTCATGCGCGTGAACAGATCCAGATTCTCTTCGACGGAACGATCGCGGAACGGACTGTTTTTGCCCGGTTCGGTCAGCGTGCCGCGGTTCTCGCGGATCTCGTCGGCCGATTGGTCGTCGACGTACGCCAAGCCTTTTTTGATCAACAGGACGGCGCGTTCGTACATTTCGTCGAAATAGTCCGAAGCGTAATATTGAGCGTCCCATTCGAAACCGAGCCATTTGATGTCTTCCTTGATCGAATTGACGTATTCCACGTCTTCTTTGACCGGGTTCGTGTCGTCGAAACGCAGATTGGTGCGTCCGCCGAACTCGTCGGCCAACGCGAAATCGATAAAGATCGCGCGTACGTGGCCGATATGCATATAACCGTTCGGCTCGGGCGGAAACCGCGTGACGATTTCTTTGACTTTGCCGCTTTTGAGATCTTCTTCGATGATGCTTTTAATGAAATTCGGTGGGGTTTTCGCGTTCTCCACGATGATCAACCTTTCGTTATTCCTGATTTCTGTAACCTTCTTCCGGCGCGTCGTTCCCTGCAAGGTTTCTGCATTTTAATATAACGCAAACCGGCGCGCCCGTTCAATAAAAACGCCCGCTTTCGCCGATTCGTCAGTCTCGGCCGTTTTTGACGGACCGCGCGCGATCGAGTAGCATAATGGCATAATCCGCCCAGAAAAGGAGCCGATGCCGCATGTTTGTTCTGCCTTTAAAAGAATCCGTATTCCTGAAGCCGCTGCGCGTCGGACATGCCCGGGAACTGTTCGAGCTGGTCGACGGCTCCCGCAGCACGCTTCAGCCGTGGCTGCCGTGGATCGGGCAAATGCAAGAAATCGAAGACGCGGAAATGTTTATCGCCAATACCGTCCGGCTCTATGCGGATCACGACGCCGTAACGGCCGGTCTCTGGGAAGGGGAACGTCTGACCGGCGTGATCGGCTTCCACGAGATCAACTGGCGCAGCCTCTCGACCCAGATCGGCTACTGGCTCGGGTCCGATTTCGAAGGTCGGGGACTGATGACGCTCGCCGCGCGCGCTTTCGTCGACCACGCGTTCGTCGAACTCGGACTGCACCGGATGGAGATCCGCTGCGCGACGCACAACAGCCGCAGCCGAGGCGTGCCCGAACGTCTGGGCTTCCTGCTCGAAGGCGTGCTGCGGCAAGCCGAAAGACTGGACGACGGCTACGTCGACCACGCCGTCTACGGTTTGTTGGCCGAAGAGTGGAGCGCGAAGAGACCTTTGCTCTGACCGGCTCGCGTCGCGGTTCAAGACCGCGTCCATTGTGCCGCGAAGCCCGGAGATTTCCGGGCTTCAGAGCAGCCAGCAGCCCATCAGGATATCGTCGACGTACCGGCCGTCGATCTGATATTCCCGTTCGAGACGGCCTTCGACGACGAATCCGCAGCGCAGGTAGAACTGCACCGCGCGTTCGTTGGTCGAGAGCACCCGCAGCCGCAGCTTCTTGATGCCGCGATGCCGGGTATGGATCTTGGCCGCTTCGATCAATCGCCGGCCGATGCCGTAACCCTGATAAGACGGGTGTACCGCGATGTACAGCTCCGTAACGTGCGCGTTGCTGAACATCAACGTAGGCGGACGCCAGCCGACGCAGCCGACTACGCCGCCGTCCCACTCGGCGACCAATTGATTCTCCGGCGGGCAGTTGCGCAGATAATGCGTACGCGATTTCCAGACCGGAATCTGCGGCGAGTTGCGCGAATTCCAGACCAGCTTATCGATCCGCATGAGCGGCTTGGCATCTTTGACCTGCGATTCCCGAATCGTGATTTCGCCTTCTTGTATCCGCTTCATCCCTGCTCCTCCTCCGAATGAGCCGAACGCCTTCCCCTATCCGGCGCCCGTCTTTAAGCCTTCCGAATATGCCCTTTCCTATCGGCAGCGCAGCGCTGGAGCCGATGGTTCCATACGAAGAACCCGCACGACAGAACGGCCGAAACGACCGCCGACCACGCGACCGGCTCAAGTCCTCCCCGGTCATACAGGATGCCCATGATATAAGGACCGATCACGCGCCCGGCCTGCGCGATCCCGCCGGATACGCCCAGATAGAACGGCGCGTCCGCTTGGGTACGTTCGGAGATGAACGCGGGCATGGCGGGCTGGAACAGCATCTCTCCGATCGTCGCCAGAAACATCGCGAGCACCATCGCCCAATAATGCGGAACCAGCAGGATGATCGCGTAGCCCGACAGATAGAACAAGCTGCCGGCCGTCATCTGACTTTCCGGCAGAGCGGCGAAGCTGCGTTTGATCCAAGAAATGAGCGGCTGCAAAGCGAAGATCAGCACGCCGTTCATCGTCCATAGGATGCTGTAATGCGAAGCGGGCCGGCCTTCCGACAGAATCGACGGCGAAACGCCGCCGTTCCAGATGCAGTTGCCGAGCCACAGAAACAGCGCGCCCAACCCCATATACAGATAGACGCGCGTATTCACGAGAAGAGGCAGCGCCTTGCTCTCGCGTTTCACCGTCCGGGTCTGCACGTGCAGCCCGCCTTCTTGACGATCGATCCGATTCAGATAAACGAAGAAATATCCCGCGAACAGCAAGCAGGTGACGCCGTTCAGCACGAACGTCAGCGGAAAGGAGATCTCCGCAAGCGGACCGCTGAGCGCCGTACCGAGCGCTACGCCGATATTATTGCCTACGTAAATCGTATTGAAGATCTCGCCCCGGCGCGAAGAGAAGCGAAAGCCGACGAATCCTTGAATCGCCGGAAGCGTCATGGCGTTGCTGAAGCCGGTAACGAGCATGGCGAGCATGTACAGCGGCCAATGGGCGCTGACGATCGGCAGCGCGAACAGCGCCAGCGCGTTGACCAGCAGCGAACCGACCAGCAGGTTCTTGACGCCGATCCGGTGGTACATCGCGCCGCCGACGAGCTGCCCGGCGATGCCGCCGAGCGATTGCAGCAGGATCACCAGTCCGGCGTCCTGCATGCTGCGGCCCAGCTCGCCGAATACGTACATCGTGGTCAGCGGCCACATCAGCGCGCTGCCGGTGGAATTGATCAAGCTGGCCAGCAGCAGCGCTTGAATTTCTCTGGGGTATCGTCGAAGCCCGTTCATGAAAGTCCGTTATCCTCTCTCTGCTGCCCGCGCCGGGACGATCGAAGCCGCTTCGAGCGCAGCCGACCGTCGGACGAGCGGGAAATCTATTGCTTTCTCACCTGCGGTGCGGCTTCCGCGAGGCGTACTTCGACCGTCGTCGAGAAGAACGTCGCCCCGCCGCCCATGTCCGCGAGGCGCGAAGAGGTCAACGCGTTCGCCAATCCGCGGCGCTGCCGTCCTCCCGGCGTCTCCGGCGGCAAACTGCCGGAATCCCCGTTCGGGCCGCTCCACCATAAGCCTTGACTGATCACCGTTCCCGGCAGCATCGCTTCCGTAACCGACGCTTTCAGCGCATAGACGCCTCGGTCGTTATAGGCTTCGACGAGCTGCCCGTCCTCGATTCGGCGCGCCGCCGCATCCTCCGGATGAATCTGGAGCAGCGGTTCCTTCTCCATCGAGCGGTGCTTCGCCACGTTGGCGAACGAAGAATTCAGGAAATTGTGGTTCGGCGGACTGATGAACATCAGCGGATAAGCGGAAATCGCTTCGCGTTCGCCGCGGTTCTCTCCGTCGTAGCCTTCCTTCAGCGGCATATAAGTCGGCAGCGGCGGCAGGCCGATCGCCTTAAGCTGCTCCGAATACAATTCGATTTTGCCCGAAGGCGTCTTCAAACGATCCAGATACCCTTTCTTGGGCGACATGTCGAGCGGGACGAACCGTTCTTCGCGAAGCCGTTCCAACGTTACCCCGTTCAGGTACGGGTTATCCGGATAATCGAGAGCCGCCCGGACGACGGCCGATTCTTCTTCCCGGAACGCCTCTTCTTCGAAGCCCATCGCTCGAGCGAGCAGCTTGAACAATTCGAAGTTGCTTTTGCTCTCGCCCGCGGCTTCGATAACCGGCTCCTGAAGCTGCACGTAATGATGCCAATACGACGTGTACAGATCGGTATTTTCGAAGCTCGACGATGCCGGCAGAACGATGTCCGCGTATTTCGCCGTATCGGTCAGGAACAGCTCGTGCACGACCGTGAAGAGGTCTTCGCACATCAAGCCTTCGCGCACGCGCTGCGCGTCCGGCGCGACGACGGCCGGATTGCTGCCGTAGACGAACAGCGCCCGAATCTTCGGTTCCAGCGTCAGCAGCGCGTCGGCCAGCTTGTTCATATTGATCGTTCGCGCTCGCGGTTCGGCTCGCAGATCCGGGCGCTGAAGCGCCTCGTCGTTAAGCGAGGCGTACGCGCTGTTGGACTTGAACGCGCCTCCGCCGCGCATCCACTGGCCCGTCAACGCCGGCAGGCAAGCGATCGTGCGCACGGCCATGCCGCCGTTATCGTGATGCTGAAGCCCGTTGCCGATATGGATATGGCTCGGCGAAGCTTCGCCATACATTTCCGCCAGCCGCGCGATATCGGCCGCAGGCACGCCCGTGATGCGCGATACGCGCTCCGGCGTGTACGCTTTGACATGTTCGCGCAGTTCTTCGTGTCCCAGCGTATAACGGCGCAGGAACGCTTCGTCGACCAGGCCGCGCTCGAACAATACGTGCATCATTCCGAGCGCCAGCGCCGAGTCCGTGCCGGGATGCAGCGGAACGAACCGGTCGGCTCGGCGGCCGGTCAGATTCTTGTGCACGTCGATCACGACGACCTTCGCTCCGTTCTTCCGCGCTTGTTCCATCCATACCGCCTGATGCATGGCGGTGCTGACGATATTCCCGCCCCAGACGATAAAAAGCTTCGCGTTCAGCGTGTCTTCGGGACTCGCGCCTCCGCCGAAGCCCATCGTATATTTCCAACCGGCGCTGCCCGCCGACTGGCAGATCGTGTAATCCAGTTTGGAAGCGCCCAGCCGGCCGAAGAAACGACGGTCCATGCTTTCGGCGTTCAGCACGCCCATATTGCCGTAGAAACTGTACGGCAGGATGCTCTCGGGTCCGTGCTCGGCGGACAACGATCCGAATTTCTCCGCGATTTCCGAAATCGCTTCAGCCCAAGACATGCGGACGAACTGCCCCGAACCCTTCGGGCCGGAGCGCTTCATCGGATAGAGCAGACGGTCCGGGTGATGCACCCGTTCGGCCATATTGCGGACTTTGTTGCAGATGGCTCCCCGCGTGACGGGATGGTCGGGATTCCCGGTCACCTTGACGATCTTGCCGTTCTCCTTATGCAGCAGCAGGCCGCAGGTATCCGGGCAATCGAGCGGACAGACCGCGGGAAACACGCCGTTCGGCTGTTCGGTCATAGACATGAAAGGCGGCTCCTTTCGAGAATCGGATCTCGAATCGAACTTCGGTCGAATCCGATAGGTTTTCAGGATTTTATTGTAGCATATTTCGCCGTTAAATATTTTCGGGAAGTTATTTGACGCGGTGTTTCAACGGGAGGGACTCGCGGGTATTAAAAAGCATTGGCAAATAGACAGTAAGTGATGTCCCCTTCATGAACTGTTCCTACTGCCATATCATGGACCACTCCCGAAATTAGCCTTCACAAGCTCCTTCCCCCGGACTTGTGAAGGCTAATTTATTTTTATGCCAACTTTTCCTTTCGCAAAAACGTTTACGGAAGAGAAGTTCCCGTTTGAACCTTCCGTCGATCGATACAGCCATAATGGAAATTCAGCCATGTAAGGAGGAGAACGCTTTGCCGCGAAAAAGCATATGGATTCCCGCGATTGCAGGCCTGCTGCTGCTGTCCGCCTGCTCGCCGCAAGAGCTGGCGACGAACTTCGCCAAAGGCAGGCTCATCGAGGCCGGAGCCGAACGTTATCCCGATCAACAGCGTCCGTCTATCGGATATGCTTCCGGTTCGGGCTTCACGTGGAACAAAGGCAAAGAAACGCAGAACAAAGACGCATGGAGAAACCTGGCGGAAGCCGGTCCGACCGGCGAGCCGAACGAAGTGGACATTTCCGCCGAACACGGTTACGGCTACACGTTGAACGGTACGCAGTCCCGCATTTCCGGCAAGTCGCTGGCATCTTTGGTCGAACGCGCGGCCGCTTACGAATACAAACATAAGCCTTCGGGCATCCGCATCGATTCTCAAGTGGAAGAAGACGGGTATGTCGCGGCGTCTTTCCCTTATCGGTACAAAGGCGAAGATTATACCGGAACGATCCTCGCGAAAAAGAAAGGCGAGACTTATATCTACAAAAGACTGAACTTCTCCCGGGAAATGACCGACGAAGGCCTGGAACTGCCGTTGGTGCCGGGTAACGGTTCGATGGGGATCGGCGAAGGCAATCGAAGCGTCTCTTGGACCGGAGGCAGCGTGCATGACCAACGCATTCGCGAAGTGGTCATCCACTTCGAAGACGAGAGCCTCCGCCGCATTCCGATCGCGGAAGATCAAGCGACCTATATGATTCCGGCAGAATGGGACCGCGAGATTCAATACGTCGAAGGATTGGACGCGGACGGCAAGTCTCTTTATTCTTGGCAGTTCTGAATATCCGCCCTCTCCCGGCAATCCGGCCGCACCCGCGAATCGCGGGTGCTTTTTTCCGTATTTTTACAAAGCGTTCGGGTGTCGGCCTTCTGCGCCTTATGCTATGCTGGGCTATATGCAAACCGATTCTTCGACGAAAAGGAGACTTCATTCATGCTAAACAGCATTGCGGTATTCTGCGGTTCGAGAGAAGGCGCGTCGCCCGCGTATATGGAGAGCGCCCGAGCGCTGGGACGCGAACTCGGCACGCGAGGCATTACGCTCGTCTACGGCGGTTCGCGGCTCGGGCTGATGGGCGCGGTCGCCGATGCGGTATTGGAACGCGGCGGGCAAGCGATCGGGGTGCTCCCCCATTTCATGCAGGTGCGCGAGATCGCTCATCCGGGCCTGACGGAGCTGATCATGGTCGAGTCGATGCACGAACGCAAAGCCAAGATGACGGAGCTGGCCGAAGGATTCGTGACGCTGCCCGGCGGCTCCGGCACGATGGAAGAATATTTCGAGATCTTTACGTGGGCGCAGCTCGGCCTGCATGCGAAACCGATCGGCGTGCTGAATTCGGCGGGCTACTACGATCCGCTGATCGCGCTGTTCGACCGGATGACCGGCGAAGGCTTCGTCACTCCGCAGCATCGCGAAATGATGCTGACCGCCGTCGAACCGGCCGCGCTTCTGGACCGGATGCAAGCTTACCGGATGCCGGAGACGAAACGGATTCTGACCGAAGACCGTACTTGACGGCAAGTCGGCGGTTCATCGAACGCGAACGGCTTGCCGGCGCGTATTCCGTCTCATTTTACGAGACATCGGGAAAAACGGCCCGCTTATGCGGAGCCGTTTTTCTTTGGTTATTCGCGAGCGGACCGCGTCGTGCCGGTATCCGCCGCTCGCGTCATTACCGGCGTTTCTCGCTCTGTCTTCCGCCCCAACGCCACTGTTTCCGTTCTCCGTTCATCTGCTCCGCGCGGCGCCAGTAGTTGCGATCCACTTCGCGAAGACGTTCTTTTTCTTCCTCTCTCAACTTCTCCAGCATGTACGGATGGTTCGCTTCCATTCTGTTCTCCTCCTTATCGGTGTTGGTCCGGCCGAATGCGATCATTTGTTCGCTTCCTTATCAAGTATAGTCGCCGAACCGGGACACCTGTATGTCCGGGTTATTTGCTTTGATACAAGAAGCATAATCGAGGACGCGCGGAGGAAAAAGGGTAGAGCTGACACGAAAGTTTTCGCCTTTTACAGCTTAGTGCGGGGCTCGGGCGGAATTTAGGCGGAAAAAGAAAAAGAACCTGCCGCTTAAGTGCAGGTTCTGATTCTTTCGAGGACTCGGCAGTCGGAAATTTTCGCGGCCGATCAAGCGTGTTTCTTCAATTCTTGCGCGCCGTATGCTCCGTGAGCGGCCGCCTCGCTTTGCGCGGAATCGGATTTGCGCAGGTAAGCGGCCCAGTAAGCGGCCCCTACGAAGATCGCGCCGCCGGTCAGGTTGCCGAGCCATACCGGAACGAAGTTGGCGAAGTATTGTCCCCAAGTAAAGTGGCCTTCGAAGATCGCCGCCGGGATCAGGAACATGTTCGCCACGACGTGCTGGAAGCCGATCGCGACGAACGCCATCGTCGGGAACCAGATGCCGAGGACCTTGCCGCTCATGTTGTCCGCTCCGTAGCTGAGCCATACGGCCAGAGCGACCAGCCAGTTGCAGCCGATGCCGGAAATGAACGATTGCAGGAACGTGCTGTCGATCTTATGGCCCGCCATGTCGACCAGTTTGTCGAGATAAGGACCCGAAGCGGTCAATCCGACGACGTGGCCGAAGAAGTAGGCTACGAAGATCGCGCCCGCGAAGTTGGCGATCGTGATCAGCACCAGATTCTTGAGCATCTCGCCGGTCGTGATCCGGCGCGCCATGCGAGCCAGCGGCACGGCCATCATATTGCCGGTCAGCAGCTCGCCGCCGGCCAGCAGAACCAGAACCAGTCCGACCGGGAACACCGCCGCGCCTACGAAATTCGCCATGCTTCCCCACTCGGCCGGCGTATTCGCGATGACGCGAATATCCAGCAGGAAGCCGAGCGCGATAAACGCTCCGGCCAAGAATCCGAGAATCAGGACGGAAGAAAGCGGGTTATGGGCTTTCTTGACGCCGTTTTCGACGGTGACTTCCGCGATTTGCGCCGGTTTGTTGTAAGCCATTGTTGTTTTCCCCTTTATGCTTAAAATTTGAAAGGTCTCTTGTCGTACCTCATTTTAGCGTAGAAGATCGCACAGGTACGTGATAAAGGTCATACTTTCGGAGATAAAGTGAATAATTTCACGTATTTTCAGGAAATTCATTTCCTTCTTTGTCCATCGGGGATTTCTTGCTTTCGCCGCCTGCCGCTCCCTATTCAAGTTTGCGCCGGGCCTTTATAGTGGATAAGAATATGGGAAAAGGAGTGTGTGCCTCGAATGAACCGTAACGAAGCGTCTTCCGGCGGGCTTCCCCTCTGGATGGCGAATATCCCCGAGTCTGCCGATTGGACGGCGGCGGAGCCGATCGACAAAGGCTGGTCGGCCGACCGCAAATACCGGATCGAAACGCGCGGCGGAGATCGGCTGCTGCTGCGCTGTTCCGACGCCGCGCTGGCGGAAGCTAAAAAAGCCGAATTCGAGCGGGTGCGCCAAGTCGCGGCGCTCGGGATTCCGTGTTCGCGGCCGATCGCTTTCGGCGAACGCGCCGGCACGGGTGAAGAAGGCGAGCCGGGCGGCGCGCCGTTCGTCTATTCGCTGCTGAGCTGGATCGAGGGCGAGGATGCCCAGGATCGGCTGCCCGATCTGCCGGAGAGCGACGCGTACCGGCTGGGCCGTCAGGCCGGCGAATGGCTGCGCCGGATGCACGGATTGGCCGTTCCGGCGGACGCGGAGCCGCCGGCGGTCGCGGTGCGCCGAGAGCTGGCCCGCAAGCGGGAGGCTTACGGGAAATGCGGCTATCGCCTGCCGTTCGACGCGGAGCTGTCGGCGCGGATCGAAGCGCTTCTGCCGCTGCTGGACGGCGTGCCGGCCGGTTTCCGCCAAGGGGATTATCACCCCGGCAACATGATTCTGGGGCCGGACGGCAGCCTCGGCATCATCGATTTCAATCGCTCGGCCACGGGCGATCCGTATCGGGATTTCAACCGGCTCGTCACGTTCACGAGCGGGATCAGTCTGCCGTTCGCCAGAGGCCAACTCGACGGCTATCTGGCGGCCGGGCCGCATGATCCGAGTTTCTTCGGCCGGATGGCGCTGTACTGCGCCATGGAATGTTGGTTCGCGATCGTCTGGGCCGTGCCGTTCGGAGAACCGGAGATTACGGATACGCTGCGGCGATCGGAGCGGATCTGGTCGGACTATAGGGGGTTCGAGCTGGGGGCTCCTGAGTGGTATGGGGGGCTTGAGCTTTAGTCCTGGGAACCTTTGGAAGTTCCTGTTCGTTTCTGGGGGCCGCGAGTCGGCAGGAGAATTTCATCAGCATATGCTTCCGACGAACCTTTCTCCGAAAGGTCTTAGATCGCGTGTTGAAATCGAGAAAAGCGATCAAATTTTAGTAAGGAATTTTCTCGATTTCAAAGGCGACCTACAGCATATGCTTCCGAAGTGCATTTCTTCGAAATGCTTTAGCTCCTACACTGAAATTCTCCCGCCTTTGTGGCGGCCGGAATCGATCAAGAACGGATCAAAAGGCGAGCCTGCAGCTCTGTTTGGATTAAGGGAAAAAGGCGGACAGAAGTCTAGGCTTTCTGTCCGTTTTTCGTGCAAAAAATAAAGGGCATAAAAAAACCTGCCGATTCTTATCGGCAGGCGGGAGCAAGCTATATCTAGCATGAAGGGAAAGACGCACCTTCGATTAAACGTTGGTTTTGGCTTTGGCGGCTTGTTCGACGGATTCGGCGGCAGGTGCGGGTTCGGCTTCCATCGCGGCGAAACCGAGGGAATTCAGGTAGTTCCACGGTTTGTTGTAGTGCGGTTGGAAGAAGAAGTCCACGAAAGCCAGTTCTTCGACGGTCATCTTGTTCTGAATGCAGACGGACAGCGTATTGATCGACTGGGTCAGGTCCACTTTCGACATGAGCTGCGCGCCGACGATCCGGCGGCTGTCTTTTTCGAACACGATCTTGAACGTCGCTTTGGCGTATTCCGGCATGAATTCCGGACGGTAGTTATCTTCGAACATGGCGGTCGCCACGTCGAGTCCGGCTTCGTTCGCCGCTTCTTCGGTCATGCCGGTCGCGGCGATATTGTCTTCGTAGATCTTGATGCCGCTCGTGCCCTGCGTACCCATATAAGACACTTTCTTCTCGACCAGGTTCATCGCGACGAGCGCGCCCATGCGCACGGCGTTGGTCGCGAGCGGGATATAAGCGGCTTTGCCTGTCGGGTTGTAACGGATCGCGCAGCTGTCGCCCGCGGCGTATACGTCTTTCGCGCTGGTCTCCATATAGTTGTCGACGAGAATCGCTCCGTTCGGCATCATGTCGACTTGGCCTTTGAGCAGTTCGGTATTCGGACGGAACCCGATGCACAAGATCACGAGATCGGCTTCATGCGAGCCTTTGGTCGTGACGACGGTTTGCACGCTGCCCGCCTGACCTTCGAAACGCACGACTTTCTCGTCCAGCGCCAGATTGATGCCTTGATCCATCAGCGACTCTTCGATCCGGTCCGTGAATTCCGCGTCCAGATACTTGCTCAAGATGCGCGGTTCCGCGTCGATCAGCGTGACTTGTTTGCCGTTCATTTCGAACGCTTCGACCAGCTCGACGCCGATGTAGCCCGCGCCGATCACGACGACTTTTTTCGCCGATTTGGCTTTTTCGATAATGGTATTGGAATGGTTGAAGTTCTTCGACAGGATGATGTTCTCCAGTTCGATGCCTTCGAATTTCGGTACGACCGGCCACGAACCCGTGGTCACGATCAGTTTGTCGAACGTATCGTCGAACTCTTCGCCCGTCTCCAGATTGCGGACGATCAGCGTCTTGCCTTCGGTATCGACGTTCAACACTTCATGGCGCATCCGGGTCGTCACGCCCAACGTCATCAGATGTTCCGGCGAGGAGTAGAACAATCCGTTCGGATCTTTGACCACTCCGCCGACGTACAGCGCGATGCCGCACGAGAGGAACGAGATGTTGTCGTTGCGTTCGTAGACCGTGATCTCCGCTTCCGGGTACAGCTTGGCGGCACGGACGATAGCGGCGGTTCCTGCATGCGTACAACCGATAACTGCGATCTTCATAAATGAATTCCTCCAATTGGGATGATGTATGGGGTGAGACTCGCGAATACTTGATGTTTGTGAAAAAAGTAACTTTATAACATGCAGACTGCCGACGTTTGCGTGATCGGTTCCCTGTAATCTTTCTCGACAACCGGCTTCGACTTGTGAATCCTTTCACCAGGTTATATGCACCTTCTTGTGAATTCGTTCACCTGATAATCTTATTATAGTGTGACATTTTTCACAGCGCAAGGGGTTATGCATCATTTTTCACAAAGTTCACAACTTCGACACAATGTGAGCGTTCGCATACGGCCGTTACGGGTCAGACCGTATTTTTTATCATAGAAACTTGTTTGAGCGCTCGTAAATGCCAAAAAACCGCGCTTCGGCAGCGATTGCCGAAACGCGGTCCTGATTAACGATTCTCTGCCGACCGGATTATTGAGAGGCCGTACGCAGCGTTTCTCCGCCCGTCTGCTGCGACAAAGACGCGGATTTCTGGGTAGCCTCGCGCTTGCGCTCTTCCGACAGCGCATAGAGCGCATACGGCAGGCAGAGCGGTACGCCGGTGCGGGGATCGGTCACGATATCCGCTTCGATGCCGAAGACTTCGTGCATGACCAGCGGGCACATGACTTCGAGCGGCGTGCCCGAAGCGAGCGCTTGGCCGTTCTTGATCGCGATCATATGCTGAGCGAAACGGGACGCATGGTTCAGGTCATGCACGACCATGACGATCGTTCGACCTTCCGTCTTGTTGAGATCATGCAGAAGCTGCAAGACTTCCAACTGGTGCGCCATATCGAGATAAGTCGTCGGTTCGTCGAGGAACAGAATATCGGTCTCTTGAGCCAGCGACATCGCGATCCAAGCCCGCTGCCGCTGTCCGCCGGACAGCTGATCGATCGGGCGGTCGTGGAACTGGCGCATGCCGGTCACGTCGAGCGCCCACTCCACGATCTTCTTGTCTTCGGCTTTGAGCGTGCCGAAGCCTTTCTGATGCGGAAAACGTCCGTAGGAGACCAGTTCGGTCACGGTCAATCCTTCCGGCGCGGTCGGCGTCTGAGGCAGAATCGCGAGCTGCTTCGCGACTTCGCGGGTAGACTGTTTATGGATGGATTTGCCGTCGAGCAGCACGCTGCCGCCTTTCGGACGCATCAAGCGCGCCATCGTCTTCAAGATCGTCGATTTGCCGGAACCGTTGGCGCCCACCAGAGCGGTAATCTTGCCTTGAGGAATTTCGATATTCAGATCCTTGACGATTAAACGATCCTCATAGGCGATATCAAGATGCGATGTGCTTAAACGGAACATAGAGCAAATCATTCCCTTCCGAAAAATTCGGGGCTCGAGGCGCATCTCTTCCAAGCGCGCATGCAAGCCTTCTGATCGATTTATGGTTCTTCCTCTGCTGTCGACAACAAACGTTCGGACATCATCATTCGGTGCGCGGTAAGTAAGACCGCTCGGGTATCTATATGAAATCATCGGTTCTTCATCGATTCTTCATTACAGTTTAAGATACTGATAATCATTATCATATGTCAAGTTAAATTTAACCTTCCCGATTCTCCGGACATGACAAAAAGGCCCGAGAACCCCCTTGGTCCTCGGGCCCTTTCCACCAGGAAAGTACAAGATCGGTAGTTTGGCGGCGCGTTACGCCTTGTACTTGAGCTGCTTCTTGAGCTGGCTGACCCGGCTCTGGCTGATTCCCAGCATCTGGGCGATCTCGCTCTGGCTGGCTTCCGGATGGTCGATCAACGCCTGCTCCAGACGCGGCAGCATATCCGAGACCCGAATCCGCTTCTTCGAAGGCGATTCTTCGACCGCGGGCACATGATTCACGGGAACCGCCGGAGCGTGCTTCAATTCTTCCAGACACGAAGCGCACACGAATTGATCCTTGTAATAGACAACGCTGTCCAACGTGCGGCAGAACGCGCACTCGGTCGATTTGTACTTGCGCATGACGAGCATGCCGTCATCCGTTACGAAAAATTCCAACGAGTCGCCGATCTCGATATTTCGCGTTCCTCGAATTTCGCTGGGAATCACGATCCGTCCGAGACTATCCAAACTACGAATCATACCGGTATCCTTCATTTTGAATTCCTCTCTATGTTAAGTTAGCGTTTAACAAAAGGTTTATTTAATATGCAGTATAGCATATCTCGTAAAAATTTCTACTTTTTGTTCAAAAAACAATAATTATTCCAAATCATTTCGTCCCGTATTTTGCCTGTATAGGCACTAGATTCATTGTACCGGTAAAGCGTTGCTACATCAAGATAACAAAAAAATAAAAAAATAAAAAATGTAAACACGGTCCGTTTTCGCCGTCCGTTTCGCTTTGCTTATAAATTCGGATACAGAAAAAACCGCCTTGTTCAAAAAGACGGATCGGTGGGGCCGGAATCCATACGTTTTGACAAAGCGGTTTTTCACGAGATTTCATTGTAAGGCTTCAACGTCAAGGTCTGCTGCTTATTATCGCAAATCGTCAAACGCCGTACGACTTATAGCAGAGTCGGCTGCAACTGCCGAGCTTCCGCCCTTGCGGACTTCTGCCGCTGCGCAAGTACAATATAAGCGTCCAACCGCTGGCTTAACTCGACAACGTCCCGGTCACAAAAACTTTTATGCTGCGTGATCATAAGCAGTTCGTGTCGCAAGTGCTCGATCTTGCTGTTCAGCGGTTCTTCGTTGCGATAAGATTCGTAAGCCAATACGGTCACCTTCTCTCTCGTGCTTACTTTTTAATCATAAAGTCTGATAGTAAAAAACAATTTTTGCTAAATTCAGAGAAAAGAACACTTTTTATCGTGTTGTTGATAGCGGATACGAAAAAAGGACGACTTTGGATCGCTTGACGCTGAATTCTTTTTTCTGGTATATCTGAACGTGCCCCTTCCGTCTTAGGACCTCTACCCGGAAGGAACGAGTTCATTTCATCATTCGAGGAGGGTTACCATGTTTTCCGATTCCGCCGAGCTGACCCACCTTTTGATCCGAACGCTTCGCGCTCATCATACCCGTATGCATGCCGCTCACCAGTCGCTTGGCATTCATCCCGGCCAAGCCCCGGTGTTTTTTATTCTTTCCAGTCACGAAGGCTTGAACCAGAAAGAATTGGCCGAAAAGATGCATATCAAACCGGCCACGTTGACCGTTATGCTCACGCGCCTCGAACAATCCGGCTTCGTGGAGCGGTTCTCCGATCCGTCCGACCAGCGCGTCTGGCGGATTCGCTTGACGCCGGAAGGCCGCGAAATCTCCCGCCGCGTTCAGGACGCGGTCAAAGAGATCGACACGCTGACGTTCGGCAACTTCTCGGAAGAAGAGAAAGGAGAATTCCGGCATCTGATGGAGAAGATGTACGGGAATTTGCGGGAGTAGCGGAAGAAGAGGCGAACCCCTATGCGCAAGTCCGTTTGACACGACGCGCTTCGGAGAAAGCTCGCGAATCAAACTTCGGTTTCTAACGGATCGAGGTAAAGCTTAGCATGCATTCGGAGCGATTTTTGAATTCTAACGGATCTATATGACGCTTAGAACGAAAATACGCGGATTTCGAGCCGAAAAAGAAGCGAATCAGGCGGCTAACGAATTGACGATCCGTTAGCCTTTCCAAACGGGTTGTTTTGCGGTTCTAACGAATCGACGATCCGTTACGTCGGCGCAGTCGCTTTACCGCCTACGCGGCTTTCCCGAAAAAATAAAAAAGAAGCCGGAGATTCTCTGTCGAACAGAGAATCTCCGGCTTTATTTGAGTTCGGATCGGTTGAGTTCGCCGCGCTCGGAAGGAACAAGCCCGATCCGGTCAGAATGCGATCGCAGCAAGGCTCGAGCCCGACAGAAGAGCTTACTTAGGGCAGGGCAGCAGGGCACTGCCGGAAAGAGCCCGCGGGCTCGTCTCCGGAGCGCCTTAACGCTCTTAGCGGCGGCGACCTCGGCCGCCGCTATCGCCCCGGCCTCCGCTGCGGCCGGAGCCGGAGCCCAA
>NZ_NJDE01000031.1 GCF_002205895.1 Saccharibacillus sp. O23
CGCCGTTTCCGCCGAGCTGTCTGCGGCGGAAAGATCGTCCGGCGCGTTCCGCGCCCCGGACGGCCGCGCGTCCTCGGCCGGACCGCGCGCCGCGAAGAGGCGGGCGGCCAGCGCCGACAGGTCGCGGCCGCGGCGCAGCGGCTCGAACGGCAGGCGAAGCGCCGTCAGCAGGCGTTCGGCCATGCCGCCTCGCCCGCCCAGGAAGCGCGCCTTCGCCGCGCTTCCTCCGGCTCCGCCAAGCGGAGCCGCGAGGGCGCTTCGCGCCCCCGCAGGCGCGACGACGTCCGCGCGGCCCGCATGCGCCAGCAGCCGGCGCAGCAGGAGGCATGCCTGCGGCACGCGCGCGAACCGGCTCGTCAAGCCGAGCTGGTTCGCGAGCAGGTAACCCCCGCCGCCGCGATATTCCAGCAGCGGCGTCCACAGATCGCCGCCGTCGCCGAAGTCGCCGGCGCTGCTCTCCAGCAGCAGGCGGTAATCGCCCGCCGCCGGCTTCTCGAACGCGGCCGCCGCGATCGGCGACGGGCCTTCCTCGCGCAGCTCGGGGTCCCAGAACATGAGGTCTTCGTCGCCCAGCCCGGCGAAGATCGGATGGTCGTAGCTGCCCGCATGGGCGCGGATAAAGTCCCGCCGGCTCAGCGTCAGGCGGCCGATCGAGAAGACGTCCTGCTCCAGCACCAGCAGGCGGCCTCCGCGCGCGGCATGCGCCTTCGCGCCGCGTTCGAGGCGGCCGTCTTCGTCGCGCGCGAAGCTGCCGACGATCAGCAGCGCTTCCGCGGGCAGACGGTCGAGTTCTTTCGCGGTCGTCCGCGAACAATCCGGGACAAGCGCGCTCAGCAGACCGTAATCGTCGTCGCGGCCGATATAGAAGCACGGTCCGTCGACTTCGATCGGTTCGCTCCGCAGATCGGCGGAGAACACGCGGTAAAGCTTGGTCAGCTCGTGCACCGGCTGCCCGTCATGATAGAGCACGGCGGTGAGCGTCGCGCGCTCGCTCGTTTCAAGAGAACGGACTTCGGACGGCCCCGCCGTTTCTTCGACCGAAGCGCTTACTGATTCGGCAGGCATACCTTGGGCCGAATCGACGTTCGGATTCTTGAAGCAGTTCGCTGCTTCAACTTCCGGCTGCGCTCTTTCGCTTGCGTTCCGTCGGGTTTCGGAATCCTCGCGAACTTCATTCGCCGCACGAGTCGGCGATTTTCCTCCACCTCTGTCCGCTTTCCCGTTCGTCCACTTCGCCCTCTCCGGCATCCACCGGAACTCCGCGATCCGCCGTTCCGCCGGTTCCTGCCGGAAACGGACCGTTTCCCGCCGCAGTTCCCGGCCGCCCTGCGACACCGCGAATTCGATCGCGACGTCCCGGGCCGTCAGCGTATCGTTATGCACGTCGAACGTGCGGCGAATCTCGCCGTCGTCGAAGAAAGCGCGATCGTATTCGGCCGCGATCAGCGCCGCCGGACGGAAAGCTTCGGCCATGATCGCGAAAGCGGGATTCGGCCGGTACGCCGGATATTCCGGCGGCAGCAGGCCGTTGTTCAGCGTCAGCGAATAAGCCGGGATATAATCCGGCTTCACGCCGGGCGACTCCTGTTCGTCCCATTCGAGCGGAATGTCCCGCTCGGGCATGGCGCGCATGAAATAATGCGCGAAGTTGAACGTCGAGATGCCGGATACGCCCTGCCGCCGCGCGTATTCGACGAACAGCCGCTCTTTTTCCGCCAAGCCTCTAGCCGATTCGTCCGTATGCCGGTAGGCGCCGAATCCGACGTACATGCTCGCGTTCTGCGGACAGATGTACCACCAGCTTCCGTGTTCGCCGAAAGTCAGCGGCACCCGGCGGTCCCATTGCGCGATCGTGCCGTCGATATTGTAATGCCGGCTCTCGACTTCGGTCGATTCGCGGGGCAGCAGCCGGTTGTCGCCTTCCGCGACGATCGGGCGGGTCGGGTCGAGCTGCTTCATGGCGTCGATCAGAACGGGAATATGCCGTTTGAATTCGTCGCGTCCGTCCACCCAACGCATCTCGTTCTCCACGCTCCACATCACGACCGACGGCCGGTTGCGGTCGCGCAGCACCAGACGGCGCACATGTTCCAGCGCGTTCAGAACATAATCCGGATGGTCGGCGGCCATCGATTTGCCGGAGCCGTAGATCGCCGTTTCGCCGACCAGCAGCATGCCGGTCTCGTCCGCGATCTTCAGGAAATATTCCGGATAAGGTTCCGCATGCAGCCGGATGCAGTTGACGCCGACTTCCCGGCACATCGCGTACCAAGTCCGCACGTAGTCTTCGGTCTGCTGCGTCGGCCCCTGAAAATGCCACGAATCCCCGCGCAGCCGAATCGGAACGCCGTTGAGCACGAATTCCGGTCCTTCGTTCCAGAATTCGCGGAACCCGAACCGCTCGGTTCTGCGATCGACGACGACCCCGTCTTCCGCCAATTCCAACTCCGCTTCGTACAGTACGGGCGAATCCGGACTCCACAGCTCCGCATCCGTCCAACGTACGAGGAAACTCGCGCGGCCGAGCGGCGGAAGCGCGTCGTTTTCGCATAGGCGGAGAATCGTACCGGACTCTGCCGTATCGCTTTCGTTATTGGCGAACGGCGATTCCGCGATCGATCTATGACCGGGTTCCCGGCAGATTTGCGTATGCGGTTCGTCCGATTCGCGCGGTTCGTCCGCAGGCGCATCCCTCGACCGCGCGGATTCCGCAGACGCAGTCGGCCCGGCGGGCGTCGGCAAATTCCCGCTTCCGCCCGGCTCGCTGCTTGCTCCGCCCGTTGTCGCGGCACGTTCGTCGGACGCCGCCTGCCGACGCTGCTCCGCCGGATCCGGATCGTCCGCCGCCGAATCGCTGCCCGAACCGCCGCGAAGCACCGCCGTCTCCGCGGCGAGCACCGGCGCTTCGCCTGAACCGCCGACCCGGCGTACTTTGAGCGACGCGGTCAGCTTACCGATCGGCGCATGCCCCGCGCCCGTGCCGATCGACGCGTCGATTTCCAGCCGCCCTTCCCTTACCGACGTTCGCACAGCCACCGTTTCGATCGTCGTCTGCGGGTAACTTTCCAACCAAACGTCCTGCCATAGACCGCGAGCCAAATAACCGAACCAAGAGCCGGTCAGCCCCGTAACCTTGACCGCGCCGGACGGAATCGCCGTCTTGTCGAAATTCGCGCAGACCACTTGAAGTTCGCAGGTCTCGCCCGGCCGAACATAAGGCGTCGCGTCCAAGCGAAGCGGCAGATAGCCGTCGCGCCAGATCGCCAGTTTGATCCCGTTCAGGTATACCGCCGCCTGCTGCATGACGCCGTCCAGCCGCAGCACGATCCGCCGTCCGGTCCACTCCTGCGGCACTTCGAAATTTCGGCGAAGCAGTCCCGCTTCCGCAAGGTCCCACCCCCGCGGATAGTCGTACGGAGCGAACAGCCCGTAATCGTATTCTTCGATTCGTCCGAACGTGTAGCCGGGACGCGATTCGTACGCTCCGCGCCAGCTCGACGGCACGTTCACTTTCCGCTTCTCGTACACGACGGTCGGCGGCAGCGACAGCTCCTGCGGCCGATCGTAGAGCGGCATGAAGTCCCACTGCCCGTTCAAACTGATGCGTTCCCGATCCGGATTCGCTTCGAGCGTTTCCTTTTTCGAATCCGCGTGCCGAACGGCGTCCGCCGCCCGGTCCGAACACAGCCTTCCCGGCATTCCAGACGTTTCGGCTTGCGATTTGCGGCCTGTCATCTTCCGATTCCCCCTTAGGCTTCGGGCATCCGAATATCGAACGCGCGCTTGAGATTCAACCAGATCTTCTCGTTCTCCTGCCTATCCGGCCATTCGACAAAATGCGGCTGCATGACGGCTGCCCAATCTTGCGGCGTGTTCCGGGTGGTCAGCGTTCCTTCGTAAGGGGCAGGTTCGACCGTCGACGGCCGTTCGGCATAGAAAAACAACAGATTTTCGTTCAGTCCGATAATGCCGTACTTGTCGCCGTCTCCCGGCTTTTCTTCTTGATATTGATAATGGTAAAACACGTAGCTCGACACTTTGTCCGGCTTCAACCGCGCGATGCGTCCATAGCTCTCCGTCTGCCCCGTTCTTCGCCAATGCTCGCCGTCCGCCGGGCGCTGGTAATGGAAAATATCCGCCATCGGCACGAACGATCGGCTCCGCGTCTCTCCCGGCCATGCCGACAGCACCGAATCCGCGCCGGGCAGCAGAAGCTCCGGTTCGAACGCTTCGTCTTCGAATCTCCCCGGCGCGGAACCGGACGATTGCGATTCGAATATGCCCGATGGCTCTCCCGCGCCGCCGTCCTGCTCCGTCTCCGCGTACAGGAACCAATGCCCGCCGCCTCCGAACACGCTCAGCGCCGATACGCGAGCTTCCCTCATGGCCGCGATCAGCCCTTCCCGATGCTCGGATTCCTGCCGAAAATACAGTTCGGCCGCCTCCTCGTCTTCGCTCCAAGCCCGATACATCCAACGTTCGATTTGAGTCATCTTCGCGTTCATCCTTCCATTTATCCTTTTCTCGCGCTTGCGTGAACGGCTCTTCCTCGCATCCTTGCCGTTTGTTCCGACTAGTCGCGACGATAGCGACAAAGTGGCGCCTTGTTTTCCTAGTCCGCCGATCACCGAAATCAAGACGTTCCGAGCTTATCCGCCGCGCGTGCGCTTCGTTTCGTCGCTCTGCCGCTCTTTGCGGTATTCGCCGGGCGTCACGCCTTCGAGCTTCTTGAACACGCGGATAAAAGACATCGGATACAGATACCCGACTTTCTCCGCGATCGTCTGCACCGATTCGTCGCTCTCGACGAGCAGCCGTTTCGCTTCTTCCATCCGCAGACGCGCCAGATAATCGACGAACTTCTCGCCGATCTCTTCTTTGAAGATCCGGCTGATCGTTTTGGCGTTGCCGTCGAACGCTTCGCTGATATGGGTGAGCGAGAAGTCGGGATCGCCGTAATGTTCGGCGACGTATTCCCGCATCCGGTTCGCCAGATCGTAATGCTCGCGGTTCATGCGGCCTTCGCGCAGGCGCGCTTCCGCTTCCCGCAGCGATTCGAGCAGCGGTCCTCTCAGTTCGCCGATCCACTCGAAGTCGGCCGTGGAAGACGGGATGCCGCGCAGCGCGCAGCCGGCCCAGATCTCCTGCATCGGCGGCGGCAGTTCCTGCATTTCCCGCCGGAACTGCGCTTCGAGCAGCTTCATCAGCCGCACGACGTCTTCTTTGGAACAGCCGTCCGCCGCGATCAGCGCGAAGAACCGTTCGATCAACTCTTCCCATTCGCCGCTGCCGAGCCGGAACGCCAACGCCGCTTCGCGAACCGCCTGCACGAGCGCGTCCATTCCGCCGCCGGTTCCGACCGCTTCGCCCGCGCGTCCGAACACGTAGACGCGGTCCGGACCTTCGGCCACTTTGCGGTCGAGCGCGGCCAGCGCTTTGCGGTACGAAGCGGGCACCTGCGTCAATTCCTCGGCCGCGCTTCCGAAGCCGAACGTCGCCGTGAATTTCGCGTTCTGCTTCAGCCAACCTCCCGCCTGCTGCGCCATCGCCGCAAGCCGCGCCGGATCGGCCGGCCGGTCGGAGACGGAACGCCTACGGTAGAGCAGTCCGAGCCGGTCGGGGCCGATCCATTCCGTCCAGAGCGGTTCGCCGCAATCGTCCGCGATCTCCTGAATGACGCTGCGCAGCATGAATTTGAACAAAGCCAGATCGCGCGCCGTATGTTCCGCCGACAGCGAAGCGTACGCGTCGATCTCCGCGATCCCGACGATCACGCCGCCGAACTCGCCGTCCATGCCGAGGCTCTCGGTCTCGCGGCTCCATTCCTCCGGCGGCATGTCGCGGCTGCCTTCCAGCAGTTCCTTGAACATATGCGCCCGGCGATACGGCAGCCCTTCCGCCTGCTGGCGTTCGTAATCGTTGGCCTGCTCGATCAGTTTCTCCAGCGAACGCTCGATAAACGCGAATTCGTCGTCGCGGCTGCCCGGCAGCAGAATCCCGCGCTGCCTATGCTGCTCCGCCAGCGCCGTGATCCGGTTCATGACCTGCCCGAGCGGCCGGTAATGCCGATGGCTGATATAGGTCATGGCGGCGATTCCGCCGATGATCGCGGCGAACCCGAGCAGCGCCCACAGGTTGGAGAACGCGGACAGCAGCGAGAACGCGCCGACCCCTGCCAGACGCACTTCCACGTTCCAGCCGGTATAAGCGGACGTCATCGAGATCTTTTCGCGTCCGCCTTCGTCCGAACAGCTCTGCTCCGATCCTCCGATAATGCCGCCGCTTTGATCTTTGAGGCACACGTCCACGTTTTCCCGGCTCATCTCTTGGATCATCGATTGGATCGATTCTTTGCGCACGTTGACGACGATCAAGCCCTGCTCGCCGGAGAAATACGGAACGGCTTTGCTCAGCGACACGACGGCTCTCGGTTCGCGGTCGCCGGGGAACAGCTGCATCTGACGCAGCCCGCTCCAGACCGGGGCGGCCGGATCGGCCAACGTTTGCTCGATAAACGCCCGGTCCCCGAACGCTTGCAGCGACGACGAGAACGACTGCATCAGCACCTTGTCGTCGGCGCGCCGGTACAAATACACGGAATCGATCATCGGCAGCGGCGACATGAAATCGAGCAGCGCTTCGGTCACGCCGTAATCCCGGTAAGGCGTCGAACCCTGCGCTTCTTGGAAAAAGCCGCCGACCCGTTCGTTCAGCAGCAGCCCTTTGATCGTCGGCGTCTCGATGCCCCGCAGCGACGTGTCGACCACCTGCACCACGTTTTGCGCGTAAATCTCGTTGGCGCGCAGCGTCTGCTTGCGCACCGTTTCGTTCAGCGTCATGAAAAACACGATCACGAGGCACGACACCACCGCGAACAGAATCGGCAAATACGACAGGATCAGCCGGTAAAGCCATTTCTTCTGCATGTTCTTCCTCCCCTGATTCGCGCGGCGGCGTCATGTCCCGACTTACGGACGAAGCGGCGCAGCGAGAGAGACCTCTCCGCTGCGCCGACGCGTCCCGCGTTCAAGCGTAAGATTTATGAAGTTCGACTCCCGATCAATACGACAGTTCCGTGATCCGCTCGCGGGAAACGAAGCCCAGATGGCCCGCTTCGCCGATCGCCTGCTGCGACGTATCGAGATAGTTGAACACTTCCTGCCCGTCCGACTTCAGCACGATCCGCACGCCTCCGGTTTCTTGGAACACGCCCGTCTCGATCTGGTGCTGCTGCCCGAACGTCAGCATCGTGTTCGGAACGCCGAAGCCCGCCGGGCCGGAAATGCCTTGGTCTTTATTGACCGTGCCGTACAAGATGGTTCGTTTGCCGTTATTGAACCGGTGCAGCTCGATCTTCTCGTCGTCCATGATCGCCAGATACATCGTGCCCGTGCTGTAATTGCGCGAGATGTCCTGACTGCCCAACATCATCGCGTACCAGTTGGCCGAATCCGCCGCGTCGTCGATCTTCAGCCCGAACTCCAGCTTCTCGTTCTGGAACTTGCGCTCCGCGTAGACCGCGTAACCGGCCGGCGCCCGCAGCGCCAGCACGCCGTTCTCCAGTTCGCTAAGGGCGTTCGCCGCCGCTTCGACCCGCCAGCCGTCGGGATCTTCGACGAACGGTTCGAGCGAAACGGCGTCCGCGCTTTGTTCGTTCCACACGCGCACTTCGTAATCGCCCGTTACCGTTCCTCCTCCCGCGGCCGTCGCCGTCAACGTCAGCGTCGCCGTGCCGACCGCGTGCGCGACCAGCTCGCCGGATGCGTCGACCGTGAAGATCGAGTCGTCGGAACTGTCGTAAGCCGCCGCGCTGACCGTCGTCCGATCTCCGAACAAGGTCACTCCGTACGGTTGGAGCGAAAGCGACTGTCCTTCTTTCACATGCGCGACGCCGCCCGGCTGACCTTCGAGCGCGATGTCCGCAGGTTCGTCGCCGACTTGGACCTGCGCGTTCAAGATCCGCTGCACGCTACCTTTGACGATGCGGATCTCGATCTCCGTCATGCCCTGCGAGACGCCCGCGACTTCGCCTTGCGCGTCGACGGTCGCGATCGCCGGATTCAAGCTGCGGTATAGGATCTCCGCGCCCGCGCCGGTCATCGGTTCGTCTTTGCCGCCGCGCTCGTTCGGAGTCAGCGTCTCTGCTCCGCCGATCGCCACTTCCAGATCCGATACGCGCCAACGTCCGATTTCCTCGTCGTTCAGCGAAGCGTAAGCCGGCTGAAGTCCCGCGTTAGCGATGATGTTCTGCGCGGCCTGCGGCCAGTTCGCGTCCGGGACGACCGTATTGTTCTGGAAAAGAACGCCGGTGCCGTTGTTGGTGTAGGTACTGGTGGTCGTGTAGTTGTTCACGTATTCCACGTCGTGGATCGACGGCACGTAAGCCATCGCCCAACGGATCGGAGAACTCCATTTCGGCGCGTCTTTCAGGTCGATCACGTTGCCGTCGAATTTCCAGTATGCCGAACCTTCGTCGGTATACAGCGCGGCGTTGGCTTCGAGCTGGTTGCGGATATAGTTGCCGCGCACGAGGTTCTTGTCCGCGGCCGTTCCGCCCGTCGTGCCGAGCGTATAGATCGCGCCGCCGTCTTTGAGTCCCATGCCCATCAGATCGTAGATCAGGTTGTTTTCGATCTTGACGTTCTTGGTCACCGGATCGAAATCTTTGGCCCAGCCGTAACCCATATGCACGCCGCTGTAAGGCAGATTGTACATCTCGTTATGGCTGATCTCCATATCGAGCGGGTAACCGGCCGACACGGCCGCCGCCGATTTGTAATCGACGCCGATATCGTGAATGACATTGTTCAACACGTCGTCGTTCTTCATGATCAACCGGTGATCGGCCGGATTAAACACGTTTCGGTCCGACGAATTCGGTTGGCCGACGTTGACCGCGCCGCCGGAGATGTCGTAGAACCGGTTGCCTTCGATCAAGCTGTTCTGCACGCCGTTTTGCAGCCGAAGTCCCGTGATGCCGAGCTTGGCGAACGTCGTGCCGGTAAAGTTGACGGTATTCGCCAGTTCCGCTTCGACCGCGGCCGGCGGCAGCTCGTCCGGCGTGCCTTTGTAGCGCAGATGATTGTTCTGCGCGTCGGAGTGGCCCGCGTCGGTGCTCGGATGCATCCAAGTCGAATACATGAACGCCAGATTTTCGAAGTTCAGATTGCGCACCGGATCGTCCGCGGATACGCCCTGTATCGTGACCAACTGCTCCAACTCCGGCGCGATCACCTGCGCCGTGCTCAAATCTTCGCCGTCTCTCGGCATGTAATACATGAAGTCGGCGTCTCCGTCCAGATACCATTCGCCCGGCTCGTCAAGCAATTCGAGCGCGTTCTCGTAATAGACCGGCAGCGTGGCAGACGTTTGTCCGCGGTCTTTGACGCTGGCCCAACCCGGTTCGCGAAGCGTGAACTGCGCCAAGCCGTTCGCCGCCGTTACCGACTGCACGCGGACTCTGGAGTTGGTCCAGACGTCTTCGAAGACCAACTCCAGTTCGTCCGCGTCGCTCCACGACGCGATCTGCGTATCGCGGGACGTATAGCCGGAAGCCGTTTTGTTCGGACGGTCCAGTCCGCCTTCGCTGCGCGCCCGCACGGCGCGCACGCCGTCGACGAACAACTGCCGCGTTTCGAGATCCGCGTCGACGCTCGCCAGGTAGATGCCGCTGCCCGGCTGCGTCTCGGTCCAGCCGGAGATCGGACGGCCACCGCTGACGACCGTTTCTTCGCCGCCCGCGCCGCGGTAGATCACGAAATGCCCGCCGGTGCCGGAATCTTCCGGCGTGAAGGCCAACGTCTCTTCCAGTTCGTAAGTGCCCGCGCCCAGATTCACGACGATGTCGCCCGTCATGGCGTCGTTCAGCGCGCGCACTTCCTGCTGCGCCCGCCCGATCGTGGCGAACGGCGCGCTCTGGCTGCCGTCGCCGCTGTCGCTGCCCTGCGGCGAGACGAACAGCTGCGTCATGACGGTGCGCGCCGTGACCGTGACCGCCGCTTGGCCTTCGGCCGTGCCGTTCGCGGAACTCGCCGTGATCGTCGCTTGTCCCGGCGACACGCCCGTCACTTCGCCGTAACGGTCGACCGTCGCGACCGATTCGTCGGAGGAGATCCAAGTCAGTTCGGCTTCCGTCGTATCTTCCGGCTGGATCGTCGCGTTCAGCAGCGTGCGGGAACCGACCGGAACCGGTCCGCCGAGCGGCTCGATCTCGATGCCCGTCGCCGGAATATCGGCGACAACGACCGTCGTCTGCGCCGCGGGCAGCGCTTCGTCCGGCTGCGCCGAGATCGTCGCCGTGCCCGGCGCGACGCCCGTCACCCGGCCGTTCGCGTCCACCGTCGCGACCGATTCGTCGCTCGACGAGAACGTCGCGTTGCGGTCGGTCGCGTTCGAAGGATCGAATTGAAGCGTCAGGTCGATCGCGCGGCCGGTCGCCACGGCGTATTCGCTTTCGGCGAACGAAGCCGAGACCGCCGGAACGTAATTTTCGGCGACGAAGTCGTCGAAGCTGGCCGCGCCCGCGTTTTCCCGATAGACGCCTAAGTAGAAGGAAGCCATCGGGCCGGGAATCTTCATCGGTTCTTTGGTCAGCAGGCGGCGGCCGTTCACGTCCAGATCGAACGTGGTCGCCGTGCTGTTCATGGCGATCCGCACGTCGTACCAAGTGCCGGCCGTAACCGGCATCAGCTTGGTCCAGCCGGAGACGCCCTGCTTCATGTAACTGATCTCGCCGCCGTAGACGGCGAACTGCACCATCGAACCGGCTTGTCCGGCGGCCGCGGGCGTCGGCAGATACACGACGGCGTTGGTCTGATCGACGCTGAAGCTGTACGAGAGCGAAGCGCGGTTCGTCGAGATCGCCGCGGTGCGCCGGAAGTTATGGCCCGACGCGACGGGCGCGGTCTGCTGGATTCGCAGTACTTTGCCGCCTCGTTCGGCGGATTCGGCGATCTTGGCCGTTACGCCGGCCGGCGGCGTGCCGATCGTCCAACCTGCCGGAGACGAACCGACCGTGCCCGATTCGAAATCGTCGGCGACGACGGCTGCGCCGGAGAGGAGATTCGCCTGCGGCTCTTCGACGGATTCCGTTTCCGGCATCTCCGGCAGCGCTTCGCTGCCTGGCGAAACTTCGGCGTCGGAATCCGGCTGCGGTTCGTTCGGCTCTTCGGGCGTTTGAGGCTGAGGAGCCGGCTCGCTCGTTTCCGGCGTCGGCTGTCCGCTTGCCGGTTCCGCTTGCGATTCGCCGGACGGCGAATTGGCGGTCTTGATCGAGGATGGAACATTCGCGGCCGCGCCGCTTTGCGGCTGTTCCTCGTTCGATACGATCCGATCTCTTGCGGTTTCGGCCGCATCGGCCGGTCGAAGGCCGATTCCGACAGGCAGACTTCCGATCGTCAATACGGCGGTGATTACGCATACGCTCATTCGTTTCCAGACTTGTCCGTTCATGTTTCATCTCCTTCCGCTGCATAGCGGGATTGAATAAGACGGATAAGGCGAGGCGGAACGAGGCCGCAAAGCGCGCGGGTTCCGCCTGATTGTTCGAACGTCCGAAAGGTTCCGATTTTCGTGTACGTCAGCGTCCGGACCGACGCGACCATGCGCCGGCCCGATCCGGAAAGAACGACAGATATGCTTGAAAAATCCAATCGATGCCGCGCCGTGCGAAGACGCGGCAGGGTCAATGCGGCAGCAGCATCGCACCGCTTAAAGTCAATGCGTTCTGCCCGGCGCGTGCGGGTCCAGCTTCAACGACACCTGCTCCCGGCCGCCTTCGAGCAGCCGCACGAACCGAATGCGTTCATGCGGTTCGCGCGGAACTTCGCGATCGTCCAGCGTCTCGTCGCGAACCTCGATCTGCGCCAGACGGGCCCGGACGGCGGCTTCGTCCGCCGCGTCGTCCAAGCACACCACCGCCCAGCCGGCTTCCAGACGAGGCGCGCGAAGCGTGCCCGGCCCGCCGCCGGCGTAGAGCACTTGGCGGAGCTTCAAGCGTTCCGCCTCGCGTTCGGCGTGCAGGATGCCGGGCCGACGTTCCGGCGGGGCCGTTTCCGCTTCGCGCTCTTGAAGCCTCGGCGTCGAGAGCGGATTGTCGTCCGCTGCCGAGACGTCTGCGCTGCCGGACTGCGCCGCGGCTTCCCGACGTCGGTCCGGATTGTCGCCGGCCGCATCGAAGATTGCGTTCGGTTCGGCATGGGTCTCGCCGCCGAACCGAATCCCTTCGAGCGGCGCGATCGCGATCGCCGCTCCCGGATAGCGCAGCACCCGCCACAGGCGTCCGTCGCCGCCCGTCACTTCGGCGGCTTCGCCTTCGTAACCGGGAATCAGCCATTCGTCGGCGATCTCCGCCGCCGTCTGGACGACGCGATCGAGCACCCGCAGCGCCAGCAGCGCATGGCCGTTCTGAGCGGCGTATGTACGCACGTCCGGATAAGGCGATTCGCGAAACAGCGCGGGCATCAGATAAGCGGTCTTATAGCTCTCGGCCGGATGCGTGCGGACGGTCTGCCCGTCGTCGACGTACCAGCGGGCATACGACACCTGCCCGTCTTCGGCCGCCGCCGACAGCGGAAAGCTCTGCCAGCCGAGGCCCCACGTCTCGTGCTGATAGCTGCCCGGAATCACCGGGAACACGTTCAAGCTGCCGAGCCGCGTCCGGATTCCGATCCAACTGTACGCGGTCGCGCCGTCGAAGACGCGTTCTTCGCGGATGCGGGGAACCGGCTGCCGCCCCGGCGAAGCGGCGGCGTTCGCCGTACTCCCGGCCTTTGCGGAGCTTCCGACGCTTCCGTCGGTTTCTCCATTTGCTCGACCTTTTGCTTCGGCATCGCCGCCGCCCCGCTCCCGAAATTCCTTCTCGAACAGCAGCAGCGTCGCAAAATCGTTCACCTGAAACGAAGTCTCCCCCGAGTCTTGCGTTTCCAACTCGTCCGTCCCCGTCACTCCCGCGATCAACCAAGCCAAGCTGCTCCGGCGAACCGCGCCGCCGAAGTTATAGCTGCGGATCGACGGCACCAATTCGCGTCCGTCGTGAAAACGCAGAATGTCCAGCAGCGTTTCCCGATGCCCGTCCAGCCGATCGGCCAGTGCCGGCCGATCGATACGAAGCAGCGGCGCGGCGATCTCCAGCGCGTTCAGCATGACGCCCTGGTAGACGAGGCTCATATTCTCGCCCCATCCCCAACCCCGCCGCGCCGTGTACGCTTCCCAGCGTTCGAAATAGTCGCCCGCGATCTTCAGCCGCTTCCCGTCGCCGAGCAGATGCGCGATCGCCAGCAGCATCGCGCCGTCACTCATCGTTTTGTTCGGGTAGTACAGCTCGGGTTCGCGGCATTCGCGTTCGAACCAGAACGCCGCATGCCGCAGCATTCCGTCCATGACGGCGACGTGTTCCGCCGGCATCGCGTCCGGCGCTCGCAGACGCAGCGACACGAGCGGCATCAAGATAAAGAAAGCGGCGTTCGAATCCTGCACCTTCGCTTCTTCCGCGTACCAGCGGAACGCGCCGTAATGCTCGTGCTGCGGATCGCGGATCTGAAGCTCGGCCAGCGCGCGCAGCGTGTCCGCGCCGCGTTCGCCGCATTGGCGAAGGTCGAAGGTCGCGATGTCGGCTCGTTCTCCGGTTTCGCGAAGCGCGGTTTCCCGCGCTGTTTGAGCCGTCGTACTTCTTTCCGCGGCGGCCGCCGAACCCGAAGCTTTTCCTCCGTCCGAAACCGCCGCTCCCCCTGCCTGCGGCTCCGCTTCTGACCGCGCCTCCGCCCGCTGCTCCAGCAGCAGGCCCATCGCGTAATAACCGGCCGAATACCGCCCTTCGTGGCAGTACGGCAAATGCGCGATCTGCCGCGTATGGCCGGGCCGGTCGTAGCGGACCAGTCCGTTCTCGATCACAATGCCGTCCGACGCTTGCGCGTAGATGCGGCGCATGACGCCGATCGCCCATGAATGCACGACGTTTCCCCCTTTCTGCTTGCTTCGTTTGCCCGGCTTCGTTTTATTCTTCTTTCTTCATCTGCTCGCCCATCTCGTAGATATCGGACATCAAGATCGCGTCGTCCTTTTTCTCGGCGTACCATTTGGCGTAGAATTCGTCCACCTGCGCGCCGCCGGCTTTGTCCCAGACGCTCTGCGCATCGGCGATAAACTTGTCGACCGCCGCTTCGCCTCCGCCGCTGACGATCGTCTGCATCGCCATATCGAGGATCGTCTTGTTGGCGTTGGTGTTGATCGTCGCCAGATTCTGCGGCAGCAGCGGCAGGTAAGCGCGCTGCGTGATGCCGACCATCGGGCGGGACGGGTCCATGTACGCTTCGACCGCTTCGTCGTAGATCTTGATGTAATCCTGCTCGGCCGGCGTCGGATTCACTTTGTTTTTGATCCCGTAGTTTTTGCCGATCAGCGGGGTCAGCATGCTCATGTCGCGGTTGTATTCGAGTTCCGTTTTGTTTTTCTCCGGGTCGATCGCTTTGGCGCGTCCGTCCGAAGTCTTCTCGTAATGCACGCCTTCGATGCCGTTCTGGATCGTATTCGTGTATTTGTCGCTGACCATGAAATCGATCATCTTCATGACGGATTCCGGATCTTTGGCCGACGCGTTCACCATGCCGGTCATCTGCACCGGGCTGCTGAGCGTCGGGCTGTAGCTGCCGAATTCCGTCTTCGGAAGCGCCATCGCGATCACTTCGGCGTCCGGCACGTTCTGCTTGAGAGCCTCGTACGAGCTGACGTCCGCGCCGTTGCTGCCGTAGATGCCGAGCTTGCCCGAGATCCACATCTGCTTCTGCTTCTCGCCGTTCTTGTCCGTCACGAAGTCTTTGTCGACCACGCCGGCGTCGTACAGCTTCTGCTGGAACGCGATCGAAGCGCGGATCCGGTCCCAATCGTGCACGACCTGATCGTTCTCCAGCACCCACGGAGTCTGGTCTTCGCCGAACAACGTAAAGCCCGTGCCGAACATATGGTTCAAAATGATGCCGGCCACGAAGCTGAGTCCCGTTCCTTCGGTATTGGCCTGTCCGTCGCCGTCCGGGTCTTTCTGCGTGAACGCTTCGGCGACCGCGAGGAATTCTTCCGGCGTCTTCGGCACGTCCAGCCCCAGTTTGTCCAGCCAGTCTTTGCGGATCAACAAATAATGCTGCGGCGTCAGTTCCATCGGGCGGCCGACCAGATACGTTTTGCCGTCCTCCATCGTGCCCGCCTTCTTGAGCGCCGGATATTTCTCGAGCATCGCTTTGTATTGCGTGCTGTGCTTAGCGATCAGATCGTCCAGCGGCATGAGCTGTTTCTGGTTATAGAGCTGCCCTTGATAAGCCGTATCGTATTCGAAGATCAGATCGGGAGCCTGCCGCGAAGCGAACAGCACGTTGAACTTCTGAAGCGATTCGAACCGCGGTACCGTCACGTATTTCACGTCGACCGGCCCGTTCTCGTTGACCCATTTGGTCCAGCGGTTGTTGTCCATCGTGCCTTCGGCGGACGGCACCTTGCCGCGATCATAGAGGGAAACGGTGATCGAACCGCGTTTCTCGGCGGCCGCTCCGTCTTTGCTTTCGGCTTTCGTCGAACCTCCGCCGCTGCCGCAGCCTGCCGAGGCGAGCGCGAACGTGACGGCCAGCGCGGCGTATACGGCTTTGCGGGCGGTACGGGCGGTACGGATCGCGGACAATCTTTTTCTTGTCATGCGGGATAACCCCCTTCGGATATGGATGCGCCCTCGGCGCGTTCTTGCAACCCCTTACATTTTGCCGGAAAAAGAATCGAAACAACTCGGCTTCCGTACATGCGGCGAGCGGCGCGTTGTTCCGAACGGTCGAGACGGTTCAGCCTTTGATCGCGCCGATCGTCACGCCTTTGACGAAATACCGCTGCAGCAGCGGATACACGATCAGCATCGGCACGATCATGACCATGATGCCCGCGGCTTTGATGCCTTCCGGCGTAATGTTGCTGACCTGCTGGGTATCCATCGTATTGATCTCTTGAAGCACCGACTGGCTGCGTACCATCTGCTGGATCAGCACCGTGAGGTTCAGTTTCTCCGGACTGTTGATATAGATCATCACGTTGAAGAACGAATTCCAATAATACACGCCGTAGAACAATCCGATCGTGGCGAGTACGGGCAGCGACAGCGGAAGCACGATCCGCAGCAGCAGCCTCCATTCCCCGGAACCGTCGATGCGCGCGGCTTCGACCAGTTCTTCGGGGATATTTTCGAAAAAGGACCGCATGATCATCATGTTGTACGTGCTGACCAGCGCGGGCAGCCACAGCGATCCGTAATTGTTGACCAGTCCGAGCGAGCTGACCACGAGATACGTCGGGATCAGGCCGCCGGTGAACAGCATCGTGAACACGATGGCGAGCGAGATCCAGCGGCGTCCGTAAAATTCGCGGCGGGCCAGCGGATAAGCGGCGCAGATCGTTACGACCATGCTCAGCGCCACGCCGACGACCGTGATCAGTACGCTGTTGCCGAACGAACGCAGAATCGGCGTGCCTTCGAACAGCAGCTTGTACGATTCGAACGTGATCTCCCGGGGCCACAGCGAGACGAAGCCCGACAGGACGGCATTCTTGCCGCTGAGCGACAACGACGCCAGATGCAGCAGCGGCAGCAGGCACAAGATGCCGGCCAGCGTCAGCAGAATATAATTGAACAGGTAGAACGTACGCTCTCCTCTTGTCGATCGCATGAGGTTTCCTCCTTCTCAAGATGCCGGATGCCGGTTTACCACAGCCCTTTGCCGAAACGTCGGGCAACGGCGTTGGTCATCAGCACCAGCACGAACGCCACCAGCGATTCGAACAACCCGAGCGCCGCCGTCAAGCTGAACTGTCCGCCTTGCAGGCCGATCGCGTAGATGTAAGTGCTGATGACCTCCGAGATGCCGGAGACGATCGAATTCTGAAGCACGTACACCTGATCGAATCCGACTTCCATCACCCGTCCCATCGCCAAGATCAGCATGATGACGATCGTCGGCGCGATGCCGGGCAGCGTGATATGCCGGATCTGTTTCCATTTGCCCGCTCCGTCCATCGACGCCGCTTCGTACAAGCTCGGATCGATCGAGGTCAGCGCGGCCAGATAGATGATGGCGCTGAACCCGGCGTCTTTCCAGATGCCCGATCCGAGGAAAATGGCAACCCACGAAGTCTCGTGGAACAAAAACGCGAACGATTGTCCGGTCAGCTTCTCCAGCAGCACGTTGACGATGCCGGATTGGGCGAAGATCGTGACCACGAGACCGCCGACGATGACCCAAGAAAAGAAATGCGGCAGATAGACGAGCGTCTGCACCGTTTTCTTGAACCATTTGCGGCGGACTTCGTTTAGCATGATCGCGAGCATGATCGGAAACGGAAACGCGATCACCACGCTGAGCACGCTCAGCAGCAGCGTATTGCGGATAATCTGAAGCGACTGCGCTTGGGTGAACAGCATGCGGAAATTGTCGAATCCGACCCACTGGCTGCCCCATACGCCTTCATAGAACGTGTAGTTCTTGAACGCGATGACGAGGCCCGCCATCGGAGCGTACTTGAATACGAGATAGAACACGATGACCGGGACGAACATCAGCCACAGCGGCATGTTCGTTTTGAAACGCTGCGTGTGCCAGAAGCGTCGGCTCGGCGCCTGCGATTGCTGGCGCAGCCGAACTTCTTTGGCGGGATTGGCTTTCATGCCGGAACCTCCTTTTTGCGGCCGGGCCGGGAGGGAGGTGCGCTGCCGTCCGCTCCGTGGCCTTCTGAGTAAGCGTTATCATTTTAGGCTTGGGTCTGTCTGTCGAAAGGGCCGTTTCTGCCTGTTACGATACCGCTCGGGAAGGCCCGGAGCAATATTCAGTTTTCGCGTTTATCGGTTATAAAGCCCGCCGCTGCGCGGTTCTTGCGAGAAGCGCGGATTGCGGGCGGCTGCGCGAATCGGGTTAATCGGGCGGGCGGCGGGAAGAGTGCTGACAGGTGCAGGAAAGTATCTTCGCGGCAGGTATCTGGTCGCCGGGGAAGATGCGGATCGCGGCGATGGATTGGACGGCGGAATACCGGATAACCTTGCGTCGCGTCGACAAATCATTGCACCATCCACGCCGCGCCGATCCGTTAGACGGCGGGACGGATTCGGATCGCCGAGAGATCAATGCGTCGTCAGGCCTATAAGGATTCGGCAGACGACCCGATCGCCGGAAGACGAATACCTTAGCAAGAAACCGCCGCGCCTTGCGCTCCATCCAAACCTGCCGAATCGCCGAATCGATCAAGCAGATCGAACCGTCGCGACCAAATTCTCCTCGTCAATTTGCCGTTTCAGCCTCCTGCAAACCTCTTTTCCGGAGTCGTTCTTTTTCTAACGGATCACAGATTCCTTAGAGCCTGTTTTTGCCCGCTTTTTTACGGCTAACGGATCGTAGATTCGTTAGCCGCAAAAAACGGGGGGAAATTCTCGAAAAATCACCTTTTTTCCGCTCTAAGCGTCATCTCGTTCCGTTAGAAATCCAACCTGCCCGAAAATCCGTTCTAAGCGTCGCCTCGTTCCGTTAGAACCTCGACGGAGCCGGCGGCTGTCCGAAAAGCGCTGGATTCCGCTGCGGTTCCGGCACGATTGATCGTCCGTGAATCGAAAACGAGCCGCCGGCCTCTCAGCCGGATTCCGATTCGAGGATGATCCGCATCTGCCGGGCCAGATTCTCGCCCATGCGGATATGTCCGTCGTCGGACGGATGGATCAGATCGCAGGACAAGCCGCCCGGATCGTCGAGAATCGTATAGCCTTCCAGCAGATGCAGAAATCCGTCGTGATTCATTCTTCGCGTTTCTTCGCGCAGGATTTCGTTGAATAATAGATCTTGTTCGCGCGCTCTAGGCGATTCGCTCCCGAGCGTGGCGAAATTCGGATAGATCGTCGTCAGAAAGATCGGTTTGTCGGGATGCGGGCCGTCGATCAGACGTTCCAGCGCATAACGCACCCGGCCGCGGAATTCGCGGCCGTCCATGCCGTCTCTCATATTGACGCCCAACTCGAGAAAAAGGATGCTCCAATCGCGCCGATCCGCGATCCAATCGATCAATTCGGGCTCGCATAGGCAGGAGCCGCTCATGCCGAGGTTGTGCAGATCGAGTCCCAGCCGCCGGGCCGCCTGCTCGATATACGCCGAGCGGCTCTGTTCGCCGCCGTGCGTGATCGAGGAACCGTAGGCGAGCAGGCTCGCCGCCGGCAACTCGCCGGGTTCCGGCGGCCGTACAGCTTCGCCGAAAGCGTTCAGGCCGTAATACACGGCCTCGCCCCGGGCGAAGCGGACGCGCCAGACATTCGGCGCGAACCCCGACGCCGACAGCTCGGCGGCGTCGGCGGTCCGAAGGCGCGGCGGCGCGGTCAGCCGCAGCACGGCAATCCGGCCGGCTTCCAGCCGGTGCTCGGAATGGAACATTCCGCCGCAGTACACGGCGACGGCACCATCCTGTGCCGGCAAAGCCAGAGTCACGTCCACGGTCTGCGAGGACGTGACGAAGCGCAGCTCGCAGCCGGTCGATTCGGCTGCGATAAAGCGCCCGCGCGCCCCCAGCCGCGCGCGGAGCGAAGCGGGGATGCGGCGGATGTAGACGCCGCCCGCAGGCGCCGGCTCCAATTCGGCCGCGCCGTGGAAAGCGACGCCGTCCCGAATCAGGACGGCCGGCACGGCACTCGGCTCCGCCAAACCGAACGCGGCCTGCGCCGCGTTTTCCGCGCGCAGGTTCAGCGATCCGTTCCCGCTCGCTGCCGCCGAATCGGCCTGGCTCGACTCGGTCTCGTCGCTTCCCGCACGCGGACTCCGCTTTCCGTTTCCGCTCGCCTCCGTCGAATCGGCCTGGCTCCACTCGGTCTCGTCGCTTCCCGCACGCGTACTCCGCTTTCCGTTCCCGCTCGCTGCCGCCGAATCGGCATCGCGCCGAAACTTCTCGCCGCTTGCCACGCGCAGAACCGGCGACCCTTCTCCTTTTTTCTCCGCTAAATCGTTATCGGGCAACTCGTCGTCCTTCCGAACTTCAGCCGCTTCATCCATCCGAACGTTCTCCTTCCGCGAGATATTCCGCCGCTTCCTGCCCGCTGCGCCCTGCGCGAGCCGCGTGCTCCGCTTCGTTTGCCGCCCCGAAACGCCCTCCGCCGTGCTTCGTCGCTTCCACGAGCAGCAGCAGCGCCATCGACTGGCCGTAAGGCATCGGGCAGATCGGAATATCGCGGTATTCTTGCAGCGTGCGCCCCATGCCCGTTCCGTAAGACACGCCCTGCACGACGCCGTCTTCGCCGATCTGCGACAGCACGTAATCCAGCGCCCGCAGCGCCGAATCCCGATATTTTTCTTCCAGATAACCGCGACGATAAGCTTTTAACAAACCGTAAGCGAAAGCGGCCGTCGCCGACGTTTCGAGATAAGAATCCGGCTCGTCGAGCAGCGTATGCCATGCGCCTTCCGGCGATTGCAGCTCCAACAGCTTGTCCGCTTGGCGTCGCAGCGACGACAGCAGGAACATCCGCACGCCTTCGGGCTGCCGGGTCATATCGAGGTAATCGACCAATCCTGCCGTATACCACGAATTGCCGCGCGCCCACAGCGCTTTCGCGAAATGATGTCCGCCTTCGAGAAACGTCCATCCGTGGAAAAACAGCCCCGTCGCCGGGTCCGTCAAATATTTTAAATGCACCAGAAACTGCCGTACGCTCTCTTGGATACAGTTCTCGTCTTTCAGCAGCACGCCCATCCGGGCCACGAACAGCACGGTCATGTACAGCGTATCGTCCCAGAGCTGTCCGACGTTCGCGCTGCCGGTCACTTCGTGCTGGATGCCGCTTTCCGGCGTTCTCGGCATATCGTTCAGTACGTAATCCAGCCATTCCCGGCACAGATCGAGATAATCCGGCCGCCCGGTCTCTTCGGCGAGATAGGTCAAGGTGAGCATCGGGCACATCGTATTGACGTTCTTGTCCGGCAGTCCTTCCGCGATCCGCGCGTCGAACCAATCCGTCAGAAACTTGAGCAGCGCCCGGTCCTCCGTCTCGCGATAATAACCGTACAGCGCGAACAGCCCGACGCCCTGCGGCCATTCCCAGTTCTGCATCGAGATAATGCCGATCGGAGCCGTTTCCCGAATCGAGCCTTTCATATCCTGCATGCGTGCGATGACCCGGCGGATCGTATGTTCCAGATTTTCTTCGGTAAGCGTTATCATAAACGAATTCCCCTCTTTTCGTGTGGTCTTCCCTGCGAGTGTAGGCTCCGTGTTCCGACGACGTAAATAGACAAGAATCGCGTTTATGCGCCTATCCGCGAAAAAAGCCGCTTCCCTTGCAGGGAAGTCGGCCCGATCTTCAATAGGATGCCGCCGCGAGCGTAGGCCGAGAATGCAAGCTCGCCGAAATGCGATTTAGGATTCGGCGTTCAAAAGAGACAAGTCATGAGCGAAGAGCATCCGTTTCTTCTGCCGGTTCCGTATTTTCGGTTCGGTCGACGCCTTCCGTTTCGGCAGCCTGTCCGCAGACCAGCGTCACGCCGCGCCCGCGCAGGAACGCGGTCCACTCTTCCGCCGGCGGCCGGTCCGTCACGACGAAGTCGATGTCTCCGAAATCGAACAGCCGGATAAACGCCAACCGGTCGAACTTGGAATGATCCGCCACGAGAATGACTTTGTTGGCCTGACGGCGCATCAGCAGCTTCAATTCGCTCTCGGCTTCGTTGGAATCGCAGATGCCGCCGTTCATCGACAGCGCTTTGCAGCCGAGCAGCGCCACGTCGGCGTTGTAGCGTTCGATCGTGCGCGCCGCGTCCGGGCCGACGAACGAACTGGTCGACGCGCCCAGCGTGCCGCCGGTGCCGATCAGCCGATGTCCCGACTGCTGAAGCGCGGACAGCGCCACCAGCGAGTTCGTGATCAACGTCAGATTCTCGCGCCGCTCGGCCGCCATCCGCAGCGCTTCGAACGCCGTCGAACTGGTATCCGCCATGATGCTGTCGCCGTCGTGGATCAGTTCGAGCACCTGTTCGGCGATGATCCGCTTGGCTTCGAGATTCAGATCGTGCCGGCTCGCGTACGAAGGGTCGCGGTTGGTCGGCGCGCTGAGGACGGCTCCGCCGTAGTTTTTCTGCGCGACCCCTTCTTTCTCCAGCTTGTCGAGATCGCGGCGCACCGTCTCTTCCGACACGCCGAACGTCTGCGCAAGCGCCGACACCTGCACCTTCTTGTTCCGATACAATTCGTTGACGATCCATTCCCGTCTTTGTTCCGCTTTCATCAAGCATCCGCTCCCATAGTCGTTTGTGTTCTAAAGCTAGCACGAAAACCGCAAAACCACAATAATTTTCTTTTTTAAAGCATTAAAAATCATTAAAACCACAAAATATACCGATATTATTGTGGTTTTAATGTTGACTTTGACCGATGATAAAACTAAGATGAGATTAAACCCGGCGCATGTCCGTTTTGCGATTCTTTTCCCGAACGATTCCGGCGCGTTTCTTTTTATTTTTATGAAAACGCATACTTAAAAACCTTACCTTTATTGTTGATAAGGTCATCCGCGCTTACGGAAAATTCGCCGAACGGGACTTCCCGGCAGCTCGATCCATATAAAGGAGGAACGTCATGTCATCCACAGCTCCAATCGCACAGCAGTATCCGAAAATCGGGATTCGCCCTACCATCGACGGAAGACGCAGAGGGGTACGCGAATCGTTGGAAGAACAAACGATGGGAATGGCGCGGCGCACGGCCGCTTTCTTGCAGGAGAATCTGCGTTACCCGGACGGTTCGCCGGTCGAATGCGTCATCGCGGACAGCACGATCGGCGGCGTGGCGGAAGCTTCGGCGGCGGCGGCCAAGTTCAAACGCGAGAACGTCGGCGTCTCGATCACGGTCACGCCTTGCTGGTGCTACGGTTCGGAGACGATGGATATGGACGCTTCGATCCCGCACGCGGTCTGGGGCTTCAACGGCACGGAGCGTCCGGGCGCGGTCTATCTGGCGGCGGTTCTGTCGGCTTACGCGCAAAAAGGCATTCCGGCGTTCGGCATCTACGGCGAGGACGTGCAGGATTCCGGCAGCGAAGAAATTCCGCAGGACGTGCAGACCAAACTGCTGCGTTTCGCCAAAGCCGCTCTGGCGGCCGCCATCATGCGGGGCAAAGCTTATCTCTCGATGGGTTCGGTCTCGATGGGCATCGCCGGTTCGATCGTGGACGAGACGCTGTTCCAACATTACTTGGGCATGCGCAACGAATACGTGGACATGTCGGAATTCATCCGCCGCGTCGAAGAAGAGATCTACGACAAAGACGAATACGAGAAAGCGCTGGCTTGGACCAAAGAAAACTGCAAGCTGGGCGCGAACAATAACCCGGAGCATCTGATCATCAGCGACGAAGAACAAGCCAAGCAGTGGGAATTCGTGGTCAAAATGACGATCATCGCGCGCGACCTGATGGTCGGCAACCCGCGCCTTGCGGAGCTGGGCTTCGAAGAAGAAGCGAACGGCCATTACGCGATCGCGGGCGGTTTCCAAGGCCAGCGCCAATGGACGGACCATTTCCCGAACGGCGACTTTATGGAGACGATCCTCAACTCCTCGTTCGACTGGAACGGCAAACGCGCGCCGTATATCGTGGCGACGGAGAACGACAGCCTGAACGGCGTCGTCATGCTGTTCAACCATCTGCTGACCGGCACGGCGCAGATCTTCGCGGACGTGCGCACGTTCTGGAGCCCGGCGGCCGTGGAACGCGTGACGGGACACAAGCTTTCGGGTCCTGCGGAAGGCGGCCTGCTGCATCTGATCAACTCCGGTTCGGCGGCGCTGGACGGAACGGGCGAGCAGGAGATCGACGGGAAGCCGGCGATTAAACCGTTCTGGGACGTGACGGACGAAGAAGTCTCGCGCACTTTGGAGAAAACGCTGTTCCGTCCGGCTTCGCAGGAGTATTTCCGCGGCGGCGGTTTCTCGACGGATTATCTGACGCGCGGCGGCATGCCGGTCACGATGGCCCGCCTCAATCTGGTCAAAGGACTCGGCCCGGTGCTTCAGCTCGCGGAAGGCTACACGGTCGATCTGCCGGAAGACGTGCACCGCACGCTCGACGAACGCACCGACCCGACTTGGCCGACGACGTGGTTCGCGCCGAAATTGACGGGCAAAGGCGCGTTCGCCAGCGTCTACGACGTGATGAACAACTGGGGCGCCAACCACGGCGCGATCAGCTACGGCCATATCGGCGCCGACCTGATCACGCTCGCGTCCATCCTGCGGATTCCGGTCAGCATGCATAACGTCGAGGAGCAGGACATCTTCCGCCCTCGCGTCTGGTCGCTGTTCGGCACGGACAATCTCGAAGCGGCGGACTATACCGCTTGCCGGAATTTCGGGCCTCTGTATTAGGAGAACGAGTTACAGGTTCCGAAGGACGAATGCGGGAACGCGTCCGTTCTTCGGAAATTCATCGGAAAGCAGGGAACGCGCATGAGTCCACACGCTCATTCCAACGATCGGGACGAACAGGCTTCTCCGCAGCGGAATTCTTCTATTAAAAGGGTGCTGGCCGTCGACCTCGGCGCCAGCTCCGGGCGGGTGATGCTCGCGGACTTCGACGGCTCCGAACTGACGCTGCGCGAGATTCACCGCTTCGACAACGCGCCGGTCGAAGACGGCGGCGGACTGTATTGGGACGCCGACGCGCTGCTGGCGGAGATCAAAGCCGGAATTCGGCTGGCCGCCGCCGAAGGAGAACCGATCCTCAGCGTCGGCGTCGACACTTGGGGCGTCGACTACGGCTGGATCGGGCATGACGGCAAGCTGCTGCGCCGTCCGCATCATTACCGCGACGCCCGCATGGCGCGGCATGCGGCAGAACTGGAGCGCCGACTGCCGCGCGGCGAGCAGTTCCGCTTGACCGGCAACCAGCCGGATACGATCAATACGGTCTATCAGCTCTTCGCGGATCTCGAAGAAGAACGGGAACTGCGCGAGCGCGCGGCGCGTTTCCTCATGATGCCGGACCTGTTCCATTACGAACTGTCCGGCGTCATGGCCGCGGAGCGCACGATCCTCAGCACCGGCGGCCTGCTGGCAGCCGGCGGCGACGTGCCCGCCGCCGAAGCGCTGGAGCGGCTGGGCATTCCCGCCGCTCTGCTGGCGCCGGTGGTGCCGTCCGGCACCGTGCTCGGCCAACTGCGGCCGGAGCTTCAGGCGGAGCTGGGCTGCGGCCCGCTGCGCGTCGTGGCCGGGGCTTCTCACGACACGGCTTCGGCCGTGGCGGCGGTGCCGTACGGCGCGTGGCGCGGGGATTCGGCGCTCGCGGCGCAGGCCGCTGAGGCAGCGGCGGACGGGCAGATTAAAGCGGATGAGTTCGCTCGGGAACCGGGCGAAACGGCGGACGCGGGTGCGGCGCGCACAGCAGAGCGCGCGGATTCGGTTGGAAGAGCAGCGCGCGAGGTCGCCGCAGAACCGGGCGAAACGGCTTTGGCCGCTGCCGGAAGCGCGTTCGAGCGCGGCGCGGCAGGCGGCGGTTCGGGGCGCGAGGTTGCGCGCGCGGTGTCGGACGACGATTCGGGGCGCGAGTTCGAGCGCGCGACATCGAACGGCATTTCGGCGGCCTCCGACTCGGCCGCCGGGGAACCCGCCGCAGCCTTTATCAGCTGCGGCACCTGGTCCATCGCGGGGCTGGAGACCCCGCGGCCGGTCTTGAGCGAAGCCGCCTTAGCGCGCGGCTTCACCAACGAGGGCTGCTTCGGCGGCGGCAACCGCCTGCTGAAGAACATCACGGGCCTGTGGCTGCTTCAAGAATGCCGCAGGCACTGGAACGCCGAAGGCCATGGATTCAGCCACGCCGATCTCGCGGCGCTGGCCGAACAGGCCGGGCCTGCGGCCTCGCGGATCGATCCGGACGATCCGCGCTTTGCCGCTCCGGGCGATATGCCGGAGCGGGTCAGGCAGTACTGCCGGGAGACCGCGCAGCCGGTGCCCGACAGCCCGGGCGAGATCGCGCGCGTCGTCGTCGAGAGCTTGGCCGATGCTTACGGCCGGGCGATCGACGAGCTGGAAGCGATCTCGGGCCGCGCGATCGCCGCGGTCCATCTCGTCGGCGGTGGCAGTCGCAACCGCCTGCTCTGCCGCTTGACGGCGGAGCGTACCCGCCGGCCGGTGATCGCCGGCCCGGTCGAAGCGAGCGCGGCAGGCAGCGCGCTCGTCCAACTGGCCGCGCTGGGCGAATCAGATTTCGCCCGCCGGGCGGAGATTATCGAGCGTTCGTTCGAACTCGAACGCTTCGAACCGCTCCCGCACGCCGAGGAGCATAAATCCCCCAGCCAATTCTGAAGTTCCAACAATCCGAAGTTAAAAATGCTGACGATATGCACATATTTTCCGCCTAAATCAGGGGTCTGCCGTGAATTGTTGACGCAGCGTCAACAATACCGCCCCTTTCGGCTCTCTATTCGCATTTTTCGTCGAATTTTTTGACCAAATGCACACATTTTATGAGATTCGCTCTTTTTCTACACGAAATGTTGACCAAACGCACGCATTTTCAATTTGCTTTTGACCTTACCCGACCCAACCCGACCTGACCTGATCCTAACGGGTCCAATCGAAAAGGAGAATTCCTATGACCGTTCCTTATACCGTCGCCGACCCTGTCGAGCGCGAGCGCCTGCTTCGCCTGCAAATCTGCGATATCGGCCGCAATCTGTTTACCAAAGACTTCATCGCCGCCAACGACGGCAACATCTCCGCCCGCTTGTCCGACACGGAGATTCTCGCTTCCCCGACCGGCGTCAGCAAAGGCTATCTGGAGCCGCATATGCTGGTCAAAGTCAACCTGGACGGCGAGACCGTCGAAGCGGCCGAAGGCTATCGCCCGTCGACCGAAGTGAAGATGCATCTGCGCGTCTACCGCGAATGTCCGGAGATGAACGGCGTCGTGCACGCGCACCCGCCTTACGCGACGGCTTTCGCCATTAAGGGCGAAGCGCTCGACAAGATGATGATGCCGGAATCGGTCATCGCGATGGGCGAGATCCCGCTCGCGCCGTACGGCACGCCTTCGACCGAAGAAATCCCCGATTCGATCATGCCGTTCCTCGGCAAGAAAACGGCCGTGCTGCTCGAAAGCCACGGCGCGCTGACTTGGGGCAAAAGCGTGATGGACGCCTACATGAACATGGAGCGTCTCGAATACACAGCCAAGCTCACGTTCTTGACGCGCATGATCGGCGGCGAACGCGAACTGCCGCAGCATCGGATCGACGAACTGGTCGCGCTGCGTTCGTTTTACGGATTCTAGAAGAGGAGCGACTCCATGCTGAAAAAAATCCCGAAAATCCTCTCCCCCGACCTCGTTCACGCTCTGATGAAAATGGGCCACGGCGACGAGATCGTGCTGGCCGACGCCAATTTCCCGGGCCATTCGCTGCATGCCAACGTGATTCGCTGCGACGGCCTGTCGATCCCGCCGCTGCTGGACGCGATTCTGGAACTGCTGCCGCTTGATCCGTACGCGGATCATCAGGCGGCGCTGATGAGCGTCGTGCCCGGCGATCCCGTCGTGCCGACCGTCTGGGACGAATACCGCGCCATCGCCGCCCGCCATGACGCGTCCGCGCAGTTCGCGTTCGAAGAACGTTTCGCTTTCTACGAACGCGCCAAAAGCGCCTACGTCGTCGTCATGACCGGCGAAGAGGCGCTGTACGGCAATATCATCTTGAAAAAAGGCGTCATCTGAATAACAGCGGATATAGCAGGGAAGGCCTTAATCCCCTACCCACCGCACAAAAAGGGAGAACGGCTCATCGCCGTTCTCCCTTTTTCCCATCCCAATCCCTACATCTCCCGCACCGCTTTCGCCACTTCGATACACAGGTCTTCCGCCTGCGCTACATGTCCGAGCTTGTCCATAAAAGCATGCGTCATGCCTTTGTAACGGATGCAGGTGACGTCGACGCCCGCTTCCGCCAACTGTTTGGCGTAAAATTCCGTTTGCACGCGAACGCCGTCGAACTCCGCTCCGATCAGCAGCGCTCTGGGCAGATCGCGATGCGACGACGCCATCATCGGGCTGACATACGGATTCCGCACATCTTCCGGATTCGTAAGGTAAGCCCCCATAAACGGATCGTCTTCCACCTTTTTCGGCTGGCCCAGACCGAGCAGGCCTTTGATCCGGGCCGCATGTTCTTCGGAGATATCGAAAAAGTCTTCGCGCCATTCGTACCCTTCCGCGGCGGCGTCTCCGATCGCGGCCGCCGGATAGATCAACGCTTGAAGCGCGATCTTCGGCGTGCCTTCTTCTCTGGCTTTGAGCGTCACGGCCGCCGCGTAGTTGCCGCCCGCGCTGTCTCCGGCCACGCCGATCCGGTTCGGATCGATGCCGTATTCTTCCGCATGGTCGTAAATATGCTTCACCGCATTGTAGTTATCGTTGAAGCCGTTCGGGAAAGGCTTTTCCGGCGCGAGCGAATAATCCACGTTGAACACGACGGCGTCGGCCAGCTCCGCGATCAGTTTGCAAACGTTTTCCACTGTATACACGCTGCCGCCGATCCAACCGCCGCCGTGGAAGAAGACCAGCGCCGGACGGTTTTTCGGTTCGCCTTTTCGCGGATAATACCGCCATAAGCCGACCGTATTGCCGCTGCCCGTCAGCTCTTCGTATTTGGTATGGATCTCGACCGTATTCAGGTTGTAGTTCGGGAACCCCATACTGTCGCGGATAAACGGAATCATCACTTCCAGCGGCGGCATCTCGACCGGCTTCTTGCTTTCCAGTTCTCCGCCTGCCCAATGCTGATCCAGCAAAGCCAGCTCCGCAGGATCCAGATAGCCCGGACGATCTTCGCCGGGGCTCGGTTTGAGAATAACGTCGATGCCGTGATTTCGGATGATCGAAGTCTTGTTTTGCAGTTCTTCGATCGCGTCGAGCGAATAGTTGCGCATGCGGAAGTCCTCCCTTATGGCGTTGCCATCCTATTGGTTAAAACAAACCATGCCGTATTTCTCGTCCGAATATTCCAAAATGGTCACGCTGGCGTTGCGAATCTCGGCCGACGGATCGGCTTCTTCGCACATCTGGCTGAGGATATTGCGAATAGTATTGCCGTGCGACACGATCAAGATATTGGCGCCGTCCTCGCAGTCGAGATTGACCACTTCTTCCAGCCCGCCTTGGATGCGCGTCCATTGTTCGTCGAAACTTTCGGCATGTCCGTACGGGTCGGCCTTTTTGATCAAGTCCGCCACTTCCGGCACCGTCAGTTTCCGGCGAAGCTCGTCGAAGCTCTCGATGCCTCCGGCTTCCGCGATCTGCTTCAGCGCCACCTGCGAATATTCGCCTTCGAACCCGCCGAAGAACGTCTCGCGGAACGCTTTGGTCCGTTTGATCGTCGGGACGTGATGACGGTTTTCTTTCAAGATGATCTCCGCCGTTTCCAGCGTCCGGCCCGAATCGCTCGTATAGACGTAAGCGAACTGCGTGTCCGCCAATTTCTGCCCGGTCGCGACCGCGACCACTTTGCCTTCTTCGGTCAGCGGACTGTCGCTCCAACCCTGCATTCTCTTATAACGGTTCAGATAAGTCTCGCCGTGCCGAATCAGATAGATATTGACCTTTTTGCTCATGATGGAACCCCCTGTCGCGATTTGTCTCCGTCTGTCTTTTGCCGATCTTCTTCTTATTGGTCCGCCGCCACGAACTTTTCCACTTTAAGCGGCAGCGCGAAGAAATCCGTCGAGACCTTGAAGAATCCCGTAAAATGCGACGACGCGTTATGAAGCTGCACCGCTTCTTCGTCCGCCCAGACCTCGACCATCGTGAAGCGGTCCAAGTTGGACACGTCCTGCGTCAGCGTGTAACGCAAGCAGCCGTCTTCCGCCTGCGACCCGGCGACGAGCGCCTGCACCGTTTGCAGAAACGCTTCGCGCTTCTCCGGCTTGATCTGCATATCGGCGTGAATGATGATCATTGAAATTCCTCCTCGATGGATGTTAGCTACAGTGTCGGTCTCTCTGCTCTCTTCCCTAACTTACCACATTCGAAGAAGCCGGGGCCAGCGGCGGCTGTTCATGGAACGCGATATCTTGTCTACCGATCCAAGGTTTTCAGCAAACGCTTAACGATGACGGCCGCTTCCGCGCGGGTAATCGCGGCTTTTGGTCGGAAGGTGCCGTCAGGATAACCCTCGATCGCGCCGGCCGACGCCGCCGATACGATCGCATACCGCGACCATTCGACAGCCTCCTTCAAATCGGTGAACTGGATCGCCCGATTTTTATAAATGTTGTGCTGTTGGAGCAGGTTGGTCACCATGATCACGGCCTGCTCGCGGGGGATCGCATGAAGCGGACGGTATTTCCCGTCATTAAACCCTTTCGTGATTCCCGCTGCTAAAGCCGCCCGCAACGATTGGTCATACCAAGCTCCGTCTGCAAGATCAGCGAAACGGAATGCGGATTCCGACGCAGGAGCTTGGAAAGCCCTGGCCAGCATCACCGCGAATTCCGCGCGAGTAATGGATGCGTCAGGACGGAAAGACCGATCTACGTACCCCTTAATCACGCCTTTTGCATCCAGCTCCGTGATTTCTTTGTACGCGAAGTGTTCTTTGGGCACGTCGATGTATTTCGGCGGTTCCTCTGCTTCGAGCTTGCCTCCCTGCTCTTCTGCAAGCGTGACTTCAAGCGGCGGATTTACTTCTGTCGGCATCGTGACGGATACGGTTTCCGGCAATGTCGGCGTCGGAACAGAGGTTGCCGGATCGATCGGAGAATGAATGGATGACGGATCATAAACATATTCGTTTTGCGGAACGGCGATGCCCCAGTTTCCGACTTGGGCGACTTTGTAAGCTCGTGCTTCCTTAGCCGTATTCGGTACCTTGAATATAGCTTGATCAGAGCCATGCACTTTCTGAACAGATTCGGCTTCTCCTTCTTGCCAAGCTGTATAAGCGGTTTCCGGATCGTTCCTCCGCCAAGATACCGTAACCTTTCCGTCCTCGAACTTTCCTTCCGGAAAAACGCTCGGCTCCTGCGCCATCAACCACGCCAGACGAGGAGAATCGATCCCGTTCGTGGTTTGCTTTTGCCATAATGCAGGGTCTAAACCTTCGTAATGCTCCATGTTCAGCATGTCGGAGACCGCATTCGCTTTCTCTACGAAAAGAATGCCAGCTTCCGTATCCAAAAATCGAACGTAACAATCCTTCATCGCGATGTATTCGGGCAAGATTTTAAGATACTCGTTTTGTTCGGGATATATAAAATACGAATCGCGATAAGTCATGCTGTCGGTGTAAGTGCCGGTAGAATCGGTTCCGACTACTCCTTCAAACGGTAAAGGTTCGTTGGCGGATTGAAAAGCCAGCCCTTTGACGGTCGCATTCGAAATGTACCGAACCAACTCGGCTTTGGGCGAAATCCCCGTATCTAATCGAAGATCTTTTCGGATGGCCAGATTCTCGACGACGGCCGTATCCGCAATCGAACTGAATAAACTATAAGCCCACCAATCGGAGACGCCGGTAAGGCTGCCCGTCACCTTCATCGTGTTATTTCTCATCAGGGCATCGCCGCCTATGCTGCTGATCAGGTGGGTGCGTTCTTGCCGAGTCGAATCCGTAATCATCTCCGCGTTCACTTTGTTGTTGTCGAACGATCCGTTCAATATGGACATCAGGCCGTAAGCGTCTCGAATCGCCGTCGCCTGCTGATTAAGCTTGATGTTAAACGTATTATCGACACTGTTACTTCCCGTTCTGGCGAGCCCGTATACATTATTGATGTCGTCTGCCTGAACGGAAGTCGAGAAATTGAAGATATTGCGTTCGACCTTCCCGTATTCTTGAATCGGAATGATCGCAGACGCTTGACCGGAAATGTTCCCTTCGAAGTCGAAAGAAATTTCGTTATCGGAGGCTTCTTTTAACGTGTTGATCAAGTACATCTGAGTCAGATCCGTTCCGGCTATGCGCATCCGAACGTCGATTTTCGAATCGGCGAGTGTGAACACGTTCGGCGCCATTCCGTGATAACCCGAATAAGCTCGGGTCGTAGGCACATTAAGATCTAGGTCGATCTGAGCCTTCAAATTACGAATCGTCAAGCCGTCAGGAGCCGATGTCGCTGAAGAAGCGAATAATCCGTTGACGAATGTAACTCCTTTGTTCGTAAGATGATCCGACGTTTGAGCCTTGATCCGAATATCGGCTGTCGTATCTTGGATGATATTCCCCTCGTAGGCGATTCCTGCGATAAACATTACATTGGCATCGTTAGGCACATCGCTATGTATAGTCGCCTTCACCGTACCGCCGCTCAGACGATTTAACGGTCCTTGTACGACTCCGCTCACGCTAAACAATTCGCGTCGAGATTTTAGATCGACCGCAAACGTGTTGTCGATCGCTTCGTTTAGATTCAGGCTTGCGCCGCCGACGATGAACAACGAATCCGAGACCATATCGATCTGAAAATCGCTGTGTTCGAATACTCCGCCGTTAAGGGCGCCGGCCGCACTGTTTTGAATCTTTTTCGAATCGGGGACGCGGAACGTAATTCGGCTGTTTCGTATATTTACGGTAGTCTGGTCTCCTGCATCGGAACCGGAAGTCGTCGAGACCTGCGCCAATTGAGCAGTCGGGGATACGCTTTCGAATCCGAGCGAACTGCTCTCCACATGAATGGTCGTAGGCTGCTTCGTGTAGTTAGCATCAACGCTTCGGCTAAACAGAGTTGCGGTAGAGTTAGCCGATTCTACATCGACCAATCGCAGGTTGAGCGCGGACTCCGTTACGTTCATCGTCCCTTTAGTTCGTGCACCCAAGATTCCGAAACCGTATACCGAACTGAAAGAGGATAGCGTGATATTCCCTGTCGCTTTGCTTACGGTTAAATCCGTGACGTTCCCGGCTAACACGCTCGCTTCGGCAATAAACGATCCACGGCCATGAAGAGTCATATCGCCGAAAAAGACTTGATCCATGTTCACCCGCGTAAGGTCTTTAGCCAAAATCCCCGTTGCCGCGAATCCTTTATCCCAAGTCAGCGACGGCACGTTCAACTGCAAATTCCGAATCGTCGAGTCGCTGACCGTAGAGAATAAAGCTCCGTCCTGCCCGTTTAGGTCTGCGCCGTCCGGAAGACTGTAATGCAGGTCCGCATTGGAAACGATAAGATTCTGCAAGGTGGAATTTGTCACGCCGACAGCAAAAGCCGCCCGAACGCCGGCCGAAGACGAATAGATCGGAATCTCCACATCGGAGATCGTCGCTCCGTTCAATGCCGCGAAAAGAGGCACGCTGCCATCCAGACCGGCAATCCGATGCCCGTTGCCTTCAAGCGTTCCCGTAAACGTCGCGGTCGATAATGTTGCATATCCGGCCGCGTCGATATCGCCCGTCAACCGAAAATGACCGCCGAGGTCGACCGCGATCGAATCCAGATCGGAAACGTTCGCAATCTCGACGATCGAGTCGTTTGCAGCCGTCGACATGTCGGTAACCTTCAGCGGTTCTTCGGCCGGTTCTTCCGTTTGCGCAATCGGAACAGAAGGCTCTGCCTCGTTGATTGCGTCCTCGGCATAAGCATCTCTTTCAGGGACGAATGTATAAGCTGCTGAAGTCGTAAGCGTAACGGAAAGCAACATTTTAATGAATGCCGTTCGTGTGATCATCATCGTTCAAAGTCACTTCTTCCCAAGTAGATTATGTAAACGCAAAAAAGCACCGCGAATTAGAGGATTCTCTAATCAGCGGTGCTTCCGTCTGCGTTCGATTAAGTTAAGGTTAGTATAGCAGAACCCGATTGCGAGGCGCAAACCCTTATACCGTAAGACTTTGGCTTAAATGTTCTGCTTTTCCGATTCGATGCGAAATGGTACTTGAGAAAATTCGTTCGGCGGCTCGCCCCGCCTCTTCAAGCCCAAAACTCGTACACCCGCGTCCATTCCCGGCTCTCGCCCGGCGCAAGTTCCAGATCGACGAACACTTCCGGCGCGACCACGTGGCCCGATCCCCAGACCGCGAACTTGGCGGCGTCGAAATCGCCGCGTTCGCGCATTCCCGCTCCGCTCGGCGTATGGATAAGTTCCCAATAAGGACGTTCGTCGGCCGCGAATCCTTCATATAAGACATAATATTCGCCGCCCGCTTCGCTCGACCAAGTCAGCTGCCCCGGCGACAAGACCAGTTTCTCCTCTACGCCGCCGTCGCCGATCTGCTTGGTCTTCGGCGAGTAGGGCAGACGAAGAACATAATCCGGTCCGATCAGGTATCCGCCGACGCTTACAAAATTATGTACGTATTCGTTCGTCGAGATCGGCTTGCGGCCGAGATTCTCCAACACGTAACGAATCTTGAGATTGCGGCCTTCGACGGCCAAGACCTTCGTCAGCTTCGCCGCATAACCGCGAACTTCCGGCACGATCGATACGAACTTGATCTCGCTCGGCGAAACTTCTGCTTGCACCTCGTAAGGTTCGACCGGATACGTCCGCGCGAAATTATAGCTTGCTCCGTCGACTTTCGTCAGCGCGCCGATCCCGAGCTTGACGAACGTCTCTCCGATCTCCGTTTCGTCGTAGCCGATCGGTTTGTCGATGCCGAATTCGCCCGATAGCCCTTCTCCTCCGGTTCCTTGTCCGTCGATCAAGCTCTCCGGCACGCAGAAATCGATGCCCGCTTTCTCCAATCGAACCTGCACGATCCAACCGACCCGGTCGAACCGCGTTCTCTCGCAGGCTTCCGGCGCTTGGATCGTGACGGTCAATTCTTCGTTGTGCAATACGTACACTTCTTTATGTTCCATCTGACTTCCTCCTACATATTCGGTTCTATTATCATAGCGCCGCTCGGGCCAAAAAGGTACTCGGACTTTGATTAACCCGTATAACGCAAAAAAGGCGAGCCAAGCCCGCCTTTTCGCGAAACGTATTCGATTGCGAGAACGCGCGGCGGCCCTCCCGGCGCGTTCTCTCCGTTTCGACGACGGCAGCACTCTCGGAGTCCGTTCTTAATCCGCCGCCCCGTCCGCCGACTCCGCCGATTCGCAGGCCCGGCTCTCCCGGTCTTCCACGATCGCGAACCCCCATTTGTCCAGATGCAGCATCTGGCCGTGCCGCACGTCCGCGCCCGACAGCAGTTCGCGTCCGTCCCGGTAGCCGTATCCGAATTCGACCGGCTCGCCGGAGTAGTTGAGGAAGTATCGGACGCGGTTGCCCGCTCGGTTCACGCCGGATTTTACGATCAACGGAAACGCCAATTTCTGGTCTTGTCCCCATAAGCCCGCTTCGCGCAGCACTTGTCCGAACAGTCCGATCAGCAGCCGCTCGGTCGGCAGGAAGCCGATATACGTCGCCGTGCCTTTGCCGAAACGGTTGTGGGTAACCGCCGCATAGTCGTTCCATTCCGGATGGTCGTAGCGGGCCAGAACGTCCGCCGTGACCGGCGTCAGCAGTTCCATCCACGTCTCGACGGCGCGCGTCTCCGCATCCGTTTCGACGCCGGCCGCTTGATCCGTCAGCCGAACCCGAACGTCTTTCGGCTCGACGAACAACTGATAGCTCATGCCGCAGGCTTTGGCGATGATCCCCGGTTGGGCGCTTGTCCGCACCTGCACGTCGCCGTTCGCGAATCCGCTTTTGAACGTGTAGACGACATGGCCGCCTTTTTCGACATAGTCGTTAAGTCTTTCCAACAGCCGATCCGGCGCGCTGTACAACGCGGGAACGACGATCAGATCGTAATCTTCCAGCATCTTCGCGTCCGTCTCCGGGAAAACGAAATCGCAGCCGACGTTCAGCTTATACAACGCATCGTACAACCGCCGAACGACGTCGTTGTAATTTTTCCCGCCCGGCAGAGAGAACCAGTTGATCGCGCTTAACGCTTCGTTGCTGACGAGCATCGCCACGCGATTCGTTTTCCGCAGTCCGTGCAGCGATTCGTTCAGCCGCGCGAAATCCGCTCCGATACTTTTCGCTTCGTTGTAGACCGGGTTCGGCTGAAGATCGTGGCTGAGCAGGCCTTTCCAATACGTCTCGAACGAGTTGTGAATCGAATGCCAATGCCAATACGCGACCATGCTCGCGCCCGACGCCAGATGGCTGAACGCCAGCAGGCGCAGCTGACCCGGATAAGGCGTCCAATGCGGGAACGCCTGCGCCTGCGTCTCGAGCACCAGATAATTCGACTGCTTGAGCGAACGCGTCATATCTCCGCCGAACGAGATCTCCGCGCCGGTCAGCTCGCCCTGCGACGGATGATAGATGTCCACGCCGGCAATATCCAGACATTCGGCCGCTTCGTGATGGTTCACGTCCCGCTGCACGCCGTACGAATGGCCGCGCCATTCGAAATCGAAGTTATGCGTCACGAACTGGCCGGGCTTTTTGTATTCGTTCACGATGCCCGCCTGCCAAGCCAAGAAATCCGTCACGAGCCGCCGCTGGAAACGGGCGAATTCCGCGCCGAGGCTGCCGTTGATCGTACCGACGACCGACGGGAAATCTTCCCAAGCTTCGATCCGGTTGCTCCAATAGGCCAAGCCGAAACGGCGGTTCAGTTCGTTCAAGTCGCCGCCGAACTTCTCGCGCATCGCTTTGACGAAACGAAGCTGAACGTTGGGTCCGGCGGTGCCGTAATGCTTCGTTTCGTTGTCGAGCTGGTAGCCGATGACCGCCGGATGGGCGCAGACGCGTCCGATCAGCTTACGGATGATGCGTTCGGCGTAGAACAGATAGACGGGATTCGTAATGTCCATGATCTGCCGCGCCCCGTATTTGCCGGGGCCATCCTTCGTGACCGCGAGCACCTCGGGATGCTCATGCGCCATCCAAGGCGGGATCGCGTAAGTCGGCGTACCGACGATGACCGAAATGCCCGCTTTGTGCATGGCGTCCAGCACGCGGTCCACGGAAGAGAAGTCGAACACCCCGTTCTGCGGTTCATGCGTGCTCCACGTCGATTCCGCGATCCGCACGACCGTGATTCCCGCCGCTTTCATCATCTCGATGTCCGTGTCCAGACGTTCGTAAGGCATATATTCGTCGTAATAAGCGACTCCGTAATGCAGACGTTCCATTTCAGGCAACCATCCTTTCTCCTTGCCGGACTGAAGCACCGCGGGTTTGTACGCCGTTCTTTTTTGATGCTGCCGTCCCGCCGCGCTTATCCGTAAACTTTTCGCTGCGCGCCGCCGGATATCCTGCAAACGCTTTTTCTTCGAACCTTCAGCCTTTTACCGCACCTTCCGTGATCCCTTCCATAATGAAGCGTTGGCAGAACGCGTAGATGATCACGACCGGAATCGCGGTCAGCACGAGCGCGGCCAGAATCAACGACCATTCTTTGTTGTACTCCCCGAACAGCATATTGGTGGAGAGAATGAGCGTGTACCGGTCCACGTTGGTCAGCATCAGCAGCGGCAGCAGGAAGTCGTTCCAGACCCATAGAAAATCGAGAATCCCGATCGTGACCGTAATCGGCAGCAGCAGCGGGAAAATAATGCGGAAATACGTCTGGAACTCGCCGCAGCCGTCCATCTGGGCCGATTCTTCAAGCTCTCTCGGCACCGATTTGACGAAGCCGTGGTAGAGGAAGATCGCCATATTGACGCCCAACCCGACGTAGATGATGCCCAATCCCCAAGTGGTGCCTTGCAGTCCCAATGCTTTGGCGACCCGCGTCAGCGAGATCATGATCGAGTGAAAAGGAACCAGCATCGACGACACGAACATGATGAAGATGAACGCGCTCAGCCGGCCGGGCGTGCGCGACAGTTTGTAACCCGCAAGCCCTGCCGCAAAAATGATTCCCCCGATCCCGACCAACGAAACGATGACGGAATTCAGCGTGCTGCCGAGCAGATTGATCTGGTTGAACGCCTGACTGTAATTCTCGAAATGGAACTCTGTCGGCAGCGCCATGACCGATTCGAACATCTGCCCCTGCGTCTTGACCGAGTTCACCAGCGCCATGTAGACCGGGAACATGGTGACGGCGGCGAGGATGGTCAGAACCGTGTTGATCAGCAGGCCGGAAGCTCTGTTCTTCGTCATGCTTCCACCTCCCGTTTCTTCGTCACGCCGACTTGAATCAACGTCAGGATCAGCACCAGCGCGAACAAGATGATCGATTTGGCGCTGGCGTAGCCGTAACGGAAGTTATTGGAGAACGCTTCTTCGTAGATGTTCATCGTGACCACCTGCGTGCTGCGTCCCGGACCACCTCCGGTGAGGCCGTAGACGACTTCGAACACTTTGAACGAACTGTTAAGCGTCAAGAACAAGCAGATGGTGATCGCCGGAGCGATCATCGGCAGCGTCACGCTGCGGAACCGCTGCCAAGCGTTCGCGCCGTCGATGACGGCCGCTTCTTTGAGCGATTGCGGCACTCCTTGCAGGCCCGCGAGATAGATGATCATCATATAGCCGACGCCGTTCCAGAGCGACACGATGAGAATCGAATAGAAAGAGAACTTGGGGTCCCCGATCCACGATTGGTTAAGAAAAGTGAACGCCGTCTTCTCCGCGATCTGCGGGAGCACCTGCGAGAAGATGAACGTCCACATGAACGCGCTGATGATGACGCTGATCATGTTCGGCATGAAGAAGAGCGTCCGGAACAGCCCTTTCGAACGCGTGCGCGATTCGATCAGCACGGCGAGGAACAGCGCGAACACGTTCTGGAGCACGACCATGACGATGACGTATTTCAGCGTAAACCAAAGCGAGTTGACGAAATCCGGATCTTCTTTGAACACTTCGACGAAGTTCGCGAAGCCGATCAGGTCGTAATCCCGATTCAGCCCGTTCCAGTCGGTAAAGCTGTAGTAGAACGCCCCGATCATCGGAATGAGCAGGAACGCGATATAGAAAATCAGCGCCGGAGCCGTAAAAGCGAACAGCGAGACGTATTTATTGCGCGTGGACAAAGCAAGTCACCTCTCTCGGATGGTGGGATGGAGTGCTGGCATGGTAGAAGGAGATCCTATTCGTTTGAAGAAGCTTAGAGCGCTACAGGGGAAATTCGTTTCGGTCGCTGTTTCACTCGGGAAATAAGATTAAAGTTTTAGCGGATTTTTCCCGAGTTCAAAGGCGAACATTCCATTCCTCCACTGAATTTCCCCTTCCGCTAATCGCTTCATCAAGAATTTGATCTTCTACTCCCTCCCAGCGGCTTGGGTGGCTGGTTTTGTAGGACCAGTTCGGCCTTTTGAAAAGGCTAAGGGCGGAGGGAGAAATTCAGTGCAGGAACGATAGTGTTCGCCTTTGAACTCGGAAAGCTTCCTTGTTACAATCAATCCTGCTTTCCGAGTGAGACAGCGACCGAAACGAATTTCTCCCGGAGCCCGACCCGCCTTTTCACGCCCCCGAACAGGGCCTACAATTCAGAAGGCGGCCGAAGCCGCCCCCTTCTTATTTTTTGTTTACTTTGTTATAGTCCTTCCACGCTTTGTCCAGCGCCGCGACCAGTTGGTCTTGATCCATCTGTCCGCTGAAGTAGCTTTGCAGGCCTTTGCCGACTTCGTCTTTGACGGCTTGAGGAATAACCGGATCTTGGTACGACTTGCCGTCGTTCACGTAAGCCATCGCGTCTTCGACCCACGGGTACGTCTCGAATTTATGCGTTTTGGCGACCGGGTTGAATTTGAGGCTTTCGTAGAATTTGCTCGAATCTTTGTCGTCCAGCACGTAGTTGATGAAGTCCAGCGCGTACTCTTTGTTTTTGCTCGTCGGGGATACGGCGAGCGCCGTCGACGTGCTCAAGTCGATCATCGTGGCGTTCGGATCGTCGTTGATCGGCAGCGCGGCTACGCCGAAATCGAGGTCCGGATTGGACTTGAGGATTGTGTCCGCGTACCACGGGCCTTGCACCCACATCGCGGCTTTGCCGGTCGCGAAAGCGGCCGCGCCGTCGTCGGCGCTGACTTCCAGCGCGCGGTCGGTGCCGTTGGCGTTGACCAGATCGACGATCTCGAACATCTGCTTCATTTCGGAAAACGAACCTTCGTTTTTGCCCATGCGTTCGATAAAGTCTTTGTTGGTCGTGTTGACCAGCGCGCCGACCGACAGCGGCAGGAACAGCTGCGGCACCCACGCTTCCGAATACGACAACTCGAACGGTTTGATGCCCGCTGCGTTCAGTTTCTCGACGACCGCTTTCATCTCGGTCAGCGTCTTCGGAGGCGTCAGGCCCTGCTCTTTGAAAATCGTCTTGTTATAGAGGTAGCCCCAAGCGAGCGTCTCCATCGGCACGGACAGTACTTTGCCGTCGATGGTGACGGAAGGCTTCACGCTGTCGAGCAGCTTGTCCACGAACGGTTGGTTCGACAGGTCTTCCATATAGCCCGCGCGGTAAAAGTCGGGCGCTTCGTTGACGGCATGCAGGCTGTAGATGTCCGGCGCGTCGTTGGACGCCATGCGCGTCTTGAGAATCTGCGGCGCGTTGTCCGAGTTCGGCATTTCGAGCTGGACTTTGATATCCACGTTCTTGTCGGCTTTTTCTTTGGCCACGAACTGATCGATATACGTCTGATACTGGTCTTTGAAACGAGGCTGCGCGATAAAGAACTTCAACGTCACTTCTTTGGCTCCCGAACCGCCCGATCCGTTTGCTTGGTTGTCGGATGAACCTCCGCAGCCGCTCAGCAGTCCGACCAGCAGCAGCGAAGCCAACGTTCCGCCCCAAATCTTTTTCATCTTCCATGACCCCCTCGGTCTGTAATGATGGCTTGTTGATCACGCTTACAATTGCATTCTAACGTCTTTTTGTAAGCGCTTAATTGGACAGGATTGGGGCATCTCTTTGGATTATATTGAACCTCGCGTCAATTCGCCCGGCGCGATCCCGTACTGCTTCTTGAACACGCGGTAGAAATAACCCAAGTCTTCGTAGCCGCACATTTCGCTCGCCCGGCGGATCGGCACGCCGTCGAGAATCCACTGACGCGCTTTGTCCATGCGCACCTGCTGGACGTAATCGGTCAGCGTCTGCCCGAACTCTTGCCGGAACGCGCGGCTGAGATATTCTTTCGAGACGAAAAAGCAGCGGGCGAGGCTGTCCAGCGACAGCGGATCGGCAAAATGCTCCGCGACATAAGCCCGCACTTCGTTCAGATCGAGCCGGTCGCGGAATTTCCGGCGGCGGATCAGTTCATCCAACGATTCCGCGTACAAGTCCGCGAGGCCTTCGAGCTCCGGCACTCCCGCGTCGCCGGAAAACGAATCGGCCGCGATCGGCTCCTCCTGCCCGTGCGCGGCCCGCAGTTCGCGCAGCAGCTCGTGCAGTTCGCGCGCGATGCGGCGGTTGGACGCAGCCGCGTCTTCGCGGGCCGAGCGCTCCGCCGCCAGGTCTTCCAGCGCGCGGCGCAGTTCCGGGGCGCGCAGCTCGCCGTAATAGGCGACCAGCAGCGGCTCGAGGCCGCGAAGCAGCTGACGCGTCTCGTCGTCCGGCGCGAAAGCTTCCTGCTCGAGAGCATCCATCTCCAGCAGATCCGTTCGGCATTTCTCGAGCGTGCGGTTCAATTCTTCGGGATCGACCGGCTTGAGCAGATAATCGTTGGCCCGGTAACGGATCGCCTGCTTCAGATAAGCGAAATCGTCGTATCCGCTGACCACGATCACTTTGATCTTCGGATACCGTTCGTTCAGCGTCTTCATCAAGCCGACGCCGTCGAGACCCGGCATGTTCATATCCGTGATGACCAGCCGGATGCCGGCTTCTTCGTCCGCGATCTTGCGCAGCGCCCCCTCGCCGTCCTCGGCTTCCGCGACCGCTCGGATACCCAAGCGTTCCCACTCGCCGAAACGACGAATGATCGCCCGCGTCGCCGCTTCGTCGTCCACGATCAAAGCCCGGATTTCTTCGCCGCCTTTTGACCGGTTTCCGTTCGTTTCGTTCTTCATGCTTCCGTCTCCTCTCCGCCCGATGCGGGCATACGCACAGTCACGACCGTGCCGCTGCCTTCTTCTCCGTCGATCGCGATGCCGTAAGGCGTTCCGTAACGCAGCCGCAGCCGCGCTTCGACGTTGGTCAACCCGATATGTTCCCCTTTTCCGCCGATCCGGCCGGCTCCGCGTTCGATATCCGCAATCAGCCTCCGTCGTTCTTCTTCCCCGATGCCTCGGCCGTTGTCGCGGATCTCGATCTCCAGATCGTCGCCGATCCGCCGGGCGGCAATATCCAGCTTCCAACAGGCGAGACTCGGGCCGAACGCGTGCTGAAACGCGTTCTCCGCGATCGGCTGCAGAATCAGCTTCGGCACCAATACGTCTTCCGTTCCTTCTCCGATCGTCAAAGTCGTCTCGATGCGTCCGGGGTACCGATGTTCTTGAATGAACAGATAATTTTGCAGATGCCGCAGTTCTTCGCGCAGTTCCACCCGTCCGGCCGGGCCGCGCACGATATAACGGAACATCTCGCTCATCGCCCGAATGACCGCGTACAGCCGCTCCGGCGTTTCCGTGAACGCCATGCCGCCGATCAATTGAAGCGTGTTTTGCAAAAAATGAGGGTTGATCTGCGCTTGCAGCGCCGTCAATTGGGCCGTCTTCTTCTCCAGATTCAACGCGTATTCCGTATGGATATGTTCTCGAATCCGTTTGGACATCTTATGCATCCGCAGCTCCAACAGACCGATCTCGTCCGTTCTGCCCGTCAGCGGCGTGCCTTCTTTGATAAACGAGATGTTCTGGATCGAGCGCGCCAGCTTGACGATCGGGGCGGTCGTTTTCCAAGCCGCGAACGCCGCGGCGATCACGGCGAGCAGAACGGCGGCCGCCCCGACGATCGAGCCGTAACGGAGCGTACGCTCGGCGCTGAGGTCGACGGCCGTGCGCGGAACCACTTTGACGATGCGGAGTCCCCAAGAATCCAGCGTATCGTAGAAGACGTAAGCGTCCTCCGTTTGCGTGTAGCCCGATCCTTCGAGCGCGCCGATCGATGCTCCGATCCCGTCCGCCGAACTTCCCGTCGGGCTGTAGAGCTTGCCGCCGGCCGCGTCGGTAATCAGCAGCTCCCCGCTTCCGTCCGGATTCAACAGTTCGATCACCCGGTCGGCAAACCGCCAGTTGATCCGTAGCGTCACGTATCCTTGGCTTTCTCTCGTTTCGAATCGGCGCAGCGCGCGAATCATCTCGAACGAATCGGCGGAATCGGGACTGCTGCGGATCTGCACGTCCAGATTCTGTTCCTGCATGCTGCGATATTCTTCCGGCATTTCCTGCGTCACCCGGCTGTTCGCTTCCATCGTGCTGACCGTGATCGTCTTGCCGCTGCGGATCAGATACAATTCGATATCGTGCAGTTGGGTATTCGAGGTGTAAAAGACCGAGAGGATCGTGTCCAGAAGCGCTTTCTGCTGCGGATACAGCGAACCGCTTTGTCCGTCTTCGACCGCTTTGAGGTAATTGTTCAAGCTGGGGCTGATAAAAATGGTGTACGTCAGCGTATTGAACTCGGATAACTTCTCGTCCAAATAACCTCCGGCCCATTTGACCGTGGACAGATTGGACTGGATGACTTCGTCCTCGACCGAACTGCGCGTATTGTAAGCGGCAAGCTGCGTCACGGCAAATACCGGGAGCACGCCGAGCGGAATAAGCAGCACCGTTAAGCGAAGACGAAAACTTCGACGAAACGGCCTCGACAGACTCGAATAAAGCGCTTTCCAAAACTCCGACATCGAAACTCTCCTTCCTCGCGGGCCGCCTTCATGCCAGGCAGCCGTTCGGGCATCGGCGATCGGCCGCGTCATGTACGCTTCCGCATGCCGCGCTCCCTCGCTTTAGAGAGATTATAGCGTATGCTCCGCCGACGGACGAGCGATTCTTGCCGACCGCTGTCCCGCTCGGCTCGCGCGCTTGGCGTTCCGCTCTTTTTACGTGCCGTTAACGGTTCGACGCGCCGCATCCCGAAGCCGATCGAATTTCGCTTGGCGAATCGCGTCTTCGGCCTTTCGATCCGGACATTTCTTTGATCGCGACGTTGATCGTTCTGTTCCTATGCCCGTTTTGGAATTAAAATGGGAAATGGGATTTTTTACATTCGCTTAACAAAACGACGTTATAATGGGGAGAGCTGCCCCGCGTTCCGGCTTGGCCGCCGGATTCCGTGAGGGCCAAAAGTGCAAATTTCCGACAAGGAAGACCGACCTGCGACCTCAGCCGCTTTTTGTGCGTAGACACTTTCATGGATTATACTGCTAATAAGAAACGCGTCCACCGGCCGAGACTCGCCTAACGCGAACAAATCATTGGAGGAATTATGGATAACCATGCCCATCGGGGAACTTCCCCCTACTACATCAACCGTGACCTCAGTTGGATCGAATTCAATTACCGCGTGCTCGAAGAAGCTCAAGACCCGGACACGCCGCTTTTGGAACGCGCCAAGTTTCTCGGAATCGTCTCGCGCAACTTGGACGAATTCATGAGCGTCCGGGTAGCGGGTATCCGCAATCAGCTCAAAGCCGGTATCACCAAAAAAGATTTCTCGGGCTATACGCCGCAGGTCCTGTATAAAAGATTGTCCAAACGCATCGAAAAGATGGTAACCGCGGAGTATCGCACGTACCGCGAACTCGCCCGTCTGATGAGCAAAGAACATCTGATGCTGAGCCTCTACGAAGATCTCAACAACAGCCAGCAGAAGTCGGCGGACGATTATTTCCACGACGTGATCTTCCCGATCTTGACGCCGATGGCGGTCGATCTCAGCCGTCCGTTCCCGCTCGTCCACAGCCAGAACGTGTATCTCGCGGCCGTGCTCGAACGCGAGAACGCGACCGTCGATCTGCCCGACGACGAACGGTATTATTTCGCGATCGTGCAGGTGCCTTCGATCCTGCCGCGCCTCGTGCCGGTCGCAAGCCGAAGCCACAGCAAGAAACAGAGTTACGTCTTGATCGACGAACTGATCTGCCATCATATCCAGACGCTGTTCAGCGGCTACAAGCCGGTCGCGGTTCACGCTTTCCGTTTGACCCGGGACGCCGATCTGGAGATCAACGAAGAAGAAGCCGACGACCTGCTCGAAGAGATCGAGAACAAGCTGCGCAAGCGCCGCCGCGGCGCGCCGGTGCGGTTGGAGATCCAGAAAGATTTTCATCCGTACGCGCTTAAGCTGCTGCTCGAAGAATTCGAGATCGAAGACGCCGTTTACGAGATCGACGGTCCGATCGATCTCGGCTTCATGACTTCGTTCGGCGGGGCGGTCCAGAATCGCGACGCCTTGCGTTATCCGCCCGCCAAATCGATCTACCCGCCGGAGTTCCCGGAAGGCGAAGACACGGACTTTTTCGCCACGCTCAAAGAACGCGACGTGCTGCTGCACCATCCGTTCGAATCGTTCGACGCGGTGAGCGATTTCGTCGAGCAGGCCGCCGAAGATCCGAACGTGATGGCGATCAAGATGACGCTCTACCGCGTCAGCAGCAAATCGCCGATCATCCGGTCGTTGGCGCAGGCCGCCGAAGCGGGCAAGCAGGTGACGGTCGTGGTCGAACTCAAAGCGAGATTCGACGAAGAACGCAATATCACGTGGGCGCGCGAGCTGGAGAAAGCCGGCTGCCACGTCGTCTACGGTTTGGTCGGACTCAAAACGCACGCCAAAGCGATCTTGATCGTGCGTCGGGAAGAAGACGGGCTTCGCCGGTATGTCCATATGGGCACCGGCAACTACAACGATATCACCGCAAGATTGTACACCGACGTGGGCTTGATGACGTCCAACCCGTCGATCGGCGAAGACGCGTCGGAGCTGTTCAACCATATTACCGGCTATTCGCGCCATCCGGACTGGCAGAAGATCTCCGTCGCGCCGGATACGATGATGGGCACGTTCGTGACGAACATCCGCCGCGAAGCCGAACATGCCAAAGCGGGACGCCCGACGCATATCATCGCCAAGTTCAATTCGCTGTCCAACCAACAGATCATCGACGAGCTGTACGAAGCTTCCCAAGCCGGCGTCAAGATCGATCTGATCGTGCGCGGCGTCTGCTGCCTGCGTCCCGGCGTGCAGGGATTGAGCGAGAACATCACGGTCCGCAGCATCGTCGACCGCTACCTCGAACACTCGCGGATCTTCTACTTCGAGAACGGCGGAGAATCGGAAATTTTCTTGGCGAGCGCCGACTGGATGACCCGCAACCTGACCCGCCGCGTCGAGCTGATGTGCCCGATTCTCGATCCGGCCTGCAAAGATACGCTGCTCAACATCGTGAAGCTGTATCTCAAAGACAACGTGAAAGCCCGCATCTTGACCTCGAGCGGCAGCTACGAACCGTTCGAGAACGGCGAAGAACCGTTCCGCAGCCAATTCCGCGCCGAAGACATTCGGGCTTGGAAGTCCACGCTGGCTTGATCGAGCGGCGACTCGCCAGAGATCGAGGAAACGATGCTGTTTCGAGAATCTTCGGACGGATCTTCCCGTAAAAAAGAACCCGAATCCCCCAATCAGGCGGGGTTCGGGTTCTTTGGTCGTTCGCGGATCCTTCGCGGCCTGTAGGCCGATCCGGCAGGTTCGCCGCGACCGAATCGCGAAACAAGCGGACGCCGCGCTCTGATCGCCCGTACCGGATCGCGCGGATGACGGCGCCGGATACCTTCCGATTCCGTGTCGCGCAGCGCGCTCGGCATGTCTTCGTTCAAGCCCGCCTTACTGCGCCGACTTGATCTTAAGGCCGACTTTGACGTTCCATTCTTTCTCGAAGTCTTTCGCGGCGAGCTTCAGATCGCGAATCTCCATAAAAGCTTCCGTCCGGCAGGTGAGCTCCAGCTCGAACCGGTCGCCGCTGCGTTTCGCTTTGAGTTCCGTCACTGCCTGCGTTTCGCTGGAATCCAGCGCGGCGGCCATTTGCAGGACCGCGCCCAGACGCTGCGTGCGCTCGTCGTCTTTGGGCAGCAGAATGTCTTTGTAGGTAAGCGCGGTCGCGCTTTTGCGCCATTTGACTTTCGCCGCGATGCCCGCGATCAGCGCGGTCAAGATGATCTCGCGATGCGACAGACCGGCCAGCGGCCGTTTGGTCAGCAGATACTGCGTATGTTCTTCGTAATCGATATAGCTGATGTCCGTGCCGGTCTGATAGGTCCAAGCGGCCACCCGCAGCAGTTTGCGGTTCCAGACGTTCTCGCCGCCTTCGCCGAGCGCTTCGTACAGAATGCCCGCGAAACGTTCGGTCTGGCGCAGATGGCGTTGGCGCGGCTTCGGTTGGTTCGCGAGCAGCGCGCGCAGTTCGAATTCCAGCACGTCTTCATGGACCGCCTGCGACGGATGCAGCAGTTCGAAGAACAAGCCTTCGCGCAGGCCCGTCGCGCTGACGATATAACGGCTCGCTTTCATATGGCGGAACAGCGTGCGCAGAATGATCATGCCCGGCACGATGATATCGATCCGGTTCTTGGACAGTCCCGGTACGCGTTTGCGGCGGTTATTGTCCATGCTCGGCAGCGAATGATAGAAATAATCGACGTCTTCGCCCTGCATCACGTAATTATGCGTGTACGGCAGCGAATAGTTGCGCCGCCGCTGGTCCATCTTGCCGAGTCCCCGGATCGTGCCGCCCAGCCCGACCAGATCGAGGCCCGGATGTTCCGAGATCCACGGATGTTTCCGCGCTTCGGCCATGATAAAGTTCTCCAGTTCACGGATATGTTCTTCGGCCCATACGCCGTTCGCGCCGAACTTTACGCTCATATTGACCGCGCCGAACGGGAACGAAAAACTGGATTCGCGGCGGCGGTTCTTGAACAGCGTGACTTCCGTGCTGCCGCCGCCGATATCGATGATGAAACCTTCCTTGATATCGATCTTGTTGACGACGCCGATAAATCCGTAATGTCCTTCCATTTCGCCGGGAAGCAGTTCGATCTCAAGTCCGGTCTCCCGGTTCAGGATCTCGATGATCTGCTCGGAATTCGAGGCGTTGCGGATCGCGGCGGTCGCGACCGCGCGAATCTGCGTCGCGCCGTACGCTTCGCAGATCTCGGTAAACTGCCGCAGCACGGGCACGACGGAGTGGATCGCCGGCGACGGCATAATGCCGTCGGGCGTGACGAGCGCGCTGAGTCTGGCCGCTTCGCGCGATTCCGTCAGCACGCGGTAAGAGCCTCCGCTCTCGCTTTCATAGACGACAAGCCGGATCGAGTTGGAACCGATGTCGATGATCCCGGCGCGCAGGCAGGTATGCACCGCCTCGGCGCGGATCGTTTCGGGTATGGTGGTCATGATGGACAGCTCCTTGTCCCCGGCACCGCGAAGCGGCTGCCGGACGGTGATTGAAGGCCGGTTTCTTACGTCTTCTTTAGCCTTAACCTTAGCAAACCAAACAGGACGGCGCAATGAGCGCCGCCCTTGTTTTTTGCTCCGCCTTTACTTGGAGGTAACGGTTCCGGCCATTCTCCGTTCGTTCAGCAGCCGGGCGACCCGGTCCGGATAGTCCGTGATGATCCCCGCGACGCCCATCCCGAGCAGCTCGCGCAATCGTCCTTCCTCGTTCACCGTAAACGGATGATAGTCCGCGCCCGCCGCCCGAGCTTCGCTCACCCAGTCCGCCCGTACGGCCGGATCGTAAGCGTGCAGCGCGTCCGCGCCCAGCGTTTTCGCGTATTCCCACGGACGATACAAGCCTTCCGCATAGAGGATTCCCGTCCGGATCTCCGGCGCGAGCTTTTTGCATAACGCGAGCGAATAATGGTTGAAACTCGAGAAAATGACTTGGCGCTCCATCCCGTGCTCGCGCACGGCTTCGATGACTTTCTCCTCCAGGCCTTCATAAGCGCGCACCGTATTTTTCAATTCGATATTGACCGCGACGTTCCACTGACGCGCGAGCTTCAGCAGCTCGTTCAAGTGCGGAATCCGTTCGCCCATGAATTCGGGATGGAACCAGCTTCCGGCATCCAGCCCTCGGAGTTCTTCGTACGTCTTGTCGCCGACCCAACCCGGCGCGCCGGCCGTACGGGTCAACGTCTCGTCGTGAATCAGCACCGGCTCGCCGTCGGCGCTGAGCTGCACGTCCGTCTCGATGCCCGTCGCGCCCAGCTCGACCGCGCGCCGGAAAGCCGACATCGTGTTCTCGGGCCGGGTTCCCGACGCTCCGCGATGCGCGAAGATGATCGGAACGCTGCTTCTGCCCGTCGTTTCCTGCTCTCTATGATTCGTTTCCTGTCCATGCTCGTTCATGCAATCCCTCTTCTCCGGTCCGGTTTCCGGCCGTCCCTGATTGATATCGTTCTCTTCTGTATCCATACCCACTTTCGAGTATACCTACTTTGCGTAAACGCGATGTTAAAGTCTATCCGCTATCGTAAAATCTTGATTTTACAAAGATGCGCAGGCGAGTTGACATCTCTTTGTTATGCTGGATTTGCCGGGCCGGATATCGCTTTCCGCTCGGCAGCATCGACGCCGCGCCCGTACGCGCCGCGCCGGATCGCTTCCGTTCTCCTCGCGACGTCCTGTTGTCCGACTGTCGCTTCGGGAACGGAAACGGCGGATACTCGCCCGATCTTCTTACGAAACGGTCCGCATCTCCCGTCCCTGACGGGCGCGGTTCTCGTGGAATCCGGATATGCGCCGCCTTCCCCCTATTCGGCTTGGCGCGCCCGGAGTTCCTTTTTGCCCGGACGGACACGCAGAGATCTGCGCGACTCCGCCTTCCGCCGGGTCTTTTTTTGTTTTCCGCAAACGAAAAACGCACCCCGAATCCGAAAACGAACCGCAAAGCGGCGCGCGATTCGGACAGGGTGCATGCGGGATGCTGCGCTTATTCCTCAAAAAGCACGGCAAAAATCACGGGAGCTTGCCCCTGTTTCTTGCCCTCTGCCTCCGATCTTACCGGTAAGTCTGCCGCACCGTTCCGGTGCCGTTCTCTTCCGAAAAATGAACTTCCGCCAATGCCCCGTTGATCAGCGTGAGCTGAGGCGGCTGGTGGCCGCAGTCGATATCGTAGATCACCGGCACGCCGAGTTCGTCGGCCATATCGCGGTAGACGTCTTCGGCGGTGTAGCCGTCGACCGGCGTATTCGCCGGGCTGCGGCCGAACATAAGCCCCGAGCAATTCTCGAACCAACCGGCCAATTTCATCTGCACCAGCGAGCGGCGCAGGTCCGCCGTGTTCAGTTCGCAGTTCTCCAAGTACCACAGCACCGGTTCGCCAGGGATATGCGCTTCGCGGAACGCTTCGACGTCGCCGTACGGCGTGCCGATCAGATGCCGGATTACGTCGACGCAGCCGCCGAGCAGACGCCCTTTGAGGCCGACGTCGCCGCCGGAGACGCTGCGCCAGACCGTCGGTTCCGTCAAGTTGAACACGCTCTCTTCGAGTTCTTCTTGCTCTTCGCCTTCGGGACGTTCTTTCCATCGGATCTGATGCAGCTCGGACGATTCCTGATCGAAACAGCCGCCGGCCGGCGTCGTCAGCGCTTGATGCCATTTGGCCGTCAGCTCGTCGACTCGACTGCCGCGCAGATCGAGCAGATTGGTGCCGTGCGCGGTCGCCAGCCCCGTCTTCAACGTGATCGCGAGCAGCAGCACGCTGATATCCGAGTAGCCCATGATCCATTTCTCGCCGATCCGATCGTAATCCAGATGTTCCAGCACCTCGACCAGCAGTTCGCCGCCCCAAGGCGGCAGCACGAAACCGATCCGTTCTTCTTGAAGCATCCGGTTCAATTCGTCCGCGCGCAATCTCGCCGGCGCGGATTTGGCTTTGTGCTGCGTCCACGTCGTGTCTCCCGTAGACACCGTAAAGCCGTTCTGCTCCATACGGGAGATCGCCTGCTTCAGCATACTGTGCATCTCGGGCCTCACGCCCGACGACGGAGCCGTGACGCCGATCGTCGTTCTTTCTTGCAGCATCGGATAACGGATCATGAATATCGCTCCTTTGGGGAAGAAACGGCCGCTTCCCGGCCGTACTCGCGTATGGTCTCGGCAGCGGCCGGTCTTTCTCTCGTAATGGTTACATAGGTTCGGCGCGAAGCGTGGAATTCCTGCTTATGGCGGCGGGAATCGTCAAGATTCGCTTAAGCGATAGCGTTAGCGGAACGTGTATCCTCCGCTGCCCGAACGGCGCAAGCTTGTTCGGCGAACAGCGATCAGATCCCAAAGTCGGCACAAGGCATACGCCGCGAACGGCAGCATGAACACGATCGTCGGGTATCCGTAACGGCCGAACGCGACAAACGGGATATACAGCAAAGTAAAATAAACGAACGTCATCAAGAGCGGCAGCAGGCGTCCGAACTTCTCGCGCAGCATCGCCCAGACCAGCCCAATCAACGTGACGCTCATCAGAACTTTTTGCAGAATATCCATCAGCGGACGCTGGAGCGGCCAGATCGGACGCCAGTAATACGATTCGACGTACAGTCCTTGCAGCTTCCCGATCGTGTACCAGTTCAGATATGTCCAGAAATGATGCGAGAATCCGTAGCGGATGATGTCCATGCCTTTGGCGATCGCGTCGCTGCTGTGGCCTTCGAAAATGGTCTTCGGATCGTACTGCGGATACGCGTCGAAGAAGCCGGCCGGAGGCAAGTTATAATTGATGCGCGTACCGAGCAGGAACGGACTGCCCGCCGAGTCGGTGAACAGAATGAATTTGCCGAACGTGACTACGTTGCGAATCCACCACGGACACAGCAGAATCACGTACGTGCCGAGGATAATCGCCGTGAATTTGACGATCTCGCGAAGCGAATAACGTTCGCGCAGCCAGAAGAACAACATGACCGCCGGGAACAGCGAAGCTTGCGGCTTGAAATACGCCAGCGCCGCCGTCAGCACGCCGATCCCGACGTACCACGTCCATCTGCGATTCTCGGCGGCGACCATCATCGCCCAGACAAGCATCATCAGCAGCAGGCGAAACGTCGATTCGGTCAGAATGACTCCCGACGAGAAATAATCCGTTGGATACAGCGCGGCGATCACGCAAGCGACCATCGCGATCCGCCGATCGAACACGCGGCGCGCGATCAGGAACAGCAGATAAATGCAGGCGACTTGCTCCAGACATTGGAACAATCGGAATGCCGTAATGCCTCCTTGCTCTCCGAAGGGCCCAATGAAAGCGGCCAGCAGCAGAGGCATTCCCGGCATGATAAACGCGCTTGGCTCGGTCCCGCTGTTATAAGCGAGCGGTCCGCCTTCCAGAATCAATTCGGCGCTTTTGACGTATTTGACGTCGTCGTTGTTAGGATTGCTCAGGTCGCCGAGTAAGAAATAATTGTTATGCGCCAACACGACGAAAACGGACATCGCGAGCACGAAGGCCATGATTACGGTCAGCCAGATTCGGTCTCGGGATGTCGTCTCCTCGCGCTGGTCCATCGAAACATGCACGAATGTCTCCCCCTTATGTATGAATTCAACTCTCTTATCTTATCCAAACTCGCCAACTATTACAAAGGATTTGCTTCACTGAGGGTTATTAGAAGCCAACAGCTGTTCATAAGCGAAGATTGTAAAAAAGATCCCTCCTTAAAAAAATCATACACATAAAAAGACACTTTCCACTCCATTATCTTTTCACAATGCAAATCAAAAAAAGAACCGAATAGTTCGGTCCTAGGGTTAGTTCTTAAGATTGTTTTTAGCGAATAGAATTCTATTATTCTTCTGGAAAATAAATTTAAATTGATCTAAGTCTATTTAAGAATTATTGATATACTGTTTTGTTGTACGTATTGTTAGTCTGATAAACAACTGTGTTATACGTAGTGCTTCCGCTACCACATGGATCTTGCACTGTTACTTTTCGAGTCAACTTAGAAACATCTCCATATATTCCTGGGCGGGACCAGTACGCAGGGTTAGCAGTAATGAAAGATCCGTTTCCTGGAGCTGCAACAGAAACAGAAACGGAAATCCCTGCAAACCCTTGGACACCTACTGAGTAACTTTGAGTAGCTTGTCCGAAGAAATATCCATTTGTTTTGTCCCATTTTGTGAAGCCTGGGTGATATGCAATGAAACTATTAGATTTGATAAGGGTCGGTCCGCTAATGGTTTCGTAATAGTATCTCTTAGAGCATGCATCTTGAGTAGTTATGCCACCGCGCTTACTGTTTAATTTATCATCGGTAATGATATTACCATTTTCATCAGTTACAAATTTTTCAGGCAATTCACTATATACAGATACAAGCTCGCCTTCTTCATTTTTATACTGGTTTATAACTTCTGGAGTAAATTGTATTTCTGGAACTTCAACAGTATCATTGCCACATGATGAATTTTCATTTTCTTCAGCAGAAGAAGTTCCGCCAAAAATAGTAAATATGACCGAGCAAATCAAAGCTAAGATGATCATTTTTTTGCTATTAAAACTTATTTCGTTCATGTATTCTCCTCTTTTCTTAAGTGAAATAATTTCCAAATCAAAAACTTGAGTATTTTAAAAAATGCTCACTAAAATTATGATTCCCTTTACACCTCCTTTTATTCATAAACGTTATCAATTATATAAAGTTTGTTTTTTTAATTTTTTTATGGAATAAAAATATTTTATTTAGGAAATCTTGACCATATAAATATTTAATCACCTTTTCGTTTTCTACAGATTCGCCCCAAAACATAAATGGACCGAACCGGCAGTCGTGTATCAAGGCTCCTTGATGTGTACAGGTACGCTATAGCTCCCAAACGATTCCTTGCCCCAAACGAAAACTCTCTTAAATCTACTTGCTTTGAAGTTGTTATACACGCCTTAAAGAATTTGATTTACAGAATCTATGATGCCTGATTAAATCAGATCAGCTACTATCCAGAACCTTTATAAAAAAAATAAAACGACTCATTTCCAAAAAAATTAGGAATGAGTCGTTTTAAGAAAACTGCTTGTTGATAAACATTTTAAAATATTCATGAGTAAGGAAATTATAAATTTCTACTAGCTCTTCAGCACAAAGTGTCTTTGACTCGATTCGAGAAATAAGCATGGAGATGGACGGCTGAATTTTGAGGGTTAAAGCCCCTATTTTCATGTGTTTTAAAGCCTCAAATCCTTTCTAAAAAAACGAGAAATTGTCAAGGACACGTAATGGTGAAGACCCTTCCTACTTTGAGAACATACTAATTTTTTTATATTTGTAGCAACTTCTTTATCGTTTCGGAATTCTCTTTATTGATCGAATGCATCTCTTCACTATCTTCTCCACGGTTAAACGTTATGGTGCCATCGGCCTGTAACCAAAGGTCCGCCCTTAATTCCATTGTAGAATCATCTTTATTATGTACTATTACAACATAATCAGGTTTTCCTTTGGATTTTATGCCACTGGTTGAACTAGCATTTATTATACTTTTAACTTGTTCTATCGATTCTTTGTTTTTTAACGTTTTATCCTTGTTAAAAACAACTTCTTCGTGCTCATTGTACGTACCTACCATTAGTTCCACACCTTTACTCCCACAACCAGAAAGAATAAAAATAAATAATACTATGGATAGAACATGCTTAAAGGACATTTAAAACCCTCCTAAAATAGATTATTAACATCTTTAAAATCAATCACTGTTAGAGGCTAATTAAAAACACTAAATTCAAAATGTTCGCGACCTAATGATCATTAAAGCTAAATACAAACTTCAAAACTCAGATACACTTTCATTTAAATACAATAAATTAGCATTTATGTATTTTTTAATTTATTTTTTGTAATAATTAGCCCACCAGTATGCTCTTGATTACTTTGAAATAAGATGCCCCCAGAGTTATAGATAAAATAACCAGTACATGCTTCAGATTTGATTCTGTAGGAAGTGGCGGAACCTTTTTCACATAATCAGCCCTATATATAATATAAAAACGTATTGTTTTCAAAAAAAGTTATACTTTTTTGAAAACAAATAAAAAGAAACCTGCTTTCGCCTGAATATCTCAGGCTTTGAGCAAGCTTCTTTTCCATCACTATCTGCAATTTATTCAGATCAACAAACTAAACAGACTCGGATCGCGGTTCAGCTCGGTATACTTGATGCCGTGCGCGTCCATGCGGGCGATCAGCGGCTCGTAGTCTTCTCTCGAAGCCAGTTCGATGCCGACCAACGCGGGGCCGTTTTCTTTGTCGTTCTTTTTCGTATATTCGAAACGCGCGATATCATCGTCCGGTCCAAGCGTCTTCTCCAAGAACTCACGCAGCGCGCCCGCTCTTTGCGGGAAGTTGATGAGGAAATAATGCTTCAGCCCTTCGAAAATAAGTGAGCGTTCCTTGATCTCCTGCATGCGGTCGATATCGTTGTTGCCGCCGCTGATGACGCAGACGATTGTTTTGCCTTTGATCTCATCGCGGTACAGATCGAGCGCGGCGACCGGAATCGCGCCGGCCGGTTCGGCCACGATCGCGTTTTCGTTGTACAGGTCGAGGATGGTCGTGCAGACTTTGCCTTCCGGCACTTTGACGACTTCGTCCAGCATCTTCTTGCAGATCCGGTACGTCAGCTCGCCGACCCGCTTCACGGCCGCGCCGTCGACGAATTTGTCGATCTCGTCGAGCGTGACGACTTGGCTGCGCGCCATCGCTTCGCTCATCGAAGCGGCGCCGAGCGGCTCGACCCCGATCATGCGCGTGGACGGGCTCATCGTCTTGATGTAATGGGATACGCCGGCCGCCAGACCTCCGCCCCCGATCGTCAGAAAAACGTAATCCGCCGGTTTCTCGAGGCTTTCCATGATTTCCATGCCGACCGTTCCGTTGCCCGCAATGATCATCGGATCGTCGAACGGATGGATAAAGCTCATGCCGTCTTCCGCGCAGGCTTTGACCGCTTCATGGTAAGCGTCGTCGAACGTGTCGCCGGTCAAGATCACCTCGACCATCTTGCCGCCGAACTTGCGGACCATCTTGACCTTCTGGTTCGGCGTCGTGCTCGGCATGTAGATCTTGCCGCGGATGCCGAGCGCATGGCAGGAAAACGCCACGCCCTGCGCATGGTTGCCCGCGCTGGCGCAGACGATGCCGTTGGCGCGTTCTTCTTCGGTCAGGCTGCGAATCTTATTGTACGCGCCGCGGATCTTGAACGAACGCACGACCTGTTGGTCTTCGCGCTTCAGATACACGTCGCATTCGTATTTGGCGGATAACGTGGCGTCGCGATGCAGCGGCGTGCGCACGATCGCTTCGCGCAGTCTATGGTGAGCGCGGACGATGTCTTCCATCGTCACGATCTCGCCGTTCTTCATATCGTCGACTTCCGCGGTAGGTTCGGTTTTCATCTCGTTCTCCTCGATTCTGATCGTTTCTCTGTGCAGCATATTACGGCATTGAATTATCCTATAACGTAACGCGATTTCATGAAAATTTCAAGCTTGGTGCAGGCAAAACCCGTATTCGTTCTCAAGACTCGTCTCTGTTCGCAAGATCGACGCAAGATCGCAAAAACGGACAAGCGTTCCCCTTTTTGTTCTGTTAAGATGGACTTACCGATCGGGAGGGAACAAATACATGGACTATACCGCTTGTCTCCAGCGCACGCTGGACCATATCGAAGATCATCTCAAGGAACGGCTGACGGCCGAAGAATTGGCTTCGCTGGCCGGGTTCTCGCTGTATCACTTCTATAAAGTGTTCCATTCGCGTACCGGTCTGCCGGTCATGGAGTATATCCGCAGACGCAGACTCGCATACGCGGCAGCAGACCTGACCAGCGGCCGTACCCTGCTGGAGATCGCTCTCGACTATGGTTTCGAGACGCACGCGGGTTTTACCAAAGCCTTCCGCAAAACGTACGGACTTACGCCCGAGCAGTATCGAATCCATGCCACCGGCCGCGTTCCCGAGCGGGTGGATCTGAACAAGCTGGCCCACTATAACATGACCGGAGGAATGATGATGAGACCGACCTTTGTAACCAAACCCGAAATCAAGCTTGCCGGCTACGCCTTGGAGACCAAGATGACCGGCGAAAACATGACGGACATCCCGGCTTTCTGGGGACGTTATTTCGAAGAAAATTGGATGCATGACCTGCACGAAGTCCTGTCTCCCGTCAACCATGCCGAATATGGCGCCTGCATCATGCTGCCGGATAAGCCGGAACATTTCCTCTATATGATCGGCGTCGAAGTAGCCGATTTCGACAACGTTCCGGAGAAGATGCATACCGCCGTCATCCCGGCCTCGACTTATGCCGTATTCACCTCTCCTGCAGCCGACCGTGACGGCGGCGCCTTCACTACGGCGATTCAGGGCATGACGACTTACGTGTATAACGAATGGTTCCCGAGTTCCGGCTATGTCTACGCCAACGGCGGCGTCGATTTCGAACTGTACGACGAACGCAGCCACGGGGATAAAAACTTGCAGATGGATCTGTACGTGCCGGTAGAGAAGCAGGAATAGAGCTAGGCTGGGCTTGGCTAGACTGGATTCGGCGCACCTTCGAACCCTAAGAGCGAGGAGCCCCGACCGCTTCGCGGCGGCGGGCGCTTTCGCCTCGGCCGAGAGAACACGCAAAACACTAAAAGCTCCGAGCGTTCGGCGTTTCCGTTTCCGGCATAACGGAAATAGGCGGTGCTTCGGCTTAGCGCGCTATTCCTGCCATAGCGAACGCTAACGGAACCAGACGACGCTTGGCGCATCGATTCGGGCTTCCGCAAATCCCTAATGGAACGATATGCCGTTAAACCGGCGATTCGGCGCTTTTCGGGCCTCGAATCGCCGGTTTTTGCTATCTAACGGAATGACGTTCCGTTAGACGGCAAAACGGCCCCCGAAAGGGCCGCTAAAGGAATGACGTTCCGTTAGAATCAACGTCGCCGAGCTGGACTTTGCAAAGACTGTTCGCGCGCCGAAACCGGAGCCGTCCGCTTCCGTACCGGACGCTTCGACGCGCCACTCGCCCGCCTTGGCGCAGCGGCTTCGGGCTCGATCCGCCCGAAGCCTTCCGCTACCCCCGCGGCGTCAGCGCCTTCGCCGCGATATCGCTGCGCTTGTGCGCGCCTTCGAACGCGATCAAGCCCGCCGCTCGGTAAGCGGCGTCCCGCGCTTCGGCGATGCCCGCGCCGCGGCCGACCACGCCGAGCACGCGGCCGCCGGCGGTGACCAGCTCGCCGGATTCGCTTCGCGCCGTACCCGCGTGGAATACGAAGGCATCGCCGCCCGCTTCGGCTTCCGCGATGCCGGTGATGACTCGGCCTTTCGGGTACGAAGCCGGGTAGCCTTCCGAAGCGAGCACGACGCAGACGGCCGCTTCGTCGCTCCAGCGGATCTCGACGTCCGCCAGCGTGCCGTTCACCGCGGCGAGGAAGATCTCCAGCAGGTCGCTCTCGAGGCGCGGCAGCACGACTTGGGTCTCCGGATCGCCGAAACGGGCGTTGAACTCGACCGTGCGCGGCGTGCCGTCCGGTTCGATCATCAGACCGGCGAACAAAACGCCGGTGAACGGCCGCCCTTCGCTGACCAGCGCTTTCGCGGTCGGCTTGACGATCTCTTCGATCGCGCGTTCGACGATCGCGGGATCGATATGCGGCAGCGGCGAGTACGTGCCCATGCCGCCGGTATTCGGGCCTTTGTCGCCGTCGAACACCGGCTTGTGGTCCTGCGCCGCCGGCATCGCGCGGACGGTCTCGCCGTCCACGAACGCGAGGATCGACATCTCTTCGCCCGTCATGAATTCTTCGATGACGACGGTGCTGCCGGCCGCGCCGAACGAACCGCCGACCATGGCGTCGTGCAGCGCTTTCTCCGCTTCTTCCAGCGTCTGCGCGACGGTTACGCCTTTGCCTGCGGCCAGGCCGTCGGTCTTGACGACGATCGGCGCGCCCTGCTGCCGCAGATAAGCCAGCGCCGCTTCATAATCGTCGAACGTCTCGTAAGCGGCGGTCGGGATATCATATTTCTTGAGCAGATGCTTCATGAACGCTTTGCTGCCTTCGATCTCGGCCGCGTTCTTGCGCGGGCCGAAGACCGGAATGTTCTTCGCTTCGAACGCGTCTACGATCCCGCCCGCAAGCGGGTCGTCCGGGCCGATTACGGCCAAGCCGATATTCTTCTCCAGCGCGAACGCCGTCAGCGCGTCGAAATCGAATACGCCGATATTCACGCATTCCGCCACCTGCGCGATGCCGGCGTTGCCCGGCGCGCAGTAGATCTTCCCGGCTCGCTGCGACCGGGCCAGCGATGCGCAGATCGCGTGCTCGCGTCCGCCGCCTCCCACCACCAAAATATCCATGTAACCCGCCCCTTTCGCGTCTTTGTGTACCTTTTCCCCAAAAAGAAAACGCGCGCCGCCCCGGGGAACGTCCGCCTGTCCGCAGATCCGCTCCGCCGGCGCGCCGCGCGTCGATGTGAAGTCTTTTATGCGTGAATCGAATCGTTCTTAATGCTTGAAGTGGCGAACGCCGGTGAAGATCATCGCGATGCCGGCTTCGTCGGCCGCTTTGATCGACTCTTCGTCTTTGATCGAGCCGCCCGGTTGGATGATGGCTTTGATGCCGTGTTTCGCCGCCAGCTCGACCGTGTCGCCCATCGGGAAGAACGCGTCGGAAGCGAGAATCGCGCCCTGCGCTTTGTCTCCCGCTTGCTCCAGCGCGATCTTGGCCGAACCGACCCGGTTCATCTGGCCCGCGCCCACGCCGATCGTCATATCGTCCGCCGCCAGCACGATCGCGTTCGATTTGACGTGTTTGACGACTTTCCAGCCGAACAGCAATTGTTTCAGCTCGTCTTCGGTCGGTTGACGTTTGGTCACGACTTTGAGGTCGGCGTCGCTCAAGGAATGCACGTCGCTCTCCTGAACGACCATGCCGCCTTCGATCGAAGTCACGACATGCACGGATTGACGGCCTTCGGCCGAAGTCAGTTCGCCCATTTTGAGCAGACGGATATTTTTCTTTTTCGTGAGGATCTCGAGCGCTTCCGGCGTGAAGTCGGGAGCCAGCACGATCTCGAGGAAGATCTCGCTGAGCGGCTGGGCCGTCTCGACGTCGATCGTCCGGTTCGCCGCCACGATGCCGCCGAAAATGGACACCGGATCGGCGCTGTACGCTTTGTTGTAAGCTTCCGCGATCGTCGAACCTACGCCTACGCCGCAAGGATTCATATGCTTGACCGCCACCACGGCCGGTTCGCTGAATTCCTTGACGATCTGAAGCGCCGCGTTGGCGTCGTTGATATTGTTGTACGACAGCTCTTTGCCGTGCAGCTGCTCGGCCGTCGTCAGCGTGCCCGCAGGCGCGAGCGGCGCGCGGTAGAAAGCGGCCGCTTGGTGCGGGTTCTCGCCGTAACGCAGATCTTGGATTTTCTCGTAAGTGACCGTGTAGCGCTCCGGCAGCGGGTCGCCCGTCTGCTTCGCGAGGTAGTCGGCGATCAGCGCGTCGTAAGCCGCGGTGTGACGGAAGACTTTGGCGGCCAGCTTCTTGCGCGTATCGAGCGTCGTGTCGCCTTCCGCGCGCACTTCCTCGATCACTTTGCCGTAATCCGCGCTATCCACCACCACGCTCACGAACGCATGGTTCTTGGCCGCGGAACGCAGCATCGTCGGACCGCCGATATCGATGTTCTCGATCGCGTCTTCGTAAGCCACGTCCGGTTTCGCGATCGTTTCTTGGAACGGATACAGGTTCACGACGACGAGGTCGATATAGCCGAGGCCGAGCTCTTCCATCTGCTTCTGATGCTCTTCGCTGTCGCGAACGGCGAGCAGGCCGCTATGTACCGCCGGGTGCAGCGTCTTGACGCGTCCGTCCAGAATTTCCGGGAAACCCGTTACGTCGGAAATGCCGATGACCGGCACGCCTTCTTTCGCCAGCAGATTTTTCGTTCCGCCCGTCGATACGATCTCCACGCCAAGCTGCGACAGTTCGCGGCAGAAGTCCACGATGCCCGTTTTGTCCGATACGCTGACCAGCGCTCTTTTGATACTCACGATGAAAAGTCCTCCTTAGGATGGTTGGATTGGCGATTCGGTTTGCTTAAAGGCAAGGGTTAACGCTTGTTGGGAAAAAGAAGCGATCTCCGCGGCGGGCGGCAGTTCGTTCGCGGCGAACCAGCGCATCTGCGCGTGCTTCTGCGGTTCGCGGTTCTCCGGCTCGCCGGAGACCGCCTGCACCAGATAGATGAGCGACAGCAGATGCTGCTCTTGCTCGGGACGGATCGTCTCGTCGATGCACAGCAGCCGCTCGATCTGTACCCGCAGCCCCGTCTCTTCTTCGACTTCGCGAACGATCGCGTTCTGCGAAGTCTCGTACGGATCGACTTTCCCGCCGGGAATGCTCCATTTATTCATTTCGGGATCTTTTCCGCGAAGCAGCAGCAGAACGCGTCCGTCCGCATCCTGCACGACCGCTCCCGTTCCTACGATAATCGACATGATGAATATTTCCTTTCCGTCACGCTTAGAAAAGAACGACTCGGCGTCCTTCGAGCTTCACCCGTCCGGCGGCGAACCAAGATACGACTTCCGGGTAGAGCAGGCGCTCCGTTTCTTGGATACGCGCTTGAAGTTCGGTCGCCGTATCTTCCGGCATGACTTCCACGGCGCGCTGAGCGATGATCGGTCCCGTGTCCATGCCCCCGTCGACGAAATGCACCGTCGCGCCGCTTACCCGAACGCCGTGCTCGACCGCTTGGCCCGCGGCGTCTTTGCCCGGAAAAGACGGCAGCAGCGAAGGATGGATATTGATCATCCGGCCCGAATAAGGCTCGACGAGCATGCTCGTGATCAGGCGCATATAACCGGCGAGCACGATCAGGTCGATCTTCGCCCGCTCCAGTTCTTCGAGAATCACGCGTTCATAAGCTTCGCGGGATTCGTATTCTTTGGGCGTGAACACGAACACCGGAACGCCTGCCGCGCGGGCGCGTTCGACGGCTTTCGCCTGCGGTTTGTCGCAGACGAGCAGCGCGATCTGCGCGCCGAGATTACCGGCGCGCGAAGCATCGAGCAGCGCCTGAAAATTGCTGCCCGAACCGGACGCGAATACCGCGATGCGGTAAGGCCGGTCGATGACCGGACCGTCCGGGCGAGGCAGCGTTTCTTCCAGCTCGAGCAGCTGCGCGGCCGGATCTTCGTCGAGGTCGGCTTCTGCGTCCGGATCGGCGACGGCCGGAAGACCGGGCAGCGTCAACGGTTCGCCGGTCGGAGCCGGCGTGCCTTCCGGCGTAACCGGCTGCGGTTCGGTCGGCAGCCCCGGCATCGGACCGGGCTTCAGCGGAACCTGCTCGTCGGAGCCGGAAGGGACGGCGTTCGGTTCGGCGTTGGCCGATATGGCTCCAGTGCGAGCGGCGGTCGGTTCGACGTCAGCCGGAATAGTTTCGGTCCGAGCGGTCGTCGTTTCCTCCGAAGCCGCCGCGCGTTCCAGCGTCCGAAGTTCCTCGGTCTGCGTTTCCCGCTCGCTGCGACTCATTGCGCGTTCCCCGTGAAGGTCACGACTTTCTCGCCTTCCGTGACTTGGCCGATCAGGTAAGCCTCTTCGCCCGCTTCTTTCAGCTGACGTAGCGCTTCTTCTTTGTCGACGTCGGATACGACGAGGACCAGTCCGATGCCCATGTTGAACGTCGTGTACATGTCGCTGTCCGAGATATTGCCTTTGGATTGCATCAGCTTGAAAATCGGCAGTACCGGCCATGCGCCGTGCCGAATATCCACGTTCACGCCTTCCGGCAGCATCCGCGGGATATTCTCGATAAAGCCGCCGCCCGTGATATGCGCCATGCCTTTGACTTCGATCGATTGGATCAGCTTGAGCAGCGGCTTCACGTAGATCTTGGTCGGTTCCAGCAGCGTCGCGCCCAGCGTGCCGCCGAGTTCTTCCACTTCGTCGGTCAGCTTGTAGCCGTGCTGTTCGAGCAGCAGTTTGCGTACCAGCGAGAAGCCGTTACTGTGCACGCCGCTCGAAGCCAGCCCGATCACCGCGTCGCCCGCCGCGATCGATTGCCCGTTGATGATCTTCTTCTTGTCGACGACGCCGACCGTGAAGCCCGCGATGTCGTATTCGCCTTCGGTATACATATCCGGCATCTCGGCCGTTTCGCCGCCGATCAGGGCGCAGCCGGATTGCAGACAGCCGTCCGCGATGCCCGCGACGATGGCTTCGATCTTCTCCGGCACGACTTTGCCCGTCGCCAGATAGTCGAGAAAAAAGAGCGGCTCCGCGCCCTGCACGACGATATCGTTCACGCACATGGCGACGGCGTCGATGCCGATCGTGTCGTGCTTGTCCATCGCGAACGCGATCTTGAGCTTCGTGCCCACGCCGTCCGTGCCGGAGACGAGCACGGGCTCTTCGTAAGCGCCTTTGTTCAAGCCGAACAGCGCGCCGAACCCGCCCAGATCCGTCATGACTTCGGGACGGAACGTTTTTTTGACGTGCTTTTTCATCCGTTCGACCGCTTCGTTGCCTGCCGCGATGTCGACTCCGGCATTTTTGTAGGCTTCAGACACAACCGACACATCCTTTATCTTTAAATTAGGTTTGTGAGGGGAAGCTGGGGCGCTCCGGGAGAAATTCGTTTCGGTCGCTGTTTCACTCGGAAAACTGGATTAGATTTTAACTGGGGTTTTCCGAGTTCAAAGGCGATCGCTATCGCTCCTCCACTGAATTTCTCCCTCCGCTTAACAGCTTCCGGACACACATTCTAATTCCCAGATGCAAGCGTCGCTTGCGTCTGGGAATTTTTATAGGGTAAAGATCTTTTCGATTTCATCCGAAAAGAACAAACTGACAAATCAAGTCCTGCTGCGCAGAAGACCTCCGCTTGAGAACAGCTTAAGGTCAAGTGCGGCTCGGCTTCTTCGAAGCGAGCCAAGTTCAAGAGATGAGCGACTAGCGTCTTGCTTTTTCGAGAAGAGGAAAAAGCAGCCCTGCCCTCTCCCCTACCCCAAAACGGGTGTGGATGCGCCGCAGTCAGCGGAGGGTAGAGGGAGTCGTAGAAACGAAGTGTTCGCCTTTGAAATTCGATTCCCACCTCTAAAATGTTTAATTTCAATGAAGGAATCGAATTGAGACAGCGATCGAAGACCCCTCTACCCGCAGCGACCTCCCGACACGAAACCCGCCACCTCAGCAGCCGCAGCCCAATTTCTCCTCCCCGCCAAAATCCACCTGAGTCGGATAATCGTTGTCGAAGCAGGCCATGCACAATCCGCCTTTATAAGCGGAACGATCGTCGCCGTCGACGGCTTCGATCAAGCCTTCGTAGCTCAGGAAAGCGAGCGAGTCCGCGCCGATCTCTTCGCGGATCTCTTCGACGGTTCGGGTGGACGCGATCAGCTCGCGGCTGTCGGGCGTATCGATCCCGTAGAAGCAAGGATTTTTGAACGGAGGCGAAGTGATGCACACATGCACTTCGGTCGCGCCCGCTTCGCGAAGCAGGTTCACGATACGGCGGGACGTGGTGCCGCGTACGATCGAGTCGTCGATCATGACGACGCGTTTGCCTTCGACGACGCGGCGAACGGCGCTGAGCTTCATCTTCACGCCCTGCTCGCGCAGTTCTTGGCTCGGCTGGATGAAGGTCCTGCCGGTGTATTTGTTTTTGATCAAGCCAAGCTCGTACGGGATGCCCGTCTGCTCGGCGTAGCCGATCGCGGCCGAGATGCTGGAATCCGGCACGCCGGTGACGACGTCGGCGTCGACGAACTTCTCTCTCGCCAGCACGCTGCCCATGCGTTTGCGGGCGGAGTGCAGGTTCGAACCGTTCATGTCGCTGTCCGGACGCGCGAAGTAGATATATTCCATCGCGCAAAGCGCTTTGCGCTGGCCTTCGGTGAAGCGGTCTTCGTGCAGACCGTCCCGGTCGAGCACCAGCAGCTCGCCCGGACGGATATCGCGCACGATCTCCGCGCCGATCACTTCGAGCGCGCACGTCTCCGAGGTGAAGATATAAGCGTCGCCGAGACGGCCCATCGTCAGCGGACGCAGGCCGTTCGGGTCGCAGGTGACCAGCAGTTTGTCGTGCGTCAGCAGCATGAACGCATAGCCGCCGACGATCTTGTTCATCGCGTCTTTGGCCGCTTCGACGAACTCTTTCGGCGAACGGGCGATCAAGTGCGCCACGACTTCCGTGTCGCTGGTCGTCTGGAAGATCGAACCGCTCTCTTCCAGTTCGCGCCGGATCTGCGGCGCGTTCACGATGTTGCCGTTGGTCGCGACGGCGAGATCGCCGCCTTTATACTTGAACACGAGCGGCTGGGCGTTGGTCAAGCCTCCGCCTCCGCTCGTCGAATAGCGTACATGTCCGATGGAATGGCTTCCTTGAAGTCCGGCGAGGGTGTCCTTGTCGAAAACTTCTTTTACAAGACCCAGTCCGCGGTGATAATTGAACTTTTCTCCGGTGCTGACGCAAATCCCCGCGCTTTCCTCTCCCCGGTGCTGAAGTGCATGCAGACCGTAATAGGACAGGGACGCGGCATCCGGGTGTCCGTAGACCCCGAACACGCCGCATTCTTCGCGCAGCGTGTCGAACGGATCGATCTGATCCGCTCCCTCGTTGTAGTAATCCCCCGTCCACAACGGCTGCTTTACTTCATCAGACATGGAATCGCATCCTCCCAGACCTGCTTGAGTGTATGAATCTCTTCGCTGAGAACTTCTTTGCCGTCTACCGTCACATGCAATTGCAGGCCCGATACGCGTCCGATCTTCACCGCCGGTACGCCGTGCGCCTTCAGGCTGCTGAGCAGCGCGTCCGCGTTTTCCGGCGTCGCCGACAGGAGGATGCGCGATTGGCTTTCGCTGAACAACGCGAAGTCCGCGCGCAGCCCTTCTTCGCCGATCTCCGCCGTATGCAGGCTCACCTGCGCGCCGAATCCGCCGCCGATGCAGCTTTCCGCCAGCGCGACCGCAAGACCGCCGTCGGACAAATCGTGGGCCGAACGCACAAGGCCGCTTTGGATGCTTTCCAGCACGCCGCCGAGCAGCTTCTTCTCGACCGCGAGGTCAAGCTGCGGAGGACGGCCTTCCGTTACGCCGTGCACGACCTGCTGGAACTCGGAACCGCCGAGTTCGGCGCGGGTCACGCCCGTCAAGATGATGACGTCGCCTTCGCCTTTGAAATGCTGCGTGGTGATATGATCCGTGTCGTGCACCAGACCGACCATGCCCACGACCGGAGTCGGGTAGATCGCGCCTTTGGCGTTTTCGTTGTACAAGCTGACGTTGCCGCCGATGACCGGCGTATCCAGCTCGCGGCAGGCTTCGGCCATGCCGTCGACCGCTTTTTCCATCTGCCAGAAGATTTCCGGTTTCTCCGGGCTGCCGAAGTTCAAGTTGTCCGTGATTGCCAGCGGTTCCGCGCCGGAGCAGACGATATTGCGCGCCGCTTCGCTGACCGCGATGCGTCCGCCGACTTCCGGATCGAGATACACGAAACGTCCGCTGCAATCCGTCGTCATCGCCAGCGCTTTGCGCGTGCCGTCGATCGTCACGACCGCCGCGTCCGAACCCGGACGTACCGCCGTATTCGTGCGGACCATATAGTCGTACTGCTCGTAGACCCAAGCTTTGCTCGCGACGCTCGGAGAACCCAGCACCTTTTTCAGCGCGCCGCCCAGTTCCGTCACTTCTTTGTAAGCCGTCGTGTCCACGTTTGCGTTTTTCGCGTAATAAGCCGGTTCGCTCGAAGGTTTGTCGTAGATCGGGCACTCGTCGACCAGCGCGTGTACCGGCATGTCGCCGACGACTTCGCCGTGATGCAGCAGCTTCAAGCGGCCGTCGTCCGTGACTTTGCCGACTTTCGCGCAGATGACGCCCCAACGTTCGAAGATCTCCATCGCCTGCGCTTCGTCTTTGGGTTCCACGACGAACAGCATGCGTTCTTGAGACTCGGACAGCATCATCTCGTACGCCGTCATGCCTTCTTCGCGCTGCGGCACTTGGTCGAGGTACAGTTCCAGACCGTTGCCCGCTTTGCTCGCCATTTCGGAGCTGGAGCAGGTCAGGCCCGCCGCGCCCATGTCCTGAATGCCGAGCACGATGCCGCTGTTGATGAGTTCCAAGCACGATTCCATGACCAGCTTCTCCATGAACGGATCGCCGACCTGCACCGCCGTTTTGCGTTCCTGCGATTCTTCCGTCAACTCTTCCGAAGCGAACGTCGCGCCGTGGATGCCGTCGCGTCCGGTCGGAGGGCCGACGTAGAACACCGGGTTGCCGACGCCTTTGGCGACGCCGCGCTGGATCTTGTCGTGATCGATCAGGCCGACGCACATCGCGTTGACGAGCGGGTTGCCTTCGTAGCTCTCGTCGAAGACCACTTCGCCGCCGACCGTCGGGATGCCGATACAGTTGCCGTAACCCGCGATGCCGCTAACGACGTGCTCGAACAGGTATTTGACGCGATCGCTCTCCAACTTGCCGAAACGCAGCGAGTTCAGCGACGCGATCGGGCGCGCGCCCATCGAGAAGATGTCGCGGATGATGCCGCCCACGCCCGTCGCCGCGCCTTGGAAAGGCTCGACCGCCGAAGGGTGGTTATGGCTCTCGATCTTGAACACGACCGCTTGATTGTCGCCGATGTCCACGATGCCCGCGCCTTCGCCCGGTCCCATCAGGACGCGAGGACCCGTGACCGGGAATTTGCGCAGCAGCGGCTTCGAGTTCTTGTAGGCGCAGTGTTCGGACCACATTACGCTGAAAACGCCGATTTCCGTATAGTTCGGTTTACGGCCGAGGAAACCGCAGATAAGCTCGAACTCGCTGTCCGAGACACCCATCTGTTTGTAAATTTGCTGATCCGCGATTTGCTCCGCCGTCGGTTCCTTAACGGACATTTGCTGCGTCATGTTGTTCCCTCCAAGCTTTAATGATCGATGTAAACATCTTCTGGCCGTCTACCGTACCGAGAATCTCGTTAACCGCCCGTTCCGGGTGCGGCATCATGCCGAGCACGTTGCCCGCTTTGTTCGTGATGCCGGCGATATCGTCGACCGAACCGTTCGGGTTGCTCTTATAGCGGAACGCGATCTGGTTGTTCGCGCGCAGTTCTTCAAGTGTTTCTTCGTCGCAGTAATAGTTGCCTTCGCCGTGCGCGATCGGGATAACGATTTCTTCGCCGGCTTCGTAGTCGCGGGTGAACGGCGTCGCGTTGTTTTCCACTTTCAGCACCGTGTCGCGGCACGCGAATTTCATCGACATGTTGCGGCGCAGCGCGCCCGGAAGCAGTCCGGCTTCGGTCAAGATCTGGAAACCGTTGCAGATGCCGAGTACGAACTTGCCTTCTTCCGCCGCTTTCGCCACCTCGTTCATCACGGGAGCAAAACGCGAGATCGCGCCGCAGCGCAGGTAGTCGCCGTACGAGAAGCCGCCCGGCACGATGATGCAGTCGTAAGCCGACAGATCCGTCGCCGTGTGCCAGACATAATCGACCGGCTCGCCGAGGACGTTTTCTACCGCTTTGTAACAGTCGATGTCGCAGTTGGAACCGGGAAATACGAGCACTGCAAATTTCATGGCGCTTAACCCTCCAGTTCGTAGCGGTAATCTTCGACGACGGTGTTGGCCAGCAGCTTTTCGCACATCTCTTTTACGCGGTCTCCGGCGGCTTCCTTGCTCACGTCGCCGAGTTCGAGCTCCATGTATTTGCCGACGCGCAGGCTTTCCACTTCGTTGAAGCCGAGCGAGTGCAGCGCGCCTTGAACGGCAACGCCTTGCGGATCGAGTACGCTTTGCTTGATGGTGACGTAGACTTTGGCTTTCATGAATGTCCTCCCGGATTAAGGCCTTCCCGCTCCGCTGTTTGTTGTGGGTGAAAAACTTGGCGGATGCGGGCATGAGGCCGTTTGATAGTGGTGTAACGTGCGGTTGAGACGCTTTCGTCCCTGACGGGACACGCTCGAACATGGGTGCGAAGAAACATTTGCGAGATACGATCAGAGCGAAATCAAACTTTTGCGGGTCAAGCGCTCGTAGATGCCCAGATAACGCAGCGACGTCTCGCGGACGACGCTTTCCGGCAGCGGGTCGGGCGCGCTGTTCTTGTCCCAATCGGTGCCCGACAGATAGGCGCGAACCGGCTCTTTGTCCATGCTGTCGATCTCGATATCGAGCGCGTATTTGTCTTCCGCCCAGAAACGGGAAGAATCCGGCGTGAAGATCTCGTCGATCAGGACGACTTTGCCGTCGACCAAGCCGAACTCGAATTTGCAGTCCGCCAAGATGATGCCTTTCTCGGCGCAGACCTTGCGGGCGAACGCGTAGAGGGCCAAGCTTTTGTCCCGCAGTTCCGCAGACAATTCCGCGCCGACCAGCTCTTCCATGCGCGCGAACGGAATGTCTTCGTCGTGGCCGACGTCGTTTTTCGCGGCCGGGGTGAAGATCGGTTCCGGCAGCGGCGAGTTCTTGCGCAGGCCGGCCGGAAGCTCGATGCCGTTGACCGCGCCGCTCGACTGATACTGCCGCCAACCGCCGCCCGTGATATAACCGCGCACGACGCATTCGATATCGATCCGCTGCGCTTTGCGCGTGACCATGATGCGGTATCTCAGCGCTTCCGGGTCTTTGGCGATGGAACCGAGCTTCTCCACATCAGTGTGGATCACGTGGTTCTCCAGCAGATCCGCCGTTTGTTCGAACCAGTAAGCGCTCAGGCTGTTCAGCACGTCCCCTTTGTGCGGAATGGCCGGATCGAGCACGTAGTCGAACGCGGAGATGCGATCGGTCACGACGATCAGGTAATGCTCGCCGAGATCGTACAGCTCGCGCACTTTGCCTTTATAGAGCAGCGGCGCGTCCACCAGATGTTCGGCGGTGGACAGAGCCTGCGTGGATGCGGACATGAAACTTTTCCCCCTTAACGTAAACTGAATTCCGAAGTTCAACATGCTTTGTCTCGATCAGATGAACGGTTCCGCCCTTCGGAAGGTTCGTACATCATTGAAGCACGAACCTCCGTCGAGCGAAATCCGAATGTTTAGCGATTACTCGTTCAGTCCGAGTTTGGCGAAGATCGTATCGACATGCTTCAGATGCCAAGCCGGATTGAACGCGTCTTCGATCTCTTCCGTGCTCAGCACGTCCGTGATCGCCGGGCTGGCCAGCACGATTTCTTTGAAGCTGCGCTGTTCTTCCCAAGCCTGCATCGCGCGCGGCTGCACGGTATCGTAAGCCGTCTCGCGGCTCATGCCGGAGTCGATCAGCTTGGTCAGGATGCGGCCGGAGAACGGCACGCCGTAAGTGCGCTCCATGTTGCGCTTCATGTTCTCCGGGAACACCGTCAAGTTCTTGATGATGTTGCCGAAACGGTTCAGCATGTAGTTCAGCAGCATGGTCGCGTCCGGCAGGATCACGCGTTCCGCCGAAGAGTGCGAGATGTCGCGTTCATGCCACAGGCCTACGTTCTCGTACGCCGTCAGCATATGTCCGCGGATGACGCGGGACAAGCCGGAGATGTTCTCGCTGCCGATCGGATTGCGTTTGTGCGGCATCGCCGACGAACCTTTCTGACCTTTGGCAAAAGCTTCTTCCACCTCGCGGAACTCGCTTTTTTGCAGGGCGCGGACTTCGATCGCGAACTTGTCGAGCGACGTCGCGACCAGCGCGAGCGAAGCCATGTATTCGGCGTGGCGGTCGCGCTGAAGCGTCTGCGTCGAGATCGGAGCCGGCTTCGTGCCGAGTTTGGCGCAGACGATCTCTTCCACGCGCGGGTCGATATTCGCATACGTGCCGACCGCGCCGGACATTTTGCCGTACTGCACGCCGTCCGCCGCATGGCGGAAACGCTCGAGGTTGCGCTTCATTTCTTCGTGCCAGAGCGCCATCTTCAAGCCGAAAGTCGTCGGTTCCGCGTGCACGCCGTGCGTACGGCCCATCATCGGAGTGTTTTTATAGGCGATCGCTTTGTCTTTCAGGATCTCGATGAAGTTCAAGATGTCGCGTTCGAGGATCTGATTGGCCTGCAGCAGCAGGTAGCCGAGCGCGGTGTCGACGACGTCCGTCGAAGTCAGTCCGTAATGCACCCATTTGCGTTCTTCGCCGAGGCTTTCGGATACGGCGCGGGTGAACGCGATCACGTCGTGGCGCGTCTCCTGTTCGATCTCGTAGATGCGGTCGATATCGAAAGTCGCGTTCTCGCGGATCTTCTTGACGTCTTCCGCCGGGATCGCGCCCAGTTCGACCCACGCTTCGCACGCGCAGATTTCCACTTCCAGCCAAGCTTTGAATTTGTTTTCCTCGCTCCAGATGTTGCGCATTTCCGGTCTGCTGTAACGTTCGATCATAAGGGGAATAGCCTCCAAAAAGTAAAGTTTGAGGTTCGCCGTCCGTCTCCACCGAACCGAGGCGGGCGAAACCTTCTTCTATTATATAAGGGATTGCGGCTCGGCAGAGTCCCGAGTACGGGACGCATTCGAGCATCCGGATTCTCGCAGGCGGCTGCCCGGAGCTTTACTCCGCGGGCCAGATGCCGGCGTCTTCGATCCAAGCCAGCGCGTCGGCCGTGTCGCCGCAGAGCAGATTGATATGCCCCATCTTGCGGCCGGTCTTCGCTTCGGCTTTGCCGTACAGATGGAACTTCGGCCGAACGGCCGCAGTTCCGACGCTCTCCGGCGAGAGCATCAGCTCGTGCACGCCGTCCAGATGTTCGCCGAGCACGTTGACCATGACGACCGGCGTCCGCAGTTCCGGACTTCCGAGCGGCAGGCCGCAGATCGCGCGGACATGCTGCTCGAACTGCGACGTCGTGCAGGCTTCCATCGTGTAATGGCCGGAATTATGCGGCCGGGGCGCGACTTCGTTGACGTAGAGGCGGCCGTCCTCGCCGTAGAACATCTCGACCGCGAGCAGCCCCACGGCGCCGAGCGATTCCGCGATGCGGGCGGCGAGCCGCTCCGCTTCGGCCAGCACGTCCGCCGGCACGCGGGCCGGCACGATCGAAGCGTGCAGGATGCCGCGGCGGTGAATATTTTCCGCCGGCGGGAACGTGCTCGTCTCGCCGAGCGAGCTGCGAGCCGCGATGACCGAGATCTCGCAGCGGAAATCGACAAACTTCTCGAGCACCAGCTCCGCGCCCGATGCCGACAGCTCCGCATAGGCCTGCGCCGCTTCTTCCGCGGCGTGGATCACGAACTGCCCTTTGCCGTCGTAGCCTCCGGTGGCGGTCTTCAGCACGCAAGGCGTGCCCAGACGCGCGACCGCAGCGTCCAATTCCGCCGCGCTTCCGATCGCCGCGTAAGGGGCGACCGTCGCCCCCGCCGCTTCCAGCGCCGCCTTCTCGCGCAGGCGGTGCTGGGTCGTGTAGAGCAGACGGCTGCCCTGCGGCACGTACGACCGTTCTTCGAGCAGAGCGGCCACTTCCGCGTCCACGTTCTCGAACTCGTACGTGATCACGTCCGTCCGCGCGGCCAGTTCCGCCGCCGCGTCCTTGTCCGAGTAGGCGGCGACGATCTGCGCCGCCACCTGCCCGCTCGGCCCTTCCGGCGCCGGGTCCAGCGCCACGAAGCGGTAACCCAGCGGCGCTCCGGCCAGCGCCATCATGCGGCCGAGTTGGCCGCCGCCCAGCACGCCGATCGTCGCGCCCGGCTCGATCACGCGCGCTCCGCTGCGCTCCATTCCGTTCGTTCCTCCCGTCATGGCAGCTCCGCTTCCAGCACTTCGCGCTCGATTCTCGCGCGGCGGGCGACGACGCGATCCAGCACCGCGTCGTCGGCGGCGCCCACGATCTGCGCCGCCAGCAGCCCGGCGTTGATCGCGCCGGCCTTGCCGATCGCGACCGTCGCCACCGGGATGCCGCCCGGCATCTGCACGATCGACAACAGCGAATCCAGTCCGTTCAGCGCGGCCGACTTGACCGGCACGCCGATCACCGGCAGCGGAGTCTTCGCCGCGACCATGCCCGGCAGATGCGCCGCGCCGCCGGCGCCCGCGATAATAACGCGGAAACCGCGCTCGCGCGCTTTCTCCGCGTATTCGAACATCAGGTCCGGCGTCCGGTGAGCCGAAACGACCTTTTTCTCGTAAGCAATCTCCAGCTCGTCGAGGATCTGACAAGCATGCTGCATCGTTTCCCAGTCCGATGTACTGCCCATAATGACCGCTACCTGCAAAGACATGGTTCACACTCCAATATCGATCGTTTTTTTGACGCCGCCGTGCATGCAAAAAAGTCCGGCATTTCCGCAAAATCATAATGATCTCTCGGGAATCCGGACACGGAAATAAACGTGGGGTACAGCCGTTCCCGAGACCCGTGCGTAAACGGGCGCGAGGCCGGAAAATGTCGGTTTCCTTAAAGCGAAGCTGCCGGGGCAGCCGCCGAAACCTATTCCCGTCCGCAAGAGAGCGTACAAAGCCGGCAGCCGGTTCGACCGGTGCCGTTCTCGGCGAATCGCGCCGTCGGCGCGGTCCGCCGGACCCTGCGTTTGTTCCGTAGTCCGGAAATTCACGGTTCCCGGGTAGATACTGCCGGGCCACATCCCCAGCTTTATACGGTACGTTGTTCGATTATGTTCGAGGCGCGGCAGCTCCGCGCCCGACTTCAGTTCCAGTTTAACAATTCCGTACACGCCATGTCAAATTAAAAACCGAACATTTCAAAAATGTAAAATCCGAATGTTCGTTTTTGATCTGTAACCGGACAGAATATCGGTGAAAACGTTCACTTACCTGCTCGTTCTGGCCAAAAATGTAAACGGATCAAGCATACAAAAAAGCTCCGCCGAACCGATAAGGTCCGGCGAAGCTTCATGCGGCTTCACGGCCGACTTTTCTTGTTTGGTTGATTACTTGACGACCAGAACCGGAACCCGCGCCTGCTGCACGACGTTATGGCTGACGCTGCCGAGCACGAATTCCCGGATCGCGCCCAAGCCGCGGCTGCCGATGATGATCAGATCGGCTTCCAGCTCTTTGGCGTATTCCAGAATCAACACGGCCGGCGCGCCTTGGCGCATCTCGATCCGGGCGTCGACGCCCGCTTCGCGGATGCGGCGGCGAGCTTCTTCTACGGTCTGCTCCGCCAGATCGAAGAATTCTTTGTTGACGCTGCCCGGTACGGGAGCGATCCCGTCGCCCACGAAAAAGCGCGGATAATCGTAAACGTGCAGCACTTCAAGCACGGCGCCCGGCGAAGCTGTCACCAACGAGACAGCGCGATCGAGCGCTTTGTTCGAAGCTTTGGAGCCGTCGTAGGCTACCAGAATTTTGGAGAACAGCATGATGAAGCACCTCTTTCCCTCTATTCGGGCTGCGTTCGGGTCCTGCTGCCGCAAGGAACGCCGAATCCCCGTCACTTCTCATTATTACCCTTCGGAAAAGGGAAATCAAACAGCCTTGCTTGCCTTCTTCGCGTATGCGGAAGGCCAAAAAGCCTTTATCTGCCGAATAGGTAATACAAGCCGCCGTACACGGCGATATTGAGCACGAGAAGCGCGGGAATCCCGAACCGGAACGAGGCGTGCTTGGTTTTGTGCCGCTTGGTCGACATGGCGATCCAGATGCCCAGCGCCCCTCCGACCGCGGCCCACGTAAACAGGGTACGCTCCGGTACTCTGCGCCGGTTGCGCTTGGCTTTTTGCTTGTCGGATGCCATGACGGCATAAGCGATCACGTTCAGCGCAAGCAGCCAGATCGTCAAGACGAGGGTGGGCTGTGGGATTGCGAACGTCATGGGATTCACTCCTTTTTCTTGGTGTAGATTCTTGGTGCAAAGATATATGTAGCTGGACGGGGAGGGAACGTGAGCAGGGGGTTTGGCGTTTGGGGCGGGGCTGCGCTCGTGTGCGGGATTTGCGCTTGGCGCTTCGGCGGGGCTGCGCTCGTTTGCGGGATTCGCGCTTGGAGCGTGCGCGAATCTTTGCTTCATTCAGATAAAGCCTGAATGAAGCTAAATCCACCCTTTCTCCTCCGCCAACTTCACCGCTTCGATCCGGCTTTTGACCGCCAGTTTTCCCAGCGTCTCCGAAATGTAATTCCGCACCGTGCCGTACGACAGATGCAGGGTCTCGGCGATCTCGTTGGCGCTGCGGCCGCCGGCGGCCAGACGAAGGATCTCTTGTTCGCGCGCGGTCAGCGGGTTCTCTTCGCGCAGGCTTCCGAAGACCAGCTCGGGCGATACTTCGCGGTGTCCCTGCATCACGCGGCGGATCGACTCGGCCAGTTTCTCTGCCGGCTCGTCTTTGAGCAGATAACCCTGGATTCCCGCTTTGACGCCCCGTTCGAAATATCCCGGGCGGGCGAAGGTCGTCAGGATGACGATTTTACAGGACGAACCCGCCGCGCTCAAGCGCTCGGCTACGTCCAACCCGCTCAGTTTGGGCATCTCGATGTCCATCAGGCATACGTCCGGCCGAAGACGCTCGATCGATTGCAGCGCTTCTTCGCCGTCGCCCGCTTCGCCCACGACTTCGATATCGTCTTCCAAGCCCAGAAGCGAAGCCATCGCTCCGCGCAGCAGCCGTTGATCTTCGGCTATGATGATCCGAATCATGACATTACGCCTCCTTGTTGGGTGCGGACGACAAGCGGTACGCTTACGCTAAGCAGGGTCCCTTTTCCCGCGCGCGGCATCAGTTCGAGCTTGCCTTCGATCAGCGCGAGACGCTCGCGCATCCCTTCGAGTCCGTTGCCTCCGCCCGCCTGTTCCAGTCCGCTTCCGCCCGGTTCCGAGTCTTTTCGGGCATCGAGGCCTACCCCGTCGTCTTCGATGTTCATGCCGACTTCCGACCCGCTCTGAAAGATCGTCACCGTACAATTTTCCGCCCGGCTGTGTTTGACGATATTGGTCACCGCTTCCTTCAGGCATAAGCTCAGGATGTTCTGCGTCAGATCGGGCACGCCTTGCAGCTTCGACTCTCCTTTGACGTGCAGCGCCATGCTCGCCGTTCGCAGCATCTCTCTCGCTTCGATCAATTCTTCGCTCAGCTTGATCGCCCGCATCTCGGATACCAGCTCTCGCACCTGCCGCAGCGCGGCGCGCGAAGTCTCCTGAATTTCTTGGGCTTCCTGCCGCGCGCGTTCCGGATCTTTCAGCGCCATTCGCTCCGCCAATTGGCTTTTGAGCGTGATCAGCGACAGCGTATGGCCCAGCGTATCGTGCAGGTCGCGCGCGATCCGCATCCGTTCTTCTTTTTTCATCAGTTCGCCGATCTGTTCGTTCGCCGCGTCCAACTGCTTTCTGAGTTCGATTTGACGGTTGACGGAACGCATGCCGAACGGAAGCAGCAGCAGAACCATCACGATCGGAAACAACGAGATCAGGTCGGTCGGCGACAATTCGTTCAGATGCAGAGCAATCATGACGACCATCGATAAGCCGGACAGCGCCAGAAAAATCTTGAACGTCTTTTTGCTGCGGATGCCTCCGATAAAAGTAGCCGTGAAAAATCCCAAATACAGATTGTATAGACCGCCGATCTGGCTGAACGCCACGATGATCGCGATCATGCCGAGCAGAAGCAGACTGTATGTTCGTCCGTTCGGACACCAGTACAGCTGCCTGTAAATCGCGACAAACACCAGAACGAGCGCGTACCCCAGTATTTTAAGACCGAGGCCCAGCTCCTGAATGCTTAGGATCGGAAAGATCAAATACAGCAAAAAGATATAGGGCAGAACCCCATATCTTGGCGGCAGTCGAAACCATGCTCCGATATTTTTCATACGCTTCTTACACCGCCTCCTGCTTTCTTCTCACGTATCCCGATAGTACCATAAAAGCAACCAGATAGCCGAGCAAAATCAGCAGCCCGATCATCGAAGGCGTTCCTCCGTCCGTAATGGACCAAGCGCCGTCGGCATAATTGAAGGAAGGCAGCCATTTGGCGATCTTTTGCACCACGGAAGGCATGACGTCGATCGGCATCCACAGCCCGCCCGCTACGGCGAGTCCCATATAGATTACGTAGCTGACGCCGTTAGCCGTGTCGACTTTCTTCATGCAGCCGATCAGCGCGCCGAGCGCGAGGAACGGCAGCGACGCGGCCACGATCCAGAGTCCCGCCGAGATCCACTGCCAAGCGCTAAGCTGAACGCCGTTAATCAACCAACCCGCCGCGAAAATCACGATCACGCTGAGCAGGTTCAGCAGAAGCTGCGCGGTCATTTTGCCGGCTACGTATACGACGCTCGCCATCGGGGTCGTGCGCAGCATCGTCGACCAGCCTTGCGTGCGCTCCTGCACGAGACGCAGACCGAAGGTCATGACGGAAGCGCCCATCACGCTGAACGCGGCCATCGACATCAGATAATGCGCCTGCCATTGTCCCGGGTTCGGCATATCGCCGTTCAGGAGACGGGTGAAGATGAAGTAGAACATGATCGGCATCGTGAGCGACCAGAAGATAAAATACGGGTTCCGCAGCATCCGCGTGCTTTCGGCTTTGCTTTGCATCCATAATGTTTTCATGATCAGATCGCCTCCCGAGTTTCGTTGGTTTCGGTTTGAGCATGGGTGAGTTGTTCGAACGCGGCATCGAGTCGGCCTTCGTCGATTCGGATATCGCGTACGGCGAGACCGGATTCGATCAGCGCCCGCATCACGGCATCGGTATCTTCGGCGGCGATCGTCACTTGCTCCCCGTCTGCCGCGAGTTCGGCCGTCTCGCCGAACTTCCGGATCATCAGCGCCGACACGGCCTGCGGCTGCTCCGCGCGGAACGTGATGCTGCGTTTGACGAGCGTGCGTTTGATCTCGTCCGGCGTTCCGTCGGCGACGATCCGGCCTTGATCGAACAGCAGGATTCGATCCGCCTCGCGGTCCGCTTCTTCGAGGTAGTGGGTCGAGAACAAGACCGTTTTGCCCTGCTTGGCCAGCTGCCGAACCTCGTTCCAGAAAAGGCGGCGCGCCGTAGTGTCGAGACCGACGGTCGGTTCGTCGAAGAACAGGATGTCCGGGTCGCCGGCCATCGCCAGCGCGAAGCCTAGGCTGCGTTTCTGTCCGCCGGACAGCTTCTGCGCGTTTCGCTTCAGCATATCCGGACCGAGGCCCGTCAACCGGATCAGATAATCGCGATCCGCCGGGCGGCTGTAGTAGCTGCGGAACAAGTCGATCAGCTCGACGGCTCGAAGACCGTCCATCACCGCGACTTCTTGCAGCATGGCGCCGATCCGGTCGCGGGTGCGGCGATTCGTCGGAGCCCCTCCGAGCAGCTTCACGCTGCCGGCGGTCGGTTCGAGCAGACCGAGCAGCATGGACATGGTCGTCGTCTTGCCGGCGCCGTTCGGGCCGAGCAGCGCGGTGATGCTGCCTTGTTCGATGGTAAAACTGACGTTGTCGACGGCGGTGTGGGCGCGGAACGTTTTAACGGCGTTTTGCACTTCGATCACGGTTGTCATATGGATGATGGCTCCTTTATGTGAAGATGTATTCGGCTTGTTTCTGATGTACTTAGTGTACCTTGACGGAATGTCACGGATTAGTGGGGGGTGTCACCTTATGGGGGTGACAGTTGTCAGGAAACGTGAGGGGAGGGGCGTGCGGAGGGGCGGCCGACTGCGTTCCGATCTGCGCTCCGCTTGGCTGCCTCTCCCTTCATTGAATAGAGAAATTAGCGGGAGGGAGAGGCAATCCAAAGTCGCTCCGATTCGGAACGCAGTCGACCTATCGGCACGCCGGTGGGGGGAGGTAGGGAAAAGGTTATAGATTATAGATTAAAATCTAAGGTTTGAGTCCTTCGGAAACATGCACGGTTCAAGCAGGTTTCCGAAGGGCGAAACCTAACATCATAAGCGGTCAGCGTACTAGAAAAAGAAAGAACCGCAGATGGGGTCTGCGGTTCTTCTTTCTCTGCTTTTTTACGTAAGGCCAAAAACTTATGCACATGTGGGTAACTTTCCGAGAAGCACTTTTTGGGCAGGGTTATCCCCGTTATGGGGGTAACCTGTTCAGAACTTTCAGAAATAGTCGGGCAGATACGGTGTAGCGGACGGAATCAAGGTCTCTAATCGTTCGGCGGTCGCTTCGGAAGTCTCCAAGAGTCCGCTGTGCTGAAGCGCACGAGGGCGGTGATAGCCGAGCAGCATCGCGGTCAGGGTACCGATCGAAACGGAGATGGCCGAAAGGGCTGCGAGATCATCGGGATCTTCGCTTGGTTCGCGGCTCAGTTCCCCTTTTCCGTCCGGAGATACGGTCCACGTCCAGACGCCTTCGTTCCACGGGGCGTCCCGATCTTCGATGCGCAGAGAGAAACGGGAAGCTTCGCCGGTCTGCGCGAACGGATACGCCCGAACGAATTCGGCGGCGTCGACGATTCGGGCCATAAAGTAAGGTTCGATCTCCTGTTTCACATTGGGATCGGGCAGCAGCAGGGATAACGGATCGTCGGAAGGCATCTTCAAGCGGACTTCTTTCAGCTTGGAGTCGTGATTGACGATAAAGTCCCACAAGCCGAGGCGAGCGGTTTCGTTGACCCAGAAGATCTCTTCGGTTATCCAGACTCTGTTCTCGATCGCGTACAGCACGTACCCTTCCGCTTCGCCGGCTTCGTTGAAGTAGACGGCCGTATACGGGATTCCGTTCATGACGCGCTGCTCCCACCAATCGGGCGTGCGGGCCAGCGAACCGTTGTATCTCGCAATCGCGCGGTCGTAGATCGAAGCCAACACTTCGATGTCGCGGACTTCGCGCACGACTCGTCCCGGAACGCCTCGGCGCGCCGGAAGTTTCTCGACCGGAATCTGATAGTTTTTGTTGTCGGTGAACAGTTCCCAGCCGTATTTCCGGTAAAAAGCGATCGAAAACGGATGCAGATACGACAAAAGCTGTCCGTCGGCTCTCATCTCTTCGAGCGCGCGGCGGAGCAGTCTCGACACCATGCCTTGACGACGCTTCTCCGGCCAGGTGGAGACGCCGGCGATTCCGCCCATACGGATCTTGCGTCCGTGCACGTACACTTCGAGCGGAATAAGCGACAGCTTGGCGCACAATTCGTCGTCTTCGAACACGCCCCAGATGTTTTCGTTTTCGAAACGACCGCGCCGTTCCTCTTTCTGCTGTTCGCTCAAGGTATACAGAAAAGCGTATTGAGCAAGCGCGATATTCGCATCGAAATCTTGCAGAGTCAATCGCCTGATTTCCATCGGTTCGTCCTCTCCTTCGTCTGTTTGGTTTCAGCACCTTTCTACGCCGTCGAAACGAACTCCTGCTTCGATCGCGAATCGTACTGCGCGAAAACGCGAAAAAACCGGCCTAGTCAGGCCGGTCACGGGACTGCGGAGTCCCCTACTTCGATTTGTCGATGACCCGGTCGATGATGCCGTATTCGCGCGCTTCTTCGGCGGACAGGAAATAATCCCGATCCATATCCCGCGCGATCCGCTCGAGCGGCTGCCCGGTATGTTTGGCGGCAATCTCGTTCAATCGTTCGCGGGTACGAAGGATCCGTTGAGCGCTGATCGCGATATCGCTGGCTTGGCCCTGCGCGCCGCCGTGCGGCTGGTGGATCATCACTTCGCTGTTGGGCAGCGCGCAGCGTTTGCCCGGCGCTCCGGCCAATAACAGAATCGCCGCGAAAGAAGCCGCCATCCCCGTGCAGATCGTCTGAACATCGGGCTTCACATGCTGCATGGCGTCGTAGATGGCAAAACCCGACGTCGTCACTCCGCCCGGACTGTTAATGTAGAAATGGATATCTTTCTCGGGATCTTCCGCTTCGAGCAGCATCAGTTGGGCGATAATGCTGTTTGCCACCTGATCGTCGATCGCGGAACCCAAGAAAACGATTCGGTCTTTGAGCAGCCTCGAATAAATATCGTAAGACCGTTCTCCGCGGCTCGTTTGCTCTACGACATAAGGAATGAATGTACTCACCGGAATTCCTCCTTCGGTTCGATAAAAAGGATAGAATCCGCGTCGGGCCAAGCCGCGGGGATCAGGCGGCTCGACGGAGACGGAGCGAAGAACGCCGATATCCCGAGTAGACTGCGGACATGCGCGGCGTCTGCGGCTGCGAGACGCCGCGCGCGCGGGCCGGACGGACCGCGCCGGCGCATCGGACGGCCAGCGAAGCTTCTTCTCCCGTGCCGCCGTTCCAGAGTACCAGCAGAGCGCGCACGTCCTGAAGCCGGATCGCTTCCATATAAGCGTAGATCGCCTGCTCGTCATGCGGTCCGATTACGCTTTTCTTCGAATCGGATCGCGCGTGCTCCTGCTGCCGATAAGCGTCGAGCTTTTTTCTCGCGCGGTGCAGCGAAGCTTTGACGCCGCCTTCGGTGGTCCGCATCAAGTCCGCCGTCTCGGCAGCGGTAAAGCGCATATATTCCATCAGCAGGTATACCGTGCGCTGATCGGGCGTCAGAATGCGGATCAACCTTTCGGCTGCCGACCACAGCCGCAGCGGATCGAACAGTTCGCCGGTTTCGTTCTCCGTCCGAATATCGGGCCGCGCTTCATGCTGCGCTTTGCGTTGTCGATCGATCCAGACATGATACGCGATGCTGCGCAGATACGTTCGATTCCATGCGTTCTTCTTCTCGCGAAAAGCAAACCACGCTTTCATCCACGTCTCCTGAAGCAGATCTTCCGCTTCCGGCGCAGAACCCGTCAAGAATCGGCAGTAACGAACCAAAGCTTCTTTATGCTGCTCGAACAGATTCAAAAATCCTTCTTCGGCGCCGCGCTCTCCTTCTTCGACATCCCGAATCGAACGCTTGGGTTCGCCGTCCGCTTGAATTTCTTCGCCGAACGATATTCTCTGCATCTTCTCCGTCTCCTCCCCTCCTTCGGATTCGTTAGCTTAAACGGCTCCGAACGTTCAAACGATACTCCCGCCGAACATTTTATTTTTTATTTTTTTGGAAAAAGTGGTTTCAGCTCTTTCTTATACGGTTATAACACAACATAGAGAACTTTAAACAAACCGGAATTGCGATCCGGACAGCAGCGCGACAAACAACCTTGAATAATGGGAATTCGGCACAAAAAAACGAGAACCAGTTGCGACCTGGTCCTCGCTAATCGAATCTTTGTGAGAGAAGATTGGATGCTCGATGTTTTTCAAAACGCGATTATGCGAATTGAAAAATATTAAAAGCCGATGTTATCGATCAGTTTGATCGTCCCGTTACTGAAGGTTGTTGCCGCGCCGTTTGTGTTGATCAGGGTATTTTGGCGGAAAGTAATCGTCTTGATCGCCGCGTCGCCCCATACGCCGATGCCGCGATGCGCGCCGTTCGTGATCATATTGTTGTTGAATTCCACGTTGTCGATGACGCCTTGCGAAGCGTACACCAGTACGTTCGGATGATTTTCCGGTTCTTGGATCCCCGTATGATTGATCGTATTGCCGTTCACTTTGACTCGATTGACGTCCTGCGTGTTGTAAGAGCCTTCCACTGAGATATAGACTCCCGCCATCATCGTTTCCGCCACCTTGTTGTTTTCGATCAGCACGTCCGTGCCGCCTACGACCGAGATGCCGCGCGCTTTGGAGTTGTAGCCGACGTCGTTGCCGCGAATCGTGATGTTTCGAACCGGAAGATCGGCTCCGTCCTTATAGCTGACTACCGCGATGCAATCGTCGCCCGCTCCGCGTACCGCGTTATTCTCCACCGTAACCGCACTGACGGAGTTCGTCATATGGATGCCGTCCGCCCCTGTATTTTCCACCAGATTGTTGCTGACCGTCCCGTTCGATGCTCCGTACGTGATCATGATGCCCGCCGTGCTGGACTTGCTTACGTTCACGCTGTCGATCACGAAATTGGTGGCGCTGCGTACCGTAATGCTGTTTTTCTCGTGCGCGCCGTTGCCGCGAGGCACGGTTGTTTTGTATTCGTGTTTGAGATTGCGCAGTTCGACTTTATCGCCCTTCAGGTCGATCGAACCGTTCTCCGGGTCTGTCGATACGAGCACGGTGGATGTTTTTCCCGCGCCTACGACTTTGATGCCGTCGATCGTGAAGACGCCGCCCAACGTGAATTCGCCTGCCGGGATCGTCAGCGTTTTGCCTTGGGACTTGGCCGCGCTGGCCGCCGCGTTGAACGCGCTCAGATCGTCTTTGCCGTCATTGGCTACCGCGCCGTAATTGGTTACGGAGACGCTGCTCGTATCCGTCGGAGCGGGAGCCGGCGATGCAGGCGCCGCGCTGGCCGCGGTAAAGTTCACCGTCGGATTCCACAACGTTTGATCGAAGTTTTTGCCGTCTTTTTTGTTTACGGTGAAGTAGAACGCCGTTCCTTGTTCCACCGGAATATTGTTCAGATTATCCGGCGTCGTTTCCGTATTGTTCAGCAGGGTTTTGCTCCACAGTACCGCGTTATCTTTACGGATCGTGACGACTACGCCGTCGCCGTCGGACGTTCTTTTATTGACCGCGGCCGACAAGGACACCGTTCCTTTACCCGGAGATACCCACTTTCTTGTCGCGTCGGCGTTATCGCCGGGATGCATGTCGCTGCCGTTCACCCACGGATAACCGTTGGTTCCTTCCCAGCGTTTTACCGTGCTGTTGTATTTCAGGTTCGAATATTGGCCGTTCGCCATCTGGCCGTAATACCATTGACCCGCACCTTGAGTCGTCGTGCTGTAGCCGGAAGAAGCGTTATACGTTTCGGCGTGCGCTTGTCCGATTCCCGCGATGCCGCCGCCGATTGCCAAGGTCAGAGCTAAAGCCATTTTTACTGCTTTATGTTTACTCACGATGATGTAACCTCCAGAGATGTTCATTTTGTTTTCCGATTGTTTCTTTTCTTTTTCACTTCTCTAGCATAACTGGTTTTCATTGGAAAAGAATGAGAAGAAGGTGTCGACTCTTCGATAAAAATCCTCCGGGCTTTTTGAGACGATTAGATCTCTACGCGTACAAGCCTATTCCTATAACCGGGTATAAAAAGGGGAACCAGTTGCGACCTGGTCCCCGCGAATCGAATCTTTGTGAGAGAAGAATGGATGCTCGATATTTTCCAAAACAAGATTTGAAAAATATTAGAAGCCGATGTTGTCGATCAGAGTGATTTTCCCGTTTTCGAAAGTGGTTGCTGCTCCTCGAGTGTTCACCAGCGTGTTTTTCTCGAATTTCACTTTCTTGATCGTGCCCCCGCCCCATACGCCGATGCCTCGGTGAGCGCCGTCCGTGATCGTGTTGCCGATGAATTCGACGTTGTCGATCGTTCCCGTGCCGCCGTAGACCAGCACGTTCGGATGATTCTGCGGTTCTTGAATGCCCGTATGATTGACGGTATTGTTCACGACCTTCACGCGATCCACGTTCAACGTATTGTAAGAACCTTCGACCGAGATATAGATGCCGGCCATCATGGTATCGGATACTTTGTTGTTTTCGATCAACACGTCTATTCCGCCTACGACCGAGATCCCGCGAGCTTTCGAGAAGTTCCCCACCGTATTTCCGCGAATCGTGATGTTATTGACCGGAGCCGGGCTTGTGCCGTAGCTGACTACCGCGATACCGTCGTCCCCTACGCCCATTACCGTATTGTTTTCGACCGTGATATGGTGGCTCTCCGTCGTCATGTGAATGCCGTCAGCTCCCGTCTTTTCGACGATGCTGTTGGATACGACGCCGTTATTCGAGCCGTAAGCCATCATGATGCCTGCCGTACTGGACTTGCTCACATAGACATTGTCGATGACGAAGTTGCTTGCGCTGCGAACCGTAATGCTGTTCTTGTCATGCGCGCCGTTGCCTCTGCCGATCGTCGTTTGATACTCGTGTTTGAGGTTGCGAAGTTGTACGCCGCTGCCGATCAGATCGATCGAACCCCAATCCGGATTCGTGGACATCAGCACCGTTGCATTCATGCCGGCACCTTCCACGCGGATACTGTCGATCGTCAAGAGTCTGCTTAACGTGAATTCCCCGGCCGGGATATAAAGAACCTTGTTTTGGGCCTTGGCTGCTTTGACCGCTTTGGCGAAAGCTTCGTAATCGTCTTTGCCGTCATTGGCTACCGCTCCGAAATCAGTCACCGAAAGACCGTCAGGCTTAGTCGGATTCGTCGGTGCCGGATTCGTTGGCGTTGTCGGGTTCGTCGGCGTCGGATCTGTTGGTGTTGTCGGATTCGTCGGCGTCGGATCTGTTGGCGTCGTCGGATTCGTCGGCGTCGGATCCGTT
>NZ_NJDE01000032.1 GCF_002205895.1 Saccharibacillus sp. O23
CTGCTGTTCTGAAATTTGTTTGTTGTGCTGCTCTTCTACCGCGATAGTCACGCCTTTTCTGTTTTTTGAATGCTGCGGTGACCGACGCCCTCCAGACTTCTCGAAGAGAAGTCACTTCGAAAGCATCTGCTTTGGTTGTGAGCTTCCTCGAAAGTCACTTCGATGACGCGAAGAGATCGTTTCGGATCCAGTTTTCAAGGTGCAAACCTTGTATCGGTTTACTTTGTAAACCTTGGTTTGGTAGTGATAGCAGAAGGGTTCCACACGTTCCCATCTCGAACACGACCGTTAAGCCTTCTAACGCCGATGGTACTTGGACCGCAGGGTCCTGGGAGAGTAGGAAGCTGCCAAGCTAAAAAGAAAAAGCCTTTTCCGCGCATAACGGAGAAGGCTTTTTTGTTATTTTCGCTATGATTTAACGATTAAGCGTGCGCATCCCGTTTTCTTCGTATCGATCTCCGGCAGCTGCGCCTTTCGGCGCTGCGGCATCGATTTGTTTCAATTCTTCGGCAGTCAAACGAACATCCGCCGCGCCTACGTTCTCGATCAGATATTTTGCTTTTTTCGTGCCGGGAATCGGAACGATATCTTCGCCTTGAGCGAGCAGCCAAGCGAGAGCAAGCTGCGAAGGCATACAGCCTTTTCCTGCCGCGATTTCGCGAATACGATCGACGAGGTCCAGATTTTTCTGGAAATTCTCGCCTTGGAACCGCGGAGAGAAGCGCCGGAAATCGTCTTCCGCCAAGTCTTCGAACGAACGGATTTGTCCGGTCAAGAATCCTCTTCCCAACGGACTGTACGGTACGAAGCCGATACCGAGCTCTCGGCAGAGCGGCAAAATCTCGTCTTCCACGTCACGGCTCCATAGCGAATATTCCGTTTGCAGCGCCGAGATCGGGAAAACGGCATGAGCGCGGCGAATGGTCTCCGCGGAAGCTTCGGACATCCCGAGATAACGGACTTTGCCTTCGCGAACCAGATCCGCCATCGCGCCTATCGTTTCTTCGATCGGCACATCCGGGTCGACGCGATGCTGGTAATACAAATCGATGACGTCCACGCCTAAGCGTTTCAGGCTTTTTTCGCAGGCTTCGCGCACATATTCCGGTTTCCCGCTGATCCCCAGGTAAGAACCGTCTTCCCCGCGCACGTTTCCGAACTTTGTGGCAATTACGACCTCGTTTCGATGTTTTCGGATAAACGGCGAAATAAATTCTTCGTTTTTGCCGTTTGCGTACATGTCGGCGGTATCGTAAAAACGGATACCGTTTTCGAAAGCCGCATCCAGCGTGCGCAAAGATTCTGCATCATCTTGTCCGCCGTAAAATTCCGACATTCCCATGCAGCCGAGCCCCAATCTGGAAACCTTCAATCCTTGTTGACCAAGCTTTACTTGTTCCATTTGCGAAGCCTCCTCTTTTTACGTACATGATGCGAGAAAGGGAAGAACGATCTGACCTGTAGGCAGTCGTCCTTTATGTCTAAGTATACGTAAGAAGATCACGAGAAAGCAAAATGAAGAAGCCTCGCTCTAGCAAAGAGGACAATATAACGTTATAATGTTTGAAAAACGATTGACAGCAAAGGGGGCGAAAAAGAACGATGAGACGTCGAATACAAGCTTTGTACGGTTCCCGAATCGTTTTTCGGGAAAGATGGAACGTCTTCAAGTCCAAGCTCCTGTTCCGGTATGCCGTTTCTTATATTTTGGCTTTCTTGATTCCGCTGACGGCGTTGACGGTCTTCGTTTATGATAGCGCTGTCAAAAATTTGCGTTCGGAGATCGAACAGTCCAAAGTCAATCAATTGAATCAGGTGAAACTTACGATCGACGGTCGGGTGAGCGAATTGCATGCGCTTGCCAGCCGGATCTCTTACGACGAACACCTGACTCCTTATATGCTCCATCATCCTTTGTCGGCGCAGGAAGCGATTCGGACGTTGGCCAACTATAAAGCGAGCAACAGCATCGTGGAGGATCTGCTGCTGTACATGCACGGCGATTCCTTGATCTATTCGTACCGGGGTTTGGCCGATCTCAGCGTCGTGTTCAATAAAGAATATCGTTTCGAGAATTGGACGGAAGAAGAAGCCAGACGCAATCTGAACGAGATCGATCAGCCGATGATCCGGGCGGCCGAGCCGGTCAATATGTATTCGCGCCAAGAACGGCTGCTGACGCTGATCGTGCCGATCAAGACCAACGATCCTTTTCCGTACGGCGCCGTGGTGTATCTGATGAAAGAATCGAAATTGACCGGCGTGATGGATTCGATCCTGAACGACGTGAACGGCAGCAATTATATTTTTAACGAAAACGGGGAACTGCTTACGACGAACAGCCGCGGAAACGAGATGCCGAACGGAGAATGGAAGACGCTGTCGCAGCTCGAGCCGGGCATTCATAGCATGGAGTTGGCCGGCGAGAAACAATCCGTCGTATCCGTGAAGTCGGACGAGAACGGCTGGACATACGTGATGACGATGCCGAGCCATCAATTTTTCGGACGAGTTGCGCATGTGCAGACGTTGATCTTTATCGTGTTCGTATTGGTCGTGGTGACGGGAAGCATCGCGGCCATGCTGCTCGCCAGAAGACAGTATCATCCGGTCAAAGACCTGATGGAGTTCGTCGGCATTCAGAGCGGAGCCGCGCTCAAAGCTTCGAACGAATGGGATTCGATCCGGCAGACGATCCGCGATTACAACGCCAGAATCGATATGCAGCAGCCGTTCGTCCGCAATCAATATCTGCTGCTTCTGCTCAAACACGGGCGTCCGGAAGATCCGGAAATCAGACGCTCGATCGACGATATCGGACTCGGCTTTCCGTCGGGCAGCGGCGTATACCTGACTGCCGTGCTGTCTTGGAACGACAATCCGGAGCGGCGCAAAGATTCGGCCGAGCGTCATTATATCCGGGAGATGCTGGATTATTTCGTGGTAGAAGATGCGGGGGCGCGCGTGTACGGGGTGGAGTTCTCGGCGGTCGACCAGCTTGCGCTCGTCATCGCGCTGGAAGGCGAAGAAGACGCGAAATCGCTGCAAACGCGGATCGAACATACCATCGAAGCGGTTCAATTGATGGTGGTCGACGGTTTGCAGACGATTCCGCAGATCGGAGTAGGATCGATGTACCGAGAGTTGTATGCGTTGAACCAGTCGTTCGTGGAAGCGATCGCGGCGCTCGAACATCGGAAGATGAGCGGACGCGGTTACGTGACGTATTTCGATCAGTTGGCGGTTCACGATCACAGCGAAGAAGGCAGCTTCTGGATGTCGCGCAAGACGATTCTTAAGCTGGATCAGAGCCTGAAGCAGGGCAATACGATGCTTGCGGTCTGCATCATCTCGGATATCATGAATACGCTCAAAAAAGAAACGCTGTCCGCGCATCTGCTGCGCTGCATCTGCTTCGACGTGCTGAACTCGCTGCTGCGAACGGCTTCGGAACTGCGCATGAACGAAGCTTTTGCGGATATCTCCAAATTGGCTTCGTTCGAGACGTTGGAAGAACTGGAGAGCCGGTTGGTGACGCTCGCTTCGGAGATCTGCGAAGAAGTCGAGCGCCGAACCGAAGAGAAGCAGGACGATCTGATCGACGACATCGTCAAAGACGTCGACGCCCGGTTCGCCGATTATACGCTGAGCTTGGAGCATCTGGCGTTGAAGTTCTCGGTGTCCACGTCTTATCTGAGCCGCAGCTTCAAAGAGAAGACCGGCTTGAATTTCTCCCAGTATATCTGGCGCCGACGCGTCGAAGAAGTCACCCGCCAATTGGAGACGACCAGCGCGCCGCTCAAAGAAATCATCGAACGCGTCGGTTATCTGGATGCGCCGAATTTTATTCGCAAGTTCAAAAAAGAAACGGGATTCACGCCGGGCCAGTACCGGAAGCTGAAGACGTCGAAACGGGCTTGAGCAACTCTAGACGCTTATCGGATATTCGGATTTATTCGGTACCCGAATTCCGCACATGGTCGACCAGTTCGTCCAGCGGGACGGTCGCGAGCGCGATCGCCGTGTCCGTGACGCCGTAGTAGATGTAGAGCAAGCCGTCTTTGACCACGTTGCCGGTCGGGAACACGACATTGGGAATCTGGTAACCGAATCTCTCGTAATACGTTTCCGGCTCCATGATCGGTTCGCGGGTACGGGCAATCACTTTCTCCGGGTTATCGAGATCGAGCAGCAGCGCGCCGACCCGGTAAACGATCTGTTCGTCCACGCCGTGATAAAGGACCAGCCAGCCGTGTTCGGTGCGAATCGGAGGCGTCGACCCGCCGATCTTGCGCGATTCCCAAGAAGGGTTTTCCGCTTTCGCGAGCAGCTTGGGTTCGTCCCAATGAACGAGATCGTCGGAGTAGGTGATCCACATGGCGGCTTTGTCGGTGCCGTACGCTTCGCCGATATACTCTTCGGGGCGGCGCAGCAGCGCGTAACGGCCGTTGATCTTCTCGGGGAACAAAATATTGTCGCGGTCGTTGATCTCCAGCGGCGTCGTGTCGGCCACGAATTCCCAATCGATCAGATTGTCCGACTTGACGATCGAAGAACGGGTCAGCCAATGGCCTTCTTCTTCGCCCCAACCGTCCGGATACTTCGGAATCGACCGTTCCGGCACGCCGGTGTTGGTCGGGTAATAGTTCATCGCGCACGGACGGAGCGCGTAGTTCATGTAGAACGTGCCGTCGATCTTGACGACGCGCGGGTCCTGTACGCTGCCGTAAGGAAAGCCCAACTCGTCGGGCGTGAGAACGGGTTCGTCTTTGACATGCGCGAAATGCACGCCGTCTTCGCTCTCGAGCAGGCCGAGGAAGTTCTTGCACGGCGTCAGAGAACCGGCGGTGCGTTCGATCATATAAAATTTGCCGTTGTCGATAATGACGGCGGGATTGAATACGGTCGCTTTGCGCCAGTCGTACAGGCCGGGAACCACGATCGGGTTTTCGGGATGTCGGGTGATCTTCATGCGAATAACAAACCTCCTGATCCCGGGAGAAACCATTAGGTTTCTCTGCCCGGGTTAATGATGGATGATCCTAGCGGCGGCCCGAACGGTCGGGCCATGAACAGTACGGAAATAGAGCTTGAACAGAACCGGACGTGCGGGTACGCGTCCGGCTTTTTTACGTGGAGCGGACGGCCGCAGGCCGAACGACTTGCAGTTCGGTCGTCAGATAATCGACGGAATTGCGGCCGATCATCAGACGGAACGCGCCCGGTTCCACCTGCCACGACAGATCCCGGCCGACGAATCGAAGCTGCTCGCGTCCGACGGCGAAAGTAACCGAAGCCGTCTCGCCCGGTTCTAGCCGGATCTTGCGGAATCCTTTGAGCATCTTCTCCGGCCGTACCACGGTCGCGGCGAGGTCGGATATATAGAGCTGGACGACTTCGTCGCCCGCCCGGTCGCCGACGTTGCTCACGTCGACCGTGACTCGAACCTGTCCATCCGGCTCGATCTCGGTGCGGTCGAGCCGGATATTCCCGTATCGGAATTCGGTATAGCTCAATCCGAAGCCGAACGGATACTGCGCTTCGAAATCGTCTTCCAGATACCTTTTGCCGCGCGTGCGCCGCTTGTAATGGTAGACCGGCAGTTGGCCGACGTGTTTCGGGAAGCTGATCGTCAGCCGGCCCGAAGGGTTCACGTCGCCGAACAGGACGTCCGCGATCGCGTGCCCGCCTTCTTGGCCCGGATACCAAGCTTCCAGAATCGCCGAAGCCTGCTCCGCGATCCACGGTTCGGCGATGGGGCGGCCGTTGATATAGACGACGATGACGGGCTTGTTCAGCTTGAAGATCTCTTGGGCCAGTTCAAGCTGCACGCCGGCCAGATCGAGCGTGGAGCGGTCGATGCCTTCGCCGCATTCCATATCGTTCCACGCATGCTCCGTGACGACCGAAGCGCCGGTCTGAAGGTCGATCGTTCCTTCGCCGAAGTCCCGGGCGCTCGACCCGCCGAGCACCAGCACGATCGTGTCGGCCTGCGCCGCGCAGTCCAGCGCGGCGGGGAAGCCTTCGCGCGAATCGCCGCGAATCCGGCAGCCGGGCGCATGCAGCACCGGCCCGGAGTCTTCGCCGGGCCGTACCCCGAGCGCGGCGCGAATACCGCCGAGCACCGTGGCGATCGCGCCGGCCGGCTGCGGCGACGTGTAATCGCCGAGCTGGTTGTAAGGGGCATCGGCATTAGGGCCGATGACGGCGATCCTGCCGCCGGTCCGGCCGCGGCCTTCTCGGCTCGGCCCCGAAGCCGAATCGCTGCTGTCTTCGCCGCCGCTGCGGCGCGGTGTCGAAGCGCCGTCGGCGCCGAAAGCCGCCCGATCCAGCGGCAGCAGGCCGCCTTCGTTCTTGAGCAGCACGAGGCTCTCGGCGGCCACGCGGCGGGCCAGCCGCCGGTGCTCGTCGCGGCCGATCATCCGCTGCGCCCGATCGGGATCGGCGAACGGCCGGTCGAACAGGCCGAGATCGAACTTCGCTTCCAGCACCCGGCGCACCGCCCGGTCTAGATCCGCTTCGCTCAGGCGGCCGGCGCGCAGAGCCGAGAGCAGATGCCGGTCGAACATCTCGCCCGACATCTCCATATCCACGCCCGCGAGAATCGCCTGCGCGGAAGCATCTTCGCCGTCTTCGGCCGTATTCTGTCCGGCCGTCAGCAGCCCGAGCGCTCCGCAATCGGTAATGACGAAGCCGTCGAAACCCCATTCGTCCCTGAGAATGTCCTGCAAGAGATACTCGTTCGTCGTGCACGGAATGCCGTCGATCTCGTTATAGGCGGTCATGACCGAACGCGCGCCGGCGTCTACGGCATGACGGAACGGCAGCAGATCGATCTCGTGCAGTTCGCGCGGTCCCATATGGACCGGGGCGGAATTGCGGCCGCCTTCCGAGCTGCCGTAGGCGGCGAAATGCTTCAGCGTCGCCAGAATCGCGTCGTCCGCGCTCAGATCTTCGCCTTGCAGCCCTTCGATCGCGGCCCGGCCCAATACCGAGGTCAGATACGGGTCTTCGCCGTAACATTCTTCCGTGCGACCCCAACGGGGATCGCGCACGATATCGAGTACCGGCGAATAAGTCGCCGCTCCGCCTTGACTGCGCGTCTCGAGCGCTACCGCCCGGCACATCTCGCGGTACAGTTCCGGGTTCCATGTGCTGCCGACCGACAGCGGAACCGGGAAGACCGTCGCGCCGATCGCCATATGGCCGTGCGAACATTCTTCGCCGAACAGGATCGGAATGCCGTGCTTGCCGTGCCGGAGCGCGTATTCCTGAATCTGATTGAACAGCTCCGCGCCTTCGCGGGGAGACAGTCCCGTCGCAAGCGTCACGCCGGTCCACGGATCGGCGCGCAGCGTGCCGTATAGAGAACCGACGCCGCCGGTCGCCACACGGCGCTTGAAAGCTTCCGTCAGTTCGACGGAACCGTCTTCGTTCTTGGTATAACAGGTCCAGCCGAACGGCTGGGCAAGCTGTCCGATCTTCTCTTCCGGCGTCATGACGTCCAGCAGCTCGCGAATCCGAGCTTCGACGTCCGCCGATCGGGAGGTTGGTTTCTGCTTCATTCGAATCCCACGCCTTTCGGGGCTAAAAGTGAAAAGAGCGGACCGTTCGGCAAGAACGAGGAGGCGCCGGCCGTTCCGCCGATGCCCGCCAAGTCCTTGCCCGCTCCGGTCCGCTCGTGGTCATGCCGCGCGGCTGCGCGAACCGCGGAATACCGTTAACGCCTTAGTGAGTTGACCGCATTGAATCTAAGGTTCGAGTCCTTCGGAAACACGCACGGTTCAAGCGGGTTTTGGGAGGGCGAAACCTAACATCTTAAGCGGTCGGCGTACTAGTTCGCTTTCCAGCGGTCGTAAGCGCCTTGATTGATCTCGGCCACGCGCTCCGCGCCCATCTTCTTGAGCGTATCGACGTAAGCGTCCCAGCCGCCGTCGACCGATTCTGCGCCGGTAATGAACTTGGCTTCCATCTGCTTGACGTACGTGCTGAGGTCGGAGTTCAGGCTGTTGATCTCCGATTGTTCTTCGACCGTGAGGAACAAAGCCGGGAACGGCACGCGCGCCCCGTTATCGAGCAGCTTGGTCTGCGTTTCGTTGTTGACCCACTCGTCGAATTCCGTCGTCAGGCCTTTGTTCACTTCGTCCGTCAAGATCGTCGGAGCCGGGATGCCGTAGTTCGGCGTGAGCGTCGAACGGATTTCTTCCGAATCTTTGCCGTCCGGAGCGGGGATCGCTTTTTTGGTATGGTCTTCTTTGTTGGTGTACTCCCACAGCGTGCCTTCCGGTCCTTTGTTGAACAATACGGAGCCTTCGTAGGAATACAGATAATCCGCCCAGCGCATGGATGCCGCCGGATTCGGGTTCGTTTTCGTGATCGCGAAAGCGCCCGTTTTGATCCCGCCGTTTTTGGCGATCGCGGCTTTCTCCACGTTCTCCGCATGGACCGGCAGGAACATCGGATCTTTGTCCGAAGCTTCGGTGCCGAGCAGTTGATACGCGTGCCAAGCCGAGAACAGGCCCAATTGGTTGGATTCGCCTTTGGCCTGCTTCTGTTCGGCCGTCTGCGAGAAGCTCTCGTGGTCGAGCAGATCGTCGGTCCACAGGCGGTTCATGTACTTGAGGTATTCTTTGTAGCCTTCTTCGATCGGGCTGTAGCGCACTACGTCGTTGTCGTCCACGAACAGCGTTTCTTCGTAGATGCCGAACGCGCCCAGCATCCATGTGCGAATATCGCGGATATTGGCGGCCGGCGTCGTCACGGAGCTGATCGGAATTTCGTCCGCTTTGCCGTTGCCGTTCGGATCTTCTTCTTTGACGCGCTTGAGGTAGGTGTACAACTCTTCCGTCGTCTCCGGCAGTTTGTCGATGCCCAGCGCTTCCAGATAGCTGCCGTTATACCAGAGCGGGTTGCGGTACCAGTGTTGGCTGAACTCGATGACCGGCAGCGAGTAGATATGGCCGTCCGGCGCGGTGATCGATTTGCGCACGTCCGGATACTCGTCCATCAAGGCTTTGAAGTTCGGGGCGTATTCGTCGATCAAGTCTTCGAGCGGCAGCAACACGCCTTGTTCGCCGTACTTGAGCTGCTCGGAAGGCGTCAATCCCGCGGCATAAAATACGTCCGGATAGTCTTCGCTGGCGAATACCAGATTCTTTTTCGTTTCGAAGCTGTCTTTCGGCGCGTTTTTATATTCGAACGAGATATTCGTCAATTTCTCCATCTCTTTCAAGACGACCATGTCTTCCCAATTCTGCACGCCGGTATCCGGAGCCATCATGGTCATTTTGAGCGGCGCCTCGACGATCGGGAAACCTTCTTTTTTGACTTCGGCGTTCTTCGCGTCGGGCGACGCCGCTTCTTCTTTCGATCCGCAGCCGGCGAGCAGCGAAGCGCCCAGACCTCCGATCATCAGCAGTTTCCAAGCTTTGCTTCTGACGTTCATCGTAAATCCCCCTCTTTATTGGAATGAATGGAGTACGCAGCAGGTTATCCTTTGACCGAACCGATCATCACCCCCTGTACGAAATAGCGTTGGAGAAACGGATACACGGCGATGATCGGCAGCGTGGATACGACGATTACGCCGTATTTGATCAGCGAAGCGGTCTCGGCTTTGGAACTCATGAGAGCCGCCGTGTCCGCATTCATCGCCGCGCCGGTCGTTTCCGCCGACATTTCCTGAAGCACGAGAATTTGGCGCAGGACCATTTGCAGAGGATATTTCGATTCGCTGTTCAGGTAGATCAGCGAAGAGAAGTAGCTGTTCCAGTGGCCGACTCCGTAGAACAAAGCCATGACCGCGATGATCGGAGCCGAGAGCGGCAGCACGATTTTCCAGAACAATCGAAGATTCGTGCAGCCGTCGATATGCGCCGCTTCCTGAAGTTCTTTGGGAATGGTCGATTGGAAAAAGGTCCGGGCGACCACGATATTCCATACCGAAGCGGCGACCGGAAGGATCAGCGCGCCCATCGTGTTGACGAGGCCGAGATTTTTGACGACCAGATAAGTAGGGACCAACCCGCCGTTGAAGAACATCGTCAGCAGGATAAAGCCCATAAACCAACCCCGCCCGACGAAATCGGAACGGCTGAGCGCGTACGCGGCAGGCAGCGTAACCGCCAGATTGAGCGCCGTGCCGAGCACCGTGTAGATGATCGTGTTGAGGTAGCCGTTCCAGATCGCCGGATTGTTGAATACCAGCTCGTAACCGGCGAACGTGATTTCTTTGGGAAACAGCCACATCTCTCCGGTATTGACGGCCGTCGGATTGCTGATCGAAGCGCTGAGAATGTAGATAAGCGGATACAGCACGACGACCAGAGCGACGCATAAGTAAGCGTAGGTAAAACCGAGAAAGATCTTATCGCCCTTGGATTCTCGAATCGGGTTTGCGATCGCTTTGGCCATGACAAGGCCTCCTTTCGGGATAGTGGGAGATTACCATAGACTGTTCTCGCTGGTGCGGCGCGCGATCCAGTTGACGGCTACCAGCAGAATGACGTTGATGACGGAGTTGAACAGCCCGACCGCGGTCGAGAAACTGTACTGCGCATCGACCAGACCGGCGCGGTAGACGTAAGTGGAGATGACGTCGGACGATTCCAAGTTGAGCGAGTTTTGCAGCAGCAGGATTTTCTCGTAACCGACGCCCAAAATATTGCCCATGTTCAGAATGAGCATGATGGTGATCGTCGGTAGGATCGTCGGCAGATTGATATGCAGCATGCGTTTGAAGCGGCTGGCCCCGTCCATGATCGCCGCTTCGTGCTGCTGCGGATCGACGCCGGACAAAGCGGCCAAGTAGATGATCGTGCCCCAACCGGTGCTCTGCCAGACGCCCGACAGCACGTACATCGTTTTGAACCACGCGGGGTCGGTCAGAAACTGCGGAGCTTCGAAGCCCAGCGCGTTGATCAGCATGATGATAATCCCGCTGCTCGGCGACAGGAAGGTGATGATCATGCCCGCCATGACGACGATGGAGATGAAGTGCGGCGCGTAGGTGACAGTCTGGACCGTCTTCTTGAATTTGCCGTTGCGTACTTCATTAAAGGCGAGAGCCAGAATGATCGGCAGCGGGAATCCGAGCGCCAGCTCGTAGAAGCTGATGCTGAACGTGTTCCAGATCAGATCCCAGAAATAATAAGAATTGAAGAAGCGTTCGAAATGATCGAACCCGACCCAAGGACTTCCGAGAATGCCTTTGGACGGAACGAAGTTCTTGAAGGCGATCTGGATGCCGTACATCGGTGCGTAGTGAAAAATAAGGAAGTATAAAACCGCGGGAAGCATGAACAAGTACAGTTCCCAGTTGCCGAGAATTTGCGCGCGCCTCGAATTCTTTTTGAGATTCGGAAGCGCGGTCGCTGACGCTTTGGACGCCTTCATTGATGTTCCTCCCTTCATGAGCCGAAAAGGTAACGCTTACACCGCAAAGTGTATCGAAGGAAAGTTGACGCCGTAAATATGTCGATTGCGCATTGTCATTTACGAAATGCTCATAAATCCCGTAACGGCGGGCTTCGCAGAGGCGGAAAACGAATCGCGACAGTCTATTCCGAGGCTCGGATTGTGTCAAATATGTGCAGGCGAAACGGCGGAAAAACCCACATATTGCATTCCGAACAGGGGTATGCCAAGATGGGCTACTGTAAAGGAGGGGTTATTCATGACTCGGAAAACGGCCCACATTATCTCCCACACCCACTGGGACCGGGAATGGTATTTGCCTTACGAATCGCATCATCTTCGCCTCACGGCATTGATGAATCAATTGCTGAATACGCTGGAGCAGGATCGTCGCTATCGGTATTTCCACCTCGACGGTCAGACCATCATCCTCGACGATTATTTGCAGGTCTATCCGGACGAACGTCCGCGGCTCGAACGGCTGATTCACGAAGGACGGATCGTGATCGGACCGTGGTACGTGCTGCAGGACGAGTTTCTCACCAGTTCGGAAGCCAATGTCCGCAATCTGCTGATCGGACACCGCGAAGCGGCCCGCTGGGGTCCGGTATCGAAGCTGGGCTACTTCCCGGACTCGTTCGGCAATATGGGTCAGGCGCCGCAGCTCTTGAAGCAGGCGGACATCGAAGCGGCCGTGTTCGGTCGGGGCGTCAAGCCGACGGGCTTCGACAACCAAGTGAGCGACGCGCCGGGCGAATACGAATCGCCGTATTCGGAGATGCATTGGGAGTCGCCGGACGGCTCGAGCGTCGCCGGGATCTTGTTCGCGAACTGGTACAGCAACGGCAACGAGATTCCGGCGGAGCCTGAAGCGGCGAAGATCTATTGGGAGCGCAAACTGGCGGACGCGGAAAAATACGCGTCGACGCCGGAGCTGCTGTTCATGAACGGGTGCGACCATCAGCCGATTCAGACCGATCTCGGGGACGCGCTGGAAACGGCTTCGGCGCTGTATCCCGACGTGGACTTCGTCCATACGACGTTCGAAGATTATCTGACCGCCTTGAACAGGCACGATCATGCCGATTGGGTCACGGTCCGCGGCGAACTGCGCAGCACGCGCACGGACGGTTGGGGCACGCTGGTCAATACCGCTTCGGCCCGCGTTTATCTGAAGCAGATGAACCAAGCCGGCCAGACGCTGCTCGAGAAAGGCGCGGAGCCGCTGGCGGCGATCGCCGCTCTGACCGCCGGCGCGGCTTATCCGCACGAACCGCTGGCTTACGCATGGAAAACGCTGATGCAGAATCATCCGCACGACAGCATCTGCGGCTGCGGCGTCGACGAGATTCACCGGGAGATGGTGCACCGCTTCGACAAGAGCCGCCATATGGCGGAAGCCTTGATCGAAGAAAGCCTGTCGGCGATCGGCTCGAAGATCGGCACGGATTCGGTCGCGGCGTGGCCGGAGTGCGCCCGGCCCGTGGCGCTGTTCAACGCGACGGGCTGGAGACGCGGAGGCGTCGTCAGCGCGGAAGTGCAGGCGATTCGCGTCGATTTCCGCGAAGGGCCTTCGCCGCAGGCGATCGCGGAGCGGCTGGACGCGCTGCCGCTGGGTCTCGGCCGGGTGGTGGATGCGGACGGCCGCGAAGTGCCGGCCCGCATCGAAGACTTGGGCGCCCGGTTCGGTTACGATCTGCCAGGCGACGGCTTCCGCGTGCCGTATATGGCGCGGACTTTCCGCCTGACGTTCGAGGCGGAGGACGTTCCGGCATTGGGGTACAAGCTGTACGCTTGGGTGCCGGAGGAGGAAGCGGATAAGGAAGCAGGCATGGAAGCGGGCGCGAAATCGGCAGCGCACGCGGAATTCGAAGGCGTAGCCGACGTCGACAGGGAAGTCGGCACGATCGGCGAAGCGGCTTTCGGCAGTCGGCTTACAATACTGGAAGAAGCAGGGCGACCTGTCGGCATGGAAAACGAATTTCTCGCCGTCCGCTTCGCGGACGACGGTTCCTACTCCCTCACTGATAAAGTCGCGGGCCGGACTTATGACGGTCTGGGCAGCTATGAAGACTGCGGCGATATCGGCAACGAGTATGTGTTCCGGCAGCCGGAAGGCGATACGGCGCTGACGACTCGCGGGGGGCGGGCGGAGATCTCGCTCGTCGAAGACGAGCCGTACCGCGCGGCTTACGAGATTCTGCATCGCTGGGAAGTTCCGGCTTCGGCCGATGCGCGGTTGAAGGAAGAACGGCGCAAGTTGGTGCCGTTCCGGCAGCGGCAAGCGGGCCGTTCGGCGGATACGGTCGAGCTGATCGTGAAGACCCGCGTTTCGCTGGAACGCGCGGGCCGGGGCGTTCAGGTGTCGGTGTCGCTCGACAACCGGGCGCGCGACCATCGGCTGCGCGTGCTGCTGCCGACGGATCTGCTGACGGCGACCGTCTCGGCCGATTCGATCTTCGAAGTGGCCGAACGGGACATCGTGCCCGCTCCGGAATGGATCAATCCGAGCAACGCGCAGCATCAGCAGGCGTTCGTCGGTTTGTCCGACGGCGTGCACGGCTTGACCGTCGCGAACAAAGGCTTGAACGAATACGAAGTGCTGCGCGATGGACGCGGCACGATCGCGGTCACGCTGCTGCGCGCCGTGGCGGAGATGGGCGATTGGGGCGTATTCGATACGCCGGAAGCGCAATGTCTCGGCGAGCACGTTTTCGAATATGCGGTCTATCCGCATCAAGGCGACGCGGTCCGTTCCGGCGCTTATGCCTCGGCCTACCAATATCAGGCGCCTTGGTTCGCTCGCGCGCTCGAACGTCAGGCCGGATCGCTGCCGGCGGAGTATTCGGCGCTGCCGTGGAGCGGCGAATCGCTGGCGCTGTCCGCGTTCAAGCTGTCCGAAGAGAGCGGCGACGCGATCGCGCGCTGGTACAATCTCGCGCCTGAACCGCGCGAGCTGCGCTTCGCGCCGAACTTCGCCGCCGAAGCCGTCTGCGAGAGCGACATTCTGGAGCGCCGCGGAGCCCGGCTGGATGCCGCCGGAGAGAGCGGCACGCCCGAGGCGACGGTCGAAGTCGGCCCGGCGAAGATCGTGACCTTCGCGTTCTCGCCGAAAATCGGCGGCGAAGGCATATAGATCGGCTTTTATGCCGGCGCGTCGGCCCGCCTAACGCCCTGCGCGAACCGCAGGCGTCGCGGACCGACCTTGTCGGCGTCGCTGCTGCCGCTTCCGAGCCGAGGATCCATTCCGCTGCCGCGCCGCGCAACCGACGATTCTTTTTGCGAATACCGAAGACGTTCATCTGATTCCCGAGTCATTCCCGAGGAGGCCTTTCCATGACCACCACCTACAAACTGCCCGCAGCGGTCGAACGTTATCTCGAACAGACCGATCAGCGTTTGGCGCATCGCCCCAAGCTTCAGAAGATGTTCCGCAACTGCTACCCCAACACGCTGGAGACGACGACCAAGCTGCTGGACGACGGCACGACCTTCGTCTATACCGGCGATATTCCGGCCATGTGGCTGCGCGATTCGGTCGAGCAGGTCCGGCATTATATCCCGTTGGCCGGAGAAGATCCGGACTTGCAGCGGATCATCGAAGGGCTGATCAAACGCCAACTGTTCTATATCAATCTCGATCCTTACACCAACGCGTTCAACGAAACGGCCAACGGCCGGCATTACCGCGATTCCGACGACTGCGAGCTGAGTCCGTGGATGTGGGAGCGCAAATACGAGCTGGATTCGCTGTGTTTCCCGGTGCAATTGTTGGCGCAGTACTGGCAGGCAACCGGCCGGACGGCGATGTTCGACGACGACTGTTACCGCGCGCTGAACAGCATCGTGCGGGTCATCGCGACCGAGCAGCGGCATGACGAGAAATCGCCGTACTTTTTCCGCCGGGATACCCGGCAGGTTACCGAGACGCTGTACAACGACGGACGCGGCATGCCGACCAACTATACCGGCATGAGCTGGTCGGGATTCCGTTCCAGCGACGACGCTTGCGAGTTCGGCTACAATATCCCGGCGAACATGTTCGCCGTCGTGATCCTCGGCCATATCGAGCGCATCGCGTCCGAGATCTATCGGGACGAAGAACTCGCCGGACGCGCCGCGAAACTGATCAAAGAAATCGACTTCGGCATTCAGCGCTACGGGATCGTCGAACATCCCAAGCACGGCCGGATCTACGCGTTCGAGACCGACGGCTACGGCAATTATTCCTTGATGGACGACGCCGGCACGCCGGGATTGCTGTCGATTCCCTATATCGGCTACGTCGGCGCGGACGATCCGGTGTATCAGAACACCCGCCGTTTCGCGCTGAGTTTCGATAATCCGTTCTACTTCGAAGGCAAATACGCCAAAGGCATCGGCAGCCCGCACACGCCCGGCGGCTATGTCTGGCATATGGCGCTGTCCATGCAGGCGCTGACTTCGGGCGACGATGACGAGGTCCGCGGCCTGATCGAGACGCTGCTGGCGACCGACGCCGATACCGGCTATATGCACGAAGGATTCCACCCCGACGACCCGACCGATTTCTCCCGCGAATGGTTCGCTTGGTCGAACAGCCTGTTCGCTGCGTTGATTATGAAAGCGATGGACAAAGGGTTGGTCTAAAAAAGCTCTCTCGTTCAATCGAACACGCTGCATTTGTTTCTGGCTTGTTGTTTTGATAACGGATGATAAAATGTGCGCATCACGTCAACATTCACTAAGACTAAGCGTTACCTTTCCCGCGCGCCCTAAAACGTATCGGAACCGAAAAGACCACGCTTTCCGCCTATCCCGGAAAGCCGTGGTCTCTTTTTTGATCTTGATCTTGATATTAGAGGGAACCTTCCAGGCCGCTAAGTCTTAAAGGCTTGCACGACCTTCCCCCTCCGCCCAGAGCGGGACCGTTTCCGAACCGGAGCGCCTTTGGCTTGCCTCCCCCTACCTCCAGCAAAGTTCTTATTCCAATCAGGGGGGAGGCAAACAACGAAGCGCAGGTCGGAAACGGTCCCGCGGCCCCACAAACGAAACGGTCCCGCGGCCCTCACACCTCGTAATTCACCACATACGGATGCATCCCGTCCCGATAATACCCTTCGCTGCACTCCGCCGCGCGTCCCTGCGCGTCGTAGGCGAAGCGCAGCCGCTTGAGCAGAGGAGCGTCCGCGGCGACCCCGAGCGCCGACGCGATCCGCTCGCCCGGCGATCCGACCGAAAATTCGTCGCGCATCCGCGCGATCTCGATGCCCTGTTCTTCGAGCCAGCCGTAGAGCGACTGCCCTTGAAGACTCCGCGGTTCCGAATCTTCGTCTCCGGTCCGTGACGGCAGGTCGTGCGTATAGTGAATGAACGGCACGTCGTCCAGCAGATAGAGCCGTTCCACGCGGAGGCACGAAGCGCCGAACAGCTCGCGTTGGCGGCTGCCGTCTTCCGTCGCGACGACCTCGGCGCGCAGAATCTTTTTGTCGATCCGCAGGCCTTCTTCGACCAGAATCTCCGTGAATCTTTTCCATGTGGAGAGCTTCGACGTGGAGGTGTTGCGCACGACGCGCGTGCCTTTGCCGCTGCTGGTCTCCAGATAGCCTTCCTGCACCAATAATTTCACGGCATTGCGCACGGTGATCTTGCTAACCGCGAATTCTTCTTCCAGTTTCGGTTCGGGAGGAAGATACGAGTCGAGCGGGTATTGACCGTGCAGAATCCGGTCTTTGAGGATGCTGTGGATCTTGAGATACAGCGATTGTTTGGTGCGGCTTGTCGCCATGTTCGTATGCCTACCTTTCTATATCGCCGAAGCCTTCGGTCATGGCGCGGACGATCTGTGCTTCCGACGAGAACGGCGTATCGCCGGGTACGGTGTGCGCCAGCATCGAAGCGGCCGCGGCGAAGCGCACCGTCCGGTCCGGCGTCCATCCCGACAGCTCGCCGTGCAGGATGCCGCTCGTATACGCGTCGCCCGCGCCGATGCGGTCATAGACGGGGAAGGTCAGCGGTTCGGCCCAGTAGAATCGCCGGTCCGGCTCGCCCCGGTACAGAAACGCCGCCAGCGAGTGCCGCCCGTCCGCTTCGATCCCGCGATGCGTGCCGGCAATGGTCCCGATCGCGTAATGCCCGGCTGTTTCCGGGATCAGCTCCGCGAGACGCTCCGCTCGGCTTTCGGCCGACGCGGGCATGCCGAGAACATGCATCGCGTCGTTTTCGTTCATCATAACAAGATCCGCGAGCGAGAGCATTCTTTTATACCACGGACGCGCTTTGTCGTAGCCGCCTTCGCCCCAGAGAGCCGGACGGTAGTTGCAGTCGAAGACGACCGTTTTGCCCGCCGCCTTCAGCGCTTCCGCGAACGCGACGGCGCTGCGCCGAACGGTATCGTTCATGGCGAGCGAGATGCCGCAGAAGTGGACGGCGTCGACCGACTGCGCGATCTGTGCAAAAGGATACGCGCCTTCGCCGGCCGTATTGAAGCTGCTCTGCGCCCGGTTCGCGTACGTCACCCGGCTCGGCCGCGCGCCGAAGCCCGTTTCGAGAAAATACATGCCCAGATTCGCGCCTTCGCGGCGGATATGGTCGGGCAGCAGTCCCAGCTTGCGCAGATTGGCTTCCGCCGCGTCGCCGATCGGGTTATCCGGCAGCGTCGTCACGGGCAAGGCCGAATAACCGAAACGCGACAACCCCGACAATACGTTCACGCCGCTGCCGGAGTAGGAGACTTGCAGCGTATCCGTCTGCGACAGCAGCCGCACGCCCGGCGTTTCCAGCCGCATCATCACCTCGCCGAACGCGGCGATTCGCGGAGCCGCGGCCGGCCGTCGCGGCGCGGATTCGGCAGCCTCAGGCATAACGGTCGACCGACTTGCGCAAGACTTCCAACAGTTCGCCGACGTCGGAGACGATCGTGTCGCCGCTCTTTTCGTCGACGATCGACGAATACACGTGCGGAATGACCTGCGGCACGCCGGCCGCGAGCGCGATCTCCAGAATTGGTCCGAAGTTGGCTTTGTCGATGCCGCCTGTCGGTTCCAGCGCGAAACCTTCTTCGCCGCAGGCCTGCGCGACCGCGCGGTATTCTTCTTCCAGCGAGAGACCTTTCATCGGGAAATATTTGAGCGCGTCGCCGCCCATGTCCCGAACGAGCGCGATCGCCGCTTTGACCGGCACGATCGCCGATTCCGCCGCCGCGGCGCTGAACGGGCCGGTGGACAGATTCACGTAACCCGGCCGCCCGGTCGGAGAGACGAGCGCGTTGATCCAGCCCGGCGTTCCGGCCAGATTGGCGCGCGTCGCGCCGACCGACGGAAACACCTGATTGATATGGCTGCCCGCGTACTGCCGCGCGATTTCGGCCACGACCTGCGCTTGGCGGTTATCGCCCGCGCCGAGCCCGATCGAGACGGCGTCGTCGATAGCCTGTCCGTATTCGCGCATCGCGGCAACGGCCGCGTCGACCGTCGGATACGCTTTGGACAGCACGCCGACCAGCACATGGCCTTCCGCCGCTTCGAAGACGTCCCGCGCGTTGCTTACGCTGCCGGCCAGCACGTTCAACGCCGCGCGCCCTTTGTACAATCGTTTGGCGATTCCGCTTTCCGTTTTCACGTTTACCGCTCCTTTTTCGCTCATTTGCTTAATGTCCTCCTTCGAATAATTCGTTCAGGCGCTCCGCGATCACCTGCATATCGTCGCCGAGCAGCGGCCGCGGATCGATATCGAAATAGCCCTGCCGCGCGCCGTAATCCCGGGTATAGATCGCGATCTCGCCGCTTTGCAGCGCTTCGACCGCCCGCACCGCGTCGATGCCGGCACGCTGCGGGTCGATCTTGATCCGAGCGCGGTAGATCGCCCGGCCCGCTTCGTCCTGCACGATGCTCGCCGATACGCCGTTCAGTTCGTTCAACGGCAGCAGCGTCTCCAGCGCCCGGCGTTCCTGCTCGCTGTTGTCGGGCTTGTCGAGGTATTCGTCGAGCGCTTGCAGCAGGCCGAACGTCGTTTCTTTGCCGACTTTCATGCTGCGGCCGATGCCGTGAAGCTGCGTTTTGACCCATTCGACGTATTCGCGTTTGCCGGCCACGATGCCGGAAGTCGGACCTTCGATGGCTTTGGAGCCGCTAAAAATGACCAAGTCGGAGCACGCCGCGTAACGCCGCAGATCTTCTTCGGCCGCCGCGTCGATGATCAGAGGGAGGCCGATCCGCTGCGCCAGCGCCCACGTTTCTTCGACGGAGGCCATATTTTTCTGCACGGCATGATGCGATTTGACGTAGAGGATCGCCGCCGTGCGCTCGGTGACGCATTCTTCCAACTGCGCGGTCGTGCCTTCGTTGGCGTAGCCCGCTTCGACGACGCGACCGCCGCCCAAATAGATCATCGTTTCGACCGGCGCGCCGTACTGCACGTTATGGCCTTTGAGCATGACGATCTCGCTGCGTTCGATCGGCTTCTGATGCAGGCGGAGGCTGCGTCCGCGGTCGCCGCGCGTGACCAGCCCGGCCACGGACAGCGCGATGCCGCTCGACGCGGAATTGACGACGACGGCCGCTTCGAATCCGTACTGACTTGCGATCCGGTCGCCCGCTTTGTTCACGAGATCGGATATCTCGACATAACTCTGGCCGCCGATCCGCATCGCGTCCATCACGGTATCGGTCGGCGCGGATACGCCGAGAATGCTCATCCGGCCGCTGGCGTTGATCACGCGTTTAAGCCCGTACTCGGCATGCAAGGTATTGTCCATTTACGACCACTCCTTCGGCTTGTAAAGTTTGTTTCGCGGTGCGGGAGATTCCTTCGGAATCGGTGAGCGCGGAAGATTTGTTTTCCAACGAAAAGACGGTCAGATTCGCCGGGTCGCCGATCTGAATGCGGCCCAGCTCGGGACGTTTCAGCCAAGCGGCCGGACGCGCGGTCACCGCGCCGATCACTTCGGGCAGCGAGTAGCCGAGCGACAGGAATTTCGTCAGAACGTTCGCCATGCCGTAGACGGGTCCGTCCAAGCGGTTGCCGCGGTAGATATCGGTGCTGATCGTGTCGAAAAAAACGCCGGACTGCCGCGCCTGCTCCGCCGTCTCGAACGAGAAGCTGGCCGTGCCGTGCCCGACGTCGAGCTGCACGCCGCGCGCGATCGCGTCGGTCAGCACCGGCAGAGGGCGGCCGTCGCCGTCGAACAGATTATTCGCTTTGCCGTTGAGATAATGCGTGACGACGTCGCCGGAACGCAGCAGCGGCAGCACTTCGTCGATCGAAGGAGGGGCCGAGCCGATATGCGTCATGATCGGCAGTCCCAACTCCTCCGCCAGAGATACCGCGAGGCGCAGCGGCTCCGTGCCGTTATCGCCGACCACGCTGCCGCTGATTCTCGCTTTGAGTCCGATCACGAAATCCGGGTGCCGCCGCGCGGCGGCCAGCGCCACTTCGCGGTCGATCCATTCCAGCCGCGACAGCTCGTCCGTACGCCGAAGTCCGATCCGCGATACGTTCAAGAACGCGAGCAGCCGGGTATGCGCTCCGTCGCGGCTGGCGGCCAGATCGTCGATCCGGTCCGCGCCGCAGCTGCCCGCGTCGACGACCGCGGTGCAGCCGCAGCCGACGCCGATCTCGTCGAGCGAATCGCCGTACGGCTCCCATTCGGGAAACGCGTGCACATGCAGATCGATCCAGCCGCTCGACACGTAGAGCCGGCCTTCGCCTTCCAGCGTACGGCCGCCGCTCGGCGCGGTGCCCGCGGCATGGATCCCGGCGATAAGGCCCTGCTTGATCGTCAGGTCGACGGCAGTTCCGTCCGGCAGCCGGAACTGCCGAAGTACCAGATCTTGCTTCATAACGCACCTGCTTTCTTCTATATAAATATAAAGGGGAGAGCGGGTCTTGCGCGGTTTACGGTAAATCACTCTTTCAAGATAACACCGCTTTCGCAGAAAAACAATATAACGTTATAATGTTTAAGGATAAAGAAATAGAGAAAGGCTTGATCCGTGCAAACTTACGTCGAAGGTCAGAATCATGTTACGCTGGGAACACCCGTGTGCGCGACAGAAGGACAAATTTTCTTCGAAACGAAACGAACGGAAATAGCGGGGCCGCTCACTTTTTTTCACCTTGACAGCCCATACCCCCTTTGCTAAGATTGCAATAATATATTTTCAGAAAAGCCCTTTCAGCTTTCCATATAAGGAAAAAACGGCGGTTAGGACAAGATAAAAAAGGAGGCAAAATCGCGTGTGGAATAGCAAGTTTGACAAAGAAGGTCTGACCTTCGACGACGTATTGCTCGTACCGAGAAAGTCGGAGGTTCTGCCGAAGGAAGTCAGCGTGTCCACGAAACTGAGCGACAAGGTCAAGCTGAACATTCCGCTGATCAGCGCGGGCATGGATACCGTTACCGAGGCGGTTCTGGCGATCGCGATCGCTCGCGAAGGCGGCATCGGCGTGATCCATAAAAATATGCCGGTCGAGAAGCAGGCGGACGAAGTCAACCGCGTCAAGCGCTCCGAGAACGGCGTCATCACGAATCCGTTCTTCCTGAGTCCGGATCATCTCGTTTCCGATGCAGAGGTCCTTATGGGCAAGTATCGGATTTCCGGCGTGCCGATCGTCGACGAGAACGAGAAACTGGTCGGCATCCTGACGAACCGCGACCTGCGTTTCGTGCACGATTACAATATCGCGATCAAAGAAGTCATGACGCAAGAGAACCTCGTTACGGCTCCGGTCGGCACGACGTTGAGCGAAGCGGAAGGCCTGCTGCAGCAGCACAAGATCGAGAAGCTGCCGCTGGTCGACGAGAACAACGTGCTCAAAGGCCTGATCACCATCAAGGATATCGAAAAAGCGATCCAATTCCCGAACGCGGCCAAAGACGCTCAGGGACGCCTGCTCGTCGGCGCCGCCGTCGGCGTGTCGAGCGACGCGATCGAACGGATCGACGCGCTGGTCGAAGCCGGCGTCGACATGATCGTCGTCGATTCCGCGCACGGCCACCATATCAACATCATCGACGCGGTCCGCAATATCCGCGCCCGTTATCCGGAACTGACGATCGTCGCGGGCAACGTGGCAACCGGCGAAGCGACTCGCGATCTGATCGAAGCCGGCGCTTCGGTCGTCAAAGTCGGCATCGGTCCGGGTTCCATCTGTACGACCCGCGTTATCGCCGGTATCGGCGTGCCGCAGATCACGGCGATCTACGACTGCGCGACCGTTGCTCGCGAGTATGGAGTACCGATCATCGCCGACGGCGGGATCAAATACTCCGGCGAGATCACCAAAGCGATCGCGGCCGGCGCTCACGCCGTCATGCTGGGCAGCATGTTCGCGGGCACGGAAGAAAGCCCGGGCGAATCGGAGATCTACCAAGGCCGCCGCTTCAAGGTATACCGCGGCATGGGCTCCATCGCGGCGATGAAACAAGGCAGCAAAGACCGTTATTTCCAAGACGACGACAAGAAACTCGTACCGGAAGGCATCGAAGGCCGCGTGGCTTACAAAGGCGCTTTGTCCGATACGATCAACCAACTCGTCGGCGGCCTGCGTTCGGGTATGGGCTACTGCGGCGCCGAGGACCTCGACGTGCTTCGCAACGATACCCAATTCGTCCGCATCACCGGAGCCGGATTGCGCGAGAGCCATCCGCACGACGTTCAGATCACCAAAGAAGCCCCGAACTATTCGGTCTAAGCTTTGAGAAGCGTCTGAACGTCCCGCTTGAATGTTTCGATTCACATCATTTTTATATCGCTTCATCCGATACGAGGGACCGGCCAACAGCCCGGTTCCTTTTTCTTTTTTCTATGTAAAAAAGCAAGAAAGCCCGATCTTTTAGAAGGCTAATGGGTGAAGGGGAAATTTCAGTGTAGGAGCGATAGCGACCGCCTTTGTAATTGGGAGGCTTCCTTGTTGATTCCAATCAGAGCTTCCCAATTACAACACGCGGCCGAAACGAAGTTTCCCCGGAGCCCTCCAGCCTTTTAAACGCACAGGACTTTCCCGCGCCCCGGGAAGACACGCCGCCCAACCCTGTGTTAGACTAATAAGGTATGCCAAGACACTCAGCACGAGGGGAGTACTTATCCATTGAAACGCACAACCTTTACTTATAAGACCAAAGTCGAGAAGAACCGTTTTGCTCAGCCCAAATTCCTGAAAAGAAGCGCCGCTTCGGTTCTGCTTATCCATATGCTCTGCCTATCCGTCGTCCCGGCCAATCTGGCCAGCGCCGCAGCGGACACGACCCAAACGCAAAAAGCCGACACGACGGCGGCCAAACCGGCGGCAACCGCGCAAAAAGCGATCCCGAGCGTCGAAAGTCTGGGGCTTGCCGTCAAATCGGCGGTACTGCTCGAACCGACGACCGGCGAAGTCATTCTATCCGTGGACGCGGGTACCGCGCTTCCGCCGGCCAGCATGACCAAGATGATGACCGAATACATCGTCGCCGAACAAGTCAAACAAGGCAAGATGAAATGGGAAGATACCGTAACCGTGAGCAAAAACGCCGCAGCGCAGGTCGGCTCGCGCGTCTTCTTGGCCGAAGGCGACCAGCATACCGTCAAAGAACTGTATATCGCGATGGCGATCGGTTCCGCGAACGACGCGACGGTCGCGCTGGCGGAGACCGTTGCGCCGACCGAGCAGGAATTCGTGAAGCTGATGAACAGCGAAGCCAAGCGCATGGGCATGAAAACGGCGCATTTTGCCAACTCGACAGGTCTGGATATTGCCGATATGCCGGACGGCACACGTCCGTCCGACGGCAAAGAGACCGTGATGTCGGCGCTCGACGCGGCGACTTTGGCGAAATATATCGTGACGGATCACCCGGATTTCAGCGATTTCACGAAGCTTCCGTCGTACCAGTTCCGCCCGGGTTCGAACGGCAAGATCGACAATCTGGACTGGATGCTGGAATCCAACGCGAGCGTTCCGAACTTGAAAGCTTACGCGTACAAAGGCCTCGACGGATTGAAGACCGGACACACCAATGCGGCGGGCAATAACTTCACGGGTACGGCCGTTCGCGACGGAATGCGTCTGATCAGCGTCGTCATGGGCACGGACGTCAAGAATCAAGGTTCGCGTTTCGTGGAGACCCGCAAAGTGCTCGATTACGGCTTCAACAACTTCGAGATCAAGCAAATGGTCGCGGCGAATCAAGCGCTCGAAGGCGAAGAGCCGATCGCGGTAACCAAAGGCAAAGAAGAAACCGTATCGTACGAAACGTCCAAAGCGATCAGCTTCGTCGTGCCCAAAGGCGCGGACGCCAGCGGTCTGAAGGTTCAAACGAGCCTCGAGTCCGGTCTGGAAGCGCCGGTCGCCAAAGGCGACAAAGTCGGTACGGCAACCTATACGTATCAAGCGGCCGGAATGGCGCAGCCGCAGACCAAGACCGTCGATCTCGTCGCTTCGGCGGACGTCGAGAAAGCCGGATGGTTCAAGCAGCTGATGAGAGCGATCGGCGGCTTCTTCTCCGACCTGTTCGAAGGCATCAAAAACCTGTTCTAATGGGCACATACCGATTGTATCTGGTTAGTCCCTGCTGTAAAATTAAATGAATGGCGACTACCGGCTGTACGAATACGATACTGGCATGGTGCGCAAAACCAGGTCCGGACAAGCGAAAGGATGAAGATCCCGTGTTGGATGTAAAAATATTGAGAAACGATTATGACCGCGTGAAGCAGGCTTTGGCGAACCGCGGCAAATCCGAAGATCTGATCGCGAATTTCCCTCGTCTCGACGGCGAACGCCGCGAGAAGCTGCAGGAAGTGGAGACGCTGAAGAACCGTCGGAACACCGTTTCGGCGGAAGTGGCCCAGTTGAAAAAGAACCGCGAGAACGCGGACGACCTGATCGCGGAGATGCGTCAGGTATCCGACCGGATCAAGCAGCTGGACGAAGAGGTTCGCGGATTGGAAACCGAGATCGACGCGATCACGATGGCGATTCCGAACATTCCGAACGAAGCGGTGCCGATCGGCGCGTCCGAAGACGATAACGTGGAGATTCGCCGCGTAGGCGAACCGCGCGAGTTCGATTTTACGCCGAAAGCCCATTGGGAAACGGCGCAGAACCTCGGCATTCTCGATTTCGAAGCGGCTGCCAAAGTAACGGGTTCGCGCTTTACCTTCTATAAAGGGCTCGGAGCCCGTCTGGAACGCGCGCTGATCAACTTTATGATGGATCTGCACAGCGAAGAACACGGCTACGAAGAGATGCTGCCTCCGTACATCGTCAATCAGGACAGCCTGTACGGAACCGGCCAACTGCCGAAGTTCGAAGAAGATCTGTTCAAGCTCAAAGACACCGAATATTATCTGATCCCGACGGCCGAGGTTCCGGTGACCAACTACCACCGCGACGAGATTCTCGAAGCCGAAGATCTGCCGAAAAAATATATCGCCTACAGCGCCTGCTTCCGTTCCGAAGCCGGTTCGGCGGGACGCGATACGCGCGGCCTGATCCGTCAGCACCAATTCAACAAAGTCGAAATGATCAAGATCGTGCATCCGGATCATTCCTACGACGAATTGGAACAAATGACGGCGAACGCCGAGCGCGTGCTGCAATTGCTCGGCCTGCCTTACCGCGTCATCGTGCTCTGCACGGCGGATATGGGCTTCACGGCCGCGAAAACGTACGACCTCGAAGTCTGGCTGCCGGAGAGCGGCATGTACCGCGAGATCTCGTCGTGCTCGAACGTCGAAGATTTCCAAGCGCGCCGCGCCAGCATCCGTTTCCGCCGCGAACCGAAAGGCAAGCCGGAATTCGTGCACACGCTGAACGGCTCGGGACTGGCCGTAGGCCGTACGGTCGCCGCCATTCTGGAGAACTATCAGCAGGAAGACGGCAGCGTCCTGATTCCGGAAGTGCTTCAGCCGTACATGCGCGGCGTCAAAGTCATCGCTCCGCAAGCGTAAATCGCAAAGCGAATAGGCAAGACAGCCGGCTGTACAGTCGATTTCTTGCCTTGCGCGTGCCCTGCGGATAAGGTAGAATGATAGGTGTTGCGCCGCTTTTTGGAGTGGCTCGACGCCTATCATTTCTTTTGCATGGAGAGGTACCGAAGCGGTCATAACGGGGCGGTCTTGAAAACCGTTAGGGTGCAAGCCCACATGGGTTCGAATCCCATCCTCTCCGCCAGTTTAATAATATCCTTGTTATATAAGGCTTTATAGCAAGGTTGGCTGAAACGCACTTTACCGTTGGATAGCGGTGTGGTGCGTTTTTTTGTGTTCGTGACCGTTGGATAAACATCTGACGGAGGTAGAGAAATATGAGTACAAACATGGGTGACAAACCGCGTAAACGCGGGCAGCGGAAGAATAATTTGGACATTCCCCAGCAGTTCTTAGACCGCCTGAGTCCATCGGTTTTGGAAACGTCTCGGTTGGAGCAGCAGAACGCACCTTGGAGGACTATCGCAAGCACATGCGTTGGTTCCGGCAATTCTTGTCTTCGGAGTATAGCGGTCTGGATAACTTTGTACCGAACCGCGATGTGATTTGAGCTTGGATTTCGCATATGCTGACTGTACGGAAACTGATGCCGTCTACGATTAACATCAGACTGAGAACAGTGAAGGCGATCTTCGAGAGCAGTATAAGAAATTTCATAGATAGAGAATATAAGTGATTTTGAAATATGAGGCAGAAAAAGAATAAAGCCGCCCCTAAGGGCGGCTATTTTAATAACATCTATACTATAGAAGTGTGATATAATAAAAGAAGAACATTCGTTCCGCGTGTGAGACGTTCTAAAATCGCTTCTAAGCGATTCTTGTAGATTTTAAGAGTATATAATTTGATTGTTCACAGAAACGAATAGAGGGCCATTTCTGAGCGTCTGAAGCCATTTTAAAAACATGTGATTGACAAACAGAAATAGACCATGATATATTAATATCAGGGTCGAGGAAAGTGTTTACAATTGGACAAACTTAATCTTGTGTTATGGTGCGCCAACACCATAAAGTAGTAATTTCTTTAAGCTACGCTACAAATAGTATCAGAAATTTTCGTCTTTATCAAGAGTTTCAACGATTTTAGGCGTAATTTATTTGATATTGTTACATAAGAACTTAAGTATTGCTCCCTTCAAATAGAGGAGGAAATTATTTATTCGGAAGTGTGAATAAATTCCTCTGACCCAAACAATATGAAGGAGCTAAATTATAATGAGAAGAGCGGAATTAGTAGAGAGTTTGATGTATTTTCAGCAATATCTTGGAAAAGAGAAGATCAAGAAGCAGCTTAATGCTACTGGCTGTATGGGTGAAAAAAAGTTTGAGAACTTTGAGGAGACTTATCAAGAAGTTAAGGCTAGCTTGCTTGAGTCTAAACAAAGTGATTCCAAACTGGTAACTTGTGAAACCTTGGCTTTTGGTGTTGAGAAAGGTCTCATAACAGAAACTGAACTTGATGAGGTTTTATTTAGAGTTTTGGAAGATAGCTTGATGAATGCGTATCTTTTCAAAATTGATAGTCACAGTATCGCATTGAATGATACTGATGCTGTGTTGGCTGTTCTACAATCTTGGGGCGTTTCTCAGGATAAGAAAATCTTGAGCAATATTTCTAAGGATGCTAAAGGATTGGATTTTGTTGCGTGTTCTTATAGAGTTTATGAAACTGACGGTAGTATTGAATCCCTTAGAATCTTGCTTTTAGATAGAGAATTGGTTACTCTAGGTGGAAAAAATAGAGATCAAGTTCTGGTGACTTATCCAACTTTAATTGAATTTGATTTTCTTAATGGCTTAGGTCACATTCGTGTAAAAGATGTCGATAATCTTGAAACTGATAAAGAAGAAGTTGGACAAATGAGTAAGAGAATTAAAAGAACTCTCGACCACATACACTCATTTACACCCAATGTAAACTTGAAAGAAATTAGAGGGTTCAATAAAACTCTATATTTGCTGGAAGAAGATATATTGGGCAAAAAGAGAGCAGCGGCTGAAGAAAGATTGAAGGATTTTAACGAGTCAATAGATAGATTCGTTTTAGAAATTGAGAGTAACCTTGGTGTAGGATCAGAGGGTATGTTTGATACCAGGGAGTATATTTCTTACGCTGTATTATCGAAAATTGCGTCAACGATGCAACAAAATGAGCAAGGTGAAATAGTTGGAATCAAGTTTAGAAACCTTAGAGAAACAGATACAAAAGAATATGCATCAGTTCATATTTCTGATAGAGGATTCAAATGTATTTCTACAGATGATGTATATTGGTTTAATTTGCCTATCTTGAAGACTCATGAAAAAGTAGAAGAATTAAAGCTTACCCGAGAATTTTCAAGTGGCGGCTATCGCGTAGTTAGGTTAGAAATGGCTTTAGACACTGCTAATGTACGAATGCTTCAAAGGAACGATCACCCAGATAAAGACTATCACCGCCAGCCTACAGATGAAGACTACTTGGAAATGATCCAGTATTTGAATAGCTTCATGAGACCCAAAGAATAAGATTTGCGTAAGCTAGAGAGAATTTATTGACTGAACAAAGTAAGAGGATTAGAATTAGTTTGTTCAACGGTCATATATCATAACACATGTTCATTTTAAACCGCTGTAGTAAATCGACAATCAAGTATTGTTATCTCAGTTATATCAAGGGTTGGCGGGCTTTCTATATAAGGGGCGGTCTTGAAAACCGTTAGGGTGCAAGCCCACATGGGTTCGAATCCCATCCTCTCCGCCAGTTTGCATAGACACCCGCGCGGCAAGCGATTGCGGCGGGTTTAAACGAAACGCACTTTACCGTTGGATAGCGGCAAAGTGCGTTTTTTGTCGTTCCTGACCGCTTACGCTCCCCCGAAGATCTCCCGCAAATAATCGTCCATGATCCGAAGCGGTTCTTGCAGCCCTTGGTTCGGGAACTTATGCGTGACTTTATAGCAGACTCTCGGAGGCAGCGAGATCGAGAGCTTCTGAAGAACGAAATCGCCGAGCCGCAGCATATGCGCGCCGATCGAAGCCGGGACGATCGCCCATTGTACGGGATCGCGCAAGAACGTCGTAATCAGTCCGGCCGTATCCAGATGCACGCGCGACGGGCAGAGCGGGTCCCACCACTGGTCGTGCCGGAATTGAAATTCTTTGTTCCAATTGATAAAGACTTCGTGTTCGGCCGCCAGTTCTTCCGTCTCGACCGTATCTCCGCTATGCCTTCCTTCCGCAGCCAGCCGCAGCAGCACCATCTCTTCCGCATGAAAAGGCTTAACGGTGACGCTGGGCGATACGATCTCCCGCACCACGAACGCCACGTCCATTTCGCGCCGCTCGATGCTGTCGAACGCTTCCTGCGTATGCTGCGTACGAATTTGCAGTCGGATCGACGGGTCATGCCCACTAAGCTTTTCGTACAAAGGAGGCAGAACGAAATGACTGATGCTCTCGGCGGCGCCGATCGCCAGACTGAGCGGCGAACCGCCGGCCTGCAAGATCTGCGTTTCTCTCGATAACGCCTCCCATCGTTCCGCGATACTGAAAAAGTTTTCTCCTTTCGGCGTCAATCCGATCTTGGACGCGCCTTTTTTGCGTTCGACCAGAATGCCGCCCATCTCTTGTTCCAACGTCTTCAGCCGATAGCTTACCGTAGTTTGCGACAGATGCAGCCATTCCGCCGCTTTGCTGATACTTTGCGTGCGCACGATCGCCAGAAAAGCTTCGATCCCCGGAAAATACATCGGATTTCCTCCTGACTTATCGAAAATGTTCATATTCTTTGCCGAATATTTAAGTTTTACATCATGATTCGCTAGGTTTAAAATTACTGCGAGATCAGGTCCGGAGTCAAATCGAGCTTTATTATAGAAGAAAGGGGAACCGATCATGAAAATTTTACTCGTCGGCCATTTCAACGAAATCGCCAAATCCAAGATTTCCGCCTGTTTTCCCGCAGACTGGGAGGTGGCCATCGTCCCGCCCGGGCCGGATATGCAGCGCCATCTCGGAGATTGTCAGGTACTCATTCCGGAACATGTCCAAGTCGATCATGATCTGTTGGCTTCGGCCCCGAAGCTGCGATTGGTGCAGACCGGCGCGGGCTTCGATAACGTGGATATTTCGGCCTGCACGCGGCTCGGCATCTGGGCGGCCAACGCTTCGGGCGTGAACGCACAGGCGGTAGCCGAACATGTCATGGCGCTGATGCTGGCCTACTATAAGAACATCCCGTTTCTGGACGGCTTCATGAAAAAGCGCATAAGCGAGGACGAATTGGACTATACGGGAAGCGAATTAAGCGGCAAAACGATCGGAATCGTCGGGTGGGGCGCGATCGGGCAGAAAGTCGCGGCGCTGTGCGGCGCTTTCGATATGCGGGTATTGGCACATTCGAGGCATGCCGAGCAGTCCGGCGGGCAAGCCGAAATGACGGATCTGGATACGCTGCTGCGTACATCGGATATCGTCAGCATACATGCGGCATTGAATCCGCAGACGCAGCGTTCGATCGACAAAGCCGTTTTCGAGAAAATGAAAAACGCGGCGCTGCTCATCAATACGTCGCGCGGGAAAATCGTGAACGAAAGCGATCTGATCGACGCGTTGAAAAAAGGAGAACTTGCAGGCGCGTGTCTGGACGTGTTCGATACCGAACCGCTTCCGCCGGACAGCGAACTTCGGGATCTGGATCACGTGATTCTGACCCCGCATACGGCCGGCATGCCGGACGGACGCAAATTTCATCAGAAAAGATACGATTTCTTTATTCGGAATATCAAGCGGGTAGAAAACGGCGAAGAGCCGGAAAGCAAGCTGAATCAACTGTAATCCTCCGTTTCCGAACGTTTTCGGCCTATTCGCAGGTCCGCGGTCGCTCTTTCTTCGGGAAGAGCGACCTTTTGCCGGAAAACGAAGGATAATCGAGACAAAGCTTAAAAAAGTGTGGCATAATTGGAGTACACGTCTATGTATGCGCTCGTATACGATTGTCTGCTTGTTCATACGATCCGTCAAAGGAGAGACTTCTATCGAATGATCAATCTATATTTATATGGAAGGAACGTGAACGATGACCGAATCCGTTGTGCCGTCTTCAAACACCCTCCCAAATCGGAAGCCCAGAAACGCGCAGCCGCGCAAACACGGTAAACGCACCTTCAAGCAAATTTTCGTCAGATCCTTTTTTATCGTGCTCGGAGCCATTCTTGTCGCGGTCGCGTTAGAGCTGTTCCTCGTCCCCAATAAGATTACCGACGGAGGGATTACCGGAGTCTCGGTCATGACCTCGTTTTTGACCGAATGGAAACTGGGGATTTTCCTGTTTGTTTTCAACCTTCCTTTTCTCATCATCGGATACAAACAAATCGGCAAGACGTTCGCGTTATCCACATTGCTCGGCATTACCGTTCTGTCGATCGGCACCGTTCTGCTTCATCCGGTTCAAGCCTTCGTTCAAGATACGCTGCTGGCCTTCGTATTCGGCGGCATCTTTCTCGGCGTCGGCACCGGCCTCGTGATTCGCAACGGCGGATCGCTGGACGGAACCGAGATCGTCGCCATCCTGATCTCCCGCAAAACCGCCTTTTCCGTAGGCGAGATCGTCATGTTCTTCAACCTGTTCATCTTATCGGCGGCCGGCTTCGTCTATGACTGGAACAGCGCGCTGTTCTCGATGCTCGCTTATTACATCGCCTACAAGATGATCGACGTCACGATTGAAGGCATGAACGAATCCAAATCGGTCTGGATCATCAGCGACCAGATCGACGATATCGGCAACGCGATCCTGGATCGTTTGGGACGCGGCGTGACGTATCTGGCCGGCGAAGGCGGTTTTACGGGCGATCCGAAAAAAGTCATTTTCTGCGTAATCACAAGGCTCGAAGAAGCCAAACTCAAAGAGATCGTGAACCAATTCGACGACAAAGCTTTTCTGGCGATCGGCAACATCCATGACGTCAAAGGCGGCCGTTTCAAGAAAAAAGATATTCACTAACACCTTGTCAACACTAAAGGTAGGCATACGCTTCCCTGAATCGTACTAGAAGCACGTGCGTTTCAGGAAAACGTAAGCCTGTGATTAAAAGTTGAAAGGTTACTAACATTAAGAATGTGAATAAAAGGAGAATAAGGCAGGACCTAAGAACTTGTGTAGCTCTTGGGTCCTGTTTTTTTTGTAAGTCTTAGTGTCCATTTTTGATATTTTGAAACTTTTCGAAAAATATTCACGTATACTTAGACGAGTCCGGAACACTTGATCTCTTATCGGGGTTTAGGATTCGGAAGGTCGGGTTATAGGGTATAAGGACGTTTTGAAAACACATACAGATACGATAGGGGAGAACAAAAATTATGAAAAAGAAATTGTTCGGAAGCATGGGCGCCGTCATGATGGCGGGAACGTTGGTATTGTCGGGCTGCGGAAACAACGCCGCGAATCCGGCCGCGAAAGTGGACGACTCGCCGAAAGCGCTGCTTAAGCAATCGGTAACGAGCACGATGGCCGCAACGGCTTATGAAGCGAACAGCAACTTCACGATCAACGAATTGACCGTGAAAATGCCTGCCGAAAGCATGGATTCCGCCAGCGTGGATCAAGTCGTAAGCATGCTCAAAGGCGCGGAGTTCAACGTGAAAACGACTTACCAAGCCGATCCGATGCAAACGGAAATGAACCTTGAAGTGAAGCTGAAAGGCGATATGGAAATGACGATCAAACTGCCGATCGTGATGACCAAAGAAAAAATGTACGTCAAAGTTCCGAACATCGCGCTGCTGCCGCTGCCTGAAAACTTGGTCGGCAAATTCATCGAGATCGATATGAAAGAACTGGCCGCGGAACAAGGCACGGAGTTCAACGAAGCCATGCTGGATCCGAAAAACACGCAAAAACTGAGCGCGGACATGAGCTCGGCCGTACTGGACAGCTTCGACGAAGGCAAATACTTCAAGAAGATCGCGGCCGGCGACGCCGGACTGCCTGAAGGCGTCAAAGCCGAAGACGTCGTACGCTTCGAAGTGACGAACGATAACGTCAAAGACGCGATCACGACATTGGTGAACGTAGCGCTGCCGAAAGTCATCGAAACGCTCGACACGCCGGAATATCGCGAGATGCTCGGCTTGACCGAACAAGATCTCAAAGACGCGAAGACCGAGCTGAGCACGAAAGACAACGAAGAAATGAACAAAAACCTGGACGAACTGAAAAATTATCTGACCGTCAACACGTTCCAAATGGATACGGCGCTGAACAAAGATAAATTCCCGGTTTACCAAAAAGCGACGATCGACGTGAACTTCCAAGATCCGGAATCCGATACGTCGGGTAAAGTATCGCTGGTCGGTTCGTCGACGTACAGCAAAGTGAACGAAAAACAAACGTTCGAAGTCGGTATCCCGACAGACACGATCACGCTGGACGAACTGGAAAACATGAACTACTAAGTTGACCGCATTGAATTTAAGGTTTGAGCCTTTCGGAAACACGCACGGTTCAAGCGGTTTTTGAAGGGCGAAACCTAACCTCTTAAGCGGTCAGCGTACGACTAATCTTGTCGACCAGATATTGAATTCGGTCTGAAGCTTCGGCTTGAACCGGACAAAAAAAGAAGCGGCCCTCTCGCGGGAGCCGCTTCTTTTGCGTTCGGATTTACCGTTCTTCGCCCGGCGAGAGTCGAAGCGTCGGGATCGGCCTTATTCCGAGCCCGGCAGTTCCGGATCTTCTGCTTTTTTGTCGGATGCGACGGACTCGGACGCTTTGAGCAGCATCTTGCGTTCTTTGAGGCGTTGTCGCAGTCCGCGGAAGAAATCCGACAGCAGCGCGGAACATTCTTCTTGCAGCACGCCTTCGATCGACTCGGTACGATGATTGAACCGCGGTTCTTGAAGCAGATTCATGAGCGTGCCGGCGCAGCCGGCTTTGGGATCGGGCGTTCCGTATACGACCAGCGGCACGCGGCCTTGCACGATCGCGCCGGCGCACATCGGGCAAGGTTCCAAAGTGACGTATAACGTGCAATCCAGCAGCCGCCAAGCCCCGATTCGTTCGCTGGCTTCGCGGATCGCGATCATTTCGGCATGGGCGGTAGCGTCATGCGTCGTCTCGCGCAGATTATAGCCGCGTCCGACGATCTCGCCGCCGCGCACGATGACGGCGCCGATCGGAACTTCGCCGATCGCTTCCGCTTTGCGAGCTTCCTCGATCGCGAAGCGCATCCAATATTCGTGGATCAGCGGATCAGATTCTAAGGTGGAAACGTCCAAAAAATAAAGCCCCTTCCGTAGGTTTGTTCAGCCTCTATTCATCGAACAAACATTCGTTTGTTAACAGAGTGTGCACAAAATTGTGGATAACTAAGCGGTAGTCCACAGTGTTATGCACATATTCTACATTTCGTTTGTGGATTTGTGAATCACCTGTGGATAATTTTTTTCATCGAAAATATGCGGAAATAACGAAGAAAACCTCTTTCCGAAGAAAGAGGTTTTCGGTCGGCCGATCAAGGCGAAGTCGGATTCGTGGTGCTGATCGTGTTGGTTCCGTCTTGGTAATTCCGAATGATCGAGACTTCGACGCGACGATTCTGCGCGCGTCCCGCTTCCGTCGCGTTCGAGGCTACCGGATGGTATTCGCCTGCCGCGATCGAAGTAAAGCGTACCGGATCGAGATTCGGGTTCTTCAGCAGAACCTGCATGAAGTTGTTGGCCCGCGAAGAACTCAGATCCCAGTTGGATTTGAATTGGCTGTTCAAGATCGGCACGTTATCCGTATGGCCGATGACCTGAATGTTATAACCCGGGAAGTTCTTGAGAATGTTCGCGATCGATGCGGCCAGCGTCCGGGAACTCGGTTTGACGACCGCATCGCCGGAAGCGAACAAAGCTTTGTCGCTGATCGTGATCAGAAGCTGCGACTGATTCAGATTCGTATCCAACTGACTGTTGAGACCGTTTTTGGCGATATAGCTATCGAGCTGCTTTTGGAGTTTGGTCAGATCTTCTTGCTCTTTTTGTTTCAACTTAGCCAGCGATTCGTTGGCCGAATCTTTCTTTCTGGCTTCCGCCTGCTGGGCCATTTGTTGAATGGACTGCTTCTGCTGCGACTCTGTTTTGGTGCCGTCCTGCTTTTTGCTGGCATCGGTCGTAGAGGTATGGTCCATTACGCTTTTGCCTCCGTGGAACACGGAGTCGAACGCTTCGGCCATCGCTTCGAATTTGCTGACGTTGGCGGAACTCATCGCGTACAATACGATGAACAGGGCAAGCAGAAGCGTCATCAAGTCGGAATAGGGAAGAAGCCAACTCTCGTCGGCATGCTCTTCGTGGTGTTCGGCTCTAGCTTTCTTGGCCACCCGAGTCGCCTCCCTTTTCTTCTAATTTCTTGCGCTCGGTAGGCGTCAAGAACACGGACAGCTTCTGATTGATGGCGATCGTCGATACCCCGGATTGAATCGACAACAGTCCTTCGACCATCATCATGCGGACTTCGACTTCTTTTTTGGAGACGCGTTTCAGTTTGTTCGAGATCGGGTGGGATACGACATAACCGACGAAGATCCCGAGCAGCGTCGCGATGAACGCGGCCGCGATGGCGTGGGCCAGTTTGTTCATGTCGGACAATTCGCCGAGCGCGGCGATCAGGCCGACCACGGCTCCGAGTACGCCCAGCGTCGGCGCGTACATCCCGGCTTGCGCAAAGATCTGCGCGCCGGTCCGGTGACGTTCTTCCATCGCGTGAATATCTTCCATCAAGACGTCGCTGACGAATTCCTGATCGTTACCGTCGATGATCATCCGCATTCCGTTGCGGAGGAAATCGTCGTCGATCTCGTCCACTTTGGATTCGAGTGCAAGCAAGCCTTCGCGACGGGTAATGGAGGCCCATTCCATGAACATGCCGACCAACTCGGTCTTGTCAATCGTTTTGGGCTTAAAAAAGACGATCTTGAAGAGCTTCGGCACGCTTTTCAGGTCGCTCATCGGGAAACCGATGAAGACCGTCGATACCGTACCCCCGATGATAATCAGATAGGCCGCCGGTACCATCAAAGAGCCGAGCGGAGCCCCTTTGAGAATCATACCGACGAAGATCGAGATTATTGCGAGTACAAAACCAATAATAGACGATAATTCCATGCAAGCACCTCATCCATGAGAATATAAACTTTCCTAACGCGCTTCGGCCATCCCTGGCCTGTGCGAACGGCAATCGGCAAACTTGCGACCTTAAAAGCGGCCTTGTCGACTGCTGCTATAGTAGCGACGATGTTTCCGGACGATACCGGCTTGAAAACAGTTTGCAACTCGATATGTTTTTTATCGACGGGGGGAGCTTTTTTTTTAAGACTTAAAGTGCTGTATAATGAAAATAAGACAATAAGGTTTATATAATGGACAAATAAAGGAGCGGCACACATGGGCGTGAAGCATGGCAGAGATTACGGGGAAATTTTGCAGGATCTGACGAAAGCGGTCTCATTGATTCCGGACAGCTATCTCTTCTTCGAGATGGATTCGGAAGATTGGGAACGGCTCGGCGGGGAAGAACGCTTAGAAGTGCACGAAGCGTTAGCCGAAGATCTGTTCTACGCGCTCGGCACGCAGCCGTCGATCGACGTAGGCAGCGCGGTAGTGATTCACGATTCGATCTTGCATCGCATCAATATCCTGATCGGCGAGAAGCAGATGACCTTCGTGCCTCTGATCTAGAGGAAGAAGGAAGAACGGAGGTCCCGAACGATGGAGGAAAAGAAACGAAAACAAGCTGGGCGCAAAGAACATGATAAGGCAGCGCCGACGATCGTAGTCGTCGGCAGCTTGAACATGGATATCGTCATGGAAAGCGCTCGTGCGCCGGAACAGGGCGAGACGCTGCTTGGCAGCGGCATGCATCTGCTTCCCGGCGGCAAAGGCGCGAACCAAGCGCTGTGCGCCGCGCGGCTCGGCGCGACGGTCTCGATGATCGGAGCGGTCGGAGACGACGGCTTCGGCGCGGAGATGACGGACGCGCTGGAGCGGGAGGGCGTCGACGTATCGCGCGTGCTGCGCCGCGCGGAGACGCCGAGCGGCGCGGCGTCGATCTGGCTGGCCGGCGGCGATAACCGGATTCTGGTGTATCCGGGCGCCAACGGCACGCTCGGCGCGGAGGATATCGCCGCGCCGGAGAATGTCCGCCTGCTGCAAGAGGCGGACGCGGTGCTCATCCAGCTGGAGATTCCGCTGGATGCCGCGGTCAGAGCCGCGACGATCGCGCGCGAAGCCGGCGCGATCGTCGTGCTCAATCCCGCTCCGGCGGCGGAGCTGCCGGAGGCGCTGCTGCGCGGCGCGAGCGTGCTCACCCCGAACCGGGGCGAGCTTGCCGCGCTGGCGGGCGCGCCTACGGACGGCGACGCGCAGCTCGCGGCCGCCGCGCGCAAGCTGGCCGCCGCGAGCGGCGGCGCCGTCGTCACGACGCTCGGCGAAGCCGGAGCGCTCGTGCTTGAACGGCAGGGCGGGACCCCCGAAGCGGTCCCGGCAGCCCAAGCCGGCCCGGTCGTCGATACGACGGGGGCCGGAGACTGCTTCAGCGCCGCCTTGGCGGTGGCGCTGGCGCGCGGGAGCGCGCTGCCCGAGGCCGCGCGTTATGCCGCCTGTGCGGCCGCTCTCGCCGTCACGCGCCTCGGAGCGCAGGGCGGCATGCCCGCCGAGGCGGAAGTCGACCGGCTTTATTCGGCCGGCCTTTCCGGTTCCGCAAGCCCCGCCGACGAGTCCGGCGCCTGATACACCATGCAGTAGAACGGCTTCATGCCTTCCGGCGTCATCCGTTCGTACAGATCGGTAATGGCGAAGCCGGCCTTGCGGTAAGCCGAGATCGCCCGCTGATTCCAAGTCAGCACCTCCAGATCGATCTCTTGGCCCGGAACGCGGCGCAGCGCTTCGTCGGCGACCGCGCGTACGAGCCGCGCGCCCATTCCGCGGCCGCAGAGATCCGGACGCATGCCGATCCCCAGCCGGGTCGTGCCGCCGAGCGGAAAGAGTTGGGCGAAACCGCAAAATACGCCGCCCCGGTGCGCCGTCACGTATTGTTGAACACGCAGCTCGGGATCGCCGAATTCGATCCCGAGCTTTTGCATGTCCGGCCACGGCATCCAGCCGTAAATATCGTACGGAGGCTCGTACGCCCAGCCGCAGACCTCTTCGGCCTCTTGTTCCGTCATCGTATGAATCTCGAAGGATAAGGTATCCATAAGAACTTCTCTCCTTGTTCGAAAAATTCCCTTTAAATAGGAAAAAGCCCGTTTAAGCCTTGTACAGAAGGGTAATCATAATTACGTTGAAAAATTTCATGGAGGTTTGAAACCTTTTCAGCCTTTCGTTCGTTTAACAGGTAGTTCACACTTTTACCCCAAAGAAAAAGACATGAAAAAACCGCACCAGATGATAGCGTTCATCTAATGCGGCCGATGCCTCGAAAGGCGTCTTATTTCAAACCTTTAAGGAAATGATCCATTTCGAATACCGAGCGTAATCCGGACCTGCTGTTAAGAGGTAAAGATTTCGGCTTAGTTGGAGAAGCGGGCAGCGCCCACGTAACGTTCTGCATAATAACTCGAGCTCAGGTTGTCGTAACGAACTCCGTTCGAAGACGACGAATGGGCGAATTTGCCGTTGCCTACATAAATGCCGACATGCGAGATTCCGCGGCCGTTCGTATTGAAGAATACGAGATCGCCTGCACGCAGTTCGTCTTTGCTTACTTTGCTTCCCGCGCTGTATTGAGCGGAAGATTGACGCGGCAGATCGATACCGATCTTGTCAAACACATAGCTGGTGAATCCCGAGCAGTCAAAACCGTTCGGCGTGGTTCCGGCAGTGCGATAAGGTGTTCCGAGAACAGAGTCGATTACATCGTCCATTTTGGAATCTGCGTGAGCGTTTCCTGTGGTCACAACGCTGAACGCGATGGCGAGACCCATTACTGCGGCTGTCAGCTTCTTCTTCAAAGACATTGTACCCCTTCCATTTTGCCTGCGAGGTTAGCTTAAGGATTCGGTTGAGAAGGTCCCCCTATGACTCCTCCGTTGCGAAGTCAATTCACCCATAACTGGTTCCCCCGCTTCCCGGTGCCGGAATTTGGCTTAGATCTTGGTTTGCACCGAAAAAGCTCCAGTTGTTATCGTCTTGTTGTCCTTAATTGCATCGTGTATATATGGCTTCAATCAAAGTTTACAAAGTTGTTACTACTCACAAAACACATTGTAGCAAAGGACTTAGCCGTTGGCAAACCTTTATTTGCCGGTTCTTGATGCATGTTTGACATGGACCTTCCATCAAGGACGAAGAAACCGCACGGTTAAGCGTTTTACCGGAGTTTAAAAAAGATGATGTTCACATAAATTTACGAATCCTTACGGACGGGCGATACGCGGACGGCCGCTTTTGAAGCGGAAATCCGTATAAAAGCCTGGTTTTTTTGTTTTGCTTTCGTCTTTTTATCGGATAGAATAGAAAAAGATGAAGTGTTTTATGAAAAAAGGTTAAGTTTTTGCAAGAATTTGGAACGTATTTCGCGGAGAAAGGGGCTGGCAAAGCCGTTATGGAAGAAAAGCAAACAGGCAAAAAACAGCTGGGTCTGAACATCATCAGCAGCAGCCAGAAGAGCAGCAAACATAAGGGCTTCGGCACCGGAGCCATCAATTTAAATAACGTATCCCCGATCATCGTGGACGAAGGCGAGGCGAAGATCGACGTCGGCGCCATGCATGCCAAAAGCAAAGTGGAGCGCGGCATCAAATTCACGGCCGAACGACTGGATGCCGAAGGCGGACGCCGGGTATGGCTGGTCTGGGTAGCCGTCGACAAAACGGAAGAAGGCGGCAGTTACGCGGGCGCGACCGCGTGCGAGATGTGGATCAACAGCGAGACCAAGCGCGGATTCAAGATTCTCGCCGATCACGTCAACAAACTGGATTACGCGATCAAACGGAAGATCATCTTGAACGAGATGGACGACGAATCCAAAGCGGCCTTGAAGACGCTGCTGACGACCCACAACGAAGAGTGGTGGAACAACTCGCCGGACGAGTTGAAGGAAGCGTTGGACGTGTAAGAAGCGTCGTCAAGCGATCGGGGCGCGGACCGCTCGCGGAAAAGCGGACGAACAAGCGGACGCTGCGGCGGCGGGCGAGTTTTGCGCATTTCCCGCACGCCGGGTTCGCGTCCGGCCGTCGTGCCGCGCTAACAGAAAAAGCGTCGCGCCCCGAGAGGGACGGACGCTTTTTCTTTGTCCGGCGAACAGGATAGGTTTCGGCGCCGGAGTCTTCCGCAAGGCGAACTTGGCGCGCTACAAATAAAAAGGCTTCGGCGGATTGGCTTTATCGTTGACCGATACGTAAGGATGATTCTTGACGAAGAACCGCCACGGCTTCGCCGCGTATTCTTCGGCATAGTCGATATTGATCCGCGGTCCGCAGACGATATCGAGCGCGGAGACGTCGTCTCCGGCTTCCAGATACAGCGGGCTGGTCGGCACGGTCAATCGGCAGCCGTTCAGCGACTTGTCGATGTCGAGCGCCCGGCACAGCTTGCCGGGACCGCCCGACAAATCGGCGGCCTTTTTCGATCGGATCTTGCGGAAAAAGCGCATGCGGCGCTCGTCTTCCTCGGTCAGCGGCTCCACGGCGCGGATCAGCACGGCCTGAGGATTATCGGCTTCGCCCGTCACCACGTTGAGGCAGTGGTACATGCCGTAAATGAGGTAAATATAAGCCGGGCCGCCGGGACCGAACATAATCTCCGTGCGGTTAGTGCGCCGGTTGCCGTAAGCGTGGCTGCCTTTGTCTTCGATGCCGCCGTAGCTCTCCGTTTCGATGATCCGGCTGCGGATCTCGCCGATCTCGGTTCGGCGCACGAGCGTCTGCCCGAGCAGGCGGGGCGAAGCGTCCAGCGCCGTCGAAGCGAACAAAGCCGCCGGCAGCGGTCGGAAGCCGCTGTCGGACTCGCTGCGGGAATAAGTCTGCATAGGGGTTCCTCCTTCGGTCGGGTTTCGCCGCTTTCTCCCATCGTAATAAACGCCGAGAGTTCCCGCAAATCGGAATCCGGGAGAAAAGCGGCCGAAAAGTCGCGTCTCCGGCCCTTTTTTTCCGCAAGACTTGCTTGAAGAAGGACCGCCGGACGCTACAATATGCTATAGTATGATGGAAGAAATCTTCATTAGAGTGATTGGAGCGAAAGCCTTATGTCGGGCATGCACCGCGTCTTGATCCGGATCGTCAGCCGCCAAGACGAAGAAACGGTCGAGCAGACGCTCGCCGGACAGCTTTTCGAGAAAGACAAATCGCTGTTTGTCCGTTACGCCGAACCCGGCGCGGACGGAAGCGGCGAAGGCGTGCGCACGCTGCTTAAAGTCACGCCGGAAGAACTCAAAGTCATCCGTCACGGCGAGGTGGAATCGGAGCAGTCTTTCCGCAAGGGGAGCCGTCTGCCCGGTTTTTACCGATCGCCTTACGCGCGTTTCGCGCTGGTTACCCATACCCGGGAACTGCGCGTTCGCATGCAGGGCCCTTCGGGGGAGATCCGCTGGGAATACGAGCTGGAAGTTCAAGACGTAATCTCGGGCCGCTTTTCCATTAGCTTAACCATACAGGAGGAAGTCAATCCACATGACGATTAACCCGCTCGAACAGCTTGAGAACACCGTAAGAACGGCCGTCGCCCAAGCGATCGCCAAAGCCGGCCTCGTGGCCGAAACCGACATTCCGGAGATCGGTCTGGAAGTGCCGAAAGACAAATCGCACGGCGATCTGTCCACCAACGCGGCGATGCAGCTCACCCGGATCGCCAAGAAGAATCCGCGCATGATCGCCGAAGCGATCCTCGAGAACTTGGACCGCGAAGCCGCGGGCATCGAACGGGCGGAGATCGCGGGACCCGGCTTCATCAACTTTACGCTGAACAAGAGCTACCTCTATCCGGTCGTCGCCGCCGTGCACGCGCAGGGCGAGCATTACGGACGGATCGAAGACGGCAAAGGCAAGCGCGTGCAGCTCGAATTCGTCAGCGCGAACCCGACCGGCAGCCTGCACCTGGGCCATGCCCGCGGCGCCGCCGTCGGCGACGCGCTCTGCAACCTGTTGGACTTCGCCGGGTACGAAGTGACGCGCGAATACTATATCAACGACGCGGGCAATCAAGTCACGAACCTCTGTTTGTCGCTTGAAGCGCGTTATCTGCAAGAACTGGGCCGCGAAGCCGAAATGCCGGAAGACGGTTACTACGGCGAAGACATCAAAGGATTCGCGAAAGAATTGGTCGAGCTCGAAGGCGAGCGCTTGATCTCCATGAGCCAAGGCGAGCGGATGGAGTATCTGCGCACGTTCGGACTGGAGAAAGAAATGCAGAAGATCCGCCGCGACCTCGATCGTTTCCGCGTTCATTTCGACGTCTTCTTCAGCGAGACTTCGCTCTACGAAAACGGCCAAGTGCTCGACGCGCTCGACGAGCTGCGTTCGCGCGGCGAAGTCTTCGAAGAAGGCGGCGCGACTTGGCTGAGAACGACCAAGTACGGCGACGACAAAGACCGCGTATTGATCAAGAACGACGGCACCTACACGTATCTGACGCCGGATATCGCTTATCACCGCGACAAATACGCGCGCGGTTTCGATAAAGTGATGAACATCTGGGGCGCCGATCACCACGGCTATATCCCGCGGATGAAAGCGGCCATGCAGGCGCTCGGCAACGATCCGGACAAGCTGATCGTCCTGATCGCGCAGATGGTCAGCCTGTTCCAAGGCGGCGAGAAGGTCAAGATGTCCAAACGTACGGGCAAAGCCGTCACGATGGAAGACCTGATGGACGAAGTGGGCGTCGATCCGATGCGTTACTTCTTCACGATGCGCAGCATGGATTCGCATCTCGACTTCGACATGGACCTTGCCGTTTCGACGTCGAACGAAAATCCGGCGTTCTACGTGCAGTATGCGCACGCGCGCATTTGCAGCATTTTCCGCCAAGCGGAAGAACAGAACGTCGTGGTGCTTCCGCTCGATCAAGTCGATCTGAGCAAATTGACGGCCGCGCACGAATACGACCTGCTGCGCAAAATCGGCGAACTGCCGGAAGAAATCCGCATCGCCGCCGAAGGATACGCGCCGCACCGCCTCACGCGCTACGTGTACGAAGTATCGGCGATGCTGCACAGCTACTACAAAGCGGAACGCTTCATTACCGAAGACGCCGCGCTGACTCAGGCCCGTCTTGCGCTTCTGGGCGCGGTACGCGTCGTGATCGCCAACGTGCTGCGTTTGATCGGCGTATCGGCTCCCGAACGAATGTAACGATCGAGGCGCGCGGTTCGGTCCGCCGGTTCGCGCGCTTTCGTTTTCGACCTGCGCCGCGGCAAAAATGCTCGGGCTCCTTGCATTTTGCACGCGGATGCGTTTTACTTATCTTGACTTTTTTCTTGACTACGAATTGCATTAAGTTTTGAGAGGAAGTGTCCATTTGACACCTGCACCGATTGAATTGTCGATCGACAACGAGAAAATCCGCGAAATGCCGATGGTCGATCTGGCTTTCATGATTTTGAAAAAAGCCAACGAACCTTACTACTATCCGGATCTGATGAAAGAAGTGGCGCGTCAGCGCAGCCTGACCGACGAAGAAGCGGCGGACATGATCGCGCAGCTCTATACCGAGATCAACATCGACGGCCGCTTTGCTTGCGTGGGAACGAATCTTTGGGGCCTGAAACGTTGGTACCCGCTGGAGAAATCCGAAGATCCGGTCGTAAGCTCGAAACGTCCGCGCATCATCAACGACGAGGACGACGACGATCTGGACGAAGATACGACGTTCAACGCCGACGACGAATCGTTCGACGACGCGAGCGAAGAAGAGGATGACGATCTGTTCGACAACGACGAAGACGACGTGGACGAAGACGTGATCGTCGACGACGAGATCGAGGACGAAGAAGAGATCGAAGGCGAAGAGCTGGACGAAGACCTCGAAGAAGAGGAAGAAGAGGAAGAAGAAGAGTACGGGGACGATAACGAAGACGAAGCTTAATCGGTCTTTCGGCTTTTGTTTTTCCCAAAAGCGGAGCGGAAGAAAGCGGGCCGAAAATGCCTGCTTTCCCTGCTTGACAGCCCCCGAGTCAACAGGTAAACTATTGCTTGGGCTTTTGATTTAAGTACGGAATATAATGCAAGAGACGATAAAAAGTGCCCCGTGGACACGGGTGTCACTTTTTTTGTTTTTTATAGGGTGTTTTTCCATACGCACAGCCATCCGATCTGCTTCACTTGATGCGCCGGAATGTTTTGCTACATCTAAAGGCATGACCGCGAACCGACCAATCGCCTACGCTGGAATGGACGGTTTTCGGGCATGCACATAATGACCGTACAGGGGGTTTTTTACAGTGACTAAGTATATCTTCGTAACGGGCGGGGTCGTGTCTTCGCTCGGCAAAGGCATCACGGCCGCTTCGCTCGGCAGACTTCTGAAGAACAGAGGCCTGAAAGTGACCATTCAGAAATTCGATCCGTACATCAACGTCGACCCGGGAACCATGAGCCCGTATCAGCACGGCGAAGTATTCGTGACCGACGACGGCGCGGAGACCGACCTCGACCTCGGGCACTACGAGCGTTTCATCGATATCAACCTGTCGAAGAACAGCAACGTGACGACCGGCAAAGTGTACTCTTCGGTCATCAGCAAAGAACGCCGCGGTGAATACCTGGGCGGTACGGTACAGGTCATTCCGCACATCACGAACGAGATCAAGGAGCGCATCATGCGCGCCGGACGCGAATCCGGTTCCGACGTCGTCATCACCGAGATCGGTGGTACGGTAGGCGACATCGAGAGCTTGCCGTTCCTCGAGTCGATCCGCCAACTGCGCAGCGACGTGGGCCGCGACAACGTAATGTACATCCACGTGACGTTGATTCCTTACATCAAGGCTGCCGGCGAGATCAAGACCAAGCCGACGCAGCACAGCGTAAAAGAACTTCGCAGCATCGGCATTCAGCCGAACGTGATCGTGTGCCGGACGGAGCACGAGCTGTCCGAAGACACCAAAGCGAAGATCGGACTGTTCTGCGACCTCGACAAAGACGCCGTCGTGGAATGCCGCGATGCTTCGACCCTGTACGAAGTGCCGCTGAACCTGCGCAACGAAGGTCTGGACGAGATCGTCGTCAAGCATCTGAAGCTCGACACGCCGCAGCCGGACATGACGGAGTGGGAAGCGCTCGTCGATCGGATCGGCAAGCTGGAGAAAACGGTCGAGATCGCGATCGTCGGCAAATACGTCGCGCTGCACGACGCGTACCTCAGCGTCGTCGAGTCGCTCTCGCACGCGGGGTTCGACGCCAACGCGGACGTGAAGATCCGTTGGGTCGACGCGGAAGAAGTAACGGACGAGAACGTCGAAGAAATGCTCGGCGGGCTGGGCGGCATTCTGGTACCGGGCGGCTTCGGCGACCGCGGCATCGAAGGCAAGATCACGGCGATCCGTTACGCGCGCGAGAACAACGTGCCGTTCTTCGGCATCTGCCTCGGCATGCAGGTATCGGTGATCGAATATGCGCGCGCTCTGGCCAACATGGAAGGCGCGAACAGTTCCGAGATCGATCCGACTACGGCTTACCCGGTTATCGATCTGCTGCCGGAACAGAAGGATATCGAAGATCTGGGCGGCACGATGCGTCTGGGCCTGTATCCGTGCAAACTGGTCGAAGGTTCGCTCGCGATGCAGTGCTACGACGACGAATTGGTCTACGAGAGACACCGTCACCGGTACGAGTTCAACAACGCTTACCGCGAGCAGATCGAAGCGGCCGGCTTGGTGATCTCCGGCACGTCGCCGGACGGACGTCTGGTCGAGATCGTCGAGCTGCCGAACCACCCGTGGTTCCTGGCCGTTCAATTCCACCCGGAATTCACGTCCAGACCGAACCGTCCGCAGCCGCTGTTCCGCGAATTCGTCAAAGCGGCGATCACGTATTCCGTTTAATCTCTGATTTTCGAGAAGTCCGGGCCGCGGCCCGGGCTTCTTTTTTATGCTGATCGCGCACGGAAAACCGTCGACCGCGCCGCGATTTCGGCCGTTTTTTGCCGGACAGGCCGCTTGAAGCTTCCGTTCGCCGCCGTTAATGGGAAATATTCGGACTTGTTTGCTGGAATTAGCAGGAGTAAGATTCAGGGAGTCGAATTAGTTTCTAGATCAAAAAAAGGCGATGACGCGAGAGGCGCGCCCGGGGGCGCGAAGGTTCGACGGCATGCGCAAGGGCCGGCGGACAGCGGAAAAATCGGGGAGGATCAGCAAAATGAGCGAACACAAAATATTGATCGTCGATGACCAGAACGGCATTCGCATGCTACTGAACGAAGTATTCGGCAGCGAAGGCTATAAGACCTATCAGGCGGCTAACGGCAAGGAAGCGTTGAATCTTTTGCAAAAAGACCGACCCGATCTGGTGCTGCTGGATATGAAAATCCCGGGCATGGACGGGCTGGAGATCCTTCGCCATATCAAAGCGTTCGATCCGAGCATCAAAGTGATCATGATGACGGCATACGGCGAATTGGACATGATCAAGGAAGCCAAAGATCAGGGAGCGCTGATGCATTTTACCAAACCTTTCGACATCGACGAGATGCGATTGGCCGTAGGTCGTTACCTGCGCGGCGAATGAACGTCCCGACATCGTTTTGTTCATGTAAATTCCTTGTAACTTTACAACCAGACTGTTTAGTATTTCACGAGACAGTGCTATAATAGGCAAGTATGGATGTCGGCTCAAGATAGAAATCCAACATTTAATTTAGGAGGAACAACCATGCCATTAGTTTCGATGACAGACATGTTGAACAAAGCTCTCGAAGGAAAATACGCGGTGGGTCAATTCAACATCAACAACCTCGAGTGGACGCAAGCCATTCTCATGGCTGCCGAAGAAGAAAAATCTCCGGTAATCCTCGGTGTATCCGAAGGCGCTGCGCGTCACATGAGCGGTTTCTATACAGTCGTTAAAATGGTGGAAGGTCTGATTCACGACCTGAAAATCACGGTTCCGGTCGCGATTCACCTCGACCACGGTTCGAGCTTCGACAAATGTAAAGAAGCTCTGGACGCAGGCTTCACTTCCGTCATGATCGACGGTTCGCACCACCCGATCGACGAAAACATCGAAATGACGAAAAAAGTCGTGGAATACGCGCACGCTAAAGGCGCTTCCGTAGAAGCCGAAGTCGGTACGGTCGGCGGACAAGAAGACGACGTTATCGGCGGCATTCAATACGCGGACCTGAACGAATGCGTACGCATCGTGAAAGAAACCGGCATCGACACCCTGGCTCCGGCACTGGGTTCCGTACACGGTCCTTACCACGGCGAGCCTAACCTGGGCTTCAAAGAGATGGAAGAAATCCGCGACGCGGTTAACCTTCCGCTCGTTCTGCACGGCGGTACGGGTATCCCGACTCATGACATTCAAAAGTCGATCTCCCTGGGTACGTCGAAAATCAACGTAAACACGGAAAACCAAATCGCGTTCGCGAAAGTCGTTCGCGAAGTACTGGCTGCTAAGCCGGACGCTTACGATCCGCGTACGTTCATTCAACCGGGCCGCGAAGCAATCAAGCAAACGGTTATCGGCAAAATCAAAGAATTCGGTTCCAGCAACAAAGCCTAAGCTTTTCGCTAATTCTTGTTGCAAAATCCGAAGCACTCATTCATTATGGAAAGGTCACCGTTTAATCGGTGTCTTTCCATTTTGTTTTAAATTCGACTTTGTTTTAAATTCGACCACATTATCATCAGTCTTCTTTGAATGGCTGCACATCAAGTAGGGGGACCTTTGAACTTATGGAGAAATTAATGATCACCGGCGGACGTCCGCTCCAGGGAACGGTTACGATCAGCGGTGCGAAAAACAGTGCGATCGCGCTTATTCCCGCAGCGCTGCTTGCGGATTCCGAAGTGATATTGGATAATCTCCCGCTGCTCAGCGATGTAGCGGTTTATGCCGAGATCCTGGAAGGGCTCGGTGCGCGCGTATCCTGGGAAGGCAGTCAAATGCGAATCGATCCCTCGAACGTGAAGTCGATTCCGATGCCTAACGGACCGGTCAAGAAACTGCGTGCTTCCTATTATATGATGGGAGCGCTGCTCGGCAAGTTCGGCGAAGCGCTTATCGGGCTTCCCGGGGGCTGCAACTTCGAACCTCGCCCGATCGATCAGCATATCAAGGGCTTCGAAGCTCTGGGCGCGACCGCGGTGAACGAGCACGGCTCGATCCATCTGCATGCCGAACAACTTCGCGGAACGAAGATTTATCTGGATGTCGCAAGCGTAGGCGCGACGATTAATATCATGCTGGCGGCCGCAAAAGCCAAAGGCTCCACCATCATCGAAAATGCGGCTAAAGAGCCTGAAATCATAGACGTTGCGACTCTGCTCAACTCCATGGGAGCGAGCATCAAAGGAGCCGGCACGGAGACCATTCGCATCGAAGGCGTACAGAAGCTGCACGGCTGCCGCCATTCGATCATTCCCGATCGTATTCAAGCGGGAACGTACATGATTGCCGCTGCCGCGACGCGCGGCAACGTGCTGATCGACAGCGTCATTCCCAAACACTTGGAGGCGTTGACCGCCAAGCTTCAGGAAATGGGCGTAACCGTCGAGGAAATGGACGAAAGCATTCGCATCATCGGCGGCCCCGATTATCAGCACGTCGATGTCAAAGCGCTGGTATATCCGGGCTTCCCGACGGATCTTCAATCTCCGATGACCAGCCTGCTGACGCAGGCGACCGGCGCCAGCGTGCTCAGCGATTTTGTGTACAGCAATCGCTTCAAGCACGTTCCGGAATTGGTTCGCATGGGCGCGAAGATCCGCGTCGAAGGCCGTTCGGCGGTGATCGAAGGCGGCAAGTTGAATGCGGCCAAAGTTCAAGCTGCGGATTTGCGGGCCGGAGCGGCTCTTGTGATCGCCGGCCTGACCGTCGAAGGCGGCGTGACCGAAATCGAAGGCGTCGAGTATATCGATCGCGGTTACGACAACTTGGTTGCCAACCTTCGCAATCTGGGCGCCGACGTATGGCGTCAGACGATCTGATTTTTAAGCAGGCGCGGTCCTTCGGACCGCGTCCGCACTTTTTTCGGAATTTCCGAATCATCTTTTCGACAATTGGGTAATGCTTATCGTAAATGGACGCTTTATTCTCCGTTTTTTTCATCCAGCCGTTTTTTTCTCCTATTCGTTCGGGAATTGCCCGAACCCTAACTCATGCGACAGCGCATACGACTCGTTCTCCCGATCGCGCGACCCATATAAGAAGCATCTCGTTTGCGGCCTGAATGCAAGCCGCATTTTTAACGTCAAGCGTAATGCGAGGCTCGCTGCGTCTGTCTTGAAACGTTTATATCCGACATCGCCAATAATCGGTATTCGTGCGGCCGTTCCTGTAGAGGAGCCGACGAAGCCTTCCAATATAAAATTGAATAGGTGGTTACTTACATGGATTTGCAAATTTCCGATCTGGAAGAAATGAAACTGACCGATCTGTATAAATTAGCGAAGAAATATCAGATTCCGTATTACGGTCAAATGAAAAAGAAAGAATTGATCTTCGCCATTCTTCGCGCCCAAGCCGAACAAAGCGGATTGATGTTCATGCAGGGCGTGCTCGAAGTACTCTCCGAAGGCTACGGATTTTTGCGTCCGATCAACTACCTGCCGAGCGCGGAAGACATTTATATTTCGGCTTCGCAAATTCGCAAGTTCGATCTGCGAAGCGGCGATCTGGTATCCGGAAAATGTCGCGCCCCGAAAGAGAACGAACGTTACTTCGGATTGCTTCAAGTCAATGCCGTGAACGGCGAAGACCCGGCTACCGCGTCGGAACGTTTGCATTTTCCTGCGCTCACTCCGCTGTACCCCGAGAAAAAGCTGTCGCTCGAGACCACGCAGAATCGTCTGTCGGCGCGGATCATGGATCTGCTCGCTCCGGTCGGACTCGGCCAGCGCGGTCTTATCGTCGCGCCTCCGAAAGCCGGCAAGACGCAGCTGCTCAAAGAAGTCGCCAACAGCATCTCGGAGAACAATCCGGAGATCGAATTATTCGTGCTCCTGATCGACGAACGCCCGGAAGAAGTTACGGATATGCAGCGTTCCGTCAAAGGCGAAGTCGTCGCTTCGACTTTCGACGAGCTGCCCGAAAACCATATTAAAGTCGCCGAATTGGTGCTCGAACGCGCTCTTCGCATGGTCGAACACAAAAAAGACGTCGTGATCCTGCTGGATAGCATTACCCGTTTGGCGCGGGCGTATAACTTGGTTATTCCGCCGTCCGGCCGCACGCTCAGCGGCGGTATCGATCCGGCCGCGTTCCACCGTCCCAAGCGCTTCTTCGGTTCCGCGCGCAACGTCGAAGAAGGCGGCAGCTTGACGATTCTGGCGACGGCTTTGATTGACACGGGTTCGCGCATGGATGATATTATTTATGAAGAATTTAAAGGAACCGGAAACATGGAGCTGCATCTGGACCGCAAATTGGCGGAACGCCGGATCTTCCCGGCGATCGATATTCGCCGTTCGGGCACTCGCCGCGAAGAGATGCTGTTGTCCAAAGAAGAGCTGGATACCGTTTGGCATATCCGCAAGAACATGAACGATTCGTTCGACTTTATCGAAGGTTTCCTCAAGAAACTTCGCAACAGCAAAGACAACGCCGGATTTCTGGCTTCTTTCGATACGTCGGCCGATAATAATACCAAGGGCAGCGGCACCAAATCGACCGCGTCTTCTTCCAAAGGAAGCGGAGGTTCCTCTTCCGGTTCCGGCGTGACGAGACGCCCGACGCGGACGGCTTCCGCACCTGTCACGACCAACTAAAATTCTGATCGGACCGCTATAAGCAAGCCCGCAAAAAGGAGACCTTACCCATGCATTTGGTTTACGCCGACGAGAACGGCAACGTATACGATCACCCCGAGTTGTTTGCTCTGGCGCGCAGCGCCGATATGATTATCGAGATTATGGACGACGAACTGATTCCGCTGCCGGACGGCGCGACGCTGGTCGGGCTTCCGAGCACCAAGCCCGTCGCGCTCGACCCGGAGAGCGGAGAGATGGTCGCTCTCGAAGGGATGCAAGCCGTCGGCGCTCTGCTGCCGCAAGGCTTTACCCGTTTGGCGCTTCCCGGCTACGTGAAGACGGACAAAGAATACAAGCTGCCTCTGTTCGGCTATTCCGCCGTCGTCTGGAAAGACGGGGCATTCTTCGTTACGGCCGAGAAATGCGACGATCCGGAGAAATGGAATCCGGATAACTGCGACCGCAAAGAAGTGAAACGCAAAGTGCACGACTTTACCGAGAAATATCCGGAAAACCGTCTGTACGAGCATTTGTCGAACTGCGCGCTCGGCTACGAATGCCTGACGTCGTCGAATACGTTCCTCGGCCGTTGGGAAGGCGGCGTGCCGGTATCTTATTCCTGCAATGCGGGCTGCTTCGGCTGCATTTCGGAACAACCGGACGACAGCGGCTTTGTCGCTCCGCAGACCCGCATGAATTTCCGTCCGCGTACGGACGAGATCGTGCAGATCATGATGGAACATCTGACGACGCCGGAATCGATCATCAGTTTCGGACAAGGCTGCGAAGGCGAGCCGTCCACGCAGGCCAAGATCATCATCGAAGCAATGCGCGAAGTTCGTTCGCGCACCGATATGGGCTACATCAACATCAATACCAACGCCGGTCTGACCGACCATATCCGCGGCATCGTGGACGCCGGTCTCGATCTGATGCGCGTCAGCACGATCAGCGCGCTCGACGATCATTACAACGCGTATTACAAGCCGCGCGCTTATACGCTGAAGAACGTTGAGAAATCGATGATCTATGCCGCGCAGCAGGGCGTCTATACCTCCATCAACTATCTGATCTTCCCGGGCGTCACCGACCGCGAAGAAGAGATCGAAGCCATGATCGAGTTCGCGCGCCGCACGGATCTGAAGCTGATCCAGATGCGCAACCTGAACATCGACCCGGAAAGCTACATGGAGCTGATTCCTCCTGCCCGCGGCGAGCTGCTGGGCATGAAGCAGATGCTGGAGATCTTCCGCGAAGAACTGCCGAACGTCGTGATCGGCTCGTATACCCATGTACCTCCGGTAGACCAACGTCGGGCGAAACCTCGGGTAGGCGGGCTCGCTTGATTCTGATCGGCCGCTCCGCTCGTTTTGCTTCGCTGGATCGAGACAAGGCGTCTCGATCTTAGGCGAAGCAAAGCCGAAGTCGCTCTCGATCAGAATCAAGCTCGCCGGGGGTTAGAATAGAATCCTATTCGTCTCTGTAAGCTGTGCCGTTCCGTTCCCTCCTCACAGAGAGGGGAACGGAAAGAACGGGGCGAGCCGGTTTCAAATCGAAGCGACTTTTGGATTTCCCTTTACTCGGAGACTCTTTGTCTACGGGCAGGAAACCAAGCCGAGCGCAGATCGAAATCGGCTCGCGCCGGGGCCGGCACAAACATTGCCGGCCTGTTTGCGTTTTCTCTTTCTATCCCGTATAATAAAGAGTGCCGTGCTAGATGGGGAGGTAGCGGTGCCCTGTAACTCGCAATCCGCTATAGCGAGGTTGAATTCCCGCTCGAGGTTTTGTTATGTAAGGTTTGGTCTTTACACATAATGTTGACGGTTTGGTCCTCCGCAATGAGCACCTGTGAACCTGGTCAGGTCCGGAAGGAAGCAGCCATAAGCAGACCCGCTTTTGTGCCGGAGGGTGGCCTGGCCCGAGTTGTTGTGTAAAGGTGCCGCTTGGATGACAATCTATCGAAGGCGGGTGCACGGTTTTACTTTTTCAAACGACCAACATCTTTGCCGAGGGCAAAGGTGTTTTTCTTTTTTTTCGGGCCGCAAATATAGTATAATTAAGGGAAGACGACAGTCCAAAAAAGGAGCCGCTGATGGAACATATTGCGCTTTACCGGGCTTGGCGGCCTCAGTCGTTCCAAGACATGGTGGGACAACAGCATATTATCCGAACGCTGCAGAACGCGATCCGCGAACAGCGGGTATCCCATGCCTATTTGTTCAGCGGGCCGCGGGGAACGGGCAAGACGAGCGCCGCGAAGATTCTGGCCAAAGCCGTCAACTGCGAAAAAGGACCCGCTCCGGAACCGTGCAACGAATGCGAGACGTGCAAACGCATCGCGGCCGGCGCGGTCATGGACGTGCTGGAGATCGACGCCGCCTCCAACCGGGGCGTGGAAGAAATCCGGGATCTGCGCGAAAAGATCAAATACGCTCCGACCGAAGTTCGGCGTAAAGTCTATATTATCGACGAAGTCCACATGTTGACGACGGAAGCGTTTAACGCTCTGCTCAAAACGCTGGAAGAACCGCCGGAGCATGCCATGTTCATCTTGGCCACGACGGAGCCGCATAAGCTTCCGGCTACCATTATCTCGCGCTGCCAGCGTTTCGATTTCCGGCGCGTGTCGTTGGAAGAACAGACCGCAAGGCTTGCGGAGATCTGCCGCGAAGAGAAGATCGAAGCCGAAGAGAATGCTTTGCAGTATATCGCCCGTTTATCGGACGGAGGGATGCGGGACGCGCTGAGCGTGCTCGATCAGATCTCCGCTTTTACCGACGGCAAAGTCACGTACGAACAAGTCCTCGGCATGACCGGGGGAATCGCGTCCGAACAATTCTCCGCTCTGGCCGATTCGCTGACCGCGAAAGACGCGGGCGGCGTGCTTCAGACCGTGGAGAGCTGGATGCAAGAAGGCAAGAGCGCGGACAAGTGCATGGAGAACCTTCTCTATTACTTCCGCGACCTGCTGATGATCAAAATGGTGCCCAATGCGGAGCATATGACCGAGCGAGTGCTCGATGCTTCGTCTTTTCATGCGGTCGCGGAGCGTTTTTCCAAAGAAAATCTGTTCCGTACGATCGATACGCTCAGCCGGTACCAGAACGAAATGAAATACGCGGCCAACCCGCAGATGCTGTTCGAAGTGGCGCTGCTGAATCTCGTGGGTCTCGACGAACGAGCCGAAGTTTCGCCGCAGACCGCTCACGCGTCCGCGCCGGCTGCCGATTCCCAAGCGGTTCGCAAGCTGGAGATCCGGATCGCCGATCTGGAGAAGAAGCTGGAGCAGGCGATGCGCGCCGGCATAGCGGCTTCGGGCGGCGCGGGAGAACCGGGAGGCGGCCGTCCGGCCGCGCGTCCGAGCGCTCCCCGCGTTTCCCGAATGGCCAAGCTTCCGCCGCATATGGATCGTTATCTCGCGCATCGGGACGATTCGTCGTTCAAGGACATTCGCGGGAAGTGGAACCAGGTGCTTCAACGGGTAAAAGAAGAGAAGGTAACGGTACATGCCTGGTTTACCAACGGCGAGCCGGTATCGGCTTCGGACGACTCCGTGCTGGTCGCGTTCAAGAACGATATTCACCGGGAAACGATCGAGAAACCGGCTAACCGTCAGGTGGTGGAGCAGGTGCTCGCCCAAGTGCTCGGCGGAACATGGAACTTGGTGACGATCATGCAAAAAGATTGGAACGAAGCGGCCGAGTCGGCCTCCGCGCCGGCGACGGAAGTGTTGGAGTTGGAACATGAAGAAGAGGAAGGCGGCAGCAAAGAACCCTGGGTAGACGAAGCCTTGAACCTGTTCGGGGAGAATCTGGTTGTCATTAAAGAATAAATGCTGCCCGGCGTGCCGCGCTGCGGAGACTGCCGAGGCCCACTTCGAAGGAGAGATTACGATGAACAACATGAACCAAATGATGAAGCAGGTCAAGAAAATGCAGGAGCAAATGATGAAGGCTCAAGAAGAGCTCGGTACGAAAAAAGTCGAAGGCACTTCCGGCGGCGGCGTAGTCAGCGTGGAAGTCAGCGGACATAAAAAAGTGACCGCGATCAACATCAAACCCGAAGCGGTAGATCCGGACGACGTGGAAATGCTGCAAGACCTCATCATGACGGCCGTCAACGACGCGCTGGGCAAAGCCGAAGAATTGGCGAACCAAGACATGGGTAAATTCACGAACGGTATGAAGATCCCGGGTCTGTTCTAAACTATTTACTAAAAGGGAAGTGTGGCCTTGTATTATCCGGAGCCGATTGCCAAACTGATCGACGCGTTCTCCCATCTGCCCGGAATCGGGCCGAAGACGGCTGCGAGACTGGCGTTTCATGTATTAAGCATGAAAGAAGACGACGTGATCGACTTCGCCAAGGCCCTCGTCAGCGTCAAACGCAATCTGCACTACTGTTCCGTCTGCGGCAATATCACGGATACCGATCCGTGCAGGATCTGTCAGGATAAATCTCGCGACGCTTCGGTGATCTGCGTGGTTCAAGATCCGAGAGACTTGGTCGCGATGGAACGGACCAGAGAGTTCGACGGATATTATCACGTGCTGCACGGCGCGATCTCTCCTATGGAGGGAATCGGGCCGGACGATATCCGTTTGAAAGAACTCTTGACCCGTTTGAGCGACGAACGCGTTCAGGAGTTGATCTTGGCGACGAATCCGAATATCGAGGGAGAGGCGACGGCGATGTATATTTCCCGCCTCGTTCGTCCGTTCGAGATCAAAGTAACGCGTATCGCGCACGGTCTGCCTGTAGGCGGAGATTTGGAATATGCGGACGAAGTAACGCTCTCCAAAGCATTGGAAGGGCGCAGAGAGCTGTAGAGCATACGTTGGATCGCAAAAGCAATAGGAGCAAGAGGCGGCGCCGTGCTGAACGGGGCCGCCTTTTTTATAGGATTTTGTAAAATCCGGCTGACAGAAAAACGGTTTCATTGTATAATCCATTTATTGTACCCGGAACGCGAGAAAGGCAGGATTATCGCTTTTTAAAAAGATGATTAAAAAGACGAAAATAATGTTGACTTGCTCGCTGTCTGTATGATACATTATTAAACGTTGCTTCGAGAGAAGACAACAAACACCTTCAAACAGCGAGTTGCACTGAAAAAGAAATTAAAAAAAAGTGCTTGACGAACTGCTTGCGAGTGTGATAGGATATAAAAGTCGCCGCTGAGACATCAACGACGACGAGAAATACACGGTTTGCTCCTTGAAAACTGAACAGTAAGTGAGTCGCGATGATGAAGATCATCGTGAGAATATAGAGAATGAAAATTCTCGCCACGTTTTAAACGAGCACATGGTGCTTTCTTGATAAGCCGACCTTCGGGTCGCAACTTTAATGGAGAGTTTGATCCTGGCTCAGGACGAACGCTGGCGGCATGCCTAATACATGCAAGTCGAGCGGAGTTGACGAGAAGCTTGCTTCTTTGATGC
>NZ_NJDE01000033.1 GCF_002205895.1 Saccharibacillus sp. O23
AAGTCCGCTGAGACTATTCACAGAATGAATACTGATACATCATTTGTTTTTTTTTTTTTACCCGTCCGCCGCTAAGTATCAAAGAAGCAAGCTTCTTATCAACTCCGCTCGACTTGCATGTATTAGGCATGCCGCCAGCGTTCGTCCTGAGCCAGGATCAAACTCTCCATTAAAGTTGCGACCCGAAGGCCGAATTATCAAGAAAGCACCATGTGCTCGTTTAAAACGTGGCGATTCTCGATTGCTCAAGAACCTTTTATTCTCACGATGGCCGAAGCCATCGTTGTTCACTCGTTATCCAGTTTTCAAAGAACAAACTCGGTAATTCTTTTCTTTCTCGTCGCTGTCGTTGTCTCAGCGGCGACTTTTATATCTTATCACTTTCGCAAGCAGTTCGTCAAGCACTTTTTTTAAAAGTTTTTTTTCGAACTTCGATGCGATCGTTTTGTCGCAGCGAGTTAGCGCTGCTGCCCTGCAAAGGGCGAGATTTAATTTACCATGTATTTAGCTAGAGAGTCAACCCTTTTTCGAAATTTCATCCGTTTACATTCTTTTTCGATGCGCTTTCGGCCCTCTAATCCGCGCTGTAGCGGATTTCCTCGCTCTGAAAGTTCCTTTTATTCTCGCGAGGCCATTGCTTGATCAACGAACGATATACCAGTTTTCTGACCACCATGGGCAGTTCTCTTTGCACGTACCGAAGGTCGGGATGGCGTATCAATTCTTCGATCGTCCACGGAACTCTTCGGCTGCGAAGCACTCTGATCAACAAGCCTGTACAGTCCGCCATTTTCGACATGACCGAAAACTCGCAAGCCAAGAGTACCAATTCCACTCTTTCCCGCAGCGTCTCCTGACTGAAGGCCAACTGCTCGTATAATTTGTAGACTTGCGCGCTGCGCGCCCGAATCTGATTCCATATCGTTTTGTCAGGATAAACGGACTGTTGAACCAACTCGATGCAGGCCCAGTGATGCAGAGACTTGAGCGTACTGTAGTAAGCATCCATCTCGTGCCCTTCCGTCATATGACGCTTGGCCTCCACGTAGTGATGCAAAAACCGAGCGAATTCAAAAAATAACCGCTGCTCCCGCAGGGGTTGTTCGAAACGCTCTACCTGCTTCCTCAAGTGCAGGATCTGTCCATTCATGTCATCTACCACTTCCCCTTGCAAAAAATAATGAACCAACGAACGATTCTCTCCCGTGACGATCCAGCGTCTCAGTTCGCCCGCTTGCAAGCTGAGCAGTTGGTAATGCACGCCGTTTTCCACGCGATGATGGGTCTGCATGCCCGTTTCCGATTTCTCGTAGATCAAAAAGATGAGGATGTCGAAATCTTGAAGCAGCGCGCCGTGAAACGTTCCTCCGGGCCGATGGCAGGCGACGATTCCGAGAGGAACGGGTTCGTCCGCATTCCGACCGCCGAACGTAAATGGATTCATTTTTGCTCCCCCCTCCCGATTAGGCCGCCCCGCGATCCGTTTGGCGACGAACGCTATACATTCCGCGTTTTGCCGTCCCTTGTTATTCTACGCCGGGCGGTCTATTCCTTCTTTGTTCGGAGGCTCATTCTTTTAACGCGTATTATTTTCCGTTAACGGTCTGCAATATTTCCCATGCTTCCGCGGAAGCGAAACTGCGCGTCCAACTCGCCACTCCGGCAAGCCCGTACTGATCGGCAAGCCCGACGCGGCGCTTTAACGATTCGCCGTCTTCCAACCAGATGCGTTTGGTCGCCCCGTCTTCCGTATACTGCGCATAATTTTGGCCTACGTCTTCCAAGAACTCTTTTTTGGCGCCGCTTTCGGCGACCAGCCGTTGGGAAGTTTCCATGCCTACGGCCGAAGAAGTGACTTTGGTCTTGCCGTCTTCGGTCGTTTCGGTCCACACCCGCGTGTAGAGCGGAATGCCCAGAACGAGTTTGGCCGCCGGGACTTCGTCTTCTTCCAGAATCCGCTTCACCGCTTTTTCTACCCAAGGAAGCGAAGCGACGGAACCGGCTTCCGGACTGCTGGCCCAGTGTTCGTCGTATGCCATCACCATCATGAAGTCGACGGTCTCGCCCAACGCTCGGCGGTCCAAGAAAGCCGACCACATTTCGGTCGAAGATTTCGGCGTCACGTCGATCGACACGGTCAATCCTTGCGCCCGCGCCCGTACGGTAAACTCCCGCACGAACTCTACGAACGGAGCCTTGTCTTCGGTATACACATTTTCGAAATCGAGATTGATGCCGTCCAGTTTAAACGTCTCGGCATGTTCCAGCACTTGTCCGATCGCGCGCGAACGAGTCTCGTAGTCCCCGAGCATGGCGCGCGTCCAATCGGCTTCGAAGCCGTTGCTGAACAACCCCCAGACCTGCTTGCCCCGATTGTGAGCCCGTCCGACATAAGCCGAATCCGCTTTGCTGCTGACGTTTCCATCGCCGTCTTTGAGCGAAAACCAAGTCGGGCTGACGACGTTCACGCCTTTCATTTCTTCGATGACGTCCGGATTCGGTTTGCGTTCATAGACGGCTTCCCAAGCCAGATTGATTTTCCGCTTCGCCCACTCGCCCGAAGCTTCGGTAGGCTTGACCTCGAGGGAAGGGACGGTTTCTTCCTTGCCCGTTTGCACGTCTTTGTCCGGAATATAGCCGGCGCGCCCGTCATCGGTCTGCGCATACAGCCAACCGTCTTTCTCGCTCCACACGCGCAGTTTCGTCCCGTCTTCCAAATCGGCCACGATCGGCGATTTGACGGACGCTTCGCTTCGAAGTTTAGGCGAACGCAGCCAGCCCCCGTCCACGGCGGAAGCGGTCCGGAACTTTTCGCCGGCCTTCAGCACGATCACGCTGCCTTCGGGACTCTCTTCCGCGATCCGGATCCCGTACAGGCGCTCGAGCGGTTCGACCGGTACATACATGACGCCGTCCGCGTCTTCGGCGGCGACGGCAAGCTTATAGGACGCCCCGTTCAATTCGGCTTCTTTGCCGTCTTTTTTCAAAACCAGCATATCGTGCGCAGTCGTCAAAATAGCCGTCTCCCCGTCGGGATCGCCGTAAGCGTAGGCATCGATCTGTTTTTGCACCAGCGGAAGAGGGAGCTTCAGCGTTGCGCCTTCCCCTTTTGCGGTATAACCGCTCCATTGTCCTTCTATAAAAACGGGTTTGCTTTTACCCGACCACTCCGGTTCTTGATGCGAGAAGTTCGGCAAGAACTGCCACACTCCCCATGCCGCGCCCGCGACGACTACGCCCAGCAGCAGCGCCCTGCCTAATCGGTTCTTTTTCCGAATGCGTCTCTGCCTGCTTCTGCTCACTCTTCAACAGCTTCCCTTCTGCACGTTTTGCCAAGATACGCCACAAAAAAAAGCGCGGGAGCCCGAATCGGCTCCACACGCCTTATTGTAAGCAAACGTCAATGTTCGCTGCAACTTTTGCATACTCCGTACACTTCCAGCCGGTGACCTTTGACCGCGAATCCCGTCGATTGCGCCGCGGAGCGCTCGACTTCCTCCAAGTAAGGATGATGGAAATCTTCGATCTTGCCGCATTTCTCGCAGATAATATGATAATGCTCGCTGACGTTCGCATCGAACCGACTGGAGTTGTCTCCGTAAGTCAATTCGTGGATCATCCCGGCTTCGATCAGCATCTTGAGATTGTTGTATACGGTGGCGACGCTCATGCTCGGAAATTGAGGACACAGCGCGCGATAGATCTCGTCCGCAGTCGGATGACCCATATTCTCCATGAGGTAGGTCAAAATGGCATGTCTTTGGGGAGTGATGCGTACACCGTTGATTTTCAGCTGTTCCAAAGCATGTTGCACGCGTGTCGTCATCTCGTTCTCCTCCTTGCCTTATTCCTCGGGTTACTCTCCATTGTAAGGTTTGTGAATATTTTTTGTCAACGTGTGAACTTCGAAGGTTCGGCGGTTACTCGCTTTTGTAGATGTTCAGATCGCCGTTTCCGTCCACGTTTACCGTAAACTCGCCGTCGCCGTAAGTGCCGCTCAGCGTGCGATCTTCGATCGCGAACGGCAGCTCGCTGCGAATATCGCCGTAGCCGTTGGAGCCTTTCATTTCGTAATTCCCGAACGGCGGCAGCGTCAGATCGATGCGGCCGACGGCGCTGTAGACCGACCAATTGCCGCCTACCGTTCGCGAGCGGACGTTCACGTTGCCGTTCAGCGTTTGCGCGGACAACCCGAAGTTGACGCCGCCGACGTCGATGCTGCCGTTTCGGGAGTCGATCGCGATATCGCCGAGCGTGCCGGTCGCGGCGACGTTGCCGAGAATGGTCGTCAAATTCACGGAACCGGCCACGTTCGAACTCTCGATATCGCCCTGTTGCGTATCGGCTTTGACGTTGCCCGCCACGGTATCGAGACGGATGCTTCCTCTGGACGTGGAGGCCGCGATGCTGCCGACGACGTTGATGAATTCAAGCTTGCCTCCGCCGGTCTGAACGGAGATCGAACGCAGCGCTTGAACGCCGTTCAGCGTGACGGAACCGCCGTTCGTTCGAACATTCATATCGAAACTCCGCTCCGGCGGAAGCAGGATCTCCAGATCGATGCGCGGCTGCCGGCGGCCCGACGTTCCGTAAGGTTCGGATTGCGTCGTAAGGGTCAACGTTTCTCCTTCTTCGACCTTGACCCCGCTTTTCTCGGCAACGGCTTTCGCTTGTTCGGGCTCGGCTTGATCGACCCAGACGGTGCTGCGGATACGGATCCGATCGGAGAATCCGCGGCGGATCACGATATCTCCGTTGATGCCTTCGACGGATAAACCGGTCATTTCGAGCGACGCCGCGACGTCCACGGAAGGTTTGGCGAATTTGTTCCCTTCCGCCTCGCTGAACTCGATCGCGGAACTGGTCAAGTCGAGACTGACTTTGTTCCAGAGATGCAGGTAATGGTTCTGCTGCGTGACGATAAACACCGAGACGCTGAGCAGCGACGCGATAAGCATGCCTGCGAAATCGATACGAAACCTCCGTCTCAATCCGCCGCGCCGACGAAACGTCAACAGCATAACCAGATATTCGATTCCCCACAACACGAAAACGGCTGGCCAAAAACGGATCAATTGCAGCATGTCGTCCCGTCCGCGCAGCTCGTCGTTAAGCAGCAGCAGGCCGACGGCGATCAGCACGAGCGCGGCGGTCCAACGGCCGATGCGGATTTTAGGAATCATGAGATCCCTCCTTTGCCGCAGTTTTCGGCTGCTTCCGCGGCCGCACGGGAGCGGAGCCCGGCTGAGCCGCCGCCCGGCGAATACTGAAAGCTTGAACAACGGCAAACGCTAGTCCCAAAAGCACCAGACCGGCTGCCGCGATCTCGCGTCCGTAGGACTCGATCAACTGCCGGAACCAGAAAGGCCGACTGTGCAGGATCAGCAGCAGCGTCCCTTCTCCGAGCAGGATCAAAGCGAACGTCACGCTTTTCCGCCAATCGTACAGTTCGTTCTCTCGGGCCTTGCGTCTCTCGTTGACGCGGTCGGTCGCTTGAAGCACGTCGTATACGCTGTAAAAGTAAATGACCGGAACCATCAATCCCAACAGAATCAGCAGCGGAACATTGATCTTGATTCCCGTTGCCGAGAAATACAAAAGAGCTTCGATCACCAACAAAATCGTCAAAACGAAAGAGAAGCCTTTCTGAATCAATCCGAGGTAAATATGGCCGGTGCCGGGAACGACAGCGGACAGCAGACAGGCGATCAACTTGCGTTTCTGCTTCTTGGTTTTGTTTTTGGTCTTGTCCGTTTTGCCCATGATGACCCCCTCCTTTATTCCGGCATGCGGACGCGTCTACTCGATCGCGACCGAATAGACGCCGTCCATGCGCAGCAGTTGATGAGTCATTTCGGCAGGATCCATTCTTTTTTCGGAGGTCAGATGCATGACGACTTCCGCAACGGAAGAAGACGAGCCCGATTCGGTAACCGGACCTTCTCCGCCCATATGCACTTCCATCTTGCGGATTCTTACCTCTCGTTCTTTCATGAAAGCCGATACGTTCTCCATCAAACCGCTCCCCGTTCGCCCTCGAACGGTCACGATATGGGTATGGTGGCCGCGAATATAGCGCTGTTCGACGACGTTCAACACCAGAAGGGTCAAGAAAACGAACAGCGTGGTCAAGATCGCGGCAAAGTAGAATCCGGCGCCTACCGCCAGACCGATCGCCGCTACGACCCATAACGAGGCCGCGGTGGTCAATCCGGTAATCGATTTGCCGGTAAACAAGATGGTCCCTGCTCCCAGAAAACCGATGCCCGAGATGACCGCGGTCGCCAGACGCGCCGGATCGACTCTGACGCTGGGCTGATCGACGAAGGCCACGAAGCCGTACATCGACAACAGCATGATGAGGGTCGATCCGACCGAAACCAAAATATGCGTGCGCAGACCGGCAGCGTGACTGGATCGTTCCCGTTCCCAGCCGATCAAACCGCCGAGCAGAACCGCGCAGACCAAACGGAGCAAAATGTGAATATTATCGATAACCCAAGGATTCGTCATTAGCTTGCTACTCCTTATCATTCAATCAATCCGTCAATCGTCAATCCGAATCGGCCGACCGATTTCTAAGCTTGCGGCCGCGTTCCATCGTCGTCAATTCCACGCCCGGGGCGATCGCTTCGCTCTTGAACGGAACAAAACCGAAACGCTTATAAAGATTCATCGCCGGTTCGTTGCGGGTTCCGGTCGAAACGATATAAGCCGAAAAATCGGGATACCGCGCAAAAACGTATTCGATCAGCCGGCTCGCGATTCCCTGCCGGAAACAATCCGGCCTTACCATCATGCGCGTTAACGTCAACTCGCCGGGTCTTTCTTCTTCGACCGCGATCGCGCCGACCAATTCGCCGTTTTCCGCCAAATATCCGTAAAAAACGTCGCTGCTGCGTTTGAGGGTCTCTATCGTATCCGCCAAAGGCGGAATTTCGTCGAAACCGATCAACCGGGCTTCCAAACGATAAGCGACGGTCTGCAAACGCAAAAGTTCTTCGACCCGGGAATCGTCCGACATATCGAGCTTATGAATCGTCCCCATTTCCTCGCTCCTTCACTCAGTATTAACCGAAATTCGTCAAGGCTTCCCGCGCGGGCTCGTCCTTCGCTTGCCTAGACGTTAGAAATCGCGTTACGTTCGCGCGAACGTAACGCGTCGGCTTCGGGTGCGCGCTGCGCGAAAAGACATGAAGAAAGGCGCGTTCGCCTGCACGAACGCGCCTTCTATACAGCCGAACGGCCGGTATCCGATCAGTTCTGGAGCAATTCCAAGAGCAGTTTGTTGACCAACCCCGGGTTGGCTTTGCCCTTGCTCTGCTTCATGACCTGACCGACCAAGAAGCCGATCGCCTTATCTTTGCCGGCGCGGTAATCTTCGACCGACTGCGGATTGGCGGCAACGACTTCAACCACGATCGCCTTGATGGCACCCTCGTCGCTGATCTGCACAAGCCCCTGTTCTTCCACGATCTGCTGCGGAAGTTTGCCGCTTGCCAGCATTTCTTTGAACACGGTCTTGGCAATCTTGTTGCTGACCGTGCCTTTGCCGATCAATCCGACGAGCTCGCCCAGTCCTTGTCCGGTCAGCGGAACCGCGCTCAGTTCGAGGCCGCTCGTGTTCAGGTGGCCGAGCAGGTCGCCCATGATCCAGTTGGACACGGATTTGGCGTCTTCCGTGTACTTCAAGCTTTCTTCGAACAGATCCGCCAGCGGCTTCGAAGAAGTAATGACCTGCGCGTCGTAGGCCGGAAGACCGTAATCCGCGCTGTAACGGGCTCTGCGGGCATCCGGAAGTTCCGGAATGGTCGCGCCGATCCGCTCTTTCCAGTCCGCGCCGATCTCGACCGTCACCAGATCGGGGTCCGGGAAGTAGCGATAGTCATGCGCTTCTTCTTTGCCGCGCATGGAGAACGTCTGCCCTTTGGTTTCGTCCCAGCGGCGAGTCTCCTGCACGACCTGTCCGCCTTCGTCGAGAATCTCGGCTTGGCGGACTTCTTCGTACTCCAAACCGCGCTGCACGCCGCGGAACGAGTTCATGTTCTTGAGTTCGGCGCGGATGCCGAACTCTTTCTGGCCCTGCGGACGCAAGCTGATGTTGGCGTCGCAGCGAAGCGAACCTTCTTCCATCTTCACGTCCGAGACTTCGCAGTACTGCATGATCGCGCGCATCTTCTCGAGGTAAGCGCGCGCTTCTTCCGGCGAAGAGATCTCCGGTTCGGAGACGATCTCCACCAGCGGCGTACCTACGCGGTTGAAGTCGACCAGAGAGCCGAACGCGCCCGTATGGGTCAGCTTGCCGGCGTCTTCTTCCAAATGAAGACGGGTGATGCCGATGCGCTTCGTCTTGCCGTCGACTTCGATATCGATCCAGCCGTGTTCGCCGATCGGGCGTCCGGCTTGGGAGATCTGATACGCCTTCGGCGAATCCGGATAGAAATAGTTCTTGCGGTCGAAATGGCTGATGTCGGCGATCTGACAGTTCAGCGCCATAGCGGCTTTGATCGCGTATTCGACGGCTTGACGGTTCAATACCGGCAGCACGCCGGGATGCCCGAGGCAGACCGGGCAGGTATGCGTATTGGGCGGCGCCCCGAATTCGGTGGAGCAGCCGCAGAAGATCTTGGACTTCGTATGCAGCTCGACGTGCACTTCGAGTCCGATGACCGTTTCGTATTGTACGGTGGACATTACAAGCATTTCCTCCTCTATAAACGCGCGCGGATTAAATCTGCGGGCGGCGTGTATGATGATCGGTATGCTGCTCGAACGCGTGCGAAACGCGCAGCACGGTCTGTTCGTCGAACGGCTTGCCGATGATCTGAAGACCGACCGGCATATCGTCGACGAATCCGCAAGGAATGCTGATCGCCGGAACGCCCGCCAAGCTGACCGGAATCGTCAAGATGTCGTTCAGGTACATGGTCAGCGGATCGTCGGATTGCGAACCGATCGCGAAAGCGGTCGTCGGAGCGGTAGGTCCCACGATCACGTCGAACTTCTCGAACACGTTGTCGAAGTCCTGTTTGATCAAAGTCCGGACTTTCTGCGCCTTCAGATAGTAGGCGTCGTAGTAGCCGGAACTCAGCGCGTAGGTACCCAGCATGATGCGGCGCTTCACTTCGTCTCCGAAACCTTCGCTTCTCGACTTCAAATAGAGGTCGAGCAGATTGTCCGGGTTATCGGCGCGCACGCCATAACGAACCCCGTCGAAACGAGCCAGATTGGACGAAGCTTCCGAGGACGACAGCAGGTAATAAGCCGCCAGCGCATATTCGGTATGCGGCATGGACACTTCTTCCCAAGTCGCGCCGAGCGCTTCCAGTTGGCGAATCGCCGCCATGACGGATTCTTTGACCTGCGGATCGACGCCTTCGCCGATATATTCTTTCGGCACGGCGATGCGCAGCCCTTTGACGTCGCCCGTCAGCGCGGAAGCATAGTCCGGCACGTTCACGTTCGCCGATGTCGAATCCCGATCGTCATGTCCCGCGATGGCCTGCAGCACGTAAGCCGCGTCTTCCACGTTGCGGGTGACCGGACCGATCTGATCCAGCGAGGAAGCGAACGCCACCAAGCCGAAACGCGATACCAAGCCGTAAGTCGGCTTCAATCCGACTACGCCGCAGTAAGAAGCGGGTTGACGGATCGAACCGCCCGTATCGGAACCCAGCGAGAAGTAGACTTCGCCGGCCGCGACCGACGCCGCGGAGCCGCCGCTGGAACCGCCCGGAACGCGGTCCAAATTCCAAGGATTGCGTACCGGATAGAAGCTGGAATTCTCGTTGGAGCCGCCCATCGCGAACTCGTCCATGTTCAGCTTGCCGATCGTGACGCTGTCCGCCGCGCGAAGTTTCTTGACCACGGTCGCGTCGTATACCGGATCGAAATCGCGCAGGAATTGGCTCGCGCAGGTCGTGCGCAGCCCTTCCGTCACGATATTGTCTTTGACGCCGGCAGGCAGACCGAACAACAAGCCCCGCTCGCCGCCCGATGCCAATCTCTCGTCCAATTTCGCCGCGGCCGCAAGCGCTCCGGCTTCGTCGACCGTCAAAAATGCTTTTACTTTCTCGTCCCGTTCCCCGACTTTATGTAGGGATTCCTTGACCAATTCGGTCACGGACAGTTCGCCGGCTTGAATCCGGTTTTGAATCTCACGAAGTCCCAAATCGAACAATGTCACTATCGCACCTCCGCTTAATCGTTAACTCGTTAAATCTTGCGAATCAATCCAGTACCGCAGGCACGCGGAATTGTCCGTCTTCGTCTTCCGGCGCGTTATGCAGAACCCGTTCGATCGGCAGGCTGTCTTGTACGACGTCTTCGCGCATGACGCTGTGCAGCGGCAGGACGTGCGTCGTCGGTTCTACGCCTTCGGTGTTCAACTCTTCGAGCTTCTCCGCGTACTGCAAGATCGCGCTGAGCTGTTCGGCGAACATTTCTTTTTCGTCGTCGTTTATCTTCAGCCGAGCCAACTTCGCTACATGCTCGACTTGTTCAACGGTAATTTTCATCGCTGTTCTCCTATCGTTTAAAGAGTTAAAGTGCCGCAAGGCTTCAATGTCCCCATTATAGGTGACCCCCCCGCAAAAATCCAGAGGATCGCTAAGTCTCTCGAATGACCGGAAAGCTTATCCTGTCTGCCCGAAAAAGCGGCGGGGCGGGATAACGGCCTTTTCGGACAAAGAAAAAAGCCGGCATTCGCCGACTCTAAATCCATGCTCGTAAGTTGATGCGTTTAATGAACTCGGCTTGCGACATGGGCTCCTCTTTGGCGGAAGCTTCGGCTTCCGACTCCGATTCGGCGGCTTCGATCTCTCCGTTCATCACTTGATGGAACAGCTTCTCGTTATGTGTCGCCAACGCGTAATCGATCAACGCGGCGCGTTCAATCTGTTCAGCCTCGAAGCGCAGCACGTTCTCTTCCGGCTCGATGTCTTTGTCGGTTACGAAAAAGTTGCGGTTAGCCTGCGGGATCCGAATGATATAATCGAAAACATTATCCGGATTACGGTCGTAAGCGATCAAATACCCGTATTCTCCCACAGGAAGATTTTGTTCGAAGACGTCCGCGACGATCACGATTTTTTCTCCCAGATGAAGCATTCTTTCTCCCCCTCGGTCGTCATCTACAAAGTCCGGCCCACCGGGACGTTCCGGGCTTTATGGTCCACTCTTGCGCGAAAACGAATATAACTGCAAATGCTTAGATTATATCCTACTAAAAAAAGGTTAGGATGTCCACGCCATAGGCTCACTTTATGCCGGTTTTTCGTGAAAATCAACCCTTTTTCAGTAAGCACCTGCAAAACGACCGAGAGGAAAGACGCGCACTTATAAAAGCAGTCAGAAATTCAAGTCTTGATCGCCGCGAATCCGGCGCAGCCGCTCGTGCCAAGGCTGCGCGATCCGATTCCCGTTCAATTTCGCATTGTTCCATGTCAACACCGATGCCGGCCGGCGATCCGATTGGCATGCACCGCTTTCTCTAGGTCGATCCGCCTGCGTTTGTCCCGTTTGCGATTCCAAGCGCTTCTCCGTCATTTCACCGCTCCCCGCCCCGTCCTTCGCTTCCAACAGTCTCACTAGTTTGGCTCCGTCCAATTCGATTCGTCCTCCTCGAGTGCTTCTCTGGCCTTGTGACCGCTCAAGCTGCATAACGGCCATCTAATTGCCATTTTCGCCAATAATCCCCCATTAAATAGCAAAAAAAAAGAACGCAAACCGGGAATTAATTCCTCAGCTTGCGTGCTTCGCAGGCGTCATGTGCGCCGCGTAAGAATGGATCGAGGCCATCTCCGCATTCGGCGCGTTTTAAATTCATCAAATCATTGCATCCACTAACTGTATAGTAATATACTACCGCGTCCCGGTGTTGTCCATACTTTTGATACGAAAAATTCGAGATATCCGGACTTGTACGTACCGCATAGGTTCAAGAAGCGGGTACGAACGGATTGTTTATTTTTTCGTAACCGATCTTGGTGCGCGGGCCGTGACCCGGATAAACGACCGTATCGTCGGGCAGCTTATAGAGCTTCAAGCGAATCGAATCGACCAGATCGCCCTGCCGTCCGCCGTACAGATCCGTGCGTCCCACGCCTTCGCGGAACAATACGTCGCCGGCGAACAGGTCTTTGCCGCACAAGAAACTGACGCTGCCCGGCGAATGCCCCGGCGTATGCAGCACGTTGAATTCGTTGCCGATCAGACTCAGCGTCTGCCCTTCTGCGAGCGCGAATTCGGCGGGCGAAGCCGTGATCGGACCTCCGAGTTCTGCCCATTTGGCCGATCCGTTCAGTTTCGCGTCTTCCAACCATCCGGCTTCCAGATCATGCACGTATACCGGACAGCCTTTGAGTTTGCGCAGCGCTTCGACGCCGCCGATATGGTCGAAATGCGCATGCGTCAGCAGCACGGCTTCGATATGCAGATGCTCGACCCGGCGCAGCAGCGCGGCCGGATTCATGCCGGGGTCGATGACTACGGCTTTGAGATCGTCTTCTCCGCGCAGCAGGTAGGCATTGGTTTGCAGCGGTCCCAGATTAAATGTCTCGACGCGCAGCATCTTACACCCCCGCCAGCAGCGTACGCAGCTCGTGCACGATCACTTCGTGAATCGAGGTGCCTTCGCCGTAACGTTCCGCCATCTGCTCGCGAACGACTTTCATGTTGTCGGCGTAATCCGCCGCTTCGCGATCCGGGTTCTCCGCTTTGAACTTGCGCATCAGTTCCTGCACTTTCTCCGGACGCGGTCCCCATTGCAGCAGCGGTTCGCCTTCGGCGTTCGCGAAGATGACGATCGGCACGGAACGGCCGCCCATCGTCAGGTACTCGTCCATCAGATCGAAGTTTTCTTCCAGAATCAGCACGTCGACAGGCATATCCGCCGTTTCGAGAACGCGGAATACGACCGGCACGTTACGCGCCACGTCCCCGCACCAATCGGCCGCGAGAATCACGCAGCGCAGGTCTTCGCGTTCGCGGAGCCCTTCGAAGAACGAACGGTCTTCTGCGTTTTTCCATGCGAAATCGCGATACCCCGCCGCGAACGTTTCTTTGTTTTTTTCCATCGAATCCATGAATCCCTGCGGGCTGAGCCCCGTACCGAAACGCGACTTCAAATTGGATTTGCTCATGATCTCCCTCTTTTCTTTTCAAGTTACGAAATCCGAATCAAACACGGCTTTTTCTTCGACGGGTCAACATCGCTTTAACGATCAAATAAACGGCAAGCACGAATACCGCGCCTACGATGATCGGCATGACGTAAGGCGAAGCTTTCTCGTCGATCTGCTCCCATTGGCCGCCGAGTTGGTAGCCCAAGAACACGAACAGGATCGACCACGGAATGACGGCTAAAGTGGTCAGCAGCGTAAAGCGCCAAGTCGGCATTTTCGCCAATCCGGCCGGAATCGAGATCGCGTGCCGCACGACCGGGATAAAACGTCCCGTGAAGATAATTCCCGCTCCGTACTTATTGAACCATGTCTCGGCGTGATCGATATGCGATTCTTTGATAAAAATGTATTTGCCGAACCGTTTCAGCACCGGACGTCCGCCGTAACGGCTGATCCAGTAAATGAACAGTTGGGCGACGACGCCTCCGATGGTGCCGAACAGCACCGCGCCCCAGAAGTTGATATCTCCCGAATAGACGAGAAAGCCGCCGTAAGCCAATACGATCTCGCTGGGAATGACTTCGACCATCAGGCCGAACATGATGCCGAAATAACCGAGCCCTTGGATCCACGCAAACAACTGCGCCACGATGTCCGATATTACGCTCAACGTTTTCCCTCTTTCCTCTGCATGCGATTTGATTCGTTACGTCCGATCTTTTTGCGTTAAAGCCAGCGGCGAGCGAACACTCAGAGCGTCGAAGCCGACGGCAAGCGATCGCGCAGCGCGTTTTCCAGATACGGCTCGGCGCCGAGGAAATTGCGGAACGTCTCGTACTCCTGCCACAGCGCGCCGGTATCCGGTTCTCCCGATTTGACCGCGCGGATCAGAATGTTTTTCGGCGTGTGCTCCATGTCGATGAATTCGAGCAGCTGCGTCTTGTATCCGACGATATCGAGCAGTTTCGAACGAACGGCATCCGTGGCGAGCGCGGCAAAGCGTTCTTTCAAGATTCCGTGCGAAAGCAGCGGCTCCAACGTCTCGCTGCGGACCTGCGCGAACAGTTCGTGTTGGCAGCAAGGCACGGACAAAATCGCCGAAGCGCCCCAGCGGACGGCCTTCTCCAACGCGGCGTCGGTTGCCGTATCGCAGGCATGCAGCGTGATCACCATATCCACGGCATCGAATTCGTTATAGTCGGCGATATCGCCGATGCGGAAATGCAGCCCGTCGTAATTCAGCGTGCGCGCCAGCGCTTCGCAGTGTTCGATCACGTCCGCTTTGAGATCGAGTCCCACGACGTTCAGCTCGAATCCTTCCTGCACGGCCAGATAATGATACAGCGCGAATGTCAGATACGACTTGCCGCAGCCGAAATCGACGATCGTCAGCTTGCGGTCTTGAGGCAGCGCCGGCAGAATGTCGCGTACCATCTCGAGGAAACGATTGATCTGACGGAACTTATCGTATTTGGCGGCCAACACGCGGCCTTTGTCGTTCATGACGCCCAGTTCGACCAGAAAAGGCACCGGTTGTCCTTCGTCCAAAACATACGTCTTTTTGCGATTATGCGACAGGTTCGGCGCTTCTTTTTTGGTCGGCGGCTTTTTCAAAATGCCCGTTTTGCCTTTTTTGCTGATCAAAACCTGATAATCGGCTTCCAGCGTGCAAAACAAAGCCTGACGCATTTCGTTTTCGAGCAGGTCGGACAGCTTGGCGAACGCGTCGTCGGGCGTCAAGTTATCATGCGTGACTTTTTTCTCGTAATGGTACGCAAGCTGATAATGCAGTTCGTTCTTGAGCAGCACCGGTTTGACGGCGACTTTGGTATACGCGCCTTCTTCTTTGCGTCTCGGCTGGCTCAAGGTCGCGGTCACGAGTTTGCCTTCCGGCAGCACGGCGCCCAATAATTCGTTAATCGTTTGCATAGGGTCTTTCTCATCCTCTCGCTAATCCTGCAAAGCTTCGATTCCTTCTTCGAGTTCGGCTCGAGTCAGGCCTCCGGTTTGCAGCTTATCGTCTTCGAGCGCGGACAGCCGGGCATAAAACATCCGGCCTTCTTCCAGCGCGTTCCGATCGTCTTCGGGGCTCGCGTTCAGCATCCGATACATGGCGTCTTCCGCCTGCACGTAATGTCCTTCGCGTTCTTCGTACAGCATGATCAACCGTTCGACGGCGGCAGGCAGCCGGTACCGTTCGAGCAGCGTTCTCATCTCTTCGATGCGGACGGGATAATCCACGAGTTCTCGGCTGCCTCCGTTCAAAGCGGCATAGAGATACAGGTGCAGGGCCTTGATGCGCGCGAGCGCGACTTCTTGCTCTTCGCCCATGTTCTCGCGAATCTCCGCGTTCTCTTGAAGCATGCGGGCGACCAATTGAATGCTCTCCGCATCGACCGCTTCGCCGCGCTGCCGGAACAGCTGAATCAGTTCTTCCGGTGGAAGCGAGCGCAGCATCTGCTCGCTCATGCGGAAATTCCGTTTGAGCACGCCGTCCAATTTCTCCAGTGCCTGTTCGTTCTTCTGCTGCCGGCGCAAGCCCAACATCTCGCCGACGGCTTCGGTCATCTCTTCGATCATGCGCGTCAAATAATCTTTTCTTAACAATGGAATCCCGCCTTTACAGACTTTCGACAAAAGAAGCGATCTGCCTTGCCAATTCCTGCGGCGCTTCGAACAGGCTCATATGGCCCGCGCCTTCGATCGTGCGCTTGACCGTACGGGAATTCTCCGCGGCAAAAGCTTTCTCCGGCGGCGCGATGCCGTCTTCGCTGCCCGCGATCAGCAGCACGGGCAGCTCGGAATCGCGGATGACCTGCCCGCGATCCGGCCGGTCGCGCATGGCGAGCGCCGCGCCCGCGGCGCCTTCCGGCTTCGTCGCGAAGCCGATCTCCTGCACGCGCGCAAGCTCGGCGCGCATGCGCTTGGCGTTATCCGGCGCGAACCAGTTCGGCGCGGACTGCTCCACGAACGGGCGCACGCCTTCGCGGAGCACGCGCTCGGCGACCGCGTCGCGCTTCTCTTTGCCCGCCGCATCGTCGGGCAGCGGCATGGAATGGATCAATCCGAACGCGGACAACCGGTTCGGATACCGCTCCGCGAACGATAAAGCGGTATATCCGCCCATCGAATGCCCGAGCAGCACGGCTTGCTCGATGCCGAGCGCGTCGAGCAGTTCGGCCACGCCGTCGGCCATGCGTTCGATCGTGTAAGGCCCCGGCGGAGCTTCCGATTCTCCGTGGCCGAGCAAATCGGGCACGATGCAGCGGAAATGTCCTTCCAGCAGCGGCACGATCCGCTCCCAATAATCGGCGCTGCCTACGAAACCGTGCAGCAGTACCACCGCGGTGCCTTCTCCCCGATCCGCATAACGGATCGGCAGTCCTTCGATCGCCAATCTCTCCATCTCGCAATGTTCCTCCTTAATAAAGATCGCTATCGGTCACGGCGCTTCTTCGTTCCCGTTTTTCTTGGGTCTCTCCGCCTATTTAAACTGCGCAGGCCGCAAACCGAAGTTCCGAATCGCGGCTTCCGCGGCCGTGTCCGCCAATTCAAGCACCACACGCAGCGAAGCCGTCTGCAAAGCCTGATAAGGCTTCGGTCCGTGCGCATTGACGACGGCCGCCACGCTGTAATCGCCGACCGGAGCAAAGTTCCCTTTCATCGAACCCGCGGGAATCAGCGGCGCTCTCCGCGGCAGAAACTTGCCGATCGATCCGGGCTTGCCGAGACAAGCGTCGAATGCTACGACCGGCAGTCCTTGCGGCAGCCGGGTCAGCATCCGCTCCAGACGGGTCGCATCGCATAATTCGTCCAGCGTGCCGAAAACATGCGGGAACCCCGCTGCTTGAAGCCGGCTGCCGACAAGCGGACCGAAAGCGTCTCCGCTGGAGCGATCCGTGCCGATACAAAGAAAAGCCAATTCGTTAGGGCGATAGATCGACGCCGTTTCTCCAAACAGCTCGTTCAGATCGGCATAACGATCTTCCCGTCTTCCTTCTTGCGTCTGAGCCCACACCGATTCGCTTATACTCAATCCTTGCTTTCACCTCTTCGATCTTGCGGTTTGTTCGTTCATGTCTCATTCGATTTTACCCCACTTCGCGGGTATTCTGCAAAAAGGGATGAGCGTACCGGCGGATCATGCTACAATGGGAGAACATGAGCCGTCGCAACGCAACGCGCTCTGCGCGGAATCCCGATTCCGTCAGGACGTCTTCGCTTGTGCAGTATCCGACGGGATTCGTCTGCCGGAAGGAGATTATACATGGATTTGTCCAACCCCACTCAGGAAAATGTGGAATACATGATCGAAGCGATCAAGAACAAGCTTCGGATGGCTTCCGGAGCCGCAATGCAGCCTTCTTCGTTCTCCGTCGATCAGTACGAAGATATCTTCGATGTCTACGACCTCGTGATCAACAAGCCTTCACTCAGCATTTCCGAAGTCGAAGCGATCGCTTCCGAACTGGGTCGACTGCGCCGGAAATAAGCGCGTATATGCCGCTCGACATCTTAGATCATACCTCTTGTGCAAAGCCTGGCTTTCCGCGCTCTCTATGGAGCGGGAAGCCGGGCTTTTGCCGTTTAAACGCTGCTCGAATCCCGCGCGGCTCTGCGATTCAGATTGTTTCAGCGGGAAAAGGGACGTTTATATAGCAATTAAGAGCGGCGGCGCAATCCTGTCGGACACTGCGCAAGCAAGAAGCCGGGAACGGAGGTGAGCCGGATGTGGGGATTGGTCATTAGCCTGATCATGGCCATCGTCATCGGTTTTATCGGAGACGCGTTGGCCGATAATATGATGCCGGGCGGTATCATAGGCGCAGCGGTAGCCGGTTTGGCCGGTGCTTGGGTCGGCAACCTGCTGTTCGGGGACTTCGGTCCGAACATCGCGGGCTTCGCGATCATTCCGGCCGTCTTTGGAACTGCCATCTTCGTCCTGATTCTTGGACTCTTTGCTAAGTTGTTCAGACGCGCGGCCTAGACATTCGATTTCGGTCTGACGGAGCGGTTGGAACGCTTTGCACTTGCAACCGCACGGCCCATGACTACTACACTTAAGGAGTGATTTTGTATGAACGAAGCAGAAAGAGAATATCCGGCACAAAGCGGCAGCACTTTCGCGAAAGGCCTTCTGATCGGCAGTCTGATCGGCGCGGCGGCAGCCCTGCTGTTCGCCCCGAAACCGGGACGCGATCTTCGCAGCGACATTTCCGACAAAGTCGGCGTAGCTACGGATAAAACCAAAGGCGTAGCAAGCACGATCGGCCTCAAAGCCAAAGACACCGCTTCGGTCGTCGGCGACAAGGTTCAAACGGCTGCCGGCGTCGTAGGCGAGAAAGTGCAAACGGCCGCGGGCGTCGTCAGCGAAAAAGCGACTACCCTCGCCCAGTCCGTAAGCGAAAAAACGTCCAACGTCGTCCAATCCGTTCGCAAAAACGGAGCCGATGTCGCGGAAGCCGTAAAAGACGCCTCCGCCGATGTGGGCGAAACCGTAAAAACGGCTTCGGCCGACGTCGCCAACGAAGCAGCCAAAGCGGACAAAGAAATCATGTCCGAGACTGCGGACAAAGCCGCTGAAACCAAAGACGAGCTCAAATCTTTGAACTCCGGTACGCCGACAAGCGAAAAGCCTGTTCTGTAATCTGGCGAAATGTTCGAAAAGCCGGCTGAATCAGCCGGCTTTTTTTATCGGGCTTCCGAGCTTGCCGACCTCGTTCTATCGACTATCATGACCGAAAGCGGAGGGATATGCCATGACACCTACAGAGACGCGCCCTAATCCGGGCGACCGATTCGCCAGCGGCACTATCGAACAAAACGAACGTACGCAGGACGGAACCTTGCGTCCGAGAGACTTATCCAAAGATCATCCGTTCGAGCTGCGCCACGAAGTCTCCCGGTTGAACAAACAGCTGGAAGACATCTCCGTCGCTCTGCGAAAAGGCGATTTCAAAGACCTCGTCGAAAATTACACCGATTGGAAAAGGCGCATCATCTCCAACTTTACGGCGGGAGTGGCTCGCGGTCTGGGTTTATCCGTAGGCACGGTCGTCGTCATCGCCCTTCTCACTTGGATCGCTTCCGTGATGGCGAGCCTGGGCGTTCCTTATGTCAGCGACTTTTTCGACTATATGGGCAGCCTGATCAAGGAAGGCCGCAAAGGCGGCGCTTGATCCGGAACAAACGCAAACAAAATGGCCGAGCCATCTCGATACAAAGGGATGGGATCGGCCATTTCTGGATATAAACTGTCGTCTTCTTTTTTCATAACGAGGAAGAATTGGACATGATTTGTTTCAGCTTTTCGGTGGCGCGTTTCTGAATCCGGGATACGCTCATTTGGGAGACGCCGAGCTTCTGCGCGATCGCCCGCTGCGATTGGCCTTCTTGGAAAGCCAGCAGCAGAACTTTCTGCTCTTGTTCCTTCAATTGGCTAAGCGCCTGTTGAAGGTCCATGCGACGTTCAACGGTATCGTAATCGTTGACGTCCGAGCTGATCAGCTCTCCGAGCGTTGCGGCGCTTTCCTCTTGAGAAAGCGGAGAGTCGAGGGAGACATAATGATAACATTCGCGTCCGGCCAAGACTTCGACCGTTTCTTCCACGCTCAAATCCAGATATTCCGCAATCTCTTTGACGTCAGGCGAACGTTCCAACCTTACGGTCAGTTCGTCGATCGCCTGTTGGACGAGCGCCCCTTTTTCCTTGATTCGTCTAGGCACTTGTATGTACCAGGATTTGTCTCGCAAAAAGTTCTTCATATGTCCGATCATGCTCTTCATCGCATAAGGTTCGAACGGAATTCCCAGTTGGATATCGTATTGTTGAAGCAAGCGGATCAAGGCCATCTGACCAACCTGATACAAGTCTTCGTAAAGATCGGGCCGGTTTCTGGCAATCTTGCCCGCGGCCATCTTCACCATCGGTTCGTATTTTTTGATCAACACCGTGGCGATCTCGTTGTCTTTGGTCTGTTGGTATTCCCAGATCAAAGACACGGATTCGGACATGGATTCAGGCGGGGTCACTTTATCATTCATACTTTCTCCTCACTCCTGGTGAGACGCTTAGTCAGTACGACTTGCGTTCCTTTTCCGCTCTCGCTGACGACGCTAACGTCGTCCATGAGCGCTTGCATCAAGTAGAAACCGAGACCTCCGATCTCCACATCATGCAATTCTTTTTCGTGCAAGGTCGGAGCGGCGTCGGATACGTCCTGCGGCAGCGAGAAGCTTACGCCTTCGTCCTTGACGGTAATGGTCAGTTCTTCGCCGTTGATGCCGAAGACCACTTCCACCAATCCGCCTTCTTGCCCGTAGGCGTATAAGACCGAGTTATTGCAAGCTTCGGATACAGCGACTTTCATGTCTTCGATGTCTTCATAGGAGAAGCCCATCTTGGAGGCGATCCCGTACAGGTTTAACCGTACGATGTCCACGAAGTCAGCCGTAGCCGGTAAGTTGAGGGTAACGGTTTGATCTGCTTTCATGCGTTGTTCGATCCTTTCCTATTGGGAATTCTCTTGGGGTTCAAAAAACTTGGCGATACCTGTCATGTCGAACAGCTTTTGAATTTGTGTCGGCACTTCTTCTACCGCGAACGAAGCGTTCATGGAGTGCCGGGCTTTCAAAACGGACAACAGAATCCCAATCCCCGTACTGTCGATGTACTTCAATTCTCGCAAATTGATGGCCAAATCGACCTCGGAATCCCCTACAAGCGGCTCCATCACAAGACGAAAATCCGGCGCTACGGACAAATCCAGCTCCCCGCTGAGGTAGACGACGTTTTTGCCTTCTTCGGAAACCGTTTTGGCATTGAACTTATCGTTTTTATTAGTGGTCATAGACATTCTCCCTAAAAAAATGTTTTCTAAGCTTATTAAACGTAAATCGAATAAATGAAACCGAGTTTACCGACTTGCTACAAGTTACTCGGCAATCCCCGCAACCGTCGCAAGCGCTCCGAGCCGCTCTTAACGCGCCGCCCGGTTCGCGGAATAGCCGTTCCGGTTCGCCATATGGCGAGCGAGTACCTGTTTGATGCCCGACATTTTGACCGGCTTGCTGATGTAATCGTTCATTCCGGCTTCCATGCACCGCCGCTGAATATCGTTCATGACGTTCGCGGTCATGGCTACGATCACCGGCTCGATCCCCCCGACAAAACGCTCGCGAATCCGGCGCGTCGCTTCGATTCCGTCCATGACCGGCATCTGCAAGTCCATAAAGACGTAATCGTACCGCCGGCTGCCGAGCATGCGCAGCGCTTCTTCGCCGTTTTCCGCCGCATCGGCCGCGATATCCATTTTCTGAAGCATGCTGACCATAAGTTTGCGGTTTACCGGATGGTCATCCACGATCAGGACGGAAGCCGGAATTCCTGTTTCTTCGTGAAGGATCGCTAAGGGTTCGCTGCGAAAAGGGTGGGGGTCCTCCGGTTGGTAAGTCTGGACGCGAATGGTGAAGACAAACGTTGCTCCTCCCTCGTCCATCGCTTCGACGTGAATGTTTCCGCCCATCATCTCCACCAGCGTTTTGCAAATCGCCAGCCCCAATCCGGTTCCGCCGTATTTGCGCGTCATCGAAGAATCGAGCTGCGAGAACGGCTGGAACAACCGATTGATCTTGTCCGGCGAGATGCCGATCCCCGTATCTTTGACGGCAAACTCCAACGTTAGCGTACCGTCTTCTTCGGCGCGTCTCGATACGACCAGATAGATGCCTCCGCGCTCGGTAAACTTGACCGCGTTCGCGACCAAGTTGATGAGCACTTGTCTGAGTCGGGCCATGTCTCCGTAAATCAGTTCGGGAACCGACTCTTCCGTAAAGTATACCATCTCCAGGTTCTTGCGGGCCGTTTCCATCGTAAACAGATTAAAAACTTCGCTGATGCAGGTTTTCAGCTCGAACGGATGCTCTTCCAGCTCCATCTTGCCGGATTCCATTTTGGTGAAGTCCAAGATATCGTTGATGACCGCCACCAGCGCGTCCGCGCTGCCGCGAATGATCTCCGTGTACTCTTTCTGCTCCGGTTTCAGTTCCGTCTCCATCAGCAGATCGATCATGCCGATGACTCCGTTCATCGGCGTTCGGATCTCGTGGCTCATCATGGCGAGAAATTCCGTTTTGGCTTTCGCCGCAATCTCCGCTTCTTCTTTGGCCTTGATCAATTCTTCGTTGATCTTCTCCAGCTCCTGCGTTTTCTGATGCAGCAGAGCCGTCTGATCTTTGAGCCGTTTATTGGCGATATACATGCTAACGAACCCTTCGATTTTGGATTTCAAAATCTGAGGGATGAAAGGTTTCACCATATAATCGATCGCGCCGGCGGAGTACCCGGCAAACAGATGCTCGGATTCTTTGCTGTTAGCCGAGATAAAGATAATCGGAATGTCTTTGGTCTTTTCCCTCGCCTTGATCAGCTTCGCGGTTTCGATTCCGTCCATGCCCGGCATCTGAACGTCAAGCACGATAACCGCGAATTCGTCTTTGAGCAGGCAGCGCAGCGCTTCTTCGCCGGAAGTCGCCTTCACGAGCGTATAGCGCTCGCTGCCCAGAACGGCTTCCAAAGCGAGCAAGTTCTCCGGACGGTCGTCGACCAACAGGATATGAATCGGCTCTTGAACCACCATGGAATCCCCCTACACTTTCTATTTAATCTTCCGATAGATCTTCTCTACCCGGTCGAGCGGTTCGTAGCAGTCGCTGTAGCGGGTGAAATGAATGGACTCTTTGGAACCGAGAACCAGGATGCCGAAGCGGCTGAGGCTCTCGTAGAACAGTCCGTGCACTTGATCTCGGAGCGTATCGTTGAAATAAATCATGACATTCCGGCAAAAAATGACGTTAAACTCGTTGAAAGAGCGGTCGGTCGCCAGATTATGCTCGGCGAAAATGATGTTTTTGCGCAAGAAAGGCTGAAGCATCACGGAATTGTATTTGGCGGTGTAATAATCCGAAAACGATTGTGTGCCTCCGGCATCTAAATAATTTTTGGTATACAGCTTCATCTTCTCGATGCCGTAGATACCTTCTTTGGCCTGCTGCAAAGAGCGGTCGTTCATGTCGGTCGCATAGATGCGGGACTTGTCGTACAGCCCTTCTTCGTGCAGCAGAATCGCCATGGAGTATACTTCTTCTCCCGTCGAACAACCGGCGTGCCAGATGCGGATATACGGATAAGTGCGCAGGATCGGAACGACTTCGCGGCGGAAAGTACGGAACAATTCCGGGTCACGAAACATTTCCGTGACCGGAATCGAAAGGTTCTGAACCATTCGTTCGAAAGAAGCGCGATCGTGCAGGACTTTGTCCTGAAGCTGAGAAATGGTCGAAAGGTTCTCCGAATGGACGTGATGCCAAATTCGACGGAGAAGCGAGGGCCTTGCATAATTCCGAAAATCGTATCCGTACATGCGGTGTACGCCTTCCAGCAGCAAATCGGCTTCGATCGCTTCGCGTTCCGTGGTGTTGTCGGTCGCCGTTTCCGGCACAATCATTTCTTCAGAACCGTTGAATGTCATAAGTTCAACCCCAGATAGTGTAGAAAATCGTCTTTAATCTTTGTTTATTACCCAGATATGCGCCTTACGAATACAACCAAACGCGCATTAATGAAAGAAGCTGTTCCGTCTGAATCGGCTTTTTGACGTAATCGGACGCTCCGGCTTCGATACACTTGCTGCGGTCTTCTTTCATCGCTTTGGCTGTCAGGGCGATGATCGGAATCCGTTCGAACCGGGACATCTGCCTGATATGGCGCATGGCTTCGTAACCGTCCATCTCCGGCATCATCATATCCATCAGGATCAGATCGAAATCGCCGCGCTCCTGCAAAATATCGAGAGCTTCGCGGCCGTTCTCGGCAAACGTGACGTCCATTCGGTAACTTTCGAGCACGCTCGACAGCGCAAACACGTTTCGCACGTCGTCGTCGACAAGCAGGATCTTTTTGCCTTCGAACAACGTTTCTTTGTTATGCAGCTTTTGCAGGATCTTGCGTTTGTCTTCCGGCAGATCCGCTTCGACCCGGTGCAGGAACAAGGTCGTTTCGTCCAGCAGGCGTTCGGGCGATTTGACGTCTTTGACGATAATCGATTCGGCATACTGGCGCAGTTTCGTTTCTTCTTTCGCGTCCAGATCTTTGCCGGTATAGATGATGATCGGCAGATCGCGAAGCCGTTCGTCTTCGCGGATGCGGTCCAGCATCTCGAAGCCGGTCATATCGGATAACATCAGATCCAGCACCATGCAGTCGTAATGATGCCGCTGAAGTTCCTCGAGCGCCTGGCTGCCGGTTCCTACCGCTTTGATCGCCACGTCGTCATGCCCGATCAACTCGATGATCGCTCCGCGCTGCGTCTCGTCGTCTTCGACGATCAGCAGATGTTTGAGCCCTTTGTCCGCGTAAGACCCGATATAAGAGAAGGCGCGCTCGAGACCGTCTTTGCTGGCCGGCTTTTTGAGATAGGCGATCGCGCCCATCATCAATCCCTGTTTGACGTCATCGACGACGGATACGACGTGAACCGGAATATGCCGCGTCTCGGAGTTGCTCTTCAGTTCGCTCAGGATCGTCCAACCGTCGATAACCGGCAGCTGGATATCGAGAATGATCGCGTCCGGCATCCGGCTTCGCGCCGTCTCGAGTCCCGTGTCGCCCTGAACTTCGACGAGCGCTTTATAGCCGTGGCTTCTGGCCATGTCGCGCAGAATCACCGCGAACTTCGGATCGTCTTCGATAATCAACAAGACCTTATCCTGCGGGCTCAAGCTCTCCCGATCGTCTTCGATCTCGGGCTGCTTCGGTTTGGGCGGAAGCGACTCGACCGGAGCCGGCTTGCCCCGCTGCGCGATCGGCGCGCGTTCCGTCTCCCTCGCTTGCGGGAACGACGCCGACGCTTCTCGGGACGCGGCTTCCTCTTCGGCCGCATAGGCCGTCAACTTAGGCACGTATAACGTGAATCGGCTGCCTTGGCCTTCTTCGCTCTCCAACTCGATCGTACCGCCGAGCAGTTTCGCCAACTCCCGGCTGATCGACAAGCCCAGACCCGTTCCTCCATACTTCCTGCTGGTCGTCCCGTCGACCTGCTGGAACGCCTCGAAGACGATGTCCGTCTTATCCGCCGGGATGCCGATCCCGGTATCGATAACGGAAAATTCGATGAATTTGCGTTTTTTCTCCAAATAATCCGGCAGGTTATCCGGTTCGGCTTCGCGTACGCGGAACGTTACCGAACCGTCGGAAGTAAACTTGAACGCGTTGGACAGCAGATTTCGCAGAACCTGTTTCAGTCGATGTCCGTCCGTCAACAGCGCGCTCGGCAGGTTGCTTTCGTCGACTTCGATATTCAGGCCGATGCCTTTTTTGTCCGCTACGGCGGCGAAGTTGCTGGAAACGAATCTGGCGATCTCCTCCAGCGGAATCGGTTCGCGGTTCAGTTCCATCTTGCCCGCGTCCACTTTCGACAAATCGAGAATCTCGTCGATCATCTTCAACAGATCCGATCCGGACATGTAGATGGTCTGCGCATATTCCACCTGCTTCGTCGCCAAGTTGCCGTCCTTGTTCTCCGCCAACAGCTGCGACAGGATCAACAAGCTGTTAAGCGGCGTGCGAAGTTCGTGCGACATATTCGCCAAGAACTCGGACTTGTATTTGCTGGATACGGCAAGCTGCATCGCTTGACGTTCCAATTGGGTGCGCGCTTTCTCGACTTCGCGGTTTTTCTCTTCGGTCTCGTGCACCTGTTCTTCCAGAGCGCGAGTCTTGGCAATGAGCTCCGTATTGAAATGTTCCAGTTCTTCTTGCTGACGCTGAAGCAGCTCTTCCGAACGCTTGAGCGCGTCGGTCTGGGCTTCCAGACCTTCGTTCGAGCGTTTGAGCTCTTCTTGCTGGGTCTGAAGTTCTTCGGATTGGCATTGCAGCTCTTCCGTAAGAGCCTGAGATTCGCGCAGCAGCTCTTCGACCCGCAGACGTCCGTTGATATTGTTCAAGATCACGCCTAGGTTCGACAGCAGTTGATCAAGCAACTGCCGCTGCAGACCGCTGAACGACGTCAACGAAGCGATCTCGAATACGCCGATCAACTGGTCTTCCGCCATGATCGGATAGATCATGATCTCGGCGGAAGAAGCGCCGCCGAGCGCGGAACGTACCTCGATATACTGCTGCGGGAGTTCGTGAAGCGCGATCGCCCGCCGGTCCGCCGCGCTCTGCCCGACCAGCCCTTCGCCGATCCGGAAAGAAGTCTTGGCGTTCGGATCTCCCGTAAAAGCGTAAGAACCGTACAAACGAAGTTCGTTCGGATTCTGCATGTCGGTCAGGTAAAGCGCTCCGTATTCCGCTCCGAGCACCGGCGTAAATTCGCTCACGAACATCTGCGATACTTTTTCCAGCGACATGATGCCTTTGAGCACGTCCGTGATCCGGGCCATGTTGGAATTGATCCAAGCTTGATCGTTCTGCGCCGCCATATAATCCCGTTCGAGCTGCTGTTTTTCTTCGATATCTTCGGCCATCGCTTGGAACACCTTCGCCACGCTGCCGATCTCGTCTTTCGATTTGACTTTGATGCGCCGAATGGCTTTCAGCTTTCCTTTGCCGAAGCTCGAGATCATCATCGATACGGTATTGAGACCGCGAGTGATGCTCGGAATGATCCACATCATGATGCCCAGCCCCAGCAGCAGACCCACCGCAAGGAAAGCGGTCGTAATCTGTACGGAGCGTTCATAAGCGGCTTTGACGCTGTTGACTTCCGCTTCCACCTGAAGATCCTGATAGTTCGCCAGATCGTTCATCGCGCTCAGTGCCGAACGTTGAAGTTCGATTCCCGTGGAATCGCGGTACGCCTTCGCCTGCGACAGTTCGCCGTTCTCCAGCAGCTGCATCAGGTTCGCTTCGTAACTGGAGAAGTTCTGCCAGGCGGTTCCCACGTTCTGAACCAGCCTGCGTTCTTCGGCGGAACCGCTCTCGGACGTGATCGATTCCCAATACCGCTGAGCGCGCTCTTTGGAACTGTCGATCAACAAGCGGCTTTCCGAAAGGGCCGACGACTGGCCGCCCAACAATTGATTGGCCAGTTCCGTCGCGATGCTGTTCACTTCCCCGCGCATACCGCTGCTGTAACGAACTTTCATATAGCGTTCCTGATAAACGCGGTCGATCTGGCTGTTCATATAATTCATCCGGTCGTAACTTACCAGCGACAATGCCAGCATGATCAGCAGCAATGCCGTAAAGCCGACGACCAGCTTCGTCTTTATTTTCATTTACTCAGCCGCTCCTTCTGTCAAAGAGATCCAGACCAGACATTTGTCGTCGTCTTGTTCCGCGTCCGGTTCTCCCTCGAAAAACACCTCTTCCATCCGGGCTTTGTCGAAAGCATGTTCGCCTTTCAACTGGTCGACCAAAAAATTCAACTGATCTTCTTGCTCGCCGTCCACCGCTTCCAACAATCCGTCGGTATACAGGACCAGATGGCTGTCGCCTTCGTAAGTCACGGTCTGCGGCGCGGCGTCGATCCGATCGAACAATCCTACGGGATGAGAAGAACGTTCCAGTTTAACGACATCGTCTCCGCAGAACAGCAGACCCGGCGGATGGCCGGCATTGACATAGTCGATACGCTTGAAGCGCGTGTCGACCACCATGTAGATGGCGGTGAAATAATATTGGATGAGCTGATTTTCGATATGAAGCTGATTGAAGCGCCGGTTCAGCTCTTGGATTACCTTTTCGGGATCGACATACGTCACGACCGTATCCTTAAGCACGGAAGCGATAAACATGCAGAACAGAGAGGACGAAATGCCGTGTCCCATCATATCCAGCAGAATAACGCCGTAACGCCCGTCGCCGAGCGGATACCAAGCATACAAGTCCCCTGCCAACTCGAACGAAGGTTTATACAACGCTTCGATCTCGATGCCGGGATCGTGGATCGGAAGGCTCAAAACCGCATTTTGCACAAGCGCGGCGAGCTTCAGCTCGTCCTGAATGCGTTGGTCGCGTTCGTTGTGCCAGTCTTTCTCCTGCTTAAGCCGAAGCGCCAGACGGATCCGGGCCATAAGCTCGACTTTATTGATCGGCTTGGTGACATAGTCGCCCGCTCCGGCATCCAACGCTTCGGCCAGCTTTTTGGAGTCGCCTACCGCCGTGACCATAATGATCGGAATATCGCGAAGATGCTCGTACGTCTGCACGATCCGGCAGGCTTCGATCCCGTCCATCTCCGGCATCATCATATCGAGCAGAATCAAATCGATATCCGAATTTTTGGGCTTGACCTGCGGGTCAAGATCGGCAATGCCCAAAATCGCGAACATTTCTCGCGCGGAAGCGGCGATTTCGATATTTCGGTAGTCTTCCTTCTTCAATATCTCGCGAATGATAATGACATTGGTAGGATTGTCGTCGACAACTAGAATCTTCATAATCCTCTCCCTCTTACGTTGACCGAATCGAATCCAAAGCTTACGTTCCGTCGGGGCGTAACGTCGCATCGTTATCGGTCAAGGTACTCTGTTTACGCTCTCGCCTTGCTCTTCATCCAATTCAGCGATCAAACGGTTTTTTATCCTGCTTCATACTTTTTATCAACTTCTTGTCAAACGTTCTGTAAACATAGATAAGGAATGGGAGAGCTCTCCCATTCCTTATCTATGTTTCGAATCCGCTTATCAGGCTGCACGCTTCTCGCGGATTGCATTCCTTTATTCACAAAGCGGGCGTCCAAGCAACCACCAACACCTTGCCCAGCTCCAATTGTTCCTCGTAATACGCCGCTTCCGCCTCGGAGAATCCCATATCCGCAATCCGCTTGCGCAGTTCTTCCGCATCGGAACGGAAAATATGCAGATCGGCCGTTTCTCCTTCGGCGATCTCCGGAAATACCGGGCGAACTCCGGCCGCCTCGGCGGTAAGTTCGGTTTTCTTTTCATCATAGGCCAATACGAAAAGCTGATCTCCCGTATATCCCGTGATCCGAAGCTCCCGAATCGTTTCGACCGCTTCCGTGCCGTTCTCCACAATCTTTGCGTAAGCCTTCGTATCAGAAGCATCCATAATCCGCACGCTCCTTAAACGTTTTAAGATAGAGTAGACAACACAAACTTATATTTAACCGAAAAAACGAATCATGAAACGACAAAACGACGTTTTTTGGTTTTTTCTCGCAAATTCCGTTCCGAACCGATGCGCAAGAAATTCGGCTTCAGCTTATTATACCGAAGAACTGTCGAATAAATCGACGCTGCGAAGCTTGCCGTCAAGCGGATCGACGAATATCTTGATCGCTTGGCCGTCGTGCTCGTATCCGAAACCGTCGTCGGCAGTAAAGTCCGGCTTGCCCAGTTCGTCGCGAATCCGGTCGACATCCATCGGGATCGAACGTCCGTTGAGATTGAACGAACCCGTGCTTGCCGGGACGGAGACGTAATAGATCCAACCCTCGTAGACGCCTACGTTCAGGCCGTCGTATCGGTATTCTTCGCCGCCCATATAAGCCGGAACGCGCTCGCTCGGTTTTCCGTACAGCCGGTCGGCGTCTTCGATACGGTTCTGAAGCGTCAGCCCGTTGATCGATTCGCTGCCGGACGCGGCAGGATAGGCCGAAGCGCGATGCGATGAAACATGGGTGAAATCGGAATACGCGGTACGGTACACAGCCGTTTCTTGCGAAAAGTCGGAAACCTGAGCATGGGAAGGGACAGAATCCTGCGTCGAGAGAGAAGATAACATGGCAGTCAACATCATCATGATCGTAAACATCTTTCTCATCCTTTCGTCGCGTTACAGGGACTCCGTGCAGCCCTCCCATGCCCGTCCGGCTTCTAGTACGTTGCCCGAACACGAGATTAGGTTTCGCCCTTCGAAAACTCGCTTAAACCGTGCGCGTTTCCGAAGGTCTCAAGCCTTTGATTCGGTTCGGTCAACTCACTACTACGTCGACCGAACACAAGGTTAGGTTTCGCCCTTCGAAAACTCGCTTAAACCGTGCGCGTTTCCGAAGGTCTCAAGCCTTTGATTGGGTTCGGTCAACTCACTAGCGACGGAATTTCTGCCAGATGGAAGCGCCCGTATCGATCATTTTCACGATCTTCTGCACGTTTGCGCCCGCCGTCGCTCCGTCTCGTCCGCCTGCTCCGTACGTCGCTTCGTACGTTTTGACGGTCGGGCTATCGCCGGAAGCCGGCAGCAGCGCCGCTCCCCCGTTTTCGCGTTTGTGTTTTTCTTTGTTTTCCCGATGATGCTTCGCTTTCTCGATCATCCGATGCGAATACTGCTGGGTCACCAGAGTCACTTCGTTCATCAGCTGCCCGAGGTTTTTCACGGATTCCATCACAGGATCGAGCTGTTTGAGCTTATGATTGGCATCCAGCGTAATATCGTTGGCATGCCGGACGATTTGTTTGACCTCATAAGTCAGTTCGTCCATCGTTTTTTGTACTTCTTTCAATGTTTGCGCCGTATTCTCCAGCGTCTTGGTTCCGGCTTGCAGCGTCTTAATCAGGAAGATGACTAGCGCTACGAAAGCCAAAGCCACGATAATCAAAGCCCATTCCCAAATCACATCCAAAACCTCGCTTTCTCCACACCCGTTTTTTGTTTGTTGTTTGCTGATCGTCTCTTGCATTACTCCTTAGTTACCCTGTGCATTTTCCCCCGAAACAAAAGCGAAAATGCCCGCGAACCGCTAAACGAAGCTCTGTTTCATTCCGAAAATGCCCGGTTAATTGTGTCTGCGAGACAAGCGGAACATTCGCGGTTCGACCGACGAATATTTCGGCTTTTCTACTACTATTCTGTTCTTCCGTTCTGCGGTTCGTTCGTCCAAGCGGAAACATCATACGAAACGAGGAGAGTGAGATTCATGTTGAAGTGGTCTTTGCTTCTGCTGGTCGTCGCCGTCGTGCTGGGGATCTTCGGATTCGCAGGCATCATCGAAGCGGCTGCCGCGATTTTCAAACTGTTGTTCTGGGTATTCTTGGCCCTGTTCGTCATTTCCCTGTTCTTGGGCCGAAATCGTTCGACCCGTTAGATTTGGGCAAACCGATCGGCTTTCGACTGAACCGCTCCGAAACGGAGCGGTTTTTTTATTTTTCCTCCTTTCTTCGGGGCGATTATTCGACCCTATTCGCCGCTTTGCGACAAGCTGCCGACCGTCCGCTTACATTATAGCAATTTTCGAAGAGGTTTTCCGAGTTAAGCGCTAAGGGGATAACCCAAAGCGAAACAAGTTACGATTCCGTTATTTTTTTATGCAAGGTTGGTTCAACTCGCGAAGGTCTAGTTTATTCTTATAGCAGGATGGAGCAAACAAGCTCCTAAAATACAAAGGAGGTTCACCTTATGAAAAAACTGGTTACCCTTACAGCCTCGGCTCTGCTCATGGCTTCCTTCGCAACAGCGGCTTCGGCGGCTGAAACGACACCGACAACGACACCTACGACAACGCCTGCGACAACAGAAACTGCGCCTACAACTACTCCTACGGCTCCGGCTACGGTAGTATCGACTTCGACAACGACGAAGTTCGTAGGCAACGACAAAGGATTCAGCTTCACGAACCCTACGACTTGGAACGAACGCGTAAAAAGCCAAGAGTACACCGGCCAAGCACTGAAAGACATGGGAGAAAGCGGAGTATACCTCGTTAACTTTACATACACGCCTAACGACACTAACGCGGCTCCGGTAACTTTCGCTTCGATTCGCGGCTATGACAGCGGCGTTTGGAACAGCATCGCCAACAAAGACGCTCTGGGCAAACCGCTCAACGAAACAGGAAGCGTAATCTATGTTCTGTCCCCGGCTGCGAACAACCCGTTCACTTCCGGTACGGATATGGAAACGTTTAACACGCTGCTTCAAGGCGTAAACAGCGGCGTTCTGCAAGACTTCACGATCAACCCGGTTATGAGCACGGGCGAAAAAGGCCCTCTGGTCGTCGTTAACGATCCGAGCAAAATTTCCGATAACCCGACTCCTACGATCAACCTGACGAGCATGACTCCGTTCTACAAATCGCCGGGCGGCACGATGATCGGCTACCTCGGACCGCAAAAGCTGGATACTACAGGTAACGGCAAAACGGATCCGGCCAGCGGCCAATGGGTCGAAATCTACACTTGGATGGGTCTGGCTTGGATCGTAGTCGAGTAATCGGCTCTTTCCCTTCAACCTTCCTTACGTTTTATTCGAAAAGCACCGGCAGCCGCCGGTGCTTTTTGTTGATTTCGCTTATTCTTCTCGCCGTTCGTTCGCGCGGAATTTGCCGCTTGTCCCGCCGCTTGAAAGCGGATAAGATAAAGAAGAAATCCGCAGCAGCGCAAGCGGCAAGCAGCCCGGACTGCGGGCGCTTCGCTCCGCTGCACAGCGAGGAGGAATTCTGCATGACCGAAGAAAAAGAAACGCGCAAGGTGGATCTGGCCGAAGCGATTCGCAACAAACTCGAACAGAAGAAACAGCAGTCGAGCGCGAACAAAGGCGGTTTCCAGAGCAATCAGACGAAAAAGCTGACTACCCAAAACAACAAAAAACCTAACAATCAGCGCCGTCGTACCGGAGGATCTTAATCGAGACCGACCGATTTCGGCAGCAGCAAAAGCCCTTTTCCGGTTAATCCGGAAAAGGGCTTTTTCAATTCCGCGCCGTCGATCGATAGCCGAGAACGCCGGAAACGGCGGCATGACTCGATCGCGGCCGAAGCCGTTGATCATGCCCTGCGAACTTCCGCTCTTGATCTCTTTACACTTGCACCGCGTACATCCGCTCGCGCAGCGCTTTGACTTCGTCGCTCTCGAGGTACTCGTCGTAAGTCATGACGCGATCGATCACGCCGTTCGGCGTAATCTCGATGATGCGGTTCGCGATCGTCTGGATAAACTGATGGTCATGGGAGACGAACAGCAGCGTGCCGTCGAAGTCGATCAAGCCGTTGTTGAGCGCCGTGATCGATTCCAAGTCCAAGTGGTTGGTCGGCTCGTCCATGATCAGCACGTTCGCGCCGTTGAGCATCATCTTGGCGAGCATGCAGCGAACCTTCTCGCCCCCCGACAATACGCTGGCCTTCTTCTGGCTCTCTTCGCCGGCGAACAGCATCCGGCCGAGGAATCCGCGCAGGAACGTCTCGTCCTGATCGTTGGAATATTGACGCAGCCATTCCACGAGGTTGAGGTCGACGCCGTCGAAGTATTGCGAGTTGTCTTTCGGGAAATACGCCTGAGTGGTCGTCACGCCCCACGTGTATTCGCCGCTGTCGGCTTCCTGCTCGCCCATCACGATATCGAACAGCGTGGACTTCGGCAGGCCGTGCGGGCCGACGAACGCGATCTTGTCGCCTTTGTTGACGACGAGGTTGAAGTTGTCGAGCACCATCTCGCCTTCGATCGATTTGCTCAGGTTATCCACGTTCAACAGCTGTTTGCCCGCTTCGCGTTCCGGCTTGAAGTTGATGAACGGATATTTGCGGTTCGACGGACGGATATCGTCCAGCGCGATCTTGTCGAGCTGCTTTTTACGCGACGTTGCTTGTTTCGATTTCGAAGCGTTCGCCGAGAAACGTTGGATGAAAGCTTGAAGTTCTTTGATTTTCTCTTCTTTTCTCTTGTTCTGGTCGCGGGCCAATTTGAGCGCCAATTGACTGGACTCGTACCAGAAATCGTAGTTGCCCACGTACATCTGGATTTTGCCGAAGTCGATGTCCGCAATATGCGTGCAGACTTTGTTCAGGAAGTGACGGTCGTGGGATACGACGATAACGGTGCCTTCGTAGCCCATCAGGAAGTTCTCCAGCCAGTTGATCGATTCGATGTCCAAGTGGTTGGTCGGTTCGTCCAGCAGCAGGATCTGAGGCGTGCCGAACAGCGCCTGCGCGAGCAGGACGCGGACTTTCTCGTTGCCGCTCAGCTCGTCCATTTTTTTGTCGTGCAGATCGCGGACGATGCCCAGACCGATCAAGAGCGCGGCCGCATCGGACTCGGCGTCCCAACCGTTCAACTCGGCGAATTCGCCTTCCAGCTCGCCGGCACGGATGCCGTCTTCTTCGGAGAAGTCGCTTTTGGCATACAGCGCGTCTTTTTCTTTCATGATCGAATACAGGCGGCTGTGGCCCATGATCACGGTCTCCAAGACCTGATATTCGTCGTATTCGAAATGGTTCTGTTTCAGAACGGCGAGCCGTTCGCCAGGCGTGATGGAGACTTCGCCTTGGTTCGGTTCGATCTCTCCGGAGAGGATCTTCAGGAACGTGGACTTGCCGGCGCCGTTGGCGCCGATCAGGCCGTAACAGTTGCCCGGGTTGAATTGAATGTTGACGTCTTCGAAAAGTGGCCGCTTGCCGTAACGAAGCGTAACGCCGCTTGTGCTAATCATGTGCATTCCCATCCTTTATCGTAAACTTTTCGCCGAGCTTCGACCGCTTCAAAGGCGGATCGAATCCGAACGAAACATCATGCTTGACTTCCTGAAAATCAGGTTGGCTTTTCAAAAGCCTATTATAGCATAAAACGGCCGTCCGTAAGCCTTGACTTGATCGTTTCCCGGTAAATTTTCGGCAAAAAGCGGCCGCGCCGCCAAAAGCCGTCCCGTGTCGGACCGGGACGGCTCGCTCGCCTGCTTATTGTTCGATCGTCTTCTGCTGCGCATGCACGATCATCGTCTCGCCGTGGACCATCAGCTTGATGCAGTCCCGCGAAGTCTGGGTCCGCCGACGTTCCGCTTCCAGACGGGCCAGCGCTTCTTCGGCCGTATCGTCGGACAGCTTGAACGTGCCGTAATGCATCGGAATCATGATCTCGGCACCGACGTCGCGGAACGCCTGAAGCGCTTGTTCCGGATTCATATGCTGCGGCCCCATGAACCATTCCGGCTCGTAAGCCCCGATCGGCATCATCGTGATATGCACCGGGAACCGGTCGCCGATCTCGCGGAATCCCGCAAAATATCCGCTGTCTCCCGCAAAATAAACGGTCGGCGGAAGCGGGGTGCCGTCTTTGGACACGTTCGCGTTCTGCGTGCCGCTGCGGCGGCCGCATTTATGCGGATCCGTCTCGTTTTCCGGCACGGAACCGTCTTCCGGACGCGCCTGCTTGTCGGACAAGCCGACGACCGTTCCGGGTACCGCTTTGACCGCTTCGGCCGGCTCCAGCACGAACCCTCCCCAATGCGACGTATTGGCGTCGAACAGCGTGCGCCTCGTCCAATGTTGGGTCGGAACGAACGTGATCCGCACGCCCTGCACCACGATCTCTTCCCACCAAGACAGCTCGATGCAGCGTTCGATCTGTTTGCGAGCCAGCTTTTTCTTAAGGCCGACCGGCACGACGAGCTGCGTATTCGGATTCAGCAATCTGCGAATCGACGCGATGTGCATATGGTCGTAGTGGGAATGCGAGATCAGGATCAGGTCGACGGGCGGGACTTTTTCGATCGGAATGCCCGGTTCGCTGAGCCGTTTGCCGATACCCATTCGTTTCGCCCAGATCGGGTCGGTGAGAATATTGAGTCCCGCGTACTGGATCAGGAACGTGGAGTGGCCGACCCAAGTGATGGTCACGTCCTCCCGATTATCCGTCAAATAATCCAGCTTCGGCGGCTGACTCGGAATGATATAGGAATAATCGCGTTTTTTGCGTCTGCGGTGCAGATGACGATCGCGATGTTCTCGGAGCGTTTTTCCCATTGGCAAGTTGTTGGCGTTGATATATCTGACCTTAGGCATATCCGTTCCTCCTTCTGAAGACTGCCTCTCTACCCATTACCCTCTACTTCCTTATATCGACTAGGTTAGCCGGATTTTTTTGCTCGATTGCATTTCCGCCGAACGTAAACCTCTGATTGATCGGGTCGATTGATTCTGTGACATTTATAATTGCGGCGTGTAAAATATAGAAGAAGGAGGTTGGAAACCTTATGAAAATCAAATTGATCGAACCGACTCCCAGCCCGAACACGATGAAGCTTCATCTGGACGAGACGTTGGAAACCGGGATTCGAAAGACATACACGCTCGACAACGAACGTTCCGCTCCGCCGATCGTGGCAAAGCTGCTGCATATCGAAGGCGTGAAAAGCGTCTTCCATACGACCGACTTCATGGCGATCGACCGTAAACCGGGAGCGGACTGGCCCGCTATCCTTTCCGAAGTGCAGGAGATTTTCGGCAGCCGTTCCGACCAGCCGATCGCTTCGGATATCGAAGACGCGGCCGGGCATTTCGGCGAAGCCCAAGTCTTCGTCCAATTCTTCCGCGGCATTCCGATGCAGATTCGGGTCAAATCCGGTCTGGAAGAAGAACGGATCGGACTCGCGCAGCGTTTTGTGGATGCGGTAACGGAAGTCGCCAGCGCCACGCTGATCAAAGAACGCAAATTGACCGACTACGGCGTACGCTACGGCGACCTGCCGGATATCGCCCGCGAAGTCGAACAAGAACTGGAAGCGGCTTTCCCGCCCGAACGCCTCGAACGCGTCATCAAACAGGCGATCGCCCACGGCGCGAAAAACGAAGAATTCGTCGAGGAACGGCGCGCATGGACGCATGCCGAAGTCGAAGAAGGGCTGGCCAGCGACGATTGGCGCCGCCGTTATTCCGCGCTCGAAGCCATGGAGGTCAGCGAAGAGAATCTGCCGCTGATCGAACGCGCGCTCGGCGACGACAAGATGCAGATCCGCCGCCTTGCGGTCGTCTATCTCGGCGACTTGAAGACGCCTGCAGCGATGCAGCTTCTGTTCCGCGCCATGAAAGACGGTTCTCCGGCCGTGCGCCGGACAGCCGGCGACACGCTGTCGGATATCGGCGATCCGGCCGGTACGCCGTCCATGCTCGAAGCGCTCAAAGACGGCAGCAAGATCGTGCGCTGGCGCGCTGCCCGCTTCCTGTACGAAGTCGGGACCGACGAAGCGCGCGACGCGCTCGAAGAAGCTTCGAACGATCCCGAATTCGAGGTCGGACTTCAGGCTCGCATGGCGCTCGAACGTATCGACTCCGGCGAAGAAGCGGCCGGCACGATCTGGCAGCAGATGGCCAAAAGCCGCCGCAAACCGGAAGAATCCGCCTGATCAGAAGCAGAAGCGGCCGATACCGTTTCCCGAAAAGCTTTTCCAATCGTTTCTATAAACCATTGTGCGAAATAGGGTTGCCTGTGCCGCGGCAATCCCTTATACTGTGTAAGTTGTTCGCCCTGCCGATCGCAGGGCTTTTCCCTTTAGACGCAAGCTTAGTACCTTGTCAACACTAAAGGTAGGAATACGTCCCCCTGAGATTTCGTACACGCTTTAGGTATGAAGTTCAGGAAAACGTAAACCTGTGATTAAGAGTTGAAAGGGTACTAGATCCAACCGAATAGTTATTCCCTCATCGCGAACCGGATTCGATCGGGTGATGAGGTAGAGGTTGCGGTGGCGATGAGTACACTGGCGGAGGCGCAGCAGAACGCCCTCGATGCCGGCTTGGAAAGGCGCACCCGCCGAAGTGCGGACTTCTCTGCGGAAGTCCGTGCTGGGGCCGTCTCCGACAAGGAACGGAACTGTCACCCGCCTGACCGCGGGTGTTGAGCTATCTTCACGAGACGAAGCACGATTGCGATGCGGAATTTGCCACGGCCGGCGGACCCGCTCCCCGGCTTTTTGCGTACGCATTTTGGCTTCTGCTCGTGGACAACCCATATACACGAGGAGAGTTGAAGTTACATGAACACCGAGAAAGCTCGAATACAACCAGACAAACCCGGACTCAAAAAAGGCCTTCAAGCCCGTCATATGACCATGATCGCCCTCGGCGGCGCGATCGGCACGGGCCTATTCCTCGCCAGCGGCGGCGCGATCTCCGATGCGGGACCGGGCGGCGCCCTGCTCGCTTACGCGGCCGTCGGCATCATGGTCTACTTCCTGATGACCAGCCTCGGCGAGCTGGCGACCTACTCGCCCGAACCCGGCTCTTTCAGCGCTTACGCCGGCCGTTACGTCGATCCCGCTTTCGGGTTCGCGATGGGTTGGAACTACTGGTACAACTGGGCGGTCACGATCGCGGCCGAACTGGCCGCCGCGACGCTCATCATCAAATACTGGTTCCCGGACAGTTCTTCGTTCTTGTGGAGCCTCTTGTTCTTGGGCGTTCTGTTCCTGCTGAACGCCCTGTCCGTCCGCGCTTACGGGGAAGCGGAATATTGGTTCGCGCTGATCAAGATCGTGACCGTCCTGATCTTCCTCGTCGTCGGCGTGGCGATGATCTTCGGCGTGCTGGGCGGCAAATCCGTCGGATTCAGCAACTTCACCGTGGGCGCCGCGCCGTTCAACGGCGGGTTCTTCGCTTTCTTGGGCGTCTTCATGGCGGCCGGCTTCTCGTTCCAAGGCACGGAATTGATCGGCGTGGCCGCGGGCGAGAGCGAAGATCCGCGCCGCAACGTGCCCCGCGCCATCCGCCAAGTGTTCTGGCGCATCCTGATCTTCTATATCCTGGCGATCTTCGTGATCGGCCTGCTGATCCCGTACACGGACCCGAACCTGCTGAACGGCGGTCTGGATCAGATCGGCGTCAGCCCGTTCACGCTCGTCTTCGAGCGCGCGGGATTCGCTTTCGCGGCTGCCGTCATGAACGCCATCATCTTGACTTCCGTTCTGTCCGCCGGCAACTCCGGCATGTACGCGTCCACCCGGATGCTGTACGCGCTGGCCATCGAAGGCAAAGCGCCCAAGTTCTTGGGCAAATTGACGCGCGGCGGCGTGCCGATCAACTCCCTGATCGTGACGACCGCGATCGGCATGCTGGCTTTCTTGGCTTCGTTCTTCGGCGACGGCGTGGTCTACACTTGGCTGCTGAACGCTTCCGGAATGTGCGGATTCATCACTTGGGTCGGCATCGCGGTCAGCCATTACCGGTTCCGCCGCGCTTTCGTGAAACAAGGGCGAAGCCTCGACGAACTGCCTTACCGCGCCCGTTGGTTCCCGTTCGGGCCGCTGTTCGCTTTCGCGCTCTGTCTGGTCGTCATCGTCGGCCAGAGCTTGTCGTCGATCGAGAACGGCAATGTCGATTGGCTGAGCATCACCGCGACCTATCTCAGCGTTCCGTTGTTCCTGATTCTGTGGTTCGGCTACAAGTTCGCCAAAAGAACCAAAGTCGTTCCGCTGGAAGAATGCGATCTGAGCAGCCGGGACGACCTGTAATCTCTTCGTTGGTCCGCTTTCGAATAATCAAAAGCCTTCGTGCCGGATTTCCGGACACGAAGGCTTTTTTTCGAATTCGATCGGATCGGTTTTCGGCCGAATGCCGATCCTTTATTCCTGCCAATACAAAGTGACCTGCCACTTGTTGCTTCCGCCGATCGAACGGCTGGTGTAACCGGTCGGCGACAGCCCGTACCCGTACAAAGCCATCAGATCCTGCTTCAATTTGCTTTTCGTGCCTTGATAGCGGAACGTCAGGCTGCTTTGCCCTTTCTGATCCGCCGCTTTCACGATTTGCCGCAGGCCGGCGGAAGTCGTCACGAAGCTGTCGGCATAGCCGAGCGAACTGCGAAGTTCTTTCGCCCCGCTCACTCCGCTCGCGACCAATCCGTCCAGCGTTTCCGCGTAAGAAGTCGTCGCTTTCGGATAATTGGCCGTTTTCCACGTATGATCCTGCCGCAGCTGCTGATCGCTGACCAAATAATACGAGGTCAGGACGCGATCGCCGAGGTCCGGTACCGGATCGTCCCAAGTCGTATCGATCTGATACCATTTGCCGTCGAGCTTGACCATATTCCACGCGTGCGCTTCGCCTTTGACGTAACCTTCCACGATGTTCGTTTCGAATCCCGCCTGCTTCAGCATATCGTAAGTCAGCAGCGCATAGCCTTGGCATACGGTGCTGCCCGTTTTCAATCCTTCGTACGCCGTGAATTTCGACAGCGTCGTATCGTATTTGAGCGTCTTCACGACCCAGTCGTGAATCGCTTTGACTTTGAGATGGTCGTTCATCCCCGGCTTCGTGATCTTCGCGAGCGCCGTCGAGACGCGTTTATGCACATAAGCGCTCTGCGCCGCCGTTTCCCGATACGTCAGATTCAGTTCCGCCGACGAAGAAGTCCCCCGCCCTTCGAGCGAATAGGCGTATCCTTTCATGATGTAATGAATATACGGATCTTGATCGATCGCCGCGTCCAACGCGGATTCGATCGCTTTTTTGAACTGGCTTGGGCTGCCCGGATACGTTAAGGCGATCGAGCTTTTGCGTGCCGACAGCGCTTGATAGATCTGAACTTGCAATTGCTTTTGCGGCTGCGAAACGGCGGCCGCTTCGACCGTCGCGGTGTCCGAGAACGGCAGCGCTCCTCCGAGCACTCCTCCCGTCATCAGCATGAGCGCCGCGCTCACTTTTACCAGTTGTCTTGAAATCGAAGTCTTCATGTGCCTGCATGCCCTCCTTACGGACGAAAGTTTCTTCTATTATATCGGTAACGCTGCTCGATGCCGTAACGGACAAGCGATATCGAATCTTCTATTTGATAAAAAAACGTGCGCAGACGGCAAAGGGTTACGTTTAGAGCAGCTTTTATTCGGGCGCACGGCAAACAGCCGCTCTCCCGATCGGGAGAACGGCCGTCGCATCGAATCGGTTTTCCGTTGCGGGAACCGAGATTTAAGCGCGGAACGCCGCCAATTTGCGGTTCAGTTCGGCCGTCCGGCCGTATACGTCTTGATACACGTCGAACAGCTTGCTGTACGTCTCGGCGCGCTGCGCGTCCGGCGTATACGTCTTCGCTTCGCGGATAAACGCGCGCGCGCAGTCTTGAAGCGTCTCGAACCAGCCGCTGCCGTAAGCCGCCAGCATCGCCGCGCCCATCGCCGGTCCCTGCTCGCTTTCGAGCTTGAGCACGTCGGCCCCGAATACGTCGGCCTGCATTTGCAGCCACTCCTGATTCTTGGCTCCGCCGCCGATCGAAACGACTTTGTCCACCGTCTTGCCGGCCGCGCGCAGAATATCGATCGACTCGCGCAGCGAGAACGTGATGCCTTCCATTACGGCACGGGCGAAATGCGGCAGTTTATGGCTCGCGTCGATGCCGATAAAGCTGCCCCGGATATCGGAATCCGGGTGCGGCGTGCGTTCGCCGACGATGTACGGCGTGAACAGCAGGCCGTTCGCGCCCGGCGATACTTCGCCGATGCCGGCCAGCAGTTCTTCGAACGAAGCTTCGCCGCCGAACGTCTCGCGGAACCACTGCATGCTGTAACCGGCCGCCAGCGTCACGCCCATGATATAGAAAGCGTCTTTTTCGCCGTGGTTGAAGAAATGGACCTTGCCTTCGAAATCCAGATCGCGGCGCGTCTCGTACGACAGCACGACGCCCGACGTCCCGATGCTGCACATCGTCTGGCCTTCGCTCAAGATGCCCGCTCCGATCGCGCCGCAGGCGTTATCCGCGCCGCCCGCGTACACGCGCGTCTTCTCGGTCAAGCCGGTACGATCCAGCATCTCCGGCAGCAGCGATCCCGTATCGTCGAACGATTCGACGAGTGCCGGGAACAACGAAGGCTTAAGGCCGAACGCTTCGCCGATCTCTTCGCTCCACTTCTTGCCGCCCACGTCCAGCAGCAGCGTGCCGGCCGCATCGGAATAATCCATCGCGGCATTGCCGGTCAGTCGCAGACGGACGTAGTCTTTGGGCAGCAGGAACAGCGAAGCCTGCTCCAGCACTTCCGGTTCGTGTTCCTGCACCCAGAGAATCTTCGGCAGGGTGAAGCCTTCGAGCGCGCGGTTGCGCGCGATCTTCAGCAGCTTCTCGCCGAGCGCCTGCTCGATCTTGCGGCACTGCGGCGTCGTGCGCGTGTCGTTCCAGAGGATCGCGCGGCGCAGCGCGCGGCCGTCTTCGCCGACCAGCACCAGTCCGTGCATCTGGCCGGAGAAGCTGATCCCTTCGATTTCTTCCGGGTTCACGCCGGAAGTCTTCAGCAGGTTGTTCAAGGAAAGGACGGTTTTCTCGACCCAGTCTTCGGCTTCCTGTTCGCTGTAGCCCGGCTTCGGCTGATAGAGCGGATAAACTTCGGATTGTTCGCTGACGACCGTGCCGGATTTGTCGACGAGCACCGATTTGACGGCGCTCGTACCGAGGTCGATCCCGATTACGTAACTCATGGTTTGGCCTCCTCGCGGATCTGGGCCGCGTGTATTGGGGATAGTGAAAGACGGGCTGACGTCGGACAAAAATCGGAGCAAAGCATCCGAACAAACAAGAACGGCTTCCCTTCCCCGAAGGGAGCTTGCGGGAAGCCGTTCGATTCGATCGCTTTGCGCGATTCTTGTGTATGTGTGTCAACCCTGACGTTCGGAGCCTCCACGGGTATGGGAGGAGCCGGGATTTTTAGAGATTGAGATCTGAAGATTAAGATTTAGAGATTAAGATCTAAAGATTAAGATCTAAAGATTAAGATCTAAAGATTAAGATCTAAAGATTAAGATCTAAACCTGTCGCTTAGCGCGGGATCTGCGATTCACCTTGCCCGGAGGGGTCGGTGAGTCTCGATCCTAACCATAAATATACTGGTTAAGGATCGATTGAAGCATTTCCTGACGTCCGGATTTGTTCGGACGAGGGTTTTCGTTATTCAGCGCGTATTCGGCCAAAGAAGAGAGCGTCGTTTTGCCGGCTACGATATCGGCGCCGATGCCTTCGGAGAAGCTGCTGTAGCGTTCTTCGATGACTTTCTCGAACGCGCGGTCTTCGATCAGTTTGGCTGCGACTTTGAGGCCTTTGGCGTACGTGTCCATACCTGCGATATGTCCGAGGAACAGATCGTCGGCTTCGAAGGAATCGCGGCGCACTTTGGCGTCGAAGTTGATGCCGCCTTTGCCCAGACCGCCGTTTTGCAGCACTTCGTACAGCGTCAGCGTCGCGTCGTAGACGTTAACCGGGAATTCGTCGGTATCCCAACCCAGCAGCATGTCGCCTTGGTTGGCGTCGAGCGATCCCAGCATGCCGTTGATGCGGGCTACGCGCAGTTCGTGTTCGAACGTATGGCCGGCCAGCGTCGCGTGGTTGGCTTCCAAGTTGAGCTTGAAGTGTTTGTCGAGATCGTATTTTTGCAGGAACGAGATCGTCGTCGCCGCGTCGAAGTCGTATTGGTGTTTGGTCGGCTCTTTCGGTTTCGGTTCGATCAGGAATTGAGCGTCGAAGCCGATTTCTTTGGCATAGTCGACCGCCATATGGAACATGCGGGCGATGTTGTCCTGCTCCAGCTTCATGTCCGTGTTCAGCAGGGACATGTAACCTTCGCGGCCGCCCCAGAAGACGTAGTTTTCGCCGCCGAGACGTTTGCCGACTTCCAGACCTTTTTTGATCTGAGCCGCCGCGTGAGCGTAGACGTCCGCGTTGTTCGTCGATGCCGCGCCGTGAACGAAGCGAGGGTTCGTGAACATGTTGGCGGTGTTCCAGAGCAGTTTTTTGCCGCTGGATTTCATGTGCGTTTCAAGCAGATCCACGATCGTGTCGATGTTCGCGAAAAACTCTTTGAGCGTCGATCCTTCAGGCGTAATATCGATGTCGTGGAAGCAGAAGTAGTCGAGTCCCATTTTGTCCATGAATTCGAATCCGGCTTCGACGCGGGCTTTCGCCAGATCCATGCCCGTGTAGGAATGCCAAGGGCGGATCGCGGTCGTCGCGCCGAACGGGTCGCTGCCTTCGGCCGTCAGCGTGTGCCAATAAGCCATCGAGAATTTCAGGTGCTCGGACATTTTTTTGCCCATTACCACTTCGTCCGCGTTGTAGAATTTAAAAGCGAACGGGTTTTGCGACTGACTGCCTTCGTAAGCCACTTTACCGACATTTTCATAGTAAGCCATGTAAGAGATGCCTCCTCGTAATTTCGCAGAAATCGTTTACATCGCTATCCTAGCACATCCAAAAAACTTTGTCTATCGGATAAACTAAGTCTTTCGCAAAAAGTTTTTCTGCTTTAGAATAGAACTTGTTAACGCTACCATCGGAAAAGCCGGATAGATTCCGAAGCAAACGCTGCCTTGCGACGAGCGGCGAAAAGCCTTCTTTTTGCCGACGGATTGGCTTAAGATAAAAGGATGTTCAAAAGGCACGGATGGAGGAATCGAAAATGAGAGTAACGGGGGATCTGGCGCTCGTCAAAAAGCTGAACAAGTCGATCGTTCTGGACACGATCCGCAGAAACGGGCCGCTGTCGCGCACCGACGTCTCGGAGCGGACCGGATTGAACAAAGCGACGGTATCGAACCTGACGCTGGAGCTGCTGGAACAGAAATTGGTCGAAGAAACGGGGCTCGGCGAATCCAGCGGAGGCCGCAAGCCGCTCATGCTGCTGTTCAACGGCGCGGCCGGCTGCGTCATCGGGATCGAGCTGGGCGTCACGTTGGTCAAAGCGGCCTTGACCGACTTGACGGGCGGCATCCTCGCGGAACGCAGCGCTCCGCTGGCCGGACAGGATCCCGAAGCCGCGTTGGCCGTCGTCCGCGAGACCGTGAAGCCGCTGCTCGAAGCCATGCCGGACACGCCGCACGGACTCGTCGGCATCGGAATCGGCGTGCCGGGCATGGTCGACGAATCGGGATTGATCTTGTATGCGCCCAACCTCGGCTGGGAAGGCGTCGATCTGCGTTCTCGGCTGGAAGAAACCTTCGGCGTGCCGGTCGTCGTCGACAACGAAGCCAACGTCGGCGCGGCGGGCGAACGCGAATACGGCGCCGGACGTCATGTCCGCCATCTGGTCTACGTCAGCGCGGGCATGGGACTCGGCTCGGGCATGATCATCGACGGACAATTGTACAAAGGCGCTTGGGGCTATGCCGGGGAGACCGGCCATATGTCGATCGAAAGCGACGGAAGATTATGCAGCTGCGGCAGCCGCGGCTGTTGGGAATTGTACGCGTCCGAACGGGCTTACGCTTATGTCTCCGAAGCCGGAAGCACGCCTCTCCCCGCTTCGACCACGTCCGAGCTGGCCGCTCACGCGCGTTCCGGCGACGCGGCCGTGCTGGACTTGTACCGGGAGATCGGCCGCAGATTAGGGATCGGCATCACCAACTTGGTCAACGGTTTCAACCCGGAGAAGATCGTGGTCGGCGGACCGCTGACGGAAGCCAAAGAATGGATCGAACCGGCCATGCTGGACACGATCGCCGAACGCGCGCTGCCGTATCATCGCCGGGAACTGGCCGTCTCGTTCTCCGAGCTGGGCAGCCGTTCGGCGGTGCTGGGCGCGGCGCATCTGGCGGTATCGCAGTTTCTTGGACGGGTTCGGGTGTCGTTGTAAATTCGACGGAATCGCGGAATCACGGCTCGAAAACGGCAAACAGGCACACGATTCTTTCGTGCTGCCTGTTTGCCGCGAGCTCCGACGGCGATACGCAAAAAAAGGCGGGGCCCTATGGGCTCCGCCTTTTTGTCGAACCGTGATCGTTGTTCCGTCAGTACCCGATACGCTTACGCGTTCAGGACTTTCTCCAGCTTCAGCTTGTTCATGCCGACGATCTTCTCTTCGCCGATCACCGTTACCGGCACGGCGCGCAGACCCATATCCCAGACCTGCTGCGCGAACGCGTCGCTCTGCTCGATGTTGCGCTCTTCATAAGAAACGCCTTTGCCGTCCAGATAGCTCTTGACTTGTTTGCAGTGCGGGCAGTTGGTGCTTGTGTAGACGATTGCGGTTGCCATATTCGCTCTCCACCTTCTCGTATATTTTTCGAAACTAACTTTCTTTATTATAACGCCAATCCGGTCCAGAACCAAACCGAATTCGATGAAAATATTCGATCGATTCTTACAGGGCGGCTTCGGCAGCCGCTTCGGCGAATTCCAAGCTCTCGATAAAACGTTCCGCGTCCATCGCGGCCGCGCATCCGCTGCCCGCCGCCGTGATCGCTTGACGGTAACGCGTATCCTGCACGTCGCCGCAGGCGAACACGCCCGGAATGTTCGTTTCGCTGGTGCCCGGCGTCACGACGATATAGCCGTTCTCGTCCGTCGTGACCTGTCCGTTCAGGAAGCCCGTGTTCGGATGGTGGCCGATCGCCACGAATACGCCGGATGCTTCGATCAGCTGCTCTTCGCCCGTCGCGTTGTTAAGCACGCGCAGGCCTTGCAGACCGTTCTCGCCTTTGACCACTTCGAGCGGCGTGCGATCGAGCGCCCATTCGATCTTCGGATTCTGACGCGCGCGATCCTGCATGATCTTCGACGCGCGCAGTTCGCCTCTGCGGTGCACGAGCGTGACTTTGGTCGCGAAGCGCGTCAAGAAGTTCGCTTCTTCCAGCGCCGAGTCGCCGCCGCCGACCACGATGATCTCTTTGCCGCGGAAAAAGAATCCGTCGCAAGTGGCGCAGGTGCTGACGCCCATGCCCACGTTCTCTTCTTCGCCCGGAATGCCGAGATATTTCGCGCTCGCGCCGGTCGAGATGATCAGCGTGTCGGTCACGAGCTGCCCCATGCCGTCGACGTTCAGTTTAAACGGACGCTGCGACAGGTCGACGTTCTCGACCCAACCCGTGCGGAATTCCGCGCCGAAACGTTCGGCTTGTTTACGCATATTGTCCATGAGTTCCGGACCCATGATGCCTTCCGGGAATCCCGGGAAGTTCTCCACTTCGGTCGTCGTCGTCAATTGTCCGCCCGGCTGCGGACCTTCGATGACCAGCGGGCTCATATTGGCGCGCGCCAGATAGATGGCAGCGGTCAATCCGGCGGGACCTGTACCGATAATGATCGATTTATACATAAAAAGTTCCTCCTCTTGGGCGTTCGGACAAGCCGATCGGTTCGCTGCGGCCAGGCCGGACGCGGACCGAATCGAAGCCTGCGCGATGCATGTTCTCAACGATTCCTATTTTATAATAATTCCAATGTAGTTCTTATTATGCTGCTTCCAATAGATTGTGTCAAGTTGAGTTTCTTCCCATTTAAATGAAGATTTCGTGAAAGGATTTCTTCGAACGCAGCAGTCTCAAACCGTTCAAAATCACCAGCAGCGTGCTGCCTTCATGTCCGACCACGCCGAGAGGAAGCGCGATGCCGAGCGTTAAGCTCGTCGCCATCAGCAGCAGCACGACGGACACGGCGAACGTCAGATTCTGGCGGATGACCCCTTCGGCGCGGCGGGCCAGACGAATCGTGCCGACCGTGCGCAGCAGATCGTCCTGCATCAGCACGACATCGGCGGTGCCGAGCGCCGCTCCGCTGCCGCGCACGCCCATCGCCATGCCGACGTCGGCCGTCGCCATCGCCGGCGCGTCGTTCACGCCGTCTCCGATCATCAGAACCGAGCCGTAACGTTCGCGCAGCTCGCGAATACGGTCGACTTTATCCTGCGGCAGCAGTTCGGCGAAAACGAGCTTCACGCCTGCCGCTTCGGCCGCCCGCCGCGCCGCGCCGCCGCGGTCGCCGGTCAGCATCGCGACTTCGATCCCGAGCGCTTGCAGTCCTTGCACGGCTCGGCGCGCTTCCGGACGGACGCGGTCGCTTAAGGCAAGCAAAGCGACCGTCGCTCCATCCCGCAAGACAAAAGATACCGTCATGCCGGCTTCGTGCAGGCGCTCCGCTTCCGCTTTCCACCACGGAGACGGAGACGCGGCTTCGCGGGCCGAAGAAGGCCCGGGCAGCGAAGCTCCGTCCGCTCGGCCGCCGTAGTTCTCCGCAAGATCGTTCTCGCCTTGCGGCGTCTCGTCTGGCTCGCCGGGCAGACGGCCTACGCTCCAGCGCACGCCGCCGATCCGCGCTTCGACTCCGAATCCGGCTCGTTCTTCGGCCTCTTCGGTCTCTTGCAGGTTAATTCCTTCCGATTCCGCCGCGCGCACGATCGCCTGCGCGAGCGGGTGCGAAGAATGCCGTTCGACCGATGCGGCGGCGCGCAGCGTTTCTCCGCGGTCCGCGCCCGGCACGAGAACGAGTTCCGACAATTCCGGCTCGCCCATCGTCAGCGTTCCGGTCTTGTCGAACGCCGCGACTTTGACGCCGGCCAAGCGGTCTACGCTCGCTCCGCCTTTGAACAGAACGCCCCGGCGCGCCGCGCCGGACATAGCGGACAACACCGGCGGCATCACCGAAGCCACGATCGCGCAAGGCGAAGCGACGACCAGAAAGACCATGCCTTTATAGAAAGCCGTTTTCCAGCTTCCGTCCCATAACCACGGGCCAACCAGAATCAACAGAGAGGTTGCGACGAGCACGACTTTGACGTAGACCGATTCGAAACGCTCGACGAAGCGCTGCGAAGGCGGCGAATCTTCGCGCGCCTGTTCGACCATGCGGATCATTTTGGCAAACAGCGTATCGGCGGCATCCCGCGTGACTTCGAGGCGCAGTTCGCCTTCTCCGTTGATCGTGCCGGCATACACGTCGTCTCCGGGAGCCCGGTCGATCGGCACGGATTCGCCCGTGATCGACGATTGATCCACGAACGAACGGCCGCTGGTCACGCGGCCGTCCGCCGCGATCGCCGCGCCGGGCGGAACGAGAATCCGGTCGCCGGCTTTGATTTCGCCGGCTTCGACCCGGCGAACCGAGCCGTTCTCGATCTTAAGCGCATGTTCGGGCCGCAGCGCGATCAATTCCGAGATGTCTTTGCCGCTGCGGTCGGAAGCGAAACTCTCCAGCGCGCCGCTCAAGGCGAAGATGAAGATCAGCAGCGCGCCTTCGTTCCAATAGCCGATCGCGGCCGCTCCGAGCGCCGCCGCGACCATCAGCAAATTGACGTCCAACTCGCGTTCCGAGAATAGTTTGCGGATGCCGTCGCGGGCTTTGTCCCAACCGCCCAGAAGATACGCGAATACGTACAAGGCGGCCGCTCCGAGTTCAAAATCCGCTTGCACCAAGCCCCATGCCGCAGCCATCACGACGCCGCAGCCCAGCGCTTTGCGTATTTCGACATGCCCCGACAGCTCTCGAAGCATCGACCTTTTCCGTTTTCCGCCTTCCGGTTTGTTCGTTTTCCGATCCGGCCGACCTGCGCCTGCCTGCATCTTCCGGCTTCCGATCGAATGTAAAGTCATCATGAATTCCTCCTTGATCGATGATTGTGGTTAATGGTTATTGAGAATGAGAGTTATTCCGGCTGCCCCTAAAATGGAACATGCTGCCCCGGGGATCCGGAGCAGCATGTTTGCAATGAGAATGAGACTCATTTTTCCTATATTCAATTTTATTGGTTCGGGGCAACTTTATATGTCGATCGTACTCTTTTCGCAGCAAAAAGTAAAGAGGATCCTCCGGCATCGAACGATACGAAAAAAAGCCGCAAATTCGCCTGCGCGAACTTGCGGCCCTGCTTGTCGAAGCGTAACGCAAACGAAATCCTACTAACCGGAAACCGCGCCGGCAAGACGATCCGACGATCGTCGCGAACGCGGATTATTCGCCGCTCGTCGCCGCGATCGCCTGCTCCAGATCGTACAGGATGTCGTCGATCGACTCGGTACCGATCGACAAACGGACCATGCCCGGCAGCACGCCGGAAGCTTCCTGCTCTTCCGGTCCGAGCTGTTGGTGCGTCGTGCTCGCCGGATGGATGATCAGACTCTTCGAGTCGCCGACGTTCGCCAAGTGCGAGAACAATTTGACGCTTTCGATCAGCTTTTTGCCGGCTTCGACGCCGCCTTTGATGCCGAACGTGAGAATCGCGCCTTGTCCTTTCGGCAGGTATTTCTGCGCCAGCGCATGCGACGGATGGCTCTCCAGACCGGAATAGTTGACCCATTCGACGCGTTCGTGTCCTTCGAGATATTTCGCGACGGCCAGAGCGTTCCGGCTGTGGCGTTCCATCCGAAGATGCAGCGTTTCCAAGCCCTGCAGCAGCATCCAAGAGTTGAACGGCGAGATCGCCGCGCCCAGATCGCGCATCAACTGTACGCGGGCTTTGATAATATAAGCGATCGGGCCGACCGCGTCCGCGTAGACCAGACCGTGGTAGCTCGGGTCCGGTTCCGTGAGACCCGGGAATCGTCCGCCGGACGTCCAATCGAACTTGCCGCCGTCGACGATCACGCCGCCGATCGACGTGCCGTGGCCGCCGATGAATTTGGTCGCCGAATGGACGACGATATCCGCGCCGTGCTCGATCGGACGCAGCAGGTACGGGCTCGGGAACGTATTGTCGACGATCAACGGAACGCCGTTCTCGTGCGCGATCGCCGCGACCGCTTCGATGTCCAATACGTCGCCGCGCGGGTTGCCGATCGTCTCGGCATAGACCGCTTTGGTCTTCTCGTTGATCGCCGCGCGGAAGTTCTCGGGATCGCTGGAATCGACGAAATGCACTTTGATGCCGAGCTTCGGCAGCGTCACCGCGAACAGATTATATGTACCGCCGTAGAGGCTGGCCGACGATACGATCTCGTCTCCCGCTCCCGCGATGTTCAGCAGCGAGTAGGTGATCGCCGCTTGGCCGGAAGCCGTAGCCAGCGCGCCTACCCCGCCTTCGAGCGCCGCGATCCGCTGTTCGAACACGTCGCTCGTCGGGTTCATGAGCCGCGTATAGATATTGCCGAATTCTTTCAGTCCGAACAGATTCGCCGCATGTTCCGTATCGCGGAATCCGTACGAAGTCGTCTGATACAGCGGAACGGCGCGCGCGCCCGTTACCGGATCGATCTCTTGTCCCCCGTGTACCGCCAACGTGTCAAAGGAAAGCTTTCTTTCTTCCGTCATATCCGATTCCTCCCGTAATGTCGACCTTCAAGCCGAATAAGTGTTTGGCGGAATATCCCGATTTTGCGAAGATAAGCTCTAGACACGGGACGAACGAAATCGCGGTCCGCGCCTCAGGTGTCGAAGATTCCGGGGATGCTCCGATTCTTTAGCTATGCAAAGCGTTACTTGGCTCTTATTCTTACACAGATCGGCAGGGTTGAAAAGAGGGAAAATGAAATTCCGATTAGAATAGTTGGTTTTGAGAAAGAAAAAGCGGTTCGACGGGACCGTTCGGCCGTCTAAACCGCTTACATGCTTGCCCGCGTTTTTGTAGTCGGCAGCCTGAATCCGGAGGCCGATCCTGCGCTTAATCCGGCTTCGGATAGACCGTGCCCCAACCGTACCCGGCTTCTTCCGACGTGTCTTCGGGCATGCCCGGCAGAATCAATCCTCCGTCGATCCGCAGATTGATTCCGGTAATGTAAGAAGCCTTGTCCGAAGCGAGCCAAGCGATCGCTTCGCCGATATCCGACGGCGTGCCGAGACGGCCGAGCGGAATCTTGCGTCCCAGCGGCTCCGTGCGCGCGTCCTGTTCCAGATCATTGACCGTCGCCCCGGGCGCGACGCAGTTCGTCCGAATGCCGTGCGGCGCCCACTCCAGCGCGAGCGAAGCGCAGGAACGGATCAACGCGGCTTTCATGCCGCCGTAGATGCTGTCGCCGGGATACGCGCGTTCGCCGCGGGACGACGTAATAAAATGAATGCTGCCTCGGATGCCGCGTTCGATCATCGCGCGCGCCGCGTATTTGGACAAGAGGATGGGGGCCGTGTAATCCAGCGTCACCATCCACGAGATCTCGTCTTCTTCCAGTTCGGTCAGCGGATTCATCGTGCTCTGTCCGGCGTTATTGACGACCAGATCGATCCGTCCGTAATGCTCCAGCACCGCGTCGACGACTTTTCGCGGTTCGCCGGGCTGCGTCAGATCGCTGCGCATGGCGAACGGGTCCGCACCGTAAATATGTTTCAGTTCTCGAGTGACGTCTTCCATGTCTTCGGAATCGGAATGGTAAGTCAAAGCGATCCGGTAGCCTTTTTGCGCCAGCACATGACAAATGCCGCGTCCGATGCCTTTGGCTCCTCCGGTGACCAAAGCGACAAGAAACCGTTCGTTTTCGGGAATATCGGGATTCATGCGGTTCGCTCCTCTCGGCTTGGGAAAAGATCCCTTCTCGGTGTTCACGCCCCATTACCCCGCCCGGCAAACGCGTAACCGTTCTCCGAAAAATCTCCGCCGGCGATTTTCGGCATCCGTGCTTCTGCGCGTCTTCGGTTCCTCGCGCTTCCGCACGCTCGCGGCACGGCGTTTCGTCAAAGCCGTTCGGCTCCTTTTTCCTCCCTCATACCATCGTATAGATCCGCCGCAGTTCGTCGGCCGAACGCTTCGCGTCCGCCGCCGTCACGCCTTCGATCGAAATATCGAGATGCGGCTTATACTGCTTGAGCAGCGAGCAGAGCAGTTCTTTGTTCAGCAGGCCGTCGCCGAACGGACGATCCAACCGGGGCAGCCCGTCGCCGGCCCAGAAGCCGCCTTCCCCGAATTCCAGGTCTTTGGCATGCGCCAGCACGATCCGGTCGCCCAGATTCTCGAACGCGTCGCGCATCAGCGCGTCTTGGTTCGGCAGCCGCTCTTCGTTCAGCAGATTGCAGGCGTCGAACAATAAACCGATCGTCGGCGACGGCACTTCCGACATCAGACGCTGCACATGATCGAGCGAATGCAGCGTATGGCCGGCGACCGGCTCGATCGCGAGCGTCGTGCCCCATTTCTCCGCTTCGTCGGCCAATTCGCCGACCGTCTCGCGCAGCACGTTCCATCCGTGCTCTTCGTAGCCGCTAGGATGCGAGTCCCGGTAAGCCAAGATCGAGCCGGTCTCCGTCGCGACCATGCCGCAGCCGAAATCGCGCGCCAGACGCAGCAGTTCTTTGAAACGCCGAATATCCGCGCGCCGAGCTTCTTCGTCCGGATTCACCGGATCGATATAACAGCCGAGCACCGCGATCCGCACGCCTTCCCGGTCGAACGCTTCGGCGATATGGTTCGCCAGCCCTGGACTGAGCTTGCCGGGCGAACAATCGATATCCGAGATCGCTTTGAGCAGCGCCAGTTGAACCGACGCGAATCCTTCTTCCGCCACCTTGCGCGCCAATTCGGCGACAGGCAGCTTGCCGTAAGTGTGGGCCAGAATTCCGAGCTTCATCCCTATCTTTCCTCCTCAGAATCGACAACGGGCCGCGGAAACGACGACGGGACTGTCCCGCCGCTGCTTCCGCGGCCCGCATCGAGTAGATTAGCATTCCGCGGACTGCCTTTTAACGAATCATCCAACCGCCGTCCACGCAGAGCACATGGCCGTTGACGTAATCGGCTGCCGACGAAGACAGGAATACGGCCGGTCCGCCCACGTCTTCGCCCGTTCCCCAGCGTCCGGCCGGGATACGTACCGTGATCGAATCCGTACGGTCTTTGTCTTCGCGGATCGGCGCCGTATTGTCGGTCGACATGTAGCCCGGCGCGATCGCGTTGACCTGCACGCCTTTGGAAGCCCACTCGTTGGCGAACGCTTTGGTCAATCCCGCCACGCCGTGCTTGCTCGCCGTATAACCCGGAACGTTGATCCCGCCTTGGAACGACAGCATCGAAACGATATTGATGATCTTGCCGCTTCCGCGCTCGACCATATGATTGCCGACGAGCTGCGTCAGGTAGAAGACGGTCTTCAAGTTGATATCCAGCACGTCGTCGAAATCTTCCCAGCTATGTTGGGAGATCGGCGTACGCCGGATGATGCCCGCATTGTTGATCAGGATATCGATGCGGCCTTCGAAAGCCAAGCATTGTTTAACGACGTCTTCCAGTTCTTCCTTCTTGCTGAGATCGGCTTGAATATCGTAAGCTTTGCGGCCGAGCGCCCGGACTTTCTCCGACGTGTCCGAACAGGACGAATACGATACCGCGATGATGTCGGCTCCTGCTTCCGCCAAAGCCAACGCCATGCCTTGACCGAGTCCGCCGCTTGCCCCCGTTACCAGTGCCACTTTGCCGCTAAGGTCGAACATGCTCATCTTCATTTCCTCCCGAATCGTGATGCCGGACCCGCCGAAGCTTTTAGGCTTATGCCTCCCGATCGCCGCTTCCGTCGTCCAGCCGAATGTTTTTTTGCGCGAAAATTTCTTTTTGCGAAGCCTCGATCCCGCCGTCGGTGACGATCACGTCCAGCTCGCCGCAGTCCGCGAACGTCCACAGCGCGAACTTGCCGAACTTCTGGTGCTCGACGACGCCGAACACCTGCCGGGCCGTCTTGACCAGCGCTTTCTTGTACGGCACGAGATCTCCGGTATAGATCGAAGCGCCGAGTTCGGCATGCAGCGCCGTCGCCGACAAGAACGCTTTGCTGATATTCAGCCCCGAGACGAATTCCGCGCTCCCCGGCCCGATCAGCACGTTGCGGACCCGCTCGCCGCCCGGCACGACCAGACGGATCTTGTCTTTGCGCGCCAGCTCGCTAAGAATGAACAGATCGTTGGTCACGACGGTAAGCGGCGCGTTCTCGAGCTGACGAGCCATCTCCAGCGTCGTGCCGCCCCCGTCGAGCGCGACAATGTCGCCCGGTTCGATATAACGAAGCGCGCGGGCCGCGATCTCCGCTTTCTCCGACGCGTGCTTCTCCGCCGCTCCCCGGGAAGAAAGGATGCCGAACTGATCGTTCTGGGCCAGCATCGCGCCGCCGTGCACCCGCACCAGCAGTCCTTTCTCCTCCAGCCGCGCCAGATCTTCGCGAATCGTCTTGCCGGTAACGTCCAGCAGCGAACTGAGTTCGCCTACGCCGATCTCTTGACGTTCGATCAGGATCTCCATAATTTTCTCGTGCCGTTTCAATGCGTTCATAAGTCCAATAGCTCCTATCCGCGAAAAGTCAATTAGGATCTATTTTAAGTCTTTCATATCCACGGCGTCCATATCGTCGAACAGTTGGTTCTCTCCGCCCATCGCCCAGCAGAACGTGTAATTGTTCGTGCCGACGCCGCTGTGGATCGACCAGCTCGGGGAAATGACGGCCTGCTGATTGCGGACGACCAGATGGCGGGTCTCCTGCGGTTCGCCCATGAAATGGAATACCGCGGCGTCTTCCGGCATATTGAAGTACAGATAGACTTCCGAGCGGCGGTTATGCGTATGGCACGGCATCGTGTTCCACATATTGCCCGGCTCGAGTTCCGTGATGCCCATAACGAGCTGGCAGCTCTCGATGCCGCCCGGCAGAATATATTTGTTGATCGTGCGCTCGTTCGAACTGTCGATGCTGCCCAGATGCGCTTTGATCGCTTCGCCTTGACCGGCTTTGCGCGTCGGATACGCTTTGTGCGCCGGCGTCGAGACCAGATAGAACTTGGCCGGAGCGCCGCCGTCTTCGCTTTTGAACGTCACGTCTTTAACGCCGAGTCCGACGTAGAGACATTCGTTTTTGCCGACTTCGAAAACTTCTCCGTCCGCCGTGACCGTGCCCGCGCCGCCGACGTTGATGATTCCGGCTTCGCGCCGCTCCAAGAAGAAGTCCGCGCCGATCTGCTTCAGGTCCACTTCCAGCTTGATTTCTTTGGATACGGGAACGGCCGAACCGACGATATACCGATCCACATGGGAGTAAACGGTTACAAGTTCGTCGGGCGCAAACAGCGTTTCGATCAGGAACTCTTCCCGCAGGCGCGTCGTATCGAAAGTCTTAACGTCGTTCGGGTGAGACGAATAGCGATTTTCCACAAAGATTCATCCTTTCAAGGTGAGTTTCGATTGAACGTCCGGATACCGGTCGACTACGACGAGATACGAAATGAACGTTTATATAGGTTCATTTTAGTTCATTGACTACGTTTTGTACAGCCGTTTTTCGAAATGAGGTTCAGGCGATCTCGAGCGAGTGCCGCGAACCTGCTGCGCGCGGAGAACGATTCAGCTTTTCCTAAGCTTGCTTTCATTTTCTTTTCATGCGCAAGTCTTATACTATATAGATAGATTAGAGGTTCGGAGGGAAACAACGTGAACGCACGCCTACTGAGAAAAATCGATCCCGTTCCGGCGCTTCTCGCGTTGGTCGCCCTGACGCTGACGCTGATGAACATCTCGAAATCGGGCAATCTGAACGGGTATTACACGGCGGCCGTCACCAGCATGAGCCAGAGCTTGCATAACTTTTTCTTCAATTCTTTCGATCCCGGCGGCTTTATCTCGATCGACAAACCGCCGGTCGCGTTCTGGCTGCAAACGATCAGCGTGAAGCTGTTCGGGCTGCATGCTTGGAGTCTGGCCCTGCCCTCGGCGCTGGCGCTTGCCGGTTCGGTGATCCTGCTCTATCTGATCGTCCGCTCTTCGTTCGGTCTGGCCGCGGCGCGCTTTGCCGCGCTGTTCCTCACGCTGACGCCGATCGCCGTGGCCGTCAGCCGGACCAACAACGTGGACAGCGTGCTGGTGTTCTTCTTGGTGCTGGCCGCCTACGTCTTGAACCGGGCCGTGCGAAGCGGAAAAATCGGAACGTTGTGCCTCGCCTTCGCGCTGGTCGGCGTCGGCTTCAACACCAAGATGATGCAGGCGTATCTGGTACTGCCCGCTTTCTATCTGTTCGTGCTGATCGCTCGGCGCTTAAGCTGGCGGCAGACGTTCAAGCAGTTGGCGGCCGCCACGGCCGTCTTGATCGCCGTCTCGCTCTCTTGGGCCGTCGCCGTCGACAGCCGGCCGGCCGATCATCGTCCTTACGTAGGCAGCACGCAGCACAACTCGGTGCTGGAGCTGGCGCTCGGTTATAACGGCATCGGACGGCTGACCGGCAATCTGTCCGGCAGCCTCTCGGCTATTCTCGAACAGTCGAAGATCGAGCGGCAGGAAGCGACGATCGGTCCGGTCGGCTCCGTGCTTATGCCCGGGCTGGACAACGGGCAGGCCGAAGAGACCGGCCTGTCGAACCTCGGCCTCGGCCAGCCCGCCGAGCCGCAGGGATTCCGGACCGCGGCCGTCAGTTCCGGCATGATGAATTCGAGTACCGAAGACGGCCCGCCGGGCTGGCTGCGGTTGTTCGACGTCAAGCTCGCCGGACAGATCAGCTGGCTGCTGCCGTTCGCGCTGTTCGGCGCGATCCTGCTGTGGGTTCGCCGCCCCGAGCGGCGGGCGGATATCCTGCTGTGGGTCGGCTGGCTGCTGCCGATGATCGTCGTCTTCAGTCTGGCGGGATATTTCCACCGCTATTACCTGATCACGCTGGCGCCGGGCATCGCGGCGCTCGCGGGAGCGGCCCTCGCCGAGCTGTGCCGCTCCCCGAAGCCGGGCTGGCTGCTGCCCGGCTGGGCGATCGCTTTCGGCACGGCGGCCTACATCGCCTACGACGACGGCTATACGGCGATCGCGATCGCCGCGCTTGCCGGAGGCGCGCTGGCGCTGCCGCTGCTGCGGCTGAGAGGAGCCGCCGGGCCGAAGGCGGCTCTGGCACTGGGGCTGGCGGCGCTGATGGCCGCGCCGGCTTGGTGGTCGCTGACGCCGGGCCTGTACGGCGGCAGCGCGCGGCAGCCTTATGCGTCGCCGCATCTGGCCGACGGCGGCGGCAGTTGGAGCCATGACGCCCCGGCGCTGAACGGGGCGCTGGTCGATTATATGGAGCGCAACCGTGGAACCGCGAAATATCTGGCGGTCATGCCGTCTTCCAACAGCGGAGCCGCCGCTCTGATCATTCAGACCCGCGAACCGGTGCTCACGTGGGGCGGATTCAAAGGCGTCGATCCCGCGCTCGGAATCGACGGCTTGCAGCGCAAGATCGAAGACGGCGAGGTGCGCTACGTGCTGTTGGAAGGCAATCACAGCGCCCGCGATCCGATCACGTTATGGGCCAAAGCCAACGGGCGGCTCGTTCCGGAATCGGAATGGAACGCGTCCTCGCCGATCGCGAAGAAGACTTTCGACGAGAACAGCAAAACGCCCGAGCGGGTGACGGATACCGTCATCAAAGTCGCCGGAGCGCTCGGCGTCGTGCCGGAGTACAGCTTATACGACATGAAAAAAGAGGAGTGAAACGGTGACGCCGTCCAAACCCGTCAAAGTCTCTGCCAGACCGCTGCGCTTCGCCGTCGTCGGCGTATCCAATACGCTGGTCGACTTTCTGGTTTTTTTCCTGCTGCAAGGCTTGATCGGTCCGATCGCGCAGGCCGTCGGTTACGCCGCCGGTACGGCCAACAGCTATTATTGGAACCGCCGCTGGACGTTCAAGACCGATCAGCCTCGGCAAAAAGGCGAACTGACCCGTTTTCTGGTCGTCAACGTCACCGTGGCTCTGCTGACGACCGCCCTGCTGTCGCTGCTGAATCTGTTTATGCCCGTCTGGGCGGCCAAAGTGCTGGTCACCGTGCCCGGCATGGCGCTCAATTATGTCTTGAGCAAGGTCTGGGTCTTCCGCCCCGCCGCGACGGATAAACCGAATCTTTGAACGGAACCGGCGCTGCCGCGCGCGGACGATGCTTCTTATGAAAATAAACCGCAAAAAAACCGCTAAGCTTTCGATATCGAAAGCTTAGCGGTTTTTGCTGCATAAGCGCAGAATTCCTCGACGCCGAAGCAGGTATGAAGATTCCGACTCGTACGAGTCCACTCGCTACGCCAGCAGCGCGCGAATGCGAGCCGCCAGCTTCTCCGCCGCACGGGCATGGGTGACCGCGGACGGATGGCCGTCCGAGCCGTATCCGTCTTCCGCCCGCTGAACGTCGAAGCGCATGGCCGACACGCGTTCGTCGCCGGTCTCCGACACGTAACGCGCGACGGCTTGTTCGACGAACGGACACAGACGGTCGCCCATGATGCCGAGCGTGCACAGAATCGCGGCTTGCGGGCTGCGGCGTCTGACCGTGTGCAGGAACTCCGCATACCGTTCCGCGAATTCCGCCTGCCGGTCCGCATGATCCTGCGCGTACGAATCGTCGTTCGTGCCGAGATTGATCACGATCAGGTCCGGCGCGAATCGTTCGAAGTCCCATTCGACCGTCAGCGGGTCCAACGTTCCGTCCAACCGGCCTTCCGACTTCGCCAGCTTCTCGTAATAGTCGGGCAGAATATGCGTCAGCAGTTTTTCCCCGTTGTCGGTATAGCCCGAGATAATGCCGTAGCCGCTGTAGGAGACGAGGCTGTAATCCGCTCGAAGCGTCTGCGCGGTCAGATAAGCATAAGCGCGAGTCGCGTCTTCGGTCGCCGTGGAAAACGGATTCTGTCCGCTCTCGTCGTCCACGCCGTAGCCGCATGTGATGGAGTCGCCGATCACTTCGATCTTCAGATCGCGCGCCGGAGCCGGTTCGATCGTTGCTTCCGTCTCGAGTCTAATCTCTTCGATCCCGACCGTCGACATGGCCGCTTCCGACAGCTTGATAATCTCGATTTCGACCGGCTCTTCGATCTCGCCGTCGAACACCGTATACGTCTTGATCGGGCGATCCATCAGATCTTCGACGACCCGTTTGCCGTTGACGTTGATGCCGATGCGGGCGAAGTTCTCCGTCCCCTGCGCCGTGCCGTCGCCTTTCAGCACGATCTCGGCTTTTCGGCCGACGAACGAAAACGCCGCTCCGCTTCCCGACAGCGCCAGCCATAGCGAACCGTTATATTCGTGCGTCCTGCCTAGACTTTTTACCGTTTCCCGATTGGCTTTGAAGATTTTCATGCTTGCGGTTGCTCCCCTTTTTCCCGATTATCCTGAATATGAACCCGAATCGCGATGTCTTGATCGTGGTTGCCGAAGCCGGCTCCGTACAGCGTCAGCCCGCCTACATGTTCCGCTTGTTCGTCGACCGTAAAGCGCAGCGTCCAGAAAGGCTCTTCCAGCCGCAGATCCGCCAATGTGGCGTCCGACATCCGTTCCCCATCGATCGTCGTGCCGAACGCGTCGATGCGGATCGTTTTCAGCAGGCCGTACTGATTGACGTTGCGATGCCACCACGCGGGCGTATGCCGGCCTCGCGCCGCGCGTCCGAAGTCGGCCGGGCTGGTCCATGTACCGAGCCGTACGCTGTTGAAGTCAAAAGCGATATCGGAAGGCCAATCGTCGCGCAGCCCCGGCGCTTCGGAAGCCAGTTCCATAGAAATCTCGATTGCTTCGGCGGACTGCTGCGGCAGCAGGTAATTCGGCGTTTTGTATTCGACGAACCCTCGCCCGAACCAGAGAATGGCGGCTTGCACGCGTTCGGGATCGAGAAAATAACGCGGGTCGTCCCATACGCCGATCTCTTTCTCCAACGTGCCGAGGCCGCAGGTAGGCCAAATCTCGAATGCCGTATAATGCCCGATGGCGATCGACTGCTCGAGGATCTGCTTTTCGTCTGTTTTCGCCGGCAGTTCGATCTCGATCTTCCGCTCTTTGAGATAACAGAGCTTATGCGTGCCTCCGCCGATCCTGACGCGCCGACTGCCGCTCAGACCGGCTTCTTCCAGTTTGCGGACATGCATCGTCACGATCGACGCGCTGAGATTCAGGCGGGCGGCCAGCTCTTTGACATTGATCTCTTCTTCGGCCAACAAGGCCATCATCTTCCATCGTACCTCGCTTGCCAGCGCTTCGTACAGCGGCAGATATTGCCGTTCCCGGTTTGCCCGGATCATTCCCGAACCTCCTTCCGTCGCTGAAATCGCATTTATGTTCATTCAAGCGATTTTGTGCGTTTGAGCGCTTGTTACGCATTGTAAGCCTTATCAATATATCGTTTAATAACGGTATTGTCGATAACGTTTTAGTTCAATCGTACAGCAGGTATGGATTCGCGAAAACAAGAATCGAAGAAGGAGCGTTTTATGAAATACAAAAATCCGGTCGTCAAAGGCTTTTACCCCGATCCCAGCGTATGCAAAGTCGGAGACACTTATTACCTGGTATGCAGTTCGTTTCAATATTTCCCTGGCGTTCCGCTGTTCGAGAGCCGGGACCTGATCAATTGGACGCAGATCGGCCACTGTCTGACGCGCGAGAGCCAAGTGCAGCTTCGCCGCGTCAACAGTTCGGGCGGCGTCTTCGCGCCGACGATCCGCCATCACGACGGGCGCTTCTATATGACTACCACCAACGATACCACGCATCAAAATTTCTACGTCTGGACCGACGATATTCGCGGCGAATGGTCCGAACCGATCTTCGTCGATCAGGGCGGCATCGATCCGGATCTGTATTTCGAAAACGGGCGGGCCTTCTTTATGAGCAACGGCATGGACGACGAAGGCAGCTCGGGCGTCGTGCAGTGCGAACTCGATATCGAGACGGGCGCCAAACGTTCGCCGAGCCGCACGATCTGGCAAGGAACGGGAGGACGTTATCTGGAAAGCCCGCATATGTACAAGATCGACGGCCGGTATTATCTGATGGCGGCGGAAGGCGGCACGGAATACGGACATATGGTCGTCTACGCGCGCGGCGACTCGCTGCACGGACCGTTCGAGTCCTATTCGGCCAATCCCGTGCTGACTAATCGCGATCTCGGCGGGTACGAGCTTCAAGGCGTCGGCCACGGCGATCTGGTCGAAGACGGGAACGGCCATTGGTGGATGCTGCATCTGGGTTTCCGTCAGATCGGACGCTGGCTGACTTATCACCATCTCGGGCGCGAGGTCTTCCTGACGCCGGTGACGTTCGGCGAAGACGGTTGGTTTACCGCGGGACATGACGGAATAACGCTGACTTCGTTCAATACCGATCGGATTCCGGACACGGTCGTGCAGCAGGAAAAGAAGGTCTACACGTTCGGCAATACGGATTGGAATCTGGATTGGAGTTACCTGCGTCATCCGGCGGCGGAAAACTATACGCTGAGCGTCGATCGCGCCGTGCTGCGAGGCACCGACGTGACGCTCGACGCGGCTTCTTCTCCGACCTTTATCGGGCTGCGCCAGAAAGATTTCGATGCGACGATCGCCTGCGAGATCGAGCTGTCCGGCGGCGAAGGCGAGGCCGGTCTTACGCTGTACATGGACGAGAACCATCATTACGACTTGGCGCTGCGCCGCGGTTCGGCCGGCTGCGAAGCCATCCTGCGCTTGAACGTCGGCGATATCAAATCGGTCGAACGTCGGGTCGCGCTGAACGAAACACGAACGACGAAGCTGAGGATTCGTTCGGGACACGAACGCTACCATTTCTTTCTGGTGCAAGGCGATCGGGAAATCGCGATGGGAACGGCGCAGACCCGATATCTGTCGTCCGAAGTGGCCGGCGGGTTCACGGGCGTCTTGATCGGCCTGTACGCCGTCGGCGAAGGAACGGAATCGGCCTTTGTCGAATTCGAATGTGCATACGCGTAAATATCGAACGTTTGCGCTTTGCCGATCGGATCGGCCGATAAACGCGGCTGCGCGATCGCATCTTCTTTTTCCGGGAGGTTAGCGTGAATATTCCTCAAGGCACTTACGGCTTTCGGTTCACCGAAGGCCACGACCTGCCGCTGGGCAAGCTGTTCGCGGTCGGCCATTCGACCGTGGATACCGCGGATTACGTCTGGGACGGGCTGAAGCGGACGGACGGCCCTCTGCTGCTGTTCCAATATACGCTGTCGGGCGAAGGCGTATACGAAACGGAAGGACGCACTTATCGGGTGCCTGCCGGACATGCTCTGCTCGCCGAGATTCCGAGTCCGCACCGTTATTATTACGAACCGGGTTCCGCAGAACCTTGGACGTTCCTGTTCGTGCTGCTGCGGCCGGATCTGATCTTGAAGCATTGGCACAAATATCGGTACGGTACGGGCAGCATCGCCCGTCTCGAACCGGACAGTCCGCCGATTCGACTGCTGCGCCTGATGGTGGCCGACGCCGCGGCGGGCCGTATCGCCGATCCGTTCGCCGCTTCTTCGTGGGTGTACCAATTCATGACCGAATTGGTCCGGCTTCAAGTGAACGATCGGCGCGACCGCTCGAATTGGCCGGATTCCGTCCGGCTTACCGCCGAGTTTATCGAACGGCATTACGCGCGCATGATCGGCATCGAGCAGTTGGCCGACCGGGTATCTTTGTCCAAATACCATCTGATTCGCCGCTTCTCGGCCAGCACGGGCGTAACGCCGGGAGCTTACCTCGCGCGCGTGCGAATCGAGCAGGCGATGGAACTGCTCCGTGGAACGGAGCTGCCGATCGAAGAGATTGCCGAGCAAGTCGGGTATTCCAGCGGCAGCTATTTTATCAAAGTGTTCCGCCGCCTTACGAACCTGACGCCCGGGCAGTTCCGTCACGGCGGCGAAAGTCTGGTTTATCGAAAACTGTTTCTGGATTGAATCTACGGCCCAAGCGATCATGAACCGCAATATCGTACAATTTCCCCGTCAAAAACGTCGTGGATGGCGATCCGCTTGTTTCTTATGATGGTATCGGAAGTGCAATAAGCTTCGATTCCAATCAAAGGAGAACGAACATGGATCACAAACAGGTTGCCCCGACTCCTCCGCTCGGCTGGAACAGTTGGGATTGTTACGGCGCGGCCGTCACCGAAAAAGAAATCCGCGGCAACGCGGAATATATGGCTTCTCGTTTGAAAGAATACGGCTGGTCGTATATCACCGTAGATATTCAATGGTACGAGCCTCATGCGAACTCTTCGCAATACCGCCCGTTCGTGCCGCTGATCATGGACGAATACTCCCGCCTGATGCCGGCCGAAAATCGTTTTCCTTCGGCGGCCGGCGGAGCGGGCTTCAAGCCGTTGGCGGATTACGTGCACAGTCTCGGATTGAAGTTCGGCATTCATATCATGCGCGGAATTCCGCGGCAGGCCGTTCATGCCGATACGCCGTTATTGAATACGTCGGCCACGGCGCGCGATATCGCCCATCCGAATTCGATCTGTCCGTGGAATACCGACATGTACGGCGTCGACGCTTCGCGAGAAAGCGCGCAGGCTTATTACGATTCGCTGTTCGAACTGTATGCTTCGTGGGGCGTGGATCTGGTCAAAGTCGACGATATCGCGGCTTCCCGGCTGTACGATACGCATCAACCGGAGATCGAACTCATTTCCCGGGCAATCGAGCGCTGCGGACGCCCGATGGTACTGAGCTTGTCGCCGGGCCCCGCTCCGGTCGAGCATGCGGACTTCTTCGCGGATCACGCCAATATGTGGCGGGTCACCGACGACTTCTGGGATCTGTGGCCGCTGCTGCTCGATATGTTCGACCGCTGCCGCAGCTGGCAGGGCGTTCCCGCGCCCGGCTGCTGGCCGGACTGTGATATGCTGCCGCTTGGCCATATCGGCATCCGCTCGGTCGACGGCGGCGGAGCCGACCGCTGGACCCGGTTTACGCGCGACGAACAGCGTACGATGATGTCGCTCTGGAGCATCTTCCGCTCCCCGCTGATCTTCGGCGGCGAGCTGCGCGACTGCGACGAATGGACGCTCTCGCTGCTGACCAATCGCGAAGTGCTGGAGATGCACCGCGAGAGCAACGGCGCGCAAGAAGCGCTGCGCGACGGAGATCTGATCGTCTGGACGGCCGACCATCCGGACGGCAGCCGTTACGTCGCCGCGTTCAACGTCGGCGAAGAGACGCGCGCTTTCGCCGTCTCGGTCGAACAAGCGGGACTAAGCGCAGGCGTTTCCGGTCATGAGCTGTGGAGCGGCGAAGCGGTCGCGGCCGAAAGCGATACGCTGCATGCGGAGATCGCTTCGCACGGCGTCAAGCTGTACCGGCTTCGGTAAAAGGATCGTTTAAGTTCCGATGCGGCCATGCTCCGGCCGATCAGACCGAAGCCCGATCTCAAAGGCGAGCATTGTCGGCCTACGCTTTCGAAGCAGCTTTCTACGAAACCCTGTACTCGCTGAATCCCATTCCCTGCCGTCTCGATTCCAGCGATGCTCGGACTTTCTCGACATTTTGACCCGATCTTATTCAGATCGGGTCTTTGAACTGCTCTCGGAAGCCGAGTAAGCGTGAGAACCGAATTTTCGTAGACGTATGAAGTAAAGACGCTGCGCTAACGGATCGCAGATTCGTTAGAAGCGCAAAACTCCCCTTTTCGAACTCTTAACGGATCGTCGATTCGTTAGCCGGCCGATTCGCCTCTTTTCGTGCCGAAAATCCGCTCATTTTCCTGCTAAGCGTCATCTGAATCCGTTAGAATTCCAAAACCGCTCCGAATGCCCGCTAAGCGTCGCGTCGATCCGTTAGAAAACGCATGCCGAGTCGAATGATCATGCCGCATACGGGCAAAATCGCAGCGCGGCTCTTGAACGGCAAAGTCGGCTGCAAACAAAAAAAGCGAGCACATAGCTTCGGCGAGCGGCTTCGGAGATCAAAGCTTCTTGCGTCATCCGGACGCTTCTCGAGTGCTCACGCTTATCCGTTCAGGCAAAAAAAAGAGCCCGCATGAGCGGCAAAGTCGCGAAGCCGAAGCTCCGTGATTTGCCGCAAGCGGACTCTTTGTACGCTGAGCTCTATATTGAGCCAAGCGCCGTTCTACATTTTCATGCCGATCTGGTTGTTGCCCATGATCCAGATGGAACCGACTACGATCGTCAGCAGGATCAGAATCCCGAAGATGAGCGTAATGGCGTTCCAACGCGGCTGTTCGCCGTCGCGGATATGCATGAAGAACACCAACTGCACGAGGAATTGCAGCGTTGCGGTAACCATGATGACGGCGATGGTCGCCGTGCGTCCCATCATGTCGTTCATGACGACGACGAGCGGGATGATGGTCAGAACGATCGAAATGATATAACCGATGACGTAGGACTTCACCGAGCCGTGCTCGTGACGCTCTCCGCCGTGGCTGTTGTGCGTGTTGTTGTGATCCGCCATCTTACATCACCTCCATCAGGTACACGATCGAGAGCAGGAAGATCCAGACCGCGTCCAAGAAGTGCCAGTACAAGCTGAATACCGTAACTTTGCCCTTCGTATCGGCATTCAGACCTCGGCGAACGATCTGGATGATGATCGAGATCATCCATCCGATACCGATGGTTACGTGGACGCCGTGCGTGCCGACGAGCGTGAAGAACGCCGACCAGAACGCGCTGGTTTGCAGCGTCGCGCCTTCATGCACCAGCTCGACGAACTCCGTCAATTCGAGCGCAAGGAAGCCCGCGCCCAGCAGTCCGGTAATGACAAGCCAGATGATCATCGGCTTGACTTTGTTCTGATGCATGGCCAGAACGGCCAGACCGCTGGTGAAGCTGCTTGTGAGGAGCAGGAACGTTTCGGCGATAACGCCCGTCATGTTGAACAGATCCGCTCCGCCCTCGAAGCCGTTCGTGTTGTTGCGAAGCACGATGAACGTCGCGAACAACGTCGAGAACAAGATAACGTCGGTTACAAGGAAAATCCAGAAACCGAGCAGTTTGATATCCTGCGGGTCGTGATGACCCGCAGCGTGATGATCGTGATGATCCGAGCCATGTGCCGGAGACTGTGCCATTATACCGCGCCCCCTCTCAACGTCGCTTCGGTTCTTTCAATTTCCTCAACCGGAATGTAGTATTCCGCTTTGTGAGCGCTGAAGGAACGAGCATACAAACAAATGAATACGCCGATCAGACCCGGAATCGCCATCCACAACCAGTGGAAGACCAGACCGAAACCGAGAACGAACCAGCAGATCGCCATAATGGCCGGAATCGCCGAGTTCTTCGGCATGTGGATCGGCTCGATCGGACCGAGCTGCCACGGTTTCTCGCCGCGTCTGCGGCGTTCTTTCTCTTCCCACCATTCGTCGCGACCGTGAACTTGCGGGATGACCGCGAAGTTGTACTCGGGCGCCGGCGAAGGCATGGACCATTCCAGGGTACGAGCGTCCCAGATATCGCCCGTCGTGTCTTTCTCGTGACGGAAGATGCTGTAACCGATCTGCGCCACTTGGAACAGGAAGGCCAGACCCATGATGTACGCGCCGATCGTCGAAACGACGTTCAGGCCTACCCAGTTCGGATCGCTGAATACGCTGATCCGGCGCGTCATGCCGTCGAGACCGACGAGGTACTGCGGCATGAAGCAGACGTAGAAACCGATGTTCCAGAGCCAGAATGCCCATTTGCCGAGGTATTCGTTGAGTTTGAAACCGAACATCTTCGGCCACCAGTAGTACAGGCCCGCGAAGTAACCGAATACGACGCCGCCGATCAGCACTTGGTGGAAGTGGGCGATCAGGAAGTAACTGTTGTGGAACTGGAAGTCCGCCGGTGCGACCGACAGCATGACCCCGGTCATCCCGCCGACGACAAACGCCGGAATGAACGCGATGGTCCACATCATCGGAGTCGGGAAGGTGATCCGTCCCTTATACATCGTGAACAGCCAGTTGAAGATCTTGACCCCGGTCGGGATCGCGATGATCATGGTCGTCACGGCGAAGAAGGCGTTAACGTTCGCGCCGGAGCCCATCGTGAAGAAGTGGTGAGCCCAAGTGAAGAACGAGATGATACTGATGATAACCATGGCGAATACCATCGAAGCGTAGCCGAACAACCGTTTTCTCGCGAAGGTTGCCACCGTTTCGGAGAAGACGCCGAAGGCCGGCAGAACGACGATATACACTTCCGGGTGACCCCACATCCAGATGAGGTTGATATACATCATCGGGTTGCCGCCGCCGTCGAGCGTGAAGAAATGGGCGCCGAAGAAGCGGTCCATGAACAGCAGCAGCAGCGTGATCGTCAGAATCGGGAAAGCGAAGATGATCGTCGTCGAAGCGGCGAATACCGACCAAGTGAACATCGGCATTTTCATCATCGTCATGCCCGGAGCACGCATCTTAAGGATCGTAACGATAAAGTTGATACCGGACGCGAGCGAGCCGATACCGGAGATCTGGATACCCCAGATATAGAAGTTCTGTCCGACGCCCGGGTTGAACTGCGAACCGGAGAGCGGCGGATAAGCGAGCCAGCCGGCGTCAGGCGAACCGCCGATGACGAACGACAGGTTGAACAGCATCGCGCCGGCGAAGAACAGCCAGAAGCTCAGCGAGTTCAGGTAAGGGAACGCGACGTCGCGCGCGCCGATCTGAAGCGGCACGACGATGTTGAACAGACCGAACATCAGCGGCATGGCCATGAAGAAGATCATGACGACGCCGTGCGTGGTGAAGATCTGGTTATAGTGTTCCGGTTCCAGGAAGTTCAGGTCCGGGAAAGCGAGCTGCGTCCGCATCATGACGGCGTCTACGCCGCCGCGGAACAGCATGACGATCGCGGCCAGGATGTACATGATGCCGATCTTCTTATGATCGACGGTCGTAATCCAGTTTCTCCAGAGCCAGCCCCATTTTTTGAAGTACGTCAGTACGAACACGATCCCCAGCGTGGCCAGAACGATAGATACGTCGGCGCCGTAGATCAGCGGATCGCCCGTTACAAAAAACTCGGATGCGAACTCTTTGATATTTTCGAGCATTAGGGAGCTCCTTTCGTTGCTTGGTTATCGCGGTTTCGAAGTCGGGCCTAGGCCGCTTCTCAATGTCCGCTGTGCGTGGAAGAAGGCTCTTCCGAGTTCGCTTCCGCCGTCTGCTTGCCGTTGTCGGATTCGCCGGCCTGCGCGCTTCCGTGCTGATGCAGCTCGGCGCCTTCATGCATATACTTCGTTACGATCTGATCGTACATGCCTTCCGGGAAAGAAGCGAACAGCTTCGGTTCTTCTTTCTCGCTCGGCTCCGACAATTTCTCGTAACCTTCGGCAGTGAGCTGCTCCGGCGAACTCTTCGCTTCGCTTACCCACTTGTCGTAATCGTCCTGACTTACGGCGTTCACGTCGAACGTCATGTTGGCGAAATGTTCGCCCGTGAAGTTCGCTCCGGTACCGAAGTATTTGCCCGGTTCGTCCGCTTGCAGATACAGGGCCATCGACATGCCCGACATCGCGTAGATCTGTCCGCCGAGTTCAGGAACCCAGAACGAGTTCATCGGAGAATCGGCCGTCAGTTCGAAACGGACTTGCTTGCCTTCCGGGATGGTTACGGTGTTCACCGTGGCGATCCCTTCTTCCGGATAGAGGAACAGCCATTTCCAGTTCAGCGATACCGCTTGAACGACGACTTCGTCCTGATCCGAAGCGAGCGCTTTGGACGGTTCGAGTTCGTGCGTGTAGCGGATCGTGATGATGGCCAGGATCGCGATGATCACGATCGGAATTCCCCACCAGATCGTTTCCAGCAGGTTGTTGTGTGCCCATTCCGGCTTATAATCGGCTTTCTTGTTGCTGGCGCGGTAACGCCATACGATGACGAAGGTGATAATCAGCACCGGCACGATAATGATCGAGCAGAGTAGCGTGGTGATGATGATCAGGTCCAGCTGTTTGTCCGCAATCGGGCCTTTCGGATCGAGAACCATATAATTCCCGCATCCCGAGAGCAGCAGCATCGTCAGAACAAGAGTGACGGCCGAGAAAGCTGCACGAACGAGCGATCTTCGTTTTTTGCTCATGTGGATCCCCTCTCCTTGTTGAACGCTCAAGTCATTCGATAAGCATTTCACACAATAAAACGCAACTTTGATTCTACACTTAAAGATACCAGAATTGAACAGCTTTTTCGAAAAGTTTTGACTTTGTTAACAAAGATGTCAAACAATCCGACGCATTTGGTGATATTGGGCCTTGAAAAAGCTCCTTTACGCAAGTGAAAGAAAGCTCAATCTTCGTTTTCCGCAAAAAAATCGACTAAAACCGCCAATAAAAGCGCCTCGAACGCTCAACGGAACTTTCTTTCCATAACCGGCTATTTTTCCGCTCCCTCCTCACTTTATTTCAAATTTTAATTTTTCTCTTCCTTTATATATTCTTAATAGCCTTTAACGTCTTCGCGTCTGATCTTAAACATGTTTCTGCCGTTCTTTCCCCTCCTTCGCTGCCGCCGTTCCTCTATTATCGACCATTCGTTCGCCTTTTGCCTGCCGCCCCGATCGTTTTGTTCGACACTTCTGTGACATATCTCATAGCAGCCATGAAAAATCCCCGAACCGATTCCTTTCGGAATGCCGTTCGGGGATAACGTCCCGCAAAAAGCGCTTTCGCGGGAACGGTCAGTTTTCCACTTTGCCTTTGCTTTCTTCTTTGCGCATCTGCGCCATGCCTACGGCCCGGCTCAGACCGTAAATCAGAATGCTGCCGACGATAAATCCGATGCCGACCATGACCGGATAGCTCTTATCGCTGAAATTGCCGAGATCCACCACGATCATCACGATGCCGATTATCATCAATGCGACGGAAATAATAGTCGAGACCAACATTAGACCCCTGGTGTTTTTCGCTTCGCGGTTCATTGTCTTTGCTCCCTTCTCTGGATGCCGCGCTTGGCGGCTCGAATGGTCCGGTTACTTCCCATTAACTCTTTTGGAAGGGGTTCAAACAACTGAAGCAAGCTCGCAAGCTCGATCCGCACGCAAAATCGCCCTCTGACGGATAGGCGTTCCGTCAGAGGGCGACCGGTCTTCCAAGCGGCGGCCTTTGTCGCTAAGGCCGCAGGTGCGTCGACAGCCCGCCTATAAGCAGGCGGGCTGTCGACCGGGATCCGCCGCCTACTCGAAGGCGACGCGCAGGGTCTCGCCGGCGGCGACGCGCAGCTCGCCGGCAAAAGCTCCCGCCTCGCCCGCGTCGGCCGGCGAGGCGCCTTCGAAAGCGCGGTCCGCGCGCAGCCGGACCGTACCCGCGAAGTCGGCCGCGATCTCGGCCGACGCGATCTGCCCGTCGCGCCACTCCAGCGCGACCGTGAAGCCCCCGCGCGCGCGCAGCCCGCGCACGGAGCCGTCCGGCCAAGCGGCCGGCAGGGCGGGCAGCAGATGCAGCTCGCCCAGATGGCTTTGCAGCAGCAGCTCCGCGATGCCCGCCGTGCCGCCGAAGTTGCCGTCGATCTGGAACGGCGGATGATCGTCGAACAGATTCGGATGCGTCGAACGCGCCAGCAGCGTACGAACGAAACGATGCGCGTTCGCCCCGTCCAGCAGACGGGCGTACAAGTTGATCAGCCAGGCGCAGCTCCAGCCGGTATGGCCGCCGCCGTTCGCGATGCGCGCCGCGAGCGAAGCGCGCGCGGCGTCGAGCAGCTCCGGCGTCTCAAGACGGTTGATCGAGCGTCCCGGATAGACGCCGTACAGATGCGAGACGTGCCGATGTCCCGGCTCGTGCTCTTCCAGTTCGGTTCCCCATTCCAGCAGGCGTCCGTCGGCGCCGACGCGAAGCGGCTGCAGCCGCGCCAGCGCCGAGCGGAATTCTTCGACCTCGCTCTCTTCAAGATCGAGCAGCGCCGCCGCTTCGACGACGTGTTCCATGACGTCGCGGATCAAGGTCAGATCCATCGTCGAACCGAACGCGGTGCTGCAAGGTTCGCCGTTTTCTCCGCGGAAACGGTTCTCCGGCGACGTCGACGGAGCCGTCGTCAATAAGCCGTCCGGTCCTTCGACCAGCCAATCGAGCGCGAACAGAGCCGCGCCGCGCAGAATCGGATAGGCCTGCTCGCGCAGGAATCGCGCATCGCGAGTGAACAAATAATGCTCCCAGAGATGGGCGCTCATCCAGAGGCCGCCCATCGGCCAGAACGCCCAGCTCGCGTCGCCGCCCGAAGGCGTCGTCATCCGCCACAGATCGACGTTATGATGCGCCGTCCAACCGCGCGCCCCGTAATGAATTCTGGCCGTGCGTCGTCCCGCCTGCGCCAGTTCGCCGATCATCCGGTGCATCGGCTCGTGACATTCGCCGAGATTGACGACCTCGGCCGGCCAGTAGTTCATCTGCACGTTGATATTGGTCGTATAGTTGCTGTTCCACGGCGGCTCGATCTGATGATTCCAGATGCCTTGCAGATTCGCGGGCTGCGTGCCCGGACGCGAGCTGCCCATCAGCAGATAACGGCCGTAATGGAAATACAGCGCTTCGAGCGCCGGATCTTCGGTTCCCTGCTTATACGCTTCGAGACGTTCGTCGGTCGGAAGCTGCGCGCGTTCTTCGCCGCCCAGTTTCAATTCCATGCGTCCGTACAGAGCCGCATGATCGCGCAGATGCCGCTCCCGCAGCGCCGCTTCTCCTTGCGCGGACGCCGCATCGAGCCAGTTCTCGCAGAGCTGTTCCGGCTTCCTTGTTCCGTTTTCGGGCAGTTTGTCGTACGCTTCGAAGTTGGTCGCCGCTGCCAGCAGCAGCATGACACGATTCGCGCCTCGAATCCGAACTCGCCCGTCTGCCGTTTCGACCCGTCCGCCTTCGGCCGACGTTCGCAGCCGCGCTTCGAACCGCATCCCCAGTCCTTCCTCGAACAAGATCGCTTCGGGATGATCGCGGAAATAATTGCTTTCCACATGGCTCGGCGCCATTCCTTTCAGGATCAGCCGTCCGTCCGCTTCGGCCGACGCATCATGCGGAAGCAGACTTTCCAGCGACAGATCGACGTCGATCGCGCCTGCTTGATCCGCGCTCAGCACGACGGCCAGCACTTGATCGGGTTCGCTGATCCACACTTCGCGCACGTAACGAACGCCGTCCGCTTTGAAGCTCGTAGTCAGCACACCCGTTGTCAGATCGAGATCGCGTTCGTATTCGCTTGCTTCTCCGCCGCCGATCCGTTCGATATAGAGATCCCCCAGCGGCTGATAAGCTTCCGTGTTCCAGCCGAGCATGCGCAGATTGATCAGCTTCTCCGCTTCTTCGTAGTTCCCGGCAAAAATCGATTCGCGCGCCTGCTTCAGATAACGCCGTGCATCGTAATTGATTTTGTCGCGCGGAAACCCGGACCAAAGCGTATCTTCGTTCAATTGCAGCCGCTCTTTTCGGTCGCCGCCGAACACCATCGCGCCCAAGCGCCCGTTGCCGGCGGGAAGCGCTTCTTCCCAACGGCTTGCCGGCTGTTTGTACCATAATTTATTGGTTCGGTTCTGCTCCATTCCGACTGCTCTCCGCCTTTCAGAAAACGTTTTAGATTAAACTTGATTCGGACTTATTGAAAATGCTTACAACCCGTTTTCAGTATAAGTCAGCCGCCGAACAGCGTCAATTCGTTCTCCGGATCGGATCGATGATTCGACAATTCCCGCGTCTGGTTTACAAGCCGAAAAGGCGGGGAAATCCCCGCCTTCGGATCGGATCTGTTCGATGTTATTTGGTGCCTTCTCCCCAAGCTTCCACGGTATCCTTGATCATCTGCGTATACATGGCCTCCATCTCCGGAATGCCGTTGCCGTTCAGATCTTCGATCATCTTGTCGTAGATGGCGTCGAACTGATCCGGGCTTGCGACGATCGCGGCCGGGATCGCTTTGCGGACGATATCCTGACCTTTTTGATACGGTACGGTGAAGTCCGGCGTGCTCGGCGACGGCAGGTTATAGGCCGCGCCCCATTTCTTGACCGGGAATTCGTCTTTGCCCGGGAAGAGATCTTTCCACGTCGTCGCTTTGTAAGCGGCCAGCGCTTTTTTCTCCGGCTCGCTGTAGCTGTTCGTGATCTGCTCCGGGTAGTTGGTCGTGTAGTAGTTGCCCGTGCCGTCTTTTACGCCGTCGCCGTAGCGGACGGTGAACGGCGTATACAGGCCGATGCCGGTTTCTTTCTGGAAAGCGGCGTTGTCGTTGATTTTACGGTCCAACACGTCTTTCGGAATCACCCGTTTGCCGTCTTCGATATTGTATTGTTTGCCTTCGATGCCCCAGTTGCCGAGGATCTGTCCTTCGTCGGATGCCATCCAATCGAGGAACTTGATCGCGCGCACCTGTTTTTCTTTGCTCATGGAAGTCGAGAACGAGATGCCGTAACCGGAAGCATTGCCGATATCGACGAAGGAATGGTCTTTGTATTCTTCCGTCAGCGTGACCGGGAAGTGGCCGTACAATTTATCGAACTTGCCGGCAGCTTTGAGCGAGTTCGTGGCTTCTTGGAAGTCCCAAGTCTGATCGATCAGGCCGAGTACGCGTCCGCTCGAGATCTTCGCCAGATATTGGTCGTTTTTCTGCGTGAAGGCTTCCGGATCGATCAGGCCTTCGTTGTACATCTTGTTCAGCCACTTGAAGTATTCTTTTTCTTCCGGACGTTTGTAATGCAGCTTCGCTTCGTACGTTTCCGGGTCGATATAGAATTCGCCGTCGTCCGGCGCTCCCGTAGCCAGGAATGCCGGGTTGGTCACGGTGATCATGATCTTCCAATCGTCCGCGTTCAGCGTCAGGGGAATGGTCGGCTGACCGTCGATCGTCGGGTGTTTCGCATAATATTCTTTCAGCACTTTCTCGAAGTCGTCGACCGTCCGAATCTCGGGATAGCCCAACTCTTCCAGCACGGACAATTGGACTTCGAAACCGCCTTGAGCTTCGAACGCCGTATTGTCGACGGAAGTATTGGTAGGAATCGTATAGATGGACGGATCGTCTTTGCTGTATTTGAGGCGGTTCATGTAGGGGCCGTACAATTTCTTGATATTGGGCGCGTATTGTTCGATGAGATCGGTCAGGTCGACCAGCGCTCCGGCTTCCACCAGCTTGCTGGTCTCGCCTTTCGGATACAGAATTTCCGGATAGTCGCCCGAAGCGATCATCAGGGCGATCTTCTGTTGGTCGGTTCCGCTGACGGCGAATTCGCCGTCGATGGTTACGCCGGTCTTCTCGGTAATGACTTTGCCGACTTCGTCCTGCATCTTCGTCCAGTTCGGACTGGCGTCGCCGCCGAAGAACGTGAACGTGACCGGCGACGTATCGTCGGCGCCGTCTTTCGACTTATCGGTCGAAGCGTCGGTGCTCGAACTTCCGGTCGTCTTAGCCGGTTCGTTCGTAGTGCCGGACGTTCCTCCGCCGCAGCCTGCGGCGACAATCGATACGGCCGCCAACAGCATTCCCAATTTCGCAATTCCGTTTGTCTTCATTCTGTACCCACCCTTCAGAAATTGTAGACCCCTACGGTTAAGCGCTTACATTAATGGGAGTGATCAATCTCACCCTGATTCGATTATACTCGATCTTCGCAAAAAATAAACCTTTTTCTTCATTTTTATCAAAATTTTTCTTGGCAGCCAAAAAGCCTTCATCCCGAAGAATGAAGGCTTTTACTTAGCGACCGAGTTCGATTCTTATTAGTTAAGGATTATTTCGCGCTCCAAGCTTCGACCGTATCTTTGATCAATTGCGTGTACTTGGCTTCCATTTCCGGAATGCCGTTGCCGTTCAGCTCGGTAAGCATTTGATCGTAGATGGCATCGAATTGGTCCGGTTTCGCAACGATTGCGGCCGGGATCGCTTTACGCACGATGTCCTGCGATTTTTGGAAAGCGACCGTGTAGTCCGGGTCGCTCGGAGCCGGCAGATTGTACGCTGCGCCCCATGCTTTGACCGGGAACTCGTCTTTGCCCGGGAACAGGTCTTTCCAAGTCGTCGCGTTATAAGCTTTCAGGGCTTCTTTCATCGGCTCGCTGTAGTTCTTCGTGATTTGCTCCGGATAGTTGGTCGTGTAGTAGTTACCCGAAGGGTCTTTCACGCCGTCGCCGTAACGAACGGACAACGGAGCGTACAAGCCGATACCCGTTTCTTTGGTGAAGTTCGCGTTGTCGTTCGTTTTGCGATCTTGAACGTCGTCCGGAATCACGCGTTTGCCGTTCTCCATCTTGTACTGTTGACCTTCGATGCCCCAGTTGTTGAGAACCTGAGCTTCGTCGGAAGCCATCCAATCCAAGAATTGGATCGCGCGGATTTGCTCGTCTTTGCTCAGAGCCGTCGTTAGGCCTACGCCGTAGCCGGAACCGTTGCCGATATCGACGAAGGAATGGTCTTTATAGTTTTCGTTCAGCGTAACCGGGAAGTGGCCGTAAGTGCGCTCGTGTTTGCCCGCGCTTTTCAGGGAGTTTACGGCATCGTTGAAATCCCAGTCTTGGTCGATCAGGCCGAGTACGCGGCCGCTGGCGATCTTCGCCAAGTATTGATCGTTCTTTTGCGTGAAGGTTTCTTTGTCCAGAAGGCCTTCGTTGTACATGTGGTTCAGCCATTTGAAGTATTCTTTTTCTTCCGGACGTTTGTAGTGCAGTTTCGCTTCGTACGTTTCCGGATCGATATAGTATTCGCCGTCATCCGGACCGCCCGTCGCATACACGGCAGGGTTCGTTACGGTGATCATGATCTTCCAATCGTCCGCGTTCAGAAGCAGCGGGATCGTCGGTTGACCGTCGATCGTCGGGTGTTTCGCATAATAGTCTTTGAGCGCCTTCTCGAAATCTTCGACAGTGCGGATTTCCGGGTAGCCCAGTTCTTTGAGGACTTCAAGCTGAAGTTCAAAACCGCCGCCCGCGTCGAACGAAGTCTGATCGACCATCGCGTTGGTCGGGATCGTGTAAATGGAAGGGTCATCTTTGCTGAATTTGAGGCGGTTCATGTACGGCCCGTAGATCTTCTTGATGTTCGGTGCGTATTGATCGATCAGATCGGTAAGATCGACCATAGCGCCCGCTTCGACGAGCTTACTCGTTTCGCCTTTAGGGAAGATGATTTGAGGGTAGTCGCCCGAAGCGATCATCAAAGCGATCTTCTGTTGGTCCGTTCCGCTAACGGCGAACTCCGCTTTCAGCGATACGCCCGTCTTTTCCGTGATGACTTTGCCGACTGCGTCCTGCATGTTGTTCCAGTTCGGGCTGGCGTCGCCGCCGAAGAACGAGAATGTTACGGGTTCGGTGCTCGGCGTCGTCGCTTCGGCCGCATCCGTTCCTTTTGCCGGCTCCGTCGTCGCCGTCTTATCTCCGCCACCGCCGCATCCTGCTGCTACTACCAGCGTGCTCGTCATGAGCAGCGCCGCCATTTTTTTCGTTTTCCCCTTCATGAATCTTCATCCCCCTTTAGGATGGATTTTATATGTGTACAACGGGCGTAACCCGATCATACCGATCCCTGACTTGCCGATCTCTCTAATTTGCCGCTTCTCTCATTCTCTCAAACCTTTTAATAAAGCGTTTACATTATTAATAAAAAAGTTTGCTCTTTTATCCGGTTCTGTCTTGATTATTATTAGTTAATAATCTTGGCTCTGTTAAGAGTGAACCGTTTTCGGAGCAGGCTTGATTTATTCCTTCATTTAATGTTGTAAGTGCTTACAGATAGAATATAACTTCCGAAACCCTTTTTGTCAACCATAAATGTTTATTTTTGTTGATAAAAGAAAAAAGACCCTTTAGAGGGTCCTTTTTCTGAAAACTTAACTTCGAAGCCGTTGAATCACTTGCCGGTGCCCCACAGTTCGACCGTGTTTTTGATCTGCTGCGAGAAGATTTTTTCCATTTCCACGATATCCGCGGAGTTCAGTTCTTCGATCATGCCGTCGTAAATCGCGTCGAATTTATCCGGCGTAGCCAGAATCGCTTCCGGAATCCGTTTGCGCACGATATCCTGCGATTTCTGGAAAGCGACCGTGTAGGACGGATCGCTCGGAGCCGGCAGGTTGTACGCCGCGCCCCATGCGCTCGTGCCCAGTTCTTCCGCTTTCGGGAACAAGTCTTTCCAAGTGGTCGCGTTGTATTTCTTGAGCGCATCCTTCTCCGGCTGCGTATACGCGTTCTGAATCTGTTCCGGGAAGTTCGCCGTGTAATAGTTGTCGGTCTTGTCTTTCACGCCGTCGCCGTAGTGCGGGGACATAAGCGTATATTGACCGATGCCCGTTTCTTTGGTGAACGCCGCGCTGTCGTTCGTTTTGCGGTCTTGGATCTCTTGCGGAATTACGCGTTTGCCGTTCTCGACGTTATACTGCTTGCCTTCGATGCCCCAGTTGTTCAGCACTTGGCCTTCGTCGGAAGCGAGCCAGTCGAGGAACTTGATCGCGCGGATCCGTTGGTTTTCGTCCAAGTTCGTCGTGATGCCGATGCCGTAACCGCCCGGGAAACCGACGTCCATGAACGAATGGTCTTTCATTTCTTTGTTCAGCGTAACCGGGAAGTGTCCGTAGATGCGGTTCTGCATCGTCGGATCGCTCGAACCTTTCAGCGTGTTTTCGGCTTCGCTGTAGTCCCACTCTTGGTTGATCGTGCCCAATACGCGTCCGCTGGAGATTTTCGCCAGGTATTGGTCGCGTTTTTGCGTGAACGTTTCTTTGTCCAGCAGCCCTTCGCTGTTCATCTTGTTCAACCAACGGAAATATTCTTTTTCTTCCGGACGTTTGTAATGCAGCATCGCGTCGTACGTTTCCGGATTGATATAGAATTCGCCGTTATCCGGCAGACCGGTAGCGAGGAACGCCGGGTTGGTTACGCCGATCATGATATGCCAGTCGTCCGCGTTGAGCGAAAGCGGAATCGTGGGTTGGCCGTTGATCGTCGGATTTTTCGCGTAGTAATCTTTGATCGCTTTCTCGTAATCGTCGAGCGTACGGATCTCCGGATAGCCCAGCTCTTTGAGCACTTCCAACTGCAGCTCGAAGCCGCCGCCCGCGTCGAACGAAGTTTGTCCTACGCCGGTATAAGTCGGCAGAATATAGATCGATTGGTCGTCTTTGCTGTATTTCAGACGATTCATATCGTTGGCGTACAAAGCTTTGATGTTCGGCGCGTATTTGTCGATCAGATCCGTCAAGTCGACCAGCGCGCCGGCTTCCACCAGCTTGCTCGTATCGCCTTTCGGCATGATCAGGTCCGGATATTCGCCGGATGCGATCATCAGCGAGACTTTTTGCGTATCTCCGCCGACCGCGTATTCCGCTTTGAGCGTAACGCCCGTTTTTTCCGTGATGGCTTTACCGACGTCGTCCTGCATATTGTTCCAGTTCGGATTGGCGTCCGCGCTGAACAGACTGAACGTGACCGGAGCGGTGCTGTCGGCCGCCGCTGCGCCGTCGCTGGCGCCTTTGCTATCGCTCGTACCGCCGCCGCATGCCGTCAGACCGACGACCGATGCCAGAGCGACCGGCGCGATCCATTTTGCTTTTTTGCTTACCACTTTCGAAAACCTCCCTTTTCAAATCACCCTGAAAGTCTTATCTCTATATGGGTCTTCGGGTCAAACCGTCCGGAACCGTTCCGGATCGCTAAGCCTCGCGCCCTTTGTATATCGGGAGGCCGGAGCCTCCCGTAAATACCGAACTGCCGAAATTGCCGTCGATTACGATTTTACCGCGCCCAGCGTCATGCCGCTGACGAAGTATTTTTGCAGGAACGGATACACGATCAAGATCGGCACGGTAACGACGATGGTGATCGCCATCTTGATCGATTCCGGCGAGATCTGCTTCATTTGCTCTGCCATGTTGGCTGTGTTGATCTGCTGACCGCTGCCGCCCTGCTGGGTGCTCTGAAGCACCTTCATCAGTTCGAACTGCAGCGTCGTCCATTCCGGATGGCTGCCGTTGTACAGGTACGAGTCGAACCAAGAGTTCCACTGACCGACCGCCAAGAAGAGCGCGATCGTCGCGAGTACCGGCTTACAGAGCGGAAGAATGATCTTCCAGAAGATCGTGAAGTCGTTCGCGCCGTCGAGCTTGGCCGATTCTTGCAGCGCGTACGGCAGGCCGTCCATGAAGGAACGGATAACGATGACGTTGAAGGCGCTGACGACGCCCGGCAGAACGTATACCCAGAACGTGCCCAGCAGGTGCAGGTCGCGGAACAGGATGTAGACCGGAATCATGCCGCCGCTGACATACATCGTGACGACCAGGAAGATCGAAGTGAACTTGCGAGCTTGGAAGTCCGGTCGGCTGAGAACGTAAGCCAACATGGAGGCGCTGGCAAGACCGAACAAGGTGCCCACTACGGTCCGAAGGATCGACACCCACAGACCGCGAACCAGCCCTTCGTACTGGAAGATCTGTTGATAGTTATCGAAAGTGAAAACCCGCGGGAAGATCGTGACGCCGCCTCTGACCGTATCGGTGGACTCGTTGAGCGAGATCGCCAGCACGTTCAAGAACGGATACAAGGTAACGATCAGGACCAGCGACATAATGACGATGTTGACGACGTCGAATACTTTATCGCCGCGTGTGGCGTTGAATGCTTTAGGTGCTGCCATAACGTTTCCCCCTTACATGATGCTTTCTTTGGATACTCTTTTGAAGATGCCGTTAACCGTGAACAGCAGGATTACGCTGACGACGGAGTTGAAGATACTGATTGCGGTACCGTACGAGAAGCGTCCCATCTGCAATCCGTACTGGAGCGCGTACAGTTCGAGCACTTGCGAGTATTCCAGCACCAAGTTGTTGCCCAAAAGGAATTGTTTCTCGAAACCGATCTGCATCAGGTGACCGATCGCCATGATGAACAATACGGAGATCGTGGTCCGGATGCCCGGCAGAGTGATATGCCACATTTGTCTGTAACGGTTGGCGCCGTCGACCCGAGCCGCTTCGTACTGCTCCTGATCGATACCCGTGATGGCCGCCAAATAGATGATCGTGTTCCAGCCCATTTCTTTCCAGACGTCGGCAGCGGTTACAATGTACCAGAACCAATTGCCTTTCGCCATGAATTGGATCGGTTCGTTGATGATATGCAGTCCGACCAAGAGATCGTTGATCGCGCCGCCTTGCGTCGACAGCATCTTCGTGACGATGCCGGCTACGACGACCCACGATACGAAGTGGGGCAGATAAGAGACCGTTTGCACGAAACGTTTGAACATGATGCCGCGAAGTTCGTTCAGCAGGACGGCGAAGATGATCGGAATGATAAAACCGACCACGAGGCTGAGCACGCTCATCGCCAGCGTATTGCGAAGCGCGAGGTAGAAGCGGTCATCGGAGAACAATTCGACGAAGTGCTTGAAGCCGACCCATTTCTGATCGAGGAACGGTTTGGCCGGTTTGAAGTCTTGGAAGGCCATCGTCCAGCCCCATAGCGGCAGATAACTGAAGACGAACGCCCAAATGATAAAAGGCACAGACATTAAATACAGATACTTTTGCTGCAGAGCAGTACGCCAGAAACTTTGCTTTTTAAAGCGCTTACCAACTTCTGCTTCGGCAGCAGGAGCACCTGGGCTTTTGTTGGAATTACCGCCTGGTGTGAGCGTTTCCATGTGTATGACCCCTCCTGATTTCCTTTATGGTTTAATGATAATTGTTTTGAATGAAAGCGCATACCCCACGAATTTTAGACAAAATCATGCAAAAATTAGACATCGAAAACGTTTCATCCGATAATTCGCGAAAAAAGGGGGGATAAATTAGAGATCTTGCGTCCGGAGCGAATATTCGAAAAATCAGAGTGAAAACAACCTGCGTTCGCCCGAATTGAAAACGGATTCAAAAAATGTCCGATCGGCTCTTTTGCGGCACGCGAAAAAAGCCCGATTCCCGAAAAGGGAACCGGACTTCGGAAAACGCGCCTTCGATTTACGATTCGCCGCCCTGCTGCTCGTGATGCGCTTCGCTGCGATAAGCCGACGGAGACGTTCCGACGTACTTGCGGAATTTGGAATGGAAATAATCGGCGTTCGAATAGCCGACGTTCGCCGCCACTTGATGCACTTTAAGCCCCTGCGCGAGCAGTTCTTTGGCTTTCTCGACCCGCACTTTGTCCACGAAAGCGTTAAAATATTCGCCGGTATAATTTTTGAACAGCTTGCCCAGATAACCGCTGTTGTATCCGAACATCTCGGCCAATACTTCAAGCTTCAAGTTCTCGCTGTAATTGCGGCGGATAAAGTCGATCATCTGCTTCAGCACGGTATCTTTGTTCGCGCCGCCGAAACGGTCGATCAATTCGAACAGCCGCGTGCCGACGCGTTGTTTGAGCGCTCCGTAACTCTGCGCCTGATTGACTTCGGACAGCAGCAGGCTGTGATAGCTCTGCGCCAGTTCCGCCGCCGAAGAACCGCCCGAAGACAGTTTGCCGATCGCGAGCGACAGCGTGCGCGAATATTCGCCCCGAATCGCGTTCTCGTCCATTCTCCGGCTCATCGCCGCGCGCTCCAGTTCGCCGAGCACTTTCTCCACGGCGTCCCGACTGCGGATATCCAGCGCGTAATACAGCTTGTCGCCCAATTGAGGACCGTCTTCGGTCTCGTCTCCGCTTTCCGCCCTGTCGGCCGCCGGGAATAAAGCTTCGTGAGCGGCGGCATCGATCAGCGTTCCGTTTTCGAAGAAAAAGCGGGCGTGCAGCAGGCGCTCGGCTTCGCGGAACGAAGACGCGATCGCCGAGAGGTCATGGACCATAGGACCGCAGGAGGCGTGAAATTCGAGTTCGCCCGCCGTATCGGCCAGATGGGCGCGCAGAGCGTCCGGCCGTTCCACCAAGTTCTGGCGGACGATCAGCAGGCCGATCCGCGAACCGGCCGAGAACAGCACCCCTTCCCCGCTTTCTTCGAACGCTTCTTTCAACCGTTGACGAAACGCGGCGTGCTGACGGGATTCCGTTTCTGCCGAACCGTGCGCGTCCAGCAGCGCGACACGGTAAGCCGGCGCGGAGAGTCCGAGCGCTTCGGCCAATCGGCCGCGCTGCTCTTCGTCCAACAGCTCGTCTTCGAACAGCAGTTCTTCGACGAGCTGCGCTTTGGGAAGCGCCGCTTCCTGTTCGGTGCGGCTGCTGCGGGCCTCGCGTTCGCGCTCCAGCAGTTCGCGCACGCGGCGCAGTTCGTCCACCAGCTCGTCCTCGTCCACCGGCTTGAGCAGGTACCCGCTGACGCCGCTGACGATCGCCCGTTTGGCATAATCGAATTCCGCATAGCCGCTCAAGATCAAGAAATGCGCCGAAACGTTCTCTTGGCGCACGCGTTCGATCAGATCCAATCCGGTCATTCCCGGCATCCGGATATCCACGATCGTCAGGTCCGGCTGGATCTGACCGAACTTCTCCAAGCCTTCTTTGCCGTTCGATGCCGTATCCACGATCTCGAACCCTTCGGATTCCCAATCGACGATCGTCCGCAGTCCTTCGCGAATCATCGGCTCGTCGTCCACAATCAGCACTTTATACATATTCGTCCCTCCCGGCGGGTATCTTGAAATAGATTTGCGTTCCTTTGCCGAGCTCGCTGGAAATGCGAAGCCCGCACTCTTCCCCGTACGTCATGACCAACCGCTGGTGCACGTTGCGAAGCCCGATTCGGCTCTCTTCTTTCTCGTCCTTCTCCCGGATCGACTCTTCGACCTGACGCAGCCGTTCGGGCGTCATGCCCGCTCCGTTGTCCATGACGTCGATCAACACCTCGTCGCCGATCCGAACGGCGTGCAGCGCCACGCTGCCTTCCGTTTCTTTGTTTTCCAACCCGTGAACGATAGCGTTTTCGATCAGCGGTTGTACCAGAAGAGGCGGCAGCAGGACTTCAAGCGTATCGGGCTGAGCCGCGAGCGTATAATGCAGACGGTCGCCGTGCCTGAACTTCTGAATCTCTAAGTAAGACTCCACCATATCCAGTTCGTTCTTAAGCGTCGTATGCCGGTTGCCGATCTCCAGATTGCGGCGGATCAGCTTGCCGAGCAGACGAACGGCGCGCGCGATGTCCTTTTCCCCTTGAACGTGGGCGCGCATGCGGATCGATTCCAGCGCGTTGAACAGGAAATGCGGATTGATCTGGCTGGCGAGCATCTTGAGCTTGATCTCGCGCTGCATCACTTCAAGGCGGCTGTTCGCTTCGCTCGCTTCGTAGACCTGATGCATCAATTCTTTGATATTGGTGACCATATAGTTGAACTGTTCCGACAGTTGGCCGATCTCGTCTTGTCCGTCGATCCGCGACACCGTATCCAGATTGCCTTCGGCCACGCGGTTCAGGCTGCGGTTGAGCTTGAGCAGACGCGAGCTGATCAGGCGCGAATTGAAATAGACGGCAAGCAGAGCCATCAGCAGAATGAACACGATCAGTCCGGCTCCGATCAGCCCGATCCGATTGGCGTCGTGCACGATGCTTTCCGAGGAAAAGGCCGAGACGATCGTCAGCCCGCTTTTGCTGGAGTCGGGAATCAGCGTATTGATCGAGACGCGGTAATCCATCCCGTCGATCTCTCGTTCGAACGAGCGTTCCGCGGCGCCTCCGCCGACCTCGAAGCCCATATCGACGAGGGTGCGTCCGATCGCGGAAGGATCTTTGGCCGCGACGATGTTGCCGTCTTCGTCGGCGATCATCGTATCGAACGGTTCTTGGCTGAGCAGCGAGTTCAGATAGCCGGTATCCACTTGGATGACCAATACGCTGCGTTTGCCGCTGGTCGGGAAAAAGATCTGGCGAACCAAGCTTAGCTGTTTGGGCGAGACGCCGTTGGGATGGTTCAAGTCGTCGATGTACATCCAATTGATCACGCGCGCCTGCATCGCTTTCTCGTACCAGACCGTAGCACGAATCGTGCTGTCGGCGTCCATGAATTGCAGGTTGTCGAGCAGCGTCGGATTGTCCGTATACAGTTGGATGCTGCGGATTTCGCTATAAGAACGGACGTAGTCCGTAAAATCCGTATATTCGCGGTAAGCATTGACGAGTTGGAACGGATCGTCGTTCGAATACGTCGTCGTGGCTACGCGTTCCATGTCTTTATCGAGCAGAAGTTGGTTGGAGACGCGAATCGGCACGTTCAGCAGGTTTTCCGTCTGCGTCTTGATGCGCTGCACGTTATTTTCGGTCTGCTCCGTCGCTTTCTGAAGCGCGTCCAATCGGAAATACTGAATCACGATAAAGCCGACGATCAATACCGGAATCATGACAACGATTACATAAAAGAAGATCAACTTGTTGCGGATTTTCATATCGTTCAGCCATCTTACGAATCGTTTTCTCACGCTGTCGTCCCCCGTAAAGCGGCGCGTCGGTTGCGGCTGCGCCTGGCCGGTCGCCCTGCGACTCCTTCTCATCATAACACAGAACGAAGCCGCTGTTCAGCCGGGTCCCGGAGCGGATTTGTTCCGTTGCGAATTCGCCGAAAGCGGTCTATACTGACAACAGTGCAAAGCCGCGCCGCGCTTCGCGTTTCGCGCGTCCTCCCGACCGGAGGATCGTTCGCACGCCGGGCCGCGCCGTCTGTTCTAAGGAGGGTATATGCATTATTTAGCCGCTTTTCTGCTGTCCCTGGTCATTGCCTTGATCTTGATTCCCGTTCTGCGAAGATGGGCGGTGCAGCTCGATTTCGTCGATAAACCGCGTCCGGACAACGAACGCAAGCTGCACCGGGAACCGATTCCGCTGATGGCGGGAATCGCGTTGTTCGTCGGCTTCGCCGTCACTTACATATCGTTCAGCGACATGACTTTGATCGAATCCGCCGCCGTGCTCGGAGGTTCGCTGCTGATTCTGCTGATCGGTCTGGTCGACGATTGGTACAAGGTCAGCCGCCGAGAATTCCCGGCTCTGCCCAAACTGATCGTGCAGCTCTTGGCCGCGCTGCTCGTCTATCTGGCCGGGATCCGCTTCTCCGGCTTCTCCAATCCGTTTACCGATACTTACGTCGTGCTTCCGGAATGGCTTCAGCTCGTGCTGACGCTGCTGTGGATCTTCGGCGTGACGACCGTGATCAACTTCACGGACGGCCTTGACGGACTGGCCGGAAGTCTGGCCACGATCTCCGCGGGCACGCTGTTCGTCGTCGCGATCGCCCAACAGGAGAGCAACTCCGCCGTTATGGCGATCAGCCTCGTCGGCGTCGGCCTCGCTTACCTGAAGTACAACAAACCTCCGGCCAAAGTCTATATGGGCGATTCCGGCGCTACGTTCCTCGGCTTCATTCTGGCGATCATCGCGCTCGACGGCGCGTTCAAGCAGGCGACCGTGCTGTCGTTGTTCGTGCCGATTCTCGCGCTCGGCGTGCCGATCTTCGACAACATCTTCGTCGTGCTCAAACGGCTGAAGAACGGCCAGAAAATCTACGAAGCCGACGCTTCGCAGATCCATTACCGCCTGCTGTCGAGCGGGCTCAACCCGAAGCAGGTGCTGTTCGTGCTCTGCTTGGTCAGCGTCTGCCTCAGCTTGTCTTCGATCATCCTGGTCCTGCTGCCGATCTAGTCTCGGCCTTGCAGCCCGCAGACGTCTCTAATAGAAAAAGCCCCGCAGGTTCGATCGAGCTTCGATCGAACCTGCGGGGCTTCTCTGCGTCCGCGCCTTTAGGCGCGCGCACGTTCTCCGCCTTGTATCCGTCCGTTCATTTGCGGTTCATCCGGTAATGAAGCAGAACCTGAGTTCCGACCGGACCTTCTTTGCGATGGCCGCGATCTTCGAATCCGGCCTGCTGGTAGAGGCGAAGCGCGGCTTCGTTACCGGAATTGACGACCAACACGATCTCGTTCATGTCGGGAAAATAATCGCTGACGAACTTGGGCAGCATCGTCATCGCGCGTTTGGCATACCCTTTTCCCTGCTCGGGCAAATTGACCGACAGCGACCGCACCAGCATCGCGCGCGGCGAATCGGTAATGCTGCGAATCCGGTCGCCCCGATGAAGCACGAAGAAGCCGACGGGCTTCCTGTCCGCCACGATCACGATAGCATGGCGATCCCGATCTTCCCTGCACAATTGGATGGCTCTTACCGGCAAAGCCGTATGCTTCTCTTGTTCAGCGGATACCTGATAGTCTTCGAACAGAGCTTTCTCGTATTCCGGACGGAAAAACTTCAGCTCCACTTTCGTTTCCGTCCCTTGAGGCATGCTGCTCATCCTGCGTCCCTCCTGTCTTCGCTTCCGGCCGCTTCGTGCGCCGGCCCTAAGCTTATGAAGCAATGCCGCCGTCACCCTACTATTAAACGCGATCGTTCCTTCTCTAATCGCGGGACGGACTTCGATCGGCGTTCATTCGATAATCTGTTTCACGCGGCCCACTTGCCCGTCTTGAAGCCGGACTTTGATGCCGTGCGGGTGCGTGGCGGAATTGGTCAAGATGTCTTTGACGACGCCTCTCGTCAGCGCTCCGGTCGGTTGGTCTTTCTTCAATACGATATCGACCGTGATTCCCGGCCGGATAGCGGATCGGTTTTTTCCGTTCATGCGATTCTCTCCTTCTCGATCAGTTCCCTCCATCATAGCATAGGCAACAGACGCGCCCAAACGCAAAAAAGCCGCCGATTCGCGCTCGGGCGAACGGCGGCTTGACGCAAAGAAAGCTTCTATTCGTCGAGCGCTTTTTTCAACGCTTCGAGATTCTTGCGCATAACCGACAGATAATCTTCCCCGGCGGCCGTCTCTTCCGAAGTGAGGCCTTCGAGCGGGTTCAACACGTCGGTCTTGGCGCCGATCTCGGCCGCGATCGTCTCTGCTACCTTCGACGACACCAGCGTTTCGAAAAAGATCGTCTTGACGTCGTGCTGCTTCGCGAATTCGACGACTTCCGCCATCTCGCGGGCCGACGGTTCCTGATCCGGCGACAATCCCGCGATCGGAACTTGGGTCAATCCGTAATCGCGCGCCAAATAGCCGAAAGCCGCGTGCTGCGTAACGAAATCGGTCCGCTTCGTTCCCGTCAGCCTGCTTTTGAATTCCGCGTCGAGCGCTTCGAGCTTCGCGACGTAAGCGTCGGCGTTGCTTTTATACTGCGCCGCATGATCCGGATCGGCTTCCGCGAAAGCGGCTTCGATGTTCCGGACTTCTTGTACGGCAAGCTTGGGAGAAAGCCATACGTGCGGATCGAGTCCGCCGTGGTCGTGATCGTGGCCGTGCGCTTCCTCGCCTTCGTGATCATGCGCTTCTTCAGCGGCGTGATCGTGGTCTTCGCCGGATTCATGGGAATGCGCTTCTCCCGCCTCGTGATCATGGTCATGCTCTTCGGTTTCGGCCGCGCCGTGGTCATGGTCGTGTTCCTCTTCTTCCGAACCTTCCATGATATCCAGGCCTTTGCTCGCTTCGACGGCGCGAAGCTTCGAATTCGACGAAGCGTCCAAGACTTGATCGACCCAGCTCTCCATGCCCGCTCCGTTATAGATCAGCAGATCCGCGTCTTCGATCTTCGCGATATCCTGCGGCGTCGGTTCCCAGTCATGCGGCTCCGTACCGGACGGCACGAGCAGCTCGACATCGGCCAGATCGCCGCCGACGCCGCGCGCGAACTCGTACATCGGATAGAAACTCGCTTCGACTTTGAGTTTGCTTGCCGTTTGCGTCTCGGCCGCGCCGCTCGACGCCTGCGCATCGGCGTTTCCTTCCGGCGAAGATCCCGAATTCGCGACGCCTGACGCGTTCGAACCGCAGCCTCCTATAATCAACATCAAACTCAGCAGCGAAGCGCCTACGCCCGCTTTAAATGTATCGGTTCTCGTTTTCATCCCGGTTCGATTCCTTCCTTTCCGTTCGTAGCTTGAGACTTGCCTGTTCTTTCGGCGACTGTTGCGATCGTTCGCGCCGCCGTTCGGGAAGCTTGCGGCTTATTGCGCGTAGAATACCCGCCGTTCGCGCGCCGTCTGCCGATCAGCCACAGCTTCCGCGCCGCCATGCCGAGCAGCAGAAAAGCCAGCAGCAGCAGCGCGATCGTGCCCCCCGGCGGCGTATTCGCGGCATAAGACAAGGTCAGTCCGCCGAAGATTCCCGCCAGACCGATCAAGACCGACAATAAGATCGCCGACAAGAATCCTCCCGCGATCCGCAGAGCCAGCGCGGCCGGCAGCACCAGCAGCGCCGATACCAGCAGCACGCCCACGACAGGCATGGCCGCCGTGACCGTCATTCCCGTCAGCACCGAAAAAGCGATCGACAACGCCCGAACCGGCACGCCCGAGATTCCCGCCGTTTCTTCGTCGAAGGTCAGCGCGTACAGCGGACGGCGGAACACCGCGAAAAAGATCAACCCGATTCCGGCCGCGCCGCCGATCAACCAAAGCTGCGTATCGCTGACGGCGACGATCGAACCGAACAGGTAAGAACTGAAACTCTGCGACAGCGTCTTGCCGAAACTCATCAGCACGACCGCGGTCGCGAGACCTCCCGTCATCATGATCGCGACCGGCACTTCCGCGTATGTACGATACAAGCTTCTCAGCCGCTCGATCAGCAGCGCCGCGATCACGGCCGCCGCGAATCCGCCGATCGACGGGTTCGCGCCGAGCAGGCTGCCTGCGGCCACGCCCGCGAGAGAGACATGCGACAGCGTATCGGCCATCAAGACCTGGCGCCGCAGCATCAGATACACGCCCAGCACCGGCGCGATCAGACCGAGCATCGCGCCGGCCAACATCGCCCGCTGCATGAATTCGTAAGCCAGCATCGTCGTCACTCCGTTTCCCATCGATCGTCGAGATCGTTTCTGTCCGCCTCCGCAGCCGTCTCCCCGACCGCTTCTGCTTCGGTCCGTTCCAGCGTCACGATGCGGTCCAGATACCGTTCGGCTTCTTCCAGTCCGTGCGTCACCATCACGACGGTAATGCCGTGATGCCGCGTCTGATGCCGCATCAGCCGGTACAATTCGGTGCGGCTTCGCGCGTCCATGCCCGTCGTCGGTTCGTCGAGAATCAGCACGTCGGGACATTGCACAAGCGCTCTCGCGATGCATACCCGCTGCTTCTGCCCGCCGGACAGCTCGCCGATCCGCCGCCGCCGCAGTTCCCACATGCCGACCTGCTCCAGACTGCTTCGGACGAGCCGCTCCTGCTCCGGTCCGAGGCGGCCGAACAAGCCCAGTCTTCCATGACAGCCCGAACGCACCAATTCGATTACCCGGCTCGGAAAGCCGGCGTTAAACGAAGCGGCATGCTGCGGCACGTATCCGATCGTCGGCTTGGCGCCGCCGAACGCTTCCGCATTCAGTTCGATCGTGCCGCTCCACGGTTTCAGCAGTCCGAGCAGCAGCTTGAGCACGGTCGTCTTGGCCGTACCGTTCGGTCCGCTGATGCCCAAGAATTCGCCCCGATAGACGTCCAGAGAGATCCCTTGCACCACGGGAGCTTCCCCGTAACCGAACACGACGTTTCTCATGGAAGACAACAGCATATCGATCGCTCCTTGCGTAATCATTACGATTTATAAATGTCCAAAAAAATTTGTCGTCCGTTCGGTACCCTGTCAACGATGAAGGTCAAGATACTTGCTTAACGCGTTTCCCGGTGAATCGTGTATTTCTTAAGCCGCGGGCAGTATTTTTTCAATTCCAGACGTTCCGGATGATTGCGTTTGTTCTTGGTCGTCGTATAATTGCGGTCTCCGCATTCGGTGCAGGCCAGCGTTACGATCACTCTCATAGTCTGTATCCTCCTGTAATCGGCGTCGAAGCGCGTCCGATACGAACTTCGACTTGCGATTTAATAGTTATCGTAATTTTTACGAATAAAATAAAGTATAAACAGCCCTTGCGCCTCTGTCAACCGGCCTATCCTTCTGCTTCGGACGATAGTCGCCCGCTTACCAGCTCGATTTGGTGACGCCCGGAATCTGGCCTTTGTGCGCCAATTCGCGGAACATGATGCGGGAGACTCTGAACTTGCGCAGATAACCGCGGGGACGTCCCGTCATCTCGCAGCGGTTTTTGAGCCGGGTCGGCGACGCGTCGCGCGGCAATTTTTGCAGAGCCGCGTAATCGCCTTTGGCTTTCAATTCTTTTCGCAGCTCCGCATACTTCGCTACCGTTTCCTGCCGTTTTTTCTCGCGTACGACTTTGGATTTTTTGGCCATCTTGATCGCTCCTTTTGTTTGGGATGAATCGGTTATTCTCTATCGTGATCGGATCAGACCGTCTCGGGTTCCGGGATCGGCCACGGCAGCGGGTTCGCAAAAGTCGCCCAATCCGCCTGCATTTCTTCGTCGCTCAACAGGCACGCGTCCAGCTCCGCTTCGATTTCTGCGCGCTCCATGTCGATGCCGATCAGCACGAACTCGGTGATCCGATCGCCCGTACGCTCGTCCCAATCCTGCTTCGATTCGGGCTGCTGCGCCAGCAGCTCTTCGCGTTCGTCCGCGGGAAGTCCCGCGATCCAATTGCCGGCCGGTCCGAATTGAATCGACGGTCCCGCTTGGCTCAGACTGGCCGCCCAATCCTGTCCGGTCGCGATCCAGACGAGCCCTTTGGCCCGAACGACTTCGGACGGCCATTCGCCCAATACTTCCGCCAAACGTTCCGGGTGAAAAGGACGTCGGCGGCGATACACGAACGAACCGATGCCGTATTCTTCCGTTTCCGGCGTATGTTCTTCTTTTTGCAGCTCGCGGATCCAACCCGGAGACAAACTCGCCTGCTCGAAATCGAACAAGCCCGTATTCAGGATCTCCGCCGGATCGACTTCGCCCCGTACCGTACGGATGATCTTCGCCGACGGCTGAAGCTTGCGCAGCACGCCTTCGAGACGCTGCAGTTCCGATTCTTCGACCAGATCGCATTTGTTGAGCAGCAGCACGTCGCACGTCTCCACCTGATCGATCAGCAGATCGGTCACGTCGCGCAGATCTTCTTCGCCCGTCGCTTGGCCGCGCGCCAGCAGACTCTCGCCCGATTCGAAATCGTGCCAGAAGCGATATGCGTCCACCACCGTTACCATGCAGTCCAACTTCGCGACGGAAGTCAGGTCTACGCCCGTAACCTCGTCGGCGTAGCTGAACGTCTGGGCGATCGGCACCGGTTCGCTGATGCCCGTCGATTCGATCAGGATATAGTCGAACCGCCCTTCGTCCGCCAGACGTTCCACCTCGCGCAGCAGATCTTCCCGCAGCGTGCAGCAGATGCAGCCGTTCGACATCTCCACGAGTTTCTCTTCCGTTCGCGACAATCCCGCTTCGCCGGCCACGAGGCCCGCATCCACGTTGATCTCGCTCATATCGTTGACGATGACCGCCACTTTCAAGCCCTGACGATTATGAAGAATATGATTCAACAGGGTAGTCTTCCCCGATCCCAAATAACCGCACAGGACGGTGACCGGAATCTTTCGGCTTTCCATTCATACCGCTCCTTCGTTCAAATAGTAATTATTACGATTAACAAAAGACACTATACTCCCGCTGCTTGCGGCTTGTCAACGGGCGCATAAAAAAGAAACCCGGCCGAGACCGGATTTCGGACATGCGAATGTGGAGTTTTTCGGCTAAAGCCTTTTACTTGTACGGATCGTAATGCGGCAGTTTGGATTGGAACTCTTTCAAATTCACGATCAAGTTATCGGCGTCGAATTCGATCCACGACACCCCGTCGAATTCGTCGACTTCCGCATCGTAATCGTACTTGAAGTACCATTCGACAGCCGTTAAGCCGCTTTGGTGAATAAACTGCTTGATCTCCCAAGCCAACACGTTTCCGCGTTCGTTCCAATCGTCGAACCACTTTTCGACCGTATCGATTCCGTGATATTCGGGCCCGTAAGATTCGGAATAGATAATGCTCGGGGCGAACGTTTCTCTCAATACCGCTTTGTTTTTGCTGATCCAACATTCGAAATAAGCTTCAATGATCCGTTCTCGTTCGATCATCGTATCCTCCCTCGACGCTCAATCGTACTTGTTCATCTTCTTGCCTTCGCTTTGGCCGAGCAGGTACTCGAAGTCGTTCTCGAGACGTTTGCGTTCGGCTTTCTTGGCTTCGGCGGCTTGACGCTGTTCTTCTTCGCGGCGATCCGCTTCGGATTGCTTCAGCTCGTTCGCCTGCGCCTGCAATTTTGCCAGCACTTCGGGATTGAGCATATCTTTCAGCGTGGCCGGTTTGTCCGATGCGGCCGGACGGGCGGCGGGCTGTTTTTTCTTAGCCATGACGTTCCCTCCCTTAGGTTACGGGTTCAGCGCGGAACCCTCTGCCTTTTATTATACGGCGACCTGTCCGGGAAAGGAACCCGAGGCGCCTGTTCGCTCGCCTTCGGAGGACCTGTGCATAAGTTTGCGTTTACTCACAGGTTATTCCATATTTATGCACAACTTTATCCCCAAAATCGCTTTCTTTATCCCCAAACTGTTGAGATCTTTCACATATTCTTCACATATCTGATTTTTTTATCCACAAAATTCCTGAATCTCACACGGTCCAACGGTCGCCGACGATCCCGACCAGCTTCCACTCCCCGTCGATCGGCTCGAATACGAAACGCAGGCTGCCCCAGTCCATGCCGCCGACGTTCTTCGCGCCGCTGCGCCCGCCTTTGACGTAGAATTCGACGAATTTGCTATCCGGGTAGACCTCGTCCAGATTGTTCGGCATATTGCTGCTGCGGACGACTTGATCGTATCCGACAAGGTCCGGCGCGCTATAAGGCAGGTTATACAGAAACTTGGCGTAATAGCCGCGAAAATCGAGCTTGATCGGTCGGCCGCTGCCGTCGTAGGAACCCCAAACGTAGGTGTTGCGATCCGTCCATGCGCCGCGCAGTTCGTCCGCCGTCAGGATCCGGTCGCTCTCCGGCACGACGTACGCGTACGCGGAAAAGCGAACGCCTTCCGGTCCGGCCATCTCGGCCAGCGCCGCGAAATTCCGGTCGGCCAATGCGCGCAGCGCCAGATTCGCCTGCCGCATCACGGCTTTCTTCTCGGCGGCACCGTCAGCCGGCTTCTGCGCGGGCGACGATCGGACATTCGTCGCCGCATTTTCGGCGGCCGAGGCCGCCGATACCGATCCGAACGCGCCTCCCGTCAGCAGCGCCAGCGTCAGCGCTCCCGCGCCGCCGCTTCGCATCCAGCGCCTCTTGTCCATCTTCGTTCCTCCTTTTTACGTCGACACGGGTTCCCGTTCTTTCTTGACCGCGCGTACCGCTTCGATCTGACGAATACGGCCGCTTTCCATCGAGCGTACCGTCCAATCCCAACCGCCTTCGCTCAGCGTGTCGCCCTGCTTGAGATCGAATTTCTCCGACAGCATCCAGCCGCCGATCGTATACACTTCTTCGGAATCGATATCCGTGCCGAGCTTGCGGTTCACGTCATGCAGCAGCGCGGTGGCGCTGATATGGAACCGGTCGTCGCCGTCCGGACGGATCAGCGGCGTCGGCGCGGTTCCTCCGGCCGGCGACGAACTGGACGGAATATCGCCCACGATCTCTTCCAGCAGATCCTCCAGCGTCACCAATCCCGACGTGCCGCCGTATTCGTCCATCAGCACGGCCATATGAATGCCTTCTTTCTGCATCCGGCCGAGCAGGTCGCGCGCCCGTACCGTCTCGATCACCTGAATCACGGGGCGGATATACGGCGCGATCGGCTGCGCTCCTCCGCCGCCCCGTCTGACGTAATCGCTGAGCACCTGTTTGACGTTGACCATGCCGACGATATGATCTTTGTCTTCGTCGACCGAGATCGGCACCAAGCTGTACGTCTTCGGCTCGATCAGCGCGATCAGGTCCTGCACGTCCGAGTCCTGCGGCAGATGGCGAATCTGCGTGCGCGGCACCATGATCTCCTGCGCGTCGCGCTCGTCGAAATCGAACACGTTGTTGAGATACCGGTATTCCGTCGGCGTAATCTCCCCGCTCTTATAACCTTCCGACAGCGCCAGACGAAGCTCCGCTTCGCTCTGCGCGGCTTCGCCCTCGGTCAGCGGCTTGAGTCCGAACAGCCCGCTGATGACGCGCGACGAACGGCTCAAGATCCAGTTGAACGGATACGTGATGCGGTAGAAAATGATCAGCGGACGAGCCAGCGCGAGCGCCAACGGTTCCGCGATCTGGATCGCGACCGTCTTCGGCACCAATTCCCCGATCAAGACTTCGAAATAGGTCAGGATCAGGAACGCCAGCAGGAACGACAGCACCCCCGTGACCGATTCCGGAATATGCAGCCAGACGAACACGGGAGCGAGCAGTTCCTCCACCGTCGATTCGCCGAGCCAACCGAGCGCCAGCGACGTCAGCGTCGTGCCGAGTTGGCTGGCGGACAAGAATTCGTCGAGCCTCGACAAGATCCTTTTGACCGCCTGCGCGTTCTTGTTGCCGTCGTCCGCCAGTTGGTGGATGCGCGACACTCTTACCCGAATGATCGAATACTCCGACGCGACAAAAAAAGCCGTCAGTACGATAAGCAAAATAACAAGCAGAATATTTACGATTTCCACGCCGCACCTCCGGGCCGTATCTTTGTGATACCTATATACCCATTTTTACACAAGACGTGCGGGATCGGAACAGGCAGGCTCCGGTTCAACCCGTATAGTGTTTGGCTTGGATCTCTTGCAGATCGCCGGCAGGATCGTGGGACGGAAAATATTCGATGCCGACATACCCCTCGTAATCCGTCTGTTTGATCGCGTTGAAGATGCTGTCGTAATGCAGTTCGCCGAGAAACAGTTCGTTTCGTCCCGGCACGCCGGCGGCTTGGATATGCCCGATCTGCCGAATCTCGTTCTGCATGCGCGCGATGACGTTCCCCTCCATGATCTGCACATGGTAAAAGTCGTAGCAGACTTTGATCCGCGGATGGTTCGCTTCGCGCACGATATCGAACGCTTCCGCCGACGTGGTCAGAAAATAACCGGACAGCTCTTTGTCGCGCACCGTGTTCATCGGCTCGATCGCGAGCGTCACGCCGTATCGATCGAGCAGGGGCGCGGCTTCTTTCAATCCTTCGACGAGACTCGAACGCATCTGCTCCCGGCTGCGCCCTTCGATTTCGAAGCCTACGCTGTGCACGAGAGTCGGACAGCCGAGAAAACGAGCGGCTTCCGCCGCTTTCTCGATCTCTTTCAACGCTTCCGCTCGGCCGTACGGCGCAAGCAGCGTATCCGTCACGACGACCATCGAAGCGACCTCGATATCGTACGCCTCGCATAGCTGTTTCACCCGGTGCAGATCTTTGTCGGCCCAAGACCAGAATTCGACCGCTTTCGCCCCGATCTCGTGCAGGACGGGCAGCGCTTCGTACAAGCTTCGGCCGTTGAAAAGAGTCTCGGTGTTGTAGGAAATTTTCATGGGGTTAGGCTCCTTTCGAGTCGATCGTGAAATAGAACGGAATCCGAATCCGTATGCCCCTTCTATCCGTTTCGACGGCGCGCGAATCAGCTTCCGAGACGGCAAAACGCGAAAAAGCCGCGAAGCGGCGGCGATCTTTTGTCTCTGTCGACCGGACAAAAAAGATCGCCGCCTTCGCGGCCTGTTCGAAAAAACGCAAAATGCGTCCAGATTCATGCTTCTGCGCGCGCCTGCCCGTCAGCTCGCGATCGCAGCCGGTTTGGGCCGCGCTTTGCGGTTGACGAGATAGATGCCGCCGCCGATCAGCACCAAGCCGAGCAGCAGGAACCGGCTGAACGGCTCGTGCAGCGCCAGCGTGCCGATCAGCACCGACAGCAGCGGAACCAAGAACGTATACGACGCGACCTGACTCGCTTCGCCGGCTTGCGTCAAGGTGATGTAGATGATCCAAGACAGCGCGATGCCGAGGAAAACGCCGAACAGCAGCCCGGTCCAGTAGGCGCCGTTCCAGACGATATCGCTCCAACTTTCGCTGATCGAACCCGACAGCGTCAGCACGATCCCGCCCAGCGTACACTGAAAAGCGACCAACCACAGCGCATCGACGGAAGCTCCGGCTTTTTTGATATAAACGGTGCCGAATGCCCAACTGATCGCGGTCGCGATCGCCAACACCACTCCGATTACGGCGATATGTCCCGAGAATCCGCCCACGCTGACGGATACGACGCCGAGGAAACCGAGCAGCAGGCCGGAAGCTTTGAGCGGCGTCATGCGTTCGTCCAGCCAGAGCGACGCGAACAGGCCCACCAGCACCGGCTGGAGATACACGAGCACGGTAAACAATCCCGACGGCATGTACAGCAATCCGATCGTTTGCAGGCCGTAGAACAGCACCACGTTAAGCAGCGCGGAGATCAGATAGACTTTGCGGTTTTCTTTCCAGCGGATCCGGCCTCGTTTGGGCAGGAGCAGCAGCATAAGCAGCAGTCCGCCGAGCAGGGTGCGCATGCCCGCGAACAGCAGCGGCGGCGTATAATCGAGCGCGACTTTGTAGATCGACCACGAGACGCCCCAGATCAGCACGAGCGCGACGATCAAGCCGAAACGCTGCGCTGCGGATAAAGTTTTCATCGATGATTCTCTCCTCTATGCGGTTTATGGTTATTATTGATAACTATGTATATTCGGGTAACCGCATTACCGATCATACGCTTGTTCGAACGCGGATTCAATAGCCCGTTCGGCAAAAGAAAAAAGAAGCACCGCCGGATCGGCGCGCTTCTTCCCACGTGCTCTATCAATACCGTACGAACGATTCAAGTCGGCTGTTGGCTCTCGTCCAATCGCTTCAGTCCCGCTTCCAACGTGCTTGTGGCCAGCATCAGACGATCGGCCAGCTCGTTCAGGTCTTTTTTGCCTTTGGACGCGCCTTCGGCATCGCCGACCGTCGGGATCGGATCGCCGATCACGAGTCGGGCTTTTTTGCCGCGCAGCAGCTCTTTGAGCCCGGTCGGACCCGCGTAAGCCGCCGGCACGATCGGCGCTTTGGCCATGCTGGCGATGGTGACCGCGCCGCGTTTGAGCGGCACGTCTTCGGACGAACGGGTACCCGACGGGAAGATCCCGATCGTTTTGCCCTGCTTGATCAGTTGGATCGGAATCTTCAGACTGCTCGGGCCCGGATTCTCGCGATCGACCGGAAAAGCATTGATGTCGCGCAAAAATTTATCGGACACTTTTTTGCTGAACAGCTCTTTTTTGGCCATGAAATGAACTTCGGTCGGCAGGAGAGAGCAGCCGAGCGCCACCACGTCCATCCAGCCTCTATGCGTGCACGTAATGACGTAACCGCCTTCCTTCGGCAGTTTGTCCGCTCCGATGATCTCGAATTTTCCGAATCCCCGCAACAACAGTCTGGCAAATCTGGCGAGTGGTTGATACAACACGTCGACTGCTCCTTCCGCATTCCGTTTATTTATAGTCTGTTTCGATCGTACGAATTAGTATCTGGTCCTAAATTTAAGACGCGTACATTCGTCTGGCTTGGTCCGTTTTCAGTGTACCATGCGCCACTTCTCCTGAACAGCCGTGTTCCGCGATTTTCCGCAATTTGGGTAGCATAGGCGCTCCGGATCGCCTATAATGACGATAAACCATCCGTTTAACGAAGGGGACCGGCACATACGATGAGCGACTTTATTTTATTCAAATTGGCCGACAAAACTTATGGTATTCCGTTCCATGAAATCGACGAGATTCAGAACTCCAAGCCGGGCACCTCGATTCCGTTCTCTTCGAACTGGCACGAGGGCGTAGTCAAAATCCGCGACGAGATCTATACCATCGTGAACCTGCGTAAAAAATTGAACGTATCGCACGAAGACCAACGCGATACGGACAAGTTCATCCTGCTCCGCCGGGAGAAAGTCGCCTTGCTCGTCGACTCGCTCGACGATACGGCTTCCGTGCCCGAGACGGCGCTGACGGACAACGAAGAAGTCGCCAGCCGGCGCTTCCTGCCGTCCGTGTTCGAGCACGGCGACCGTCTGGTACTGGTGTTGAACGTGGACACGCTGCTGGCAACCACGACGGGCGGCGGCGCGTAAGTTTTATCGAAGCCTTTTCCGTAAAAAGAACGAAACAAAAGCCCTGATCTGAGATCAGGGCTTTTGAACGTTTCCGCGGCTGCCGGCGTGCCAGAACGATTGCTGGATATGGGGTACATTCTTTTCACGGCGCCTTAGAGGGATCGGGGTTCGATCGGATGAGGACATGCGAACGGATGATAAGTTGGACGAAGATGACGATGACTGCCGTAAAGTCCTCATGCATGCCGCGGAACCTAAGAGCGCCGACCGCCGCGGGTACGGTTCAGGTGATGGGGCTGTTCGCGGATCCCGCTTTTTCCGACGCTCTTATTCTACGTAACGCGGCAAACGCGAATACGGATCACTGCTCCGCAAACTTTTTTCGCGAAAACTTTTTAAGTTCTCCATACGGCGGCGATTCGGGCGATCTGCTCCGGCGTCGTGCGGCAGCAGCCTCCGATCAGCCGTGCCCCGGCTTCGTGCCACGCGCGGGCCGAATCGGCAAAATCGCCGCAAGCCGCCGATTCTCCGGCATGCCAAGTCTTCGTCGACGCGTCGTACGCTTCGCCGGAGTTCGGGTAGACCAGCACCGGCTTCGCCGTGCAAGCGGCCAAACGGGCGACGGCCTCGGCCGCCGACGAAGACGGCGCGCAGTTGACGCCGATCGCCGCGATGCGCGGATACGCTTCGAGCGCCTGCGCGCAGGCTTCGATCGGCGTGCCTTCGCTGATCGCTTGTCCGTCTTTCAGCGAAAACGACACCCATGCGAACGTATCCGGGAACTCTTCCAGCAGCCGCGCCAGCACGAGCGCTTCTTGCAGCGAAGGAACGGTCTCGAACGCCAGCAGATCCGCGCCCGCTTCGATCAGCGCCTTCATGCGCGGCCGATGGAACTCGGCCAGACGCTCGTCGCTGACGCCGTAACGGCCGACATACTCCGAGCCGTCCGCGAGAAAAGCGCCGTACGGACCGACGGAAGCGGCGATGATCGGCTTGGGACGGCCGGCGGTGCCGGACTCTCGAGCCGCCCAGAACGCATCGCGCGCTTGCGCGGCCAGTTCGACCGTCTGCCGGATCAAGCCGAGCGCTTCGTTTTCGCCGATGCCCCGGGCCGCGAAACCTTCTACCGTCGCCTGATAACTCGCCGTAATGGCGCAATCGGCTCCGGCGCGGAAATAATCTTCGTGCACGCGGCGGATCAGCTCGGGCTGCTCCAGCAGCACGCGGGCCGACCACAGCGGGTCGTCCAGATTGCAGCCGTGGCGCTCCAATTCGGTCGCCATCGCGCCGTCGAGGATCAGCACCGGATAATTCGCCAAGATGGCGGCAATCGGATCGGCTGTCGAAGAATGAGGGGATGCAGCCATTATGGATCGACTCCTTTCGTTTAACCGTTTGATTTGCGATTCGTCAGATAATAAGCCGCGTAACAGAGCAGGATGAACGGCACCCCGCAGTACAGCGCGATTCGCTGCGTCGGGTCGAACGCGATGCCGATGCACGACAGCAGGCACAGCAGGAACGAAGCGATCGGCACGAACGGATATCCCGGCGTACGGTACGCCAGATCTTGCACGGAATGGCCTGCGCGCAGGTAAGCCCGGCGGAACAGCAATTGCGACAAGCTGATGCTCATCCAGACGGCGACCACGGCCAGCCCGGATATCGACACGAGCGCGATATAGACGGTTCCCGGCGCCACGATGCTCGACAGCAGCGCCAACGCTCCGCCCGCCATGCTGAGAATCAGCGCGTTCAGCGGGACGCCGCGCGACGTGATGCGCGAGAGCGAACGCGGGACGGTGCCTTTGTCGGCGAGCGACCACAGCATCCGCGACGACGCGTAGAGACCGGAGTTGGCCGCAGACAAGATCGCGGTCAAGATCACGAAGTTCATCACGTCGGCCGCGTACGGGATGCCGACCCGGTCAAGCACGGCCACGAACGGACTTTCCAATACGCCCGCGTCGTCCATCGGCAGCAGCGCGGACAGCACCACGATCGTTCCGAGGAAAAAGAGCACGAGGCGCACAAGCGTCGTTTTGATCGCTTTGGGAATGGTGCGCGTCGGATCGACCGTCTCCCCCGCCGCGATGCCGATCAGCTCCGTGCCGGAAAACGCGAAATTCACGGCGAGCATCGTCATCAGGATCGCCGTCGCCCCGTGCGGGAACCAGCCGTCCGCGGTCAGGTTCGACAGCAGCGGCGCGGTATCCCGGCCTTCCATCGGCACGAGTCCGAACATCGCCGCCGCTCCGATCACGATAAACGCGACGATCGTCAGGACTTTTACCAGCGAGAACCAGAACTCCGATTCCGCGAAAAAACGTACGCTGCTCGCGTTCAGGAAGAAGATCAGAGCCGCGAACAGCGCGCTCCAGATCCAGACGTTCACGTCGGGGAACCAGCGCTGCATCAGCAGTCCGGCCGCCGTAAACTCCGAGCCGAGCGCGACCGTCCATGTCAGCCAGTACAGCCAAGCGACCGTATAGCCCGTAGCCGGACCGATGTATTTGGCAGCATAGGTATGAAAAGCGCCCGTCTCCGGCATCTGCACCGACAATTCGCCGAGGCACAGCATCACGAGATAGACGGCGATCGCGCCGACCGCGTACGACAGAATCGTGCCGATCGGCCCCGCCTGCTGAATCGTATAACCGGAACTCAGGAACAATCCCGTCCCGATGACCCCGCCCAGCGACAGCATGACGACATGCCGAACCTGCATTTTTCGCTGAAAATCCCCTGTCTGTTCCTGCTCCATAACCTCTCCATTTCCGGTCCTCACGCAAAAAAGACGCCTTCGCTTGCAAGACGCCTCGGAAACACTTTCCTGCCGGGTCCAACGATTTTTCAACCAATATACCGGGCTTGACATGACGTGTCAACCGTTATTTTTCTGCCGCGTTAGTGCGGTGAACGGAATGGGCACGAAGGGCTTAGGGCACAGAGAAGCACAAGCAGAGGCGATATGACGAGCCCGCGTTAAACGGGTCGCGGTTCGCTTAACTCATTCAACACCGTCGCGCGGTTTTAATGCATGTTGCCGCAGGGGAAGCGGCCCATGAAAAAAGGCAAAAAGCCCATACGGGCGCAGTTTCAATCCACGCTCCCGCACGGGGAGCGACAAGTCCGGTTCGCGAAAAACAAGCACTCGTCCATGTTTCAATCCACGCTCCCGCACGTGGAGCGACAAGACTTACCGGATCCGATCGTCCCGCTGTACATCGTTTCAATCCACGCTCCCGCACGTGGAGCGACAAGACGGACGAAGAAGTTGCGGCCGAAAAGGTTGTTTCAATCCACGCTCCCGCACGTGGAGCGACTGTTCCCCTCTTCAACCGTTGCCTCGCAAGGGACAAAAGCGAGAAAAGTGCGAACCTCAAAAACAGCCTAATCAAAACCGGACAAAAACACAAGAAAAATCGCGAAATCCCTTATGCGGCGCGGAGTGCGAACCTCCCTAGGATTCGTTGGGAGCTTCACGTTCGCACTTTCGGAAAACTTCGATCGTCCGCAAAGTCTGATTAGCAAACCACTTTCCGCATTTCGACCCGTTCCCGCATCTTACATTGCCTTTCTGTCAACGTAGAGCCTATATTTCAGCTTGTTGAATGGCTTACATGTCCTAAAAGGCAATGTAGAATGCTTTTTCATCCGAACTCCGCCTCGTTTCCGCTTCTACGTTGCTTTATTGTCAACGTAACTCTTGCAAAACAAAAAATCGCGACTCTACGTTGCTTTTTTGTCAATGCAGCCGGAAAAAACACCAAAAAGCAGCCCGCATACCGGGCTGCTTCCGTTCTTGATTATGCTGATTTTCCGCAAAAGCAAAACACGAGCAAAGCGCGATAGCAAAGCACGCCAAAATCCGCTTCATTCGCTTCAAGCAGCAAGGCTTCTCCCGTACGCGCGCTTCCCGCTACTTGCCGCCGTTCCCCGCTTCCGGCTTATCGGCCTTCCGCGATCCAGGCCAGCGCCGCATCGAGCCGCGCCGCGAAATCCGCCGGGTAATCGTGCCCCATCCCCGGCACCAGTTCCAGCCGGAACTCCAGCCCGGCTTCCTGCATCGCTTCGACCAGCGATTCCATTGCCTCGCGGCCCTCGGCATCCTCGGCCCCCGCGATCAGCGCGAAACGCGGCGTACGGCCTTCCAGCCGGTCCATCGCCTCGACCCATTCCCCCGGCTCGTCCAGCCAGGGCGAGACTAACACCAGTCCGTCCGCGGGCAGCTCGTCGTGCAGCAGGGCGTTCAGCGCCACCTCGGCTCCGGCCGAGTAAGCGCCGAGCGCGACGGGCGCGCCGCCCGGTTCCGGCGCCGATCCGCGGAGCGTCTCCAGATGCTCGCGCAGCTCGGCCGCGCCCAAGTCGATGTCGTCCCAGCCGTAGGCGTCCGAGAATCTCGTCTGCGACGAGCGGACGAGGCCGACCGTCCAACCGGCACGCGAAGCCGTGCCCCAGAACGGCGCCGAATCGCGCTCGTTCTCCTGATCGCCGTGCAGCGCGAGCAGCAGAGGCCGCGCAGCGGCTTCTGCCGCCGACTCTTCGGTTCCGGCCTTCGCCGCTGCGCTTTCTGCTTTTGCGGCTTCCACCTCGTCGGCCGGTCTGCCGAACGCTCCGCCAACCGATCCGCCGGTTCCCAACACCGCAAGCCCCGGCGCCGCGTTCGCCAGCGCCGCTTCTTCGCGCTTCGCGCACAGATCCGCCAACTCCGCGAAGCCGTCCATACCGCGCAGCGGCTCCAGATCCTCGTCTTCCAGCAGGTAATCCGCCGGATACCAGAATCCTTGCTCCAAGACCGCTTCGCGCAGAACCGCCATCGCTTCGCTTTCGCGGCCCGAAGCGGCGGCCAGCGCGTACAGCAGATTCGCCTGCCGCGCATCGCCTGCCGCCGGAGCCGCCGCTTCTTTTTCCGCCAAACTTCCTTCCGGTCCGCTGCCCTTCGTCTCGTCCGGAATCGAATACTGCCGAACGAATCGGTAGGCCGCTTCGGCTCCTTGCTCTTCCCGAATACGAAGAGCTTCGTTCAGCAAACGCGTCGCCGTCATGTTCTCCATCGTCGGCTCCTATTTCGTCAGGATGATCGGCTCGCCTTTGGTGATGATCATCGTATGCTCGTATTGCGCCACCAAGCTGCCGTCGTCCGCTCTCAAGGTCCAGCCGTCATGTTCGTCTTCGAACACTTCGCGCGCATTGGTCGAGACGAAAGGCTCGAACGCGATAACCGTGCCGTCTTTCCACAGGTCGGTATCGGTCGGGTCGTAGTAGCTCAAGATATATTCCGGGTCGTCGTGCAGCGCGGTGCCGATGCCGTGTCCCGTCAACGTTTCGATGATGTTGAACCCGTGGCGGCGCGCGACGTTATAAGCCGCTTTGCCCGCATTGTTGCGCTTCGAACCGGCTTTGATCTTCGCGGCTCCGGCTTCGAACGCTTCGACCGCCGCTTCGCACAATTCGACTAGACGCGGATCGCCTTTGCCCACGACGAACGATACGCCCGTATCGGCAAAATAACCGTCGCACGAAGCGGACACGTCCACGTTGACCAGATCCCCTTCTTGAATGACGCGTTCGCTCGGAATGCCGTGCGCGACTTCTTCATTCACGCTGATGCAGGTATGACCCGGAAAATCGTACGTCGATTTCGGAGCGGATACCGCCCCGTGTTCTTCGAACAGTTCCGCCGCGCGGCGATCTAGATCGATCGTGCGCACGCCCGGTTTCGCCATCTCTTTCAATTCGTCGCGGATGATCGCCACGATTCTGCCGATTTTTTTCAGACCTTCGAGTTCTTGCTCCGTTTTTACGATCATGATTCTTCTCCTTTATGTCTTGTCGTTAAATCAAGCGCCTGCCGGCAATCGCGTTCCGACAGCGCGCGTATGCCGTTTTCCGGATTGTCCGTGCCTTTCCGGCGCACCGCGAAGTCCGTCGGACAGGAACCGACCTCGATCCTGTGCGTTCCTTTTTGCCGTTACCCGCTATTATACCACTGTGCGGCATCCCATTTCGCCCCCGGCCGCAAAAAAGGCTCCGGGAACGCCGCCCGCAGCCTGACTTGGACCTTTTACCATCCCGTAACGCCGCGAATCGCTTCCGCGAGCCGAACGGCCATTTTCTCGTTACCGGCTTCGGACGGATGCAAGCCGTCGCTGTAATCTCCCGCCGCTTCCGACAACCAGCCGTCCGTGCCGATCACGTGCAGCCGCGTATCGCCCGCCGCGAGCCGAAGTTCCGCCGCTTGCCGCGTTTCCTCGTTCATGTATCCGTTCAGCGGCACGATCACGAACAGCTCCGATTCGGGATGAACGTCCCGCAGCCGCTCCAGAAAACGGACGTACGTTTCCGTGAACGCGGTGCCGTCCAGCTTCGCCCGCGCGTCGTTCGTGCCGATATTCACCACGACCGCATCCGGCTGCCGCCCTTCGAAGTTCCAATCCGGCGAATTCGCGTAATCGAGCGGCTGAAGCTTGAAATACTGCTCGCTCATGCCTCGCGGCGGCAGTCCGTTGCAGGACACGCCATCGGTCAGGCAGATGCCCGTGTAAGCGATCTGCGTATGGTCCGCGTTCAACCGTTCGCCGGTCAACCAAGCATACGAATCCAGCGCGATATCCGGATTTTTGTATCCCACCGTGATCGAATCGCCGACGAACTCGATCCAGCGTTCCCGCCCGGGAATAGCGAACGTCTCCGCGCCTTCGTCGAGCAGCAGACCCCGGAACACGATCGTATCGCGAATATCGCGCGTTACCACGGTCAGGGTATGTTGACCGGGTTCCAGACGCGCGGGCGTCAGATTGACCAGTCCCGAAGCGTTCGAGTACAGCCGAAAAGGACCGCCGTCCACCGACGCGTAGAGACTCGAACGGGCCGGAGCTTCCGCGCTTCCCAGACGCAGCTTCGCGCTCGTGCCGGTAAAGCCCGTCGTAAACGAAGTCCCGGCCCAATATCCGCGGTAGCTGCCGGGTAAGGAGGTGTCCCAACGGCCGATATACTGAATATTCGGATCGTCCGGGCTTACGGAGATCATATCGGCGTTGACGCGCCCGATCGAGGGCGCGGCGAGCAGCACGGTTGCCGCCAGCAGCAGCCAGACGAGCCAAGTTCGGCCTTGAAGCAGCGGATGACGGGAAGGTTCGGAATTGCGGATGTTCAAGCGTTTCTCTCCTTGCGCTCAGGATGGTTTGCCGATTTATTATAGCGCTTTTTCCTTCATAATCCAGCAACCATTCTTAAAAAAAGCGACCTGCCGTTTCCGGCGGCGAATGTTCCAGGCTGCCTTTTTGGCGAAAGCTTATCCGCGGCGGGGATCCCCTTCGTTTCTCGTCTCGGTTAGCCCCTTGCGAAAGCATGTTGACAGAATTTTCGTGCAGCAGTATGATCGCAGCGTAATAGATCGATCCTCGTTAGGTGAGGCTCCTATACGAACACAGGCCACTGCCCGGAAACATCGAGAGATGCCAATGGGTAGAACAGGAATTGCCGGATTAAGGCTTTTCATAACGTGGCTAAAGAACCCGGTTCTTTTACGTCGTATAGTGCTAAAGCTCGACTTGGGGACTTTCGGATAGGCATGCACGGATTCCGTATGCTTAAACGCGCCCTTCAGTCGAGCTGAAGGGCGTTTTTCGTTGGATCAAACATGGATACGGAAAGGGGTTGAACGCTCTTTTATGGGAAGCCGAATATCGTCTGAACGCGAACCGGAACCGAACAGTCCAGAGGCAGCCGGGTCGGAACGCAATGCCGGATTCGAGCGCGAACGCAACTCCTTTCCGACGGATTAAACGCGAGAACCTGACTGCCCGAAATCGAAGGAGGCCGTCAATCATGTCCAAAACGAATTTTTTTCAAAAAAAAGAGCAAACCCGTTTCCCGTCCGGTCATATCGAAGGTTTCGATATCGAATTGAATCAAGAAAACAAACGTCGGATCGATCGGCTGGTCGACCATTACGAAAATAGCATTCTGGCTCATCTGGACGAAGCTTATCAAAAAAAGACGAGTTGGTCGGATCGTCTGGCGGATCGCATCGCGTCGTTCGGCGGCAGTTGGACATTCATTGTTTATTTTGCGTGCTTTTTGATCGTTTGGATTGTCTGGAACAGTCTGCCGTTTACTCGTCTTCGTTTCGATGCGCCGCCTTTTATCTTGTTGAACTTATGCTTGTCGTTTATCGCCGCTTTTCAAGCGCCGGTCATCATGATGAGCCAGAACCGTCAAGCCTCCAGAGACAAACACGAATCGATTATCGATTTCGCGATCAATTACAAAGCCGAGCAGGAAATCGACGATATGCAAAGCCATCTTCATCGGATCGAAGAAGAATTGATCGAGCTGAAGAAACTGCTGCTGGCAAACGCGAAGTCGAAAAAGGAATAAATGACGCCACGTTCAATTCCCTCCGTAGGAACAGCAAAAAGCTTTGCCCGAGAACTCGGGCAAAGCCTTTTTATATTCGTTCTATTCCCTATTCCAAGATCGAATTACAGCGTCGCGATATCGATCACGAAGCGGTATTTCACGTCCGACTTCATCACGCGTTCCCAAGCTTCGTCGATCCGGTCCGCGGAAATGACTTCGATCTCCGGCGTGATGTCATGCTCGGCGCAGAAGTCCAGCATTTCCTGCGTTTCGCGAATGCCGCCGATCGACGAACCGGCGAACGAACGGCGTTTGCCGATCAGCGAGAAGACTTGAACCGGCAGCGGCGTCGGCGGAGCGCCCACGTTGACCAACGTGCCGTCGACCGCCAGCAGCGACAGATAAGCATTGATATCGATCTCCGCGCTGACGGTATTGATGATCAGATCCAACGACCCGGCCAACGCTTTGAACGTCTCGGCATCGCTTGTCGCGTAATAATGGTCGGCGCCGAGCTTCAAGCCGTCTTCTTTCTTTTTGAGCGATTGCGACAATACGGTCACTTCGGCTCCCATCGCATGGGCGAATTTGACGGCCATATGGCCGAGTCCGCCGAGTCCGACGACCGCGACCTTTTTGCCGGCCGTCACGCCCCAGTGACGCAGCGGCGAATACGTCGTGATCCCTGCGCACAGCAGCGGAGCCGCCGCTTCGAGCGACAGGCTGTCCGGAATCCGCACGACGAAATCTTCCGTCACGACGATATGGCTGGAATACCCGCCCTGCGTGTATTGACCGTAGCGGTCGACCGAACCGTAGGTGCCGGTCATCCCTTCCAGACAGTATTGCTCTTCGCCTTCGTGACAGTGCACGCATTTGCCGCAGGAGTCGACCATGCAGCCTACGCCGACCCGATCGCCGATCGCATGCTTCGTTACGGACGAGCCGACTGCGGCTACGATCCCGGCGATCTCGTGTCCCGGCACGAACGGATACTGCACCGGTCCCCATTCGCCGCGGGCGCTGTGAATATCGGAGTGGCAGATCCCCGCATATTTGATCTCGATCAGAATATCGTGCGGTTGAAGATCGCGTCTTTGAATCTCGGTCGATCGGAAAGAACCTTGCGCGTCGAAGACGGCGCGCGCTTGAGCCGTTGACATGGAAAAACCTCCTCGAATTCGGGTAGTTCTCTTGGATGATCCTCCAAGCTTTCGCTTTATGCTAAGCCCTAGAGTCGACTCTAAGTCAAGCGTTAATCGAGCAGGTCTTCCGAAAAAGATTCTGTTTTGACATTCGTTGCGGCCGGTGCTAGAATCGAACGCACTCGGAGTTGGTTTTACATTTGTTTTTATCGAAGGAGATTGTACGCCATGAAGACCTATACGATCGGCGAAGCGGCCAAAGTTTTGAATCTTACTCCTTATACTTTGCGCTATTACGATAAAGAAGGCTTGCTGCCGTTCGTGGAACGCACCGACGGCGGCACCCGCGTTTTCAAAGAATCCGATCTGGAAGCGCTGCGGATTATCGAATGCTTGAAGATGACCGGCATGCCGATCAAAGAAATCAAGACGTTCATCGAATGGTGTTCCGAAGGCGACGCGACTTTGCGGCAGCGCTTCGACATGTTCCAAGAACGCAAAGCTGCCGTCGAAGCGCAGATGCGCGAACTGACGGAAACGATGCGGGTCATCGAGCATAAATGCAGCTATTATCAGACTGCCTTGGATGCCGGTACCGAAGCGATTCACCGTCAGAATCAAATCGCCAAAGCTCTATCTTATTAATAAGCGAATCGAGCAGGAAGCTCGGCAGCAAAAAAAGGATTAGCCCCGGCAATCGGGACTAATCCTTTTTGGTTTCGATGCGGATCAGAAAAAATTCGGCTTATTCGACCGTTACGCTTTTCGCCAAGTTACGCGGTTTGTCCACGTCCAGACCGAGAGCCAGGGAAGCGTAGTAAGCCAAGAGCTGCAGCACGATAACCGACAGCGAAGCGGTCAGAAGCGGCAAAGTCTTCGGAATCGTCACGACTTCGTCGACGGATTTCATCAGTTCTTTGGCGTCTTCTTCATAGCATACGGCCAGCACTTCGCCGCCGCGGGCTTTGACTTCTTTGATGTTGCTGACCGTTTTTTCGATCAGCGCTTGTTCGGTCGCCAAAGCGATTACCGGTACGCCGTCTTCGATCAGCGCCAGCGTGCCGTGTTTCAGCTCGCCTGCCGCATAAGCTTCGGAGTGGATGTACGAGATCTCTTTGAGTTTCAGCGAGCCTTCTTGAGCCGCCGCGTAATCGAGTCCGCGTCCGATGAAGAACAGGTGGTCGTGCGACGAGAACTTCTCGGCGTAGACTTTGATTTCTTCTTCGCGCGCCAAGATCGTCTCGACTTGTCCAGGCAGTTCGTGCATGGCCGCGATCGTCTCCGCTACTTGCTCTTGCGTTTGCGTGCCGCGTACTTGCGCGAAGTACAGACCCAGCAGATAGAAAGCGATCAGCTGCGACGTATACGCTTTGGTCGAAGCGACGGCGATTTCCGGGCCGGCCAGCGTCGCGATCACGTCGTTCGCGTCGCGCGCGATCGAGCTGCCCACCACGTTAGTGATGGCCAGTACATGAGCACCGTTGGCTTGCGCTTCGCGCAGAGCCGCCAGCGTGTCGGCCGTTTCGCCGGATTGGCTCACGACGATGACCAGCGTTTCCGGCGTCACGATCGGGGAACGGTAACGGTATTCGGAAGCGACGTCAGTTTCGACCGGAATGCGTACCAGACGCTCGATTACCGTACGTCCGACCAGACCTGCGTGGTAAGCCGTACCGCAAGCGATGATTTGCACGTTTTTGATGTTCTTGATTTGCGCGTCGGTCATGTGGAAGTCCGGCAGAATGACTTTCTTGCCGCTTTCGTCCACGCGTCCGCGCATCGTATCTTGGTAAGCTCTAGGCTGCTCGTGAATTTCTTTGTGCATGAAATGCTCGTAGCCGCCTTTTTCCGCCGTGATGGCATCCCATTCGATATGGGTCATTTCCCGGGCAATGGTATTGCCTTCGATCGTCATCAGCTTCACGCTGTCTTGAGTCAGCAGAGCCATTTCGCCGTCGTTCAAAATGAACACGTTGCGCGTATATTTCAGGATCGCCGGAATATCGGAACCGATAAAGTTCTCGTTCTCGCCGAGACCGATGATCAGCGGGCTGGCTTGACGCACGGCCACGATGCGGTCCGGTTCGTATTCGGTCAGAACAGCCAGCGCGAACGCGCCGCGCAGGTGCTTGATCGCTTTCTGAACCGCTTCTACGATGCTGCCGTCATACTCGCGCGCGACCAGATGGGAGATGACTTCCGTATCCGTCTCGGAGACGAATTCGACGCCGCTTGCGATCAGCTCGTCTTTCAATTCCAGATAGTTCTCGATGATGCCGTTATGCACGACCGAGAACTTCTGAGTCGCGTCCGTGTGCGGGTGAGAGTTGACGTCGGACGGTTTGCCGTGGGTAGCCCAACGGGTATGACCGATGCCCACCGATCCGACCAGCGGAGCGCCTTCAAGCTTGTTTTCCAGGTTGACCAGACGTCCCATCGCTTTGGCGACTTTCAAGCCTCCGTCCGTGTAGACCGCGATGCCCGCCGAGTCGTATCCCCGGTATTCCAGCTTAGAGAGACCTTCGATCAAAACGTCCTGTGTATTTCTTGCTCCGATATATCCTACGATTCCGCACATATTAAATTTCCTCCGCTCATGGTTTGGGTTGGATCATCGGGTACCGAGCAGATAGTCGGAAGAACGCAGCTTCGCTTTTGAAAACCAAACAAGACTTCTTTCACGAACCCGCATAAAGACAGGCAGCGCCTGCTGCGCTTATGCATGCGCGATGAATCGCGGCTTGCGGAAAAGAAGATCCGATCTCTTCGCTGCAAGCGACCGTTCGCGAACAACCGCCGAGCAGACAGACTTCTCCCGCCGGATCGTCTGCACTTTCAAAATCCGCGCCGAAAACAAAGCCGTCGTTTGTTTCGTTTCGGCCGCGTAAGCTTTCGCGTCTTCGTCGATCAATCGCACGAAAAGCCCGATGATATGGAGCACCCGCAGATTCGTTTGTGCGGACAGTCGCCTGTCCGTTTTCCGTAATCTGCTCACGGTTCGGTGCAATACCGGGAGGTCCCCGCCGAAAATTTCGAACACCTCCACCTCGTCAGCTTGAATCGCGCATACCCGTCAGACTGTCGTCTTCCGGCGTTCCGATCTGGCACTCAAGCTCTGGCGCTTATGAAACTGTATTCGATCCTCGCTTTCTATGTAAAAGTAGATGGGTCTTACTCTAATAGAAATGCCCGCCTGAACGCAAGCGGGCACTTCAACATTATATGACATCCCGCGTTGGTTTACAACTCCGGCGCCGGGACGCTTTTTTCGTATGCTCGGGTTACACCAGTTCGGCCCGCACGACGTCGGCAATCTGGCCAACGACGCGGTCGAGCTGTTCTTTGTCCGGGCCTTCGGCCATGACGCGGATCAAAGCTTCGGTTCCGGACGGACGCACCAAGACGCGGCCTTCATTGCCCAGCTCGCGTTCGACGGCTTCCACCGCGGCGAGAATGGCCGGATTGCCTTCGTAGTTTCTCTTGTCTTGCACGCGAACGTTAACCAACAGCTGAGGGTACTGGCGCATCATCGTTTTGAGTTCGCTCAGCGCTTTGCCCGAAGCGACCAACGTATCGACCAGTTGAATAGCCGTCAGCATGCCGTCGCCCGTCGTGCTGTGATCGAGGAAAATCACATGGCCGGATTGCTCGCCGCCCAAGTTGTAATTGCCTTTTCTCATTTCTTCCATCACGTAACGGTCGCCTACGGCAGTCTTCAGCGTATTAAGGCCCAGCTTCTCGGCCGCTTTGTAGAACCCGATATTGCTCATTACCGTCGTCACGATCGTGCCGTCGTTCAGGCTGCCGGCGCGGTTCATCGCGTCGCCGCAAATGCAGAGAATATAGTCGCCGTCCAGCACTTCGCCTTTCTCGTCGATCGCGATCAGACGATCCGCGTCTCCGTCGAACGCGAGACCGATGTGGGCACCGTGCTTGATCACTTCTTCGCGCAGCAGTTCCGGATGGGTGGAACCGACATGGTCGTTGATATTAAGACCGTTCGGCTCGGCGCCGATCGCGATGACTTCCGCTCCGAGATCGCGGAACAAACGCGGAGCCAACTCGTAAGCCGCGCCGTGCGCGCAGTCGAGCACGACCTTCAGACCGGAGAACGACTGCTTCACGGTCGTTTTCAAATAGTCGAGGTAGACGAACTTGGCCGCTTCGTCGTTCACGATCGTGCCCAGACCGCCGCCTACAGGACGAGGCAGCTCGTCGATCTCCGCATCCATAAGAGCTTCGATCTCGAACTCGGTCTCGTCCGACAGCTTGAAGCCGTCGCCGCCGAAATATTTGATGCCGTTGTCTTCGACCGGATTATGCGAAGCCGAGATCATCACGCCGGCGTGCGCTTTCATGGTCCGTGTCAGATAAGCCACGGCCGGCGTCGAGACTACGCCCAGACGCACGACGTTCGCGCCGATCGACAGCAGACCCGCGATCAAAGCCGATTCCAGCATAAGCCCCGAGATCCGGGTATCCATGCCGATCAACACCGTCGGTTTCTCTACTTTGCCCGCCAATACGTATCCGCCGCAGCGTCCGATCTTATAAGCCAATTCTGCCGTCAATTCTTTGTTGGCGACTCCGCGCACGCCGTCTGTTCCGAAATACTTACCCATATCGATTCTCGTTCTCCTTTTATTTCAAACCACGCCGTATGACGTATTCGAATTCGAATGTTAGTGATCTTATTGATTGCGTTTCAACGTCAAGGGGCGTTTGTTCCTCCCCCGGTATTGCCTGTATTCCCGGTATTGCCGGTATTTCCTGTAGTGCCGCCTTGATCTGACGGAGGCGTTTCTCCCTGCGGACTCCCTTCTTCGCCGGTATTATTCGGGTCCGGATTCGTCGGGTTGTCGCCGGGCGGGTTCTCTTCCGTCGTTCCCGGTTGAGCAGGCTCGCTTTCTCCGTCAGTCGGCGTATCCGTGTCCTTCGGCACGTCGACGGATCCGTTATCGGCAGGAGGCTCCGTATTGCCCGTTTCTCCGCTTCCGGTGCTCGAATCGGGAGTCGGAGTCTCGGGCTGCGTCTCCGTGGCAGGAGGAGTTTGCGTTTCTCCTGCGCCCGATTCGCCTGTTCCCGCGATTTCGACCGTAACGGAAGGCGGCGAATCTCCGCCGGTTCCGATATAATCGGGCAGCGAGACTTTGAGCTGCACGTTATGCGTACCGGCGGACAGTCCCGACAAGTCTGCCGTCAATCCGATATCGGAGGCGGTTACGTCGGACAGCAGATTAGGAGCTCCCACGATCGTAATGTCCATTCGTCCGGACTCGGGATCGGTGATGGTCGCCTTCAGCCCGTTTGCCTGACCGGTCAACCGGATCGGCACGTCGGAGATGACCTTTTCCTTGTACGGAACGACGGTCACCGTGTACTGCACCGAAGACGGTTCGATACGCTGGACTCCGCTGGGCGCGGTCAGCGTTTCCGTATAACGCGTCGTTCCTTCCGCCGTGATCCGGCTCAGATCCAGCGTGACGGGCGGAAAAGCATCTACGGACTTCAAGGCTCCCGAAGCTCCGTACAGCTTCACTTCTTTCGCAGCCGCCTGCACGCCGGACAGAACAAGGCCGTCGGGCAGCCTTCCGCTGTAGCTGACGTTCAGCGGAAGCGTTTTGGAAGAAACGTTGGAAGAGATCGGAATCTGCACTTTGAGCGAAGAAGGTACGATCTCGGCGTCATCGAGGACTTCCCCGTTATTCGAATACGCGACCAGTTTGACCCGGCCGGATACGTTTCCGTTCGATCCGTCGACGCTCATCTCGCCTTGAATCTTCTGCACCTGCTTCATTTCGCTGGTCGGCAGCGTGACTTTTACGGTATTGCCGTCCTCGAAGACCGGATCCAGCTCCGTGAATCCGTCGGCCGGAACTCCCGTCGTCAGTACGACGGCTTGGAACTCCTGCGTGACTTTCTCTTCGACCGTCACCGTTACTTTGGACGGCTGAATCGATAACAGTTCTACGCCCGCCGGCGGATCGAATTGAAGCGGAACCTCGTATTTGCCGGGTTCGCTGATACTGCTAAGGTCCATCTTCACTTCATATTCGCTTGCGCTGGGCAGCGAGGTGAGCAGCGAACGTTGTCCGGCCACGCTAATGCTGACCTGCTGCGGACTCACCGACTTCAGGACGTATTTTTCGTTATCGAATCCGTAAGGTTTGATCGCTAGATTGGTAATCGTCGTCTGGTCGCCTTGACTGCTTCGCGTGATGGTCGGCGCATCCGTATCCACATGAACCATTGCCCATAAGATCAAGGCAACGGCCAACGCGATAATCTTGGCGGCCGTATTATTGGCAAGCCATTTATCCATTCGGCTCGTCCCCTTTCTTTCTCCAGAACAAGCCCTTTTTTTCTTTCGTCGACGTATTCGGCTTCAGCAGCTCGTACAGTTTCGATACCAGCGCTTCTTCGCTGATGTCCCGTACGACTTTGCCGTCGAGCGCAAGCGAGACTTGCCCCGTCTCTTCCGAGACGATCACGGAGATCGAATCCGCGACTTCGCTGATGCCGATTGCCGCGCGGTGTCTCGTTCCGAGTTCTTTGCTGATAAAAGGATTCTCCGACAGCGGCAGATAACAGGCTGCCGCCGTCAGCGTGCGTTCTTGAATGATCACCGCTCCGTCGTGCAGCGGCGTATTGGGCGTAAAGATATTGATAAGCAGCTCCGACGTGACGACGGACTTCAACGGTATGCCGGATTCGGTATACTCGTTGAGTCCGGTATTCCGCTCGAACACGATCAAAGCCCCGATCTTTCGCCGCGATAAATAAGCGACGGACTTCATCAGTTCGCCGATCATTTGGCCCACTTCTTCTTCGTCCGCGATATTTCGGCCCACGAACTTGCCCCGTCCGAGCTGTTCGAGGCCGCGACGCAGTTCGGGCTGGAAAATGATAAAGATCGCGACGACGCCGAACGTAAACATCCGGTCCATCAACCACTTGAGCGTATAGAGATCCAACAGCGTACTGATCGCCCAGATCAATACCAAGACCAGAATCCCTTTCAACAGTTGAACGGCTCGGGTTCCGCGCACCAACAAGATCAGTTGATACACAATATAAGTAACGATCAAGATATCCGCGACATCCTTGATCGTGTCTTTCCAAGTTAGGTTTGTAAAATAATCCATCATGACCCAAGCCCCCGTTATCTCCGACTCTCTCAGGCTGCTGGCAGTTATGTATTTACGCCGGCGGTCCAAGCTTCGAAACCGACTGCCGGTTCGGATTGCTGCTTCGGATTTGTATACTTATAGGTTATAACGTTCATGCCTGCGTTGCAAGCGAACCCCCTCAGTAAGAAACAAAAAAAGGCGCCCCGCCCGAGAAGGACGAGGACACCGCGTTACGGGTGCGACATAGAAGGATTCCCGTGCAAGAACCCGATTCGGTTGTTAGCGGCTGCATGCGATCTTCCTTACAGGCCGCAGATTTAACGATAGGCGACTTCCGAGACGATGTTGCCCAGCTTGTACCAGATCCAATCGAATGCCTGGTTAATATCCTTAACCTGACCTGCGACATGCGCAGTCGAAGCCTGAAAAGCCGAACCGTCGATTACGGTCACGTTTCCTTCTACATCGCCGTAGATCTCCAGCTTCCCACGTTCTACCGTGAGGTCGCCGGCCACTTTCGTTCCTTCCGGAACGATGACGACGTTGCCCTGCACTTGAACGCCCTTAAGATCATTTCCCTTAAGAACAAGCTGCGTATCCGCATTCCAGAATCCGATCGACGTGCCCAGCATAATAAGGATAGCAGCAGCCGCGGAGGTCAGAGCAGGATGCATGCGCACCCAGTTCCACACCGGATTGTGCTTTTTGGGCTGAGGAAGAAAACTCATGATGCGATCGGTCATATCGTCGGATAAGGATACGGACTCGTCTTTCCGATTTGCGGCGAACAGCATCATCTCCGTCTCTTCAAGACGTCGAAAAGCCGCTCGGCAATCCGGACAGGCGTCAAGGTGACTTCGTAATTCGCGTGCCTGCTCCGAAGGAAGTTCTCCATCGAGGTACTCGTGCATAAACGAGACGGCTTGTTTGCAATCCATATGAGCCAATCCTTTCATAGAAACTCGGTAAACTCGACTCCCTTGACCGACAACAAGATAAGGTTACGCCCAGCGGAAACCTCAAATTGGACGCGGTCAAGCTAACATTGGCCTTATTATGCCCTACTTAATACGCCCCATTCCGATGATAGTTTCAATTGGAAACAACAAAATCGCATTTAATTCTGATTTTATTTATCATCGTTCAACATTCCGTAAAATTTAGAGATCCGCCGCAAAAAAAAAACGAAACCGCCTAGTAGCTCTGCGATTCCAGCTTTTTCCGCAAAAATTCGCGACCGCGGTGCACCCGCGTTTTGATTGTGGTTACGGGCATGTCGAGCACGTCGCTGATCTCTTGCAGCGACAGCTCTTGCAAATAGCGCAGGACCATTACCGTCTTGTATTTCGGCGGCAATTCGTCGATCGCTTGATGAATCGTGGTGCGCGTCTCGGAGATCATATATTCGCTCTCCGGCGTGCGATTATCGCTCGGGATCAGCGCATAACCGTCGGCGCCGTCCTGATCGCCGATCTCGGCGTCGAGCGAATATGTAGGTTTTCTTTTGCGAAGACGGTCGATGCTTAAGTTGGTGCCGATCCGATAGATCCATGTCGAGAACTTCTGTCCGGGATCGTAACGATCGAGATTTCGATAGACGCGCAGAAACGTTTCCTGAACGACATCTTCCGCCTCATGCCTGTTATTCAGCATACGATATGCGAGATGAAAAATTCGATCTTTATAAAGATCAACGATTTCGGCGAAAGCCCTCTGGTCACCTTTGAGCGCAAGTTTCACCAATCTCGTTTCCAGATTGTCCACCGTGTCTCCCCCAGACTAAGCCCGCTGAACCGGGAATCCGAAGCGCCCCTGTCGCTCCCTGCCTAGATTCCCTTACAACTGAAGGCAAGCATTCCATCGGACGCCAAGCGGCAATAAAGTCCACAAAGCGCCATCCTATAGGTATGTTCAAATCGTAATTCATGCGGCGTCAAAAAGCAACACTACCGTTGTAACTTCCTCCAGATCCTTACATTGTTCAAGAAATTAAAATCTTAATCCGAGCGATTTCCAGCCAAAAAAGAAGAACCGCGTTCTTTTCCGAAGAAAATACGCGGTTCCGAAAAAAAGCGGTTATACGTCCGGCCTTGCCGTTACGCCGAAATCAGCCCGTGTTTCGAAGACCCGCCGCAATGCCGTTGATGGTCAACAGCACTTCGCGGAGCAGTTCCTGATCGTCTTCTTCGCCCGAATCGCGTTGAGCGCGAAGTTCGGTCAGCAGCTGCACCTGAAGATAGCTCAGGGGATCGACGTAAGGATTGCGCAGACGAATCGATTCTTGAATGACCGGAACGTTGTCCAGAATCTCTTGCTGTCCCGTAATATCGAGAATAAGCTGCTTCGTCAAACGGAATTCTTCTTCGATCAACCCGAAGATCCGGCTGCGGCTGTCTTCGTCTCCATACATGGAGGTGTATTCTTGAGCGATGACCAAGTCGGCTTTGGCGATCGCCATCTGGAGCGAATCGATCAGCGTCGTGAAGAACGGGAAGCTCGCGTACATCTGTTTCAACGTTTCCAGATTCTCCGGTTTTCCTTGATAGAAGCTTTGGATGCCCGTACCTGCCGCATACCATGCCGGAACGAGGTAACGCCCTTGCGTCCAAGCAAACACCCAAGGAATCGCGCGCAGATCTTCGAACCGGTCGCTGTTCTTCCGTTTCGAAGGACGGGAACCGATATTCAGTTCGCCGATCTCTGACAGCGGAGTCGCGCCTTTGAAGAAAGCCAAGAAGTCCGGGTCGCGGAAGATCAGATCCTGATATTTCACGAGCGAAGCTTCGGAGATGCTTCTCGCGATATCTTCCCATTGACGCTCTTCTTCCATATAAGAAGTGTCCGTTGCCGCCATGGCGGAAGTCAACAGCGCGGAAGTCGCCTGTTCCAAGCTTCGATAAGCGATACCTTTGAGCGAGTAACGGGAAGACAAGACTTCGCCTTGCTCCGTAATCTTGATTCCTGCTCCTACCGTGTGCGGCGGCTGAGCCAGAATGCTCCGATTGAGAGGCATGCCTCCGCGTCCGAGCGCTCCTCCGCGTCCGTGGAAGAACTTCAGCTTGATTCCGTAGTTCCCTGCCATCGCGGTAATTTCGTTCAGCGCGACGCGCAGTTCCCAGTTGGCTGCTACGGTACCGCCGTCTTTGCTGCTGTCCGAATAGCCGAGCATGATCTCCTGCTGATCCTTCATCGCTTTTACGCCTTCGCGATAAATCGGAATATCGAACAACCGCTTCATGATGCCGCTGGCGGCTTGAAGATCGTCGATCGTTTCGAACAAAGGAACGGCCTGCAAAGTGCATACGACGGTCCCGTCGGGTTGTTTGCGGAACAAACCGACTTCTTTGGCGAAGACCATGACTTCGAGAATATCGCTCGAAGCTTCCGCCATGCTGATCAAGTAGCTGCTGATGCAGTTCTGGCCGAACTCGTTCTGTGCTTCGAACACGGTCCGGTATACTTGCAGACACTCTTCCGTTCCGTCGCTGTAAGTTTGGTAAGGCGTCGTCAGCGGACGAGGATCTTCGAGCAATCCGACCAGCAGTTCGACTTTTTCGTCTTCCGACAGATCGGCATAGTTAGGCGTGATATTCATGCTGTTCAAGATTTCCGTCATGGCTTTCTCGTGTTCTTGGCTGTGCTGCCGAATATCGAGAGTAGCCGTATGGAAACCGAACAGTTCGACTTGACGCAAGAGCGTTTTGATCGCGCTGTCCGCCACGTAATCCGCATGATGGAAACGCAAGCTGCGATCGATCACTTTCAGATCCTCGATCAGCTCCGACGGAGAAGCGTATCGATCCGGTTGATCTTTTTTCTCGTCGTCCAGTACGTTATCCAATTTACGCATCATATAGGTTAATTTGATTCGGTAAGGTTCGTGCTCGTTGTTCCAGTTCAACTTGGCGTCTACGGTAACCGTCTCGCGGTCGCGCTCGATCGACTCCATCAGCTCGTCCGTTACTTTTACGATCGTCGTGCTGAAGCTTAACATATGGATCAGGTCAAGCAGGATCCGATGGTATTCGCGAATAGCCAGCTTACGCTGCATTTGCAGCGTCTGCCACGTGACATTTGCTTTTACGGAAGGGTTCCCGTCGCGGTCTCCGCCGATCCACGAACCGAAGCGCAGATAATTCGGCACATGCCAATTATGGTCCGGATAATATTTATCCAGACAGCGTTCGAGTTCTGCGTAAACGTCCGGCAGTACGTGGAAAAGCGTTTCATGGAAATAATACATGCCGTTGCGCACTTCATCGAGAACGGTCGGCTTGCGGTCGCGAAGTTCGTCCGTTTGCCAGAGCGTAATGACTTCGTTCAGCAGTTTCTCGCGCAGCTGCTCGCGCTCGCGGAACGTAAGCGACGGATCGTCCAACTGCATGACGTCGGCTGCAATACGTTTATGGATATCCAGAATGACGCGGCGCACCGCTTCTGTCGGGTGAGCCGTCATTACCAGTTCAAGCGACAGATTTTCGAGAAAGGCTTGCACCTCTTCGTAGGAGAAGTTCTGCTCCTTCATTTGTTGAACGGAAGTTTCGATCGAGCCCGGCTGCGCGGCTTCTCCGGCAGAACGCTCGTAATCCCGTTTTCTGCGAATCCGGTGATTTTGCTCCGCGATATTCACCAGCTGGAAGTAGATGGCGAAAGCACGGATCACCTGATGTCGGATCTCGGGATCAAGCGAATAAATTTCTTTTTTGAATTCCTCGTGCAAATCGGGCAAGTAGATCGCGCGAAGCGATTTGCTCAACTCCCGAATCTTCTCTACCTTATCCAGAAGCTCCTGTCCGCTATGATGCACAAGCACTTCTCCAAGAATATTTCCCAGGAACCGCACGTCGCGTCTGAGCAGGTTGTTGGAACTGCCTTTGTTTGCGGTTACCGTCAGTTCAGTCATTTTACTCCTCCTATCTGTCTTCATTGCATGCTTGCTGATATGACATCTTCATCACATCATACAACAATTCATTTGATAAATCTTTACTTTTGTAACGAAAAGCGACCGGGTATTTGATCGCCCTTGCTCAAACAAAAAGCCTGATAAAAACTTATCTATGAATGAAAGCGGAGTAAAACATACCTCTTAAATAAAGGGTTCCCGCTTTAAAACTGCGCAGAGAGAAAGTCAGAGACTATAAGAAAACGGCGCTCTAAAGAACGCCAGTATATATAACAAAAAAGACCGTATCCGGTCTCGGCTGTTTAATGGAGCGGGTGATGGGAATCGAACCCACGCTATCAGCTTGGAAGGCTGAAGTTCTACCATTGAACTACACCCGCAAAAAGCAATCGGGATGACACGATTTGAACATGCGACCCCCTGGTCCCAAACCAGGTGCTCTACCAAGCTGAGCTACATCCCGTTATTCAATTTAAAATGGCGCGCCCTGAGAGATTCGAACTCCCGGCCTTTTGATTCGTAGTCAAACGCTCTATCCAGCTGAGCTAAGGGCGCAAAATAATGGAGCGGACGACGGGAATCGAACCCGCGACCCTCGCCTTGGCAAGGCGATGCTCTACCGCTGAGCCACGTCCGCAAAATAAATGGTGCGCGTGGAGGGACTTGAACCCCCACGTCATAAGACGCTAGATCCTAAGTCTAGTGCGTCTGCCAATTCCGCCACACGCGCACGTCTTACTGATCTGGTGTAAATGGTGAGCCATGAAGGACTCGAACCTTCGACACCCTGATTAAAAGTCAGGTGCTCTACCAACTGAGCTAATGGCTCTCATGGCTGGGGGTATAGGATTTGAACCTATGCGTGACGGAGTCAAAGTCCGTTGCCTTACCGCTTGGCTAACCCCCAACAGAGAATGAATATGGTGGAGGCTGAGGGGATCGAACCCCCGACCCTCTGCTTGTAAGGCAGATGCTCTCCCAGCTGAGCTAAGCCTCCGTATGTATGACCCGTAGGGGATTCGAACCCCTGTTACCTCCGTGAAAGGGAGGTGTCTTAACCCCTTGACCAACGGGCCATGCTGACTTTCGGTAAAACAGCCTTACGGCAAGCTCTCAACCGGGCTCGAACCGGTGACCTCATCCTTACCATGGATGCACTCTACCTACTGAGCTATGAGAGCAAATGGCTCCCCGAACAGGACTCGAACCTGTGACAACTCGATTAACAGTCGAGTGCTCTACCAACTGAGCTATCAGGGAATAATCTGCGGTCCGATAACGAACCGCGGATGGCTTGGCAGCTTCCTACTCTCCCAGGACCCTGCGGTCCAAGTACCATCGGCGTTAGAAGGCTTAACGGTCGTGTTCGAGATGGGAACGTGTGGAACCCTTCTGCTATCACTACCAAACCAAGGTTTACGAAGTAAACCGATACAAGGTTTGCACCTTGAAAAAAAAAAAAAACAGAAGGAAGACACAAAATGAACACGACACACAGAGACAAGAGTAACCGA
>NZ_NJDE01000034.1 GCF_002205895.1 Saccharibacillus sp. O23
CGTCGGCGTCGGATCCGTTGGCGTTGTCGGATTCGTCGGCGTCGGATCTGTTGGCGTCGGGTTCGTCGTCACGGCTCCCGGCGTAAAAGCAATGCTCGGATTCCACAGCGTCTCGTCATCTTCCGTCGTGCCGTTCTTATTGACGACAAAGTAGATGGCGGTTCCGGCTTCTACAGGAATCGCTCCGACGTTCTGCGGCTTTTCTCCGGTTTTGGTCTTGATCAGCGAGCTCCACAATACCGTATTGTCTTTCTTGACGCTTGCCACGATACCGTCGCCTTTGTTTCCGCTTTTCTTCACGATCCCCGAGATTTCGATGGTCCCCGTTCCCGGCGCTACCCACTTGCGAACGGCATCGGCTGTATCGCTCGGATATTGCGAACTTGCGGCTACCCACGGGAACCCCTGATCATTGCTCCATTTGGTTTGCTTGCTGTAATAAGAAAGATCGGAATAAGCGGCGTCCGTTCCTTGTTGGTAGTACCATCCTTTTAGACCTTGTACCGTTTTGCTGAAGTCCGGAGAAGCTTTGAAAGTATTGTCTGCCGCGCTTGCTTGTCCGATCGAGCCGAGTCCGCTGCCGATTCCCAAAGAAATCGCTGCGATTGCCATGATGATTTTGTGTCTGTTCAAGGTGTATCCCTCCAAATGATGTAGAAGCCAAAGTCGGTAACGGGTCAACTGAAAATGAATCGGCATCCGGCTTCTTGTCCGCCCCTGGATTCAAAACCGGATTATTGCTGCATGTATCGCATGGAAGCGACATGCGCGAATGATGGATACGACCTGCTTTGACTGCATAACATAGAATAAATATACGTTTATATTCACTCGTTCTTGTTTATGCATCGAAGCGGTGTGCTGATATTATGTATATCGACAAGTATTTTCATGAGATTACATCTAGGCAGTTTATCGAATCGAAAGGCCTAAGAAATCAAAAAAGTCCCCTACTCGCCGCATATAAAAGTTCCTTGAAAGATCGGCAGCATCTATGTATTTTTGACTATAAAACAGCTTGATTCGACTTAAAAAATGCGAAAATCGGGCACTTATGCTTGCTTCAAAGAATCTCGTTCTCTCAGAGTACGAAAATCCGTTCGCTTATGCGCGGTATTGAAACAAGAAAGCTATCAAATTGTGAAAAAAAGTTCAATTATATCTTCAGTCTGATCTTAAAAAAGAAAAAACTTTAAAACTAGGAATAAGCTTATCGAAAATAGAGAGATTGTTCCTGTTCACATTTGCATATATATACAAATAATCCGGACAAATAACGCTGCTTATATTCAAAACGGCATAAGCTTGATACGAATAGGAAGATTCCCCGGGGCTTTTCTAAAGAAAAAGGATAATTCTTGGCTGTGCATAACTAATTCGGTGCAAGGCTTGATCGAGAAGAGAAAGTTGGGGATAAGAGAGAAGCTGCGTATAAACGGGGGTGAATTCTTAAAGTCTTACACAGTTTTTGTGGAGAAGATGTGAACAACATGTAAATTGCAAAGATTTCCACAGCTTAATTCGGATTGTCATCATCGTTATCTCAGAAAATGTGGACAACTAAAAAAGCCTTCTCCGTTATGCGCGGAAAAGGCTTTTTCTTTTGGGCTTGGCAGCTTCCTACTCTCCCAGGACCCTGCGGTCCAAGTACCATCGGCGTTAGAAGGCTTAACGGTCGTGTTCGAGATGGGAACGTGTGGAACCCTTCTGCTATCACTACCAAACCAAGGTTTACGAAGTAAACCGGTACAAGGTTTGCACCTTGAAA
>NZ_NJDE01000035.1 GCF_002205895.1 Saccharibacillus sp. O23
GGAGCAAACTTTCGGCTACAGGGCTATCACCTGCTCTGGCGGGTCGTTCCAAACCTCTTCGCCTACCAAACACCTTTGTAACTCCATGTGAGACGTCCTACAACCCCAAGAAGCAAGCTTCTTGGTTTGGGCTAATCCGCGTTCGCTCGCCGCTACTGACGGAATCACTATTGTTTTCTCTTCCTCGGGGTACTTAGATGTTTCAGTTCCCCCGGTCTGCCTCCGTCGAGCTATGTATTCACTCGATCGGTAACTGGGTATGAGTCCAGCTGGGTTGCCCCATTCGGAAATCTCCGGATCAACGCTTACTTACAGCTCCCCGAAGCACTATCGCGGTTCGTCGCGTCCTTCATCGGCTCCTGGTGCCTAGGCATCCACCGTGCGCTCTTACTTGCTTAACCATTCTTCATTTAAGATTACTTACTTCACCCTCGCTGACACGCAGCTTGGAAAGAAGAAGTATTCTAGACGCGAATTTATCGTTTCGGTATCCAGTTTTCAAGGAACAAGTTTTGGGTGCATCACTGCTGTGCGGATCAAAAAGCGTTCCCGCGTTAAGCGAAAATCTTTTGACCTTCAGAAGTGAAGACCATTTTAAATGGTGGAGCCAAGCGGGATCGAACCGCTGACCTCCTGCTTGCAAGGCAGGCGCTCTCCCAGCTGAGCTATGGCCCCATAAAAGGAATATGCAGTTTGGAAATGGTGGGCCCTAGTGGACTCGAACCACCGACCTCACCCTTATCAGGGGTGCGCTCTAACCAGCTGAGCTAAGGGCCCATAAAAGATACGCTTGGCGACTTCCTACTCTCCCAGGACCCTGCGGTCCAAGTACCATCGGCGTTAGAAGGCTTAACGGTCGTGTTCGAGATGGGAACGTGTGGAACCCTTCTGCTATTGCCACCAAACGTATGTCTTTTGAAAGAGTT
>NZ_NJDE01000036.1 GCF_002205895.1 Saccharibacillus sp. O23
AAGGATGTTGTGTGGTGAGTGGAGCGCAGTAGTGGACTCGTAGGTTGTGTTTTCTTTTTTCAAGAGACCGGGAAAGGCAAGGCCCCCTGCAGGGCCGATGCCTTTTGATAGGAAGCGCAGGATGGCCGTCAGCTTGGGAAGCCGCTTCGGCTGGAAAGCTGACCGCGGCGCGCCGCAGCTGCCTTTCGTTCCAATCTCCCGGCAAACAAAAAGCGATCATCTGATTAATGATCGCCTTCTACATAATGAACATACAGCCGCTTTAATAGTTCCTCTGCTTGCTCCGGATCGTTAGGGACTGGAACGTTAATTTGAATCCCGGACCCATGAAGTCTCTTCATGAAATCCGCCGGATCAAATTTCTCGGCAAGCTCTATACTTTCGTTCCGAATATCCACTATTGCCATGTATTCCGGAAAAATAATATGCCCGTCTTTTGATTCGGCTATCATATAATCTTCGGAATCGGTGATTTTAACCGCTTGATAATAGCTCTTTTTTTCCTTTAAATAATCGAACATTTCCTGTTCACCACTGAGCCGATCTGCAGCATGGTAACGACCATCCGGCTCATACCGATAACCGAAATAAGTATTCATGACTTCCTCCAATCGCTTACTGATCTGCCGGTTCATACCCCGCTGCCTTTAAAGCGTCCATAAACGCAGCGCTGCTATCCTGCTCCTGGATCTTTTTTTCATCTGCGAAAACACACAAGGCTTGAGCAATCGACACGCCATCTATGTCATTTTCTAAAATATCGCATATTTTTTCAGCGTTATAAGACACGTTTCTAAGGTTATCCAAAATAAGCGAAGCATGTTGGCCTGGCATGGATACAATCCATTGCGCCATTTCAGCCCTGCCAAAATACACGTCTATCCCGGAATCCCTTGCGCTAATATACAAATAGTAATGACCACCTTCGTAAACGGTATAGCGTTTAATTTCGCCGGTCCATTCCATCTGATCATTTGAACAAGCAAATTTCATTTCAGAACTCCTCTCCGTCTTCCGGATCCGTCTCGCCAGCCAAGTTTAATATAGAAGATTTACGGCGGATCTCTAGCAGCTGTAAAAATACCCGATACAATTTATCATCTGCGTTCCCTAAGAAATGCTGCAGGTCGAATTTATGAAGCCTACCGGTGAATAGTTCGACCCCTGCTCTTACCAAAAGCTTATAACTGCTAGAAAGCCCTGTTACAATCTCCGATTCATTATGGAATCCGTCTTCTTCGCCGTTATCGCCCTTGATGACAACCCACTCCCCGAAGTACCAGGAAAGCGGCGAATCTTCATCGTCCCATTTGATCCGATAAAAGACTTCCGGAAGCGCAGCAATGTAAGCGCCGGCCGCATACTCACTCGACCAGAAACTTTTGAATCGACTTTGAAGCTGCTCATAGTTACTTTGATGCTGTTCCGAAACAAAAAACAAGGCATGACTTGTTGCTTTAACGCTCATAAGATTCACGCTCCTATTTATTTTGGGAAGCCGCGGATACTTCTCTAACCAACTCGTAAACCAAGTACGGAAAACCGATGATCCCGACAAACAAAGCAACAAACGTCTTGATGGCAACCTTTGAAAATTTAAAAATCAACCAGATCAAAAGCGGCGGCCGGTAGATCGCTCGGGCAACCTTTGTTTCCAGGTGCGGCTCACGATAAAACCATTTATAAAAAAAACGGTTCAGCAAGTGGTATCCAGCCGGAATACCGGCAACTAAAAAGGTCGTAAACAAACTGTACTTGAGCAGCAGCGGAAGCAAAATATAAAGCACGATCCCGGCCAATACGGGTTTCAGCAAATACCTTGCGTATGCATTCGGTCCAAGCAGCTCATATAACATGACCATCCCTCCTGTTCAAATGGATCCCTGGTTGTTCATCTCCTCCGCAATTTTCATATAGGCTTGATGATCGGACAGCTTTATTCGTTTGGCCTTCTGATCCTGGAACATGGCCGTCAAATAAGCTAAAACGAAAGATTCTGTTTTCCCTGGTGCGATTTCATTTAAAATCGCTTGTAATTCGGCCTTAACATTAGGAACTGCCTTGATATTCTTGCGGGTATCCGCCAAAGCCGCACCTCCTGTTCAAAATTCCTCTTACATCCATTATAACCCATTTTGGATACAAAACATAGCTTTTTGTATCCAAAAAATACACTTTTGTATCCAGCCGTTTCTGCTGCCTTATTCCTTTTATTCAGCATCCTCAACGGATGTAAGCTCAAGGTTGTTTCGATAAAAAAAGAAGCAGCTCATTGAGCCGCTTCTTTTCACTTAATTTCCGGATCCTGAATGATCGGATTAAATCCTTTAACGTAAGGTAATGGATCGACCGGCGAGTCCTTAATCCGGACTTCAAAATGCAAATGCGCTCCTTTTGAGCCACCGGTGTTCCCGATCGCGCCGATCTCCTGTCCAGCGGCAACTTGATCGCCAGCCCAAAACGGCGAGGTACTGACCATATGCCCGTACAGCGTCGATACATTGTTTCCGTGGTCAATAATGATGCAGTTTCCGTAGCCGCCGCGAACCCCGCTAAATATGACCGTACCGGGCATAAACGCCACGATCGGAATGCCGGTTGAATCTCCCGGTGCAGCTATATCTATTCCTGCGTGCTGTTTTCCCCACCGAACTTTATATCCCGATGTGATGATCCTTGCGGACGTTCCCGGCCAAACCGTGCCTTCGCCAGACACAATCGCCGTACCGCCACTGACATACGATTCCGCGAAATCCAGCACATCTTTGACGTACTTTTTGCTGTTGTTGTATGCATACAGCGCCTTGTCGAGCTTCCCATCTGCTCCACCGTTGGCCGCCAAATATTTTGCTGCAGACATAATCGCATCCTGGACACTCCACGGATCCGGGATGCCGTCACCGTCTCCATCTGTTCCATAACCGCCGTATTTGGCGACTACGGCTGGATCTCTCAACTCGGCAAGGGATATATCACCGCGCCCTAGTCCGCCGCATGTTGGATGATTCCAACCGACCCAGGTGCAGGGCATAAATTGCATATGCCCAACGGCCCCTGCGTAACTCTCGGATACGTTAGTAGAAAACACGGTTTCGACTCGATGGACACCGGCCAGGATGTTCCACGGGACGCCATATTCGGCTTCGGCGGCTTTATAGTATTCGATAAATTCAGGCGGGATAGCTTCTAGTCCGGTTTGTGAAATTTGGCCTCCTCTCGTAAAGCTTCGAGTATCGCTCGATGAAGAAAAACTGGCCATAAACAAACTGCCTATGAAAACAACAAGGATCAGCAGCAAAACCAAAATTACGCCGCCGATCAGAATGATCTTCATTCCGATCGGCGATTTAGCTACGGTCTTGGCTGCAGTAACGGCGGCTTTTTTCGCTGCTTTTTTAGCAGCTGCTCCGGCTACCTGCTTGGCTGCACTCGGTCGGCGCTCCTGATCCGGATCGTGAGAAGGTTGTTCCATGCTTAGGCCCCCCAACTTTCTAACTCTAATTCATCCACTAACCAAGCTCCTTCATACTTCCTTAGCGTCACATAATATTGCTGCTCCTCGGTGTATGCCTCGCCTTTAGCCGGGATCACGTCACCCGTAATCATCACGCACCAAACAATTTCAGCCGGATCATAGCTGTCTACCGGCAATACCTCTGATTCCGCCACGCTTGTTGTTTGATAGTCTAGCGTCTGCCGGCGAATCTGAGTTTTCTCGCTCGTATAGAAGGCTTTGGCCATATATGCTTTACTGTTCTCAATATACGATTCCGGATTCCTGGAATCATACGTGTAATAAGCTTCCGCAAATTTTTGAGCAATATCCTTTGTTTCCTGCTGCTCCGATTGCGGGAGGATCGCTTTAACTTCGACCCTCTCTTTCCTTTCGGTTGCAGAACCGGCGCCTGATACAAGATCAGACGCCGGTTCTTTTTCTACTACTGCCGGTTCGCTCTGCTCCGCAGCTGGTGGCGTTTCAGCCACTTCCTCTGGAACGGATCGGAAACCGCCGTTTAGCCATACGACTGCTGTTGTAATCAAAAGCAGCGTACAAAACAGAAAGATAAACAGCTTGATTCGATCTGAACGAAACTCCAACCTAAACACGGCTTATCTCCCCTTCCGTCCCCACGGGAACCATCTGCGACCTTTTCGATCCGTCTCACCGGATGCTGGCGGCTGTGATTCGCTCGATCCGTCTTCTCGAACCTCATTCTGCTCCACTACCCGATTGATGAACGTACTGCTGTTTTGGCGGTCCGTTCGGCTAATGTTTTCAGCATTGTTCGTCTCGTGCAGCTCATTCACCGTCTTTGACGTATTCTCGTCTCGGACAATGTTTTTGTTTTCGGTATGCGTTTGCTGCACCGTCTGTTTCACATTGCGATTTTCATTGACGATCGTATTTGTGTTCTCATTCAGATTCTTGTTAACTTCTTCGTTCTGGGTTTTCTTCCGGTTCTCGTTGACCGTTTGATTCCGGACCGTATTTTGATTCTCGTTCGTCGTTCTGTTGTTCGACTCATTCGTATTGCGGACCGTGTTTTGATTTTCGGTCGTTGTCTTGTTGTTCGTCTCATTCATATTGCGAACCAAGTTCTGATTGCCAGTCGTATTCCGGTTCGTCGTTTCCGTAATATTCTGCTTCTGCGCGTTGTTCTCGTTACGCTGCACCGTCCGATCTTCGGTGTTCGAGCGGTTAACCACTTCGTTCACGTTCTGTTTGTCTAACTGCGTTGCAAACTGGTTACGTGATGTTTCACGCGAAACATCTCGGTTAACGACTTGATTATCCAGCTGGTTCATGTTGTCGTTTCGGCTGGTGACAACATGGGCATTCGTACTGCGATTTACGATCTCGCTTTCGCTGCCAGTCCGAATTTCTTGCCCCGCGCGGCTGCCATCGCGCGGTATAGCTGGAATCGGCGTAACTGTTCCAGGAACCGCCCCAGCTGCTGGACCGGCATTCGTCGTGCGATCTGTGCGCGTAACCAATGGAATGACCGAATTGCTGTTTTCCTGGCTAACCGGCACATGCCGAACGGAACTGATGGTCGGCGCATTAGACAGATCTCGATCAACGATCGCTGGACTGATATTTCGGTCCACCGGACCGGCATTAAGCGCAGGACTGATAGCCGCAGCACGCTTTGCCTGTTGCTTCGCCGCGGAACTTGCAGTTGTACCAAACGGTAGGACTTTTACGCCGCCGCCGATCTGCTTCGGATCCTCGACGATTGAATAATCTGCGTCGATAATATTCGGTCCTTTTTTGTTATGCGGCAGCGCGTTCGGATTCCGCCGATCGACAAAATCTGGCGTAACGTATTCTGGTCCTGCCGACATAGCGCTTCCGCTTGAGCTGCTTGCGCCGGTCGTCCCGGTCGCTGCGTATTCCTCTTGATCCGCTTTGATTCCCTGATTCGGCAGATCAAATTTCCGGCTCCGATTGTACAGCGCATGCCCGGCTTGTACAGTCTTCTTGGAGCCGAACTTCCCAGCGCGGCTAACTAAATCAAACCCTTTAGATCCTGTTCTTCGTGCGGCCACCCCCGCTAAACCGGCCGCTGCCCGACTACCAGGCACGGCATCCATCACCCGGCCCATACGTGAGCTATAATCGCGGAAGCTGTCCAATGATCCGCGGGTTGTGCTGGAAACATTGGCCGTTGCCGTATTGATAAACGAAAGCAGCTCCTGGCGCTTCCACCAAACCCCGAAGAATACAAGAATCTGCATCCCCAAAACAAACAGGTAGCCGTAAGTTGTTTCGCCAACTGCAGCATACAATACTTTGGAAATTGTAAAGATTACCGTCATGAGCAAAGCGAATCCGACTTTCATAAGCAGCGCATGGAGCGTCTTCATCGCCCACTCAAACGCTTTCCCCTGCCAAGCAGGGACCAACGCCATAAGAAGCGGAACAGGTGAAAATAGCACCATCGCAATGAAAATAACTTGGTATAGCAGTACGGCTGCCGCCATAAGAAGCATCATAGATCCCAACATCAAATTACTGATGAACAGCAGGATTATAAACCAAGTACGACTGCCAAGACCCTCTACGCCCATCATCTTATTGCCGCTTTTAACCTGGCTTTCAACGAACTTTGCCCGTTCTTCACTTCCATAGTTCAATGCTAAAATAGCTGGATCTCCAGTCGAGTCACCAAATTGCATAAACATAAATGGCTTGTAGACCATAATGTCGAACATCTGGTTTTGCATAGATGCGATTCCTTCATATCCGGTATAGCCGGATCCGCTGCTAACGACATTACCGGAAATGTTCATAACGCTGTTTTGCATTTGCTTTGAAAAATCGTTTAAACCGGTTAATACTTTGTCTGCTTGCGAAAAGAACCCTAGTGAAAAAACAAAGACCAAAAGCATGGAAAGCATTCCACTTGTCGCCTTACTTTGCTGTCGCTTTACCATGCCGACGTATATAGCCCAGGCTCCGACTAGGGCAATCATAAAGATGGCCAATATAGACCAAAGTCCATTCTCTTGAAAAGTTCCGTTTTTAAACCCAGAAATCGTGCGGATCGACTCTGCGATCTGGGCAATGATAGAATCTATAAAATCTAGCTTGAATGCTTCGCCAACAACCAGAATAACGAAATTGACAATAATCACGATGAATACCCATGCAGAATTAAGAAATTCAAGGCGCGTAGCCTGGATCCCATCGTCGATCTTACCCGAAATATTGAACGGGTTTTTCGTCTTATCAATGTGCAGATCAAGGGCATAGCTGCTGACTGGATGCTCTCCGGATTTTAGCGTTACGGCCCCTTCTTGCTTTTTGGATTCCGGCAGGACGTTATCTTCCAGCGAACTTGCTCGAACCGCTGTTCCAAAAAACGAGAACAGCAGCATCAAGACGAATAACCACTTGATCGTGTATCGGACTCGTTGTTTCATTCGCTGCTCAACTCCTTGAGTACCGTTTTCGTCTCCTCCAATCGGGAAACGATCTCCTCAAAGCCTGGGGTTTCACCGTAACTATCTTTCTTCCAGCCCTCGTCCGTCTTTTCAATTTTAAAATTCTCGCTATCCAGCTGATCTGCCTTCGCCGGATTGAGGTATTCCATCAGGTAATAATACGTGTTGTCGTCCAGCTTCCACTGTGTCAGCGAATAGCTGGTTACTTCATACTCGGGATGCTTGGGCGGCGAGTTCAGATCCCAATTCATGAAATCCATGTCAGCCGCGATCAGATCAGTTAGTGCCTTATAGTCCTGTTTTAGCTGTGCGTCTACGTACTTCACGGGAATGTCAGCCGGTCCAACGCCGTTAATTTTCTCCGGTTCGTCGCTGCGGCCGCTGCACGCAATAACCAGAATCGTTATTGCGGCAAGGACCAGCAGCGTCAGCAGCCGCTTCATACCGACACCTCTTCCTTTTCCATCCGCGCCAGTGGCGGCCGCGTATCGAAAGCTTTGTCCAGATCGCTAAACAGCGGATCGAATTTGATCACGGACACCCGGCCGTAAATATCCTGCATCAAGCAGTAACCATTCTGCAATTCGCTGATAATGTCGCGGTTTTCGGGCGTATCTTTCAAATTGAACAGCGATAGTACGTTTTTCAACTCGTTCGGATCCGTACTCCGGAAAGCAAACTTCATGCCGATATTGTTCTTGATCTTCTCGTCCAAAAGGTCGTTCGCGTTTTGCGTAATCAAGTAAATCCCGGCTTGCATCGAACGGCCTTCGCGGATCAAACGCGATGCCAACGACCGCCCTTGAGAAGTATTCAGCATCGACCAAGCTTCGTCCAGCTCAACGATCTTAAATTGACTGCGATCGGATTGAATGAATTTTAACGCGAAGGATCCGATCGGCAGCATCATCCCTACGGACAGCAGCTCGTTCAAGGAATACTGCGACGGATCCGTTTCCGGCGTCGGCAGCTCCAAATCATGCGTCATGAGGACGTTCATCGGATTATCGAACTTGATCGAATTGGACGTGTCTCCATCCCCAAACAACAAGCTCGCAAAGGACAATTCCTTGAACGTCTGTAGGTGGCCGCCCAATTTGCTGGCTATTGGATCCGAAGATCGCGCCAGCCGCTGAACTGCAGCGGTAAAGGAAGGGAACTTTTCTTCTTCGGACGTTTCCCGAACGGCTTTCACCAGCTGCGGGAATCGGTCCGAATCATCTAATCGTGTCCCGGTATAATACGTCATGAGGTTCAATGCCAGCGATTCCGCATCTTTCCGGCTATCGGCAAAGATCGAAAATGGATCCAGCTTGCCGGTATGCTGCGTGTCGCTCGACAGGCTAATAATATTGATATTGCCATGCAGCGCCATCAAGTCTTTTTCCCAGTTGCCGCGCTCACCTTTCGGGTCGATCACCAGCGCCTTCGCGCCGGACAGAACCGAATTGTACGTAATCAAGTTTGCATTGTACGATTTACCGCCGCCAAGCGAACCGATAAAGGCGGCCGACAGCGCGTTCGTCTTTGTTCCGCGGATCCCTTGCGCGGCCAGGTTCGGCGCGATATAAACCGGTTGATTTAGGATGCCTGTATGTCCAATATAAAAGCCTTGTCCGTCTCCGATCTGCTTTGTCGCACCGAACATTGCGCCGGCCAATGTGCCAGGCTCCATATAATGAATGTAATCTGTAACCAAGCGTTTGCCGCCCGGAAGAAACTCATTGAAGAATAACCATTGATCGCCGTAAGGCTGCTCCAAGCGGATTCCCATATCATCGTAAGCATCGACCATAATATCGACGCGGCGGCTAAGTTCTTCTTCGTTTTCAGCTGCGATACAGAAGACCACCGACGACAGCAGCAGCGGGATCCGGCTTTTCTGCAGGTGAGCTTCCAGCTCCTGCGATTCCATGCGGCCTTCCAGGACGGTCAAGCTCGTATCATTGTCCGTTTCCTGTGCGTGCCGATCTTGGTCCTTGAGTTCTTTCTGCTTATTCCGAACCGCACTAAGCGCTTTTCGGTTCTCCATCGTTTCGGTCCGGATTGAAATTTCGACCGGGAAATCCAAACCTTGAATCGTATACAGCCATTCATCGCCAGGAAAGATCATTTCGTACGGAACGTTAGAAATGGTAAGGAAGGCCAAATGGCCTTCCACTTCTTTACCGTCGATCATCTGCTTCACGATCAGGCTGCGGCCGGGCGAATCATCGACTTGGCCTTCGGTAAGCCGCATTATATCCCGGTATTTCGGACGGCGAATCTTCACATCGTCTTCCTCGTACTCCTTGTAATGCACGGAATATTCCGGACTCCACTGCTTCAAAACGGGAGACTTCCCGACCCCGCGATACCAGTTCCGACGAATCAACCATTGCGCGACATCCTCGTTGATCGGCTGCCCTGTCAAACGGCTGGCGACCTTACTATAAACCCGCTTCTCATTGCTTCTTTGCCGAAAGACGACATCTTCTGAAATCTCTGGACCTTCAATTCCGGACTTCTGATAAATAAACTGAAAAAATTCAGTCAGCAGCGACTTGGCTTCTTTGAGGAAATCCGTTTTTTCTTTATCCGTATTCGGCAGCTTAACGCCAACGTAGAACCGATATTCGGTTCCTTCCTTACCATGACGTTCTTCAAGGACTTTTACCGTATCGTCAATATGACTGATCGCTGCTTCAACGACTGGACCAGTTAACGTCTGTTTGTAATTCTCGTATTTGTCATGGACGGACTGAAATTCCGGAACGACCAGCATATGCAGGTCGGAGTTGATCTGCGTAAAGAAGCTTTCCAGACGCTTATACTCCCCGATCTTTTCATCATCATCCAAAAAATCGTAGTTGAATCCCGGAATTTCATAGTACGCCCAGGATGTTTCATCTTGCGAAAAGACCAGGTTTCCTTCATAGTAGGCTATTGGAAACTCTATCATTCGGAACTTCCTCCTTCCGCTTCTTTAGCAGCGGTATAGCTCAATTTCCGATAGGCAACGGGTGAGCTATACGTATAAGGTTTTTTCGATTTTGGGGTTTCCATGTACCGGTTGAAGTCATGCGCGGATAGCTTAAAGGCTATCCAGCGCATGATGAACCGGTGCGGCGCTTTACCATCCAATACCTGCCGCGTGAAGAACCAGGCAATAAACCCCGGAATACCCACGTACTCAACAAGCCACAAATTGATGAAACTGAACGGCGGGAACTTGTTCAGGATCCACATCAGCACGACTCCTCCGAAGAAAAAGCCGACTTGCCGGTACGATACGGGAAATGGCAACGCAATATTTTGGATGCCGTACAGCATTCTCGGCACTTTCCAAATGCTGTTGTACGTTCTCATACGTCTCATTGCGTCAATCCCCTCTCGTTGCTTGTCTTAGCTAAAGATCGTCTCCCAAAGCTTTGTTCCCAGGTCCTTGATCTTGTCCGGAACGAATACGAATACCGACACGAACAAAGCGAATACCGCGAAGCCAACAAACCGGCTGAACTCCCGTTTAACCAAGAAGTAAATTGCCATCGCACCGATGATAACCAGGAACAACGCGCCTACCTGCGTGGAAAAGGACTCTTGGATTTTTTCTCCGAAATTCATGATTAAATTCCTCCTTAGTTTTGTTTGAATTTTGTAACGAACCAACGTCCGTTTTCTTGCGTCAGTTCCACATAGTACGGATAGATGTATGACGTCGCGCCCTTAGAATCTCCAAAAGCAATTGACGTTTCGACTTGGTAAATGCCCTGATCTTCCAGGTTCGTGTAGATTTCGGCTTTCTTAATTCCCTTGAACGTCAAAATACCTGTTAAGCCTGGAACATCTACATTTTTCGTGAAGTAACTGATTTCTTCTTGTTTTCCGTTTGCGTAAACTCTAAAGAATGAATCTAAGAAATCCTTGATTTCTTCCTTCGTCCGACTATCCCGCAGGCTATTTGTTCGATCCAGATCATCGGATGCTTTTTCAAGTTCAACATCCTTTGGCGGCTGTGTGAAATACGGAATATCCGAAACAACAAAGTTTTGACCGTCACTTTGAATCGGAACAACCAGATAATTCAGCTTGGTTTCTTTTCCTCCTCCTGTCACCAGGTACTGGGCGCGAAGGGTTACTTTTGAAGCGTTCGGCCCTGCGTCTTCGACCTTCCAGATCTGCGCCTTCATAAACTCTGCTTTGGATTTCATATTTTTCATATTGAGTCCAGCTTGTGAGTCTACCCCTGCTGCCAGATAGGGCTTTAACCGTTTTTCCCGATCGTCGATAGCTTCATCGCCGCGGCCCCATGTGAAATAGTGATAGGCGAAGTTTGTTGCGAAGGTCTGCACGCCTGGATCCGTCGCCGGATTCGCTATTTTCTCAACAATTTCTTCTTGCGCGCTGGCGCCGCTATCCGGACGGATCAGCAGGACCGTGACCGTAAACAGCAGGTATGCCGCGCCGATCCAAAAGGCCGTTTTTACCAAACGCTGCCGGAATACTGAACGCGGCAGCTTCCGTCTTTCGGGTTTAACTTTTTTCGCCAATGCTTTTCACCTCCCTCATAGAATTAAAGAAATTCCTTCATCCGTTTTTTGCGTTCCTCCTTTTCTGAATAGTCGTCAATAAACGCCCAAATCCCACCAAACAGCAGCGCAGCGCCGCCTAACACGGGTAACCATCCATGCTTCTCTATCAGCGGATTAGCGAACCCTATAATGCGATCCATCGTGTCATGAATGGTCGGCACGTAGGTATACAATGCCCAAACGCCAACACCGAAAATGCACAAGAAGATCAGCATGAAAATCGTTTTTTTGATAAAGTTTTTGAATTTGCTGGGTCGAAGCTTTTGATCGCGTTTCAGATCCATCCTTTTTCCCCACCTCCTCTCATGCGTCCCGAATAATTTTCCACATCGTATGCTTGCCTTCTCGACCTTTGAAGCACCAGATTTCGCCGTACGGGTCATTCAGCACTTCATCGTACGTGGTGTAAAGCACCGCTTGGATCCTGGAAGTGTCTACATCCTTTGTATGTTCGATCAAGCGAAGCTTTTCGTTTTCATTTGCAGATATGAAACAAACGCGTGTGATAACTGGCCTCGTCTCAAAGATACTGTGCTTGGCAAGTCCATTTTCACGGCCCATGTACTCGTTATAGCGCCGAAGTTTATTGATGCTGACTGCGGCTCGCTGCCGACTGCGTTCCATTTCCACGAAATAAGCAAAATCGCCAGCTTTATCATTTACGATTCTTTTAAAAACTACCGTTCCATCCGGAACGATTACATCGTCTTTCCGCTGTCCATACTGGTAATAGCTCGAACGCTCCGGAATCCAAGTCTGAAATTGAAAGTCTGGAAGCTGCTTTTCCTGCAAGATGCCGCGCATCTTAGCAAGCTGAATCAAATGATGAATATAGGTCGGTGTACGCTTCGTCCAGCGCGTGTCCCAGCGGCTTTCGCCGGTCAATGCTTCGACTTCCTCAACACCTAGCCGATCCAGACAAATCACTTTAATATTCTGAACGCTTACCCCATCGGCTCGCGGTGTTTTAAAGGACTTGATATAACCGGATTCCTCCAACTTCCGGATACGCCGGTGGGTGCTGGTTGGCAAAATCTCCGGATAGATGTACGTGGATACAAAATCAATATCTACAAACAGCATGTCGTAAAGCACCATGAGCAGGTCACGCTCTCGATCACCTAAATGAGTAATCACTGGACCTTCTTCCTTCTCCCTTATTCGCTTCAAAGTGTCCCCTCCCTCAATCCATAAAATCTTCGATCGTTAAAGTGGTCTTCGGGGAAGGGTTCGATTTTATCTTGTCGGGTTCTTCCCTCGGGCTTGGCGCAGCCGCGGTGATCTGTACGGGTTCCTGCAGCTGCACTGCAGCGGCGGCCGGCATTTCCGGTTCCGGATCCACCGCGACGATCTCGGCCACTCCCTCCGGCTCTGCTGCAGCTGCGGCCGCGGCCGGCATTTCCGGTTCCGGATCCGCCGTGGCGATCTTGGCCACTTCCTCCGGCTGCTCTGCGGCCGCGGCCGGCATTTCCGGTTCCGGATCCACCGTGACGATCTTGGCCACTTCCTCCGGCTGCTCTGCGGCCGCGGCCGGCGCTTCCGGTTCCGGATCTGCCGCGGCGATCTCGGCCACTCCCTCCGGCTGCTCTGCAGCTGCATCCGGTGTTTCCGGTTCCGGATCTGCCGCGGCGATCTCGGCCACTCCCTCCGGCTGCTCTGCAGCTGCATCCGGTGTTTCCGGTTCCGGATCTGCCGCGGCGATCTCGGCCACTTCCTCCGGCTGCTCTGCAGCTGCATCCGGTGTTTCCGGATTGTCTTCCATAAACCCTTCAACGTCTTTACTTAGCGCGGCCATTGCTATTGCTATCTTGGCAGGATCTTCATTGTTTTCATCTGCAAAAGCTTCCTCCAAAAGCCTTGCTGTCTCGTCCGTTATTCCTTCCCACTCGCTATCGGCAGGTGCTTTAGATGGTTTTTCTTCTGCAAATGTATTGATGATTTCCTCCGCTTCTTGAAACTCCGCTTCTTTCGCAGCCGACTTCTCGGCCTGGATCAGATCTTCGATCTCTAAGGCGCGGTCTACCGTCTGCTTAATCATTTCCGGTATATCTCCGGTATATTGGGCGCGTTCCGGCGCGTTCATCTTCACTAGGAATGGCATCGTGGTTTCCCGCCCAATCGCCATTCGCATATAGGCGTAGTTGGGTTCGACGCGCTGAAAATCTTCAACCTTCAAATAATCGGCCTTCATTCCGTTGTAAATCGTCTCGGCATCTTCGGTATTGCCGACGCGATAAGCGATCAGCGTACCGAAATTTCGGAATATAGCGCTGGCAACCTGATCCGGTACTTGGCCTTCCAATCCTTGCATCCCCAGCACTAGCGGCACGTTATATTTCCGTGCTTCATCCGCAAAGGACTGAATAGCATCCGCCGATTGGTCCATAAAAGTCGGCGCTTCATCAACAATAATGGGATGTAGCGGCATCGGCTTTCCGGCTGCCAAAGCATCTTCCCGGCTCAACATGGCCAGCTGCGCGAACGTCAAACACATGGATCCTACAAAGCGCCGTTCGTCGATCGTCAATCCGGATAGATCGAAAATATGGTAATAGCCTTCATCCATCCCCTCACGCCAGCGGATCCCGTTTGTTTCAGCTCGTAGAATCCGGCCCAGCGTCCCGGAAAGCGTCAGCTTTCGCAGCTTATTCAGCGTCGAATTGATTTTTGGCTCCTTGATCCGTTCCTCAAGCCCGTCGTATTTGCTTAAAAACATTTTCAGCTGACGTTCTAGCGGATCATCATCGTTTAGCTTCCCCAGCACTTCGGCGCGGAAATCGTCGTCTTCCAGGACCATTCGCAAATTGTACAAGTTTGCCGATTTCACTTTCTGCAGGGCGATTCCGCCGTTCAGAAAATTATCATCGACGTTTGGCCCCCAGAAGTCCTTCCAAACGCGCTTACACACATCCGCGACGTTTTGCGCGATCTTATCGGGACTCGAAGCGAAATCAACATCGTAGACGTTAAACGGCATTTCGCCGTCTTTGAACCGTACATACCGAACCAAATGCTGCTTGTCCTTCGGAATCCGACTCGCTACATCCACGGCCAAGCTTCCGTGCGGATCAATCAACGTAAAGCCGGTTTTATTTTCCGCCGTACGTCCGCCAATGATCTGTTCCAGCAAGTTATAGATAAAAGTCGATTTCCCCATCATGGTTCCGCCCCAAATCGCCATATGCCGGGACCAGCCAGTCGTATCAAAAAACACTTCGTTACTCTTGCCGTGGTATTCGTGCATCCCGATCGGCACGCATGTTCCATCTTTACGGCCTTGCAGCTGCTTCACTTCCAGCGGAAGCGGCGTCCGCCGCATTTTCATTCGCTGCAACTTATTGCAGACGACCTTTCCGCTTGGCAAGCGCATTATCATCGCCAACTCGTCCGCCGCTAACACCACCCGTTTTTTCGGTAGCTGCCACGGATAAATTCGCCGCTTGAACTCAAATCGGAACAGCGGACGGATAATCTGCCACCATTCACGAGCATAAATCCGGTTTAGCTCGCCCGACGAAAATTGACCGAAAGAATGGCGCGCGCTCGCTATCAACCGCCGGGCATCTTCCCTTGAATCAGCAGCCGCTATTATTTTCATAGACACACGAGCAAGCAACCTAGATTTTTTCCCCTGAATGGCTGATTTATAAAGCTCATTTTCGGTCAACATACTTTCATCGTCGTCTTCCTCGCTATGTAACTGTTTGAACGCTTTTCCGAAAAGACGATCCGTACGATACTGAGGCTTGACCAAAAATTGAATTTTCACACGCTCGCCTAAATTCAAATTTTCAAGCATTCCGATCAGCTCGGCTTGCGTGTCTACAACGTCGTTATGATAGATTTTGAGTGGCACGACGTAATGACGTTCAAGTAGCAATTTGCTTCCCGCGTGCCTGGCTTTAAAATCCCACGGGGCATCTTCTGAACGATAGATTTCCACCTCTGGATGCTCCCCATAATACTTCGTCTGGAACTCCTTCCCTAACTCTTCGGACGGCAACCAAACCTTGTACTTTATTGCATCAACATCTGCATCCAATTCCCAAGCCATCCACGGCTGCCAGAACCATCTTTTGTACCACGGACGCTGCAACATTCCAATCACGTTAGACCAGGCTGTCTCGTCCTTAAAGTAGTGGATACTCGCATCCTGTACCGTCTCGATTTCGTAACAAACACCTTTCGGGATCAGCGCAGGAATCACATGATACCGGCTCATAAACACACCTTCCTTTCTCCAGAAAATTCAATTCTTCACGCTCCGGCTGCCTAACGTATGACGCTCCAAAATTTCCAGTTCAATAAAGCCATATAAGCGCCAAAATTGAATATTAATATTCAAAACCACTTATTCATATTTCCTTTCTTCCTCGAACAAGACCTACCCCAAGCCTTCAATCTTTACCCCAGCCTTTACCCAATCCTTAGCCCTTTTCTTTCCCCAATCCTTCCCCATCCTTTCCCCAAATCCAGACCCTTCCTTCCTCTCCTACCTTCCATTTCCCTACCGATCTTCCCCAGCTCCTTCCTCTCTATCTCTTCTCTCTACTCTCTTATCTCTTATTACTTATCTCTCTACTCTCTCTCTCTCTACTCTCTCTTACTCTCTCTCTACTCTCTCTCCACTCCACCTACCCCCACCCTCTCTCTCTCCACTCACTCTCTCTCTACTCTCACTTCTTCTTTCTTTTTTTGTTTCCGTACGTTGTTCTATATCTTCCGTCCTCACACAAACAGTCACGGAATGGAACAAAGTGGAGTGCCGTGACTGTTTGTGTGAGGACGGCCGCGTAGCGGCAGGGTTTATGCTCTTCAAGAAGTGACAACAGAGAGAGTGTGAGTGGATTATACCCGGACAGGCTGGGTTCAGCGGAGTGGCCCTCTATTGTCAAAGCTTTGTCTGTAAGGAATTACCTAAAATGTACCATAGGATCAAGCAGGCTGCATGAGAATATAAGCCCGAAATTACGAACGGGCATGCGAACACAAACTGAGTCTACCCGACTGCAAAACTGGGAACACTGCACCAGTTCAGGGCGCAAAAGGATTACTATTAGTTAGCAGCTCAAGGAAAATCTGGGGATCTGGTCCGGGGCGAACTAAACCCAAGAGGGCGCCCACCCACCCCCCGTTCCAGGACATACAGAAAGCCTGTATTTGAATCTGGTACATTTTTTTCGGGCTTTGAAATTAGGATTTCGGATGCTTTATCCTGGCCATCTAACAGCGCTCCGGAAGCATTGGTGGATCGGCTGGATCGGCAACGTCTCTTTGCCTTCGGATCCTTTTTTTCTTTATGGCTTGAGCTGAAAATTTCGATATTGGAATCTGTGTTCAACCGAATTACGGTCTTTGCCCCTCTTCCTTTCCCAACAATTTCTACTGATATTTTTTCCAATTTCAGCAGCAGCTTGATTACTTCTTGGAAACTCGAAACTGACATGCCCCACGATGCCGCAAGGTCACGTTGTGGCCCGGAAATAGTATGATCCGGAAGCGCGCGTAAAGCATCTACAACGTCGGTAGCCCACTCGTGATAATGACTCGTTTTGCGTTCAGATCTGGCCTTTGCCGGTTCCCATTTTACGTACGTAAATTTCTCATCCGATAGATATTCAATCCACTTTTTCGTAGGACCAGCGGGCGCACTTTCGGCATATGCACTTTGCACTTTTTGACTGATAACAAAACTGTCTAACGGGTCTGAAATCCGATGATTCCAAGTATGTAAATGCTCCTCTGCTTCGGCTGCAGAATAACCACTAACCTTGAATGCCAGGGCTAATGTATAGGCCGTAGAATCGCGTTTACCAGGCTTTACAAAAGCCCCTGAAATGAGCTTTTTAAGGGCTTTTTGAGTCAGCAATCCAGTGAATTGAATAGTGCCGGAAAGCGGCTGAGAATGGCTCGTAGCAGCATCAAAATCGTTAATTGCATACCAGTCATTCAGTTCTTCAAAACTCACCGTCTGATCCGTCCGATAAATGACGTTGGCTGCCGTTGGCAGACGAAAGAATCTTCCTGCTCCGACAGCTTGCCGATCGCCCCCGATCGCCGTCGTCATAGCCCGCTGGAGCTTTTTATAGCGCATTATAGCGTTTGTATAGGCCCTACGAGGCTCATTCAGCACAAAATAGACATGATACCCCCCGGAAGGCGTCTGAACGACGAATGAAGGCTGTGGTAAGCCCGCAGCGTCAATCCGATCGAGCAGATCCGGTAAGATCAGGCCGGTATTTTCTCCGTTTTTCACATCAACGTCAAGAATAAAGGCATTCAGCCAACGCAATTGCGCTTCCTTGCGTTCGTCGCGTTGGAAGAAAGTATTTGGTGTGTAGTATGTATGGTGCTGCGCTAGGTTGGATAAGGTTTGATAGGTCAAGCAGGACTTAGCTTTAGCGAGGTTCTGGCCACAAAGAAAGACCCAGCCGCATTTGTCGTTAAAGACAAAAGAATCCTTTCCTTCGCGGCCTTTTCGAAACTTTCGACGCTTCGGCGCGGGCATTTCATTGAGTTGATCGCGGAATAAAAGCCTAAAAAGGCCATCATCAGGCGCAAGGGCCTGGGGGTTATTTGCAGACATGAAAAAAACTCCTTTTTTCCGCACCAACCTTGTTAAAAAGGCCATAGGAAATTAAGAGTTTTGCTTTACTTTTTTTTCGTATGTAGGGTATAATATACCTACAAATACGAAAAGCAGTAAAAGCGCCACTCTTGGGCGTTTATGAGGAAGGCTTCTCGCCAAAGATACACTTTCTCATAAATGTGGGGTTGGTGCTTTTTTTTGTTTTTTTATAAAATCAACTAGTTAGATTTGTCTGTAAGTCTGTGTATGTTTCTAATCTTGCCACCAAATCAGCTTTTTTGCAAGCGTTTTGATTCGCTCTTTAAGGGAAACCCTTTCCGATCTGGAAAATGGTTTCCCTTTTTTGGCTTCAATTAATACCGGTAAAATACCGGTAAATACTCTTTTCAAAAAGAAACGGAGCATGAATTTTCTCTTAAAATACCAGTAAAATACCGGTATAAAAACTTTACATACCGGTATTTTACCGGTATAATAAGTTATAGGATTAGAAACATACCGGTACATTACCGGTATATTCAAAGGAGGAAGGCAAATGGAAATTTTTTCGTTAGATTTGGGAAATAAACAAGTGAAATTGGTTTCTTCTAAAACCATTGGCGCATCAGGTAGTAAGGAAAAAACGAATCCGATCAAAGCTAAAATCCTTCCGGCGCATTTTCTTGATTACTCCGACCTGGGCGATCAGCGTACAGCCGTCGCCAGCGCGACCTTAGACATTAACAAATATAAATCCGGTAAGGATCCAGATTACGAGTATGCTTGGGGAACCGATTTACACCGGGTCCACGCAGAAGATAAATTCATCTCTACAATCGGATTTCAAAATCGCTATAGTCGCCGAGAATTTGCGGTATTGGCAGACATGGCCATAGGGCAGCTGGCCTTAGATTTCCCTGAATCCAAAACCGGTATCTTAGAAGTCATTGTTACAACTGGCGTTCCTACAGAAGACTTCAATGATACGTCGATCGACAGCATCACTAAAACCTTGTTAGGCGATCACAACGTCATAATCAATGACGAAAGCATGAACATTCGCGTTAAGGAAGTCATTGTGAATCCGCAGCCTGCCGGAACTGCATATAATGAAGTTTTAGATAACGAAGGCTATATTATTGACGATCAAGAATCTTTGCTGGAAGAACAGATCGCCGTGATTGATATTGGCGGCGGTACATTGTTGGTTGATACCTTGAAAAACATGAACTTGAGTGATCCTCACGCGCAAAAACCAACCGGCGCTCATGAACTCTATGATCGGATCGTTCGTTTGGTCGTAGAATCCGGAATCCGGGGGATTACTTCATATGAAGTCGAACAACTTCTTCGTCACTCTGATCCGCGCGAAGGATACTTTTATAAACCAAACAAAAACGAATCGTTCAGCATCACGGAACACGTCGAAAAAGCAATCTCGAAATATTCCCGCGATGTGATGAACACTGTATCTACAACACTTAAAGGAAGTACCAAGATTGATCATGTTTTATTCACCGGCGGAACATCGAACCTGCTGCAGCAAGCAGAAGCCAAACGAGAATATCCTTTTGCACGCTTTGTAAAAGATTCCGAGATCGCAAATGCGTTAGGATTCTACAAGGCAGCGCTTGCGACGGTGGCCAGCAGATCGGAGTGACGTTATGGCACGCCAATCCGACGAAAATATAGTGCGAGTTGATGTGACGCTGCATAAAGAAAAATATGGTGACGTTATTCAAGCGATGGAGGAATTCGGGAGCCAGGCCGGATTCCTCAAATTTGCAGCTCGCCAATATATAAAGGCTCAACAGGCAAAAGCAATCACGCCAACACCAGCAGCGGAATCTCCTACCGAAGAACCCATGTTGCAAAAAAAAGAACAAACCGCGCCTATAGCAGAAGTTACGCCCGTCCAAAAGGAAGAATCGCAAAAAAAGCGCCGATTACCACCTGGTTTTGGACAAGCACAAACAAGACATTTGGAAGAATAATGCTCGGCAACCTGCCCAAAGAAGCCTACCAGCTTTAAACTTGGTAGGCTTCTTTGTATGTATATCCATTTGTACGGAATGCTCAAGCATTTAGGCCGGCTCAAGCCGCCCTGGACAAAGGGACGGCTAGCTCTTCGATTTCTCCATACGCGTATTATGTTCGCCGCAAATAATGAATACATCGTCTTTGCTTGATCGCACAATTAGACTGCAGACTGGACAGATCCATTTATAGCTGTTCGACTTCTTTTCGGTTTCAGCAGCTCTTTCTTCGCCTTCTATAGATTCGTCGTTGCTTCCGCCGGTACGCGCAATAACAAAAGCATCCGGATCAATACGAAGCCGTCTGATCCGATCTTTCGTTCCTTCTTTCAAAATCGGAAAGGCCCATCCGTATTTAGGATTAGGCTGCAGGGATGGAAACAAAAAGCCCCTGCGCTCGCACTCCTCTTTAAAACGCTTATTATGATATGTTGCATTGCGGGAACAGTCTTGGATCCCGTTGACCGCATTATACAAATGTACCATTTCATGAAGCATACTTTCCATCACATCCATAAACTCGGCATTTAAATGCTCGGCCGCTATGTTTAGTTCATATCGTTTGATCGTTCTGTCTTTATCTTCCCAAATCTCTTTTGTTGAGCACCAGGACAACGCCTTACGCTTTCCGCTCGCTTGAATTGTAATGGCTGGCGTCGGCAGCTCCTTATTGAAAAACTCTTTATTAAGCCGTTTAAAAGCGTTATGTAGCTCGTCTGTGGCTGCTTGAATGTCAGACATGATAACTCTCCTGTCATAGCCGGATCTTTCCAAGTGGATCTCAACCGGCTTACGAATTGATCACTTTGTAGAACTTTATTCTATCCTTTGCCATGCTGATCCGCCAGCTGCCGATCGCCCTCAAGCTACCACAATTTTAAGCTGATATAATACAAGCAGTTGTAAAAATCGAGAAATTTGAAGATAACTTAAGCAAAATCGGGATCCTATTTGATACAAGCCTACATGTAATCAAGGTATGCCTATTTTTGATTTGATAAATCATATAAAGGGTGCTAAGATGAAAAAACGCAAATCAAAGTGTGCCTGAATGTGACTGAGAACATTGGCCGCTCAACAATTTGGGCAACAAATTGTAGTAAAACGTCTTAAAAAAGCAAAAAAAATCTTATCTCGACTCCTACATCGAGATAAGATCCAAGACACTGACGAAGAATCACAAACATGCGAGCGACTGCTGCCCGCAGCAATGTTGAAGCTTAGGGTCCTACCCCTAAACTTTCAAAACAAATGGACACTTTCTGTTGTAGCATCCTTCGGGATGCTATTTTTTTTTGAACACCCACTGGGTTGCTTTCTTGATTTTTTTTACTGCAGCATGCCCCAGATCCACGACATCTTTTCTTTTCGACCAGGTATTCAACAAAAAATTCCCTACATGTAATGTGACAATGATCCAATCTTGAATTTGCATTCGATGACCTCTTTTCCAGAGGGCAGACCAGTCACTACATATAGGATTATCTACGTCAGTGAAACTCATTCTATAACCAGATATGGGGTTTGTCAAAGCACAAATGACAATAAAAATTTTTCCGGAATATGCGTATTTTAACGAAAAATCGAGTAAATCAACGTTTGTGTACAAAAATTCAGGACAAACTGTTTTAAACGAGAATTGACGCGAGCAAAACACTAATCAACTTTATATAAATCGCATAGCCACGCGGATTACCTTTTGATTTAAAGCGATCAACAGAAGATATTATGCAAAGAAGTGTAAACAAAATAACTGGAAATGGGTAAACGAAACTTCAAACTTTAATAGGGTTTGAAGTTGACCTTCGCTCCGTGGCCGCGTAAAGCGAGGAGCAGGAACGTACAGCCCCTTTGCGGCTCGCCGCTTAGGGGCTGTAGTTATCGCCCGCAGTAGCGTGAGCCTTATCTATTTTGAATTTTTCATGTAGTGATTTTTTTAATTATTCTTTTGTATTGGTCCTATTCTTCTGATTTTGCCTTTGATCTTCGCTTTTGACCTTCGCTCCGTGGCCGCGTTAAGCGAGGAGCAGGAACGTACAGCCCCTTTGCGGCTTGCCGCTTAGGGGCTGTAGTTATCGCCCGCAGTAGCGGACAGCGGCGCGTAGCGGGTCTTAGGCGGCGGCTCTTGCTTTATCGCCGCCTTAGAGCCGGTAGCGTGAGCCCTTATGCAGTTTGAATTATCAATATTTCATGGTCGGTTAAAATATATGGTTTATTTTCGGAATTGGTATAAATGTCAACCGACTGACCCGCCGCATCAAATAGCCCCAGGCGGCCTTCTGTGGTTCGCGCAACTTCGTACCCTTCCGGAACATAATACAAGGTTCCTTCATCGTCCCAACCTTTCATAACGGGCGTATCGTGGCCCCAGGGCTCAAGCCCGTGATGAACTCCTTCATCGTGAATCGAAGCACCTGCACTCACCGTAATTTTATAAATTTTCATGGTCGGCTTCATTAGCTTCACGCTCCTGTTTGTTCTTTTTGGCTCGCGCAGCTGCATAGACTTCAATCGCTTCCCGATCGAACCACGGGCTGCCGCCTCCCGGATCAGTCTTAACCGCTCGCGGAAATTGGCCGCGATACTTTTCTTTGCTGCTCGCTAAATGTTGTCGATAAACGGCTTGCCTTGTGATCCCTATGATCGCCGCGGCTTCTGTCGAATTGACCAGGCCGCCGTCTCGATTAGCGGACGGGCCAACTTGCACGATGCGTCCGGGCTCCAGATCTGAAAAGCGAACAATATAATCGCTATCCGGACGATGATAAACGCCGGTCTGATTATACAAATGCAAGACTTGTCCATCCGTTACACCGTCTGGAACCTCCGTAATTTGGATTGTCAAAGTTCCATCCTGTTTTTTATGCCAATTACGGCTCCATCCTGGGCTAGCTTTTGGATCTTGAATAGTCAAAATAACCGTGTTTTCTCCTGCTGTCTGCTTGAGTTTTACCGATCGCATGTTCAACCTCCAATTCCGGACATTGCAAATCTTCTGCCTGATCGTTTATGCGCTTCAAATTACCTATCTTTATTATATCAAAAACGTTTTACATGTAAACAAATATGTAAACAAAAAAATGACCGATTACAGCTTCTTTTGACCTTTCGCGGATCCGGGAGCATGGTTTTGCGACCGGATCCGCGCGGTTGCCTTTCTTCAGTAAAATAGGCTCAAGCCTATTTTTACCTTGCCTTTCGATTTTTTCAGATCCAAAAGACTTGGATGCAATAAAAAAAGCTCATTCAGTATAATTCCTGAACGAGCTTTCTAGTATACAAATTAAACTTGTTCACCTTCAAACTTACGAATTGTCGCCCCATCCTGCTCGGGTTTCGTGGCTTATGATTGGCCCTGATCGTCGGCCTGTTCTTCCCGCTGCTCGATCATCGCGTCAATGGATACGCCCAGCTGCTCGATCTTCTCTTTCGCTTTGTCCAGCTTGGCCATTCGTATATCCCGGTAAATGCTACGCAAGAATCGGTTCAAGCGCTCTGTTTCGGTCCGGTCTAGTTTTTCCATCTTCTAACGCTCCTTTAACGGCCAACTATTTTCGGCTCATAAAACGCATGGTCTTCTTGTTTGATTGGGTCATGTTAGACGCCAACCCGGTCAAGTAACCGTCCGTGATTCGCTCTGGATAAAATCCGGAACGGTCACGTAAAATGTTCTCGATGATCCAGGCTTTCCGCGTCCAATACTCATAAACGTTCCCAGTTTCGATTTTGCTTTCTTCTAAATCGCTTGGCCGGTCTTCTACCTTGTTGAATAAACGAAGATAGTTATAAACTTTGGTGCGCTCCTCCCGTACCAGCCGCAGTAAATGGATCAGATAGTGGCTATCTTTTGTTAAAAGCACTTGGGTACTTTGTTTTGCATCCTCAAGAGAAGAAACGCGCTCAAGCGGCGGTAGTTGCCTTCTGAATCCGTTTTGTTGGATCGAAGCAGCCGGGATCTCCATGTCACAAAAAGAGCAAAAATAATGTTCGGTCGCGGCTTCGAGCGGCGATCCGCAAAACGGACAAGTAGGCATATCCATTCTCCTTTCAGGATTAAGGGTTCCGCCGGCATTTTGCCGGCGGCGATTTTAAATCAGCTGGCCCGCATGACTGTCCAGACGGACTAAGACATAACGTTCAAACTCTGGAAGGTAATACAGCAGCATTTCGGAAGCTGTTCCCTTTGTCGAATGAAACAAGCGATTACTTTCAACTTGCGTAAAATAGGCCCAGCCGCTCGGATCCGGTTCATAAGGAACCAAGTCGCGCATATAGTAATGCTCCTCTTTCACGCCGTATCGCTTCAAATCGGCGCAAAGCTGGACCCAGGCTAAAAACGTTAGCTCCGGAATCACTGCGTTGACATGCCGGATAATTTCAACGTCTTGCACTTCATCATCAAATTGCCGGTACTCGATAACCGGAAAGGACAGTTCTTTCGATCTTGTATGTTCGACATCCGGCAGGATCCGGATGATCTCCTTAATAGCGTGCATCGCTTCTCCCTCTTTTCTCCGCATTTTATGGTAAAATAGAGGGGCGAGGGACCCGGAAAGTAACTCGCCCTGAGTCGATTGCTTATGCAGTCGGCTCTTTTCCTTTTACCAGCGCTTCATAGCTGTTCAAAATATCATCCAGCCGTTGCGACTGCTGGATCGTCCGATTATCTCGGAATCCGTATGCCGCGGCCATCCCGTACAGTTGCACTCGTTCCTGTTCGATTGCATCTTCCAGTCTTCGGATCTCCTCCATATCCATTCCTCCTATCAAGTTCATTTTATTCCATAAATTCGGTTGCCGACTATCTTTTTATCGGATGAAAAAGCAATTCGGCGTGAACGTATCGCCCTGGTGCTTCACATCGGTCATCGTCTCGATGATCTCACCAGGAACCAGAAGCCACTTTAGAACCTGCTGCACGCCGCGCGGCCCTTCCCCGCCATAAAACCAAGCGAACCCGTCAAACTGAAATTGCTCGGTTTCCGTCCGGATCGTCAAGCGATACCAGCGTTCTTGCGTAAAGCTTCCCCGGATCGTCACGATCTCCCCGGTTTTGAGTCGTCCTTTATCAATCAGCCGCTTCACACATTTCAGCGCCCGGCTTGTTCCGCCGTGGCGGTAATACCGGTAGGTCATTTTTTTCATGGTTTTTCTCCTTTCAAGGGCTGCGCCGGGTGATTTCCCCGGCGCTCGATTTTTCGGATTCGCATTTGTCAGGATCCGCTAGTCAGTGACGCGAGCAGCTGGCGGTATTCTTCGTTGTTCTGCAGCGTGATTTCTACCGGTCGGCCGTCCCGAATGACCTGCGCCTTTTTAAACTGCCCTTCAACGATCGTAAATGATGCAAACGCGGTTCTCGTCATTTCGATTCCCCGCTTTCCTGGTGCTTCTTTGCTGCACGTTTGAAGCTAAATCTAACGACACTCAATACCGTGCTTGCCAGGACAATAATGCTTAAAATCATCGCTTGAGTTTCCATGTTTACCCTCCCTGGTTGATGTGATAGAATGGAAGGGTAAAGGTCAGGAATGACCCTTACCCTGCCGTTGGCTAGGCGGCTAGGAATTATCTTCGCCTATTTCGTTTTTGGGGCTTCGACCGTTTGCCGCGGTCGGAGCCTTTTGCTTTGCTTGGTTTTGTTTTTGACTTCGCAGTTCGCCACTCGAAGAACGCTTTTGCGACTCCTAAAAGCTGAACCCCGATTTGTAAGCACCCTGCGATTATCGCCAGCGTAATCACGATTTCCGATTGCATCCTATTCACCTCCTTTCCCGACATTTTCGGTTCGCATCACCTCCTTTCAATTTGTAGGATTTTCGATCTTGCCTTTTCCGCTTTCGGAACCGGTGAGCCGGCCCGAGCGGCCTGAGCGGAATCTTTAATTCTTTGGATGGATCCGGAAGCGATCCGTGGTGTCGTGCTGTCTTCGTATGAAATTTTCAAAGGACAGGTCTTTCGTATACCGTTTCGCCGTAGTCTCCACAACACAAGGGTTCTGAATATGCAAGGGCAGCCGTAGGCCGACAATCTTTTTTGCCTGCCTTTTCTCTTCAATCAAAGGCAAAAAAGATTGCTCGCCTTGCAGATTCAGGTTCCTTGTGTTCGACTACTATTAGCGAAACGGTGCGAAAGACCTGGCCGAAAATTTCAGGAGAAGGCAGCCGCACGGATGATGCGCGCGGATCCAGACAAAATAGAAAGAGAACCGGCGTGCCGGTTCTCCTCTTCTGGTTCTTTTGCTTTTGCTTTTGACCTTCGATTTTGATCTTGCTTTTGATCTTCGCTTTTGACCTTCGCTCCGTGGCCGCGTTAAGCGAGGAGCAGGAACGTACGGCCCCTTTGCGGCTTCGCCGCTTAGGGGCCGTAGTTATCGCCCGCAGTAGCGGACAGCGGCGCGTAGCGGGTCTTAGGCGGCGGCTCTTGCTTTATCGCCGCCTTAGAGCCGGTAGCGTGAGCCCTACCCGATCTATGGATTACTGTCTTTAAGTTTTGGATTTGAATATTTCCGGTCTGGACTTTAGGATTGATGATTCCTTTTATCTCGCCAGCTCAAGATGGGCAGCTCAAGCTTTTAGATCGGCTGCTGCAAAATGCTGATCTGCACCTAAGAACCGAACTTACCTGAACAATCAAATAAAGCTCCGTTAGCGTTAGGCTGAACGAAGCTTTACTGCGATGGACCCGGAAATCCCGCTTATATTGAACGCGCTGCGATCCCACGCTTCTATTTCCGAATAGGCAACGGGAAAAGCTGGAAAAGCGGCGTTTCAATATATTTACAATTATACACGATGGAACTTTTAAGGACAATATAGTGAACGTTTTGTATCTTTTAGTCAGCACAAATATTCTTCGCTTTTGTCTACACTCTTATAAAGAGGAGTAGATCATACCTATGGAACTTTCCACTGCCGAACAAATCGGTACGCTGATTCGGAATCTCCGAAAAGCTCAAGGATTAACGCAGCAAGACATAGCCCAGCGGATCGGTACATCCTACTCTTATATTGGGCGCTTAGAACGCGGCGAAAATAACGTCACGATCGAAACATTAGAAAAAGTTGCGATTGCGCTGGATATGAACTTCTTTGAAATGCTGTCCTACGCCGGACAAAAAGAGGACGATCTGATGCACGGAATTTTAGGCTTACTGCGAACTCAAGATCAGCAAACGAAAGAAAAAATCTTCATTATCATTCAGAGCATTCTCGAAATGAACCAAAAATCCAAACTGTAAAGACTGCCTGATAAGCGCGTGAAAGCGAACTTTAAGGCGGGACGATCAGGCTGCACGAACCAATCCGTTATACGAAAAGAGCAGCGCCTACGGGCGCTGCTCTAATGCGTTTCGGGCTTCCTCGGGCGTGTCGAAATATCCGGAACAACGGTCAAACGGTACATAGCCGCCGTGACTCCATTCGGTGACGGCCTCGCGGCCGAGGTAAAAGCCGCGGCGCGAGCGCAACACGCGCACCTCTGTAACTTCTTGCACTTCTGGATACTCAATTCCGTCAACGATCATCCTTATCATCCTCTCTTTGGGTCTGGCTCCTGGGGCAAGCCCGAAGTGCCATGTTTGTTGGGTATGGAGTTGTCAAAGATCAAGCTTCCGATGGCGTATTCGCCGGATCCAACGGGAACATACGGAGCCTGGAAAATCAAGGGAAGCCGAAGGCCGACAATCTTTTTTGCCGCCCTTGCTTTTATATAATCAAAGGCAAAAAAGATTGCTCGCCTTGAATTTCCAGGCGGAGTATGTTTGGATACGATCAGCGAATACCTCGGAAGGTTGATCTGACAACGACAGGACCAACAAACAGCACGCAGGAGCGCGCCCCAGGAGCCAGACCTTAAATAAAGAAAATCGGCAGCGCCGATTTTGACCACGCTTTTGACCTTGCTTTTGATTTTCGCCTTCCAATAATCAGTAAAATAGGCTCAAGCCTATTTTTACCTTGCCTTTAGCGATTTTTTTCGCCAGGATCGGGGCCGCGGCTTTACGCTCTGGTCCATGCGGTCGCCTTTCATAAACCGGGAAGGCAGCGCGTCGGCTGCCCTCCCTCGTGCTTTATTCGTTCGCGTAGCTGATACCTTGGATATAGTCCGCGGCCTTCTGAGCCTGGGCCGCGGCCTGAATGATTAACCGCGGGTCTTCTTTTAGCCGGCGCATCCATGAATGAATATAAGACGCGCTTTGCGGAAGTATACTATTATCAATACCGCATACCCCGCAAAGCATCGCCGCGCCTATCTCGGCTACCAATTCCTCTTTGCTGTATGATTCGTCGCCAAACGCGGCGATGTTCTGCATGTCCGGCCGATTCAGCCGCGACGAATGGCCGGTCGAATGCACCATTTCATGGAACCGCGTTGCATAATAATCTTCCGCGGTGAAAAAGTCTTCCATTGGCGGCAAACTGATAAAGTCGTCGGCCGGTCGATAGAAAGCCCGGCCGGGAACATGAACCGTTCGCGGGCCGCTGGCGTATCCGGAAACGATGGCTTCCGCTTCTTCTATCGGCTGGTTGTCGAATTTAACACCCGCGGTCTTACGCTTCGGCTTGATGCCTTCGCATTGCATCCCCACGTTATAGACTTTATAAAAGCGCAGAATCGGGACCAATTTTTCCTCGCCGCTTTCTTCGTCCGTCTTCTTGTCCATTTTCCAAAAAATAACCCGGTAATAGTTTTTGATTTCGGCGGACTTTACGCGGCCACCTGCTTTTTTGATTTGGTTAAGCGTGGCGTATTCGCCGGGGTCAAGCAACAGCAAGTTCACGCCGCGATAGGCTTTTTGGGATTCCCAACTGATAATCCCATTAGCTACCCACGGTTGCCGCCACGGAATAACCCCGGCTTTCAACTTCTCGTAAATCGCGTCTGTAATCATTTGATAAATCACATTCGACATAACATTTTCCTCCCATTTCCTAAAAAGGTTGTGGTATAATGGGAGAACCAATGGGCCACAAACCCTTTAGTTCCCCCTCGGAACTAAAAACCCCGGACGTTAACCGTTACAGCGGTTAGCGTCTTTTTTACATACATTGCCCGGCTGCATAGCGGCAAAGCTCCTTATAAAAGCGTTCCTGCTGCCCTAACTGCATCCACGCTTTCAAAGCCTGGACGTTCTGCGGCATCGCTTCGTACTGCTCGATAGCGCGGCGGGTTTCACTTTCCATGCGCTTTGACAATTCGACGATTCGGACCCAATCGCCCTCATCCATTCGCCCGCTTTCGTTCTGCTTACCGGTATACTCGCATAAGGCGATTCTTTGCTTAATCTCCGTCAGCGCTTCGGCGCTCACCGTCTGATTAGGCGCGGCTTTCGCTTTTCGTTCTTCTTGCTTCAACCGCTCAATTTCCGTTTCTAAGGCCGCTTGAACCATCGTTTCGGGCGGCTGTGCGATACTCCGCATATCCTCGCAACCGTAGGCGCAAAGTGCGATAACCTCGATTCCGCATTCGGAAAAGTCTACGTGATTCAAAAACCGTTGTTCGCGTCCGCAATCCTCGCAGGTCCCAATCGTGTTATACATAGAACTCACTCTCCTTCTTTTTTTTCAAGAATCCCCATTTCCAAAAACCGCGCGTTTTGCCTTTAATCTCGATTTTCAAAACCTCGACTTCCGGGGCTTGGCTTCGTACATCGTCGCACCCGTAATGACAGATGCCCGGTTCACCTTCTCCGGTATCAATCATGTAAAATCGGTTTATATCCCGGTTCGCTTGCCCGCATTGCTTACAAGTGCCTACAAATGGGGAACGGTCAAACTCGGAATATAAATCGCTTGAGTGAAAATTAGCAATCAATTCTTCTACTTCCCAATCGTAGTTTCCACCCCTTTCATTTTCGATTTGTCGGTCATAAATCCAAGACTCTACTGCGCCCATAAGCAGTTCTTCGCGTCCCATCGGATGAAAACTAACGCAAAATTCCCCGCTTTCGATTTTCGCCTGAAAAGCATCCATAAACGCCATTGCCTGAGGAGTCAGCGGCCAAGAACGTTCTTTAAGCTGTTTCATCCAATGCCGAACATACGGTGCATGAATTGTACGCATAATCATCACTCGCTTTCCTAGTTTTTGTTTGCCTATCGAAACGCTCAAATTTTGATTTCGCCGCTCGCATCACCTCCTTTCCGGCTTGGCCCTTTCCGCTTTCGGAACCGGTGAGCCGGCCCGAGCGGCCTGAGCGGAATCTTTAATTCTTTGGATGGATCCGGAAGCGATCCGTGGTGTCGTGCTGTCTTCGTATGAAATTTTCAAAGGACAGGTCTTTCGTATACCGTTTCGCCGTAGTCTCCACAACACAAGGGTTCTGAATATGCAAGGGTAGCCGTAGGCCGACAATCTTTTTTGCCTGCCTTTTCTCTTCAATCAAAGGCAAAAAAGATTGCTCGCCTTGCAGATCCAGGTTCCTTGTGTTCGACTACTATTAGCGAAACGGTGCGAAAGACCTGGCCGAAAATTTCAGGAGAAGGCAGCCGCACGGATGATGCGCGCGGATCCAGACAAAATAAAAAGAGAACCGGCGTGCCGGTTCTCCTCTTCTGGTTCTTTTGCTTTTGATCTTTTCTTTTGATCTTCGCTCCGTGGCCGCGTTAAGCGAGGAGCAGGAACGTACGGCCCCTTTGCGGCTCTGCCGCTTAGGGGCCGTAGTTATCGCCCGCAGTAGCGGACAGCGGCGCGTAGCGGGTCTTAGGCGGCGGCTCTTGCTTTATCGCCGCCTTAGAGCCGGTAGCGTGAGCCCTACCCGATTTCCGGTTCTCGAATGGATTTATGAAATTGACCTTGAGTCTTTAAAAGCTTGAGCTTTTAAACGGGTTGAAATGGATCGGGCTGGTATCAATGTTCGGTAAAATAGCGCATCCCATCCTGGCGATCGGAAGCTTGCGTTTTTTCGGGGCGTTTGGAAAATTCAATCGAATCCAGCGCAGATCCATCCCATACAATGTAGCCCTGGGTTTGAAGCTCCTGCAGCCGGGCCATCAAGACTGCTTTATCTTTCCCGGTCGTACGCTCAAGGCGTGACCAGCTCAAGTTAAAGCTCTCTTCTTTTCGGGAAAAATTCTTTAAAACACGCAGCAATTTTTGTTCAGGTCCGTTCAGCATAGATTACTCCTTTGGCTCATTCGCAGAAGTCTCATTCTTTCGCTTCTATTGGAACTGAAGCTTCTCTTCCCACTTCTTCACTTTCTTATAAAACGTTGTCCGGGACATTCCCAGCGCTGTATAAGCGGCGGTCGCGGTCACTTCTCCTTTTTTCCAAGAATCATACATCCGGATAAACGCTTCTCCGATCTCTACGGCCGGTCGGCCAAACTTCACACCGTTGGCTTGAGCTACCGCAATACCTTCACGCTGCCGCTCCAAATTTTTATTCCGTTCAACGTCTGCAACATAAGCCAGTAGACTAAGCATGTGATCTTCCAGCAGCTTGCCGATCTTCCCCATACTTCGGAATTTCCGACTATCGAATAAATCCTGATTATCTAGACAAACAATATCTGCTAGGACCTCTTGCGTGATGTATTTCCATTCTCGTGTAATTCCGTCATAGTCCCGGCCCAAGCGATCCAAAGAGTCCAAATACAGCAAATCACCTTTCCGCAGCATATCCCGCATTGCCTGGTACCGCGGCCGTTCAAAATCTTTCCCGCTGGCTTTATCTTCAAAAATAAAACGTTCCGGAATCCCTAACTGCAAAAATTTCAAACGCTGCCGTTCCGGATTCTGCTCTTTGGTCGAAACGCGGCAATATCCTATAATCAAAGTCAGGCCCTCCCTTTTAGTGTTCGTAAAGTCCACCATACTTTAGTTTGCATCAATAAAGTAATTTTACCACATTTACGAATGGTTTTTAGGCATCTTTTCCGCTGTGCGTAAACCCATGCTTTTAAAGATAGTCTACATGTTAGCCGAACCTCGATCGTTCCGCATTCGACTGCCTTTCTTCATATAAAAAGGTTAGCTAAGTATAGCAGTGAGGCAAAGTGACCCGGATCCGGAAAATTATTTAAATTTGCTCTCCAAGTACTTAGCTAATTCTTGAATACATAATGCTTTTACTGAAGACGTTCTTCAACAGTTCTACATAAGTATTCGTTATCATTAGACTGGCTAAAAACATGAAAAAACGTAATTCTCCAATTTAAAACGTTGATCATTAAATTATTGTAATACCTTATATGCTTGTTTACCTTCCTTATAAAAGAAAGTGAGTTTTAGTAGCATATTATGCCTTTTTCTCTTAACCAGTGATTCTTTAAGGTATTAACATGATTTATTTTCAAAAATGCCAAGTATTCGAAAATGCTACTTATTGAAGAAGTACTGCCTTTCCCGCTAATTAGATTCTTATTTAAAAATTTATTGACTACAAAATCATAACCAATGAAGAAGCAATTTGAAATTTAAGAAGGAATGGAAGGGGCTGCGGGAACACGAAGGGTTGTAAATCAGGGATTATTCATAACGCTTTAATTTGATTAAACGATAGTAAGATTAAGATAAAGCTTTTTTTATCTTAGCGTCCTTTCTCTGTTCACATAAATTCGTGTAATTGTCATGGCGCTGGAAAAAGATTATTTTGAGGTAAACAGCTTTGTTTCAGTCCATGGTTAGATATAAAACAAGCCACTTACCTCGTTGGTAAGAGCAAAAACTTTATAACACTGTAAATCTAGATTCTCTAGTGTTAAACACATCATGGGTAAACAACGAGGAGGAAACTTATGAATTTGAGAGATGCCCTTAAAAATAATTTGATATGGGGTACGACTGCAGACGACGTACCGATACAGAAAATTCAGTTTCACTCAAATAAGGTAGCGCCTGGAGACTTGTTTGTAGCGATCCCAGGAAAAGAGGTGAATGGCCACGACTTCATGAAACAGGCTGTACAAGCAGGTGCGGTTGTTCTTGTTGGAGAGGCAGCTGATCCGAACATAGAACAAAGCATTCTTTATTATCAGGTTGCCAATGCCCGCCTAGCATTAGCTCAAATAGCTAGTTGCTATTACAGAGAACCTTCCAATCGACATACAATGATTGGAATCACGGGTACCAATGGAAAAACAACAACTGCCCACTTATTGTATGAGGTTTTAAAGACAGCCGAGATCTCTTGCTCGCTAATCGGATCGGTGTGTCAACGCATTAATGGGAACGAGTTCGATTCTGCACAAACTACACCGGATGCGCTTCAGTTGCACCAATGGCTCGACATGAGCCAGGATCAAGTCGTGATCATGGAGGTCTCCTCTCATGGCATTGATCAGGAACGTACCAGCGGCATAGATTTTGATTTTGCTATATTTACAAATTTAACGCATGATCATTTGGATTATCATGATTCATTAGAGCGTTACTTTGCAACAAAAGCCCGCTTATTTCAACAAATAAAAGGGCAGGGCGAAGCCGTTGTATTCAGTGGAAATTTTTGGGGAAGGAAATTAAGTGAACAGCTGCTAACCAGCCGTACCTCTGTTAAGACTTACGGTAATCGTTCCAATGATTTTATAAGAATCAGCCGAGTGGTTTCAGAATCACCTTTAGAATTTGAGATCTGTGAAGATCAGCATAATTTCTATAGGGTGAAACTGCCTCTATCAGGGTTATATAATGCTCACAATGCGCTTGCAGCTTGGACTACAGCACGACGCATGGGAGTGAATGCTAAATCTATTATACAAGCTTTCCGCACGTTTCCTGGCGTTCCCGGTCGATTTGAAGTCTATGCTCATCCTGCTGGGGCAGAATGTATTGTTGACTACGCTCATACTCCTGATGGCTTCAATCATTTTTTAAAAACCTTACAGACGCGCAAAATGGGCCGATTGATACATTTGTTTGGTTTTAGAGGAAATAGTGACCCCTCTAAGCGAGAAATCATGTTAAATATTACAACCGGAATTAGCGACATTGTTATATTAACGTTGGATGATACCAAAGGAGTCGATGCAACTGAGCTTATCGAAGAGATGAAATCGATGATAAAGCAGCGTTCTAACAGGTGCCTTTACTTCATTGCAGATCGGACCAAAGCAATTGAATGGGCCTGGGATCAAGCCCGGCAAGGAGACTGTATTGCGATTACGGGTAAAGGACATGAAAATTATGAAAATCAATTTGAGTTGCCTTGCCGCTCAGACCGCGAAACTTTAAATTATCTATTTCAACAATACTCGTCCAACGCTTGAATCTCCCAAAGCAAATTGATTAATCTATCTCCTTTCTTATCATTTTACTTTTTGAAAAGGATTAGGAGGAAAACTAATAACGTTTAAACTCTTAATTCCAATAAATTAAAAATACGCTAAGCCCTATATTCGTTAGGGCTTAGCGTATTTTTATTGGAAAAATGACACCTGAATTCTTTTCTATATTCTTAAGGAGCGGTTAGTTCATCCGCTGTTACCCATTTGTGATTTTTAACCGGATCTCCTCCTGTTGTTGGAACATAATCTACCATATAAATAGTAGTGGATTGAGCAAAATCAATGGTTGCTGTAGCACCCTTCATTCCAGGCATATGATCTGCTGCCAAAACTACAGTTTCCCCTTGCTTAAAAGGAGTATCCCCTGCATTCTCTAGATCCTCTTGAATAACCCACTTATGATTTTTCACGGGTTCTCCTCCGGTAGTTGGCGTATAGGATACTGCGTATACAGTGGTATCATAAGCTCCGACAATTGTAGCGGTCGCACCCTTCATTCCGGGCATATGATCGGCATTAATTACCGCTTGGCTTTCTAAACTAAATGTAGGATTAGCCGCTTCTTTAAGACCCTCTGGAAGTTCTTCTGAACCAGAATGCTCCATGTTTCCGTGTTCCATAGTCGCTTCAGTTCCCGTATCTGCTTGGTTATTATTTTCTGTACTGCTATTACTACAAGCGCTAAGCAGTACTATTAAAAAAATCCCAAGCCCTATTAATCCTTTTTTCATGTTAAAGACTCCCTTTCTATCTCTAATATAGACTTCCTTTCACCCTAGTATCTTGTTCATTTAGATTAAACGAAAAATGTGAAGAAGTTATGAAGATACCGGGAGTCGAATATAAATTTCTGCTCCCTGTTTACTTGTAGCCCATATCTCTCCATTATGAGCCACAACCAATTTTCTGCAGATTGCAAGCCCAATTCCACTACCGCCTGTTTTTCGATTCCTTGATCGATCTCCTCGATAAAATCGTTCAAAAATGTGAAGTAAATCTTGTTCAGAAATTCCAATTCCTGAATCCTGCACCTGTATCCTGACATTTTCTTTTTCCCTAAAAACTTCAATACATACTGAACCACCCGTGGGTGTGTAATGGAGCGCGTTACTTAAAACGTTGATCATCACCTGTAACATACGATCCCGATCCACATTGACCACAATTTGTTCGGCTGCTTTAAATTTTAAATTCACTTGTTTTTCAACAAATGCAGCGCCCATCACTTCCATACTTTTCACTATCACTTCATTTAATTTTTCTTTCTTTAAATTCAAGGAAAATTCGGGCGAATCCATTTCATTCAGTTTCTCCAAATCTGCCACCAATTTAATCAGTCGTTCTACTTCTTCGTAACAGGAATAGATTCGTTTAGGTGTTGGCTCCCATATGCCATCTTGGAAAGCTTGCATATGACTTTTCAACGTAGTTAAGGGCGTGCGAAGCTCATGAGCAATATCTTCCGACAAAGTAGAGCGTAGGCCTTCTTGTATTTGTAGCTGCGCCGCAAGATGATTTAAAGAAGAAGCCAAATCATTTAATTCATCGTCGGTATTTGTTTGAATCCGTATATCCCATGAGCCCCTTCGCATTAACTCGGCTGATTCTTTCATTTGAATAAGTGGCCGGGAAATCTGCTTAGCAATACGCAAGCCGAGAAAAATCGCTAAAAAAACAGAAATGATAAACGTCCATAATGTAGTTTGCAGTAACGCTTCCTCTAAATGATGATTTAACTTAATAATATTAGAGGGAATGGTTCCTGCTTGTTGGACATAAAGACTCATATGATAATGAATACTGATAAGTAAAGTTAACATTGTCAGTGTCAATAATAATATGCCCATGAAAACAAACAAAAAAACCAATTTCGTATATAAGGTTTTTTTCATTATAGATCCCCTTGAAATCGATAGCCTGCTCCATAAACAGTTTGAATCATATATGGATTTCTAGGGTCTTTTTCTATCTTAGAGCGAAGGTTTTTTACATGCTGATCAATCGTACGGGTACTCCCTTCAAAATCATAACCAAGTACTCGATCAACCAAGTCATCCCTTGTAAAGAGGCGATTGGGTTGCCGAGCGAGTAGCATAAGGATTTTAAATTCATTGGGCGTTAAATTAACGACTTGCCCTTCGCAAATCACTTTTTGTTGCACGGCATTAATAATCAGTCTTCCGTTATCATAAGTCACTTTGTCTGCTAAAATATGGTTTTCATTAGCACGCCGAAGAATCGCGCGCACACGGGCAACGACTTCTCTAGGATCAAAAGGTTTGATTAGGTAATCATCCGCACCTATCGATAAGCCACGGATTCGATGATTATCTGAAGCTTTAGCAGATAACATTAGTATCGGAAGAGAACTAAATGAACGAATAGTTTGACACACTTTTTCTCCGGCCATATCTGGAAGCATCAAATCCAAAACAATTAAATCGAAGGCTGTTTGACGAACTTTGCTTAAAGCCTCTTCTCCTGTAATAGCTTCTTCAATTCGAAAACCATCTTTGCTTAAATAACTCGACACTACATCTCGGATCTTATCTTCGTCGTCTACAACAAGTATATGTTTCATTCTATTAAGCCTCCTAATCGTCTACTAAAATTGTGAAGAAGATGTGAAGAATCTCATTTATCGCTTCGTTTCACAAGATTATAGACAGTTTAATCTTCACACGAATGAAAAAAAAGGAGGAATTGCGATGTCGAACGAACAACTTCAAAATTGTATTGAGGAATGCTTGAAATGCATGGTCATTTGTAATCAGTGCTACAAAGCTTGTCTTTCAGAAGGCCATGCAGGTCACATGAGTCGATGCATTCAACTTGATCGTGACTGTGCGGACATTTGTCAACTCGCTGCTTCCATGATGGCACGTGGTAGCGAGTATGCCAAACAAATTTGCGAACTGTGCGCTTCTATTTGCGAAGAATGCGGCAATGAGTGCAAAAAGCACGATATGGAGCATTGTCAAAAATGTGCCGAAGCCTGCTTTAAATGTGCTGAAATTTGCCGGCAGTTGTCTGCATAAGTGCTTTTTTTATAAAAAAGAGACCGTCCACTTAAGACGGTCTATTTCTTTTTATTAAAATAATGTCTAACAAATCAAATCTTTAAAAATTGCACGGAAATTCAAACTCTTATGATCTAATCTTTGTTTTATGATTTGACCATATGCTGATAAGTACTGGTGCTTGTTATTCTTCTTGCTGTTACATATTTATTTTTAAAATATCCTTGATTCATAGGACTAATTCTCACACCTTTACTGCTAGAAGAATGAGCAAATTCCCCATTTCCTACATAGATTCCGGCATGAGAAATACCTTTACCGAATGTATTAAAAAACACTAAATCTCCCGGACGCAAGTTCTCTCTGGAAACCGGAGTACCCACTTTCGCTTGGTCTCTAGACACACGTGGTAGGTTAATATTAAAATGGTCGATTACCGCAAGGATAAAACCTGAGCAATCCATACCGCTCTTAGTTGTGCCTCCCCATTTGTAAGGAACACCGATATATTCATTGATACTCTCGCTTAACGATTCACTTGCAGAGACTGCCGATGCAGAAAAAGAAGATAGTAAAATGGCTCCTGCTAAAACCAAAGAAATTTTTTTCAAAACAATATTCCCTCCAAAGCCTACGAGGTTAGCTGATTGGGTTCGGTTGGAGTTCCCTATAATTTCTGAAAAGACAGAAATTAATTCACCAGAATGGTTCCCCCGCTTCTAAAATAAGAATTCGGCGTTTTTAAAATAAACAACTTTGACAATCATACAATACACCAAGTAAATAGTAAAGAAAATGTAACCAAATTATAAGATATTCTTAAATCGAAATTCACTAAGAGCTTTTAGTGAAATAAAAAGGCATTATTTCTGTTTTTCTTCTATTCACTTCCTTCTTTATCGATCTTTCTCATTGTTTTGTTTAGAAAAATCTCAAAAAAAAGATTAAATAGAGAAAAAAATGTAACCTTTAAATCCTCTTCTTATTTAAGTTTATTCTCAAAATCGATCTTTTTACGTAGAGTAATTTAGCCTTCTTGGAAGACGCATCATGAGAATCAGGGCGTTTCAGAATGTAACCCTGCGCATAATGATCTTTTTTCGTTTCCGCGATGGTATGATCGTCGCTATTCGTAATTCGGACTTGAGGTGCTTGCCGATAATCGGATGCGTCCGCATTCCGAAGTTTAAGGTAACCGCTCCGCTGATCGAACGTACAAATTCATTCTGCCCGGCTTGTGGAATTTCGATCACGTTATAGCCTTGCTGCAAGTAAAGTGTCTCGTATTTCATGCTTTTAAGAATGGTCCAAACTATGCGCCGCAGCTGTCTTTCGTCTCGATCCCCGCCGCTGATCCATTCCAGGCCGTCCGGAGCGACCGGGAAAAGCCAGGCCCCCTGCAGGGCCGCCGCTTT
>NZ_NJDE01000037.1 GCF_002205895.1 Saccharibacillus sp. O23
GTAGCCGAAAGTGAGCACCCTCCGAGACGGATCCTGAGTAGTGCGGGGCACGTGAAACCCCGTATGAATCCGGCAGGACCATCTGCCAAGGCTAAATACTCCCTGGTGACCGATAGCGAAGCAGTACCGTGAGGGAAAGGTGAAAAGGACCCCGGAAGGGGAGTGAAATAGAACCTGAAACCGTGCGCTTACAAAAAGTCAGAGCCCAATTAAGGGGTGATGGCGTGCCTTTTGTAGAATGAACCGGCGAGTTACGTTTGCATGCAAGGTTAAGGTGAGAAGCCGGAGCCGCAGCGAAAGCGAGTCTGAATAGGGCGAATGAGTATGTAGGCGTAGACCCGAAACCGGGTGATCTACCCCTGTCCAGGGTGAAGGTGCGGTAACACGCACTGGAGGCCCGAACCCACGTACGTTGAAAAGTGCGGGGATGAGGTGGGGGTAGCGGAGAAATTCCAATCGAACTCGGAGATAGCTGGTTCTCCCCGAAATAGCTTTAGGGCTAGCCTCGGAATTGAGAGTTGTGGAGGTAGAGCACTGATTGGGTGCGGGGTCCGCCAAGGATTACCAAGTCCAGTCAAACTCCGAATGCCATCAACTTATGTCCGGGAGTCAGACAGTGAGTGCTAAGATCCATTGTCAAAAGGGAAACAGCCCAGACCATCGATTAAGGTCCCCAAGTGTGTGTTAAGTGGGAAAGGATGTGGAGTTGCCCAGACAACCAGGATGTTGGCTTAGAAGCAGCCACCATTTAAAGAGTGCGTAATAGCTCACTGGTCGAGTGACTCTGCGCCGAAAATGTAACGGGGCTAAACACACCACCGAAATCATGGCTTGATGCTTGCATCAGGGGTAGGGGAGCGTTGTGTGAGGGTTGAAGGTGTACTGAAAAGAGCGCTGGACATCACACAAGTGAGAATGCCGGTATGAGTAACGAAAAGATCAGTGAGAATCTGATCCGCCGAAAACCCAAGGGTTCCTGAGGAAGGCTCGTCCGCTCAGGGTTAGTCGGGACCTAAGGCGAGGCCGAAAGGCGTAGTCGATGGACAACAGGTGGATATTCCTGTACCGCCGTAAACCGTTACGAGCAATGGAGTGACGCAGGAGGGAAGGGACGCGGACTGATGGATGTCCGTCCAAGCAACAAGTCTGGTGCGTAGGCAAATCCGCGCATCGTAAGGATGAGTTGTGATGGGGAGCGAAAATTACAGTAGCGAAGGTCCTGGGCTCACACTGCCAAGAAAAGCTTCTAGCCAGGTGAAGGCGCCCGTACCGCAAACCGACACAGGTGGGTGGGAAGAGTATTCTAAGGCGCGCGGAAGAACTCTCGTTAAGGAACTCGGCAAAATGACCCCGTAACTTCGGGAGAAGGGGTGCCCCGGTAGTGTGAATAGCACGAGGGGGCCGCAGTGAAAAGGCCCAAGCGACTGTTTAGCAAAAACACAGGTCTGTGCGAAGCCGCAAGGCGAAGTATACGGGCTGACGCCTGCCCGGTGCTGGAAGGTTAAGAGGAGGGGTTAGCGAGCAATCGCGACGCTCTGAATTGAAGCCCCAGTAAACGGCGGCCGTAACTATAACGGTCCTAAGGTAGCGAAATTCCTTGTCAGGTAAATTCTGACCCGCACGAATGGCGTAACGACTTGGGCGCTGTCTCAACGAGAGATCCGGTGAAATTTTAATACCTGTGAAGATGCAGGTTACCCGCGACAAGACGGAAAGACCCCATGGAGCTTTACTGTAACTTGATATTGGACTGGGGTGCGATTTGTACAGCATAGGTGGGAGCCTTAGAGTCCGGAGCGCCAGCTTCGGAGGAGGCGACGTTGGGATACCACCCTGATCGCATGCTAGTTCTAACCTCGTACCGTTACCCGGTACAGGGACCGTGTCAGGTGGACAGTTTGACTGGGGCGGTCGCCTCCTAAAATGTAACGGAGGCGCCCAAAGGTTCCCTCAGAATGGTTGGAAATCATTCGCAGCGTGTAAAGGCATAAGGGAGCTTGACTGCGAGACGGACAGGTCGAGCAGGGACGAAAGTCGGGCTTAGTGATCCGGTGGTACCGCATGGAAGGGCCATCGCTCAACGGATAAAAGCTACCCTGGGGATAACAGGCTTATCTCCCCCAAGAGTCCACATCGACGGGGAGGTTTGGCACCTCGATGTCGGCTCATCGCATCCTGGGGCTGAAGTAGGTCCCAAGGGTTGGGCTGTTCGCCCATTAAAGCGGTACGCGAGCTGGGTTCAGAACGTCGTGAGACAGTTCGGTCCCTATCTGTCGTGGGCGTTGGAAATTTGAGAGGAGCTGTCCTTAGTACGAGAGGACCGGGATGGACGCACCGCTGGTGTACCAGTTGTTCCGCCAGGAGCATCGCTGGGTAGCTACGTGCGGACGGGATAAACGCTGAAAGCATCTAAGCGTGAAGCCCCCCTCAAGATGAGATTTCCCACTTTTGGTAAGACCCCTTGTAGACGACGAGGTAGATAGGCTGAGGGTGGAAGCGCAGCAATGCGTGGAGCTGATCAGTACTAATCGGTCGAGGGCTTATCCTCCATCTTGCCGGTACGTGTACCGAGCAAGAAACTTCAAATGACGCGAATC
>NZ_NJDE01000039.1 GCF_002205895.1 Saccharibacillus sp. O23
GAGCCGTCCGCTCTCGGCGGACCGGGCGCAGCCGCCCCGGCCTCGCCTAGCCGGCCGGGCGGCGAGCGCGAAGCTTCGCGCGGCGGCGGTGCGCGCCGCGCCGATCCGGCGAAGCTGGAGCGGGAGATCGCCGCGCTCGAAGAACGCGCGGCGGAACTGGACCGGGCGCTGGCCGACCCGGCCCACGCGCTGGACGCGCAGCGGCTCGGCGAATGGCTGGCCGAGAAAGAAACGCTCGACGCGCAGGTCGACGCGCTGACGGAAGAATGGCTGGCGCTGGAGCCGTAGCGGCGGCAGTCCCGCCGATCGGAGGCAGGACGACGGCGGCTTGACCGCTTTTGCCGACCGCTCCGCTCTTGCCGATCGCAGGCGCAAGCCGGATTCGGCCCGGAGAAACGGTCTAATCGAACCCGAGCCGCAGCCGGTAACCGGTACCTTGCCGACCGGCGCCTGCTTGATCCCGGCCCATCGAATCCGATCGGCGGTCGCATGATCCCGGCCCATCGAGCCGTTTTGCTCGAACGGCTTCGCCCCAATTACGCTCGGACCGCGCCTGAACCGCGCCCGGACCGCGCAAAAGAGCCTTCGCATGAAAAAAAAAAAAAACACCAATCATAACCACAAATAACTCCTAACTACATAACCCATTAACATCGGCTAATACCACTCAGC
>NZ_NJDE01000004.1 GCF_002205895.1 Saccharibacillus sp. O23
CCTCGTCAACAGTCGTGTGGTCTGACCCGACACCATGGGGCTGCGGGTTGACCGCGACGCAGTCCTGCCGGCAGCCCGGCATAGTCTGAGTGCTGACGTAGATGTTGTTTATGAAGTGCAGCGGCGACCGCCGAAATCTACACTCGCCCCCTACACGACGCTCTTCCGATCGCGGCCGGCGCAGCGGCCGCTCCATGAGCCGCCGCCGAGTCCGCGGCGGCGGGATCCTGCGGGCGCGCGGCCAAAGGCGCGCCCGGCACAGCCGCCGACGGCTCGCGGTCGGCGGGAGGTTCCGGCGGCAAGCTGTAGCCGCCTTGAACCGGAACGTCTTTGTCCTGCGGCAGTCCCGCCGCCAACTCGCCGAGGAACCCTTCCCTTTTCGGGAAATGGAACTGCTCCTGCACGATCGTGTCGTTGCTGCGTCCGACGCGCTGATTGACGGCTTTCGGGATCAAGACTTCGCGCGACAGAGCCGCGCGGATGCTTTCTTCCACGAACGCCGTCAGCTCGGCTTCCTTGCTGAAACGGACTTCCAGCTTCGCCGGATGCACGTTCACGTCGACCAGCGACGGATGCATCGCCAAGCGCAGCACGACCAGCGGATGGCGGCCTACCGGCAGCAAAGTATGATAAGCCCGCATGATCGCTTGATTGAGCACATGGCTGCGGATATAACGGCCGTTCACCACCGTAGTGATGGCGCTGCGGTTCGAACGGGTAAAGTCCGGCAGACTGACGAATCCCGAGACGGCGAAATCGAGACTCTCGCCTTCGAGCGGCAGCATCGCTTTGGCGCTGGTCGTGCCGTAGACGGCGGCGATCACCTGAAGCAGATCGCCTCCGCCCAACGTCTGAAGCAGCGAGTTGCCGTTATGGCGCAGCGTGAACGCCACCTCCGGATGCGACAGCGCCATCCGGTACATATAATCGGAGATATGCCCCAATTCCGTTTGCACGGTCTTCATGTATTTAAGCCGCGCGGGCGTGTTGTAGAACAGCTCGCGTACGCGAAAATCGGTTCCTCGGGAAGCCGGAGCGTCTTCGTTGTTCTTGAGCGTGCCGCCTTCCACGACCAGACGGCGTCCCGCGCCGTCTTCGCCGCAGGCGGTCACGACTTCGACTTTCGAGACGGACGCGATACTCGGCAGCGCCTCGCCGCGGAAACCCAAACTCGTGATCTGAAACAGATCCCGTCCGCCCGAGATCTTGCTGGTCGCATGACGGTAGAACGCCGTCTCGCAATCTTCCGGAGCGATTCCCGACCCGTTATCGGTTACGCGGATCGAAGACAAACCGCCTTCTTCCGCCCAGACGTCCACTTTGGTCGCGCCCGCGTCGATCGCGTTCTCGACCAATTCTTTGACGACCGAAGCCGGCCGTTCCACCACTTCGCCGGCCGCGATCTGGTTGGCGATATGCTCGTCCAATACTTTGATTTTGCCCATCGTTCTTCTCCTTTCCCGATCGAATCTCCGCAGCGTCCGAGCGGCATGCCCGCTTTACAGCCGCTGCGCTTCCAATTTCAATTCGTTCAAGAGCTGCATCGCTTGAAGAGGCGTCATGTTCATGACGTCCAGCTCCCGCACTTTTTGCAGCATCTTTTTGACTTTCGGATCTTCCTTGACCTGCGCCGGAGCTGCATGAGCCGCCGCGCGGGCAGGACGTTCTTCGTCGCCGAAGATCGAGAGCTGCACCACTTCGTCCGCGGACGATTGTTCGGCGAGAGCTTCTTCTTGACCGGAACGCGCTCCGTAAACAGTCTCGCGACCGGCTTCGGCCGTTTCTTCCGCAACAGCAAGGCGTTCGCGAACTTCGTTTCCGTTCGTATTCGAGGCCGGCTTCGCAGGCTGCGCGCCGGACGTTTCGATCTCCGCCTTGTCGGCTACGGCAGTCCTCGCAGACGAAGTACTCATGGCTTCGTTCGACCGAATCTCGATTTTCGAGAAACGCTCGCCCGACGCCGTGCCGGAATGTCCCACGGCCACTTCGGCCGCGGCCTGCTCGAAGCCTTGAAGCAGTCCGTAAGCGCGATCGATGATGCTGCCCGGCAATCCCGCCAGACGCGCGCAGTAGATCCCGTAACTCGTGCTCGCCGCTCCCGGCACCAATTTGCGCAGGAACGTTACGTTATCGCCGCTTTCGCGAACCGCCATGCAGTAGTTCCGCAGCCGCGGCAGGCTTTCTTCGAGATGCGCCAGTTCGTGAAAATGCGTCGAGACCAGCGCTTTGCAGCCGATCGACTCGTGCACGTGTTCGATCACGGCCTGCGCGATCGCCATGCCTTCGCTGGTCGAAGTGCCTCGGCCCAGTTCGTCGATGATGATCAAGCTGTCGCGCGTCGCCTGCTGCGTCATGACCTGAATATCGGCCATCTCGACCATGAACGTGCTTTGTCCGCCGACCAAGTCGTCCGCCGCGCCGATCCGGGTAAAGATCCGGTCCAGCAGCGGCACGCTCGCCCGGTTCGCCGGAACGAAACAGCCTATCTGCGCCATGATCGAGATCAACGCGACCTGACGCATGTACGTGCTCTTGCCGGCCATGTTCGGTCCGGTGATCAACATGATATTCGCGCCGTCTTCCGTCAGGTCGGTCGCGTTGGCGACGAACGAGCCGCCTTCCATGACCGCTTCGACGACCGGATGGCGTCCGTTATCGACCGCCAGATCATAACCGTCGTGAAGCTGCGGACGGACAAACGACTTCTCCGCGCTCGCTTCCGCGAACGCCTGATACACGTCGATCTCCGCTACGCGTTCGGCGAGCGATTTGAGTCTCGGAATCCGCTCCGCGACTTTCTCGCGCAGTTCCAAGAACAGCCCGTATTCGAGATCGGCCATCTTCTCTTCCGCTTCGAGAATCAACGATTCTTTTTCTTTCAATTCCGGCGTGATATACCGTTCGGCGTTCGCCAATGTCTGCTTGCGTTCGTAACGGCCTTCCGGAAGCTGTCCCAGATTGGCGCGCGTCACTTCGATATAGTAGCCGAACACTTTGTTGTAGCCGACTTTGAGCGAACGAATGCCGGTCACCCGGCGTTCTTCCGCTTCCAGTTCCGCGATCCAACGTTTGCCGTTGACGCTCGCTTCGCGCAGTTGGTCCAGATGTTCGTGGTACCCTTTGCGAATAAGTCCGCCGTCGCGCACCGAGACCGGAGGTTCTTCGGTAACGGCCGCCGCGATCGCTTCGGCCAGTTCCGCGCACTCGTCCATCCGGTCAGCCGTTTCCGCGAGCGTTCGCGAGCCGGAATTCAGACAGATCTGCTTAAGTCCCGGAATCTGCACGAGCGAATCGCGCAATGCGACCATATCGCGTCCGTTGGCGCTGCCGAACGCCACGCGCCCGACAAGCCGTTCCAGATCGTAAATCTCCCGCAGCGCTTCTTGAATGTCGCCGCGCAGAATCAGATCGCGATGCAGATGCTCGACCGCTTCCAGACGTTCTTCGATCGCTCCGCGCTGAAGCAGCGGCTTGTCGATCCAGCGGCGCAGCGTGCGCGCGCCCATCGACGTCTTGGTACGATCCAACAGCCAGAGCAGCGAACCTTTTTTCGAACGTTCGCGCACCGTCTCCGTCAATTCCAGATTGCGGCGGGTAAACGGATCGAGAATCATATAATGGTTCGGCTCGTAGACCGACATCTTCGTCAATTGGCCGAGCGCGCGCTTCTGCGTCTCCGCCAGATAAGCGAACAGTCTCGCCACGCATTGGCGGCGTTCGTCGTCCAGCCGCGCCCAAGCCGCTTCGCCGAACTGTTCGCGCGCGCCGTCCTCTTTGGATTTGTCCCACGGCGTGCAGACGAGCCGGCGTTCCATCGGCGCGATCTGCGCTTCCAGCAGCTTCAGCAGCGTCTCGTCCCCGATCGCTTCCGACGGCTGGTAGACGCCCACTTCGCCTTTGAGCCATTCTTCGCTGTCCGGCGCGGACGTCACGTGCAGATCGCCCGTCGACAGATCGCAGGCCGCGATCGCGGTCATGCCGTTCGAACGGGTCACGCAGACGAGATAATTGTTCGACTTCTCGCCGAGCGCGCGGCTTTCCATCAGCGTGCCCGGCGTCACGACGCGAACGATCTCCCGTTTCATCATGCCGCGTCCCGCACCCGGCTCTTCCACCTGTTCGCAGATCGCGACTTTGTATCCTTTTTCGATCAGACGCTGCACGTAGCCTTCGGCCGAATGGTACGGCACGCCGCACATCGGCGCTTTTTCGTCCAGTCCCGCGTTGCGTCCGGTCAACGTGATCTCCAGCTCTCTCGAAGCCGTGAGCGCGTCATCGAAGAAAATTTCGTAAAAGTCCCCCAGACGGAAAAAGAGGATCGCGTCCTTCGCTTCTTCCTTGATCTGAAGATACTGTTCCATCATCGGCGTTAACTTGGCCATGATTCCCCTCCATACTGTTGCCTTCGTCGTTCATCCTATTGATTATACCAGAATTCCGTCAAAAAGCCCGCTTCCGACGAACGTGCGTTCAAGCTTTGCCGCCGCCCTATGCCTCACACTTTTCTCGCTGAATTCCGATTTCATCTCGCCAAACAGGAACTTATGTTCCCAATATAATTCTTCTTCTCGAGGAAGTCAAAGCACGGCTGCTTCTGCTTCGCTACGTTGACTAAAAAGCAACATACCGCAGCATTTTTACCTCTCACAGGCTGCGCCTTACATTTTTTGAGGAGATACGTCTGCGAACACCCGTAAAAAAAGACGATCTTCTCCCGATCGCCCCAAGAAAATTATTTTGTGTAAAAAGGTTAAGCAGCACAAGGGAAAGTTCAGTTAGGCGCTACAGACTTTCAAAGAAAGTCACTTCGGAAGCATACGCTACAGACTTTCGAAGAAAGTCACCTCGAAAGCATACGCTAAAGACTTTCGAAGAAAGTCACTTTGGAAGCATAAGCTACAGACTTTCGAAGAAAGTCACTTCGGAAGCATAAGCTACAGACTTTCGAAGAAAGTCACTTCGGAAGCATAAGCTACAGACTTTCGAAGAAAGTCACCTCGGAAGCATAAGCTACAGACTTTCGAAGAAAGTCACTTCGGAAGCATAAACTAACGAATTTCCCCTGAAGCTGCCTTAGCCTTTCGACCCCACGAATAGGATTTTCATCATCCTCCCACCACATGCGGAGCCTTATCCTTCTTCGACATCTCCAAATACCGTTTCAATTCCCGGCATAATTGGAGGATCGCCGAACGCACTTCGAATTCTTCGCGCGTATCCGGCAGACTCATCTCTTTGAACCGCTCTTCCAACTCTTGGAGCATTTCTGCCGCTTTGCCCGTATAATGCTCGCGCTTCACGTCTTCTTCCAACCGGTCGAACAACTGCGCGGTCAATTCGGCCTGCGAGATCTGGCGATACACTTGCGACACCAGCAGCGCCATCGTTTGGATCGACTCGAGCTGCTGCTTGCGCATAACGAAGTAAACGATCCAGAACTCGTCCGCTTTGCGCACTTGATTTTCTCGCGACCGTTTGGCCAGCTCCAGGCCTTGCGCCACCTTCTTGTCCGCTTCGATCAATTCTTTGCCGTCCCACACATAATCCGGATTGCGCAGCGTGCGCGCGAATTGGGCGAAGATCCGCGAAAAGCAATCGTCCGCTTCGGCGCGGATCTTCGACAGCTGCTCTTCCGGATTCGGCATGTAAATCAAGTTGACGAGCATGGCCGAACCAAGGCCGATGACCAGCAGCTGCAGCTCCGTCCAGATGACCGGCCAACTGATCGTTCCCGCATTAAAGACGTGGAACACGACGACCGCGTTCGTGACGATCCCGCCTTTGAACGTCGCTTTGACGATCGCGGGAAACGCGATCAGGATGTAGATCGGAATGACCCAATAATGGAAGCCCAGCGTGCCGAACAGCACGCTTGCGACGATCAGGCCGACGATGGACGCGAAGAAGCGGTCCACGACCGTTTTGACGCTCCGCTTAATGGTCGTATCCAATCCCAGAATAGCCAGCAGTCCCGCCGATGTCGCCGAGGGGATGCCGACGAAATGCGCGATCATGATCGAGGCGAAAGCCGCGAGCGCCGTCTTGATGACGCGAAAACCAAACATGCCAGTCACCGAATCCCTTCTCCGTTTTTCAGAAACGTTCACTTAATTTTCAAAATTGCCATGACGCTTACAATTCTTCGCGGAAACGAAAATCCTGCCGCTTCCGCTGAGGGAATGGGCAGGATCGTCGTCAGACTCCGCTTCGAGTCATGTCTACAATTTGAGATTATACAGGCTCGCGTACTTTTGTTCCAGATAGTCGGCCAAGTAATCCGGATTCAATTCTTCGCCGGTCACGTCGAAAATGATTTCGGCCGGTTTCTTGGACTTGCCGAACCGGTAGATCTTCTCGGTCAGCCATTCTTTGATCGGCAGCAGATTGCCTTGTTCGATCAATTCGTCGTAATTCGTCAGCTCTTTGCGCAGCGTGTGCATGATCTGCGCCGCGTACATGTTGCCGAGCGAATACGAAGCGAAGTATCCGAACGAACCGCCGGACCAGTGAACGTCCTGCAGCACCCCTTGCGAGTTGTTCGGCGGCGTGATGCCCAGATAACTCTCGTATTTGGCGTTCCATACTTCAGGCAGCTTCTTGACGTCGAGATCTTCGTTGAACAGCATCTTCTCGATCTCGTAACGGATGATGATATGCAGATTGTACGTCAGCTCGTCCGCTTCGATGCGGATCAGCGAATTCTCGACCCGGTTCGCGGCAAAATGGAACAGTTCCGGCGTCACGCCCGTGAGTTGGTCCGGGAACTGCTTCTGCAATTCGCCGAAATACCGCTGCCAGAACGGCAGGCTGCGTCCGACCATGTTCTCCCAGAAACGCGACTGCGATTCGTGGATGCCCATCGACGTGCCCTGCGCAAGCGGCGTTCCGGTAAGCTTCGGATCGATGTTTTGTTCGTACAAGGCGTGGCCGCCTTCGTGCAGCGAACTGAACGCCGCGCTCAAAACGTCTTTCTCGTGATAGTTCGTCGTGATGCGCACGTCGCCCGGGTTCAATCCCGTCGCGAACGGATGCACCGTCTCGTCGAGACGGCCGGCGTCGAAGTCGTAGCCCATTTCTTTCAGAATGAAATGGCTGAACGCTTTCTGGCCTTCTTTGGGATACGTCGCGTCCAAGAACGGCAGGTTCGGCTTGATGTCCGAGGCCGCGATCGCTTCCGCCAACGGCACGAGCCGCTTTTTGAGCCGATCGAACACGTCGTCCAGACGCTCGACCGTCAGGTCGGGTTCGTACATGTCCAGCAGCGTATCGTAAGGAGTGTCTTTGGCTCCCCAATAGCCGATGAATTTGCGCAGCGTCGCCACGATCTCGCTCAGGAAAGGCTCGAACGATTCGAAATCGCCGCTTTCTTTGGCGTCTTCCCATTTCGTTTCCGATTTGGAAGTCAGAATCGTATAGGCTTGGAATTCTTCCGCCGGCACTTTGCGATTGAGATCGTACTCTTTTTTGACCGTCTCCACCAAGCGGCGATCGACGTCGTCGAGCTGCGCCAGGACGGACTCCTGCGTGAACAGCTCGAGATATGTACCCATTTCGTCGGACGTTCCCAGTTTAAACGCTTCGGTCGACAGCAAACCGATCGTCTCCGCGCGCTTCTCGGCCCCTTTGCGAGGCGCTCCGGTACGCAGATCCCAATACATCAGGCCTACCGCTTCGTTATAACTTCCGATTCTGCCTACCAACTCGCGGAATCCGTTCCATTGCTCTTGTAATCGCTGCTCCATCCGAGTCGTTCCTCCCTCTGATTAAACGTTCCATAAAAATGGTAAAAAGGTTTGTTTACCTCTTGATCATACTTATTGACCGGCGTATAATCAATATCAAGAAAAAGATTTTGCAAAATATAATTTATCAAAAGGAGTCCTGATCATGTCTTTGACCATGCGAGTATCTCCCGAAGCGCAAGCCCTGCTGCAGCAAAAGTTCGACGGTCGTCCCGGCTATCTCCGCGTCGCTTACGACAACGAAGGCTGCGGCTGCTCGCTGAGCGGCGCGATCGCGCTGTGGATCGTGGACGAACAAAAAACTTCCGATCTCGATATCGCTTCCGACAGCGGCATCCCGTTTATCGTGGATCGGAATGACGCGGTGTATTTCGACGAGAACCTCTCGATCACGATCAGCGGCTTCGACAAATCTTCGGTCCGGTTGGCCAGCGACGGGCAATCTTACGGTTCCAGCATTCCGCTCGAAGACAGACGCGACGCGGCCCGAATCTCCTCCTGAAGCGCTTCCGCCGATATTCGTCAAAATTCGGGGTTGAATTTTGACCGAGCATTTATGTAAAATTCGGAATAACGCTAACGGACGCCGGTTTTTTATGCAGCTTATGCAGTGCCGGCCCGACATTTAAGGAGGAAACCGTTTTGACTCAGATTACCGAGATTTTGAATCATAATAAGGCGTTCGTGGAAAACAAAGATTACGAGACGTTCCTGAGCGGCAAATTCCCTGAGAAAAAAGTCGTCGTGCTCACCTGCATGGACACCCGGCTGACCGAGCTTCTGCCGCGTGCGATGAATATGCGCAACGGCGACGCGAAGATCCTGAAAACGGCCGGAGCCGTCATCTCTTCGCCGTTCGGCAGTATCATGCGTAGCATTCTGGTCGCGCTCTACGAACTTCAAGCGGAAGAAGTGATCGTCGTCGGCCACCACGAATGCGGCATGGCTTCGCTGAACGCCGACCATATCATGGGCAAAATGCGCGATCGCGGCATCTCCGACGAAGTGCTCGCGACTCTCGATCATGCGGGCGTCAATCTCGGACAATGGTTCAAAGGCGTGGAGAACGAAACGCAGGGCGTGATGCACAGCGTCAACATGATCGCCAACCATCCGCTGATGCCTGCGGGCGTTCCCGTTCACGGCATGCTGATCGATCCGAAGACGGGCGCGCTCGAATTGATTTACGACGGTTACGAGCATGTCCAAGCCGGCGAAACGACAGCCCCTTGACTTTTTTCTTTCACGGATGCCAAAGCTTGTCCGACAAAGCGGCGTTTCTATCGGAAACGCCGCTTTTTTGCGTTTTGGAGCCTTGTTCCCCTTTTCACTTCGGTTGCCGTCCGGTCTTGCGATGTTGTACACTGAATAGAAGAAGCGTATCCGCGCTCGGAGGATCGCTTGAATACGGGGAACGGGTGATTTGATGAATATACTTTCTTACGGCCTGCTTGCTCTGGTCTCGCGCCAGGAAGCCTCGGGCTATGATTTGATGCTTAAGATCCAGCCGTTCTGGCAGGCCAAGCACAGCCAGATCTACCCTCTGCTCGGCAGCATGGAAGAAAAAGGGCTGCTGAGCGCCAAATGGATTCAGCAGACGGATAAGCCGGACAAGAAGCTGTATTCCATCACGGAAGAAGGCACGAACAAGCTGCACGAATGGCTGCTCGAAGATACGGCGGCTCCGGTCATGCGGGACGAGTTCAACCTCAAATGTTTCTGCATCCATCTGGCCGACCCTGCCGAAGTGCGCCGCATGTTCTCCGATCGCCGGGCTTACCATGTGGATCGAATGAAGTATTACAAAGACATCCAAGACAATATCCCGCAAGAATACCGCAATCCCGGACATATCGGTTTCGAAGATTATATCCTGCTGCAAAAAGCCATTCTGCGAACCAAAGCCAGCGTCGACTGGATCGATTGGGTCGAACAGGAATACGGTCAAGCCAAGTTCGAATCCTGAAATTCATTAAAAATTGAAACGTTTCCGAAATTCCTCCGTATAAGGTCAGACAAGGACAAAAAGCGCAAGCTTTTTGCTTGACACCCCGACCTTACAGGAGGAATTTTTTTATGACCCGATTCAAAAAAGCGTTCGCCGTTCTGCTCTCCGCCATGATCGTATTCGCCGCTTCGGCCGTCGTGCCGGATCAAGCCGACGCGCGCCGCGGAGGTTTCAGTTCGGGACCGAGATCTTACCAGAGCACGCCGAACAAATCGCAAAATACCGACAGCTACAATTCGAGCACGCGCTCGAACTCCGATAAGCAGTCCAACACGAGCAGCTATAACCGTTCGAATACCAATAACCGCAGCGGCTTCGGCGGAGGGTTGATGCGCGGCCTGTTCTTCGGCGGCATCGCCGGCCTGATGTTCGGCAGCCTGTTCGCGGGCATGGGCGCTTTCGGCGGCATTCTGGGCCTGCTGGTCAACGTGCTGGTCCTCTACATGGCCTTCGTCTTGATCCGTGCTGTCTACCGCGCCGTGCGGGACAACCGCCGCCGTTCGCGCGAACGGGAAGGACGTTATTAAGCCATGCAGCTCACGATGGACGAGATTATCAACGCCGTCTGCCTGAATATCGCCGAGCGCCGGCAGATCCGCCCTACGGACGTGATCGTGGAGCTGCTGTGGGACGAGGACCTCGGCTACAGCGCGCAGATCACCGTTCAAGGACAGAGCTGGTATATCGCCGAAGGCGCGCTGATCGAAGCGATCATGCGTTATCTGGACCAAGAGTACGGGAGGCGCGTGTTCCCGGAGCAGATCCGGTTGGATCTGACGGACGAAATTGTCGCGCATGTGGCGAGTTGAATTTGGCTCAAGCTTCCCTGCTCTCGCCAACTCGGCGGTGCTTTTGTTAAAATGGAACTTGCACCCGAGCCTCTTGAAGAAAGGACTGGTCGCATGCTGGGCATCGACGTCAAAAAAAGCGGAGAAAAGGTGACGATCCAATGGCTGCTGTCCAAGATCGAAATCCCTTCCGCCGATATCGCCGAAGTTTATCTTGACGATACGTATGCAGGACAAGATCGTGACGCGATCCGAATCGGAACGCCTTACGGTACGACAGACCGGGTGGTCGTGAAGACCAAACATCAAAATTACATTTTGTATACGACCAACTATGAAGCTGTTCGCAGCAAGCTTTTATCCTGACCGATCGTCGGGTAAACCCAAAAAAGCGCCGTTTTCCGAAACGGCGCTTTTTGTCGTTTCCGTCGTTCAGGACTCGCTGCGCAGCGGCGAAACCCCGCTTTTTTTGCTATATTGGATTTGATGATTCCGGCGTACCGAATATCCGTCATAAGGAGGATTCCATGATTCTGCGACAAATTCCCGATCGGCTGCGTTTCGGCGAGGAGGACGACGCTCTTCGTCTCGAATTCGATCGGCGTATCGGCCATTTCTCGATGAGGCAGCATCATTTTCATACCGGTTACGAGTTGTATTACCTGTTCAGCGGCGAACGGAATTATTTCGTCAAAGAAAGCACGTACCGCGTTCGCGCGGGCGATACGGTGCTGATCGATTCGAATGTCGTGCATAAGAGCACGGATTCCGGCATTCCCGATCACGAGCGGGCCGTGCTGTATTTCTCGCCTGCTTATTTCGACGTTCTTCCGCCCGACGAACGGGAGATGCTTCTCTCCCCTTTCGTTCGCGATCGGCCGCTGGTGGCGCTCAATCTGCAAGAACGGTTGCGAGCCGAAGAGCTGCTGTTCTCCCTGCTCGGCGAGCTGCACGAGCGTCCGCCCGGTTACCGGCTGCATGTGCGGCATATGGCGGGCGAACTGCTGCTGCTCGTCGCCCGGGCTTCGCTCAGACGAGGCGCGCCCGCTCTGCCGGAACCGACGCCCGTCGAGCGCAAAATATCGGAAGTCGTCCGCCATATCAACCGTTATTATGCGCAGCCGCTCGACCTCGGCGAACTGGCCGCGAAGTTCTATATCAGCCGCAGCCACTTGAGCCGAACGTTCAAAGAAGTGACCGGTTTCGGATTCGCCGAATACGTCAATATCACGCGGATCAAGGAAGCCCGTCGGCTGCTTCGCGAGAGCGCGCACAGCGTGACGACTGTATCGGAACTGGCGGGATTCGACAACTTTTCGCATTTCGGCAAAATGTTCAAGCGGCTCTCCGGCCTGTCTCCGAGAGCCTACCGCAAGCTTTACGGCTCCGGGTAAAAGCACGGTTTTGAAAGCCGGCTTGGTTCGGAAAATTTTCACGTGTGCATTTCTGTCTTCTTCGCTTGACATCGCTCTTCAGCCGCCCTACACTGAAACCGTTAACATTCGCGAAACGGAGAGTATGCCATGATTACCATCAAAGACATCGCCAGAGCGGCGGGCGTATCGCATACGACGGTGTCGAGAGCGCTGAACGGCAGCCCTCTGATCAAGCCGGATACGCGGGAGCGGATCGCCCGGATCGCGGCGGAAATGAACTATGTACCGAACGACAGCGCGAAGAATCTCGTCACGCAGAAATCGAACACGATCGGACTCTTTTTCTCCAGCATCGATCAAGGCACGTCTTCCAGCTTCCTGATGGACGCGCTCAAAGGCATCCGCCAGACGCTGAACGAGAACTATCTGTTGACGGTGAACGGCATCGACGACGTGACCCATCTGGGACGGGTTCACGCCCGGCGTTACGACGGCATTCTGGTGATGAGCCAGACCGAGCGCGACAACGCGTTCATCTACCATGTGCAAGCCGGCGGGATTCCGCTCGTGGTCTTGAACCGCCAACTCGACGATCCCGCCATCTCGAACGTGGCGGCCGACGATCGCGGCGGCGGACGTGCCGCGGCCGACCATGCTTACGAACTCGGCCATCGGCAGATCGGCATCATCGAAGGCCGGGCGGGATTCAAGTCTTCTGCCGAGCGCAGGCTCGGTTTTACGGAAAGCTTGATGGCGCACGGGTTGACGCCGAATCCCGCGCATTTCGTGCAGGGCGACTACAGCATCGAGAGCGGCTATGAAGCCATGATCAAGTTGCTGGAGCAAAACGATCGGCCGACCGCCGTATTCTGCTGCAACGACGATATGGCGATCGGGGCGATGAATGCCTGCTTCGACCACGGGGTGTCCGTGCCGGGCGACATGTCGCTCATCGGATTCGACGATATGGTCTTCGCCCGCTATGCGAATCCGCCGCTGACCACGATTCGTAAATCCGTGTTCGAGATCGGACGCGAGGGTACCAAGCTGCTGATCGAACAGATGGAACGTCCGGACAGGCCTGCCGTTCAGCGGCATCTGGGCAGCGAATTGATCCCGCGACGCTCCGCCGCCGCGCCGGCCGTCGCCTCGCGGAACCGAGATTCGATATGAGACGAGGGAACAAGTCCGACAGGCTTGTCTCCCGTCTTTTTCAACGCAAAATGTTCACGTGTGCAATTCAATATCAATAGACTTCGTTAGCCGACGGAAGAATCGTTCAAATCCATTTGCCAAAGGAGCTACCTTGCATGACCAGCTATCCGAGATTGTCGCGCAGCCTGTTCCCGGACCTCCCCGTTTATCCCGAAAAAGTGATTCAGTTCGGCGGCGGCAATTTTATCCGAGCGTTCGTCGATTGGCAGCTTCAACAAATGAACGACCGCGGACTGTTCGGCGGCAGCGCCGTGTTGGTCCAAGCGTTCTCCCGAAAGACGGACCCGAAATTCGACGAGCAGGATCGCCTGTTCACCGTTCTGACCAACGGCATCGCAGACGGCAAGCCGGTCGATTCCGTGCAAGTGGTCTCCAGCGTCAGCCGCCTGATTAACCCTTATGTCGATTATGCGGATTATCTGGCGCTGGCCGAAAACGAAAATCTGCGTTTTATCGTGTCCAACACGACGGAAGCGGGCATCGTCTACCGCGCCGAAGATTCGCTTGGCGACGAACCGCCCGCCGGATTTCCGGGTAAGCTGACCGCTCTGCTGCACCGCCGCTATACGCTCGGCAAACCGGGTTTTACGGTGATTCCGTGCGAGCTGATCGACCGCAACGGCGAGAAACTGCTGGAGATCGTCAAACGGCATGCCGACGATTGGCGCTTGGGCGAAGCGTTCAAGCAATGGCTTGATACGGATAACGTCTTCTGCTGCAGTCTGGTAGACCGGATCGTGCCGGGATACCCGAGCGGCCGCGAGTCGGAGCTGGACACTCGGCTGAGTTATCAAGACAAGCTGCTGGTGGCTTCGGAACCTTATCTGTTCTGGGCGATCGAAGGACCGGAATCGTTGAAAAAGGAGCTGCCTCTCGCCGAAGCCGGATTGAACGTCGTGGTTACGCCCGATATGACGCCTTATCGCGAACGCAAAGTCCGTCTGCTGAACGGCCCGCATACCGCGATGGTTCCGCTCGGCCTGTTGGCAGGCCTCGAGACGGTCAAAGACGTGATGAACGACGAAGATCTCTTCCCTTTCATTCGTTTATTGATCGAACAGGAATTGATCCCGATGCTGGATCTGCCGAAGCCTGAACTGCAAACTTATGCCGAAGCGGTGCTCGACCGTTTCCGCAATCCGTCCATCCGTCACGAGCTGCGTTCGATCTCGCTGAACAGCGTGTCCAAGTTCACCGCCCGCCTGCTGCCGATCCTGCTGCGTTACGCCGAAGAACGCGGCGAACTGCCGCCGCGCATCGTGCTGGCGTTGGCCGCCCTGCTGTACAGCTATCGCGGCGACCGCGTCCCGCCGCAGGACGAACCGGCCGTGTTGGAGATCTTCGACCGCGCTTGGAACGATCCCGAGAACTTCGCGGCGACGATTCTGGGCGAAACGGCGCTGTGGGGAACCGATCTGAACGAAGTGCCGGGACTGACGGCCAGAGTGAACGCTCATCTTCAAGAGTTGGAGCGATCGGGTTCGCGCGCGGTACTGCATGAGTTGGAGAAAGTTTAAGAAAAGGAGGACCGATCCATGCGAACGATCACCAAGATGAATCCCCGCGACAACGTCGCGGTGGCGCTTCGTCCGCTGGCAGCCGGCGAAGCGCTGTCGGCGGAAGGCTTGACGCTGCGGAGCCTACGCGACGTCCCGCAAGGCCACAAGATCGCGACGGCTCCGATCCCGATCGGAACCGTCGTCATGAAATACGGCGCGCCGATCGGCTTCGCCGCCGAAGACATCGAGATCGGCGAATGGGTGCATACCCATAATATCCGCACCACGCTCGCCGGCGAAGAAGAGTATGAATACAAGCCCGAGCTGCACCCGGCGGAGTATCCGCGCCGCGAGCTGACCTTCGACGGCTACCGCAGGCAGAACGGCAAAGTCGGCATCCGCAACGATCTGTTCCTCGTGCCGACGGTCGGCTGCGTCAACGGCATCGCCGAGCTGATCGTCGCCGAATACAAAGCGGCTTATCCCGATCTCGGGCCGTTCGACAACGTGACGGTGCTCAGCCATCCGTACGGCTGCTCGCAGCTCGGTGACGACCATCGCATGACCCGCAGCATCCTGATCGATGCGGTCAACCATCCCAACGCGGGCGGGGTGCTGGTGTTCGGGCTCGGCTGCGAGAACAATATCGTGGCCGAGTTCCGCGAACTGTTGGGCGACTACGACGAGTCGCGCGTGAAGTTTCTCGTCGCCCAAGAAGTCGGCGACGAAGTGGAAGCGGGCTTCGCGCTGCTCGAAGAGCTGCGCGAAGCGGCGCTCGAGGATCGCCGCGAGCCGGTACCGCTGAGCGAGCTGAACGTGGGACTCAAATGCGGAGGCTCCGACGGATTCTCCGGCATCACGGCCAATCCGCTGCTCGGCGCGTTCTCCGATTTTCTGATCGCGCAGGGCGGCAGCACCATCTTGACCGAAGTGCCGGAAATGTTCGGCGCGGAGAAGATGCTGATGGCGCGCGCCGCCGACGAGCAGGTCTTCGAAGACATCGTCTGGTTGATCAACGATTTCAAGCAGTATTTCCTGTCGCACGGCGAAGTGGTCTACGAGAATCCGTCGCCGGGCAACAAAGCGGGCGGGATCAGCACGCTGGAAGACAAATCGCTCGGCTGCACGCAGAAAGCCGGCACGTCGGCCGTGGTCGACGTGCTGAAATACGGCGAGAAGCTGCGCCGCAAAGGGCTCAGCCTGCTGCAGGCGCCGGGCAACGATCTGGTCGCGTCCTCCGCTCTTGCCGCCGCGGACTGCCAGCTCGTCTTGTTCACGACGGGACGCGGCACGCCGTTCGGCAGCTTCGTGCCGACGGTGAAAGTCGCGACGAACAATCAATTGTTCGAGAAAAAAGGCCATTGGATGGACTTTAACGCCGGTCCGCTGCTGGAGCGGCCGATGGAGGACGTGCTGGAAGAATTTATCGCTTATCTGATCGAAGTCGCCGGCGGACGCAAAACGCGCAACGAACAGAACCAAGTGCGCGAACTGGCTATTTTCAAAACGGGGGTTACGCTATGAATACGCAGAACGAAGCGCCGAAAACCGCACAAAAAGGCTTTTTGAACGACGATTTCCTGCTGTCTACCGATACCGCCAGAACGCTGTTCCATAATCACGCGCGGCATATGCCGATCATCGACTATCACTGCCATCTCGATCCTCAAGAAATCTACGAAGACCGTCCGTTCGCCAATCTGACCGAAGCTTGGCTGTACGGCGATCACTATAAGTGGCGGCTGATGCGCGCGAACGGAATCGCGGAAGAACGGATCACCGGTTCCGCGCCGGATTACGGCCGCTTTCTCGCTTGGGCCGAGACCGTGCCGAGAACGGTCGGCAATCCGCTCTACAGCTGGACGCATCTCGAACTGCGCCGTTTCTTCGGCATCGATACCCCGCTAAGCGAACGTACCGCTCCGGAGATCTGGGAACGCGCCAACGAGCGGCTGCAAGAATCCGATTTCACCCGCCGCGCCTTGATCGCGAAATCGAACGTGAAGATCGTCTGCACGACCGACGACCCGGCCGACGATCTGGAATACCATCGCCTGCTGGCGGAAGAAGAACAGCGGTTCGCCGTGCTGCCGACGTTCCGCCCGGACAAAGCGCTCAATATCGACGCTCCGGGCTTCCCGGATTGGATCGCCAAGCTCGAAGCCGTCTGCGGCCGCTCCGCTTCCACGTTCGCCGAATTGAGCGAGAGGCTGGGCGAACGGGTGAAGTTCTTCCATGAACGCGGCGGAAGGCTGTCCGACCATGCGCTGGATACGCTCAAGTACGAAGAAGCGGACGAAGACGAACTCGAACGCATCTATGCCAAGCGTTTGTCCGGCGGCGAACTGAGCGAGTCCGAGATCGTCCGCTACCGCACCGAGCTGCTGACGCGACTGATCGCTTTCTATGCCAAGCAGGGTTGGACGATGCAGCTGCATATTCATGCTTACCGCAACAATAATACGCCGATGTTCCGCAAGCTCGGCCCGGATACCGGTTTCGACGCGCTCAACGATCTGCCGCTGACCCAATCGCTCTCCCGACTGCTGGACCGTGCGGAGAGCGGTCCGGAAGGTCTGCCGAAGACGATCCTCTACTCGCTGAACCCCGGCGATTATCCGGCGCTTCTGGCCTTGATGGGCTGCTATCAACGGGATATTCCGGGCAAAATGCAGCTCGGTTCCGGTTGGTGGTACAACGATACGCGCGACGGCATGCGCCGCCAACTGACGCTGCTCGCCGACAACGGTCTGCTGCCCCGATTCGTCGGCATGCTGACGGATTCGCGCAGCTTCCTTTCTTATACGCGGCACGAATATTTCCGCCGCGTGCTGTGCGAATGGATCGGCGAACTGGCGGCGCGCGGCGAAGCGCCGGACGATGCGGAACTGCTCGGCCGAATTACGGAAGATATCGCCTACGGCAACGCGGCTTCGTATTTCGGATTCGGGAAGGCTTGATCCGGAAGATTAGGCAAATTTCTTTGCGAATAAGATTTCGCGATTCTGCGCAAAAAAAGCTGTCCGGCGAGTCGGCGACGACTTCGTTCGGGCAGCTTCTTTGCGATCGGACGAACGCGGACGGCGAATCGTCCGCTGCGGCTTTTGCCGCAACCTTTTTCGAACGCGGACGCGTTTCGCCCGCCGCGTTATTCGGACTGAAACACGTTATGCCGCCGACGGTATTCGCCGGGCGTCAACGACGTTTCCCGTTTGAACAAACGCGCGAAATAACTGGGGTCCGGAAACCCGCAGCGTTCGCCGATCCGCGCCAACGGCTCGTCCGAATGGGCCAGCAACCGTTTGGCCCGTTCGATCTGAAGGCGATGCCGGTAAGCCAGCGGACTGAGGCCCGCATGCTGCTTCAAGCATCTGGACAAATAATCGAAATGGTAATGCAGATCGCGTTCCATCGCCGCCGCGTCGAACGGCGATTCCAAGCGCTCGGCAATATAAGCGGCCGCCAATTCGCCCAGACGATCCGCGCGGGAGCGCGCCGCCGATCCGTTGACCTTCCGTTGAAGCAGCAGCAGCAAGCGGCAGAATTCGACTTGGAGTTCGTACGATCGGGCCAGCGTCAACGTCTCGTACAAGCTCAGCATCCCGTCCAACAGCGGGCGCAGCTCCGCCAGTTCGATATCCGCGAACTTCGGAATCACGACTTTGCCGGGACTCGGCTGCGTTTCTTGACTGGAGCGCGGCAGCAGCGGCTGACCGGGCGCTCCGCTTTCGCCGGATTCGGTTTCGGAAACCGAATCGTGCCGATAGTGGACCCAATAGACTTCCGTATCTTCTTCGGTCGCCCGGAATCCTTTGTGACGCAGCCCTTCTTCCAATACCAGCATTTTGCCGGGACCTACTTCGTAACGCTCGCCTTCTTCTTCGATAAACAAAGCGCCCGAACAGCAGATGATCAGGTCATGCGCGCCGAATACGCGCTGCGCGTGGATCATGCCTTTTCGCCAGACGCCATGCCCGATCGCCGCGATCCGAGGAAACGGCGGAACGTTCAGTTCCAGAGTCCTCATCCCCTTCTCCTCCTTCCGCATTGGATTCAATCCGGCACGTTCCTTATTTTAGGACGCTCCGCCCGTTTCGTCTCCAATCGTTTCGACAATGTAGAAATTGTACGATAGGTAGTCGAAATTGTCAGCTTTTTTAGGCGATAATATTCGTTACAGTGGTAGATATCGTACGATTCTTATTTCGAACGCGGGAGGATTATTGCATGCGACTTCGTCAGGTTCATCTGGATTTCCACACATCCGAGGCAATCGGGGAGATCGGCCGGGATTTCTCCAAAACGCAGTTTCAAGAGATGCTCAAACTCGGTCATGTCGATTCGATTACCGTTTTCTCCAAATGCCATCACGGTTGGGCTTACCATCCCTCCGAAGCCAACGAGACGCATCCCGAGCTGAATTTCGACCTGCTCGGCGCGCAGATCGAAGCGGCGCACGAGATCGGCGTCAATACGCCCGTGTACCTGTCGGCCGGTCTGGACGAGAAACTGGCCCGCCGCCATCCCGAATGGTTGATCCGCGATCCGCAAGAACGTACCAATTGGGCCGCCGATTTTATGGAACCGGGTTACCATCAATTCTGCATGAATACGCCTTATCTCGATATTCTGGCCGCGCAGGTGCGCGAAGTGGTCGAACGTTACGACGCCGACGGCATCTTCCTCGATATCGTGGGGGTACGCGAATGTTACTGTCAATCCTGCGTCGCCGAGATTCGCCGCCGCGGGTCCGATCCGCGAAGCAAAGAAGACATGCGCGTCTTATGGGAAGAGACGTATGCCCGCTACGCGGCCGAGATGGATAAAGCCGTACACGAGCTGAAACCCGGTCTGCCGCTGTTCCATAATAACGGACATATCAAGCGCGGACGCCGCGATCTGGCCGCGTTCAATACGCATCTGGAATTGGAATCGCTTCCGACCGGCGGTTGGGGCTACGACCACTTCCCGCTGTCCGTCCGTTATGCGCAAGGATTGGGCATGGACGTGCTCGGCATGACGGGCAAGTTCCATCAGTCTTGGGGCGAGTTCGGCGGATTCAAACATCCGAACGCGCTGCGTTACGAAGCGGCGCTCAGCATCGCGAACGGCGCGGGCTGTTCCGTCGGCGATCAACTGCATCCGCTCGGAGAAATGGACCCGGCCACGTACGCGCTGATCGGCGAAGCGTACGCCGAAGTCGAAGCCAAAGAAGAATGGTGCCGGGATGTATCGTCCGTCGCGGATATCGCTCTGCTGTCGGCGGAAGCGGCCTGTTCGCATTACGGCGACGCGGAACCCGACCGCAAAGCGATCACGCTGGCCGATACCGGCGCGGTTCGCATCCTGCTCGAAGGCCAATATTTGTTCGACGTCGTCGACAACGAAAGCGATCTGCAAGCTTACAAAGTCGTCGTGCTGCCCGACTGCATCGCGATCACGCCGGAGCTGCAAAAACGGCTGGATGCGTTCGTCGCGGCAGGCGGCAAGATTCTGGCGACGGGACGTTCCGGCTTGACTCCGGACGCGGCAGGTTTCGCTCTGGAATTGGGCGCGAGCTGGTCGGGCGTTTCGCCGTTCAACCCGACGTATATCCGCCCGTCTTTCGAACTCCCGTCGCTTCGGACCGCTTCCTTCCTCGTCTATGCGCAAGGCTACGACATCGAAGCGGAGAACGCCGGGGAAGTGCTGGCCGCTCGTCAAAACCCGTATTTCAACCGCGACTTGTTCACGTTCAGCTCGCACCGCCATACGCCGTCTAACATGCAGGACGCCGGTCCGGGCATGACGGAAGGTTCGGCCGGCATCTACGTCGCTTGGAATCTGTTCGCGGATTACGCGCTGTTCGGCAGCCTGCCGGTCAAACAGATTTTGCACCATGCGCTCGATAAGCTGCTGTCATCCGTTTCCGGCGGCCGGACGCTGGAAGCGAGTCTTCCGGCGCAGGCGGTAGCCACTTTGCAGGAACAACCGGGCCGGAACCGCCGGGTGCTGCATCTGCTGTACGCCCCGCCGATCCGCCGAGGCAAAGACGTCGAGATCATCGAAGATCTGCCGTTCGTCCGTCCGACCGAAGTGTCGTTGGCCGAAGATCGTCCCGCTCGCGAAGTCTATCTGGCCCCGCAGCGCACGCCGATCGAGTTCACGCAGGAGAACGGCCGGATTCGCTGCACGGTACCGGAATGGTCCTGCCATCAGATGGTGGTCGTGGAAGTCTAAATCATGTCTCTATTGTACAAAAAACAAGCCGGTAAGCTGCCTGTGGAGGCGGCTTACCGGCTTTTTGATGCAACTTTACGGCGCTTAGGCACGTCTTGCGGTTAACCGAACAAAAACACGGAGCAAAAAAAGGAGCCTTATGAAACGAAAAACAAAATGGACGATAGCCGCTTTGACCGTTTTGCTGTCAGCCTTGCTTATAACGGCCGGACGAGAATATCTGCTGCCGCATCCCGAACCGATTCATCATGTCGAACGCGTAGGCGACCTGCTGTATACGATCGATCTGGATCGCGACGTATTCAAGCGAGGCGAATCGATTCGGGTCCGGGCCGCCGTGCAGAATCTCGGAACTCGCACGCTCGGCTATACGATCGGAAGCTCTTCATGCCCGTCCGACGTGAATATCGATATCGCGTATGCCAAGTCAAGCAAAGAGGTCGGTTTGGGTTTCGAAAAACACGCCTGCACGACCGATCTCGGATACGGTTCGCTGGCTCCGGGCCAGTCGACGGGAAACGAAGAAGTTTTCAGCACGGAATCTATTCAAGGCGATGATTCGCTGCCTGCGCCGGCGGGCGTTTATCACGTCCGTTTCGATCTGAATCCTTTCGAAGGCGACTTCCCTTCTTTGTCCGAACCGACGCCTTCTGTTCCTGACGCGCCTCCAACCGGTTCGTCTTTCCCTATTCGGATCCGTTGATAAATCTCGCTTCCGTTATCGGCAGCTCTGATATACGCCTACCTGCCGCAGCGTCGGGTTTAAACGCGACTGCACGATGATCACGCGCAGCCGACGGGCGGTCTGCGAACTTTCCAGACGGCAGATACATTTGTGGCCGACGACGGTTCCGCGGTGGATATTCGACCCGTTCCCGTTTTCGTCCAGCACTTCGATCTCGAAAGCTTCGATGCGTTGGCCGCGCAGGATCTGCTCCGTCAATACGATACGGTCGAACGTCTGCTCCTGCTTCCACTCGATATCCAATATCGCCTGTTCCGCGCCTTCTTCCGCTTCCCACCACGTCTGCGGATCGCCGTCGGTCGTCTGCCGGCCTTCGTGTTCCGGTCGGAACGTCGAAGCGGTGACCGAAGCGCCGGCAGCCAGATCGTTTCCGTACGTTTCGCGGATTCGCCGGCCTAGTTCCCGCAATTCGCTTACGTCCCGTTCATGAAGCAATCCTCGCCGATCCGGCGGCAGATTGAGCAGGAAGCAGCTGTTGCCGCCGACCGCGCGTTCGTACAGATCCATTAACGCGTCCGCGCTTTTGACCTGTTCGTCTTCGCTTGCGTGATAGAACCAGCCCGGCCGGATCGACGTATTGACCTCCGCCGGATACCAGACGAGTTCGTTCGCCTGTTCGATCACCGCGCGGCTGCCCAGATCGTCTTCGTCCGAGTTGATGCGGGAAGCGAATGTTCCGTCGTCTTCCGTTTGCGATTCGGCCTGAATCTTCTCGTTATCGCGCAAAGAACCCGGTACGACGCTCCATTCCGCCGTGCGCGTATGTCCGGCTTCGTTTCCGCACCAACGCACGTCGGGTCCGCATACGGAGATGACCGCTCCCGGCTGATGGCGGCGGATGGTCTCGTAATAGCGGTCCCAATCGTACACCTGCTTTTTCCCGTTCGGCCCTTCTCCGCAGGCTCCGTCGAACCATACGCTGAAGATCTCGCCGTAGCCGGTCAACAGTTCTTGCAATTGATTGACGAAAAAGTCGTTATACGCGTCGGAGTCGCCGTAGCTGCGTTCGTGCCGATCCCACGGAGACAGATAGATGCCGAATTTCAGGCCGTATTCGCGGCAAGCTTCCGCCGTCTCGCGCACCAGATCGCCGCGGCCGCCGCGCCACGGACTGCTCTGCACCGAATGATCGGTATAAGCGCTCGGCCATAAGCAGAATCCGTCATGATGTTTGCAGGTCAGAATCACCCCTTTCATCCCCGCATCTCTCGCAACTTCGGCCCATTGTCGCGCGTCGAGCGCCGAAGGCGCGAATTCCGCAGGAGATTCGCTGCCGTCTCCCCATTCGCGATCACGGAACGTATTGACCGTAAAATGGATAAATCCGTAGAACTCCAATTCCTGCCAAGCCGCTTGTCTGTCCGAAGGGACGATCTGCGCCGCTTCCCGTATCGAAATTGCCATGTTCACCCTCCCCGATGATCGTGATGCAGCGCCGCCGGATCTCGGAAAACGCGTCCGGCCGCCGTTATACCGTTACTCCGTATAGCCGAAAGCCAGCACCGTAAACGTCTTGTCCTCGTCGCCCGCCGCCATGCGGATCTCGATCTCATGCTCCGCCGTTTCGGTGTCGCTGAATAAAAGGACGGTGTTGCAGTGCGTCCAGTTGTTCCGATGCGGATCGGCGGTCAGGCGCAGCTCTCCGTCCACGTACACTTCGGCTTTGCCGAACTCGGGACTGCCCGAATCTTTGAAGATCAGCAGCAGATTGCGGCAACGGATCTTCAAGCGGAACGGACGATTGTCCTCGCCCTCGGCGGCCGTCTCGCGCATCCAGTTGTGCGGAAGCTGCGGCGTGCCCAGCGGCTCGGCGTCCAGCTCGATCAGATGCAGATCGCAGTCGGTTCCCGTAAAGTCTCCCGGATCGATCTCCGCTCCGGCCCAGCCGTCTTTGCGATCGAGCAGGCGCACGTTCTCGAACTCGGCTCCGTAAACGGGATCGGGCAATGTCTCAGCTTCGGCGCCCGGCGATCCGGAAGCCGAAACGCCGACGCTCGCCGCTTCTTTTTCGCGATCCGCTTCGCCGTTTGCGGCCCTCTCCACGGCTTCGCGACGGAACAGTTCGCCCAAGCAGTCGGCCATGATCCGGTGCCCGTCGTTCGTCGGATGATAGATATCGTAGAAAAACTGTCGTTTGGAGATGATCCCGCCTTCGCCTCTCGCCTGTCCGAACTGCGGCACGACCGCGTCTTTGATGCTGACGGCCGGCAGACCGTAATGCTCCGCGATCGGCAGCAGCCGGTCCTGCAGATTCCAATCGTTCATGAACACGCTGAACAGCAGAATCACGGCAGGACGGTTGGGCGCGTTCAGAATCTTGCGGCACAAGCTCTCGTAACACACGCCTTCCGTCTCGTCGTCCGCATCGTTGACCGCGTATTCGACGACCACGATATCCGGCAGCACGTCGCCGCCTCGCAAAATATCGCGTTCGTAGCGGATCATGCCCAGCTCCGACGGCGTACCGCCGACGCCCGCTTTGACGAAGCGGAAACGGCCGTCCGATTCTTGCTCCGTTTCTTTGCCCGTCTTCTCGAAGCGTTCGACGAAATCGCGATACGAGCGATGCGCGTAGCATTCGGTATGAATCGGCTTCGCTCCGGCTCCCTGCGTGATCGAACCACCGATATAAGCCAGCGTAACCGGTTCTCCGCTTTGCGCCCGCTCGATCGCGGCTCGGAGTCTGCCCGTGCGGTCGGCGCGAAGCTGCGAACGTTCGATCATCGCCGCGTAAGCTTCCGAATCGAAATCGACCGGCGGGTCCATCTGCGGCTCGGGTACAGCGTAACCGTCGTTTAAGTACAGCGCGACCGTCACTTTCGCCAACTCGCCGGGACGGTCGAATTCGAACGCCATCTTGCCCGGCACGTCGTCGTCTTCGTTCCAATCGATACCGTCCAGTTCCAGCAGCGTCTCCGCGCCGTCCGCCGGACATTCGATACGCAGCGTGGTGCCGGTCTCGTAGCGGCTACTTTTGCCCCAATGCTGAAGCAGAAACGTCACGGAACGCAGCTTTTCTTGCGGCGAATCCGAAACATGCGATTCGTCCGTCGGCGGTTCGCTTTCTTTTTGCCCGGTGCTGCCCGTTTCCACCGTCACTCCGATGCTATGTACCAACTCGCGGAAGCCTTCGCAGGTGCCGAGCCGCTTCAGGATCGACTCGTCTTCGACGCCGCTCGTCCAGCGTACGTTTTCGGCCAGCCGGCCGTTATCCAGATAGACTTCCTGCGAAGGCCGACCTTCCGGACGCGCCGTCGCTTCGGCCTGCGCTTCGAACAGCACGTAGCAGAAACTGCGGCGCTGCTCGGGATCGCGGGGAGCGCGCGGAGCGGCGCGTTCTTCCCCTCTCGCTTCGTTCCGATCGGCCGTCACAGACTTCGTTTCGCTTTCCATGTTCATCGTCTCCGTTCTTACTGATATTCGCTTGGCATCTCTTTCACTATAAGCGCCGGAGCTTGCATTGAAAAGGCTTTCTATCCAAAAAGCGGGTACGCGAAAAGGAACGGAGCAGCGCCGAGTTCCGGGCCGTTTCCGTTCCTTGCTGAAGGATTATGGAGTTAAAACGTCGGCAGCGCGGGTTCCGAAGACGGAATGCCTACCGGTTTCTGCCAGCTTCCTTGCGGAGTCGCTTCCGATACTTTTCCGCCTTGAACGACCACTTGTCCGCGAACGATCGTGCCGACGACCGAAGCCGGAAACGTATGCCCCATGTACAGCGTCTGCTTATGTTTGGCGTAATAGTTGTCTTCCGTCACGGTAAACGTTTCGTTCAGATCGACGATCGCCAGATCCGCGTCCATTCCGATCTCGATCCGGCCTTTGCGATCGGCCAGTTCGAAGCGCTGCGCCGGATTCGCCGCCGTCCAAGCCGCGACCTGTTCCAGCGGAAGCTCATGAGCAAGCGCCACTTCCAGCGCCGCGAGCAGCGTGAACTGTCCGCCGCTGATGCCGCCCCAAGCTTCGAACAGATTGAAGTCTTTCGGATCTTTCATATCGTACGGGCAGGGCGAATGGTCCGACGATAGCATATCGAACTTGCCTTCCGCCAGCAGCGCGATCAGCTTCTGCTGTTCGTCGGCTTCCCGCAGCGGCGGCGCGCATTTGGCGATATTGCCTCGGGTCCGCAGGTCGTCGTGGTTGAACAGCAGGTAATGCGCGCAGGTCTCGACCGTCACGTTCATGCCGCGCGCTTTGGCCGCTTCGATCTTCGCGACGGCCGCCGCCGAGCTGATGTGCACGAAATGCAGCGCGCAGCCGGTGATTTCCGAATAATACAAAGCGCGCTCGACGGCTTCGACTTCGGCGATGATCGGACGCGTTTCCAGATAATCGTCGGCGGTAAACTGTCCGGCCGCTTCTTTTTCCGCTTTGAGCCAGTTGGTGATCGCCGCGCTTTCCGAATGCAGAGCCAGAATCTTGCCGAGCGCCGCGATCTTCTTCATGCCGGTCAGCAGCGTCATGTCGTCCACCGCTTCGAATTCTTTGTTGCCCGTCGTGGACAAGAACGCTTTGAATCCGATCACGCCGCCTTCCGCCAGCGGGGCCAGATCGTCTTCGTTGCCCGGCACCAATCCGCCCCAGAGGCCGAAATCGACGACGGATTTTTCGTTGCCCAGACGCGCTTTGTCCAGCAGCGCTTCTTCCGTGACCGTCGACGGAATCCCGTTCAGCGGCATATCGAAAAAGGTGGTACAGCCTCCCGCCGCCATCATGGCCGAACCGGTCGTGAAGCCTTCCCAATGTTCGCGCCCCGGTTCGCTGAAGTGGACGTGCACGTCGATCATGCCCGGCAGGACATGACGTCCCTCCGCGTTCCATTCCTGTTTCGCTTCTCCCGCAAGTTCCGCGCCGATCGCGGCGATCTTGCCGTCCGCGATGCCGATATCCGTTTGCGCGACGCCGGTCGGCAGCACGACGCTGCCGCCGCGAATGATCAGATCGAATTTTTTCATAGACCTCTCTCCTTTGACTGTTGAATAGCGAAAACCGCCGAATCGCGAAGAGCGCGGCAGCTGCTGCCGACGCCCTTCTCCCTCTTATTCGAAAATGGTGCCTTTTTTGAACGACGAGCCTTTGAACGCGAACTTGCTGAGCAGCAAGTAAGAGATGCCCGCGGCGGTAAATCCGATGATCCAACCGATATCCACCAGCAGGAACGCCGCGCCGGCTCCGATCAGCATCGCGAGAATGGCGCTCGGGTTGTAGCCTTTGAACGCGCCGTCTTCGCGGTAAAGTTCGGCGGTGTCCACTTTTTGTTTGCGCAAAATGTAGTATTCGACCAGCAGGATCGCCACGATCGGTCCGAGGAACGCCGAGTAGATCAGGATGAACATGTTCAGTCCTTTGGCGGACGAATCTTGAACCAGCACCCACGGGAAGGAGCAGAGCGCGAGCAGGCCGGTCACGACGACGGAAGCTTTGTATTTCAATTTGGTCACGAGCGAGATCACGTAAGCGGGCGGCACGATGTTGGCGACCATGTTGACCGCGATGGCTCCGATGACGATGAACGCCGACACGCCGACCGTGATATACGGATTATCGACGATAACCGCGAACGCTTTGACCGGGTTGGAGATGCCCGTCGCCGCGGCCATCATCGCGCCGATCGTCAGCACGAAACCGTAAGCGATCACGATCGGGACGAAATAGAGCGCGCTGCGTTTCTTGTCGCTGATGCCGGTCTTGAGTTCCCGCGAGTAGTCGGCGGCACTCAGGAAGATGGCGGCATAGTTCCCCAAGAAGACCATGATGAAAGCGAAGAACGGCAGGCCCCACGTGCCTTTGGCGTTGACCCAGACGTCCGTGATCGCCGAGCTGTGCGAGTTCAGCAGCAGGCCGAACACGTAGACCAGCGCCAGCATGATGACGACGGAAGCGAGCGTCTCCACCCACTTGATCGCATGAAAGCCGTAAAGCGACAAGACGATCTGAACCCCTTGCAGAATGACGAAACAGATCGGGATGCTGTCGAAGCCGCCTCCGCTGAGCACTTTGACGATCTCGTTCAGCGCCGTTGCGCCGACCCAGCTCTGGAATCCGTACCAGACGATGGCGGGCACGCCGCGCAGGAACGAAGAGATCACCGAACCTTTGATGCCGAACGACATGCGAAGCTGCACCACGTAAGGAATGCCCGTCCGATAACCGAAACGGTCGTTCAAGGCGAAGATCACGGAGATGATGCCGATCGCGATGATCGCGGCCACGAAAGTCTGAAGCACGTTCAGCGTGGCGACCCCCGCGGCGATCAAGCTTGCTCCCAGCGTCATGTTGCCGAGATTCACGCCGTCCCCGATCCACATAAACATGTAAGGTACCGAACCAACCGTCCTGTCGCTCTCCCGTTTCGGTTTCAGGGAGTCGTCCACACGGATTTCTTCTTGCAGCGGCGCTTCCTCCAACACTCGACCGGCCAAATTCGTAGACATACAGCTCCACTCCCTTTTTTTGTTTTTCGCGTACGCGGGGTCGCCCTCTGCTGACTTGCCTTACCGTTCCGGCTGACCGCTTGTCTCATCTGATGAACGTTTATGTTCGGCTGAAACGCCCTAGAAACGTGCGCGTTTCAGCCGAACATAAACCAATTATTTAAGCGAGACAAGCGGCTGACCTCTCGCGTACGCCTACAGGCGATTGAAAATCCGGTAAGATAACATCACTTGTTTATGTAACGTATTCTTACTCTTGTTTTCTGTTTCTTATTTTATCACCTTACGGTCACAATTCATTGGCAAAAACGTAGATTATCGGACCTTTAGCTGTTGAAATTAAACAAAAAAATATCACACAGAGTGTGATATCGGAGTGGAACCGTTTTATTTCCGAACATTATAGAGAGCATAGGGTGAAAAATGGACGCCGGGACGAAATATCAGCTGTGCGCACTTACCGGATTCGCGAGCGGCGGCAGACCGGCGATGCTGCACGCCGCACGGTCGCCGGGGTTGATCGCGACGGAACCCGGCGTTCCCGTCAGAATCACGTCGCCGGGATTCAGCGTCATGATCCGCGAGAGGAACGAGATCAGATAAGCGGGCGAAAAGATCATCCGGTTCACTTGATTGCGATGAACGACCTCGCCGTTCCATACCGTTTCGACCGATATTTCGGACAGATCCGCATATTCGTCCGGCGTCGCCAGCACGGAGCCGAGACTGACGAACGTATCGAAACTTTTGGCTCTTTGCATAAAACGGGGATTGCGGGCATGGATGTCTTTGGCGGTCATATCGAGCGACGTCGCGAAGCCGGCGGCGAAGCTTAGCGCGTCTTCTTCGTCTACTCGGCGGCAGACGCGGCCGATCACGATCGCCAGCTCCGCTTCCGCGGAGATCGCTCCGGCTCCTTCCGGCAGGACAATGTCTTCTTCCGGACCGATCAACGCCGAATCCGGCTTCAAGAAGATCACCGGTTCGTTTTCGGGCGGACGTCCGGAGAGTTCGATCGCTTTCTCCAGATAATTCATCCCGATGCCGATGATCTTGCCCGGACGTCGGGTAAGCGCGGTAAAACGCACGCGTGCGGCATCGACGAACAGATCCGGCAGCGAACGTTCCAGCTCCTCGCCGGCTGCTTCGTACGCGCTTCGCAAAGCGTCCAGGCGACCGGCTTGCAGCAGGCCGAGCAGATCCGTTTCCCAATCGGAGCCGGTCCGCTCATTGAGCAGAGACAGCGGAACGACGCCTTTAGACGTCAGCAGCGCCGCTTGTTCGCGGCCTTCGTATCGAATCGTCGCCAGCTTCATGCCTGCACCTCTTTCTGATCGGCAAAATGTTCCGAGGCCCAGCGCAGCAGCTTCAGATCGCTGCCCGGTCCTCCGATAAACGATAACCCGATCGGCAGGCCGTCTTCGCGCCCGATCGGAACCGTCACCTGAGGCAGACCCGACAGACCCGCGATGCAGGACAGCTGCATCACTTTGGCGCGGTAAGCCTCGGCTTCCTCGCCGCCAAGACCGAGCAGCGGCGCCGGCCCCGGAGCGGTCGGCAGCGCGAGCAAGCCGTCTTCGCCGAGCCGTTCGACCAGAACGCGGCGTACCCGCGCGCGCAAAGCTTCTTCCGCTTCGCTTCCCTGCGCTTCCAGCGTGCGCGCCCAAGCGAACCGCTCCGCGATTCCCGGTCCGAAGGCCGGATTCGCGCGGTCGATCCACTCGCCGTGCTCGCGCGCGATCTCCGTGCCTTGGAGCACGCGGAACGCCGCCGACCAATCGGCCAGAGTCTCGCCGCTTTCCGTCAGGCGCAGCTCGGCCCGCTCCTCCGGCGCTTGCTCCGCCGTCGACCCGCGCAGAGCGGCCAGAAGCGCGCTACGGTCGCCCGCTTCGAGCAGTTCCCAAGCTTCTCGCGCCATGAACAGGCGCTTGAAGCCTGAAGCTTGCGCCGACGGCTGCGGCTCAAGCAGCGCTTCGCCGACGCGAAGCAGAACCTCCGGGTCCCGGCTCATCCAGCCGACCGTATCGAAACTGCGGGCCAGCGGAATGACGCCTTCCGCCGATACCGCCCCGTGCGTCGGGCGGAATCCGTACAGCCCGCAGTAAGACGAAGGAATCCGCACCGAACCTCCGGTATCGGTACCTACGGCAAAATCGACCAGTCCCGCGGCGGCGGCGACCGCCGAACCGCTGGACGAACCGCCCGGAATCCGTTCCGGCGCGGCCGGATTGACCGGCGTGCCGTAATGGGCGTTCTGACCGTTGAGGCTGTACATCAGTTCGTCGGTATGCGTCGTGCCTTGCAGCGTCGCTCCGTTTTCGAGCAGGCGCACCAGCGCGGGAGCAGTCGATTCGGCGGCGGCATGCGTCTTCAGCCAATCGGGGTTCCCCGCGCCGCTGGTCACGCCTTGCAGATCGAAGACGTCTTTTACGGCAAACTTCAATCCGTTCAGTACGCCTTCGCCGATAGCCGGCAGACGGATCCCGGGATCGACGTAAGCCCCCAGACGATCTTCGGCAGAACGATTTTGGGCAGACTTGTTCGGAAAATCCATTTCGTTTTCCGGCAGAAGCCGGCCGTTCGAATGAATCGACGACGTTTCCGGATGATTCGAATTAGCGTTCATAAGACGTTCCTCCTCTAGTCGCGTGCAGGGAAGCAGAAACCGGATCTTCTCTGTCCGTTTTCGTATGCGGTTCTTGCGTAACTTGCGTCTGCTGGGTTTTCTGCGCTTGTTCGCCCGTTTCCGTTTGTTCGCGCATTTCTTTTTCCTGCTCCGTTTGCGGACGCGGCGCGCCGAAACGCAGCCGGTCCAGCAGCAGCGCCAGCAGAATGCCGACCAGCAGTCCGTTGCCCAGCAGCGGACGGAGCAGCGGCGGCAGCGAAGCGAAATAAGTCGACGGCATCCCCATGACGATAATGCCGACGAACAGCGGCGCGGCCGTGCGGTACAGATTGGCCGCGTCCATCCGGATCTGTCCGAAATACTGCAGCGAAGAACCGAGCAGGCGCAGATACGTCACCAAGAGTACCGCGCTGCCGATACTCAGCGGAAGAGCGGTCAACGCGCCGCTTACCGCCGGAATCAGACCGATCGCGGCGAACAGCAAGCCTCCGATCACGAACGGCAGCCTTTCGCTAATCTTGGTCTGCTGCAAAAAGCCGACGGACGAGACGTACGGCGCATACGGCACCAGCCCCAGCACGCCAGACAAGATCGCCAAGATTCCGCTGATCGTGAACGAACGCCGATACTGCCCTTTGTCCGCTTCCTGTCCGTAAATGCCGTCGGTTCCTTTGAGCGCGCCGAACGTATTCGACGCGTTCACGAGCCCCGCGATTACGGCGATCGCGATCACGCCTACGTTCAAGCTGTCTCCGGTCGGTTCGCCCAGCGGGAACCAAGCGGCGGACAGCAGTCCGTTGCTTCCCGACGCGCCGCCTTGCGAACCGAAGATCAGCACATGCAGCACCCAACCGCCCAGAATTCCGATCAGCAGCGCGTACTGCCCGATCTTGGGATTCGCCACGACCGAGAACACCGCGACAAATGCCGCGACAGCGGCCGCAAGCAGGAAAATCCCCGGCTGAATGACCGCTTCCCCGGCCGGCGTTCCCGACGAGATCCCCAACATGCCCTGCAAGAAAATCATGTTCAACCGGCAGCCGAGCAGAAACATGAAAACGGCCATCACGCCCGGCGTAAACCATTTCGACAGCGGCCCCGCCAGCCCGCATGCGCCGATCAAGACGGTGAGGATCCCCGAGATCACGATGCCGACCGCAAGGCTTCCGCCCAATCCGATCAGCGAGATCCCGAGCGACGGCGCAGCCGCGCATAAGCTGAGGATCACTCCCCACCACAGTCCCGACTGTCCTTCCATGACCGCCCTTTTATGGCCCAGCCCCGCTTGTACGACGCAGGCCAGCCCGGTAAGCACGAACGAACATTGGATCAGAAATTGAATCCGATCCTGCGGCAGCCCGAACGCGGCCCCCACCGTGATCGGAATGACGACCGTATTCGTAAACAAAAAAAAGAGCCATTGCAGCCCCGCCAATCCCGAACGCAGCGAGATGATGTTTTTCATGATTCACCTTCCGTATCCGGTTTTCTTTTCGCGCCTTTGTCGACTCTTGAAATCTTTCTTCATACACTCACTGCACTCGCAAACATGGACCAAGCGTCAAGATTTCGAGCGTAAAAAACGGAGATACGCGAAAATGTTGACTAAAAGTCAGCATTTTCAGCATACAAAGCGTATTTAAGCGCAAATGTTGACTTAAAGTCAGTATTTTCAGCGATTATCGTCTGATTATGCCCTATATCGCTTGAATTTTTGACATAACGTCAACATTCTTGCTCGCATTGCTTGAAAAGAGCAAAATTGCTGACCAAAAGTCAACATTTCCCGTATGCGCCCGAATCGAATCGGCCCTTAAGCAAAAGGATTCCGGAACTTCCCGGAATCCTTGCTCTTCTATCTTTCCTACCACCAAGCAGGGATGACCTGGGGCGGAGGAGGAGATTCAGCGGAGAAGCTCAAGACTTTCGCAGAAAGTCACTTCGGAAGCATACGCTCAAGACTTTCGAAGAAAGTCTCTTCGGAAGCATATGCTAAAGACTTTCGCAGAAAGTCACTTCGGAAGCATATGCTAAAGACTTTCGCAGAAAGTCACTTCGGAAGCATATGCTAAAGACTTTCGCAGAAAGTCACTTCGGAAGCAGATGCTATGCGAATCTCTCCCGCAGCCCCCACGCTCCTCCCCTCCGCCCGTCACACCGTCACTACCCCAACGCCCTCATACACATCCAACGCCTCCTGCACGCCTTTGCCGATCGCGATCGGCGCTTTGTGCCGGATCAGCACCGCCTCCAGCGCGGCCAGCACGAACAGCACGTTTTCTTTGCGGCAGCTGTAGCCCATCGTGCCGATCCGCCAGATCTGACCGTGCAGCGGGCCGAACGAGCTGGCGATCTCGATGCCGAATTGATCCAGCAGCATGCCGCGCACCGATTCGCCGTCCACGCCGGCCGGAATCTTGATGCAGGTCACGACCGGCAGTTTCCAATCGAAGTCGTTGAACAGTTCCAATCCCATGCCGCGAATGCCCGCCATCAACGCCTGCTCGTGCAGCTTATGGCGCGCGAAACGTTCTTCCAGACCTTCTTCGAGCAGAATCCGCAGTCCTTCGCGCAGCGCGTACAGCATGGACGTCGCTTCCGTATGATGGTTCAGGCGGCGCGGACCCCAGTAGTCCTGAAGCTGGCTGAGATCGAAGTAGTTGCTGCGGATCGGATGCGCCACGTCGCGGCGGTCGCTTTCTTGCGCGACGCCCCGCTCCACCTTTTTTCGGCTGGCCAGAATACGTTCCACCCGCTCGTTGTAGGTGATCGGCGCCATGCCGGACGGCACGGAGATGCATTTCTGCGTGCCTCCGATCACGGCATCGAGCTGCCATTCGTCGACTCGGACCGAGACGCCGCCGATCGAAGCGACCGCGTCGACTACCGTCAGTACGCCGAGTTCGCGGCACGCCGGACCGATCCGGTCGAGCGGCTGCATGCAGCCCGTCGACGTCTCGCCGTGCACGATCGCCAGAATCTTCGGCTGCACCCTTTTCACTTCGTCGATAACGGCCTGCTGGTCGAAGACTTCGCCCCATTTGCATTCCATCAGATGAATCTCCGCGCCTTGACGTTCGGCGATCTCCGTGAGCAGATGGCCGAAACGGCCGAAGATCGGGACCAGTACTTTGTCGCCCGGCTCGATCAAGCTGCACAGCACGGCTTCCAAACCGGAACGCGAAGTGCCGTCGATCGGAAACGCCCATTGATTCTTCGTCTGGAACGTCTGCCGAATCATGTCCATCGTCTCGTTCATCATCTGCGTAAACGCCGGGTCGAACTGGCCGAGAATCGGCGTCGCCATCGCGCGCAGCACTCTCGGGTCCGCTTCGACGGGTCCCGGTGTCATAATCGTTCGCAAAGGTGCTTGAATTTCCCGATACTTCGTCATCTATAGAACGCCTCCTCGATTGGTCTGTCCGAATTCCGCATTTTCGATCGTGTTTAAGGTCAATACGCCAATTGATACAGCAGGTCGATCAGCAGCTTGACGCCGCGTTCCAGATCTTCGGTCTCCGTGAACTCCGCCGGAGAATGGCTGATGCCGCCTCGGCTCGGCACGAACAGAAGCGCCGTCGGGCAGAACGTGCCGAAGACCTGCGAATCATGTCCCGCTCCGCTGGTCATGGTCTTGTAAGAGACGCTTTCACGCTCGAGCACTTCGCGCGCCGTCCGTTGAAGCAGCGGGTCCATCGCGACCGGCGCTTCGTCCATCCATTTGCGGGAAGAAACTCGCGTTCCGTGTTCCGCCGCGATCGTCTCGAATTCGCGGAACGATTCTTCGCAGAACTGGCGGATCGTCTCCGCGCTGCTATGGCGAACATCGAGACTGAACGTCACTTCGCGCGCGATCACGTTGCCCACGTTCGGCTTGACCTCCATGCGGCCGACCGTCGCGACCAGACCCGCAGGGTCCGCTTTGGCCCGAAGCGTAAGCGCGCGGATCATCTCGGCGGCCGTGAACATGGCGTCATGACGCCAGCGCATCGGGGTCGTTCCCGCATGGTTGCTCTCGCCGCGCACCGTAATATCGTAGCGGCGCTGTCCGACGATATGACTGACGACTCCGATCGATTTGTTTTCGCGTTCCAGCACCTCTCCCTGCTCGATATGCAGTTCGATAAAGCATTCCAGATCGAGGCGCCGAGGCTGCGGATGCCGACCGTAACCGAAGCCCGCTTCGCGCATCGCCGTCTCGAAGGTTACGCCGGCCGCGTCCGCAGCGTCGGCGACGGCTTCGCGACTCTTCGTGCCCGTGATATTTCCCGAACCCCAATAAGTCAGCGGAAAACGGCTTCCTTCTTCTTCGCATAACGACACGACTTCGATCGGTTTGAGCGGAGGACCGTAACGCGTCAGCAAATGTTCCGCGGCGACCAAAGCGGCGACGATTCCGTAAGCCCCGTCGTATTTGCCGCCGCCGATTACGGTATCGACATGAGAACCCGTCAATACGACTTTGGCTTCCGGATCGCGTCCGGCCATCCGGCCGAACAGGTTCCCTGCATCGTCGTAGCGCGCGACCAATCCGATCTCCTGCATTCGGCTCTCGATCGCCCGTTGGGCGGATCGCCAAGCCGGATCGTACAGCAATCGGGTCACGCCGCCTCCTTCTTCGCCTCCGTGCGAAGCCAACCATTCGATCATGCGCTGCACCTGCTCGGATAAGGCGGATGGCTTCGGTTGTTCGATCATCATTACAATCTCCCCCGTTCCGGCAGCTTCATCTTTTTCAACCGGTGTTAGTTTATTTGACTTGGCAAAGGCTATGGATTAATTGTAGAATAAATCATCATTGAAATCATTCACGGAAGTGTAGAAGAATCGGATGATTTATTGGACATGTTAACCAAAGGGGAACGAGAACGATGAAATTGGGGGATCTGCTGAAGCTGCCCGTGTTTGACGGAACTGCCATCGCCGCGGGAGAATTGGGTTTGAATCGGGAAGTCCACACCGTCAATATGATGGATGCCCCCGATATCATTCCTTATTTGCGCAAAAACGAACTGCTCGTCACGACCGCTTTTCATTTCAAAGACGATCTGCCCGCCCTGCTCGAACTGATCCGCGAGATGAGCCGCCAGAACTGCGCCGCGCTCGGCATCAAAAGCAAAAGGTTTCTCGGCAGCATGCCCGATTCGGCGGTTCGTCTTGCGGACGAATTGAACCTGCCTCTTCTCGAACTGCCCGTCGATCCTTCGTTGGGCGATATCGTCAACAAAGCGCTGAATCATATCCTCGACGCACGGACAACCGAGCTGCATAACGCCATGCAGACCCACCGCCAATTTACGCAGCAGATCATGAGCGGGCAGGGAATTCCCAAACTGCTGGATCAGCTCTCTTCGCTGCTGCGGCTGCCCGTTCTGCTGCTCGGTCCTTATCTTCAGCCGATCGCCGGCCGCTTTTCCCGTTCTTCCACGGCGGCCCGGCTCGAAACGCTGTTGTCCGGCGGAAGCCGTTTTCATGCGGTCCCTTCCGTCTTCTCGGCCTTCTCGCTGCTCGGCGGAGAACGCGAGACGCTGACGCTGTTTCCCGTCTACACGCATCGTCAGCTTCATTATCTCTGCATCGAAGGCCTCATTCCTCCTTCCGAACGTTCGCATATCCTCACGGTCGAGCAGGCTACCAACGTTATCGCGTTCGAATTGATGAAAGAGAACGCCCTCAAGCAGAACCGCCGCCGTATTCAGAACGAATTTTTCGCCAACTTTATCGGAGGCACGTTCTCGGGCAGCGAAGAGATCGCCAGCCGCGGACGGGAATTCGGTTTGTCGGGCGATCAGCGGTATATCTGCACGGTCGGCAAGATCGACGGCAGCGACAAGACCACTTCGTTTATGCAGTACAAAGCCGAGCAGGATCGCATCGCCGAACATCTCGAAGCGGAATCGGCCCAATATCCGAATCCCGTTCATCTGTTCACGCACGATCGGACCTACGTCCTGCTGATGCCGCTGACCGAAGATTGGAAAACGGCGGAGCCGGCTTTTCTCGCTCTGCTCGAGCGGCTGCAGCACAAGATCGCCGTTCATTACGGTTCGGAGCTGTCTTTCGGATTAAGCAGTTACGCGCAGCCGCTGGTTCATCTGCCGGTGTCCTACAAAGAAGCGAACGAGGCGCTTTATTTCGGCGGAATGGCGGGGAAAACGCGTTTTATCGAACTGTATCAGCCCAAAGAAGTGCCGGAGATCCTGCGCATGATTCCTTACGATCATCTTCGCAAGTTCTATGCCGACACGATGCAGGGGTTCACCGACGAGACGCTGAAGGACCATCATATGCTGCTTCAGACGCTGTCCGTGTATTTGGAGACGCATTGTCAGCTCGCAGAAACGGCCAAACGGCTGTACATTCATCGCAATACGGTCATTTATCGGTTGGAAAAATGTGAAGAGATTATCGGCCGCAGCCTCAAAGATCCGGAAGAAACGCTGCGGCTGCGCATGGCGTTCCGAATCAAGGCGCTGCTGCCGGAAGGGTAAAAGAACGTCTTTTTCAGGCGGACAACGCAAAAAAGGATCGCCCGAGTCACGAAGTGGCTCTGGCGGTCCTTTTGCGTCGGCGAATCGGGTGATGTTGCGACAATTGCTTGTTTCGTGACGAGACGTGTTCTGAATTTACTTCAAGATTTCGCCCTGCATATCTTTTTCCATCAGCTCGTTCGCTACATTCAGCGCTTCTTCGCGATCGGAAGCCGGAGCGCTCACGATCAAGCCGGACGCGCTGCTCCAGCCTTTCCCCATACCTTCCGATTCGAACAGCCGAAGCGCGATCTTGTCCATGCCGCGGTTCGCGTACAATGCGCCGTAAGCTTCGGTATGCGGGCCGTCTTGATCGATCCAGCCGTACACGACCACCCGATCGGCAGGGCCTTCGTCCAGCCGGACTTGGATCTTCCGCTGCCCTTCAGGCGCAGGCGCTTCGTGTCCTTCGACCTCGATCGTACCGGAGAAAGTCCGCTTTCCTGTCCAATCCCGCCAGACTTCGCCGTCGAGCACGACTTTGGCCGCCTGCCCTTGCTGCGCGTCTTGCCCGCCCAAACGGTACGACCATCCTTGCGCGTCCAGATGTACGGGCTTGGGCCAGAACCACCAAGCGGCAGCGGCGACGACTAACACGAGCAGCGCAATCAGTGCTATGATTTTCTTTTTCATGATTCCCCCTCTTCGTCGTCATCCGGTTGGAGAGTCGGCCAATGGAAACCTCCGAGTCCGTAAGCGGAACGGATTGTCTGCTCATAAGCCTCGGCTTCGAAATAAAAAGGTCCGATATGAGGCAAAGGCTTCGGTTTCGAAGGCGGATAATCGATACTCTCGAACGCGAAGTCATGCCACACGAACATTCCGTCTTTGCGATCGATCCGCAGCGATATCGCCCCGCATTCCAAATCGCCGCATCCCGGACAAATATAAAGCGAACGTCGATCATTGGGGAAATCGGCTTCGCTATTCAGCAGCAGCCGTTCGATCTCGCGGCGTTGAAAATCTTCCGGCCCCATACCCAGACAAGCGGCGTGATCGGCCTCGGGATCTATCTCCAAAATGCGGTCGTACAACAAATTCCCGTCGATTACGAATCCCGCATACTCGAACGTGCACGGATAACCTTTCCGCTGCTGTTTGCGAAGGCTTAATACGGATAGATCGGACAAAGAATCGCCACCCTCCTGAAAATGAACATAACCTCTCTTTTTTAAACGACTATTGCTCTTAAATAGTTACGCTTTTGTCGTATAACCCGCCAAGCGTTCAAAAAAAGCCTCAACTATGTTTTAATAGAGATAAGGGTTTGGGAAATTCGACGGTTAGGAGTGGATACATACTATGGAAGTCTCGCGTTTTCTGCTGCCCAAAGATCAGGTTAAACATATCCCCTCTTCCGCCACGATGATGGAAGCGATGGATCTGCTTGAGAAAAACCACTATTCCGCGGTGCCGATCATCGACGAAGAAGGCCGTTACGTCGGTACGCTGTCGGAAGGCGATCTGCTCTGGAAGCTTAAAAATACGTTCAATTTCGACCTCAGCACGATGGCCGAAGTCCCGCTCAGCAGCATCAAACGTTATCGCCATAACGAGTCCGTCGTGATCGACGCGGATATGGAAGACATGCTGACGCTGGCCGCGGACCAGAACTTCGTGCCGGTCACCGATCATGACGGCATCTTCCTCGGCATCATCCGGCGGCGGGATATCATCAATTATTATAACGACGGCATCATGGATTGATCGATCGAAAGTGGCGGCGCGAGTCTTGGACGACGAACGCCGCCTCTTTTCAAAAAAAGCGTCCCGGCACGTTTGCGTTGGCAAACGGCGGGACGCTTTTTCTTTTTACGCGAAACGATCTGTTCAGAAACGGGCTCGAAAAACGGTCACTGCACCAACCGCGCCCGTTGATTCCCGCGTTTGGCCGCCGCTTCGTGCACGTAGCGCGTCAGTTCGGCCGACTGCTCGTAACGCAGGAACGGGGTCATGATATAGACGCCGCCGAAATATTCCAGCACTACGTCGATCAGCGATTTGGCGATATTCATGCCTTCTTGCATCGCGGCTTCTTTGTCGTGCTCGTAGCGCTGCATCCGTTCCAGCACGCCGTCGGTCAACCGGATGCCCGGCACTTCGTTGTGCAGGAAAGAAGCGTTCTGCGCGCTGATGAGCGGCATGATGCCGATAAAGATCTGCTGCTTGATATGCTTGGTGGCATGGTACAGCTCTTCGATCCGCTTCTCGTCGTAGACCGGCTGAGTCATGAAATAATCGGCTCCGGCCGCGATCTTCTTCTCCAGCCGCTGCACGCCTTTGTCGAGATGGCGCACGTTCGGATCGAACGCGGCTCCGACCGAGAAGTTGGCCCGTACGCCGAGCGAACGGCCCGACGGCAGGCGGCCTTCGTTGAACTGCTTGCACAGCTTGATCAGGTCGAACGAATTGTAATCGTAGACGGACGTCGCGCCCGGCACGTCGCCGACTTTGGACGGATCGCCGGTGATGGCGATCATCTGATTGATGCCCGAAGCGGCCAAGCCCATCAGATGCGATTGCAGGCCGATCATGTTGCGGTCGCGGCAGGCGACATGAACGAGCGGCTTCACGCCGTACTTCTCTTTCACGACCGCGGCCAGCGATTCGTTGGCGATCCGCGGGCTGGCCAGCGAGTTGTCCGCCATCGTCAGCGCGTCGATGCCCGCTTCTTTGAGCGCCTGCACGCCTTTGAAAAAGCCTTCGGTACGCAGCGTGCGCGGAGGGTCCAATTCTACGATGACGGAATGGTCTTTGGCCGCCGTCAGTTCGTGGAACAATTTGCCCGTCGGCGGCACAACGCCTGCTCCGGCCAATTCTTCCGCGGTCTCGCGGACTTCGATTCTTCCTTCCGTTCGCGACAAACTGCCCGGAAGCGCTTCCAGAACTTTATCGGTGATCGGAGCGGAACCTTTGACGGCTTCCACCATCGCGGCGACGTGTTCCGGCGTCGTGCCGCAGCATCCGCCGATCAAGCGTACGCCTTCGTCGCGCAGATCCAGCGCGCTGCGTCCGAAATAATCGGCGCCCGAGCGGTAACGCAGGCGGCCTTCGTTGTATTCCGGCAGACCGGCGTTCGGATAAGCGGACAGGTACGCGTGTTTCGGCAGCGGAACTTGTTTGAGATAACGGGTCATATGAAACGGGCCGAGCCGGCAGTTCAAGCCTACGACGTCCGCGCCGAGATCTTCGAGAATGGCGAACATCTCCGTCAGCGTGCTTCCGTCCTGCAAATAACCGGAGTCCTGCGTCGACACTTGGGCGACGATCGGCAGTTCGGTCTTCTTGCGGGCCAGCGCCAACGTGGTGCGAAGCTCTTCGGGATCGTAGAACGTCTCGAGCAGCAGGCCGTCTACCCCTTCGGACAGCAGCGCGTCGATCTGGCGTTCGTTGCTGCGCCGGATCTCGCCGAGCGAGACTTCCCCCGGCTTGGTACTGCGGATTCCGCCTACGGTTCCGAGCACGTAAGCTCCCGTACCTTGAGCGGCGGAGCGGGCCAACCGGGCTCCCGCCCGGTTGATCGCTTCCAGTTCGTATTCGAGATTATAACGTTTCAGCTTGTGATCGTTAGCGGCATACGTATTGGTCTGAATCACTTCGGCTCCCGCTCCGAGGTACGCCTGATGAATCTGGCGTACCTGTTCCGGACGGGTCAAGTTCAGCTCTTCGAAACAGCGGTCGATGCCGTTCAGATACAGCAGCGTCCCCATCGCGCCGTCGGCGACGACCACTCTTGTGCGCAGTTCGTCGAGCAGTCCCATTAGTTTTGTCCGCCGGCTACGGCGCCTCCCGCGGCCGTTTTGGCAAACTGCTCGCGCAGCGCTTTGGCCGAAGCGACCATCGTCTTCAGGGAAGGAACGACTTCTTCTTCGCGGCGCGTCTTGAGACCGCAGTCCGGATTGATCCAGAATTGGGCCGGATCGAGCACTTCCAGAGCGCGCTTGGCGATCGATTCGATCTCTTCTTGTTCCGGCAGACGCGGGCTGTGGATATCGAATACGCCGAGGCCGATGCCTTTGTCGTACGTGCCGTCTTCGAACGCGGCGACCAAGTCGCCGTGGCTGCGCGCCGCTTCGATCGAGATGACGTCGGCGTCCAGATCGGAGATCGCTTGGATGATATCGCCGAATTCGGCATAGCACATATGCGTATGGATCTGCGTCTCGTCCTGCACGCTCGTCGTGGAAGCGCGGAACGCGTAGACCGCGTCGTCGAGGTAATCCTGCCAGTCCTGACGTTTCAGCGGCAGGCCTTCGCGCAGCGCCGGCTCGTCGACCTGGATCATGCCGATGCCCGCTTCTTCCAGCGCGCTCACTTCGGCGCGCAGCGCCAGAGCGATCTGATTCTGCACGACGGAACGCGGCAGATCGTCGCGAACGAACGACCAGTTGTAGATCGTGATCGGACCTGTCAGCATGCCTTTGACCGGCTTGTCGGTGAGCGATTGCGCATAAGCGCTCTCGGTTACCGTCATCGGGCTGAGCAGTTTCACGTCTCCGAACAGGATCGGCGGCTTCACGCAGCGGGAACCGTACGATTGGACCCAAGCGAACGCGGAAGTCGTGAATCCGGCGAGCTGTTCGCCGAAATATTCGACCATGTCGTTACGCTCGAATTCGCCGTGTACCAATACGTCGATGCCGATTTCTTCTTGAATCCGAATCCAACGTTCCGTTTCGGCGTGCAGGAAATCGACGTACTGCTGCTCGCTCCACTCGCCTTTTTTCCACTTGCTGCGCGCTTGGCGCACTTCCGTCGTCTGCGGCAGGCTTCCGATCGTCGTCGTCGGCAGCAGCGGCAGCGGCCAATGTTTGGCTTGCACTTCGCGGCGAGCCGCATAAGGAGACAAACGTTCCGGACGGTCCGCGTCCAGCTTGCTCAGGGCGTCGCGCACCGATTCGTCGTTGCGTTCCGGCGACGCGTTCAGAGCGGCGACCGCGTCCACGCTGGCTTGGATATCGGCGGCAGCGGCATCGAAGCCTTCGTTCAACGCTTTGACCAGCACGGCGATCTCCGTCAATTTCTCGTCGGCGAAACTCAGACCGTTCTTGATCTTGGCGTCCAGCTTTTCTTCGCTGCGCGTCGTGACCGGCACGTGCAGCAGGCTCGAAGACGGCTGAACGAACAGTTCTTTGGCGTTTGCGGCTTTCTCGATGCGGCGCAGCAGGTCGAGCTTGACCTTCAGATCGGAGCGCCAGATATTGCGGCCGTCGATCACGCCTGCGGCGAGAATCTTGTCTTGCGGGAAGCCCTGTTGTTCCAGCACCGCCAAGTTGCGGCCGCGGTCATGCACGAAGTCCAGACCGATCGCTTGAACCGGAAGCTGCACGATCTCTTCGTAGCGGGACACGGATTCGAAGTACGTTTGCAACAGGATGTTCAGTTCCGGCGCGGCTGCGGCGAACGCTTCGTAGATCTTGCGCAGACGGGCCACGTCTTCGTCGCTCGTTTCCAGAACCAGAATCGGCTCGTCGATCTGTACCCACTTCGCGCCGGCTTCGCTCAGTTCTTTAAGCACCTGCGCGTACAGCGGAATCAGTTCGTCCAGCAGGCCGTCGAAACGTCCGGCTTCGATGCCGCGGGCCAGTTTCAGCAGCGTCAGCGGACCGACGATGACCGGTTTGCCGTCGATGCCCAGCTCTTCTTTGGCTTCCAGATAGAAGGCCAGCGGACGGTTGTGCGTTAGCTTCGGCGTCAGACCTTGCAGTTCCGGCACGATATAATGGTAATTCGTATCGAACCATTTGGTCATCGGCGAAGCCGCGAAAGCTTTGGTGCCGCGCGCTACCGCGAAGTAAGCGTCCAGTCCGTATACGCCTTGATCGTTCGGAGCGAAGAACTTCGTGCCCGCATCCTGCGCCGCTGCCGGTTCTTCGTCTTGCGAACCGTGCGAGCAGCTGCAGTTCTCGTCATGCGAAACGGTGTTGGCGCCGCCGGTGAAGCGCTGCGGCACGAGACCGAAAGTGAACGCCGTATCGAGAACATGATCGTACAGCGAGAAATCGCCGACCGGAATCAATTCCGTTTGCAGATCCTGCTGCTTCTTCAGATAGCTTAGACGAAGTTTTTTCGTTTCGCTCTCCAGCTCGGCGGCGTCGATCTTGCCCGACCAATGGGCCTCCAGCAGTTTTTTCCATTCCCGTTTTTCACCGATTCTCGGATACCCCAGATTCGAACTTTTCGCTTGCGTCATATTCATCGTCCTCCCTGTCGGATGTTCGCGTCGCCTGCCTCTCGGCGGCTCGTCTTGAACTTTGAGTATGATCATAGGGCAGCAGGCGAGAGGGTGTCAACGTATTCGAAAAGCCTCCGTGAAGCCGTTATAGGCAAATTCCATGTCCAGTACTCGGATTTTCCGATAGCCAAACCGCCACTCCGAAAACGGCCGTTTTCTCGCAGCCCTTGCGGCATAAGGTTTCCCGTCGCCAAAGCGATCCGAGACCGCGAGTTCTGCCTTTCCCCTCTATATCCTCAGGCTATGGCTTACTATAGCAAACCCGAATAAGGCGATAGAGCCGATCTATAGCCAAAAAAAGACGCGATGCGCGCCGGATCGGCGACATGCGTCTTTTGCGGAAAAGCTTGATCAGGAATCGCGAACGCCTTCCCGCCTCGCTTAACGAGCGGATTTGCGAGGATTCAACGCGAACAACAGCGGAATCAGCAGCAGCGACAGCGCGCTTCCCGCGTAAGACAAAGCGGCGTAACTGGAATGCGCGACGACCATGCCGGACAACGCTCCGCCGGAAGCGCCGGCGAGCGCGATCAGCACGTCGACCGAACCTTGAACGCGCGCGCGGTTCGCCGCCGTGGTCGAATCCACGATCAACGCAGTTCCGCTGATGAGACCGAAGTTCCATCCTAAGCCGAGCAGGCACAGCGCCGCGATCAGCAGAACCATCGAATCGGCGGGGGCCGACGCGGCCAGCACGCCGGCAGCCAGCAGCGTTACGCCCGCCGCTACGGCCATCGCGATCCGCCCGATCCGATCCACCAGAATTCCCGTGAACAGCGACGGCAGATACATGGCTCCGACATGGAAGCCGATAACAAGTCCCACTTCGCCCAAGCCGTGTCCGTGATGCTTCATATGTACGGGCGTCATCGTCATGATCGCGATCATCACGATCTGGGTCAGCACCATCACCAGAGCGCCGAGCATGACGCCTTTGCGTCCCGCCGATTCGTCGGCGGCCGTCGAAGCCGAACCTGCTGCGCCGCTCCGTTCGAGGCGTGCCGCGATCTCTCGGGCCACCAATAAAGGATCGGGCCGCAGAAAGATCAATAAGAAGCTTCCTGCCACCAGATACGCGGCAGCGGCCAGCAGGAACGGCCCGGCCAACGCCGGTATCCCGATAGACCGCGCAAAGTCTCCGGTGATCTCGACCAGATTGGGACCGGCTACCGCGCCGACGGTCGTAAAGACCATCGCCATGCTGACCGCCGTCGCGCGCTGACCCGGTCCGGCCAAGTCCGTTCCCGCGTAACGGGCTTGCAGATTGGTTGCCGAACCGGCTCCGTAAACGAACAACGATACGAACAGCAGCCCGACGCTGTTCAAGATCGCCGCCGCCACGACGCCGATCGCGCCCAAGCCTCCGGCGATAAATCCGATGCCGAGGCCGGCCCGCCTGCCTAACTTCTGCGCCGCGCGCCCCACCATAAAAGCGGCGAGCGCCGAGCCGAGCGTGAACAGGGCAGTCGGAAGCCCCGTCACCTGCTCGTCGCCCAACATCTCCTGCGCCAGCAGGGCCCCGACCGTAATGCCCGCGGCCAAGCCGGCTCCGCCGAAGATTTGCGAAGCGATTACCGTGATCAGAGTGCGCTTGTAGAGCTTGCGCTGTTTCTCGGGCGATTCCGCATAAGCGGAAATGAGCGCCTGCTGTTTTTCCGATATACCTGCTTTCACCTTGCACCTTCCTTTACCGTCAATCGAATGCTTGAATTCTATAGAATGACGGCTTATCCGTCAATGCTTCATCGTTTTGCCGTACAAAAAAGCTTCGCCCGAAAGCGAAGCTTCAAGAGTTTTGGAGAAGAAGCCGCTTTGGCCGACGACGCGTTCGACGTACGGACTTACGCGTCAACGTTGATCCGTCCGTTTTTCCCCATCCAACGTATACGTGATCTTGCCCCGGCTTTTGTCGACTTGTCCGCCGAACCAATATTCGCTGCCGAGCGACGTATACGTACCGTCCGGTTCGACCCGGCCGCTGCTGAGCGAAGTCGATTCTCCGAAAATGTGCGAAGCGTACGTCAAGAAAGGCTTGTCGATCCGCGGGAATTTGCCGTTTGCTCCTGTCGCCCGGCCGCCGAACAACTGCTTGAATGCCCCGTCTCCTTCTATAATATGGGCCTGCGCCTTCACGACCGGAAAGCCGTCTTCGAATCGAACCAAAGAAACCGTGTCGCCGTACATCATATAGAAGCGAAGCGCTTCTCCCTGCGGGAACAAGAAGATCTCATCGGAGGTTTCTCCGGCCTTGGTCTCCAGCGGCTCGTGCTCGTAACGCAGCAGTTGTCCGTTCGACGCGATCCGCATGACCGCCTTTCTCGCTTGAGACAGATCGCCTCGGTACAGCGTCTCCTGCAGCTGCTTGCCCAGCGGCGGCGCGACGGTCAACGTTCCGCCCCGATAATCCACCTGATACCCCATCACCCGCAGAAAAGTCGCTTCGATATACGCCCGGCCGCCGATCGAGCGCACGGGTTCGAGCAGCATCGGTTTCTGTCCCGCGTTCATGCCGTCGTCGTATTCGCGGCTGCCGATCTTGAACGTATACGTGCGATTCCATTTGCGGAGAGTCAGCGTACCCGCCGCCGGCTTCCATTTCAATTCCGCGCCGATCGCTTTCGCCAGATCGCTTAGCGGCATCCCGATCCGTCCTTGATACGCCGTCGTCTGCATATCCGTGCGAATGCTGCTGCCCGGAGCTTGGATGACGGCCGGCGAAGCCGAGACTCCGCCGGTGCACCATACGCTTGCCGTCAGCGCCGCGGCCGCGATCGCCGTCGTTATTTTTCTTTTCTTCGTGCTCATCTTGATCTTCCCTTCTTTCGGCTGTCATCCTCTTTCTCTCCTATTGACGCTCGGAGAAAGCCGAAAGTTCTTCGGGTTATTCCTTTTCCGCCAAAGTCACCCGATTGCGGCCCGCGTGTTTGGAAACGTATAACGCTTCGTCGGCCGTTTTGTATAAGTTCTCTTCTTGGATTCCCGGTCCTTGAACCCATGCGGCTCCGATCGATACCGTCACGATGCCCGCTTCCGGATGCCCGCTGTGCTCGATCTCCAAAGCGGCGACTCCTTGACGGATTTGTTCCGCGTAACGCCGCGTCTCTTCTTCTCCCGCCCCCGGCAGCAGAATGCCGAACTCCTCGCCGCCCAGCCGAAAAACGAAGCTGCGTCCTTCGGCCGAAAATCCGTGCAGCGTCCGGCCGAGACGTTCCAACACCCGATCGCCTTCGAAATGTCCGTAGGTGTCGTTATATTTTTTGTAGTGATCGATATCCAGCATGAGATAAGCCAGCGTCTGTCCGTACCGATTCGCTCGGGCGACGCTTTCGGTAAACACGGTATTGAAATGCCTACGGTTATAGAGACCCGTCAATTCGTCCGTCACGGATAACCGTTCGATCAGCTTCAGAGAACGATTCAGTTCTTCGTTATTGCGTTCCAGCTCTTCGGTCCGTTCCGCCACGAGCTCCTCGAGATGTTCTTTGTGCCGGCGAAGTTCCTGCTCCGCCCTTTTGCGCGCCGTGATGTCTTTGACCGTGCCTTGGACCGCGCGTTTGCCGCGATACGTCACGCCGCTGACTTTGTGGATCGCGATAATCGAGCGCAGACCGTCCCGATGCAGCAGGCCGGCTTCGTACTCGGAAGGCACCTCGCGGTTCTCGATGCGGTTCCAATAATAACTCTCGATGCGTTCCGCGTCTTTCGGATGGATAAAAGCATGGTAACGCGCGCCCAGAATCTCTTCCGCCCGGTAACCCAACATCTCGGCCAACGCTTCGTTCACGTACACGAAACGCCCGTCTTGAATCAGGAAGATCCCGTCTTGGATATTGTCGACCAACTCCCGGTACTTGGCTTCCGATTGTTCGAGTTCTTCGTACAAGGTCGCGTTCTCGAGAGAAAAGACCATGTCCCGCGACAGCAAGTTGATGATCTTCATCCGTTCTCGGGTGAACGCGCCGGAAACCAGATTGTTCTCCAAATAAATGACGGCCACCGTCCGATTCTGGTTGATCAGCGGCATGCAAACGAGCGAACGCGGACGGTATGCGCGCACGTACGGATCGTCGGCGAGTTCCGGGTCAAGGCTCGCGTCGTCGTAGATCAACGTTTTCCTCGTTTCCTCGGCCGTGTGCAGCAGACTTTCCGGAAGCCGATCGTACAAGGTCGTTTCCCGCACGAATACCGTGACCCGATCCTGATCGGCCGAGTACCGGCCTTCGACCATCATCGGGCTCTGCCGGAGCAGGATGCAGCCTCGCTGCGCGCCGGCGTTCTTGATGACGATCTCCATCAGCGCTTGCAGCAGATGGTCCAGTTCGATCTCCCGCGAAATGGCCTGGGACGCCTGCATCAGCGCTCCGAGATCGATACTGCCCGTCGAACCGCTCAGACTGCCCGACCCCGAAGGTTCTTCGTCGCGCGGCGCGGCATGCTGCGGATAACGCAGACCCAGTTGGCGAACCTTGCCTTCCGCTCCCCAGATCGCGTAATAATAGACCGCTTTGTTCAGCAAATAAGCGCCGTAATCGGTCTGCCCTTTCTGAAACCGGAACGAGGCCGCCAACTCGAAACTCAACGCTTTGTAACGGATCGGCGCATTCTCTTCCGCTTCCGCGCAGGCCTCGTCGTACAAACGTCCCGCTTCTTTAACGTCGCCGGCTCGGCGGGCCAGTTCGGCTCGCATCAACCGTACATGCCAAGCGAAGTTGGCCGGATTATGATCCGACCAACCCCGCAAACGGCGAATCTCCCGGCGCAGCCGGTTCTGTCTGCGGCGCTGCTTGCCCGCTTCGGGCGGACGTTTCGCGTATAGGCAGATCAATGCCGCGTACAGCGCGAATTCTTCCATAAAAGCGGAACCGGCCAAAGCGCCGATGCAAGCTTCCGCTTGTTCGAGATACGAAGCGGCGTCTTCGTATTGTCCGGCGGCAAACTGCTGTTTCATCTTGTAGAGGTAGTAAATCGCGATGCCCGACTGGTAATCGGCTTGCCGCAGCTGCGCCAAACAATCTTCTTCGCTGAAATCCGGCCCGTCGAACGAAGTCGAATCTTCCAGCAGCCCCGCCAAGCTTCGCCACTGCTGCCGGGCAAGCTTGGCGGTGGCCAACGCTTCTTGATGCCCGGTGTTTTCGATCATGGCGATATGGCGTCCGCTTTCTTCGATCTGCGCGTTCAGGTCCATATCGGGATGCCATAGGTTGACGTAATAACAAGCGTGAGCCAGATACAGCAGACTGCCCGAACGCATTCCGGAATCGATCGCTTCCCCGAATGCTTCCGGCAGGCGCTGCCACGGTTCTTTCCAGACCCGGGCGAATAACGCGACCAGCACTTGCACGGCGCTTCGCGAACGCAGATCGTTGAACCGCTCGTTGATGCGAAGCGCCAGCCGAGCGAATCGGTAAGCGCCTTCCGCGTCGCCCATTCCCGACAGCAGCAGCGCGTAACCGGTAAAAGCAAGCGAGGATTCCGGCGCCAGACCGTATTTCAGCGTCAGTCCGGTTTTTTTGAGCACGAGCAAGCCGAACAACGGCTGGTCGCCCGAGACGAAGGCCGGAGGAAACATGCCGATCAGAAGACGCATGGCCAGCTTCACCCGCGGATCGCTCATCTCTTTCCCGTTCTCGACGCGTTGAATCGAAGACAAAGCGAGCTTTCCTTTGACCCGAACGAACTCGGCCATCACGCCCGTCATGGCGGCGCGTTCGGGCAGGCGGATATCCAACAGCGCCAACCCGCGTCTGCCCGCGTCCAGCGATTCGCGCATCAGACCGAGATGGAAGTAGAAACCGACCTGCATCTCGTACAGTGCCGCCGCTTCCAGAGGACCGTTCGCGCGGCCGAGCAATTCCGCGCATGCCGCATCGGCTTCGGCCACGCGGCGGCACAGATAAGCGCACTCCGCATACAGGGTCAACCCTTCGCGCGTTAATGCCGCATGTTTCTCCCAGCGCCGATCTCCCAGCATTTCCATAGCGACCGAGACCAGATTCAGCGCCGTCGCGTAGCCGTACGCCGACTTCGCCGCCCGAGCGGCTTCGATATTCAGCGCGACCAGACGCTCGCGCTCCGTCTCGCCGGAGATCCACTCCCGGCCGGCGTTCAAATGCGACGCCGCTTCCAGCAGATATTTTTCCCGGCGAGCCGGAAACCGGTCCGATCGTTCCAGCAGAGCGCGGCCCGCGTTCAGGTGCAGCCGCCCGATCTCTTCCGGCGCATGCATCTCGTAAGCCGCCTGTTGAATGCGATCATGCCGGAATCGGTAACGGATCGGAGCAAGCGGCTCGTCCTCTTCGACTGCGGCGGTTCCCGCTTCGAAAGCCGATTGAGGCACGAGCAGTTCTTCTTCCAACGCTTCGTTCAAGCAGCGGGCGACGGTCGTCGCATCCTGTCCGCTCCCCCGCTCCAGCAGCTCGCTGTCGAATCCGGCGCCCAGAATGGCTCCGACTCCCAACAAACGACGCGAAGCTTCGTTCAGATTCAGCAGGCGCCGCATCAGCAGTTCAAGCACGTCTTCGCGAACCGGCAGCTCCGCGATCTGCTCCGTCTGCCAGTCCCATCCTCCTCGACGGGCATCGTAAGCCAGCCATCCGTCCCGATGCAGATCCCGCAGCATTTCCCGGGCGAACAGCGCATTGCCCCGGGTTCTGCGGCGGACCAGCGCGGTCAAAGATCGCGTTCGCTCGACATCGGCATGCAGCGCGTCGGAGACAAGAGCTTCCAACGCTTCGTTGGACAGCGGGCCGAGTTCGATCTCCGATACCTCGCGGCTCGCCGCGATCCGCGAAACCGTGGGCGGCAGCACATGGCCTTCTCCGGTTTCGCTCGGCCGATAAGCCCAGACGACGCACAAGCCGCGAAGCTCGGGATCAAGCATCAGCCGTTCGATCAACTGCATCTCGGCCGCGTCCGCTCTCTGCATATCGTCGAGAAACAGCAGAATCGGACGCCCGCCGTCCGTCAAGCCGCGAACGAAAGCGGCGAACGTCAGGAAGAAACGGTTCGTATCTTCGGCCGGTCCCAATGCTTCGGGCTCCGGCCGTGAGCCGATCCAAGCTTCCAGTTCGGGAACGAGCCGCGTAATCAACGCTCCGCCGTCGGCCAGCTCGCGCCGCAGCGCCGCGGCGATCTCCGACTCGGCAGGCAGGGTGCCGTGAAGTTCGGCCGCCAACCGGACGATCAGCCCGCGAAAAGCATGTACGATCGCGGCATGAGGCACGCTTTGATTGTAAGGATCGCATTTGCCTTCGGCAAAACGGCCGTTCTCCCGCTCCGCCGCTTGCATCAGTTCGTGCACGAAAGCCGTTTTGCCCGTTCCGGCTTCTCCCGAAACAAGCATGAGACGCGGCGCTTCGCCCACGCCTCCGCGAAACCATTCCTCCGCCTGCCGAAGCTCCGCGGCGCGGCCGTACAGACGCTGCGGAATACGGAATCGTTCCCGAAGATCTTCCGTTCCCGGTTCGAAATCTTCTTCGCCTGCCAAGCAGCGCAGCAGATCCGCTTTGATGCCGGAAGCGCTCTGATAACGCTCTTCCGGCGATTTGCTCATCAATTTCATGATCACGCGGGACAAAGCGGGCGACACGCTCCGCGGCGAGATTTCATGCGGCGGAACGGGGTTTTTCGCCATCAGCGAATACAGATATTCCGGAGCGTGTTCCTCCTGATAAGGCCGTTGACCGGCCGCAAGTTCGTATAACGTCACTCCGAACGAATAATAGTCCGTACGGAAATCCAATTCCCGATTGATTCGACCCGTCTGCTCCGGCGACATATAAGCCAGACTGCCTTCCGGCAGATCGAACGCGTAATCCGAATCGGAATTCCGTTTCGGCTCTTCGGACAATCCGAAATCGATCAGCCGAACCTCGTCGGTTCTGCGGTTCCAGATCAGATTGGAAGGTTTGATGTCTTTGTGAACGACGCCGAGACGGTGCACATCCTCCAAGATCTCGACGAATCCGATCATCGTACGCATAAAAGCATGGCGATCCGGCGGTTCGTCCGCCCAGATCCGATCCAGCGAACTGCCGCCGATGTCTTCCAGTTCGAGCATCAACAGCCCGCCCCGCTCCTCCAATCGAAGAGGACGGACCACGCCGCGAATATCCGCGCTTAACCGCTTCAGCAGCCGATATTCGCGTTTGAACCGCGAGATCTCGTGAGCGTCCGCGGCGCCGGCGCGCAAAATTTTCAGAATAACGGATTTGCCGGACTCTCCGTCGACGGCACGATAGACGGCTTTTCGACCATACTCGGAGAAAGTTTCTATAACGCTAAACTGATCGATCGTCAACATCATCCCATTCCACCTTCGTCCGCCCGGCTTCGCATGCCCCTCCGCTGCTTTTCGCGCATACGAAATTCCGGGCTTAGAATCGGGACGATCCGGTCGGCGCTCCCCAACAAAGCCCGACCTTCATTCAGCCCCTCTTGGCTCTAGCATATCCTATTACGAAAGCGATGAGAAGCCGGGGAATGCGCCTTTCGTCGCGGTTGTATGATCCCTTTCCGCACACGGAAAAAGCCGATCGCGGGATTCGCGACCGGCTTGCATGGCATGGAGCTTATTGCGCGCCGTCGGTAACTTCTTTCGGCACTTCGATCGTTTTGATTTCGTTGTGTTTCGAGATGCTGCTCTTCATGACCATGTCCATTTTCATGTCCACGGCTTCGGCGCCTTCGCCGCCCGCTTCGTTCTTCATCGACATCGTCATATCGATCGTGGAATCGGTCGGGTAATACGTTTTTTTGTTGATTTTGTAGACGACGTTCATTTTCTCGATGTTCATCTGATCGATCATCGCGGACATTTGACCTTGCGGATCGTTCTGTCCCATGACTTCTTTGGCCATCGATTTGATGTCGTCGCCGGACAGATTGGCCGTCAGCACATAATCGTCGCCTTCTTCGGTGACTTTCATCTCTTTGGCCATCGATTTGAATTGACCGAACGAATCTTCCAGTTTGGCCGAGGCTTCAATGCTGCTCATGATCTGAGCGCGTTGTGCTTCCGGAAGTTTCGTCCATTTGCCGTCGAGACCCATGTATACGGCGTCCGGCGTAATGTACTGTTCGATGTCCATCGCCTTGCCGCCCGCATCGCTGGAGATCGTTTGATGCGCGCTCAGCGGATCAAGCACCATGTCCGTGTCCATTTTCGTCGTGGAAGCTTGTTCTTGGCCGTTCAGATTGATGTTCTGTTCGACGTCGGCTTTCATGTTGAAGCTTTTCAGCTCTTTGCTCGCTTCTTGAGCTTTGTTCAGCAGATCTTCGGCCGACATCGACGAAGCGTCGCCGCTTGCGGCAGGCTCTTCGGCTGCCGGCGTTTCGGCCGCAGGGGTTTCCGCTGCAGGCGTTTCGGTCGCCGCTCCCGTGGAAGCCGTCGTATCCGCAGGCTTTTCCGCCGTTTCGCTATTTTTGCCGCAGGCCGTCATGCTTACGACGAGCATGGCCGAGAACACCATAGTCCACCATTTTTTCATTTTTAACCCTCCCGGTTATGATAAATGTCTCTCTCTTTGGGTCATTACACCAAATCGCCTGCTTTCTAACGTTTTTTCGCGAATTTGCGCCGCAAGCCGCAAAAAAAACCGAAAAACAAGCGAGACGCATACCAAGTTACCGAGCAGGTAAACAGATGCCTTTCGAACGAATGTGAACAGGGGCTTTTTTCATAATCAAACAGGTCTTCGAGACTAATCGTTTTTGACGAATCTCGTGAACGGAGCGGTCGAATTTCGAGTCGGCCTAATCCAGTTCCGCCCGGGAGAACAAATCGCGGATCAACGCATCGTCTTCGCAAGCGTCTTTGAACGCGTAAACGAACAATTCCAGCGCTTCCGGATCGTCGGAATAAGCGGCGAACATGTCCGCTTCGGGATCGAACTTCACCCGTCCGACGAGATGCGGCATTTTTTCTTGGAGAAACACGGCGGCCAGAGAAGCCCAATCGTAACCGCCGCCTTCGAACCCTTCGTCCGCCCGTTCTTCGAATACTTCGTTTTTGTACATGCCCGCGTTCAAGATGACCGAGGCTTTGCCTCCGTCGTGTCGAACCCATTTGAAAGGTTCCATGCTTCGCTCCGTTTCCGTCATTCCCCTTCCTCCTCCGCCTACGCGAAAAGATAGGTACAGCGTCTTTCTTATTTTACTATAAAACCCTCCTGCTCCACAAAAAGCCGGCCGGCCGTCTCCAAGAACAGCCGGACCGCGGGCGAGGCTTCTTCGAGCGAAGGCACGGCGGCGCCGATGCTTCGCACGATCGACGGCACCGTCTCCCGGACTTGCAGCGAATGGGGGTGCATGGACAGCGCCATCTCCGATACGATGCCGATGCCCAGTCCTTGCGCGGTCATGCCCACCATCGTGCTGACGTTATGGGTGGTAAACCGGATATTCGGTTCAAGACCTTCCTGCTCGAAAGCGTTCAGCACCGCGACTTCGTGGCCGCCTCGGCATAAGATGAGATCTTCGTGTTCCAGATCCCGAATCGCGACTTTTTCCCGGCGATGCAGCCGATGACCGTCCGGAAGCAGCAGCACCATCCGGCTCTCGGCCAATTGAATCGTGTCCAGTCCGGGAGCCGGAAGCAGGACCAGACCGACGTCGTATTCGCGTTCGTGCACGCCTCGGCGAATCTCGTCGGCCGTACCTTCGCTCAATTCGAAATGCAGGTTCGGATAGTTTTCGCGCATCTCGCGGATAACGGTAGGCAAGAAATACGCCGAAGCCGAAGGAAAAGCGCCGATCGACACGCTTCCGACGTCGATTCCTTTATCCGCCGCGACCTGCTGCCGAATCTGATCCATCCGTTGCAGCATCGCGCGAAACTGAGGCAGCAAACGCTCCCCGATGTCCGTTAGAGCTACGCCGCGTTTTCGGTCGCGCAGCAGCAGTCGGGTCTCCAATTCCGACTCGATCGCCGCGATGGCATGGCTGACCGCAGGCTGGGTCATATGCAGTTCTTCCGCGGCACGGGTAAAGCTCAAACTTTCGGCGACCTTCACGAATACGGCGATCTGCGTAATAGTCATAACTTTATCGTTATCTCCTTCATGCAAAACATTCATTTTATTTATGTCGTTTTTCAGTATACGCTTAATAAGCCCGAAACGCCAAAAAAGCGAAATCGCCGTCGCATCTTCAGGCTTCGATCCGGCGCTTCGCTTTATTTTGCTTTATCTTGTTGTTTAATGAAAGGATGATGAATATGACTCACGCATTTTCACCGCGCAAAACGTTCGGAATGGTGCTGTTCCTCGTGTTGGTCTGGGGGATCAACTGGCCGCTTACCAAGATGGCGCTGCCGCATACGCCTCCGCTGCTGTTCTCGGGACTCCGCACGTTGATCGGCGGGCTGATCCTGCTGCCGATCGCGCTGCGCCGCTTGCCGTCGCTGCGCTTGAAGTCCAACGCCGGCGCTTATCTGCTGCTCGGCCTGCTCAACGTCGGCGGCTATTACGGACTTCAAACGATCGGCATCGGGTATCTGCCCGCCGGATTGTTCTCGACGCTGGTCTTCTTGCAGCCGATCCTGCTCGGCATCTTCTCCCGAATCTGGCTCGGCGAACGGTTGAACCGGTTCAAGATCGCGGGACTCGTGCTCGGATTCGCCGGCGTGGCCGTGATCAGTCTCGGCGGTCTCGAAGGCAGCTTGTCGCCGCTCGGCATCCTGCTTGCGCTGGCTTCCGCTCTCTGCTGGGGACTCGGCACGATTTATATGAAAAAACAAGGCGCGCGTCTCGATTCCGTCTGGGCGGTGACCGTGCAGCTGCTGATCGGCGGCGCCGCGCTGCTGATGATCGGAAGCGGCACGGAAAGCTGGAGCGCTATCTCGTGGACGCCTTCTTTCGTCGGCATCCTGCTGTTCATTTCCCTGTTCGTCATCGCGGGCGGCTGGCTGATCTATTTCCTGCTGATCGACGCGGGCGAAGTCAGCACGGTAGGCGCTTATACCTTTTTGATCCCCGTGCTGTCGAATACGTTCAGCATTCTGCTGCTCGGCGAAAAAGCCACTTTGACGCTGCTGATCGGCCTGCTGATGATCGCCGGCAGCATCATGCTCGTCAATCGCCGCCAAGTTCCCGTTCCCGCTCCGAAAACGGGATCGCTTCAGGACTGCGCGGGCGATTGAAAAACGGAAAAACAGCAAACGGATCGGATTCGCCGCCGATCCGTCGATTCGAACAACATGATTCCAACAGACGATTCGCGACGGCCGAAACTCAGTTCTCCGCGATCGGCAGAAGATCGAGCCGCTGCGCCAATTCTGGAGGCAGCGGCTCTTCGCGCAATCTTGCGACCGCCGCCGCGTCGGCTCCGCGCTCGCGCAGATACGTTTCGAGCAGCGCCGCTTTCTCCGTCCGTCCCATCAGCGCGTACGCGGCGAACCAGACTTCCGGACTGGCGATCCGCAGACCGCGGCGGACGCCGCCCGACAGCGCAGGCAAACGGCAGATCTCCCGCCCGGAACGAATGGCGAAGCCGACGATGACTTCCACTTCCGGTTCCAGCCCTTCCACGGTAAGCTTGCTGCCGCTTCCGTACAGCTCGCTCGTGCCGCTGTCGGACGTCACTTCCAGATCGCTCAGCGCCGCGCGGACTTCGGCTTCCGGCGCGTCGGTCATCAGATCCCAATCGCGTACCGCTTCCGCCAATCCCAAGCCGAGCAGCATGCCGCTTCCGCCGATCGCGTACTCGACGCCCGCGCGTTCCAGACGCATCGCCACGGCGCGCAGCGCGTCCATTTTGCCCTGCATTTCCGCAGTATGCGCGAATGCCGCGTCGTTCTCCGCCTGCTTCGTTTTCTGCAACGATTCATTTCCCATGGGTCTGCTCCTCCGACTGTATGGCCTCGTTTCTTTTCAAGGCCGACTTTGCTGACCATTGTACCATGAAGCCGACAAAGAAAAAGATAAAAAACGGCCCGCCTGCGAACGAATCGTTCTGCGGCGAGCCGGTATCTGCTATGCTGTCGGGCTTAGAAAACGAATCCAATCGTCCAAAAGAACTCCGGGTCGACCGGGTTCGCCGCGATCAGCTTTCTTCCAATACGCGGAAGTCGGTCAACAGCGAGACGACTTCGTCGTTCTCGTCGATTCCCCAGTAAGACGCGTAGACGCCGTCTCCGTGACCGGAAGTAAACAGGATCACGTTCAAGCCGGCTTCTTCGTCCGCAACGAGGTTGCCCCAGACGTCGTCGTGTTCTTCGAGCACGTCGGCGACCAGATCGTCGTACAAACTGATGTATTCGTCGCCCAGTTCTTCTTGCAGGCGTTCGTCCAAAGATTGCAAAGCGCTCAGCGCTTCTTCGTCGGCAAAGCTTCCGATGCCCGCATCGACCGGATAACCGAAGATCTCGTCTTCTTTGAGCGCGGATTTGTCCTGACCGGGACGTACGGCCAATTCCCAACGCACCGGCTTATTATCGGAGAATCGCAGCTCCGCTCCCGCGATCGCGCCGTGCTGCTCGCTGTGCCAAGCATAGACCGGATAAGTCCCCGGCTTTACTTCCAATTCGAACGCTTCGAGCGGCGCAGTCAGCGGATCGCACGCCGCGACGCGTCCCGATACGATCTTCAACGGTTCGAGCGGCTGCGGACGCAGCGCGCCGCCCGACGGTTCCAACAGACCTTGCAGTAGTTTCGACATCGCACATCTCCCTCTCTGTTTCGAATGTCATCCCATTATGTATACCCGTTTACCGAATATCGAACTCAAGCCTGCGCCTCTGCGCGCGAACCCCTAACGTTTCGCGGAACCGCAAAGCTTGTTTCTTCTTTACTTTACGCTCTTCGTTCGACGATTTGAATACGCAAAAAAGCCGCCGCGCGAGAATGCTCGCGCGGCGGCCGGCTATCCAGCCAACCTGCTGTTCTTATCTGGCGTATTCCATGAACTGTTGGCGTTCGAATTCCGCGCCGGCATGACGCAGAAATTCTCCGACAAAAGCGATTTGCTCGTGACTGTACGCATTAAGGAACGTACGGAACCGTTCTTCTTCCCGTTCGTGCAGTTGACGATGGGTCTCGAATACTTCGCGGCCGGCCGGCGTCAGACGATAGTAGATTTCTTTGCGGTTGTGGCGCATGCGTTCGCGCTTGACCAGACCTTCATGCACCAGACGCGTACCGATCTTGGTCACGCCGGCGCGCGACAGCCCGATTTTCTCCGCGATCGTCGTGCCGTTGATCGGTTCGTGCAGACCGATGCAGCGGATCGCGTTGACCACGGTCAGATTGCCGACCCGGCTGCCCGTTTCTTCGTCTTCCATCATCGCGCGCAGCCGCGAAGGTTCGGTTTGTCTATGATTCTCGTATCGATGCAAAAAGTCGACGATCTGGCCGTACAACTCTCCGGGTGCTGTCTGGTAACGGTATGTATTGGTTTCCATGATATTCGCTCCTTGCTTACGGAATATGAAAAGTAAAAAGGAAAGCGGTTGACTTTGTTCGTTTCCCGATGAACTCAATATATCTTAATTGAGAATGATAATCAACTAGAATTTTTAAAATTCTTTTTTCTTTTTTTCGAGAAAAAGGCCGCAAATATAAGAAAACCGGCTCGCGTTTGGCTTTGCGAGCCGGTTTACATTCTCAATTAGCGCAAAACATCTGATCGCAGCGCATTCAATGAACGAACCCGGCAAGGCTCGCTGTCGCGCATACGGACCAAATCCTCCGCCAGCGAACGGGCTTGTTCTTCCAACACGTCCGGTCCGTCCGTCCCTTCCAGATAGCGGGTCAGAAAATGCAAGAATACGTCCACTTTGCGCAGCCTCATGAGTAGCGGAATCGCTTCGAGTTCTTCGGCATCGAATCTCAGCTCGGCGGCGACGCCTTCGAGAAACGCCGCGACGGCTTGCTCGTCGTCCGGAAGTCCGGATAGAATGACGGCCAGATCCATCGCCCGCGCATCGCGGGTACAGAACTCGAAATCCAGCAGCGCGACGAGACGCTCCGGAGATTCGGCATCGACCAACAGGTTCGACGCGTTCAGATCGCCGTGCACCAATTGATGCGGCAGATCGCGCAGATGGTCCAATTCGCGCAGAATCTCGGCATGCGCTTCCGCCAACAGACCGAGCTGCGCCCGCACGCCCGCAAGCGCGGCCGGCGGCTCGGCGCAGAACGCGCGCACCCGCTCGGGACCGCAGAGCGGATAAGCCTCGCCCAGTTCGTAATACGGGCGATAAGCCGGCGCGCGCTCCGGCCGGATCGCCGCCAACGCCCGCGACAGCCTGCCGGCGGCGGCGCCGAACGCGCGCATGGGACGCGTATCCTCGTCCGCGGGCCGCATGCCTTCGATATACGCGAACAAGCACGCGTAACGGCCGCTGCCGTCCTCCAGCCGGACGAGCGTCTGACCCGCCCCGCCGCTCTCGCGCAGCGGCACCGGCGTCCGATAAGGCAGCTCGGCCTCGGCAAGCTTCAGCAGCACCTCGTGCTCGAACAAGATCCGGTCCGCTTCCCGGTGCGTCTCGTAAACGCGCAGCACATACCGCTTGCCGTCATGTTCGGCGAACCGCGTCGTGTTGTTCCATCCTTTCGCCCCCGCTTCGGGCGTCCCCGCATAATCCGGCCAATATCGCCGGATCGCTTCTTCCAATACTCCCGGAGCGGCTTCGCCCGCTCTTCCCGTTTCTGTCGTCATCTTCTCGCTCCCGTCGCGCGTAATGCTTTCATTATATCGGCATGCGCCGGACGATAGGAAGCGCCTGCGGAAGAAAATCGACACAAGGCTGCTCGAGCGAACGGGACGAGCCGCACGTGCTCTAAGCGTTCGATTCCTGCTCTTCGCCCAGCGGAATCCGCCGGGGAGGCCGCACGTCCAAACAAGCCGCCGTCAGTTCTTCGACGTCCGCTTTTACCCGGCTCCACATCAGGGTCATCCGGTCATGATGCCCCCGGCAGACATAATCGGCGCTCAATCGGTCTTCGAGCCGTTCCTGCCGCACGATCTTGATTCCGCGGGCGCGCAAATTGTAGCGCACTTCCCGCATCTCGTGCCGGGTCTCCTCGCGTAGCCGGTCGAGCTGACGCGTCAGCGCGGCTCGCGTGCGCAGCGAAGAAACTTCGATCCGTTTGATGTCCGCATCGAGCACCTTGATCAAATAAGGCAGCTCCAGCATCGCCCGAATCAAGATCAGGTCTTCCTCCGTCGCTCTTTCCGTCGTTTTCATGAATCGTCGCTCCTTTGACCCGCGATTGCAACACTCCGACAGCGCGGGCGCGGTTCGCTCAATCTTCTTTGGTTTCGGCGCCGACGATGTCCGCGTAGAGAATGCGCCGGACGCCGTCCTCGTTGCTCAAACGAAGCGCGCCTTGCATCGGACTCGCGTCGGTTACGACGCCTTCCGTCCATAAGCTGCCGGCCCCTGCTTTTCGCAGCCGTAAACGAACGGGCAGCCCCGACGCCAGCGACCGTTTGACCGCTTCGTCGATCCGTTCCCGCTCGTCTTCGTGAATCGCGTCGGGCCGCCTGCCGTGGTGCTCGTCGGACGCGCGCAGGATGCGTTCGCGGTATTCCGGCAGAATCATCCGGCTCGATTCCCATAATCCGTTGCCTTGCAGCTTCTTGGTCATTTGTAATGTCCTCCGATCTTCTCCGCGCGTTCTTTGGCCCGACTGCCCGGCGCCAGAGACCGTCCCCGAGCGATGGCCGTCTCGCCGAACCGGTCTTTGATCTCGTCCATCATGCGATCGATCGCCCGCTGTTTTTCGCGATCTTCGAACAGCGAAGGCTGATAGACTTCCGACGGTCTCAAGCCGGACAGCGACAAGCCGATCCGCCGGACCGGAAGACCGTTCCAGCGTTCGCGAAGAAGCCGGCGGGCGGCTTCGAACAGTTCCGCCGTGATATCGCTCGGGTCGCGAAGTTTGGTTTTGCGACGAAATCCCTCGGCTCGGCCGTAACCGCCTTCGCCGTAAGCTCCGACGGACAGCGAAGTGCCCATGCGGCCCATCCTGCGGGCGCGCCGTCCGAGTTCGGTACAGAGATCGAGCAGCACCGTCTCGAGCTCCTCGATCGACGCATAGAGCCGAGGCAGCGTGATCGTCGTGCCGATCTCGCGCTGCTCTTTTGCCGTCCAAGGGGATACGGGCGAATCGTCGAGCCCGTTCGCCACGCGCCACAAGACTTCGCCGTTAACGCCCCAACGCGCCCGCAGCCTCATCGGCGGCGTACGGGCCAGTTCCCCGATCGTCAAGATGCGCATGCCTTGCAAATGCTTTTCCATCCGGCGTCCCACGCCCCACATGCGCCCCACGGGCTCGGGCCAGATCTTGTTTTCCCAATCTTCTTGCGTATGTACGGCGCAGATGCCGCTGTCGGACGTTTTCGCCGCCAGATCGCAAGCCAGCTTGGCCTGCGCTTTGTTGGCCCCGATCCCGAATCGGGCCTGCACGCCGGTCTCCAGCGCGATGCGGGCCTGCATCAGACGCGCCAGTTCTTCCGGCTCCTTGCCGTAAGGCGACAGAGATCCCGTCACCTCCGCGAACATCTCGTCGATCGAATAAGGCTCCACCCGATCCGTATAACGTTCGAGAATGCCGACGATCAGCGCCGACACTTCGATATAAGTTTGCATATGCGGCCGCACCGCGATCAGTTCCGGACACTTGGACAATGCGGCATCCAAGCGTTCGCCGGTACGGATTCCGTGCCTTTTGGCAATAGCGCAAGCCGCAAGTACCGCGCTCGAACGCACGGCCGGGTCCCCGACTACCGCGAGCGGAAGCGCCCGCCATTCGGGCCGCGCCGATTTTTCGATGCCGGCATAGAAACTCTCCATATCGGCCAGCATGACGATCCTCTTCGTCGTCTTCATGCTTCGTCCCTCCGATCGATTCCGACCGCCGTCAGGCTTCTTTTCGTTCGAACCTTTTTCCGTTTTGCGGATTCTACATTCATTATACACCGAACATCAGTTCTGTAAACGGATTTTATCCGGCACGCGGACATTCTTTTTGCGGTTCCTTTGGTTCGGGAATCCGCAGTCGGGTAAAACGAATAAGATGTTTCCGATCCGAACGGCCGCGATTCGAGCGCGATCTTCGCAGCCGAGTTCCCACTACAGAAGGAGGAAGACGACATGGCTATTTTCTCGAACAAAAAGACGATCTTCATCACCGGGGCGGGCAGCGGTCTCGGCAAAGGAACGGCGATCGGGCTGGCCCGCGCGGGCCACAAAGTCATCGCCACCGTCGAAACGATCTCGCAGGTGCCGGAATTCCGGCAGTACGCCGAATCGGAGAAGCTGGATATTCAAGTGTTCAAATTGGACGTGAACAATCCGCTCGATCGCGCGCAGGTCGAAGAACACGATTTCGACATCTTCGTCAGCAACGCCGCGATCGGTCATACCGGCCCGTTCGCCGAAGTGCCTGTCGAAAACGTGCGTCAGGTGTTCGAGACGAACTTCTTCAGCGCGATCGAATTGGCCCAGATCGCGGCGCGCAAATTCGTCGCGAACAAGAAAGGCAAAATCGTGTTCACCAGTTCGATCGCCGGACTCAGCGTCAATCCGTTCCTCGGCCCGTACTGCGCGTCCAAACATGCGCTCGAAGCCCTCGCCCAAGCGCTTCAGCAGGAACTCGAAAACTACGGCGTGCAGGTCGCGACGATCAACCCGGGACCTTACAAGACGGGCTTCAACGATATGATGTTCGAAGAAAAAGAAAAATGGTACGACGAAAAAACCAACTTCACCAAACGTTCCGATCTGCTCAAAGGCGAGCAGATGCTGGCCCAGCAGTTCGATCCGCAGGACATGATCGACAAGATGGTCGAGATCATCCCGCAGGACAAACACGATTTCCGTACCGTCTGGCCGGAAGCGTCCGAGCAGCAGGTGAAGACGTATCAAGCGGAACTTTGGGAGAAGAAGATCTGATATAGAAAAATAGCAGTTCAATCCGTGACGCACTTTCGCGCTGTGGATAGACTGCTTTTTTCTTTTTTCATCCCTATACTAGATAAAATGCGTCTTTTCTGATTTATCAGACATTGATCACTAAATGCTTACCTTCTAATTAACATCCTGCGACTTATCATCTGGTAAGTCAAATGCTTGTTGATTAGAAGAAATTAGATTTTCGGAAGCGATATCTTGTAATCTTTGAAATAAGACGCTTTTTTCACGGATTTTTTGATCTTCAATATTTGCATACATTTTTAGAGCAAAATTTAAATATTCATGATCCTTTTGGGCTTCTGCTTTTATACGTTGGATAAATAATTCTCTATTTTTGTGTGAGTTAACATAATCAAAATCAAGCAATTCTGCTTTCAGGTAACTATTCAACGCTTCTTTCCACTTATTTTCTATAAATTCTGTCCTCATAAGATTCAAACGAAACATGGCATTATCTTTTTTCTCAATCGCTTTTATATAATATTTTTCTGCTTCAAGATAAAAACCTTTATTTCCCTCGTTTTTAGCCAGACTACTGAAAATGACCCCCATCATATTATAGTTGTGTGATGACATCGATTTATTGTTAGCTTCACAATAATCCAAGATCAATTCAAATTGATTAAGTGCCTGATCTAAAAGTTGTTTCTTTCTTTCCTGCTCCAGTGAAAGGCTTTGATTATAATATGAGATCCCAAGCTTTCTCCTCACTTCAACTTCAAACTCTAATTTGTTCTCTAATCCTTTTGTGTAATATTTCACTGACTGAAAATGGTTTTCCTTATTATACCATGCATCACCTATTAAAAATAAATGCGTCGAATCTACTTCGATCTCCGAATCTCCACTTTCGCCTAGTAAAAACCTGTCATAGTAAACCACTATTTTATCATCGATTTCAGAAGTTTCTTCGATATATTCCAAGTATGCTGCGATACGTTTTCGATTGACTTTCTCACTTTCAGGTTCTGGAATTAAATCAACCATCCCATCTTCTGAAATAATAGCAATTACGCATTGCTTATCCTCTTTTTTGAATTTCTCCAAATACCGGTATGCAGAATTGAAACGTGCCCCTCTGCTGGCATCTCCAACGCCTTCAGTAACTACACCATCCAAAATAACGCCGATCGCATGGCAGTATGCGCGAGTATCGTAATAAATTGCGCCGTCAATGGCGGTGAGTTGACTAATAAATTGTGGATCGATCAACTTCTTGATAACTGGAGTAGATTGTTTTCGCAAACGCTTGACTTCATCGACAGCCGTATCTGGATCCGTAATGACCACCATCGTTCCGCTTTTTTGCTTTGATGCTTCAAGAATCACTTGTGCCAAGCGCGCGAATTGAATATCTTTCGCTACTTCTCCTTCAGCATGATCATTGCGAAATTGTGCTTTGAGTGTACGATAAAGAAGTTCTGGCTCAAAGCTTTGTTGGCTGATTTCAGGATTTCGGAAAGCAACCCCCATTAGCTTGTTAGAAATAATATTCAAGCTTGTCGTCATTGTAAAAGTTTTTCTTCCATCTTTAACTTCCCATTTTTTGTCCGTATTTTCCGTAGACTCAATATTGAGCAGCGCTATTTCATACCTAGACAATCCTTTGAAATCAATCCGAAATACGATATTTTGAGTTTCTTTTAATACTGCCCAATCCACTTCACCAATGCCATGAATCTTTCTTCCATCGGAAATCAAAAACAAATCCGACTTATTGCTGGTCAATTCAAGTAATTTACGAATCCGACGGCTATCTTCCAAAGGAATACTTTGATCACTTCGATCGAATTCAATCGCGTAATCAATCAGTTCATGTTGCCCTTCCAGTAGCTCAGACGGTATAAGTAACAAGCATCCAAAAGGACTTTCGCCTTCGTAAGTACGGGTCGAAATGCCTTCTAGATTATCCATAAGCGTACTGAATATATACTGATCTTGCAATCCTTCAAGCATGGCTATTTGATTTCCTATCGGATTATTACCGGATGCAGTCCAAGCCAAAGTCTTTTCATTTTCCAAAATCGCTTGCATTTTACCCAAGAACATTTTGGCAAGTCTTTGCAAAAAATCACGGGGACTTTCTTTATATTTCGGTTCTAAATGTTTGAGTGATTCTAGCGTAGTTTCGACATAATAATCTTTAAAATAATAGTCAAGAAACATTTTCAAAAATGAGAACTCCGATTTTCCATAAAAAACCTCTTGTGTCACCGGGTCAACATAATCTAGCGCAATCACATACAAGCAAGTCTCTTTTTGCCCCTCGAACAAAGAAAATTTTAAAGATTGCGCATACACAATAGATCTCTTGCGTTCAGCAACAACAGAGCCTTCATCAGGTAACCCGTAAATCATCGACTCTTCTGTTTCCAATGACTCTTTTTGCTGAAGAGGTTCGGTTCGCGATAACTGGTATTGCTGTATATTTCGATTTAAACCTTCTAAATCTCCGCTCCAGCACTCGTCCGGTAAACGAAGTTTCTTTAATACCTCAGAATGGTTTTCCAACTTTTCTGGCTTGATTTGGGTTTTGGCGCCTTTTTCACCTGTGAGTACTGTTTTGACACGTGTTGCGCTCTCAACACTTCCTTTTTCATTCAGTACAAACGCATACATTTTAAACTCCAAATTTTCATCTAGCTTCTGAATCATCGATTCGAGGTCAAGATACAATTTCTCATGGAATTTATTGATATCTGGAAAGGCCTTTTTTTTCTTTTCCCCCGCCATAGTCATGTCTCCCTTTTTCTTCAAAAATTACTTACTCGTTAGCTTACACTACAAATGATACCTTTAAAATCCATTTTAAACCAAGCATTTTTTTGAGTAGAATATTCTTCGAGCTTTTTCAGGAGACATGTTACGCAACAATCGTTTTCTGTTAGAATCATTCCAATCTATTTCACATGCGTATCCGAAGAGTCTTGATCTCGTACGGTTTAAGCATCCGACTCGGTTCTCCGGTCTGTTCTTCGCCGATCGGTCGCTCCAATAGATCCGTTTCTTGCCAGACGGCCTGTTCGCCCAATCCTGACAATTGCAGTTCCCCGCTTCGCCCCTCGCATTCATGCAGACGGACGATATATCCGTGTCCGTCTTCGCTCACCTTGATCGCATCGATCTGCGCATGCCAGGCCGATACGTCGAGCAACGAACATCCGGCCGGTCCGACTTCGCCTTTCCAGACGGTCAGAGGACTGTTCAAATTCCAAGCTTCCTGCGCCGTTCTGCCTTCCGCCCAATCTCCCGCATGCGGCAGCAGCGCGTACGTAAATTCGTGTTCGCCGAGATCGGCTTCCGGGTCCGGGTATTCCGCCGATTTGATCAGGCTGAGCCGCAGCGTCCGATCCTTGACGTCGTAACCGTACTTGCAATCGTTCAGCAGACTGACGCCGTAGCCTCGTTCCGACAGATCCGCCCATTGATGCCCGACCGTCTCGAACCGGGCATAATCCCAGCTTGTATTCCAATGCGTCGGACGCTTCACGCTGCCGAACTGGATATCGTAAGAAGCTTCCGCGGCCCGGATCTCGACGGGGAAAGCGACTTTGAGCAGCTGCCGGCGCTCCTGCCAATCGACCTTCGTGCAGAAATCGATGCGGCGGCTTGCGGCGTATACGCGCATCACCTGACGAATTCGCGATTCGCCGTAACTCCATTCGAATTCGACCGACGCGCGCAGCGGACCGTTTTCGATCAGACGCATTCCGATCAGATCGTCTACCGTACGCATTTTCTCTCCGTAGAAAAGGTCGATATTCCAAGCATCAAATTGCAGCGGCTTGTCTTCGAACACCTGCAAGACGTTGCCTGTCTCGCCTTCTGCCAACACGTCTCGCCCATGCTCGCGGTCGTATAGACGGCTCAACTTCCCTTTTCCGTCCCATTCGAAGCGGTAAAAAGGCGTCTCCAACGTGCCATTGTCCCAAACGAACGGATCGCCTGTCGAATCGCCGCCGAGAGCGGCCTCGTCCGCCCGGTCGGGAACGAAGATCATCTGCCCGAAGCCGAGCGCTCCGATTTCTCCAGGTTCCACCAACCAGCCGGATTCCGTGCGTTGGGCCGTCAGCTTCTGTCCGTCGGCCGACTGCCAATATCCGCCGGCAGAAGCTCCGTTTGCGCCGGGCGAACCCGAAGCCGAGCCCGCAAACTGCGGCGCGGGCGCTCCGGTTAGACGATTCTCCGCCGTCGCTGCGGATTCCGCGATCTCGGCCAGCCCCGCGACCGCCCACGACGAATCGTTGAACACGGTATAGACAATTTTGCCGGACAACGATTCGCCGTTCGCGTGATAGGCTTCGCTGTCGCGAGGCTGCTTCCCGGTTCCGGCAAGCGCCGCGATCGAAGCCCGATCCGCCGCGGCCGTCAACCTGCCGGCTTCCGCATATTCTTCGCGCGCGTCTTCGTATACTTCGCCGATCGACGAGCCGGGGATGATGTCGTGGAACTGATTGCGCAGCGCGATCGTCCAAGCTTCGTCCAGCATTCGCTGTCCTTGAATCGCGTCGTGTTCTCCGAACAGGCCGGCCGCGACGTTCAGCATCTCCGAGCGCCGCAGCGCAAGCTCGAGTTTACGGTTCGCTCTTTTGATCCAAGCCTGACTCGTGTAGGTTCCCCGGTGATTTTCCAGATAGAGCTCGCCGTCCCACGTATGCACGTACCCTTCCGTTTGCGCCGCCGTCCGTTCCAATTTTTCGAAAAAGCCGTCCGCCCGACCCGTCACCGTCTTCGGCAGTCCCGGCATATGCTCCAATCTGCGCCGCATCTCCAGCATGTCGCGGTTGACTCCGCCTCCTCCGTCGCCGTATCCGTAACAGAGCAGCAGTTCGCGGTTCATCTGACGATCCTTGTACTGTTCCCAGATCCCCTGCACCGTTGCCGGGACGATATACCCATTGTACGTATAATAGGTCTCGTGCGGAAATTCGATCTCCGGCGTCGTGATAAAATGCGTCAGCACTTCGGAACCGTCGATTCCCCGCCAGACGAACGTGTCATGCGGCATCCGGTTGTATTGGCTCCAACTGATCTTGGTCGTCATAAACGACGTGATCCCGGATTTGCGCAAAATCTGCGGCAGCGCCCAACTGTACCCGAATACGTCCGGCAGCCAGAGATAACGGTTCTCCGCCCCGAATTCTTCCCGGAAAAAGCGCGTCCCGCGCAGGATCTGCCGCACCAGCGATTCGCCCGACGTCAGATTGCAGTCCGCTTCGAGCCACATCGCCCCGCCCGCTTCCCAGCGTCCTTCGGCGACCCGTTCGCGAATCCGTTCGTAGAGCTGCGGGTAATCCTGCTTGATGTAGGCGTAGAGCTGCGGCTGCGTCTGAAGAAACACGTAATCCGGATAATCGTTCATCAGCGCAAGCACCGTGGAAAAAGAACGCGCCGCTTTCTCCCGCGTATGCCGCAGCCGCCAGAGCCAAGCGACGTCGATATGCGTATGCCCGACGCAGCGGACGGTCACCGGCTCGACGGACTGCGGGTAAGCTTCGCGCAGAGCGTCCAACCGCTCCCGAAGTTCTTCCGACGCCGCCGAGACCGATTCGTAAAAACGGTCCGAACCCGGCCGCGACCAATCGAGCCGATTCAATGACCGGTTCAGCGCGTTCAGTAGGTCGCCGTGCTCCGGGCGTTTGTCGCCGAGCAGCACGGCCGTCTCCAGCATCGCCCGGCCGGTATAATAGAGATCGTCCGCCGCGATATGCAGCAGCGCGATCTCGGCCCGGGACAGCGTATGCTCCTGCGGCGTCTTCGGTCCGCCGCCTTCAAGTCCCGACCACAGCCGGAAATGCAGCTTGACCGGGCTTCCCGCCAGATCGTCGAGGAACACTTCGCGGTGATTGGAATCGACGCCCTGCCGAGGGCTGCCGTTCGCGAACAGCAGCGATTCGAATCCCTGATTGCTGCCGTGGCTCGTTCGGCCGAAATCGAACACGCCGACCAACCGATGGCCGGGCGGCGTGTTCGGCAGATTGGCTTCCAACCGCAGCCACAAATAACGGTCGCGTCCGATCCAGCGTTCGCCGAGCGGGACGGCGCTCCATTCCGGCGACTCGTCCGCCGGCGGCATCGCCGCATTCTCTTCTTCGGAATCGGGCAGAATCTCGAGGTGTTCGAACGTCAGCAGCGGCCGATGCCGGAGCCGTTCCAGTTCTTCCAGCCGCGCTTTCAACTTGTCTTCGGTCATGAACATGAGCGTGAGCCTCCTTCGGGTAGTGGGCGGGATCGCGGAGTTCAGGATCTGCGGCTCGGCAGTCGCTCCGCGCCTTAGTCCGTCGAGACAGCGAGAACGGCAGCGAACCTTATGCGATCATCATGCGGTTAAGTCCAATTTTCCGCTTATTTTCTCGAAAACGAATGCTAAAGCAAAAACTAGTCCAAAAATCCGCTTATTTCTTCTCTTTTCGCGATTTCGCCGATTAAATGAGATATTTAGACGGAAATATGGACTTATCGGCTTGTTTATCTATAAAACCGATGATTTAGAGGGATTTTCGGACTTATTCGATCGGCTGCGAGGCCGAAGCGCCTAACGGCAGGCGGAAGCTTGAGCGCCCGGCCGGCATCTTGCGTTTCCATAAGCCGGAAAGAGGATCGAAGCGTACGTCGGCTTCCCCGGACGGATGGCTTGCAGACCGGGCGGCGGCGTTCGCTTGCCGCACGTAGGCTTCACGTTCCGGCGGGGTCATGGAGCCGCCGCCCGCTTCGCCCGCCGCTTGCTCCGGCGGCACCGGAGAAAAATAGCACCAAGCGTCGGCGGACAGCGACGCGCCGACTTCGACTTCGCCGCCGCGATAGCTGATCGCGGCGCTTGCTTTGAGCAGAGAGCTGAACAGGCAGCGGCCGTTCAGCTTGAGATAGCTGCCGTTATGCAGCGTCGCCCGCCGCAGACGGCCGTCTCGGCCGTAGGACAGCGTGCACAGAAACGCGTCCGTTTCCAGTCCGCCGAATACGGCGTGCGCATTCTCGTGCATGACGCGGCCGTCGGCGCGAAGGTTGACGAACACGTCGACGATCGCACCATCGGGGCGCTCCAGACGCAGCGCCTGCACGTCTTCGCCCGGATCTTCGCGAGGCGAAAGCGCCTCGCCGAAAGCCGCACCCAGTTCTTCCGCCTGCGAAGCCGCGTGCTCGCCTAACATTTTCGCTTCAAAGCCGTAAGACATTCCGGCGACCCTTGTGTCGTCTCCCTCTATCCTGCCAGCCGACGAATCGGTCGCTCCAACCTTATGCGCGCCGCCGACGCTTTCCGACGGATTCGATCCGGGTCGCAGCATCCCGGCCATGTTCGCGCCGCCTTCCTTTTCGCTGCCGGACAACTTCCCGGCCGCCGTATCCCTATCCGCTTCTTGGCCGCCGTATGCCGCGCTTTCTCCGGCTTCCAGACGCCGTACCGTCGTCTTCCGCTCCCCGCGCTCCGGCAGCAGAAACGCGCTGACGAACTTCATCCGTCCGTCGGCAGACCGCGAGCGGACGCCGGCGTAGTCCGCTTCGGGGAATTCGTCCTCGCGCCCCGTTTCGCGCGGCGGAGCATGCAAATAACCGGCGCGCTTCGCATATTCTTTGCGCCGCGGATACGGATGCAGCACCTTCATCTCGCCGCTGCTGCCGGCGATCGACAAACTAGGCTCCGCCGTGCCGGTCGTAATCTTCAAGCCTGCCGGCATATGCAGCAGCCATTCGAACATGCCGCCCTGTTCCGACTGCAAATCGTCGATCACGATCATCGCTCCTTCCAGGCACAGGAAATGCCGATAGAAACGGCGGTACAGGCCCGAGTAAGGACCGACGCAGTCCGCCAATAAGTATTTGTAATCCGGCGCGTCCAGCCAGTCGGGGATCGAGCCGGGAAACTTCGTTCCTTCTTCGATCAGCGCGGGCGGCTGGCCCCGGCCGTCGAGCAGCACGACGTTATGCGCGGCGGACTGCCGGTAATAGCCGTTATACAGCGGCTTGGAATACGCGCAGTGGCCGGAATCGTCGGCGTACACGGCTCCGCCGACGGTCAGCATGAACGTACCGGCGTCCAGATGGTTATGGTTCCAGCTCTCTCCGGTCTTGACCGCCAATACGATCTGCTGTCCGCCGCTCTGCCAGCGCACGAATCCGTAGCCGGAATGTTCCAGAACCGTTATGCCTTCGGTCTCGTCCGATACGGGCGGCAGCTCTTCGAGTCCTTCCGGGTAGAAAGCCAATTCCGCCGCTTCCGCCGGATCGCCTTTGATATCGGCGAACAGTCCGAGCAGTTCGCCGCGCCGCGTCAGATCCGCGAGCCGCAGCCAGACGTACGCATGTTTGCGCCGATCGCCGTCGTCGCCGAAATGGAAGGTGCCGACCTCCCCCGCACGATCCCGCTCCGCCTCCTCTGCATGCGTCTTTTTCCGATAGATCGTCTCCAGATACACGCCCGGAATCTTCGCCAATACCGGCAGTTCGCCGAGCGTCTCGTCTCCCGTTCGGCGTCGGTAAGCCGTCTCGAATACGAAAAAGTTGCCCAACGCGTAATCCAGATACCCCATCGTTTCCACATAATCGCCGTCCGGCCCGAAATTGGCCTGCTTGTTCTGAAGCACGTTGCCCGGATAAGCGAACCATTCGCGCAGGCCTTCGGTCACGGCATGCAGCGCGTCCTCGCCGTGCGGCACGCGATCGCCCAGCGTCAAGATCAGCAGTCCCGCCGCGGATACGCATACGATCCACCAGTTATGGCCCATCGTGTCGAGCGCATGGATCTTTTTGACCGGATGCAGCCAGTCCTCATACAGCGGCAGATAAGCTTTCTCGTACAGCATATCTTCGATCGCCGAACGCTCCTGCGGCGTGCAGCCCGATCGCACCGCATCGTAAGCCGCCGAGAGATAGACCCCGATATCCGCTGTCCATAGGTCCGAATTCCGACCGCCGCCGCTTTGATACACCCAGCGCTCTTCTTCGCCGAGCAGCGCCAGCAGGCTCCGCACCCGCCGCTCCGCTTCGGAACTTCCCGTCATCCGAGCATAGTAAGCCAGATTCTGCGCTTGTTTCGCCAGTTCCCGCACTTCGTTGCCGAGCGAAAAAAGTTTGCTGCCGCCGAGCCGTTTCCAGCGTTCTCTCAGCAGCGCCACCTTCTCCCGAGCTTCTTCCGACCAGCGGTCGTCCCGGCTCGACATCTCGGCGGCGAACTTGTTCCAGCCGCGCGTCATCGCGGGCACGGTTTCGATCAGTCTACGGCTTCGGGCCAGCGTTTCTCCGTCGTACAGCAGCATTCTCCCACCTCCGTCAAGCGGCTTCGGAGCACGAAGGCACCCGAAGCCGCAGGTTCGAATCTGTTCATTTAATCGGAATGTTCTACTCGAACTTCATCGTGTACAGGTCTTTCATGAAGATCCACGAATCTTTGTTGTCCTGATACCATTGCTTGTACCAGTCTTCGAGCGCTTGGCCGCCGGACGCGTACCACGATTTCTTCACGTCTTCGACGCCTTGATCGACCGTATAGGCATCTCCGCTGACGATCGCTTTGGCCATCGTGTCGTTCATGTTGTTCCAACCGTCGTTGAAGGTCGTCGTCATCGCTTTATCGAGCGAAGGACGGAACTTGGCGTGCGTGAAGCCCGGGTGCGGATGTTCCGGATCGAGATACAATTTGTCCATTTCCGCCGAGACCGCCAGCCATTCTTTGTCGATCGGATCGGTCGAGTTGAGCATGCGGCCGTCCACGCTGTTGCTTTCGAGGATGTATTTCGGCATGAACATGCGGTAATCGTTCAGGTAGCCCATCTGCGTTTCGTTTTTCTTCTCGTCGATCGGTTTGATGCTGCCGTCGCTTTCTTTGGCGTAATTCTCGCCTTCGATCCCGTTCGTCAGCGTCTCGACCGTCGAAGGCGTCACCATGAAGTCGATGTATTTCATGACGGCTTCCGGATTCTTAGCGTTGGCGTTCACGGCTCCGGTCATCTGGATCGCCGGATTGAAGTCGGGACCGAAACGGCCGAATTCGCTTTCCGGGAACGCCATCGCCGTCACTTTGGCATTCGGATCGGTATTTTTGAGCGTGTCGAAGTTCTTGCTGATCACGCCGCGATACGCGAGGTAGATGCCCAATTTGCCGCTGGCGAAGTCCTGTTCGGCTTTCTGGCCGTTTTTGTCCGAGAGGAAATCTTTGTCCACGATGCCGCCTTCGAACAGCTTTTTCTTGAAATCGTACGCCGGCTTGATGCGGTCGAATTGGCGGATCAACTGATCGTCTTGGATGATAAACATCTCGTTCTGGAACATCGCGTCGATATAGTAGGTCGCGAATTGGCTCAGGTTGATGCCGAACGTGTCTTTGACGCCGTTGCCGTCCGGATCTTGGTTGGCGAACGCGTCGGCTACCGCATACAGTTCGTCCATCGTTTGCGGCACTTGAAGACCCAACTTGTCGAGCCAATCCTGCCGGATAACCATCGCGCCGAGCACTTCCGGTTTGGTCACCATGCCGATCTCGTACAATTTGCCGTCGGGCTTGGTTCCAAGCGTCTTGAGCGCCGGCACTTTCTCGAGCAGCGCTTTGTATTCGGTACTGTGCTCCGCGATCAGATCATCGAGCGGAAGCAGCTGCTTCTGCGACCACAGCGAATTCAAGAAATCCGTATCGTACTCCAGCACGAGATCGGGAGCGTCGCCGGAAGCGAACAGCATGCTGTATTTTTGCTGCGACTCGTTGCGGGGAATGGGCACAAATTTGGCGTTGACCGGCCCGTTCTCGTTGATCCATTTGGTCCATCGGTTATCGGCGTACGTGCCTTCTTCTTTCGGAATCTGACCCCGGTCGTAGACGGACACGGAGATCGATTCTTTTTTGTTTCCGTTCGCGTCCGCCGCGCCTTCCGTTTTTTCTTTGCCTCCGCAGCCGCTCAGTACCATCGACAGCGCCGCCACCGCCGCGATTCCGCCCGTCATCGTTTTGCTCCAACGTTTTGCGCTCATTCTTTTTCCCCTCTCTCTAGACGAATGTGTTTACCCTTTGACCGAACCGATCAGCATGCCTTTGACGAAATATTTCTGCAAAAAAGGATACACGACCAGCATCGGGAGAATCATGACGATGATCCCGGCGGAACGGATCGACTCGGGCGTCAGCTTGCGGAACGCGTCCGGGTCGAGCATCGCGAGTTCCGACATGAGCGATTGGCTCTGGATCATATTTTGCACGAGCACCGACAGATTGAAGCGCTCGGGGTCGTTGATGTAGATCAGGACGTTGAAGAACGAATTCCAATGCGCCACTCCGTAGAAGAGCGCGATCGTCGCGATGACCGGCACCGACAGCGGCAGCACGATCTGAAGAATGATGCGCCACTCCCCGCTTCCGTCGATTCTCGCCGCGTCTTCCAATTCTTCGGGAATATTTTCGAAAAAGGACTTCAGCACCAGCAGGTTGTATACGCTTACGAGTCCCGGCAGCCACAGCGCTCCGTAATTGCCGACCAGCCCGAGCGATTTCGCCAGCAGATAATTCGGGATCAAACCTGCCGTGAACAGCATCGTGAACACGATCGCCAGCGTCATGAAGCGTCTCGCGTAAAAATGTTTGCGGGACAGCGGATAGGCCGCGAGGATGGTGAAGACCATGTTCAGCGCCGTTCCGACGAGCGTGATGATCAAGCTGTTCTGAAAAGCGCCGCCGATATTCGTGTCCTCGATCAGTTTGCTGTAAGCCGTCCATGTGAAGTCGACCGGCCACAATCCCACTTTGCCGAGGGTAATCGCTTCGTTGCCGCTGAGCGACAGCGCCACGATATGGATGATCGGCAGCAGGCAGCTCAAAGCGGCCAGCGCCAGAATGAAATAATTGACTCCGTAGAACACTTTCTCGCCGTTGGTCGGCTTCATGGACGTTCTCCCCTTTCTTTGCCGCAGCCTGTTACCATAATCCGCGTCCCGACCGTCTGGCGATTCCGTTGACGATCAGCACCAACGTCAGCCCGATCAACGATTCGAAGAGTCCCATCGCCGTCGCGTAGCTGAACTGTCCGGAACCGAGGCCGACCTTGAAGTTCCATGTGCTGATGACTTCCGCTACGTTAATCACGACCGGATTCTGAAGGACGTAGACTTGGTCGAAGCCGACATCCATCACGTTGCCGATCCCCAAGATGAACATCAGAATGACCGTCGGCATCAGACCCGGAAGCGTGATATGGCGAATCTGCTTCCATTTGCCCGCTCCGTCCATGCCCGCCGCTTCGTAGAGGCTCGGATCGATCGAAGTCAGCGCCGCCAGATAGATGATCGCCGACCAGCCTGCCCCTTTCCAGATGCCGGAAGCGACGAAGATGGTAATCCACGAACCTTCTTTGAACAAGAACGGATACGCGCTGCCGGTTAGACGTTCGAGCAGATTATTGACGAAACCCGTCTCGATCGAGAACATCATCAGCACCAGACCGCCGACGATGACCCAGTTGAGGAAATGCGGAAGATACAACAGCGTCTGCGCCCAACGTTTGAACCAAGAGCGTCGGACTTCGTTAAGCAGGATCGCCAAGATGACCGGGAAAGGAAATCCGACGAACACCGTCAGCGCGCTCAGCATTAACGTATTGCGGATAATGCCGAGCGTATCGGGATTCTGGAACAGATACTTATAGTTGTCGAAGCCCACCCACGGACTTCCGAATATGCCGTCCGCGAAGTTGTAATCTTTGAAAGCGATCACAAATCCGAACATCGGCACGTACTTGAATAGAATAAAAAAGACGACGATCGGCAGGAACATGACGAGCAGCGGTTTGTTCATATTCCATCTTCGGCGTCTGCCGAGGGCGCTTCTCGCTCTCATTCGACTTTCTTTCTCGCTGGCTTTGCGCGCCCTGATATCGAGGCTGCCCATAACGTCACCTCCGGGTGGATTGGGGAATGCTTTGTGCACTTACTGTAAATGGAAGTCGCGAATTTGGGCAATCGTCAGGTTTCGAGCGGGTAACGTTTTTTGCAATTGGATACGAAGAAGAGCGAGGAAGCCGGTAACGGCGCGGGGTTCACGTTTTTTGAAGAGGTTTCGAAATTTGCTTTGGTACGTAAAAAGCCTTTAAAACCCTGATCGAGGATCAGCATTTTAAAGGCTTGGGTTGGTCAAGGTACTACCTTTTGAATCGCAAACGCAAGTCTAATCTGTCGCTTTTTGTGGCGGGTCGAATGGTTTGTATATTGGCTTGTAATTCCCTTCCGTCCCAATACTCCAAATCCCCGCATTGGATACATTCCAGAGCAAGCTCTTCCCGATCTTGATCTTCGGTTCGGATGACCACATATCTCATCTCGTCCACGTCACAATGTGCGCATTGCTGCCGCTTCGTCGGAAACATTTCCCACAGATCATCGCTCACCAGCATAAGAAAAGTGTCCAATTTCATTCTTTTGATCCCCGACTCTTCTATGCCTTTCCAATTAGCCAAAGTCGAATATCCGCAGGATCGAACTTCATATTCCGCAGGATCGGTAGCCAGCAGAGCATCCAGTCTATGTCGTTTTAAAAGATCGTCGGAAAAATAATAAGTGTTTCGATTCAGCCAAGCTACAATGTTTTTGAAATAAGTTTCGTCTTTGCAGTCATGCAAATTGACGATTTCGATAAAACTTGTCCATAGGTTTAGGTTCATGCAGCCTCCCTTTTTATTTTAAATCCCTACGATGAAAGCAAGATCGATTCGAAAAATGTGCTGTATAAAAGCGAAAATAAATAGGATCGCAAATGAAATTAAAATATATTTGATCATTTTACAGCCAGCTATAAGAAAATGTACGCCCTCTTCTGCAATATAATAAATTCCATTTCCCGCCACCAGCATTACAAAAATCGCTACGATTTTAACAGGAATCCAGTAATACCACTCCGGGAACCCGGTTCCGTACCAAGAGATCAGAAGACCGATTAAGTAAGTCACGCTGTAATATCTTAACCTTTTTATAGGGTTCACTCCCAAAGACTCTTTTGTTCCGACTTTTGTTGACGACAACACGCATTCTAACTAGAAAAATACGATTGCACTTGCTCATCCGAACTTGGAACGAACTGTTTGAAAACTCCTTCTTTTTGCAGTTTTTTTAATGTGAAAAGGATATTTTCAATACTGGCTTCCTCTACAAAGATCAAATTCGGATCGGGCGTATAGAACCCGGAATATTCTAATTCGGTATCAAAATCTTGTTGTAACCTTAAGATCGTATACGCATTGATTTGATACCATTGGTCGTTTTGAACCAAAAATATATCGCCTCTATAGCCTTTGCTTGTCGCTTCGAAATCTTTTCTCAAGGTATTATAAGCAAATTTAATATGTAAAGAGGTCATCGTTGGGTCTCCTTTTTATAAGTAATTCACATATGTTAAAGCGACTTGCCGAATTTGATTTTATTTTTTAACAAGAAAGAAATCCAGTTGCAGTTGCATTTCCGTTCGGCTTTTTTGACCTCTTGCAGAAGATAATAGGTGTTAGCCCCATCTGCTTCTTCTTTTCCCGATTCAAATTCAGGCTTAATTGAAAAATTGAAATCTCAAAGATCTTCCCCTATTACGCAGACACTTTAGTCAGCCAAAAAAGATCGCCGTCATGGTTCAATACAAATTTTCCTTGGTCGAGTCGCAGAATAGTATTCCCGTCACCGAAATACATGTATCGATAGCGATCATCTTTAAAAACGCTAATTTGTATGACTTTATCTACGTCTAAATGATTATTTATTGTGCTTTTCTCAAGCCAATCTTTGCCTGTGGAAAAATCCGACTCGTTAGAACCTGTAATTTGATAAAAGATAGGCCCGACTGGATCTTGATCTCCGAATTTCATCGAATCCGCTTCATAAATCACCTTTGCGCCAAGAAGGTTTTTGACGTCTTCTTCGCCGTTTCTTGATCCTCCGACTCCGTAGGCATAAACCTTTTCTATCTTCCAAGTACCTAGCAATTCTTGTACGATTTCAGAAGTTTCTTCACGTGCTTCTCCGCTTGCGTTGGCTGTATGTTCAATAATGTCTGAGGCATTCAAATTATTTACTTGCGATTCTTGTGTACAGGCAGTCATCAAAACGATGCAGCTTATAAAAAAAATAGTTATTAATTTTTTTGGCATAAGCAAGTTCTCCTAGTTACAAATAAAAGCATAATCATAATACTGCATAATAATTCCACCATTTATTAGATCTGATTATTCTCCGGAAGCTCTTCTTTTTCGGGTGCTCTGACATGGCTCAGAACGCTGGCTTTACAAGCTCCGAACTTTTGATGATTTTCTCTGGCTTCTTTTAGTGACACATGATTCGCCCCGATATTTCGATCCGGATACTTATGAGCCACAAAGTCATACTGCCAAAAACATACTTCGCAAATCTCCACGATCACTTCATCGTCGCTTTCAATGGTGAAGTAGCCGCAGCAGGGACAAGCCATTCGTTCAGCATTCAACATTCTGACTCATTCTCCTTCCAAAACAGCCGCATAGAGTACTTGCTCTTATGCGGCATTAATCCTACTTTTAACGTATGCCGCGACTTCCCTCATTAACTTATGTAGATCGGGAGCAGCCATTTTTTTGGAGATAGGTGCACCTTCGTTGATAGTCTTTCATTTTCCGTTGTTCATTTCCCATCCTCCTTATAAGAGGATAAGAGCAAATCCGGTAATCTGGGTTATGGGGCGAGACAAAAATATCCAAACAATACTCTTTGTTTATGGCTTCGAATTCTACCCTTTCGGTGTCTTCAAATTCATAAGGAAGTAGATTTAGTTGAATTTTTGTTCTACGCAAGAAACTTTTTCGAAGGCGTGCCGGGGTTGGAGTACGTCAATGAAGTAGAGAAAAACCACAACACAGAGATTGATCGCATTGTGATTGATAAAATTTAATTTAAGCGGCTGGATGTACCTGATAAGATCTCTATTCTAAATCTTTCTTCAGGTATGCCAAGCTCTTTTGTAGTATACAGGATGTATTGCGCTTTAGTATTCGTAGGTTCAAGCATAATCCAATGATTAAACCTTTTTACTCCAAGTCCAACAATTTCGCTTGTTTGAATATCAACAGGAATATACCTTTCCTCTCCTGTACCAATATCTTTTAAGTACAACATCGCAGAACTATTTCTTTGAAATAAATTAATTAAATCAATCCGATATTCAAACTTATTATCTGCAGTAACTTGGATTGAGTCACTTTTGATTTTTTCCTTATCCCAACCATATGTGCTTACACTTTGCATCAGGGAGGTGGATAGTATTAAAGATATTAACAATCCAATAAAAACTACAGCATACTGTCCTCCACTTGTAACATTCCATCCTTTAATAAGAATTATAGTAAATACTCCAACTAAAAAAAGCACAGGAACAGCCAAACTCCAAAATACCGATGTTCCAATGATATCCATTCCTCGTTGAAAATATGCTGTTGAACCTAGAAGAAACCACAAAAAGGATGAAGCGCTAAACAATAAAACTATTATGATTAGAAGCCGTAGCCATAGATGCATAGTGACCTCCTCAGCTGTTAATTGAATTTCAAGATCGGTTCAATATATTTTTCCCAAATCTTCTTCTCACTGTGTATAGTAGAGTGGGCTTGAATTTTGGTTCCTGTCTCTCCATCTTTTGCACGTACATTATCTGCGCCTTTAAATTTCCTTGTAAATGCAGATCCAGCCCACCATCAACTTCCTCCTAATTCGCACTGTGCTTAAAAGAAGCAAATTCTTTTTCCAAACTCTCAAGCTTCTTCATCCCCTTTTTTTCTAAAATGTAGGATATTTACGCAAAAAGCATAACCGAGTTAGCAAAAAATATAAAAACAAATTATTCCATTTATCGACCGAAAAAGAATTTTAACCAAAATAAAAAACCTTGAGAAATTTCATTCCCAAGGCCTCCTATTTGCTAATTACTTTTATTTCCGAAACGTCCGCTCGTAGTCTTCGAAACGAATCTTCCGAATAAACTTGCGATCCGCCGTTCTGACCACGATCCCTTCGGCGCGGCCGGCGGAGTCGATGCCCACCTGCGTCGTCTCGAACTTTTTCAGATAAGCGAACGTATCTTCGAGCGAAGTCGGGAAATCGGCGCCGTGCACGGTTTCCAGTAGAGGTGCGGCTTGCAAGCCCAAGCGTTCGAATAGGGCTTGCTTAGCTTCATCCGCATAAAAAGGCTGGTTCCCGTGTTCGCGCCACTCGGCTATTTTCTCCGGCGGCAAACTTAAGAGTTCCTCCAACGTTTGCGCATCCAGCGTAAACAGATCGAAGGCCCGATAGCTCTGCGTTTTGCGATCCGAATAATTTTTCGACGCTTTCGTTTTGCCGCCGTACGATTCTTGGTAGATCACGGCCAGCGCCCAATCCTCGTCCGCCAAGCAGCTTGTGGTCAATTGCTCGGCTAACGGTTTCAGAAATTCCGCGATATTGCCGTACGGATTGCCGATTCGATCGCCTTTGGCGTATAACAACTCTTCTCTGGAGCCGATCAGATAATCGATGTCGCCGTCAGAGGTACGGAGCAGGATGATTCGCGAGTTTTCTCCGTCCACCTTCTCGTATACATACGCCTGAGCGGACTCCGAGAATCCTTGCCCTTCCGTCAACGCGTCGTTCAGACGCCCGCGTTCGCCGAGTTCATGATACGTGAGAATGCTGGGGTATTTGGTGAGAGAATTGATCTTTTTGAGGTCCATGAACAAAGCTCCTTTTTCGTTTAATAAGCGATACGGCCGATAACCGTGATCTTGCCGGATTCGCGATCCCACACGATCTGTTTGCCCAGCGCCGATACGGCATCGCGCAGCGGGATCAGGATTTCTCCGTTTTGGGCGACAACAGTCTTATGCTCCATCGTCAGGCTTTTGACCTTTTCTTGGCCGCCGATCTACGATCTGATCTCGACTTTGTTCGAACCGCCGAACCACGTATAGAATTCGTCGGAGTCGCCTTTCGCGGAGAAATGCGTGATAAAGCTCGCGGAGCGATCGTCTTTGAACACCCAACCGTTCAGGGCGCCCATCATGCCGGACAGCGTTTCGATGCCGCAATAGACGCGATTGTCCCGGATCACGTACGAATCGGCCGAGTAGTTCTGCGAATTGGCCGTTAATCGGGGAGACGCTGCCGCGAACGCACTCGACGTTTGGAACGAAACAGCGAGCACGAGAGCGGCCGCTATCGTTTTTCTCAACACAATATCACCTCTTCTTCTAAATATATGCAAATCCTACGCAAATGAAAAGCCCGCTTCCGAAATATACGGAAGCGGGCTTACGGTTGAACGAGTCGGAGCAGAACGGATCTTGCCCGATCGCGACTTAAGAGCGGAACCCTTGCACTTCGCTTTTGATATCCGATGCGGCGGAAGTCGCTTCTTCTTTGAACTCTTTGACGACGTCCATCGACTCGGCGAGCAGGCCTTTGATCTCTTGGCTCTTCTCTTGCAGTTCTCCGCTGCGCTCTTTGATCATCTGTCCTTGATCTTTAAGCAAATTCACGGTATTCATGAATTTGTCGCGCAAGGAAGCGCCTTCCTGAGCGGCGACGAGTACGGCAAGACCGGCTCCGATCAATGCGCCGGCGACGGCACCGACGATAATGGCGTTTTTTTCTGTATCTGGCATAGGGGTTGCTCCTCTCGTTTCTCCGATAGTAGGCTTGCTGCTTTGCTTCTCTCTTAGGTATTACCCACTCTTGCGGCGTTTGCCTTCACACTGTAGTACCTTGTCAACATTATTCCGTTCGGCTTCGGGTCCGGTATTCGCCCGGCGTCGCGGAAACGATCTTCTTGAATGCCCGGCTGAACGACATATAGTTCGCGTAGCCGACTTGGATCGCGATCTCCTGAATCGGCGATTGGGTCTCGCGAAGCAGACGCCGCGCGGCGTCGATCCGCACGCCGGCGAGATAATCGACGAAGTTCTCGCCGAACGCGTCTTTGAACAGCCGGCTCAGATAGCTGGAACTCAGCCCGAACCGGTCGGCGATCGACGACAGCGACAGATTGGGGTCGCTGTAATTGGCGTCGATATACGCCCGGACTTCCTGCAAGGTGACATGGCTGCTGCGGCTCTCGCGCAGCAGGCGAAGCCGCACGGCATATTCGCCGAGCAGATTCCGCACGGCGCTCTCCAGATCGTCGAGCGTATCGTAATGCTCGAGCGCCGCGCTCAAGCGGGGCGAGGCTTCGCTGCGCCAGAGTTCCCGGGCTTCGCCCGGCAGTTCCATCATCTCGCGCAGCAGTTGATAAGCCAAGACGTTCATCAGGGCGGACAAGTCGTCCTTGGACAGCGGCTCGGCGCGCAGCTCGCCCAGCAGCTCGTCGAGCCGCTGCTGCCAGACCGCTTCGCCCATGCGGTACGCCTGCGCCAATTCGCGGATCGTGCGCAGCACGCCGTACAGTTCCGCCGCCGCTCCCCGGCGAAGATCCCTGCGGACGATGACCCGCGCGCCGCCGAGCGTCGACTTGTACCCCATCGCTTCGGCGGCTTCTCGGAAGCCTCGCGCGATCTCTTCCGGCGACGCGAGCTCGTCGCCCAATGCCACGGTCACCGTACATTTCAGATGCGCGGCGACCCAAGATCCCAATTCGGCCGCGAACGCCGCCGCGGCCCCTACGGCATCCGGCCCGACGCCTACGGTCGCGCCGGCGTCTTCGGCCGCGCCCGCAGGCAGGCTCGCTCCGACCGTGAACGGCGCTTCGCTTGCGCCGCTCTGACTTGAATCGCCTATTTGCGGCGTTTCGCTCTCGCCGGACGCCCCGTTCGCCGCTTGGCCGGCCAGCCGCTCGGACGCTGCGCCGATCAACGCTTCCGCCCGATCTTCCCCAGGCGGCAGGATTTCGCCGCTCTCCGCTCCGCCCGCCAAGTCCGCAAAGCGCAGCAGCAGCCCCAGCCTCCCGCCGGGCAGCCATTCGGCCCATAGAGAAGCGCCGCGCAGCGCGGCGAGTTCGCCCGCGGCGCTGACGATCGCGTAACGCAGCAGCTCGCGGCTGCGCTCCGAATACGCCCGGTTGAATTCGTCCGGCCGGTCGATCTCCAGCAAGCCTATGGCGGCGCGGCCGAAGCGGGGATCTTGAACGGAAGCGGCGGAAACCCCCAACGCGGCCGTTTCCGCCGCCCATTCCTCCGCGCCGACGATCCGCGACCCGTCCGTCAGTTCGCGGAAAAATTCCCGGCGGCGATACACGATGTCTTCCTGCTGGCGCTGCCGATCCGCTTCCGCCCGCGCGATCATCGCGCTCAATGTCGATTCGATACGGGCGAATTCGTCCGGATGCTGCGACTTTCGTCCTCTGCGTTCGGCACGCTCGGATTTCGTGTCCGAAGCGGCCGAATGCGCCGCTTCGCCGCCTGCTCCTTCCGAGCCGCCGGACTCGGCAGCCGCAGACGCTCCCGCTTCTTCGAGCTGCGCCGCTTCCGTCAGAGCCGCCGCGGCTTCCATCGTGCCCGGCGGCAGCGCGTCCAGCCGTTGAAGCAGCCGCACGACCGGCTCGTAATTGCGCCGCGACACCTGCGCCGTCCAAGCGACGCCCAAGATCACGATCAGCGCCGCTCCCGCGATCCACGCATACCAGACGCTCATCAGAACCGCCGACAGCGAGCCGTCCGACAACCCGCTGCGAATCTCCCAACCCGTGTAAGACGAAGTCACCGAAGACAATTCTTTTTCTTCGACCGCCGCCACGGCTTCGGCGTTTTCTGTCGCGATCGCCGCCGCCGCGGCCAGTTCCGCTTCCGTTCCCAACATCAGCTTGCCTTCCGGCGTATACAGATGAATAAAACTCGTTTCTTCTCCGATCATCTCCCGCAGCAGATCCCGCACCGAATCGAGCGACACGTTCACGACCATCAGCCCGCGTTCGCCCGTCAGCAGCGGAATGCCTCGCGTCAACGTCACGACCGTCTTGGGCTGGCCGCCAGGCAGCGCAAGTTCCCGAGGTTCCGACCATCCGGTAGGCAACGCTCCTTCGGAAGCTTGTTCGACGAATTTTCGGTCCGCGAAATTTTCCAGACGGCCGATCGACAGATTGCCGAGCACCGTTCCGTCCGATACCCGATACACGTAGAGCGAATCGATCAACGGATTGGTCAGCTTGAGCCGTACCAGCCGAGTCGAAGTTTCGTTGGCCGCCAGATAAGGATTCGCCGAGGACGAGAAGAACGCGTCGAATTCGCCCGACACGATCTCCCGGTTCATCATCTCGCCGATCGAACGGAACGAATAATCGAGCGATTGCACGGCCTGACGCGAGAAGACTTCGTTGGCCCGAGCCGTTTCCCGTTTCGACAATTCCGCCGATCCGGCAAAAAACAGGAGCATGAGCACCGCCGGCACGATGATGAGAATGGGCAGGTAAGAAAACGTCAGCCGGTTGAACCAACTTCTGGACACGGGCAACCCTCCTAATCTCCTTCTAAAGTTACATATTTTCTCACCTCGCGCAATCCTTTTGCGGTTCTTTTATCAAAAAAAGCCTCCCTATGCCTCTCCGAAAGCTACCCATTTACGGTTTCCTAATTTTTGTATAAAAATATTTCGAAAAACTAATCCAAATTTGATCTTTTTGCGTACAATAAGACGTAAACAAGTTTTAGATGTAAGAACGCAAATCCAAATCGGAGGTGACGCTTCTTTGGCACCGGAATCTTTATATGTCGGAAGCGTGCTCGCGGCCGGCGTGCTTTCCTTTTTCTCGCCGTGCATCTTCCCGATGCTGCCCGTGTATTTCGCTTTCCTCGGCGGTTCCGAAGCGGATCGGCTGCGCGCTTCCGCATCCGGCGACGCCGCCGTTTCCCGTTTCCGCGTCGATCCTCGGTTGATCGGCCGGACGCTGCTGTTTATCCTCGGACTGTCCGTCGTGTTCCTGCTGCTCGGCTTCGGCGCGGGCGCGCTCGGCGGCGTGATCAACAGTTCGTGGTTCATGATCGTCTGCGGCGCGGCCGTGATCGTGTTCGGCATCCATCAGACGGGCCTGCTGAACTTGATGTTCATGCAGAAAGAGAAACGCTTGAGCTTCGACGCGAATAAGCAAAAAGGCTGGCTCGGCGCGTTCCTGCTCGGCTTGACGTTCAGCTTCGGCTGGACGCCGTGCATCGGTCCCGTGCTCGCCGCCGTGCTCGGCGTAGCCGCGGGCGGCGGTTCGGCCGGCTACGGCGTCTGGATGATGTTCGTCTACACCGTCGGCATGGCCGTGCCTTTCCTGCTGTTGGCGGTCTTCTCGGATTTCCTGCTGCGCCGCATCAAGAAGCTGTACAAGCATATGGGCAAGATCAAGATCGCGTCCGGCGTCGTGCTGATCGCGATGGGCATCCTGCTGATGACCAATAACTTGGCGGTGCTTACCGCCGCGTTCCAATCTTGACCGTTTCGAATTCGTTTATAAGGAGATGACCCATTTGAGTTCCGTCAAAAAAGTCTGGCTTCCTCTGCTCTCGCTGCTCTGCGCCGTGTCGCTGCTGACCGCCTGCGGCCAATCGGCTCAGAAGTCCGCGTCCGGCAGCGCGTCTTCGGCAAGCGCGAACGCCGCGCCGCAGTTCGATCTCAAAGACCTGAGCGGCAGCGACGTCAAGCTCGCCGATTTCAAAGGCGAAAAAGTCTACATTAAATATTGGGCTTCTTGGTGCTCGATCTGCCTCGCCGGCATGGACGAACTGAACACGCTGGCCGGTCAGGACAACGATTTTAAAGTCATCAGCATCGTCGCCCCGAATTTCAAAGGCGAAAAGTCCGAAGCCGATTTCAAAAAATGGTTCTCGGGTCTCGACGAGAAAAACACGACCGTCCTGCTCGACGAAGGCGGCAAATACGCGCAGCAGTTCGGCGTTCGCGCTTATCCGACTTCGTTTTATATCGATTCGAACGGCAATCTGGCGAAGACCGTGCCGGGGCATAACGACAACGCGATGATCGCGGCCAATTTCAACGACATCCCGTAACTTTTCCTTTTAAACTCTCATTTTCAGACTCTTATTTCTACTAAAAGGAGGTTTCGCGCATGAAAAAAAGAACCCGGCCCGCCGCCTGGCTCTCCTTGATGTCGCTGGTGGTTCTGGCGCTGTTGGTCTCGGCCTGTTCGACGTCGGGACTCGGCGGCATGAACGCCTCCGGCGCGTCCGCTTCGTCAGGAGGACACGTAACGGCCGCCAGTATCAAAAATCCGAACGAAGGCGTCGATTATTCCAAGTCCGATCTGAAAAAGATCTATCTTGCCGGCGGCTGCTTCTGGGGCGTCGAAGCATATATGGCGCGCATCTACGGCGTGCAGGACGCGGTATCGGGCTATGCCAACGGCACCGGCGAGAACCCGACTTACGAAGACGTGGTGGCAGGTAAACGCGGATTCGCGGAAACCGTCGAAGTCACCTACGATCCGGCGCGCATTTCGCTGGACAAACTGCTGACGGAATTTTTCAAAGTCATCGATCCGACCAGCAAAAACAAGCAGGGCAACGATCGCGGCATCCAATACCGTTCCGGCGTGTATTACACGGACGACAGCGAGAAATCCGTGGTCGAATCCGTCATCGCCAAGGAACAGGAGCGTTACAACCAACCGATCGTGACCGAAGTGCTGCCGCTCCAGAACTTCTACGAAGCGGAAGAATACCATCAGGACTATCTGGAGAAAAATCCGAACGGTTACTGCCATATCGATATGAGCATCTTGAACGATCAGGAGGTCCCGGCCGATCCGAACGGAACTTCCGGCACGGAAAACGACACGTCCGCGGCAGGCGTGACTTCGGCAGGCACCAAGTCGGCCGCCGCCACGAAAGCCGCGGGTCATATCGTCATCGACCCTGCCGACTATCCGAAACGCAGTCCCGAAGAACTCAAAAAGCTGCTGACGGATATTCAATATAAAGTCGCCGTGGAACAGGACACCGAACACCCTTATTCCAACGAGTATTGGGATACGTACGAAAAAGGCATCTACGTCGACGTCTCCACCGGCGAGCCGCTGTTCGCCAGCGAAGACAAATACGATTCCCAATGCGGTTGGCCGAGCTTCGTGAAGCCGATCCTCCCGGAAGTCGTGACGTACAAAGAAGATACCGCCTATAATATGGTCCGTACCGAAGTTCGCAGCCGTTCCGGCGATATCCATCTCGGTCACGTCTTCGACGACGGCCCGGCGGATCGCGGCGGCAAACGCTACTGCATCAACAGCGCTTCGATCCGGTTCGTGCCGCTGGCCGATATGAACGCGGAAGGTTACGGTTATCTGATCAGCGTAGCGAAATAACGTCCCGGCTTCTTCGTTTCCATGCAAGCTGCTTTTATTTATGCCGTATTGCCGCACCCGACGAGTAAGATCGGGTGCGGCTTTATTCGTAAAAAAGGAGGCCGTTCAAATGAAACGCGTACGTTGGATGATAGGCCTTTTCGCCGTCGCCTCGATTTTCTTGGTATATGCCGCGCTGTCTACCAACGGCGAAGCGCAAAGCCGCCCCGATCCCGATTCTCCGGCCGCTTTCGCCAACCCCAACGCCGACGTCGATTATTCGCAAGCGGATCTTCGAACCATCGATCTGGCCGGCGGCTGCTTCTGGGGCGTCGAAGCTTATCTGTCGCGGCTCTACGGAGTGGCCGACGTGACGGTCGGTTATGCTTACGGCGCAGCGGAAGGTTCCGAAGACGAATCCGGCAGCGATCCCCTCGACTCCGCGAAATCGGTATCTTCCGAACTTTCCGCCGATTTCTCCGAAACGCCGCCGAACGCGCCGGACGTGCCGCCTTCCGGCTATGCGGAGACCGTGCGCGTCACCTACGATCCGGCCCGTCTGCCGCTATCCGAACTGCTCGGCGACTTTTTCCGCGTGATCGATCCCACCAGCTTGAACCGGCAGGGCGAAGACATCGGCACGCAGTACCGCTCGGGCGTCTATTATACGGATCAGGCCGATCTTCCGGTCATCGAAGCGGCGCTTCGGCGCGAACAAACGAAATACAATCAACCGATCGTGACCGAAACGCTGCCCCTCGCACGTTTCGTGATCGCCGCCGAGAGCCAACAGGATTATCTGGAGAAAAATCCGAACGGCTACTGCTCGATCGATCTGCACGCGCTGGATAATTCTTGAACAGGGAGAAGAAAAATGACCAAAGGAGAATCTTTTGTTAAATTATTCTGGTAAAGTGAAGTAAATCGGAATAAAGACAGGAGTATCCGCATGAATCAGAGTCGAAAAATCGTAGTGATCGAAGACGAACGCGATATTTCCCGCATCGTCAAAAACTATATGGAAAAACACGGACTCGAAGTCGCCGTTGCCGATAACGGAGCGGACGGCCTACATATGATCGATCTTCTCGAACCGGATTACGTCATTCTCGACTTGACGCTGCCCGATACGGACGGGCTCGAGTTATGCCGCCGCATTCGCCAAACGAAAGAAACGCCCATTCTGATTCTCAGCGCTCGCGGAAGCGACACCGACAAGGTACTGGGGCTTGGATTCGGCGCGGACGATTACATGACCAAACCGTTCTCTCTTAGCGAGCTGCTCGCGCGCATCAATGCCTACTTCCGCCGTCACGACAAAATCGCGATTGCGGCCGCCTCTCCGCCGGAGCGCGCCGATGCTTCGATCCGGATCGGCGAGCTGTCCATCGAGAAGACCGAACATCGCGTCCGCGTTCGCGGACAAGATATCTCGCTGTCCGCCAAAGAATTCGACCTGCTGCTCGTGCTGGCCGAAAACCTGAACCGGGTATTCTCCAAAACCGAACTGCTGGATAAAGTCTGGGGGTACGATCGATACGTGGACGACAATACGGTCAGCGTTTACGTGCGCCGCGTTCGCGAAAAGATCGAAGATCAACCTTCCGACCCTCGCTATCTCAAAACGGTGTGGGGCGTAGGTTATAAGTTATGCACCTAAGAAAGTGGATTCGCAAAAAGACCCTGTTCGTGCTGGTTCAACTGCTGCTGATCTTCGCCAGCGTCCTGTGGCTGATTGCCACCGCGGCGGATGGTTCCTCTTCTTCCGATCGCCTTCCGATCAACCAAGCGCGGCTGGCAACCGGGGATATCCGATTTCAGTTGGAACAAACGGGACTGGAGAAGATCAAAACGGACCGCGAGGCTCGCGAAGCGCTGATCGAACAGTGCCGGCGAATCGGAGCGGAGCTGATGCTGGTCGACTTGAGCGGCGCGGTGTTATTCGACTCGGCTCTGCCCGCTGCGCGGGATTCGGCGCCGTCCCTCTCCGACGCGGATGCGATATCGGACTCGGTCGATCTGCGCACGGCGCTGCATTACGATCTATCCGCCTCGAGCGACGCGGAGCGCGTGAAGATCGCGTTCCCGATCGTCGAAGACGCCGGCGGCATGCAGACCGGCAGTGCTTTGTTTACGCTGGACGCTTCGCGCGTGGCGGCGCCCGACCCAAACAAAGCCTGGATATGGCCTCTGACGGTATCGGCCGTTCTATCGGCGATATTGGCTTGGACGATCTTTCGCTTCCGTCGGCAGCTGCAGCGCCGGACCGTCGAGCCGCTGAATACGCTTAAACAAGCGGCAGAAACCATTCTCAAAGGCGAATACGATCAGAAATCCGAATATCCGGAGCCTGACGAAATGGGAGAACTGTATGCCGCGTTCGATCAGATGCGTTTGGAGATTCTGTATCTGCACCGCGAACGCGCGCGCCGGGAACGCATGCATAAAGAATTGGTCACCGATATTTCCCACGACCTCAAAACGCCGTTGACGGCGCTCAAAGCCTATATCGAAGCGATCGAAGAAGGATTATGCGCGGATATGGACGAGGTACTCGATTATATCGGGGTGATGCGGACGCATACCGACCGCATGGTCCGGTTAACCGACGATCTGTTGGTGCATGCCTTAAACGAACTGGGGCAGATCTCGATTACGCCTACGGAAATATACAGCGGAGAAGCGTTTCGGGATATTCTGCGCACGATCGAACGGGATATCACTTCGTCCGGGGTCGCTTATCGGGGACCTTCCGCTCATAGCCTGCACACCTCGCAGCCGGGCGATCCCGCAGCCGAGACGCTCGGCATCCCGAACGTATTGATTCGCGCGGACGTCAACCGAATCGAACAGGTTATCTCGAATCTGGTCTCCAACGCGCTCAAGCATACGCGTTCCGGCGACACGATCTCGATCGGCTTCGAACTGGAGCCCGGTTTTATCCGCGTGGACGTGGCGGACACGGGAACGGGAATCGATCCTGTCGATATGCCGTTTATCTTCGAACGGGCTTACAAAGGAACCGCGCCCTCCGGCGAAAATTTTTCGAGTTCGACGGATTCTTTACCGCCTTCCGCCCGCAAGAACGACGGGAACGGGCTGGGTTTGTCGATTTGCAAAACGATTATCGAAGCCCACGGAGGTTCGCTTTCTTTTCAAAGCCGCAAAGGAAACGGCACCGTTTTCCGATTCACCCTCCCGCTTTGCTGACAGCCGCCCGGTATTCGGGCGGCTTTTTCGAGCGCCGCGATCGCGGCGTTTCGGCGTTCGCCGCTTTTAAATCTTAACGATGTAAGACTTTATTAAGATTTCTGTCAGAATTGCGAAAGATCGTTTTGCTAAAGTAAGGACATAGCCAATATACGGGAGGCATAGCCATGAACAAACCGATCATTCTTCGCGCTTCGAATCTCTGCAAGACGTATTCGACGGGCAGCGAACAATTTCATGCCATCAAAAATCTCAATCTGGACGTGTACGAAGGCGACTTCACCGTTATTATGGGCAACTCGGGTTCGGGCAAATCGACGCTGCTGTATATGCTCAGCGGTCTGGACGGAATCACGACGGGCGAAGTTTACTTTCGGGACCGGCGAATCGACGATTATAACGAGAAGCAGCTCTCGGAATTCCGCACGCACAAGATCGGTTACGTCTACCAGAGCATCAATCTGGTACCCGATCTGACTTTCGCGGAAAATATCGCGCTGCCCGGTTATATCGCCGGCGGCAAAAAAGGCGAAGTGCGGCAAAAAACGGAAACTTTGATGACGGCAATGGATATCGCGGCGCAAAAAAATCGGCTGCCGGCTCAGACATCCGGCGGACAGCAGCAGCGCGCCGCGATCGCCCGCGCTTTGATCAACGATCCGGAAGTGGTCTTCGCGGACGAGCCTACGGGCAGCCTGAACATGGAACACGGACAGGCCGTGCTGGATATTCTGACCGACCTCAACCGCAAAGGCCAATCCGTCGTCATGGTTACGCACGACATCAGAGCCGCCTGCCGAGCGGATCGGCTGATTTACATAAGCGACGGCAAAGTATCCGGCGTTCTGGATTTCGACAAATACGACGAACAAACATCCGCAGGCCGAGAAGAAGCCATTTTCGCTTTCATCTCGGGAAAGGAGCAGCGCCATGTACGCCGTATGGAAGCTCTGTCTCGCTAATCTGCGCAAACGCAAAACCCAGAATTTCCTGATCGCTTTATTGATCCTGTTATCGACCTTGCTGCTGTCGACTTCGGTTATTCTGATCTCCAATACCGATCATTTATTCACGAACATGCACAAAAAAACGAACGGTTCGCACGACGTTCTGCGGATGGATAACGGCTTGCAAGATCCGCAGCGGATCCACGAGTTCTGGAGTTCGCAGCAGGGCGTCGAAGTATCGAAGCTACTGGCTTATCGTACGCTCGCCGGCGTTTCTTACAAAGGGAACGATATTCCGAACTTGCTGCTGTTCATGATGGATACCCCCGAGCCTCCTCTCGGCGTGGACGAACTGTTGACCGCGCAAGGAACTCCGGGCGCGACCCCGGAAAAAGGCACGGTCTGGATTCCGACTTCGCTGGCGTATTCCCACGATATTTCCGTCGGCGATACGCTGTCTTTCAAGACGGACAGCGGAAACGTGGACTTGAACGTGTCGGCCGTCGTCGTGGATATCCCTTACGGAGGACCGTTCTCGACCGAGTCGCGCATTTGGATGAACGACTCCGACTATCAAGCGCTCCCTTCGACTGCGAACGCCGCGGGTTCGTATATGATGGGCATCCGCTACGATAACTATTCGGATCGCCAGAGCTACTGGACCTCTTTCGAACAATCGCTCGGCTCCCCTTACCTGGAAACGGTGATGAGCTTCGACGAGATTTCTTCGTTCTATTTGATCCTTAACAAAGTGATCGGCTTCGTCATGATCTTCTTGGCGATCGTCATGATGGCGATTGCGCTGTTCACGATCGGCTTCACGATCGCGGACGCGATTCTGACGCAGTATCGGACGATCGGCGTGCTCAAATCCTTGGGAATGACTTCGCGGCGGACGATCGGCGTGTATCTCATCCAATACGCGTTCCTGTCCGTGATCGCCATCCTACCAGGATTGATCCTGAGCCGCTTTTTGTCCCGCTTGATCGTGGACAGCACGCTCTCCTATCTCAAGACGGAGAACGATCCTCTTCCTCTGAGCGGCATGAACGCGGCGGCATGGACAGGCGCGTTGATTCTGCTGCTGGTGCTGTTATGCGTATGGATGTACGGCAGACGCGCGCGCAAGATCGCGCCGGTGCAAGCGATCCGTTACGGCATGTCCGAGAGCGACAGCCGACGCGAATCGCGCGGAATCGGCGCTTCCGGACGGAAGCTGTTCGGCTTCGGCAGACTTCCGGCGGTATGGGTAGTGGGCACGCGCAATATTCTCAAAAATGTCAAAACGTCTTCGCTTATGATGATTCTCGCTATGGTGACGTCGGCCGTGCTCGTACTCGGCTATATCGTGCTCAGCAGCGTCATGAACATCCAGAAGACGTCGCCTCAATGGGGATACGACGATTCCAATATTACGGTCCGGGTCTTCAATCCCTCGACTTTCTCGAAAAGCGAATTCGAAGAACGGCTGTCGGCAGACGACCGGATCAAAAACGTATCGTGGCATAACGGCGTGACCGGCGTCGTCGAAGCCGAAAAGTCGACGGCCGACGGCGAGAACATCGATCCGTTAAGTATCGTGATCAGCATCGTCGAAGGGCGTTACAGCGATATCGGCTTCGCCGTACTCGAAGGTCAGAATCCCGTCAACAAAAACGAGATCGCGATCGGGGTCAACGTGGCCAAATCGCTGAACAAAAATCTCGGGGATACAGTCGAGCTGTACGTCGAAGGCCGACCGCATACGCTGACGGTAACGGGGATCTATCAATCGGTCGCTAACTCGTCCAATTCCGTGCGGATTCTCGCCGCGACGGTGCAAGAAGATGATCCGGCTTATAGCGCTGCCGACGTCGCGTATATCAATCTCAACGATCCGAGCCGCTCGGATGCGGTCGTGCAGGAGCTGAACAGCGAATATTCCGGGTCTATCAGCGCGGCTACCCAGAAGACGTTGCTCGATTCCGTATTCAGCGAAGCGGCGGCCAACTTGATTCTTCCGATGTCGTTCATGGGCCTGCTGTTCGTGTCGGTGACCTTGATCATCATCTACAGCATCTGCCTGATCAATATCCGCAAAGAAATCAAAACGTACGGCATCTACAAATCGGTCGGCATGTCTTCGGGCAATATCCGCCGTTCGGTGGCGCTCGGCATCTCGGTTCTGGCGACGATCGGAGCGCTGCTCGGCATCGTGCTCGGCGTCTATGCGCTCCCGATGATTCTGGAGAACGTCTTGTCCAATTACGGCATGGTGGATCTGCCTCTCGTGTTCAATCGCGGCGGCGTGATCCTGATCGCCTGCCTCAGCATCCCGGCTGCGGCCATAGGATCTTGGCTGTCTTCGGGGCTGATCCGCAAGACCTCGCCGCGGATTCTCGTCGTCGAATGATGCGGCGGTGAACGGTTTATTTCAACCCCATCGCTTCGAGCCCGTAAATCCGCGCCGCCGTATCGCCTCCCTGCGTCGGCTTGTCGACGACGAGCTGCACGTAGCGCGCCGTCGTCAGCGGAATCGCGTGTTTGCTCAGACCGGCTGCATTGTCCGTGACCTTAACGGCGTCGGTCCAATTCTTGCCGTCGCCGCTGATCCGCAGCGTAAAGGCCCGCGTATTGAACGCGGCCGGTTCGCCGCCGGCTTCGGCGTGTTTGAGCACGAATTCGCTGATCTTGCGTGCGCCGCCGAGATCGACCGTCAGCGTATGCGGACCGTCGCCGACCGCGCACCATTTGGTCTTGTCGTCGCCGTCTACGGCCATCGGTGGCGCTTCGCCGCTATTGGTGAAGCCCGATGCGGTCACCGAAGCGCCGCGCGCCAGATCGGATACGCCGCCTGCCGCTTCTTCCGTGACGGTAATCATTTTCCGCGTCAGCGTGTCCTGTCCGACCCTATTTTTGGCGATCAGCGTCACTTCGTATTCGCCCGCCTGCGGATACACGACTTTCGGGCTGCGTTCGCTGCTGGAAGAAGGCTCGCCGCCCGGGAAGCTCCACGCCCATTCCGTCGTCACTTCCGACGAACGATCCGCGAACTGTACGGCTTCGCCCGGCGCGATCAGCGTGCGATCGGCTTCGAAGCCCGCTTTGGGCGCCGGGTAAGCCGGCCACAGCACGGAAACGCGGCTTTCCGCGCCGGCTTCGTAATGGCGGTTGACCGGCACGACGACCAACGTCGCCCTGTCTTCGCCGTCGGCGCGGCGCATCTCCGGCACGTAATAGACGGTGTTCGGCGTCTCGCCGACCAGCTCGCGCTTGCCGCCCGCCTGCTCGCGGTAGATCTGATAGAACGCCGGCTTCTCGTTTCCGGAAGGCGCATTCCATTTCAATCTCGCATCTCCGTAGATGCCGCCTTGGAAATCGCTGTCGATCACGGACAGCGCCTTTACTGCATCCGGCTTGCGCGCATTGTCGCTGACCGTGCGTACAGACAGCTCCCCGATCTGCGCCCGGTAAGCAGCGTCGTTCGCTTTGCCTTCGATTTTCAGCGCGATACCCGCGATCGTACGGCCTTTGTACGCATTCAATTTGACGCTGCCGCGCTGCCAAGATTTGTCCCGGCCTGCGGACTGCCAATTTTTCGGTTCCAAGAAAACATATTCGTTGGGCGCGTCTGCAAAAGAAAGCCCGATCTGCACGGAAGCGTTCTTGGACGATTCGCTCACCACCGCCGACACTTCCATCGTCTTGTCGACCGGAATCTGCGTCCGGTACAGATTGACCGTCGTGGAAGATCCTTTTGCGAGATTCCCTTCGAGCTTCAGCGAACTGCCGCCGTAATACGCGCGTTCGAAATCGAGCGAAGGTTCGAGCGCCGCACCGCCGCCTTCGGCGCGGGTCATCCAGCGCCAAGTCGGCAGAATATCCTGAATGCTGCGGTTGCTCCATTCTTTTTCCCGCACGACTTCCCCGTTGACCGCGAACATGCGGCCGTTGCCCGTACCGAAATGCGTGATGAATTCCGGCCCCGTCACGACGCTCTTATCCGCGATATTCGCCGCGATGCCGCGCCAAGCGTAAGGATCGGCCGGGTCGATCGCGGACGCCAGACTCGGATCGCCGGCAGGTCCCGTCCAGAACCGCTCGTCCCGCTCCAGATAATCTTCTTGTCCCGACGAACTTTTGAACGCCCAATCCGGCCGGTACAGCCCGAGCGACACCTTCGCTCCTCCGGCCGGGAACAGTTCCGGCCAATTATACCGTCCGCCGCTCCCGTTTGCTTCCACGTCGATGCCGGCGAACAGATCGTAAGGGCTGCGCCCGAGCGCTTCCGCCGCGGCCGGCGAAGAACGGAATGCCGGCAGATAGCTCGAAGACTGCCAGCGGAAATCGAGGAACATCGCGTCCGCCACCTTCTGCCCGTTCTGCTGGAAAAAGCCGTCGTTCTGCGTATTCAGCGCGCCCTGCCAGCGAACCGGACCCGATTCGATCATCGAATCGTACCAGAGAATCTCCATGCCCGGATCTTTGATCTTCTGCAAATACTTCAGGAAATCCTGCATATCCGCCGCGTCCTGCGCCGTTCCTCCCTGCGTCTCCTGATTGATGAACCAACCGTCGAAGCCGTAATACCGCGCGGATTCGATCAACTTGTCGGCGACCGGGAAATTCCCGGAGGTATCCCGCTTGAGCATGTCGCGCATCCATTGGATCTTTCCGCCGTGTTCCGTCTGAGGCAGAAAGACCGTGCCGTACACCGGAACGCCGTTCTTGTGCGCGGCGTCGATCACGTCGGCGCTCGGCGGCACGATGATTCCTTCGCCTGCCGAACCGCCCCACATCACCAGCTTGTCGATATACTGCCAGAACCCGAACGCATAAGTGTGAAAAACGTCCGATCCCTGCGAAGGCGCGCCGCTCGTACTCGGATACATGGCCGACAGCGCGATGACTTGAGCCTTTTTGTCCGCGTTCGGATTGACCGGTTCGCCTTGAATCCGTTTGTTTTCCAAAGGGATCGATCCTCGATTGAACGGCGCGTCGGGATCGGAAGAAGGCGACCATTCCAGCAGCGTGTTCGGATACCAATACGACGAATACGGCTGCGCCGCTTCGGCGGACGGCCCTAACCCCAGCACGGAGAATGCGAGTAGCGAAGCCGCGGCGGTTCCGAGCGTCTTTTTCCAAACGAACGTCGGGGCGAATTTCGAAGCGGCGGATGCCTCGCGGGATCGTTGATCGGCAGCAGTATTCAACACGGGATTTTGTCTTTTGGTCTTCATATCGGTTCTCATTCCTTCCGGATGTTTTAGGTTGTTTGCGTTTTAAGGCGTATACGCAAACTTAATAACGAGCGTCTTTAGCTGCTTTTTCGTCCTCCGGCTCGGCGAAAGCTGTAAATCGTTCGCTGCGCTCTTGATGAGGCAAGATGAGGCAAGTTGTAGATTTTACAACAATATCGCCTTTTTACCGCACTAACGAACCGTCGGGTTGTATAAAATGCAACATTTTCGCCGGATTCAAGCAGAATTCGATCGATTTTGGCGAGAATGTTGTAGAAACTGCAGCTTCACGCGCGGAATGGGCGGTTTGCGGCTTCACAAGTTGTACCTTTTACAACTTGGCGCATAAGCAAGTCCCAAAAACCTCGATTTCGGCTTTGATCTCGATTCGAAGCGGGCTCACATAAGTTCGCCTATACGTTCTGACAAAAAGAAGCACGAAAGAGCAAACGGTACAGCCGTTTTGTTCTTCCGTGCTTGAAAAGCCGATTCATTATTCCGTTCGGCAGAAGGATCTGCCTGCTATTTGCCCTGCTCCGCCGCCCAAGCGTCGTACTGCTTCTGGGCTTCTTCGATCACGCGGTCGATGCCGGCTTCTTTGAATTTCTGCTGCGCTTTCGGCAGATATTCGTTCGGGTCGACCGATCCGGTGAACAGCACCGGGATGAATTCTTTGGCTACGTTGGTGACGGAAGCGACTTCCGTTTTGACCGGCGCGGTATCGAAGTTGAAACCGAACGTCGGCGCGACGACCGCGGATTTGTTGAATTCTTCGAACTGCGCCCATTTGTCTTCGGGATCGCCTTCGTGCAGATACGTCAAGAACAGGTTGCCCAGCGCGAACCCCGGCATGGCGTAGTTTTCCTGCATCGCCGGCAGGTCTTCGATATAATTGCCTTCGAGTTTCTTGTAATGCACGTCTTCGATGCCGTATTGGATCAGGTTGCGCAGATACGGATCGGTATTGAGCAGATTGAGGAACATCATCGACCGCTCCGGATTTTTGGAATACGACGAGATCGCCATCATCGAACCGGCGGCGGAACCCGTCGCGATCACCGGCTTCTGCATCGGACGGCTGACGATATCATAGCCTGCGCTGCGCGACCAGCCCAGATCGGCGTACGGCTGCGTGATTTCTTTGTCGACCAGCCATTTGCCGGTTTTCATGTTGTCGATGCCTTCCAGCGTAGCGATGTCTTCGCGGACATAACCGGCTTGGTAATATTTGCGCATCGTATCGAGCGCCTGCTTGAACTCCGGCGTTTCCAACGCGTTGACGTACTTATGGTCTTGCGTATCGAGATACATGCCGATCGGAATCTCGTCGCCGATCAGGAAATCGAACGGAAGCGGCGGTTTAAAAGATTTCGGTACGGCTAAAGGCGTGATATCGGCCGGCTCGTTTTCTTTGATCGTTTTGAGCAGCGGTTCCAGACTCTCCAGCGTCATGACGCTGTCGATATCCAGTTTGTATTTGTCGACGTACTTTTTGTTGAACCGCCATACGGCCTGCGACGCCAATTCTTTCTGGTTCGGCACGGCGTAGTTGACGCCGTTCACTCGGCTGCCTTCGAGGAAACGCGGATCGATCGTCTCCGTGATGCCTTTGCCGTAGGTGCCGAGCAGATCGTTCAGCGGCAGGAAAGCGCCTTTGGCCGCATTCGGCAGATAATCGAAAGCCCATGCGCTGGTGAACGCGATATCGTAATTCTCGCCGGAGCTCGTGATGACCTGCATGCGCTGGGTATAATCGCCCCAATCGATCATGGAGATGTCGAGCGTCGTGTTGAGCTTTTCTTTGAGATATTTGTTCATTTCGTCCTGCACTTTCGGCAGATCGGTCGGCGTCGGGCCGATCAGATACAGTTTGAGCGTGACCGGATCGAGCTTGGCTGCATCGACCGTTCCGTCGCTTTGCACCGCGGCCGCTTCTTTGGCCGGTTCGGCCGTTTTGTTCCCGCCGTTTCCGCATGCCGCCAGCAGCGACATCAGCATTAACAGCGACAGCAGCATCGGGAACGTTTTTCTTTTTGCCATTCGTGACCCCTCCATATTTGTAATGATCAAGCTATGAATATGTACGATTCAGCCTTTGACCGAACCGACGGTGAGACCTTGAACGAAATAACGCTGGAAAAAAGGATAGGCCATGACGATCGGCAGCGTCGCCAGCACGACCATCGCCATCCGGACCGTCTCGGTCGGCAGAGCCGCCGCCGCGTCGAAATTGCCGAGATATTTGGCGTTCTGCGTCAAGAAATCCATGTTCTTCTCGATTCGCATCAGCAGATACTGCAGCGGCGGCGTCAGTTCCGGCTTGTTGTAGTACAGCAGGGCATTGAACCAGTCGTTCCAATAGCCCAACGCGCTGAACAATCCGATCGTGGCGATGCCCGGCAGCGAGATCGGCAGCACGATGCTGAAGAAAGCGCGGAACTCGCCGGCTCCGTCGATCTTCGCCGATTCGATGACTTCGTCCGGAACGGTCGTCTGGAAAAAGGTCCGCATGACGATGATCGAGAACGCGCTCAGCGAGAGCGGAAGAATCAGCGCCCAGATCGTATTTTGCAGATGCAGGAACTGGGTCATCACGATATACCCCGGCACCATGCCGCCCGAGAACAGCATCGTGAAGAACGCCAGAAAGCTGAAAAAGCCGCGGAATTCGAAACTTCTTCTCGATAGTGCGTACGCGTAAGTCGTGACCAGCGCCAGCGTCAGCAGCGTGCCGATCACGGTGACCGACAGCGTCACGCCGAACGAGATCAGCAGATCGTTCCCGGCTTGGAAAATGTACCGGTACGCCTCCGTGCTGAACCGGCTCGGCCATAAGCTGAACCCTTCCAGCGCCAGCGTCTGTTCGTCCGTAAGCGAGATCATGATAACGAACAGGAACGGGAAAACGCAGGAGAAGGCGAACAGTCCGACGATGATATTGAACAAGACGTTCCAGAGCGGCGAGATCGCGTTGTAGTCGCGTTTTTTGCGCTTTTTTTCCGGAATCTCGCGCGGTTTGATCGCCGTTTGAGCCATGATAGACGTTCCCCTTTCTTAGAAAATCGCTTGGTCGCGGTCGATCCGGCGGACGATGTAGTTGGCGGTCAGGATCAAGATCAGGCCGACCAGCGATTGATACAGTCCCGCCGCCGTGCTCATGCCGATATCGCCCATGTTCATCAGGCCCCGGTAGACGAACGTATCGATGACGTTGGTGACCGGATAGAGCGCGCCCGAGTCTTTCGGAAGCTGATAGAACAGCCCGAAGTCCGAGCGGAAAATGCCGCCGATCGCCAAGATCGTCAAGATGATCATCAGCGGCCGCAGGAGCGGCAGCGTGATATAGCGGATCTGCTGCCATTTTCTCGCTCCGTCGATCGTCGCCGCTTCGTAATACGACTTGTCGATGCCCGTGATCGCCGCGAGATAGATGACGCTGTTGTAGCCGATCCCTTTCCAGATGCCGACGAACAAAATGATGAACGGCCAGTATTTCGGTTCGGAATACCAGCTCACGCTGTCCGTTCCGAAATAGGCCGCGAGCTGGTTCAGCACGCCTTTGTCCGGACTCAGGAACGTGAACGCGAAGTAGCTGATGATGACCCACGACAGAAAATGCGGCAGAAACATGCCGGTCTGATACACTTTGGCCATCCGCTTGTTCAGCAGCTCGCTCAGCAGCACGGCGAAACCGACCGCGCTGATCAGACCGAGTATGATCATGGCGACGTTGTACAAGATCGTGTTGCGGGTGATCACGTAAGCGTCGCTGGTCCGGAACAGATACTCGAAGTTTTTGAAGCCGACCCAGTCGCTATTCAGCACGCTGGCGAAAAAACCGTCCGGGCTGATCCGGAAGTCTTTGAACGCCAGTACCGCGCCGAACATCGGCAGATAGGCGAAGATCAGAAACCAAGCCGTCCCCGGCAGCACGAGCAGCAGCAGCGCTCGGTTGCGGACGACCTTTTTCCAAAAAGCCGCCAATGGAATTCCTCCTCGCTCGATAAAAGAATGATGAATGCGCCTACGATACGCCGGCAGACGATATAGGCCGAGCCTGTCGTATGCGATTCGCGTGCCGGTGGCGCGGATGCGGATCCCCTAAGATCGGCTTTACCGCGCTGCCGCCGCTTTTTTCGCGCCGTTTGCGGATCGCGTTTTTCCCGCGATACTCGGGAAAACTTCGTTCGAATCGGCAGCGTTCGGCAGCCGCTTGATGCTCGCCTTCGACACTTTCAATTCTGGTTGAAAGCGCTATCTCCAACAAGTCGAAAAATGCTAGATTTAGATGGACAAATCAAAGAAAAGCCCCTAAGCAGGAGCTTTTCGGGTGAAAAACGGCGGCGGCAGCTCGGCTTCGTCTCGGGAAATTCGACGAATTCGCGGGGGCGACTCCAGGGTTCGACAGGCCGCCGGACCTTGCGCGTTTAAGGCGCGGCTCTCGCGCCGGCGCTCAATCGCCGTACATCTGACGCAGTTCGGTCGGCGACAAGCCGGTATATTTCTTGAACTGCCGATAAAAATACGAATTGTCGAGATAACCGACTTCCGCGCCGATCTCCGCCGTGCGCCGGTCGGTATGCAGCAGCAGCGACGTCGCGCGTTCGATCCGGCGGCGGTTCAACGCATCGGAGAAATTGCTGCCGGTCTCCTGCTGGAACAGCTGTCCCAGATAATTCGGATGCAGGTTCAACCGCTGCGACAGCGTCTTGAGCGACAATTCTTCCGCGTAATGGTCGCGGATCCGCTCCAGCAGAAACGACACATGTGCGCTGTGCGCGGCGCCCTCCGGATTCGCCGCTTCCGGTCCGGCGGCCGCGCGCCGGATCGTGTCGCGGACATGCTCGCGAAGCTGCTCCAGCGTCGAGATCCGCTGGAGCGGCGCGTACAGCTCCGCGTAATCCGGCTCCGCCGGTCCGCCGGCTTCGCGGACCGCCTCCACCATGAGGCGCACGGCCGCGTTCGCCGGCTCGCGGCGCGGCAGCAGTCCGGCAGCCTCCGCGCGGCTGCCGAGCAGCGCCTCTTCCCAAGTGCGGGAAGAGGCCGGCATCGGGCCGGGCCGCGTATCCGGCCCGGTAACCCAAAGCGGCTGCTCTCCCGCAGGGAGCAGGCGCCGGAACTGCCCTTTCGCCTGCGCGAAGCAGGCGCGGACGCCGACGATGTCCGGCGTCTCCCCGCCGCCGGCCAGCCAGACGGCGGCTCCGGCCAATCGGCCGAGCTCCCGCGCGGCCTCGGCCAACGGCTCTTCCGGCCGCGAAGCGCCGGAAGGGTCGGCGCGCGGCGGCTCGGCCGCGCGCCTGAAGCGGATGCAGACGATATCGTCGTCCGCATCCGCGAAGCAGATCGCCGCCGCGCCCGGCTCGGCGGCCAAGAGCAGCGCCTCGCAGCTGTCGGCGAGGCGCGCGAGGTCGAGCCGATCCGCCGGCGAGTCGGCGAATTCAGCCTTAGCCGAGGCGTTCCCTCCCTCTGGGGCGGCAGCCGACTCCGCTGCCGCCCGTATCGTCGAGTGGCTTCCGCTTCCGCCCTCGTTCGAGATTCGTTCTGCACTCGGCTCCGCCCCGCAGCCGAGCAGCCGCAGCACGTCGACCCGATAGGCCGCGCAATCGGTCGGAATCCCCAGCAGTTCCGCCCGCTGGATCAGCTCCTCGCGTTCGATCGTCCCTTCCGTCCAGCGGGCCAGCACGTTGCCGCGCAGCAGACGGCGGTCTTCCTCCTGCCGAACGAAGCTGAGTTCTTCGCGTTCCCAGACTTCGCCGATTCGGATCAGCGTCGCTTCCAGCTCTTCGATATTGATCGGCTTGAGGATATAATTTTCGATCCCGAGCCGGATGCCGATCTTGACGTATTCGAATTCTTCGTAACCGCTGAGCACGATATAACGCGTCCGGGGATAACGCCGTTTCAATTCTTCGATCAGTTCCAGCCCGTTCATCCGGGGCATCATGATATCCGTGATGACCAGATCGGCCCCTTGTTCGCCGAGCCGCTCCAAAGCCTGAATGCCGTCTCCGGCATGGCCGATCGGGCACAGCCCGTAACGCTCCCAATCCGTGATCGACGACAACCCTTGAGCGATCAGCGGCTCGTCGTCGACGAAAAATACCGTTCGCATTTCGTGTTCTCCTTTCGTTTGTTCCTTCGGCTTCGAGCTTGCGCTTCGTCAAGTCTGCAAGTTCGCCGAAGCCTCCTCGCCGATCGCCGGAAGTTCCATCCGTACGACCGTGCCCCGCCCTTCCTCGCTGTCCACCGTCAATCCGTAAGACTCGCCGTAATTCATCCGAATCCGTTCATGGACGTTGATCAATCCGATCGAACGATGTTCTTTGTCCGGCGCGGGCGCGCCTCCGCCGAGCATCAAGCGGATCTCCGCCAGGCGATCCGGCGCGATCCCGCTGCCGTTGTCTTCGACCGCGATCGTCAGCCGTCCGTTCCGGACCTTCGCTCTGACGGCTACCCGGTTATCGTCGTCCAGCGGCCGGAACCCGTGCACGATGTAATTTTCGGCGATCGGCTGCACGAGCAGTTTGACGATCCGGCAGCCCTTGGCGGCTTCGTCCGCTTCGATCTTCGCTTCCAGGCGCCCTTCGTAACGGATGCGGAACAAATCGAGATACATCGAGCAGATCTCGATTTCTTCGCCCACGCTGACGACGGTGCTTTTTTTGACCAAACTGCGAAACATCACCGACAAACTGTAGATCATCTTGCCAACGTCCTGCGCTCCCGAAGAATACGCTTTCATTCGAATCGATTCCAACGTGTTGTACAAGAAGTGCGGATTGATCTGCGATTGGAGCAGCGCCAGTTCCGCGTTCTTCTGCCGAATCTCCGATGTATACACTTGATCGATATACGTCTCGAGCTGTCCGCACATGGCATTGATGCGCTGCGCGATCTGCTGAAGTTCGTCTTCGCCGGACATCTCGATCCGTGTGGTCAAGTCGCCCGCGCCGATTCGGCTGGTCGAACGGATGATCCGGCGCACTTTTTTGGAATGGGAACGGATAATGACGGCCGCGAAGCCGATGCTTGCCGCGGCGAACAAGACCGTCCCCAGAATCAGCATCCCCGTCAACCCCGCCATGCTCCGATCGACGGCCGCTTCCGATACCACGCCCAGCACCGACAGTCCGGAACCCGCCACCCCGAGTTCGTTGGTGCGAAAAGCATCGCCCGGCAGTTCCGTTTCTCCCGAAGCATCCGGGCGATAAGGATAGATCTGTCCGGCATAGCGGTCTTCCGAATCGTAGATCGCCGTTCCGTCTGCCGCCAAGACGAGAATCTGACCGCTGCCGGCAGGCGCTTGACTTTGCAGCAGCGCATCCAGCTTGGCCGCGTCGAATTCGACGACCATCAGTCCGATGCGCCGCAGCGTCCACGGGTCCTGAAGTTCCCGCGTGTAGACGTAACGGTCTCCGCCCGTTTGCCCCGACTGCGCTTCTGTCCGCTCTTCCGGGACGCCTGCCGCGTCTCTTCTCGGCACGTCTTCGGCCCAAGCGCCGGGAACGGCGGGAACCGCCCCGCCCGAATCCGTTTCGACGGCCGCATCCTGCTCGGCGTAGCCTTCGTCATCCTGCGAGTCGCCGGGAATTCGCCCCGACGCAGGCACGCCGCGAAATCCCGCACGCCCGCCGTCCGCCCATTCTTTCCAGACCGGATCGGCACCGCTGTCGAAATCGATTCTGCGGCTGGTCCGCCCCACGTACATCGAGAATCGTTCGGCATAGCTGTAGACCGAGACGCTGCGCACCGCAGCATCCTGCTCCAGGTAATTTTTGATGACCAGATCGAATGTCCGATTTCTGGAACCGGCGCTGCTCGCGAAAGCGTTCAGGCGATGTCCGAGATACGTTTCGTAATCGTGATCGAGAAAATACACCATGTCGTCGCTGACCGTGCCGTCGCTATACACCTGCTGAAGCATGCCCTGCAAATTTTCGTACTGCCTGTTCAGGTAGAGACCGAGCACGTGGGTCGTTTTGAGATTGGCGTCCGTTTCTTCGCGAATCGCCCGTTGAAGCTGGTATTGATGCATCAGCCCGGCCGCGACCGCGAACAGCATCACCGCGACGAGCGAGTACAGCAGCACGATCCGGTTGAACATTTTGCGTTTCAGATGATTGCGGTAAAACTCGTGAAGCCCCCGCATTTATTTCCCCTTCCTGCCGCTCCGAAGCGCGGAACGCCGAGCGGCCGTTTGCTGCGCCCAGTGTACCATCGGCGTCCGCGCTCGGCAAACGGCTTGCGAAATCGGGCTTCGCGATTCCGGCATTCATGTCGCAATCTTGCATAGTCTATTGTCGCGAACGACTCTTTGAAACGCTTTATTTTTGTGCCTATAATAACGTTAAAGATCCCCTAAGATCCCGCTGAACCCCGAAGAACCGGCATCTCCCCGCACGCGGCGAGTCCTCCCGGCCCTTTTGCATGCCTGCTCGCCTCCGACCGTCCAACCATTCGTCCGACTATCCGAAGGAGGTTATTTTTCTATGTTTTTGACCGAAGCCAAACTGCGCTCCCGTCTGCACGAGCTGTCCGATTACCGTTACCGGGACCGGATGCCGATTCCCGCGTTCCGCTCTCTGGAAGATATCCGTCAAGAGATCAATCCCGAAGTTCCGTCTGTCGCGGACTATGACGGTACGCTGAAAGTCGGCGAGACGTGGAGCGGACGCGATCTGTATCTGTGGCTGCACGCCGAAACGGAGATTCCCGCCGAATGGCAAGGACGCCGCATTCTCGGACGTTTCGATCTGGGCGAGACCGGCGGCGGCAACAATTCCGGATTCGAATCGCTGTTCTATCTGCACGGCAAACCGTATCAAGGCGTCGATTCCAACCATCTGGAAGTCTTTTTCAACGAAGAAACGGCCGGCTCCACCCTTCCGCTCACGCTTCGGCTGTGGTCGGGGCTCGAAGGCGGCGGCGTGCAGCGCGATCAGACGCACGGCATCCGGCTCGCGGAAGTCTGCTGGCTCGACGAAGCGGCCGACGATTATTACTACACGCTGCTGGCGGCGTCCGAGACGATCGAAGTGCTCGATCCCAACCTGCCGGAACGCGCGCAGCTGCTCAAAGCCGCCGACCGTTCCCTGCTGCTGATCGATTGGCACGCGCCGGGTTCGGAATCGTTCTACGAATCGCTGCGCGCGGCGCGCGACTTCCTCTCGGACGCGATCGACGGCATGGAGAAACATTCGGCGGTCGAGATCACGGCGGTCGGCCATACCCATATCGACGTCGCGTGGCTGTGGAGACTCAAGCATACCCGGGAAAAAGCGGCCCGTTCCTTCTCCACCGTCATGCGCTTGATGGAACTTTTTCCCGAGTATACGTTTCTTCAGACGCAGCCGCAGCTCTACGACTATGTCAAAAACGACTACCCCGAGCTGTACGCAGACATCAAAAAGCGCGCGGCGGAAGGACGCTGGGAGACCGGCGGCGCGATGTGGCTCGAAGCCGACTGCAATCTGACTTCGGGCGAATCTTTGGTGCGTCAGATCCTCGTCGGAACGAAATTTTACCGGGAAGAATTCGGCGCGGAATGCGATTATCTCTGGCTGCCGGACGTGTTCGGATACAGTTGGGCCCTGCCGCAAATTTTGAAAAAGTCCGGCATCCACACGTTTATGACGACCAAGATCAGTTGGAACCAATACAACCGGATGCCGCATGATACGTTCATGTGGCGCGGAATGGACGGCACGGAGATTCTGACCCATTTCATCACCACGACGGAGCCGTGGTCGCAGCCGGGTTCGTGGTTCTATACGTACAACGGCAACATCATGCCCAAGACGGTCAAAGGAAGCTGGGACGCGTACCGCGACAAAGAAATGAACCAGAAGCTGCTGCTTTCTTACGGTTACGGCGACGGAGGCGGCGGCGTCAACCGCAATATGCTGGAGATGCGGCGGCGGATCGACCGGATGCCGGGCATGCCGAAGATGAAGACCGGCAGCGCGGGCGATTACTTCCGCGAGCTTCGCGAGACGGTCGCGAATACCGACAGCTACGTGCATACGTGGGACGGCGAACTGTATCTCGAATACCATCGCGGCACGTATACGAGCCAAGCGTATAACAAGCGCATGAACCGCAAGTTAGAGCTGCTGTACCGGGAAAGCGAATGGCTGAACGCGCTGAGCGCGGTCGCTGCCGGAGACTGGAATCGGTATGCCGCAAAAGAACTGGACGAAGGTTGGAAAATCATTCTGCGCAACCAGTTCCACGACATCATCCCCGGCTCTTCGATCCGCGAAGTGTACGAGGATAGCACGATCGAATACGCGGAAGCGGAGCGGCTCGGGTTGGAAACGCGCAAAGAAGCGGAACGTGGACTGCTGGCCGTGGAAAGTAACGAAGATGCCGCGGGCGCGGCCAAACGTTATACCGTCTGGAACGCTTCGCCGTGGACGGAAAACGGCCTCGTAGAGATTCCGGCGTTCGGCGCGGCGGCAGACGGCAGCGGGAATCCGAACGATTCGGGCAGCGCTTTCGAACATGCAGGCCGCTGGAAAAACCATCTCGGCGAAACGCTGAACGCGCAGTTTGCGAACGGCGTCTGGCAGGTCGAAGCGCGTAATGTGCCTTCGATGGGCTACGCCGAGCTGACGTTCGAGCCGGGCGGAAGCGAAGCCGGATTCCGCACGGCGGACTTGAACGAAACGTCGCAAAACGGGGCCTCTTCCGCAGACGCGCAGCCGGAATCTCCGTTCACCCTGCGCGAAAACGGCATCTCGACTCCGTTCTACGAACTGGATTGGAACGAACGCGGCCAGCTTACGCGGCTGTACGACCGTTCGGCGGATCGCGAAGTGCTGGCGCGCGGAGAGCGGGGCAACGTGCTGCAATTGTTCGAAGACAAACCGCTGGCGCACGAAGCTTGGGACGTGGACATTTTCTATCAGCAGAAGTCTTGGGAATTGGACAATCTGACCCGCGTATCGGTTTCGGAAAACGGGCCGCTGCGCTGCGCGATCACTTTCGTCTGGGAAACGGACGCTTCGCGGATCGAGCAGCAGTTGATCGTCTACGCCCAAGATCGGCGTATCGACTTCAAGACGAAGGCCGACTGGCACGAACGCCGCGTGCTGCTCAAAGCCGCTTTCCCCGTACAGGTCCGCGCCACGGAAGCGACGTACGACGTCCAGTACGGCAACGTCAAACGCCCGACCCATTGGAATACGAGCTGGGATATGGCGCGTTTCGAGACCGTGGGCCATCAATGGGCCGACCTGTCGGACAAAGGCTACGGCGTCAGCCTGCTGAACGATTGCAAATACGGTTACGATATCAAAGACAACGTGATGCGGCTGTCGCTGATCAAATGCGCGCAGCATCCCGATACCGAAGCCGATCAAGGCGCTCACGAATTCACGTACGCGCTGCTGCCGCACGAAGGCGATTGGCTGGCCGGCGGCACCGTGCGCAGCGCTTGGGCGCTGAACCATCCGCTGCGCGCGTCCGAAGGCGCGCCCGCGCAGTCCGCGCTGTCGATGTTCCGCTTGTCCGCAGACCGCGTCGGCCGAGCGGCTTCGGGCGAAGCGGCGGCTCCCGTCTCGCCTTTCGGGCCGACGGCGATGATCTCCGCCGTGAAGCGTTCCGAAGCCGGCGATTCCGTCATCGTGCGCGTGCACGACTTCTCAGGCAGCCGTCAACGGCTGGTGCTGGAGAGCGATCTGACCGTCGCTTCTTGGCAGGAATGCGATCTGATGGAGCGGCCGGAAGGCGAACGCGGCACAGGTCCGGCTGTATCGTTTACGCTGGAGCCTTACGAGATTCGTACGTTCGCGCTCGAGCTGCGGTCTTAAAGATCGCAGCCTAGAACTGCCGGAGCAACTACAACTGCCGGAGCAAGATGAACAAAGATTTAGAAGATACGACTTATAAGCGAAGAGCCCCCGAAATCGCGGATTGCGGTTTCGGGGGTTCTTTGGTTTCGTAACCCTCAATCATGATTTCGTTATTCAACTTTCCGCTCTTCTTTTGCGTCAATTGGATATCCATGCAAAAAACGAGATTCGCTAGGGCGTGTAGGCAAACTTCGAAGGAGGCAGATTTAGGCGAATTTTCGTTCTCAACAAGGAAGGGTTCCGAAGGCGTGCCGGGGCACGTCAAGGGGCACTGACGCCGGGGAGGGCGAAAAGGCGGCTAAAGATGCACGTCGTTAAGTTTGCGTACACGGCCTAATTAGGAGGAGCCTACGATGAAGAAGAAAGTCATTTTAAGTGCCGCTTTTCTACTCCTTTGTATCGCTGCGGCTCTATACTTGTCTTATGCCATGCATCATGGAAAGTTTGCTATACAGGAGCAGGCCACCTATCCGGCATTTTCGCTTGAAGAAATGACGGATCAAGCCTCGCAAATTGTCTACGGAACCGTCGTAGGACGTGAAAAGACAAAAACAATCAAAATTCCGGTCAATACGGGATTCGATACGGACGATACAAACCAAGGAAAATTCCTTGAAGAAACGGTAACCGAGGTGAAAATACAAGTAGAGGAGCTTATTAAAGGTGCAGCTAATCAGGAAAATGCGATCGTCACTTATAACGAATCGGGAGTCAGAGCCCTGCACAAGGGCGATAAAGTCGTTCTATTCTTGAATGAAGCCGGTTTTACTTGGGGCGAACAAGGCGTATTGAGAGTCACCGAAGATAACCGAATCACCACAAATAACTATGATGACGAAAAAACGTATAATCTGAGCCGTTTTATAGAAAAGATCCAAAAATTCAAATCGAGTGAATAAAACAAACCCAACAAAAAAAGCCGCTCCGCGAGTAAGCTGACCGCAAATAAGGCGAGGTACCTTAGATTTAACACGGTCAACTCACTAGGAACGACTTCTTTTGCAACATAAAAGTGTATCCCGTTAGCTTGCGCGCTTTAACGAATCCCTTCCATCCGTCTATACGCGTCGTCATGTCGCTCTTGGCGTCTGTCTTTTTCCATCAAGATCCAGCTTCCGCTGTTGTCGACGATTCCCGCGATGATCGCCAGCGGCACGAAGAACACGGCTTTACACACTTTTTTGACGGTTTGCATATTCGTTTCCTCCCTGTATGCGCATGATCGGCTTGCTCGGCGTCCGCCGATTTGGTTCATACGCCGCGATCGGGCAGAAAGTTCCGTTTTTCGTCAAACCGCCTCGGCCCCGAGCGGCTTTATGCCTGCTCCGCGATCCGCTTTTCCAGCTTCTTGACGAGCTTTTTCGGCGTTTCCGCCCGCACGATCTCGCCTTTGACGATCGCGAACGGCTCGCTGCGGCACAGCTTGCATTCTTTGAGGCAGGAATCTTTTTTGACTTTGACGTCGTCGTATTTGCCTTTGAGTTCTTTGTACGCCGGTTTCGAGAAACGGTCGAGGTTCTTTTCGCAAAATTTGATCTTCATGTTCGTTCCTCCGTTAGAGCACGCAGGATTCCGCGCACCCGAGTCAATTCGGCAGGTACGCCGCGCTCGATCTCTTCGCTCGTACCGAATTCGTATTTCGCCAGCGCCTGCCGGATATTGCCGGGAATATAATATTCGTCCGTGCGATGCTGCACAAGCAGACGTTCATAAGCGGGCAGCAGCCGAAGATCCGTCAAGCCGTTCGTCGCCTGCACGGCGGAATGCTGTACCCAAGGATCCGGGTCGCCCAGCGCCGCGATAAACTCTTCGACATACTCCGCTTTGTGTTCGCAACTGCCCGCCTGCCAGACTGTGTTTTTGCGGATTTCCGGGTCGGGACTACGGAAAGCCGGCAGCAGCAGCGGAAACTTCTCGATCTCCGCCGTTTCCAGCACGTACCCGATAAAACGGAACGTCTCCGCATCGCTTTCGATCGGCGCAAGCCGGATCAGTTCTTCCGCGAATTCGCCGGCCGCTTCTTTGCGGTACCAATGGATCAGCTGCACCGCCGTTCGCCTTTTTTCCGGCGATTCGCTCCGCAGCAGCTTCATCAGCAGCGGGTCGGCCAGCTGCGGCGCCCGCTTGGCAAGCAGCGTCAGCGCCCAGTCACGCACCTGCTCTGCCGGGTCGCCGAGCGCGTCTTCCGCAAGACGAATGACCGCTTCGCTCGGACGAGGCAGCCGCAGCAGCGCCCGAAACAGATCGCCGCGCGTTTCGCCGCTGTCCGCCTGCCGGAAAGCCGCGACCAAGTCGGCTTCGCTGCCGCCCGGAGTCGTGCCGAACCAATGGATCTCGAAGCCGCCGATCACCTCGTCCAACCAGCGTTCGTACCAATCGAGGAAGTTTTTTTCATAAGCGAAAAAAACCTTGGGCGAATCCATGTTGATATATACGACTCTCCCGCGATGTTCGCCGCTGACGATCAGCAGCAGCTCGTTGGCGCAGCCCATCGTGCCGAACTCGATCGTGCCCCGCAGCAGGTTCGCCCAGAACGCGTCATAAGCTTCGTCGTCCATATCGTCGTCCCATTCGTCTTGTTCGGCGGGCGGCGACATCCAATCCTGCGAAGTCCGATCCAAACGGAAAGTCGAAGGTTCGGCAAGACGGTCGAGATCGGGCGAGATGCGCGAAGACGGATAGACGCCGTAATACGGTCCTGCTCCTCCGTCGCCGACCCCGACCAGGAAAGCCGCGAACGGATCGGGCAGCGCCACTCCCCATTCGGCTTCGAGCTTCCCGAGCTGCGTCAAGGTCATCGGCTCGTTCATTCGATACTGGTGCGAACTCGCTCCGAACACGCTGCCGCTGCCTTCAGCCTGCGCGGCTCGAAGCAGCTTCTGCCGAATCCGGGCGATCTGTTCGTCGTAGACCCTCAGCTCGCTCGCCCTGTCGTTTGCTTCTGTTTTTCCGCGAAAATGCATGATTGCCTCCTTTGTCCATGAAAACATTCAATGGATTTTTAGGTTTCCATTGAGTTGCACGCCGTTACCTTTTATAATGAAACGGAAAAATGTCTAAACGAAATCTAACAGAAAAAGGTGTCTTTCATTAATGAGTATACTAAATGTAGAACGACTGAGCCACGGCTTCGGCGACCGGGCGATCTTTAAAGACGTATCTTTCCGCCTGCTCAAAGGCGAACATATCGGCTTGATCGGCGCGAACGGCGAAGGCAAGTCCACGTTCATGAACATCGTGACGGGCAAACTTCAGCCGGACGAAGGCAAAGTGGAATGGTCCAAACGCGTCCGCGTCGGCTATCTCGATCAGCACGCCGTGCTGGAGAAAGGCCTGACGATCCGCGACGTGCTCAAAAGCGCTTTCCAATACCTGTTCGACATGGAGCAGGAAATGAACGATATGTACGGCCGCATGGGCGAAGTCACGCCGGAAGAACTGGAAGAACTGCTGGAGCAGGTCGGCACCATCCAAGACACGCTGACCGCGCAGGACTTCTATCTAATCGACGCGAAGATCGACGAGACGGCTCGCGGCCTCGGCCTGACCGACGTCGGTCTGGACAAAGACGTCAACGATCTGTCCGGCGGACAGCGCACCAAGGTGCTGCTGACCAAGCTGCTGCTCGAGAAGCCCGATATCCTGCTCCTCGACGAGCCTACCAACTATCTGGACGAAGTGCATATCAACTGGCTGACGCGCTATCTGCAAGAATACGAGAACGCGTTTATCCTGATCTCGCACGATATTCCGTTCTTGAACAGCGTCGTCAACATCATCTACCATATGGAAAACCAAGAGCTGAACCGTTACGTCGGCGACTACGATTATTTCCAAGAAGTCTACGCGATGAAAAAGCAGCAGTTGGAATCGGCGTTCAAACGCCAACAGCAGGAAATCTCGCAGCTCAAAGACTTCGTGGCCCGCAACAAAGCCAGCGTCGCGACCCGCAATATGGCGATGTCCCGTCAGAAGAAGCTCGACAAGATGGAAGTCATCGAACTCGCGCAAGAACGTCCGAAACCGCAGTTCAACTTCAAAGTCGGACGTACGGCGGGCAAAGTGATTTTCGAAACGAAGAACTTGGTCATCGGCTACAACGAACCGTTGTCCCGTCCGCTCGATCTGAAGATGGAACGCGGACAGAAGATCGCGCTCGTCGGCGCCAACGGCATCGGCAAAACGACGCTGCTGCGCAGCATCCTCGGCGAGATCCCGGCGATCTCCGGCTCCGTGGAACGCGGCGAACACCAGCAGATCGGCTACTTCGAACAGGAAATGAAAGGCGACGGCTCCAATACCTGCATCGAAGAGATCTGGAACGAGTTCCCTTCGCTCAGCCAATTCGAAGTGCGCGCGGCGCTGGCCAAATGCGGCTTGACCACCAAACACATCGAGAGCAAAATCACGGTACTCAGCGGCGGCGAAAAAGCCAAAGTCCGTTTGTGCAAACTGATCAACCGCGAAACGAACATCCTCGTGCTCGACGAACCGACCAACCACTTGGACGTGGACGCGAAAGACGAGTTGAAGCGCGCTCTGCAAGCGTACAAAGGCACGATTCTGATGATCTCCCACGAACCGGAATTCTACAAAGATATCGTGACCGAGACTTGGAACTGCGAATCGTGGACGACCAAAGTGTTCTAAGAACGTTTCCGAAAAGTTTTAAAAAGAGCGAAAGCTATGCAAAAGGCTCCCTTCGGGGAGCCTTTTTTGCGCGTTTCAGCCTCGGGCGCGGGAAACGCTGCATGAACGCGCACTCGATACGGATCGCAGAAGACCGGAACCGTCTCGCTTAGTCGCCGATGACGTTCGTCAGCTCGCCCAGCCCTTCGACGAAGATCGTCATCTCGTCGCCCGGTTTCAGCCAGACCCGCTCTTCTTTCGGTTTGCCGAGAATGACGCCTTCCGGCGTTCCGGTCAGGATGACGTCGCCGGGACGCAGCTTCATATGCCGCGACAGGAACGAGATCAGTTCCCGGCAGGAGAAGATCATGTCCGACGTGTTCGAGTCTTGTACCGTAACCCCGTTGACCCGCGTGCCGATCTTGAGCGCGTTCGGATCGGGAATCTCTTCCGACGTCGCGATGTACGGACCCAGCGGCGCGAAGCCTTCGCCGGTCTTGCCGAGCAGCCATTGGCTCGACTGGCCTTGAAGATCGCGCGCGGACAGGTCGTTGGCGCAGCAGTAGCCGAAGACGTAGTCGAGCGCTTCTTCTTCCGCGACGTCGACGGCGGTGCGGCCGATCACGATCGCGAGTTCCGCTTCGTAATCGAGCCGCTTGGTCGCCCGGGGATACGGAATGACGCTGCCGTGAGCCGTCAGGGAATCGGCGAATTTGCCGAATACGACCGGTTTGTCCGGCAGCGGCATCCCGGTCTCTTCCGCATGGCGTTTGTAATTCAGCCCGATGCAGATCAGCTTGCCCGGGTTCAGCACCGCGGGCAGGAAGCGAACTTCTTCTTCGTAGGCCAATTCCGCCCGTTCTTCCGCCGCCCGCTTCCAAGCGGCGGCGATCTCTTCGGCTTTGCGAGGCGAAGCGATCAATTCGTCCGTGGAAGCGGGCGGGAATGTCCAGCCGTCCAACCACGGAGCCAACGCGCTGAGCAGCAGCGCGCGTCCGTCTTCCGTCATCACGGCCACGGCCGAAGTGCCGTGCCGTTCGATATTGGCGAATCTCATGTGTCGATCATCCTCCCGCAATCGTCGAATCTGCGGCGGAAGGTTCCTTCTTCCGCCGGCTTCTTTTCCATCATACGTCAGCCGCAGCGGAAAAGAAAACGTCCGATTCGTTCTTCGCTGCGCTCTTCCCCGATCCTGCCGAACGCCGAATCGACGCGGCCCGAAAAAATAAGCATCCGATCCGTTCGTGACGGAAAGGATGCTGTTCCTATACGCGCGTCTGACACGAATCGGATAGTTATCGGCTGCTTATTCGGTTCTCGTCTCGTATCGGTTCTCGCGATAAGCATTCTCTTTCAAGGGAGCCTGCCGCTCCTCTTGTTTCGGTTCGGGATCTTTCGGTCGGGACGCGGCATGCCAAGCTTCGACTTTGCGTTTCCGTTTACGGTTGAACCAGCGCTCAAGTCGGCCTGCCGCCTGGCGTTCGGCCAATGTTTTCTTGATCCCTTTCATCAACAGCTTGGAGCGATCTTCGTCGCTGCGTTCCAGCTCGTGGAGGTCCTTCAGAAATTCATCATTCATAGTATGCATCTCCATGTAAAAGGTCTCCTCTCAGTATATCGAACATATGTTCTTTTGTCGAGTCCCGCCTTTTTCCGCAGCTGCTTAATCTTCTTCGCTTTCCGGCAGTTCGCCGCCTTCTTCTCGGATTTTCACCCGAATTCTCGGGATAAGGTCTTGATACGGACCGATTTCGCTGATATCGGAAATATCGCCGATCTCCAGAATATAATCTTCGTCTTTCGTTTCCAGATCGAGCAGCAGCCGGTACTCCGATTGGTATTCGTACTCTTTGGGCTTACGGAAATATCCCCAGCGGCCGCCGAAGTTTTCGAGTTCGTGATAAGCGACCAAGCCTTCGCGCAGGCCGAAACCCTGTTTCCGGCAAGCCTCGTCTACCCGGTTCTTGAATTCTTTGGGGTTGGTGATCACGACCGCGTAACCGCCGAAATTTTCGTTCCGCGGATGGATCAGATGTCGTTCTTCTCCGTTCGCGTGGCGCTTTACCGTTTCGCTGGTAATGCCGTGCAAGCTGAGCGAATACTGCCGATCGGCTTCGTTTTCCTGCAGCACGATCGGACCTTCCACGTCTTCCAGCGGTTTCCCGCCGACGTACACTTTATAATTGCCCGGATTATAGACCGCGGAGGCGGCTTCGAACGGATCGTTGCGTCCGCTCTCGTCCGGTTCTTCGTTCTTGAACGCGCTCAGACATTGAAAATGAAGCTGTCCGCGCCGAAATTTCTCCATGAATATTTTCTCGCCGAATTTGAGCAGCACGTAAATCTTGGTCGAATCTTGATCTGTCATGGAAGCCGCTCCCTTCTCTATGGTTGTCGAAATCTGCATCTGTCAGGGATACTCCATATATACCCATTATCGACAAAAAACAAAAAACGCTCTTCGATGATTTCGAAGAACGTTTATCGAATGTCGTCGATCATACCGCCAATCTACCTCGACGCTCCGCCACCGTGATCGAAGCTTCGACGCCGGAACCGAATTCCAGATAATCGTCTTCCACGCCGTCGCTGAAGATCACGCCGCTCTCCGGCATCTGGGACACGATCCGCAGCGGACTGCGTTCGTCGATCCGTCCGAACACCAGATTCGCGGACGTGGAACGGCTCGGATACGGTTCCCGCACGCTGAAGTACAGATAAGGCGAATCCCAGCCGAACGAAGCGTCCGGCGCAAGGGCTTGAACGCTGCCTCCGGCGGCGGAGCTGATCCCGGCGGCTCCGGCCAGCACGCTGCGCAGCCAGCCGGTCGAACCCATGCCCGTCGATACGATAATGCCGCTGGAAGACTGCTGCTCCGCCGCTTCGTTAAGCTTCAATTCGTAGCGGGCCGATACGTGGGTGCGCCGCCCGATGAAGAGATCGTTGACCGCGTACAATACCTGCCCGTCGTTAAGCTCGGCCTGCGCCAGACGCACTTCTTTGATCGGCCGTTTACCTTGCAGCAGATCGCCTACGACCGCGCGCAGATCGCCGACCGTAAAAGGCAGCAAAGCCCCGTCCCAGCGCTGCGGATCGGGATTGACGCCGATCAGCGGCTGATGGGTCGCGTATTTCAGCGTGTTCGCCACCAATCCGTCTTGACCGAGCACCACCACGACGTCGCGCTCTCCGAAAATGAAATTCGGAACATGCTCGCGCTCCACTTCCTGCACGCGTCCGATCGTTCCGAGCGATTCCGCAGCCTGGACCAACGCCGCGCGATATACCCGGTCTTCGCGGACATAATCCCCGAAATCCGCGCCCAACCGTTCCACGTAGAATTGCGCCTGCTGAATCGTATTGTATCGGATCACGAGTTCTTCGAGCCGCGTGCGCCGTTTGATCAGAATGATCTTCGCTTCCGTTTCGGGTCCCGCCGCTCCTTGCCCCTTCGTTTGCGACGCCTGCCGATTCCCCGTTGCTCTGCCGAAAAAGCTCATCGTTGGCCCGCTCCTTTCGCCGGCTCGCCCATCAAGCCTTGCAGCAGGTCCGGCGTGATATTCAACTGGCCGATCTTGCCGGCATTGTCCGCCAATTCGCGGAACGCGAGCGCGATCAGCTTATCGGGTTTCATGTCCATATTCGCCATCGCTTGAAGCACCTGCGGATCGACGCTTTCGAGCGATTTCATGACGACGGTCAGCTCGTAAGCTTTCGCGTCGGCCGCCGTTTTGCGGTTGGACGTTTCCAGCCCGATCAGATCCTGCTTGCGTCCTTCCATGTCGATATCGAAGCGGAGCTGTTCTTCTTCCATCTCGTGCCTTTTCTGCTTGACGGCGCGTTCGGCGTTCAACTGCGTTTCGCGAATCTGACGCTTTTTCGTTTCGACGGCAATCTCGGTGTTCAGCTCGTTTTCTTTGACCGCCCGTTCTTGTTCGATCGAGGCGTTGCGGCGGCGGTATAACGCTTCGTCCGCATCCTGCAGAATCTCTTCGCGGGCTTTGGCTTCGAGCGCGCGCATCGTGTCTTTGTTCGGCAGGATCGCGAGGATCGACAGCCCCATCAATTCGACGCCGAGCGCGGCCAATTCTTCGTCGTTCGCCAGTTCCCGCCGCATGTTCTGAGCCAACGTCTCGCTGGCTTGAATCGCTTCGCGAAGCGGCATTCGGGCGAGCCCTCGTTTGATCCGCACTTTGACGATATTGACGACGCGCTGGCTGAGCAGGGCCGGATCGTCCGAGAGGTAACGGTTCTTTTTCAGATCGTACGTGTAGTTCAGCACTTCGGTCATCCGGCGGTATTCGGCGATCCGGTAGATCAGTTGGCCCTGCACGGTGATCTTCTGGTAATCGCTCGTCATCTCGTCGAACATGAACGGCACGTCGATCGACGAGACCGGCACCACGACCACCGAAGTGGTCGGCGCATAATAATGGAATGCCAGACCGACGCCTTCTTTGACTACCCGTCCGTTCTTGATTTTCATCACGTATTCGCTGGGCTGGAATTTGGCAAAACGGAATCCGAACATAAGGGGTTCCCCGCTTTCTTTTTTGTTATTGTCGTTTTGACTTTAATGAAACTATATCATGTATTTTTGATATTATCAATATGATATTAACAAAAAGTTACGAAGATTAACCAAAAAAAGAATCCGAACAGAAAATATTCGGATCTTCAGGCCTCACGTATTCGTTTTTTGGTCTTCCTCGTCTTCTTGCCGGTCCGCCTCGTACGTCTCCAACCAAAGATTGATATGATGCGAGGCGCTCGGGTTCGCGGAGTTTTTCAGCGTCAAAAAGAAAGCTTCCGCGTCTTCGTCCATCCAAGCCAGCATTTCGAAATAGTTTTTGACTTCTTCGTCACTCCAATCGGGATTGATCGGATCGGCCAACTTTTTCAGTTCGGGCAGCCAAGGATCGGAAATCTCCGGCTCCATGTATTTGATATACTCGATCGCCCAGTAATGCAGGTAGTCCTTGTTCTTCGAGTTCAGAATCTCCACCAAATATTCGATATAACGCGGCGAAGGGAAAATGTCGATAAGTCTCAGCCAATATTCATAATGCGTCCATTCACCCGATTTCAGATTTATGGCGATATAATCCAACAGTTCTTTTTCGGCTCTCTCCGCGTCCAGCTGTTTGACGGCTTGCATATGCTTTTTATGCTGGTCTCCATACACGTGAAACCTCTCTGCCCGGTCCAGATTTTCGCGTTCGCAGCGGATCTGAATCTGTTCGAGTTCATGCAGATTCCGTTCGATCAACGGCTGCAATTGGGAATTTTTCAAAAAAACTTGTTCGTTATAGGTTTCGATTTCGTTCACCGTCTTTTCGTAATCATCAAAAAAATTTCCCTCTTCGCGCTCCCGATCGTTCGGACGCACAAAACGGAGCGACGCCAAAAACTCCGGCTTCGCTCCGTTTCAAGCCAGGCTACGATCGTTCAAATCATCTCGGGCTGCTTGCGCGAATCGGGAGCCGCAGTCGGGATCGATTCGCCTACCGGCCGTCCGTTCATGACTTGAAGCAGATGCTCCAGTACCGCGTCGAACAGCTCCAACTGATCGGCCGAATGGCAGACCAGATGACCGCTGCGGGAAAGAACAAGCAGGCGTTTATGAGCGGAACCCAGATGCTCGTGCAGATAAGGCGCGCTGCGCGGCTTGACCAGATGGTCTTTCGCCCCCTGCACCACCAGCGCCGGCGCGATCGCGTCTTCGTACCATTCGAGCGACTCGTCGACGATCCGATAGAACTCCCGGGTCGCTTTCGGCGGCACGGCGAAGAAATTGCGGATGTACCGGCCGACCATCTTGGGCTGGATCAGCGTTCGGGCGATCGCCGGCGGATGAAGCGGAAATACGGGCGCGGACAGCAGGGTCAACGAAGCGATCCGCTCTTTGTAGAAAGCGGCCAGTCTCGTCGCGATCAACGCTCCCGTGGAAAACCCGATCAGATGAACCTGTTCGTGTTCGTCGAGCAGCGTCTTCAACTCTTCTTCCGCGCTCGCGATCCATTCCCGGCTGCCTGCATCCTGCATATCGCGGCGGCTTCCGCCGTGCCCGCTAAGCGTAAATGTCACGACCCGAAATCCTTTGATCGTCAGAAACTCGGCAAGCGGCGCCATCTCGTGCACGCCTCCCGTAAAACCGTGAATCAGCAGGCAGGCCTCCATACGATCCTCTCCCGTCCTTTTCGATTCCGTTCTTCCTGTTATTATAACGCGAATCGAAGGACAGGAGCAAAGCAAGCGGGATATTCACGACTTGTTCACTTTCACTCTGAATTTGCTTAACAAGCGCTGCGTTTCTTCCCGGATCTCGGCATTCTCGTCGCGTGCGTTGCGTTCCAACAGCTCTCTCGCGTGCGTTCCGCATTCGGGCAGCCTTCGCTCCAACAGCGCGGCCAATTCCGCGTCGCTGCGGATTCCGATCTGCCGAACGGCGTTCAACCGTTCTTCTGCCAGCTTGCTGTCGAGCGCGCGCGCCAAGAAAGGAATCGCCGCCGCGTATTCTTTCTGCGAGAGGACCTCGAGCGCCGCGATCCTTACGGCCGCCGAACGCTCTTCGCACTGTTCCGACAAGAAATCGATCGTCTCGGGCTTAAGCTTTTTGAGCTTATGCATGCCTTGAATGGCGCTGACTTTGACCTTCTCTTCCAGACTGGACAGATAGAAGTCCACCATGCCCCGATCGCCTTCGGAACGTTCCATCGCGAACCAACCCGTATCGTAGCCCCCGATGATCTCGTCCAACCAACGTTCGTACCACTCCAGAAAATTCGCTTCGTATGTAAAATAAGGGATCTGATGGGTCCGATCAATATAAACGATTCGACCGCGATGACGGCCCGTCAATACCAACCTCATCTCGAAGGTCCAGCCCATCGCGCCGATCTCGAGCAGTCCTCCGTACAACTCGTTCAAACGCTGCTCTTTTTCTGCTCTAGACAGTGCCGTTTCTTCCAGAAAAGCCGTCAATTCGTTCCATCTCGCCTGCGACATATCCGGAGACAACAGACAATCCGCTCTCAGTCGATCCGCGCGTTCTCCGAGCTTGAGCGGCGTAACGCCGTAATACGGACCTGCCCCTCCGTTGCCGACAACCTGCAAAAACTCGGAAAATTCTTCCGGCAGCGTTACGCCCGCGGCTGCCTCGAAGCTCGCGATTTGCGTCGCGTCAAGCGTTTCGTTCATTCGGTAACCATGCCGGGCCGCGCCGAATTCTTTCAAGGCTTCGTCTCGCCGGGCGGCCATTTTCAGCTTCCAAACGATTCGATCCAATTGAACCTGCTTCTTCACTTCGTATTCCCCTCCCCCAAGATCGGGCAGCCGACCGCGAACGTGCAGTCGTCTTCTCCGCTTCGCGTCCCCTGTCCGGTTCTGAAACGATCTATGCCGTTCCCGTTCGCTTCTTGCTTGCGGGCGGCTTATGTTATAATTTCCGTTAGCAATGGCTGGAATGGGCTCCCGTTTCTGCCACCGCTTGATTGTAACTCTTTAACGCGACTTGTGCAAAATTCCAAATTACCTATTTTCGCATTCTTTTTCAGGTTATTTTTTACATAATGAAAGGATGAACCCAATGAACGTCTTGGCGGAGAGGCTGCTCGAAGACGCGTGGCAGCGGCTTATGGAGATCTACGGGAAGGAGAAGAAACGAATCGACGGCATCAAAGATTGGAGCAAGCTGCAAGACGGAATCATGCGCTACCTGAAGATGACCCGCATGCTTCCGAAATACGGCAAGCCTCCGCTCGATCTGGCGATCGACGTATACGAGCCGTTCTCTTGGAGAAGCGACGCGTACACCTTCGAATTGGGTGCTTATATCGACGAAGTGACGGACGAGATGCTGGAACGCGAATTCTGGCCGGCGCTGCTGCAAAGGCTGGACGAACTGCGAAGATCCGGCGAGATGGGCCCGCATTTTTTCCATTACCGCTTCGAATGCCGTTTGGAATTCCCGCGGTTTGAAGAGGAGTCGCCTCTGAAGCTGGAAGCCTCGTCGGTCGACGAACAGAAAAAAGAAGCGCTGCGAGAGGAACTGGAACGTTTCGTTCAAACCAAAGTCTTATCGGAACCGCCCGCGCGACCGAAACCCGAAGACGGGTTCTTTTTCGCCCGGCTGCTCGTGAATCCCGATTTCCTGCCGGAAGGCCGCCGCGTTCCCGATCCGCGGCGAATCGAAGCTTTGTCCGCCGCGCTGGAAAACAAGTTTCGCGCGCAGCCGGAACGGCTGGCGGCTTGGCGGCGCGAATATGTTCGGGCGCTGATCGGATGGTCGGAAGAGTATTTTCTCCCGATCTACTGCCGCGCGCACGACGATTATTCATGGAAGTTCGATCCGCTGCCCGAAGATCAACGTCCGGAAGTCGATCCGGAAGCGATGGAACTGTTCCTCTACGTCGCGCTCAAGATCGGACCGTCCGAACCGGAGCGGCGTTCGGACTATCTGAATTACGCGCGCGAGCTGGGATCGGAACAAGCGGAACGTTATTTGCGAAACGGAAGCGGCATGATCGAAAGCGCGCGCAAAGGCAATTCGTTTCGCGGACAAGCCAACGACGTGCTGCAAACGATCGAATTGAAACTCGAGACGGAGGACGAAGAAGCTTACCGGGAAGCTTTGGAATATCTGCGCGACCTGCTGCGTCAAGGTTTCCCCCGTTCTTACTCGCTCAAGCTCAAGAGTACGGAGAAACGCCTGCTTCCGATCAAAAAGCTCGCCAAATCGCCGCTGCACCGCTTTTTCGCCAATGCGCTGCATTATCCGGCCCTTTTCCCTCTGATCGCGGAATACGCGCAGCTCGCGATGGAAGAATTCGCTTGGTACAACGACGTCTCGCCCGGCGAAAAGTCCGTGATGCCCGGCACTTACGCCGTGCTCGGCTTAGGTCTTGCCGGCTCGGAATACGACGAACTGCTGATTCGTTATATGCGGCTCGTGGACACGGAGCATCAATCGGCGCATGACGATTATCCGTCCGTCTTCTTCGAAGCGCGCGGACTCGACGAGAACACCATGCCCGTTTTCGTCGAGATCCTGCTGGGCGGGGGCCAGAGCGCTCGGCCGCTGAAGGAACATCCGATCGCGACGCCGGACTCGGCCCGAATGCTGCAGCGTCGACTGGAGCCTCTGGAGAAGCATGAGCGCGAGCTGATCCTGTACCGGCTGTTCGGGGGCGAAGAGAAATTGCTCCGCAGCGCCAAAAAAGCCGATCCGGAAATGCGGGAGGCTTTGATGGCTTTATGCGAATAAAAAAGAAAAAGGCCTTATCGATCCTCTGCTCGGCGCTGCTGGTCTTCTCGCTTACGCCGGTTTCCGCTCTGGCTTCCGACGGCGCGTCGGGAACCCGGATCTCTCCGGAGGAACAGCGCCGGCTTCAAGAGACTTACGGGTTGGAGCCGCCGCAGGAAGCCTCTCCGGCCGCGATCGGAGATTTCGGATTCCAGATCGGCGGCCTCTCGGGCAGCTTCGGCGGAAGCGACTTGTCGAATCCGCGCAAGTCGGCTGTGCTGCTGGCGAAACTCGGCGTCTGGACGGTTCGACCGCTGCCTTCGGCAGCCCGGATCTGCGTGCTCGCGCTGAATCCTCCGAATTGACGCCGAACGGCGTTTCATTCTCTTGCGCTTCGTCCATGAATAAAGAAGGACGCCTAGCGGCGGCCTACGGAAGGGGCGATGCTGGATGAATCGTTTCGATAACCTGCCTGTGAATCAAATGCACCGGCTGTTGGAAGGCGGGCCGACCTTGCTGGTGGCGACCCGCAGTTTCGACGGAATCGCCAATGTCATGTCGTTGAGTTTTCATATGATCATCGAAAATAAACGAGGACTGATCGGCGCGGTCATCGGTACGGACGGCTACAGTTACGAAGCTCTGCACGATACGGGGCAATGCGTGCTCGCCGTTCCGACCCTCGACATGGCCGAGACCATCGTCGACATCGGAAACTGTTCCGGTCGGCGGATCAATAAATTCGAACGTTTCGGCCTGACCCCGCTTCTCGCCGAATCCGTACGGGCTCCCCTGATCGCGGAATGCATGGTCAATATCGAATGCGAGATTTTCGATCGGCGAATGTCCGGCGATTACGACGGTTTCGTCATTCTTCGGGCTCTGAACGTCTGGGTAGATCCGAATCGCGAAGAACGCCGGACGCTGCATCATAACGGAGACGGTTCTTTCCATGCGGACGGCGAATACGTCGATCTGCGCGATCGGATGCAATTGTGGAACAAATATCGCCGATAACCGCTCCGAGTATCGTATCTGCTTCCGATTCGCACGGGAGGCGGCGTCCGGATTCCGCTTCCCATGCAGGCCGGGTATGCCAAAAACCGCTGTTTCATCCCGAGGATGAAGCAGCGGTTTTTCGAGTCGAAACCGAATCTTATTCGCTCGAGCTGGCGCTTGCTTTGCCCATGAAAGCGACGGCGATCGCGGCCAGCGCGATCGGAACCAGCGCGTACAGGAACATCGCCGTGATCGAATCGGACATCGCGTCGACGATCTTGTTCAGGACGTCCGGCGGGATCTTCGAACGAACGTCCGATTGGAAGACGCTGCGCAGATCGCCGCCGAAGCCGGACGCGGCTCCTTCTTGACCGGCGAACGCGTCTTTTAACCGGCTCGCCAGCACGCTGCTCTGAATCGCGCCGAAGACCGTGATGCCCAGCGTCATCCCGAACGAACGCAGGAAAGAGTTCGTCGAGTTGGCCGTGCCGCGGTAGCGCGGCTCCAGATTGTGAATCGAAGCCGTCGGCAGCAGCGAGAACGAGAAGCCGACGCCGAAGCCCGCAAGGATCATATAGATCGTCAGCAGAATGCGCGAAGTGTCCGGCGTCATGAAAGCAAGCAGCGCCATGCCGGCGAAGAACGAGATCACGGAGACCGTCATCAGGCGGCGGAACGGAATCTTGGCTTGGAAAATGCCCGCGATCGCGCTGCCGGCAACCGAACCGAGCATCATCGGCGTCAGAATCAAGCCTGCATTGGTCGCCGAACCGCCGTATACCGCCTGAACGAACAGCGGAATATAGACGGTCAGGATAATGAACGTCGCGCCGTACAAGAAAGCCAGCGCTTGCGCGGAAGCGAACAAACGGCGTTTGAACAGCCAGAACGGAAGAATCGGATCGGCCGCTTTGCGTTCCGCGAACACGAAAGCGGCAAAGAAGACCGCGAACACGGCGAACAAGCCTAGAATCTTCGGCGAACCCCAACCGTAACCGTCTTCTCCGCCCAATTCGAGCGCGAACATGAGCGCGACGATCGAGACGACGAGCGTGATCGCGCCGGCCCAGTCGATCTGCTGTTTACGGTGTTCCGAAGACTCTTTGTAGAACAGAAGAATGAAGATCAGCGCCGCGATCCCGATCGGCACGTTGACGTAGAAGACCCAGTGCCAACCGATGGTATCGGTGATGTAAGCGCCGAGCAGCGGTCCCAGCACGCTGGAGAGACCGAATACCGCGCCGAGCAGGCCCGTCATCTTGCCCCGCTTCTCGGGCGGGAACGTATCGAAGATGATCGTGAACGCGATCGGCATCAGCGCCCCGCCTCCGATTCCCTGAATCGCGCGGAACAAGCTGAGCTGCGTCATCGTCTGCGCCAATCCGCACAGCGCGGAACCGATCAGGAAGATGATCAATCCGAACACGAAGAAACGTTTGCGCCCGTACATGTCGGAGAGTTTGCCGAAGATCGGCATCCCGGCCATAGTCGCCACCATATAAGCGGACGTGACCCAGACGAATTGGCTTAATCCGCCGAGATCGGAGACGATCGTCCCCATCGCGGTCGCGACGATCGTATTGTCCATCGCCGCCATCAAGATGCTCAGCAGCAGCCCGGCTACGACCCATTTGGTATTTGCCGTATTCATTTGTTTGCACCAGCCTTTTTCGTTATGTGTTGAAATCCGCTACTAGCCGTAACCCAGGATGCAGGCGGTTCAAGCAAATCTTTTACAAGCGTAAATGACTCGTCGGTCAGTGTCAAGCAGAATTTTATGTCAATACAGGCATACCGATGACGAATTTGCTTTTTTATCGTCTCTGATCCGACACTTTTGATTTGGGCGCATTCGCGTATAATGGAAAAAACAAGCCGATGCTTGCTATCTTTCACCTATTGGAGGCTTATCATGTTCTCTGTCGAACCGCGTCTACCTCCGGAAAAGTCTTCGTCTGCGCATTCAAGAACCAGATTTGACTCTGCGCACGAAGCCGTCGCCTTGATCGCGCTGGCTTTCGGACTGCTCGCTTGCATCTTGCTCATTGGCATTTGGCTGGAGAGAAACGAAACCCTTGCCGATCCCGATGATTGGCTGGCAAAAGCCGCTTTCGATTTTTTGATTATGCCTCTCTTGACGATCGGCGATGTCGTTTTTGCCGCTTTGGGACTCGCTTTCTCTCTTGCCGTCGTTAAGTATCCCGACACGCGTCTTATTTCGATCATCGGTATCTGCTCCAGCTCGCTTGCTTTGGCGGGATTGTTCGTCAGTTATCTCTCTTGGATGTAATCTTTTACATAGAAGGCGGAATGATTTTCGTGAAACCGACAGATCTTGAAGTTCGCGGTCGTTCTTTGTACTCTGAAGAGGAGGCCCGGCCGCCGCGGCGGGGAAGGGCCGCTTTGTCGCCGTTGGCCGACTTGGGCGCCGTGTTCGGACTGTTAAGCCTTGCTGCTCCTTTAATCTTTCTTGCGCTTCTTGTCTCCGTCGAAAAAGGTCGTCTGCCGGGCGAGGCGCTGCTTTTGTTTTGCCCTATCCCTTTCTTCAATCTCGTCCCGATCCTGCTCGCATTCGCTTTTTCGCTGGCGAAAATTCACGAAACCGGCAGCAGAGCGGCGGCAGTCGTCGGCCTCATCTCCTCTTTGTCGAGTCTGGGCGGGTCGATCGGCTGTTTCTTGTATACGTTCCGGTAAAAACAAGAAGAGCCTTTAACGAACGAAGAGAGTCGCTGTGTCCAGTCCGATTTTTTGGCCGATAGCTTGGAGTAGGAGTGAATGAATAATGAATACGACTTTAGAAAACGCCTGGTTTGCTTCCGAAGAACACAGGGCAAACTATATTCGACTTTTGCAAAGATTTAATGCTTGCGACAATCCGCGATATGCGGCGGCTTGTTACGTTACTGCCTGTCCCGAAATTTACGACAGAGTCGACTGGAGCGAGTCCGAAACGCCGATCGGATGGTGCTGGGGCGAATGGATCGGAGAAGACGACTACGACGAACAGGGTTATCACCCCGAATCCGAAATCGTCGGACAGCTTCCCGTTTCCTATCAAGGATTGGTTAGGTCGACGGTTGAATGGTTTACGGACAGTTCTCACTGCCTCGACTCGATGAGCCGGCTTGATCATGCTGATGACGAAACGCATAAACTATTCTTGCAATCGTTGCAGCTGCGAGCAGGACAAATCACGGATAATCTTAGAACCGGGATATACCCCTATCATATCCGTCACGATTTAAGACAGAGCGATTATTTTTACAATGAAAAGTATACCGAATTTCACGAGCATGATTTTGAATCTATTATCGTAAGAGTTTCGGAAGAACCCGAAGCTTTTTATTTAACCGAAGACGATAAAAAATATTATTCCGCGAAAGAGCTTGAAGCGATCGAGCGAATCAGCAAGTAAGATAAGGTCTGAAATCCGGAGCCTGCTTCGGCGTACTTTCGGATGGAACGCCGAATAAACCCGACTCTCCTGACGGAGGTCGGGTTCATGGATACGATGAGGAGCCTTTTAACAGGCTCCTTTTTCCGTTCGTTTAACGTGCCCGTTTATTCCGCGTCATGCGGCCTTCATTCTCCGGCGACCGCTTCGATCTCCACCCCGTCGATAAACGCCGTGTTGTCGCCGCTCGTCGAGGTCGCGACGAACCGGACTTCATGTTCGCCCGCCGCTACCGCGAAAGGTTCGGTTTGCAGCGGCTCGAACGCGGCCGAAGCCGGCTGGAACGATCCGACTTTGGCCGTGCCTACATACAAGTCGAATTTCTGAATGCCCGCGTACCCCGGGCGCTGCGAAGCTTGGAACGAGATCCGGTACGTGCCGGCCGCGAAGTTCGTTTTCTGTCCGAAGACTCCGCTTCCCGACGAATCGGTCTTCAGATAAGCGGTCTGGGAACCGTCCGGCGCATCCGGCGCATAAAACGGCTTGCCGTTGCGTTGGATGCCGGAATGGTTGTCGAACGCCCAACCGTCGGCCGTAAAGCCGAAACGCGCTCCCGTCACGACCGGCGTTTCGAAGCCGGAATTGCTCAGTTCCGCTCCGCCGACCGGCGTGCCCGGCAGTTCTCGGTCCGTCGGCGCGATCGCTACGGTATCGATAAACGCGGCGTTATCGCCGGTCTTCTTGGTCGCGACGAACCGGATGAGGTGTTTGCCTTCGGCCGCTTCGAACGCGTCCGTGTTATACGCGGCGTACGTGCTGCTTGCGATATTGTACGAACCGATCTTCGCATTATCGAACCATACGTCGAACGTCTGGTCGCCGTAGCCCGCCCGTTTGGCGGCTTGGAACGTCAATTCGTAACGCCCGGCCGGGAAATAGACCGATTGGCTGAACTCGCCCGCGACGCCGTTCGTCGTCTTGAGATAACCGCTCTGCTTGCCTTCCGGCGCGGGCGACGGTTGGAACGGGCTGGTATTCGCCTGCACGCCCGATTCGGTCTTGAACGACCAGCCGTTATTCATCGGCCCGCCGGAAGCGCCCGTCGTTCCCGGACGTTCGAAGCCCGCGTTGATGACGGTTACGACCGGATACGAAGCCGGAACGGCGGAACTGACGTAACCCCGTTTCTCGAAGCCCGGAGCCGGGTCGCCGCCGAACGTCGCGTCGCTTATCGTCGCGCCTCCGGTCAGCGTTTTGTACACGAAACGTCCGTCCGCGCCGTAAGCGACGCTTTTCGTTCCGCTGAACGCGATCGTATCGCCTTCGTAGCCCGCGAACGCGTAACCGTCCGGTCCGGAAGCCATGCTTCTCGTGCGGTAGAACGAAGACGAGACCGCCGAATCTTGCAGCCCGGACGCGAAAGCTTTCGCTTTGAGCGTCAAAGTCGTCGCTTCGGGAAGCAGGATCGGTCCGTTATACAGCGAAGACGAAGCCGTCGGCTCGCTGCCGTCGGTCGTGTAACGGATCTGAGCGTTCGGCGTCGCGCTTTGCAGGCGCACCGCTTCCGCCGACGGATAGAGGCCGTGTTTCAAGCTGAAGCTCGGCGCTTCCGCGCGGCCGCTTTCTTTTTTCGGCGTGACTTTAACCAGCGCGATGCCGTAAGCGTCGGGATCATTCGTGCTCTGCGCGCGAACCGCGACCCATTTCTCGGTATCGATCGAAGGCGCCGTGTAGACGCCGGACGCGTTGATCGTACCGGCGTTCTGGCCCAGCACGCTCCAAGTCACGCCTCCGCTGCCGTCGATCACGTTCGCGCCGAGCGTCACGCTCTCTCCGCCCGCCACGTAAGGATCGACCGGCGTAACGGCAACCTGCGCCTGCGGCGCTTCGGTCGTGTAGACCGCGAACGAATAATCCGAATCCGTCGCGGGATCGACGAACGAGCTTCCGGCTTGGAAAGTGCCCGAGACGCCCGGCACGATCGCGTTGCCTTCGAGCGGCACTCCGTCGGTATATTCGTGTTTATAGAATGTTTTGTTCACCGACGTATCGCCGAAATCGAACGTCAGCTCTTTGGCTTCGCCGCCTTTGCTCTCGACGAGCACCGCGTAATCGCCGTCCGCGGTCTTGAACGCCGCCGCGCGCACGTCGTCCGCGTCGGTCTTCGCCGCGATGACCGTGCTGTGCTCGGGCACGTAGCGGCTGAGCAGCGAAGCGGCATAGAACGTCCGGTTCGGCTTCAGACCGAACACGTTCGAGTCCCACATCGTATAAGCGCCGTTGACGTCGCCCAGCGGATCGGTCGTCCACGTCCCCGTCATCTGCCAGACCAGCGCGGAGCTGGCTCCGGAATCGGCCGCTTGAATCACGTTGTTCGCGAAGCCCGCGTCCCAACCGCTGATATCGTCGTAACGCCAGCCGAACTCCGTCAGATGCACCGGTTTGCCGCCGGCGACGTCCGTGCGCAGCTTGATCGCGTCGTCCAACGTGTCGTATCCCGCGCCGTAGACGTGGAAACTGTACGCGTCGAAATGTTCTCCCGCGTTCTGCTCCATATAAGCCGTCCACGCCGGCGCGTCGACTTCTTCCGGTCCCCAGATCTGAATCCGGTCGCGCAGGCCGTCCTGCTCGAGCTGCTGGCTGACTTTGGTCGCCATCTGCGCGTAATACGCTTTCTGGTCGCCGGGCGCTTCGAAATCCCAACTTCCGTTCGGCTCGTTGTAAAACGTTAAGTATTTGACGTTATCGTAACCGCGTTCGTCCAGCAGTTCGCTCAGCAGCGCGGACGCGGAACGCCCGTAAGCGTCGAGATCGGCCGGCGCGCTCGTCGTCGGCTCCTGTCCGGGAATGCCGAACCAAGCCTGAGCTTGGCTGCCGACTTTCCAACCGAAATTCAGTTCCACTTCGGTTCCCGCTTCCTTGAAGGCGTCAAGATACGCGTAAACGGCTTGCATCTCTTCGCTTTCCCAATCGTACTGCCCTTTTTGCGGCTCCATCCAGTCGATCTGGAACCAGACCCTCGCTACTTTGGGCTGGGCCGTCAAGATTCTTTTGCGGTCCACTTCCCAATGCGCGTCCGAATAGCCGTAACTAAGAGTCTTGGCCATCAGCGATTGCGGCATCAAATTGACGCCGACGCCCAGAAAATCTTGGCTGATCACCTGACCGGCATCGATTTCGATCGTTCTCGCGGAAGCTGCCGAAACGGCGTCGGGCCGAGCCCATACGGGAAAGGCAAGGGATAAGCCGAGCAGCGCAATCAGCGACGAACGTCCGGTCCGGCGAAGCCGGGAATGCTTTCTTTTCTGCATATTCTCTCTCCTTTTTCGATCGGTTTCTTGGGCATGATAACATATTTTCTCCTTTCGCATTTAAGGTATCAGAATGTAAGCGTTATCAACTTGAAAGATACGCCGATTTACTTGAAAAAAATGGAGATCGGAAAAACAGCAAAAAGCGGCCGCGAACTTTCGAGTTCGCAGCCGCTTCGAATTCATTCGACGCCTTTTACAGCGCTTTGACGCTGCCTCCGTCGACCAGAATCGCTTGACCGGTCGCGTACGTATTGGCAAAAGAAGCGTAAAAAGCGGCGATTCGGCCGAATTCGTCGGGCTGTCCCAACCGGCCCAGCGGAATCTGCTTTTCGTTGTCCGCGCGTATTTCTTCGGCAGATTGTCCGGTCTTCCGGGCACGACCTTCGTCCAGTTCGCGAATCCGATCGGTCAAGATCCGGCCCGGCGCGACCGTATTGATCAGAATCCCGTCCGGAGCAAGCTCCGTCGCCAGCGTCTTCGTCAGCGCATTGACGCCCGCGCGCAGCACGTTGGACAAGATCAATCCGTCGATCGGCTGCTTGATCGAAGTCGACGTCAGGTTGACGATCCGGCCGCCGCCGGCTTTGCGCATATGCGGAAGCGCCTCGCGAATCATTCGGATCGTGCTTAACAGGTTCAGCTCGAACGCTTTCTGCCAATCTTCGTCCGTCATCTCGTCGAAACGTCCTCCCGGCGGACCGCCGGCGTTGCAGATCAGCACGTCCAAGCCGCCGAAGCGCTCTGCGGCTTCTTCGATCGCGCGGCGAATCTCTTCTTCCTTGCTCGCGTCCATGACCGCCGTCGCGACTTCGGCGCCCGTCGCTTCCCCGATCGCCCGCTTGGCTTCGGACAGATGTTCCGCGCTGCGGCTCGCGATCGTCACGTTCGCTCCTTCTTTGGCCAATTCGAGCGCGGTCGCGCGTCCCAGCCCTTTGCTTCCGGCAGCCACAAAAGCCGATTTCCCTTTCAATCCCAGATCCATGATCGAACCCTTCCTTTCCGTTCGCTTCTTTTTCATCCGTTTCTTTCTTTATTGTATACCCGTATTACGCTCGTCCTTCGCATTCGCCGATCCGAGACGACGATCCTCTGGCAAACAAGCAAGAAACTTGATAGGATAATGAAACAAAAGGTCAACTCATTCAATCCATACGCGAAAGGAGCGATGAAGATGGAACTGGGTTCGAACATCCGGACCATCCGCAAACGCAAAGGAATCACCATCGCTTCGATCTGTGCGGCTACCGGTCTGTCCCAAGGCTTCATGAGCCAATTGGAAAACGACAAAACGTCTCCTTCAATCTCTACGCTGGAGCAAATCGCCGAGGCGCTTGACGTTCCGCTGACCTATCTCCTTCTTCGCAAAGAAGAACGCATGCAGGTGGTTCGCAAACAAGATCGCATCCCGACTTCTGCCGGGGCGCGGCATGTCGGTCTGTCGCATATCGGACGGACCCCGCATCTACGGATGACGCTCGCCGAATTGGCCCCCGGCGCGGCATCGGGAGAACTTCCTCATGCCCACGAAGGCGAAGAAATTCACTTGGTCGTGCGCGGAACCGTCACGGCGCAGCAAGGCGAAGACGTCTACGAGCTCGGCGAAGGCGACACGTTCAGTTGGAACGCGGCCGTGCCTCACCGGGTCTGGAACTCGGGCAGCGAGCCGGCCGTGATCTTGATCTCGGTATACACCGACAGTCCTCGCGAAGCGGAACCGATCTGATTATTGACGACAGCAGCGAAGCATCCGACCGAAAAAGCCGTTCCGCAGCCGAAGATCGTTCGGGCGGGAACGGCTTTTTCTATTCGGACGATCAGCGCCGGCCGATCAGCAGCTGCTTGTCGCGAACGACGAGATGATAACCCCGTATTCCTGCTGATTCATTCCGGTCATCCTTTCTTCGTTATCGCGTCTGCGCGAACGTCAAGCCGAACGCGTCTCTCCGGCGTTCGACGCCCGATTGTTTTTTCTTCTCAGCGGCGGCCATCCCAGATTCGTTCCCGCTCTCCACAACCACTCGAACGGACCGTAGAGGAATCGGCGCAGCCAATAATGACTGACGATCATCTGCAAGACGAAAAATCCGATTCCGATCGGCACGACGGCCGCCATCGGCAGGCTGCCGATCACGCCGATCGAAGCGAAGAATCCTTCGCCCGAGTCTTTGAACAAGGTCACGAAGACGAGCGACTGCATCAGATAGTTGGTAAACGCCATGCGGCCGACCGACCGGAACGGCTCCAACAGCCGCGAAGATCGCGAGCCTTCGCGTCCGGCCAGTCCGACGATCAGCAGTACCGCGCCGATCGTGACCGCGAAGCAGGCGACCGGATGCAGCGTGGTCAGCCATACGTCGTCCGTGCCTCTGTCGTAAAGGTATTTGCCGAACCAGCCCGCCAGCAGCAGAATCGCTCCCGCCGAAGCGGAAAGTTTCGGACGTCGAGGCAGACGGACGAATAATCCGCTGCGATACGCGTACATGCCGAACAGGAAGAAGCTCAGATGTTCGATCGCCAATACCAATTCGCCGAACGACGTGGCGAAATAAGGATTCGAGAACAGCGCGTCCTGATCGGGCAGCGAAGAAACGCCGCTGTACAGCAGCGTAGTCGGCGAGATCGTCTGCATCGCGTTCAGAAGCGCGGGAGGCATCGCCGTTTGCAGTTCGTACGAAGAGAACAGAAACAGCACGCACGCCGCGATCAGAAGAAGCGGCTTCGGCATCCACAGGAACAGCATCAGCATAAATCCGTCCAGCGCGTACATGAACAAGATATCCCCGTCCCAGATCGCAAAGACGTGCAGCGCTCCGAACAAGAGCAGCAGCGCCATCCGGCGCAGCAGCATCGGATAAGGACGGCGTCCTTTGCGAACGGCGGCGTCGAAGATCAGCATCATGCTGATGCCGAACATGAACGAGAACAGCGGGCGCGAGCTGTTGCCGAACAAGACGTCGATCGTTTTCCAGAGGAAATTGCCGACTTGATCCCCTTCGTCCAGCGAAGCTCCGGTCAGATGCATCAGATTGCACAGGAAAATGGCGAATAACGCCACGCCGCGAAGCTGGTCGAGCACGTTGATGCGCCCGGCGGGAGTGCCCGAGCCGGCTTTCAGATGCGGCGTTTTGCGCGAAACGTCTTCCGCGGTGTTATCTTGAGTCATGCGTCGATCAAACCTTTCTCTGCCGCCCAGGCTCCGATTCGGGCGTCGAATCGGCCTCCCGGGCAAGATATGTAGAATTACGTTATCCATTGTAGAGAGGCCAAGCGAATCGCTCCTCCTTCTAAAGAAACAATCGCATGACAAGTTTGTTATCTGATAGACGCATGAAAACGCAAAAAGATCGCTTTTTTGTTACTTATCGACCAATGCGGACAGTTCGCCGCCGAATACTTGCTGCCCGTTCTGATTGAACGTCGTCAGCTTCACCGTCACTATGCCGCTTCTGCGGCGCTCGTCGAGCCGGATCACTTCCGCTTCGACCCTCAGTTCGTCGTTCGGATAGACCGGCTTGATAAAACGGATATCGTTCATTCCGGTTCCCGCCACGACTTCTTCGCCGTAAGCGCCCGTCTCTACCCACAGCTTGAACGACAGCGCCATCGTCTGAATGCCGGACGCGATAATGCCGCCGAAGCGGCCCTCAGCCGCTTTCTCCGGGTCCAGATGCATATACTGCGGATCGTAAACGGCCGCGAACTCCGTGATGCTCTCCGGCGTCACGGTCACGGACTTCGTCTTGAATACTCGGCCGAGCGTAAATTCGCTAAATTTCATGGATTCGCCTCCTTCGACGTTTCGAGATCGGACCGGACGGCAGAACGAAGGAACGCCGGCTTGAAAGCGAACTCGCGCGCGAAAAAGCGGCTCTCCCGCTTCTCCGGGATGCCGCTTTTTTCTGCTTCCGATCGGTCTGTCCGGTTCACCCTTCTATCATAAGCGTTCGGCGGCGCGCCGAACAAGCCTTACCGACGCGCCGCCGGACGACGGATTCGCGGACTACAGCCCTAACGAAATATATTTGACTTCCAGATATTCTTCGATGCCGTAACGGCCGCCTTCCCGTCCGAGTCCGCTTTCCTTGAACCCGCCGAACGGAGCCTGCGCGGTCGACGGGAGCGGATCGTTCAGGCCGACAATGCCGAATTCCAGCCGTTCCGCGATCTTCACCGCTTCGCCGATCCGCTCGGTGAACACGTAGGCGGCCAGTCCGTACGGGCTGCGGTTCGCGCGCCGGATCGCTTCGTCGATCGTGCGGAACGTCGCGATCGGCGCGAGCGGGCCAAACGTCTCTTCGTTCATGCAGAGCATATCGTCGGTCGCGCCCGCGATCAGCGTCGGACGGACGAAATGCCCGCTGCCCGCCTGCTCGCCTTGTCCGCCTCCGACCAGCACGCGAGCGCCTTTGGCCCGGGCGTCTTCGATCTGCGCCAGCACTTTGTCGACGGCCGCGGCATTGATCAGCGGACCGATATCGACGCCTTCGTCGAGGCCGCTGCCGACTCGCAGCGCCGCCGTTTTGGCCGCGACCAATTCTTCGAACCGGGCCGCGACGCTCTCATGAACGTAGACCCGGTTCGTGCAGACGCAGGTCTGCCCGCCGTTGCGGAACTTGGACGCGATCATGCCGTCCGCGGCGCGTTCCAGATCGGCATGTTCCGTCACGATGAACGGCGCATGCCCGCCCAATTCCAACGACAGCTTTTTCATCGTGTCCGCCGCGCCTTTCATCAATTCTTTGCCGACCCGGGTCGATCCGGTAAAAGACAGCTTCCGCACTCTCGGATCTTGCTGCCAGACGCCGCCGATCTCGCCCGGGTTCCCCGTCACCATATTGACGACGCCGGCCGGAATTCCGGCTTCCTGCGCCAATTCGGCCAGCCGCAGCGCCGTGAACGGCGTTTCTTCGGACGGCTTGATCACCACCGTGCAGCCCGCGGCCAGCGCGGGCGCGGCTTTGCGCGTAATCATCGAAGCCGGGAAATTCCACGGCGTGATCATCGCGGCCACGCCGACCGGCTGCTTGATCACGAACAAGCGCTTATTCGACGACGAAGCGGGAATCGTCTCGCCGTACACCCGTTTGCCTTCTTCGGCATACCATTGAATGAAGCTGTTGGCGTAATCGATCTCGCCCGCCGCTTCGCGCAGCGGCTTGCCCTGCTCCAGCGTCATGATCCGCGCCAGTTCTTCGCGATGCTCGGCGATCAGCGCATGCCATCGGAGCAGCAGCTCGGCGCGCTGCGGCGCGGCCAGCGCCGCCCATTCGGGAAACGCGGCATCAGCCGCTTCCGCCGCCGCCCGCGCGTCTTCTTCCGTCGCGCGCGCCGCGTAACCGACGATTTCTCCGTTCGCCGGATTCCGTACTTCGATCTTCTCGGCGGTCTCGATCCATCTGCCGCCGATCAACAGTTTGCCTTGCATGCGTATGCGCCACCTTCCTGAGTCTGTCGGCCGCGAAGCCGCCCGTTCTGTCGAGATCCGGTCTCGAACGCGGCGAAGGGCGCTTCGCCGAACCGCTTCCTTGTTATTATACACCGTGCGACCGTGCGCCCAATCAATCGCCGGAATCGGAAGCGCGGCTTCCGGCGGCGCGGGGCGCTGCCTCGGACCGGCCGGATGCAGGCCCGCCGGACACTTCGAATTCCAGCGCGGACGCTTCCGGCGTCCGAACGGCGGACCAGACGGAATCCGCGTCCAGCAGCTCTTCCAGATGCAGGACGCCGCGCAGGTCGGGGCGCGAGGCCAGCATTTCGGCCGCGTAAGCCGCGACGCGGGCAGTGATATCCGATTGGCGGACGCCGCGAATCGTGCAGCAGGCTTTGGCCGGGCGGCCGTTTCGCAGGCCGTAGGCGTCTGCGCGAACGGCGAAGCGTTCGCTGCCGGCGTGCAGCGCGCCGGCCAGAGCGACGGAAGCCGAGCGCAGCGGCTTCCAGCGCAGCAGCCCGAAGACGCCGAGGCGGCGCAGCGCCGAAGCGGTTCGGGAGACGCCGCTCACGTCGAAGCCCATACGCGTGGAGATATCAACGATGCCCAATGTGCGGGGCAGCGTACATTGGTCGGAGAACGGGAAGCGATAGACGCGCTTGCGGCCGAGTTCGCCGCCGAAATCGGCGGTTCGCCCGTCGGTCATCGAGCGGACGCCGCGCGGCGATCGACTGCCCGGCGCGTCAAAACGAGCGCCCGGCGCGTCAAAACGAGCGCCCATCCCGTCGATCGTCCATTCGATCGCGGCGCGGCCGTGACTTTCGCCGAGTCCGAGCAGCAGCGAGATTTCGATTCGCTCCGTTCGCTCCAGCGCCGCGGACGCTTTGGCGGCCAACAGGTTGGTCAGCCCAGGCGCCAGACCGACGCTAAGCAAAGCGGCGGCGCGAGGATTCGGCACTTTCAATGCTTCGGCCTGATGCAGCAGATCGGCTTCGGCCGTGATATCGAGATATTGCGTGCCTTCTTCCAAACACCGGCGGATCAGCTCCGTGTTCGGCTGATCGAGGCACATGACGATCATGGCCGCGGCGGACAAATCGCAGTTTTCGGCGCTCGGACCGACCTCCCAATGCAGAGGCTTCACGGCGCCGCCCGTTTCTTCGGCAAAGCGCCGGGCCGCGTCCAGATTGCGTCCCGCCGCGTAGACCCGGCCGGGGAAACGTTCTGCCAGCAGCCGGCTTATCGTCCGGCCGACGCTTCCGTATCCGCCGATCACGACGATGTCCGTTTTGACGGAAGCGTTCGATTGCTCATGGTTCATTTCCCGTCACCTCCGTTTCGAAACGTCAACCATCCGTCGATCAGAAAAGCGCCGAAATAACGCTGCGGACGAACGAATCCGCATTCTTCGAGCAGGGATTCGACTTCCGCGGCCGGAATCGGGTCGGACTGCGGACCGAGCGAAGCCGCAAAGCGCCGCCAATCTTCTTCCGGGACGCCGCCGGCGCGCATATGCAGACGCCAAGCTTCCATCATCGTCGAATAGGCCGGCGAAGCGAGATCCGCGTTCAACGAAGCGATCAGCAGCGGCGCGCCCGGCTTCAGCCGCTCGGCGATCGCTCGCAGCATCTTCTTCTTGGCGTCCGTGCCTCTTACGAAATGCAGCACCAGCATGCAGGCCGCGCCGTCGTACGCGGTCGTGCCGAAGGATTCGCGCGTCTCCGTCTCGGCCGATGCGGGCGATAAAAAAGGCGCGCTACCGGTCTCGCGCTCTGCGGAATCGGAACTCGCCGGCTGCGCGGCTGCGCCCGTCCCGCTCTTCGCGCAAGCGAGCCGGACCGATCCGTGCGCCGCTGCATGGCCTTCGGCGGAACTTGATGAGGTGGGCAGCGGCTGCCGATCCGGGGGATCGAGTTCGCTTTGAACGAGCACAGTCCGGCTCTCGATGCCGGTACCGCGGATTCGCAGACGGGCCTGCTCCAGCATGACCGCCGACGGATCGATGCCGACAAAGCGCCAATCCGGTTCCGCCCGGCCGAACGTCTCCAACTCCTGTCCGCCTCCCGCTCCGACGATCAAGATGCGGGGGTTCCGATCTTCGGCTTCCTCGTCCGTATCTTCTTCTACTGCTTCGGCGCGCGCGTTCAGGGCGGCGCTCAGCAGACGCGCTCCCATCTCGTACAAATTCGCGTACCCCGGGATTTTGGCCGGAATCGAGGACGAATACGCAGCCGCCTGCGAACTTTCCCAGCGCGAATCCGGATTCGATCCGGCGTCGGACCCGACAATCGCGCCGGCCGATCCTCGCGCAGCCGAGCGGAGGATTCCCTGCCCTTCGAACTTATCGGATTCAGCTTTATATTTGGATTGATTTTGCATGATCGACCGCTCCTTTCCGGTTCGAGCAGCGATGCCGATCCGGCGACACGGACGCCGATCGCGGCGATATCGCCCGTTCGCGAGCGAAACGCCGCGCCGTTTCCGCCCGACGTTGAAAATGCAGGGTCGGATAACGGATAATGAAGTCGGCAGGCTCGAACTCGCTTTTCATTATTCCGAAGAAACGGCGGAGCGCCTATCCCAGAAATCAGGGAATTGCAAGGAGGAAGGTCATGGATCATACGATAAGCCGCCTATCGGGCAAGCTGCATCGGGTCGCGGAAAGGCATCCGTCCCCGCGCGCTTACCGCAGCGCCTGCCTGTCGCTGCTCGCGGACGCCGTACCGTTCGACGGCGCTTGTTTTACCGGCGTGGACGGCGATACCGGGCTGAGCACCGGCTCGGTAACCGACTCGGTCGTCGAAGCGATTCATCCCCGCCTGTTCGATTACGAATACCGCGGCGAAGATTATAACCGCTACGACGAGCTTGCGGCCGCGAAGCTTCCGGCCGCCGGCCTCGTACTGGCCTCGGGCGGCCGGCCCGAGCGGAGCGCCCGCTACCGCGATATTCTGTCGCCGGCCGGTTTCGGCGACGAACTGCGCGCCGCGCTGACGGCGCGCGGCCGGCGCTGCGGCCATCTGTCGCTGCTGCGCCGGCCCGATCGTCCTCCGTTCTCGGAGGACGAAGTGCGCCTCGTCGCGGCGCTGCTGCCGCAGATGGCCGCTTATCTGCGGCAGGCGTCGTTCCCCGGCGGCGACGAGCCGGAGAACGACGCCGGGCAGCCGCTTCCGCTGCCGCGCGAATCCGGCGTATTCGTGCTGTCGGACCGCCTGCGGCTGCTGGCCGCGAGTCCCTCGGCCGAAGGCTGGCTCGCCGTGCTGCGCGGCGCCGAGCAGATCGAACCGGACGTGATGCCGCGTCCGGTCCGCGCGGTCTGCACCCGCGCTTTGTCGCCGTCTCCGCAGGACGGCTCCTGCGCCGATCCGGCCGCACGGGTCTGCGTCCCCGTGCCCGGCGGGCGCTACGTCGGCATCCGCGCCAGCCGGATGGAGACCCCGTCCGGCGAAGTCCAGCTCGCCGTCACCGTCGAGCGCGCCAGACCGGCCGATATTTTGCCGGTGCTCGCCGAGACATTCGGTTTGACCGAGCGCGAGCGCGAAGTGGTCGACCGGATCGTTCAAGGCCTCTCCGGCAAAGAAGCGGCGCTGGCGCTGCATATGTCCGAATATACGCTTCAGGATCATCTGAAATCCGTGTTCCGCAAGACCGGGACCAAAAGCCGCCGCGAATTGGTCTGGCAGCTGTATTCGCGATTCAACTAGCTTCGGAATCGGCGGCGATTCATGCATTTTTCGATCAATGCTGCCTCGACCTTCCCGAATCAGCCAACTTCTTATCCTATCCAACTCAAAAAGCCGTTTGTTTCACGTCAGTGAAACAAACGGCTTCAACGTTTCAAGAAAGTGCAATCGTAGCTAGAAGCGAGACGGTGGAGAGAAGAATTCAGTGGAAGAGCGATAGCGTTCGCCTTTGAAATCGAGAAAATTCCGCTGAACATTCAATTCCTTTCTCGATTTCAACAAGCGACTGAAACGAATTCTTCTTGGAGCCGGCTCGCTTCACGCGCCTACGTGACTTTCGAGGGCAGCCTGAGCCGTTCGTTTCAAGTCAGTGAAACAAACGGCTTTTCTTTTCTCACCGCAAATACATCGCCGCCAGCTCCGCCGCCTTCCGATTCTTCGCTTCGATCTCCGCGCGCCGCGGCATCGGGCTCCACTGGGAAGTATCGTCGAGCCAAGTCTCCGGCAGTTCTTCGGGGCTTCTCGGTCCCCAACGCCGCAGCCATTCTTCCGGCAGGCACAGATGCGGATCGGCGTCGATCCGCTCGAGCAGCGGATGTTCGCTCATCTCCATCCACAGCAGCGCCCAAGCTCTCGGCACGACCCGCCAGATATCGTAGCCTCCGCCTCCGAGCGCCACCCAACGGCCGTCGCAATAATCGTGCGCCGCCTTATGCAGCATGCGCGGCATCTCGCGGTAGATCTTCATCGAACAGTGGACGTGTGCCATCGGATCGAGCGCGTGGGCATCGCAGCCGTGTTGGCTGACGATGATGTCCGGCTTCGCTTTGTTCAGCACGTCGCCCAGCACGTTGCCGAAACACTCCAACCAAGAATCGTCTTCGGTATAAGGTTCCATCGGCAGGTTGACCGTGCAGCCGAACCCTTCGCCTTCGCCCCGCTGCTCGACCAGCCCCGTACCGGGAAACAAATATTTGCCGGTCTCGTGGATCGAATACGTATAGACGCCGGGGTCGCTGTAGAACGACATTTCCACCCCGTCGCCGTGATGCACGTCCGTGTCGACGTACAGCACCCTCGCGCCGTATTTTTGCCGAATGTAAGAGATCGCGATCGAAGCGTCGTTGTAGACGCAGAAACCCGAACCGCGCTGCGGCATCGCGTGATGCAGCCCGCCCGCCAGATTGACGGCATGCCGGGTCTGGCCTTCCATAACCAGTTTCGCCGCTTCCACGGAAGCCGCCGCGACGATCTCCGCGCTTCGGTGCATGCCCGGAAAATACGGCGTGTCTTCGGTATCCAGTCCGTATTTATGCGCGTCGCCGATCGCTCCGTCGCTCGGACGGGGTTCGCTCAGCGCTTTGACCCGCTCGACGTATTCCGGCACATGCACCGCATGCAGCAGTTCTTCGTCCAGACTGTCCTTCACCGGCAGCACTTCCGCTTCCGTCGGGAAAGCTCCCGCCGTCCGCAGCAGATCCCGCGTCAACGTGATTCGGCGCTGATCGAACGGGTGATCCTGATGAAATACGTAATTCAGAAAGTTCGGATGAAACATATAAACGGCATCCCGCATGCTGCGGCTCCCTCCTTCCGGCTGTCGGTTTCTGTACGCATCCGTCAAACTAACCTACCTAATACATGAACCGCTGCCGGAAACGCAAACGATCGAACGCTTCAACCGACTCCTGCGGCACTTTTTTGCCGACCCGCACCATCAGACAGTTGGCCGGATGGCTGCAGATCTCCGGATCGTCCGTCGCGAACCAGACCATGTCCACGTTCTTCATCAGGTCTTCCATCATCTTGCGGTAATCCCAGACGCTGAGCTTCGTGCTCTCCAGATCCCAATGCCAATAATATTCCGTCGTGAATACGATGACGTTGTCGAGCTGCCCGCCGCGAAACGCGATCTCGAGCAGTTTTTTGCTGATCCCTCGGCCTCTGTAATCGTTTGCAACTTCGATCGCGCCGAGTTCGACCAGATCGTCCATCTTCCCTTCCGACCAGCGTTCGTACTCGTCGGGATAATGGAACGTCACGTAACCGACCACGATATCGCCCGAAGTCGCCGCCACGATCCGTCCTTCCGGCAGCTCCGCGATTTCGACCAGAGCTTCGTGCTGTTCGTTCGGACGGCGAAAAGCGTCGAGCTGCGGATGCAGCGTCATCTTTTTCAACCGCTCCGGCGGAATCGGCCCTTGTACGACCAACGGTTCTTCCGAGCTTCCGATCGTGTTTTCGCAGAAAAGTTTGATATGCTCCATGCGGCCTCCTTTCGCCCGGACGGCAAACGTCGAACCGGACTCTCCGCAACCGTAAGGCGGATCGGCGCCCGGCTTATTCCTTATTCTGGTTTTATCATAGCGTGTTTGCTTCGCGAACGCCATCTCCGCCGCAAAGGATGACAACGCGGGCGCAAGCGGCTATACTCGTATACGAGAAATCAAGCAAAACTTGCAAGCAAAAGACCAGCCGAGACGAGAAGAGAAAGGTGAGCGGAGAATATGGGACAAGTAAAGATTTACGGCGTCGGGGAAATATTGAACGCCAACAAAAAAAGGCTGTCGGAGATCGTGCATTCGTGCATGACGGACGCGCTGAAGCTGCCTGCCGAGAAAAAGTTTCATCGCTTTTTCCCGATGGACCGCGAAGATTTCGTGTTTCCGGACGATCGTTCCGAAGCTTACACGATTATCGAGATCAGCCTGTTCGAAGGACGTTCCGCGGAAAGCAAAAAGAAATTGATCGAACTGCTGTTCAAGCGCGCGTCCGAAGACTTGGGTCTGCACCCGAACGATCTGGAGATCGCGATCTTCGAGACCCCCGCATCCGACTGGGGCATACGCGGCGTGCCGGGCGACGAATTGAAGCTGAATTACCGCGTCAACGTGTAAATTTATTTTGCCTGCGATTGTGTTATAATACAGAAAATTCGATGCATGCCCGGAAACGTTAGGGAACCGAGATCTGCGCCGTTCTTCGCTTCGGAGATCGGCGCGCTCTTGCGCATCGCGGCTTTATCGTTTACCGTTTTACTTGTAAGCGCTACATTTGTAAGGATTGTAAGAAAGCTTGCTTGGCAGCAACCCTTATTCTCTTGGCGACTGGAGGCTCTTATGGAAAAGGACACGGTAGAAATCATTGGCGTCGAAACGCAAACGTCCAATCTGGGCGACTACGAAGAGGCCCGGCGCGCGTTCGATTGGGCGGACGAAGAGAAGCGTTTCAGTTGGCACGAGACGGGCCGGATCAATCTGGCGTACGAAGCGATCGACCGGCATGCGAAGGAAGGCTTGGGCGACAAAATCGCCCTGCATTACAGCGACCCGCAGCGCAGCGAATCGTATACGTTCGAGCAATTGCGGCAGGAATCGAACCGGGCCGCCAACATGCTGCGAAGCCTCGGCATCGGCAAAGGCGACCGCGTGTTCATCTTCATGCCGCGCACGCCGGAACTGTATTTCGCCCTGCTCGGCATCATCAAGATCGGCGCGATCGCCGGTCCTCTGTTCGAAGCGTTCATGGAAACGGCCGTGCGAGACCGCCTGCAGGACAGCGGCGCGGTCGCGATCATCACCACGCCGAAGCTGGCCGAACGCGTGCCCGCGCACGAGCTGCCGGAGCTGAAGCATGTGATTCTGGTCGATTCGTCGACGACCGGCGAGACGGCCGAAGACCGCAGCATGCTGCCGGAAGATTCGCCTTTTGCCGACTTCAATAAGCTGATGCGCGAAGCTTCGACGGAAGCCGAGATCGAATGGGTCGACCGCGAAGACGGACTGATCCTGCATTACACGTCGGGTTCGACCGGCAAACCCAAAGGCGTCTACCATGTGCACGGCGCGATGGTGCAGCATGCTTATACCGGAAGGATCGTGCTCGATCTGCGTCCGGACGACGTCTATTGGTGCACGGCCGACCCCGGTTGGGTAACGGGAACTTCGTACGGCATCTTCGCTCCGTGGCTGAACGGCGTCACCAACGTGATCCGCGGCGGCCGTTTCAGTCCGCAGGATTGGTACGAGACGCTTCAGCGCTATAAAGTCACGGTCTGGTACAGCGCGCCGACCGCTTTCCGCATGCTGATGGGCGCGGGCGACGAAGCCGTCAAAGATTACGACCTGTCTTCGCTGCGCCATGTGCTGAGCGTCGGCGAACCGCTGAACCCCGAAGTCATCCGTTGGGGACACCGGGTCTATCAGCGGCGTATCCACGATACGTGGTGGATGACCGAGACGGGCGCGCAGCTCATCTGCAACTATCCGTCGATGGATATCCGGCCGGGTTCGATGGGCAAACCGATTCCGGGCGTCGAAGCGGCGATCATCGACGATCAAGGCAAGGTACTGCCGCCGCTGCGGATGGGCAATCTGGCGATCCGTACGCCGTGGCCGTCCATGATGCGCAAGATCTGGAACAACCCCGCCAAGTTCGAAGAATACACGCGGATCGAAGGTTGGTATATCTCCGGCGACTCCGCTTATATGGACGAAGACGGCTATTTCTGGTTCCAAGGCCGGATCGACGACGTCATCAATACGTCCGGCGAGCGCGTCGGCCCGTTCGAAGTGGAGAGCAAACTGGTCGAGCATCCGGCCGTGGCCGAAGCCGGCGTGATCGGCAAGCCCGATCCGGTGCGCGGCGAAGTGATCAAAGCGTTCATTTCGCTGCGCGAAGGCTACGAAGCGACGGACGAACTCAAAGCGGAGATCACCAAGTTCGTCAAAGAAGGCTTGTCCGCCCATGCCGCCCCGCGCGAGATCGAATTCAAGGATAAACTGCCGAAGACCCGAAGCGGCAAGATCATGCGGCGCGTGCTGAAGGCTTGGGAACTTAAGCTTCCGGCCGGAGATTTGTCGACGATCGAAGATTGACCGGAAAAGATCGCGGCGTCGCCCTATCATACATGAGAAACAGCCCGTTCTGCCGACCCGGCGGACGGGCTGTTTCGTTTGCATAACGGCATATTCGCGCGGTTCGACCCATCTTATCTGTTTCCGATATGGAATATGATTTTATTTTTTACTTTTTATGTTTCTAAGAAAAACCTTTTGTTTATTAAAGCACTAAAATACATAGTTTCGGGAGGAATGTCCAATTGAATAGGTTAGAAAAAAAGACGCTGCTGAGCCTCGTTACGGTCTCCTTGGCCCTGCCGCTGCTGCTTGCTCCGCTGCCGCCGGCCTTGTCCGTCGGAATCGCGCATGCGGCAGGCGAAGCTCCCGCTTCGCCCGACGATCCCGCCCGTAAACAGCTTCTGTACGAAATTTCGATATTCGAACGTGCGTCCGTCAGCATGTCTCCGTCTTCGATGTGGGGATCGTTAAGCGATGATTATCAAATGAAATATGCGGACCGGATCATCTCCGAGACGACCTCGATCGCGCAAAGCGCGAACTCCACGCCTTCGCAGTTGTCCCGCGCTCTCAAATACGTCCAGTTTTCCCTCGACGATTATATCGAAAAAGGCAACCCCGACACTTGGTACATCCTTCATAAAATACTCACCTATCTCTACATGCATTTCCCTGTAAGCGACGCGCCCGGCGGATATTCGCAAGCAAAACTCGATGTTTATATTCAGCAAAACGAAGCCCTTCTGGCCAGAGTCAATGCCGGGGAAAACCGCGATGCCATTTTCAAGGAATATATCATCGGAGCCGAAGAATTTTACGCTCATCCGAATCCGTAGACGAACAGACGAACAGACGAATCGCATGGTCTACGCACCTTCGATTTTTATTCGATTAGGAGGGGAATTTATTGAACGTTTCGGTCCGCAAAAAATCCGGCCGGTTGGCCGTTTCGCTGCTCGCCGTCCTGCTGCTTTTCGGCTCTCTCGCCGCCGCCGCGCCGCGAAGTCTTCCGTCCGTTTCCGCCGAATCTTCCGAGATTCGTCCGCCGTCCGGAATCGGATTGGACGACGAGAACCGTTCGCTGCTGCTCAAGCAAGCCAGAGCCATGTATGCGTTCAACGAATTTTACAAAAACGGCTACGATTACGAACCTTATTATCCCGTATTCAAGCAGGACAGCCTCGACGCGTTCGACGCCGCCTTCGATCCGGCCGCGACCCGCGAAGAGCTGACGGCCGCTTTGCAGAAGTTCGACGGCTTCCCTTCGATCGATTTGTATATCGGCAACGGGGATTACGGCATCGACGACACCTTGTTCGAAATGGAATTGCAGCTTCATCTGTATCTCGAATTCGGCAGCGAACCGGGACAATGGAGCGAAGCGGATGCCGAATACGCCATGAACGAGATCGCGCTGATGCGGGATCGGATCTACGCGCTGACCGCCGATTCGCGTTGGGAGCCTGAGACTTGGGAGATCTTCTGGAAATATCTCAACTTCAGAGCCGATCTCGAAGACCGCCGCAGCGGACGGAAAGAGATCTTCGCGCAGACGTTCCAATATCGGACCGACGTGCTGAACCGCCTTACCGCCGGCACGCTGACAGAAGCGCAGACGGCCGGGTTCGACGATGCCGTTTCGCGCTTGGAGGCCGTGCTCGCGACTTCCGGCGATCAAGAGGCGGTCGTATCCGCGTTCGCGCAGGTCAAGTCCGCTTACGAGACGCTGCCGACCTCCGGCAATCCGCAGGCCGTTTTGGCCGCCGAGCTCGAAGCCGCGCGCAAACTGCTCGATCTGCCCAAAGGCATCCGTTCCGGCCAGTATCCGGCTTCCGCTTTCGGCGATCTGCGCCGGGCGATCAACGAAGCGAATCTGGTGGTGAAGCGCGGCAGCACGCCGAGCGAACTCGTGCAGGCTAGGAGCAAGCTGGCCGCGGCCGTCGCGGAATTCCATAGCCGGAAAAAGCCTTGAATAGTTCGGCGGTTGCAAACGGATCTTCGCGCGGAATCGCCAAACAAAGCCCGAACCCGCAGCTATGCGGATTCGGGCTTTTCGTATGGTCGGCTGACTTTCCTTTTCAGCGTAGATAAGTTTCTTTTTCCGCTTGCTGTCTCCGACAGAAAATCAGTCCCGTTTGGCGAACTTCGACAGCAGCTTCAGCACTTCCAAGTACAGCCAGACCAGCGTCACCATCAAGCCGAATGCGCCGTACCATTCCATGAACTTCGGAGCGCCGGAGCGCGTGCCCTGCTCGATGAAGTCGAAATCCAGCAGCAGGTTCAGCGCCGCGATCACGACCACGAACAAACTGATGCCGATCCCGATCAGACCGGATTCGTGAATGAACGGCACGTTCACTCCGAAAAAGCCCAAGACGAAATCGAACAGATACACCAGCATGATCGACAGCGTCGCCATGATGATTCCGGTCCGGAATCCCGGCGTGACTTTCACGATTCTCGTCACGTAGAGCAGCAGCATCGCGAATAACGTCCCGACCGTGATCAGCACCGCGTTCAGCGCGATACCCGGATATTCCAGATCGAACGCCGCCGAGATCGCGCCGAGCGCCAGACCTTCGAAGATCGCGTACAGCGGAGCGGTAATAAACGCGATCTTCGGCACGAAACTCGTGACCAGCGCCGCGATCAATCCTAATACCACGCCCGCGATCATGATGCCGTACACGTCCTGCCCTTGATCGAACCGGTACCACGTATACGCCGCGCCTCCGATCAACAATAGCAGCAGGATAAACGTTTTATGCACCGTGCCGCCGAGCGACATCGCTCCCGAACCGATCAGGTCTTCTCGCGCGCGGTCGAACATTTTTTTGCCGAATACCGGGTTTCTCGATTCCATCTGTACCATCCTCTTTTTCGTAATGAACAGCTGCCTTCTCTGTCTCCTTATACGTCAAAAGAAGCATAAGGTAACAGAACTTGGGCTTGAACTCGGCAAAAAAGCGCGGCAGCCGGGTTTTGCCCTTTCTGCCGCGCCGCTGTTTGTGCCCGAACGGCCTCGTCTGCGAAGACCGAACCGTCCGTCTTACCCTGCGAATCCGCGATCCCGAGCATACACGCCCATCGCTTCGCTCATGAACTTCGCCAAGCCTTCGCCATATTTATCGATATTTTGCGTAAACCGTTCGTCCTGCGCGTACATCCGGCCGAGTCCGGCGAACGCTTCGTACGAATACGTGCCGAAATTGCGCAGGAAATCGTACCAGTCGCCGATCAGCGTCTGCGCTTTCGGCGAAGCCGGATCTTCGCGGCGCGCTTCGGCCAAAGCCTGCATCCGCCGATCCCATTCCTGCTGCAATTCCGCCTGAAGTTCGGGCGTTCCGGTTCGGCTTGCCAGCTTGCGCTTCGATTCGTCGATCGCGGCGTCGCCCCATCGTTCTCTCGCTTCCTGTTCGTACGGGTTATTCGTAAAATCGAGTCCTTCGAATCGTTGTTCGTTCGTCATTTCGATCTCTCCTTTGGCATGCAAAAGACTTCGGTCGATATTGGCGATCATGCGGCGCGTATGTTCCATCTTCTCTTGCAGCATCCTCCGCTGAAGTTCCAGAGCTTCCAACCGGTCGAACTCGGGATGATCCAGCATCCGGCCGATCTCCTTGAGCGGAAATCCAAGCTCCCGGAAAAACAAAATCTGCTGAAGCCGTTCCAGATCGCGGTCGGCATACAGCCGATAGCCCGCTTTCGATACGGTTTCCGGTCTGAGCAGGCCGATTTCGTCGTAATGATGCAGCGTGCGGATACTGACCCCCGCAAGCTTCGATGCTTCTTTGACTCTAAACCCCAAGATCGTCTCCCTCCTTTCTGCTCTGCTTCGAGCATAAATCATCACGTAACGTGAGGGTCAAGCGCTTTTTCGTCGGAATTTTCGGTAACGCAAAAAGCTGTCCGTTCGCGCGGTACACTCGCGCGAACGGACAGCCCGAAAATCGAAAAGCAGCGGGACGGCGGCAAGAACTGTCATGCGAAGCGGTTCGATCGGGTCGAAACGGCCGAACGGACACGTTTTTCGCTAAATCGCTGCTGCCCTTGCCGATCGCCTCTCCGTGTTCCGCGACCGCACGGCGGTCGCCGAATCGGCGCGGCGCCGGTTATCCCCGCGTAAGCTCGGCGATCAGCGGATAATGGTCGGACGGATATTTGCCGCCGAAGTCGCGGCGATCGATCTCCGCGCGGCGTACGCGAAGCGGCGCGGCCGCAAAGATATAATCGATCGGCTCGCCTTCGATTCCGCCTCGGAAATCGTGGAAGGTGCGTCCCGATTCGCCTTCCAGCTCGGTATACGCATCCTGCAAGTCCGGCACGGGCCCCTGCTCCGGCAGCTCGCCGCGCAGATAACGCAGCGGCGCGTCGGACGGTTCGCCGTTCATATCGCCCATCAATACGGCCGCGCTGTCCGGATGCTCCGCCGCATGCCGGAGCATCTTCGAAGCGACAAGCTTGGCTCCTTCGATCCGCGCGCGCTCGCCGATATGATCCAGATGAGTATTGTAGACGCGCAGTTCTTCGCCCGATTCCAGATCGCGGAAACGTCCCCATGTGCAGATCCGCGGATAATCGCTGTCCCAACCGAGCGAAGCGACCGCCTCCGGCGTTTCCGACAGCCAGAACTGTCCTTCTTCCACCACTTCGAACTGATCCTGCCGATAGAAAATCGCGCAGTATTCGTCTTCGATTCCCCCGCGGCGGCCTTCGCCGATCCGGCCGTAATGCGGCAGGTCCGGCTGAAGTTCTTCCAACATCAGCAGATAAGCTTCCTGTACCCCCACGATCGACGGCGCGTGAGCCGCGATGGTCTCCGCCGCCCACGGCGCGCGCTGCGCCCATTCGTTGCCGGCATCATATGCCGTATACGTCCGCAGATTAAAAGTCATGACTTTCAAGATTTGTTCGTTCCCCGACGATTCCGTTCCTGCCTGTCGACTCATGTTTCCGTCCCCCCGAATAATGGTTATCCAAATGATCGAAACGTTTCTACGATGTTATGATACCCCTTTCAATTCGTTTTGGCGAGTTTCTTTTTGCGCTTTTCCGAGCCGACCCATATATAATAACTTGCCCAAAACAGTACTAGAAATACCGGCACAACCCAGCCGCGATAAGGGTTTGGAAGGAAGATCATCCCGAGTATCCCGAGCGGCAGCACGATCGCGACCAAGATGCCCCATTTTTTCTTGTCCAAGTTTTCAGTCATAGAAAAACCTCCTTCTTATTTCCATTTTAACTCATTCGGAATACGCACGCAAAAAAGACGAAAGTCCGTTGTTTGCGAACGTTTCGTCTTTTTCTTTTCTTGAGCGAATAAATCGCGCGGGCTTCCGATCAGTCTTCTCGCAGCCGCCCGCTTTCCAGCCGAAGCACGCGGTCGCAGTACGGCAGAATCCGTTCGTCGTGCGTCACGATCACGCCCGCTTTGCCTTCGGCTTTGACCCGCTCGGCGAGCAGGCGGGTCACGTCGCGCCCGCGATCGGCGTCGAGGCTCGCCGTCGGTTCGTCGGCCAAGATGACCGACGGATCGTTCATCAGCGCCCGCGCCACGGCGACGCGCTGGCGTTCGCCTCCGGAGAGCTTATCCGGGTAATGACGGCGGCGCGCCGTCAGACCGAGCCGCTCTAACAGCTCGTCCGCCCGGCGGGCGGCCTGCTGCTTATCCGCTCGGCCCAGCTTCGCCACGAAGCGAAGCTGTTCTTCCACCTTCAGGTAGGGCAGCAGATTGGCCCCTTGGAAGATAAAACCGATCTCGTGCAGGCGAAGATCGGCCAGTTCGCGCGCGTTCAGGCCGGCCAGGCTGCGGCCGCCGATCTGCACTTCGCCGCTGCTCGGCGTCAGCAGCGCTCCGGCGATCGACAAGAACGTGCTCTTGCCCGAGCCCGACGGGCCGACCACGGCTACCAATTCGCCGGCCGAGACGGTGCAGGACAGACCGTCCAGCACGTTCAGCACGGATTCGCCGTCGCCGTATTGATGCGCCACGCCGCTCAGGCGCAGTTTGGCCTGCGCAGGCTGCGCGGGCGTTCCCGCGCCGGTCCGCTGCTGCTTCGCGGAAGCCGAAGTTACGGCCGCCGCGTCTTTCGTTTGCTTCTGCATCGTGTTCGTACTCATGCTCCAGCCCTCCCAATCGCGTCGAGCGCGTCCGTTTTGGCGACTTTGACGACAGAGACCAATCCGCCGATCAGCGCGACGGCCAAGAACAATCCGCAGCTCAGCAGGATCGTATCTCCGCCGAGCGAGAACGGCATCGCGGCCGGAAGCATCGCTTTCATGACCAGCACCAGCGCCACGCCGACGGCCAGGCTGCCGATCGACAAGACGAGTATCTGCGCGACGACGCTGCCCGCCAGATAACGGGTCTTCGCTCCGATCGCTTTGAGGATGCCGAATTGGCCGGTCTTCTGAATAGTGATGACGTAGAAGAACACGGCCAGCACGAACGCCGAGATCACGTACAGGAACGCGATCATCATCAGCAGCGAAGACTGCTCGGCTTTGTGGCCCGGAATCGCCATGATCGCCTGCGATTTGGAGATGACGCTCGCGTCCGTAAGCGAAGCGTTCAACTGCTTGACTTGATCGCCGTCGACCCGCAGCGCGATCGCGTTATACGACGTGTCTTGCTCGCCGCCGCGCGCCTCCATCAGTTCCGAACGGTAAGCCGCCCAATCGGCGTCGTTCATCCACAGCGCCGGCATATGGCTGTAAGATTGATTCTCCGTATATCCGGCGATCGTCCATTCCATGCCGGTCGCGGTGTCGACGATCGTGTCGCCGATCGCCACGCCGGATTCGGCCAGATTGCGGTCGGCCAAGACCCGGCCTTTGCCCGAATCCGTCAGCGTATCGCCTTCGACCGCTTTCGGCACGACCCAACCGTCCGCTCGAACGCCGAACAGCGCAATATCGATCTTGCTGTCGGAGTCTTTCTTGGTTACGGTCGTCATCTGCACGCCGAGCGGTTCCGACCCTTCGGTTCCGGCGACGGCCCTCGCTTCTTCGATCTGCTTGCTGTTGAGCGAAGAACGCGCGAAGCGGTCGTCGGAGTCTTTCTGAACGACGAAATGATCAGCCGGCATATTGCGGACCGCCGACGAAGTCGCGTTGCCGAGCCCGTTGGCAAGTCCGGTCACGAACAAGACCAAGAACGATACCAGCAGCATGATGGTCACGATCAGCACGTAACGGGTTCGGGAAAAGCGTATTTCTCGAAGCGCCAAAAACATAAATGTTCTCCCTCCAGTTCATCGACCGGGGCGAGCCGTTCGGCCTGCCGAATCCGTCTGCCCGAGTCGCGGTTCTCTCGATCCGTGCCCTTAGTCTAGTCCCGGAAAATGAACGGAGTATGAACGTCAAATTACAAATCACGCCTGCTTGCACGGATCGGCCGGTCGGTTCGGTCGATCGGCTTCGGCGCGTCTACAGCTTCGGAAGCCGCACGACAAAAGTCGAGCCTTGTCCGATCTCGCTTTCGACCGTAATGGTACCGCCGTGCAGGTTGACGATCTTTTTCGCGATCGCAAGCCCCAATCCCGTGCTTCCGCTGCCCGAACGCGACGGATCGCCCCGATAGAACCGGTCGAACAGCAGCGGCAGTTTCTCCGGCGCGATCCCGTCGCCGGTATCGGAGAACCGGAGAACGTGCTCGCCGCTTTCGGTTTCGGCCGTGACCGAGATCGAACGTCCTTCGGGAATATGTTTGACCGCGTTGGACAGCAGATTGATCCATACCTGATCCAGCAGCGTCGCATCCCCCATGACGAGCAGATCGTCCGGCACGGCGAACCGCAGCGCCAAGCCTTTTTCGCTGAGCTGCCAGTCCAGCACGTCGATCGTCCGGCGGATCTCCGCTTTCAGATTCAGCGGGTTGCGCACGAGTCCGTCTTCCATCCGGTCGAGCGACGAGAGCAGCAGCAGTTGGCGGCCGAGCGCGGACAAACGCCGGCTTTCTTCGCCGATAATCTCGGCGAACCGCCGCCGCTCCGCTTCGGGCAGATCCGCGGAAGCCAGTTCCGACGCGAATCCTTGAATCGAGGTTAACGGCGATTGGATCTCGTGCGAGACGTTCGCCACGAATTCGCGGCGCGATTCTTCGAGCCGCGAAAGGCTGCGGCTCATCGTCATGAAATGTCCCGCCAATTGGCCGATCTCGTCGCGCCGCTTGGTCGGCAGTTCGATATCGTAACGTCCGTCCGCGATCCGCTGCGTGGCCGCCGTCATCCGGGTAATCGGCTTGACCAGATAACGCGTCGCGATCAGCAGGATCGCGATGCTGAACACGATCGTGAACACCCCGATCATCGCGAAGAAGCTCCGCAGCTCCCCGAACTGCAGGATCACGTCGGGACGCAGGAACAGAGCCGCCTGCCGCCCTTCGAGCGTAAGCGGCACGCCGACCGTATTGCCCAGACGGTTATCGAAGAACCCGGTAATAAAAGGACGGTTCGGGAAATCCGCTACGCCGTGATATTCTCCGCCCGCTACGACTTCCCGTACCGCTTCGGCGCTTAAGTCATGTTCGCGGAATGCCCGTCCGTAGAACGCTTCGTAATCACCGCCGTCCGTCACGTACAGCTCGTAACCCAGCCCTGCCGCGTTTTTCAGATAATCCTCCGCGGCATCCGGGCGAAGCTCGGCCATCCGGCGGACTTCGTACGCGATCTTCGTCAGCTTCGCGTCGTTGAACGGCTTAAGCTGCGCGTGATAATACACGTTGGAGACGAGAAAACCGAGCATCGCCCCGATCGTCACGGCGAGCAGCGTTGTCAAGCACACGCGGATATAGAGACTTTTGCCCGCGCGTCCGGTCGTCCACCGCCTTTTCACTTGCGCCGCACCTCCAGCTTATAGCCGATGCCGCGTACCGTCCGGATCGCAAAGTCGTCTTCATAGTCGGCGAAGCGCTGCCGAAGCCGCTTGATATGCACGTCCACCGTCCGCTCGTCGCCTTCGTAATCCGCGCCCCAGACCAGACGGATCAATTCGCCGCGTTCGAACAGACGTCCCGGGTATTGGGCCAACTGCGCGAGCAGCTCGAATTCTTTGAGCGGAAGCAGCAGCGTCGTTTCGCCGTCGGTCACTTCATGATTTTTGCGGTCGACGGTCAGCCGGTTCAAGCGGATCTTCTCGCTGGAAGCGAGCGAATAACGTCGGAACAACGCATTCATGCGAAACAGCAGCTCTCTCGGTTCGAACGGCTTGGTGATGTAATCGTCCGTTCCGTGCGCGTAACCCGCTTCCTTATCGGCAAGCTGCTCGCGCGCGGTCAGCAGAATGACCGGAATATCGTAGAGCGAACGGATTTCCGTGCAGAGATCCAGTCCGTTCTGCCCCGGCATCATCACGTCCAGCACGGCGAGATCGACCGGCGTTTCGGCCATGAGCCGCGCCGCTTCGTCCCCGTCTTTCGCTTCGATCACCTTGTAGCCTTCCTGCGTCAGCACGGCGCGAAGCAGCGCGCGGATATGGCCGTCGTCGTCGGCGATCAGTATTTTTTTCATGCTCGGCCTCCTTCATCGTTCTTTCCCGTGCCGATCTTCGAGAAATAAACGGCGCTGTCTGCCATCGGCGCGCAGTCCGTATGGTCTCCGGGCAGATTGATCTCGAAAATATAATCTTTGCCTTCGACATACGGCTTCACGCGCGCCCAATCGATTCGTCCTTCGCCGAGCGGAAGCGAATCGTGCCGCTGGCCCATGCTGTCGACCAGATGGTAATAACGCGCATACGGCGCGGTTCGCTCCAAGACTTCGCACAACTTGTCGTTGTCGCCGCGGAATCCGATAAACGTATGGCTGACATCGACGTTGAGCGGCAGGTTCAGCGGAATGATCAGCTCGTCGATCAGATAAGGATTGCTGTAGCAGAACAGCCCTTCCGTGGAATCTTCCCAGAGCAGCCTTCCGCTGTTCCAGCCGGGAATCGCTTGAACCGCTTCACGCAGCCGCAGCGTCGCTTCGCGTTCGTCGGATAGCTTGCCCATGCCGACGTAATGAGCGTGGATCACGCATCGGGCGTCTTCCTCAAGGCAGATCTTCAGCAGCTCGGCGGTCGACGCCCGGTAATAATCATGCATCGCGGGTTCTTCGCTTAAGATGTCCAGATATTCGCCGCGATATTTCGACGGATGATGCATATACGCTTTGATGCCTCTGCGACGAAGCTCGCGAATCCGCTCGCGGATCAGTTCCGTCCGCTCCATATCCTGCTCCGTCAGATACAACTCGACGATCTCGGGATCGTAACTTAACCGATCGGCAAAACTCCGTTCGTCGATGCCGCCTTTCAATCGCATTCCTGTACGCATGGTTGTTCTCCTCCTGCACGCCGGCGTGCTTGCTTCTCTTTTCTTATCTTAACGAAAACGAGTCCGCCGTACAAAGCCGTTTCTTTCGGCGCGCAAAAAGACCCTCGCCGGCCGGGAACGCGAGGTTCCTGCCGTGCAGAGGGTCTTGCTTGTCCGGATCAATGCCGCTTAGCGGCCGGTCTCCGCCAATTCGCCGGTCTGCGTATCGGGTCTCGGGACGCCGAAATTCGGCGTGCCGTCCTCGTTCCAAGCGATCGCTTGAACGCGCGCATGACGGTTCGGATCGTACAGCGGATCGCCGACGATCTCTTTATAGCTTCGCGCATGGAAAACGAGCAGATCCTGCGTTCCGTCTTCGGACACGGTGAAGCTGTTATGTCCCGGTCCGTATTGTCCGTTTGTTTCGTGGGTCACGAATACGGGCACCGGCGTTTTGACCCACGAAGCCGGATTCATGAGATCGCTGTTCTCGTCGGCGGTCAGCAGACCCATGCAGTAGTTGTGATCCGTAGCGCTGGCCGAGAAGGTCATGAACAAACGGCCGTTTTTCTTCAACACCGCCGCACCTTCGTTCACCAAGAATCCGATCTTCTCCCAATCGTATTCCGGCGTCGAGATGCAGACCTGTTCGCCGCGCAGCGTCCACGGATTCTCCATCTCGGAGATGTACAGATTGGAATTGCCGTCGATCTCGGGATCTTTCTGCGCCCATACGTAATAACGCGTGCCGCGATGTTCGAACGAAGTGGCGTCGAGCGCGAACGATTCCCATTTGGTTTTAATCTGTCCTTTTTCGACCCATTCGCCTTCGAGCGGATTGGCGGAATCGTTTTCGATGACGAACATGCGATGGTCGAACAGGCCTTCTTTGGTCTCGGATGTATGTGCAGCCGCAAAATACACGTACCATTTTCCGTCGATATAATGAATCTCCGGCGCCCAGATGTTGGCGCTCATCGGTCCGCTGTCGTACTTATGCCAGATATTTTTCGGCTCTGCGCCGCGAAGTCCTTCCAGCGTCGCCGAACGCCGCAGTTCGAGGCGATCGTATTCCGGCACCGAGCCGGTGAAATAATAGTAGCCGTCGGTATGCTTATAGACGAAAGGATCGGCTCTCTGTTCGATCAGAGGATTGGGAAGGTCGGTATAAGTCATGGTTTGCATCTCCTGTCGACTCGATGGTCGGACCGGCGGCCCGCCTCGAGTTTCTGTGTATAGGTATAAGGTTGCGTTTGATTAAAATGCGAATTTCGGCGGGCGCAAAGGCTGAGGGTCAGCCTTTGATGCCCGAATTCAAGTTGATCGACTGGACGAAATATTTTTGCGCGAACAAGAACAGCAGCAGCGTCGGGATGATCGCCAGAATCGCGGAACCCATCAATTGACCGATCATGCGGTAGTTGCCGTAGATGTCTTGCAGCAGCAGAAGACCTGCCGTTACCGGCATCTTGTCCACGTCCGTGTAGACGATGACCGGCCAGAGGAAGTCGTTCCACGAACCGGTGAACGAGAACAGCGCGCAGACGATCAGGACCGGCTTGATCAAGGGCAGAATGACGGAGAAATAGATCCGGAAATGGCTGGCTCCGTCTACTTTGGCCGATTCGTCGAGGTCTTTGGGAATGCCCATCATGAACTGGCGCACGAGGAAGATGTTTCCCATCCCCGCAAGGCCCGGAATGATCATGGCCCACGACGTATTCACCCAGCCGAGCGCGTCGATGATCTTATACGAAGGAATCAAGTTGACGACGCCCGGGAAAAACGAAATGCCCAGCAGCGTGAAGAATAAAGCATTGCGGCCTTTGAAGTTCATCCGCGAATAGCCGTAACCCGTAATCGAGATGACCACGACGACAAGCAGCGTATGGGACGTCGCGATCACGATCGAGTTCATCAACCAGCGCATGATCGGCGCGGTCGAAGTATTCTCCAGAATGGCCGTATAGTTGTCCATGATCCAATTGACCGGAAGCAGACGGAACCCGGTGCTGACGACTTCCGTCTGCGACCGGAACGAAGTCGTGATCCCGAAGATGACGGGAATGATCCAGATGACGCAGAGCAATCCGAGAAATACGTAAGCGACAATCTGGGAAACGCTGATTTTCGCGCGCTTCCGGCTGACGGCCAGCGCGCTTTTATCCAAATCCATGACCGAATTTGACACGGTGCACTCCTCCTTGATCAGTTCGAGTTGCGATTCATGACGTAGTACTGCAGAGCCGAGATGACCAGAATCACGAGGCCGAGCAATACCGCCATGGCCGAGGCCATCCCCGCGATCGATTCCCCGCTGCCGAACGCAAGCTGGCGAATATACATCATCAGCACCGAGGTGCTCTGCTGAGGACCGCCGTCTGTCATCATCAGCGGTTGGCCGAACACGTTGAAGGCGCCGGCCGTCGTCATGACGAACGTGAAGATCAACGGGAAGTTGATCGAAGGCAGCGTGATGCTGAAGAACTTGCGAATCGAACCTGCGCCGTCAAGCTCGGCCGATTCGTACAATTCTTCCGATACGCCGCTGATCGAAGCGCGATAGATGATCATGTTGCCGCCGACCCCGCCCCAGATCGTCAGGACGATGATCGTGATCCAAGCAAACGGTTGATGGGTAGCCCAAGCCACCGTCGAACCGAATACGTTGGCGGTAATCCCGAGCTGCTTGTTGAAGATCAGCGCGAAGATCAAAGCCGAGGCCGAGATGGAGATCAAGCCCGGCACGTACAATACGGACTGGATCAACGTTTTGCCTTTGACTTTTTTGTGGGACAAAGCCACCGCGATCGCCAGCGGAAGAATAATCAGCGGCGGAACGGTGAACAGGACGAACAGAAGCGTATTTTTGAGACCGTTGAAGAACTGGGTATGGAACGTCGACGACGTATCGAACAAGATGGTGCTGTAGTTGGAGAATCCGACCCAGTTCGGCGAGCCGGCCAGATTCCACTGCGTGAACGAAACGTAGATGCCGTAGATCGTCGGAATGACGACGAACACGAGAAACAAAATCAGATGCGGTCCCACGAAGAAAACAGGGGCCAAATTCAGCTTCTTTTTCATAAGCTTTCCATTCTCCTCTCAAGGCTGCCCCGAATCCGCGATTCGGCTTCCGGGCCTTGCCGCTCGGAAAAAGCAATATGCCCGGATCGGGCATATCGCTTCGTTCCTTTTGCCGCGATTACTTGTCGCTCTTCGCGGCCGCGCCGTTCGCTTCCGTGATCTTGTCTTCGACTTCTTTCTGCATCGTTTGCAGCGTATCGTCGATCGGCACGTTGCCGCGGATCAGATCGCCGACGTATTTGTCGACCGTTTCCGCGATGTACGGATAGTACTCGTAAGTATAGATGTACAGAGACTTCGTCTCTTTCTCGTCCGACGTGAAGAAGGACTGCATGTAATTTTTGAAATCGGCGCCTTCGACGACTTCTTTACTTGCCGGAATCTGGCCGGCTTTCGCCCATTCGACGGAATGGCTGCGGATGAATTCCAAGAACGCCGCCACGCCTTTTTCTTTCTCGTCCGTACGCTTCTCGTTATTGAACATCGCGAACATATGGGAAGACGCGCGGTTCGTGAATTTGTCCGCGCTTGCGGAGTAGACGTTCGTCACGCCGAAATTCAAGCCTTCGACTTTGGCATGCGCCGTGGAACTCCACGTGCCGTCGGTCGAGAACAAGACTTTGCCGGATTGGAACATCAGGTAACCGTCTTCGCCGAACGGAGTCATCAAGCCCGCGTCGTTGATCTTCTTGATATCTTCGATCGCTTGTTTCATGACCGGCGTGTTGACCGCGGGCTTGCCGTCCTGCTGAATATCGCCGCCGAGATTCTGGATCTGACCGAGCAGCACCCAACCGACAAGCGCGTCGTTGACGGCATATTCGTCCGCGGGCAGTTTGCCTTTCAGGCTCAGAATCTCGTCGATCGTGACGTTGTTGTCGTCAAGGAAGCTCTCTGCTCCGTATTTCTTCAGCAGGTCCTTGTTGTAATACATGACGTTGCTGTGAATATCGAGAGGAATCGTATATTGCGTACCGTCGATATTGCCGGCTCCCCAAGCTTGCGGAAGGTAATTGGCTTCCTTCAACTCTGGTTGCGCTTGCATGACTGTCGTCATCGGTTCGAGCTGCTTCTGTTTCACGTAACCCGGTACGCGGTCGGCGTGAATGATCGCCAGATCCGGAACCCCTTTGCCCGAACTGAGCACGGTAGAGATCTTCGTGTACATGTCGGAAGTTACCACATGCTTCACTTTGATCGCCGGGTTGGTCGCGTTGTATTCCTTCACCAGATTGTCCATGTACGCGCCGTCGTCGCCGGTCAACGGCGTCCAAAACGTAATCGTATTCGGATCGTTGGCGTTGCTGCTTCCGCATCCTGCGAGCAGCGAAGCCGCTACGGCCGTGCCCGTTATGAGTGCCCCCAATTTTTTCTTCAAAACCATTCTCCTCCTGTCTTTGCAAGCCCTTAACTCGTGTTTAGTATATCGCCAATCTGAAAACGGTGTCAATAACTTTTTGATAAACTTTAATTAATTTATATGATCTTAGTTAACATTATAATTAACTTAAATTCTTCTTGTAATCGCTTTTTTGTTTGAAGAGTACGTATTTCATTAATTTATATACATATTAATAATCTTTATGGTATTATTAATTTGACTTTTGAAAACCTTACTCGAATGACCGAAACCAAGCGAAAGAAGTGGGATAAGATGCAGTTGGAAATCGATCAGTCCTCCCTCGTCGTCTATGAAGCGTTGGCCAGCGAAGTGCGCATCAAGATCATTCAGTTGTTGTCCAAAAACAAGATGAATATCAAAGAGTTGGCTCAGGAGTTGGGGATCAGCAGTCCGATCGTGATCAAGCACATTAAGAAGTTGGAAGACGCGGGCATCATCAAGACGGAGAAAGTGCCGGGCAAGTCGGGGCTTCAGAAATTGTCGATTCTCAAAGTGGACCATATCGAAATCAACTTTCCGAAAAAGATCTTCCATTCTTTCGATTCTTACGAAACTTCCGTTCCGGTCGGGCATTACACGGACTTCGATCTCAAACCGACCTGCGGGCTGGCGTCCGAAAAAGACTTTATCGGTCCGGTCGACGATCCGAAGTACTTCATGGACCCGAAACGGATGGAAGCGGAAATCTTGTGGTTCACTCAAGGATTCGTGCAGTACAGCGTCGCGAACTTTCTCAAAAAAGAAGAAAAGCTTCAGCAGTTCGAAATCAGCATGGAATTGTCTTCGGAGTTTCCGTTCTCGAACGATGTCTGGCCTTCGGATATCACGTTCACGCTCAACGGCATCGAACTCGGCACTTGGACCAGCCCCGGCGACTTCGCCGACACGAGAGGCAAGCTTACCCCCGAATGGTGGCCGCATAACCTGAACCAGTACGGCCTGCTCAAGACGATCCGCATTACCGGCCACGGCACCTACGTCGACGGCGATCCGATGTCCGATATTTCGATCGCGGATCTCGACACGAACTGCGACCGCTGGACGCTGCGCATCGAAGTCAAAGAAGACGCCGAGAACGTCGGCGGCGCGACGATCTTCGGCAAGAAGTTCGGGAATCACAATCAAGATATTTTGTTCAAGATGTATTATTTGTAAGGGCTTAGTTTCACAGAAACTTATGATGTACTTCAAGTAAAAGAGCACCTATACTAAAGAGCCCTATATTCACAACTAGTGAATATAGGACTCTTTGGCTGAAAATTTCTTATCTATCTAGCAACCAAGATGCGAATTCCCATTTCGATGAAGCCTCTGTCAGAAACTCCTCAACATTTATAAAATGATGTTTTTCTATTTTTTTATGCTTGGCTAACCATCCTAATACTAGTTTTCCTTCAATGTCATTATGACTATTTAAAACACCTAACCACCAATCTACTGCCTCATAACAATATCCCAAAGATTGCACAATTAAATCGGCTTTGATCCAATCTTCTTCATTATTTTGATTTTCGGCTAATGATAATGCTAAATTGATAATAGCTGTATCACTACCACTTAAAAGACTAGATTGTAATAATGAAAAAATGTTGTTATACAAACAATCTCCTTGAATTTCGTTCCTTCTTAATAAATAAGCAAGCGATACACCTGCCGATTCCACTCCTTTTTCATAAGCATTTACGAACAAGCGAGTGGCCAATTCATACTCTTTTAAATTATAAGACGCAATTCCTAAATTCTGCAAACCCTGTACATTAACCTTTCTTATAGCTGTTTCTATCAACTGATTCCCTTTTCGTTCGTCTTTATTAAATCGAAGTCCTTTCTTTAACATTATTCCATATTCAAGCATAGCAATAGGAAGATTTTGAGATGATGCTTTTTGCAAGTATGATTTTCCGTTTTTTACTTGTTTTCTAGCACCTTTCTGTTCTAAATAAAATTTCCCGAGCAAGTAACTTGATTGATCGTTATCTATCTTTCCTAATTGTTTTAATAATTTTTCAGCTTTAAAAACATTTTTTGGCACGTAATATCCGTTAATCAAAATTTCTGCATAAGAAATTATAGCTTTTTTATAATCATCTTCACATAGCTTTTCGAATATTTCTATTGCTATTTCCTCATCCTCATCAAAATAATTTCCATATAATATATTTTTAGCATAAAAAAGCTCTGCTTCGGCATAACCATTATGGTATAGTTGTAAAATCATCTCAATTCCCATTGACTCCAAGTGAGCTTGATTATAGCTTCCTTGAATATAAATTAAGGCCAACTCATATTTAGCATTCAAGTTCCCTTTAAGCGAACATTCTTCAAGGATAGAAATAGCTTTTTTAAAATCGGAATTTATTTCTCGCCCTTCCAAAAGTCTCATAGCATAGTCTACTTTTAAAGCTTGATTCTTTTCCTTTAAAAGCATTTCAAAATAAGTCGTTGCTTTGTCAATATCTTTTTCTACTTCGCTTCCCTCTAAATATATATTTCCGAGTGAATTCATCGCTATTGGATCGTGGTTTTCTACACATTCCTCTAGTATTTTAATGGCAGACGTTATAGTTTCACTCTTTATAATTCCTTTGATCACTAATTCCGCTAATACTCTCTTAGAATCTGCTTGTCCTTTCTCTAGACTTTCTCTTAGTAATTTTTCTCCTTTAAAAACATTCTTCACCACTCCATGACTGCCTAGCAATAATTTACAAGCATATCTATGCTTTGCATCAAGATTTTTCTCCGAAATACTTTCTAAATAGCTTATTGCCTTTGCGACATTTTTACCAATGCCTTTTCCATTAAATAATCTTTCAGCGAATTCAATCTCGGCTTCTTCGTCTTTTTCTTCCACCAATTCAATTAGTAGTTTTTCTCCTTCTTCTATTTTTCCTTTTACAATTTTTCCATCCAACAATATTCGAGCTAATTTTAATTTCGCTGAGGCATCGCCCTCATTCATGGCAATCTTTAATAAATTTTTTCCTCGCTCAACGTCTTGTTTCATAAATACTCCATTTAATAAGTAAGAACCTAAAATCCGTTGCGCATTCGTTTCCTTCTCAGCAGCAGTTTCTAACATTTCAACTGCCTGATCAGTATCATAAAGCGAACTTTCTCCTAACAAAATATTATTTGCAAGAATAGTCTTAGCGATCAAATCTCCTAGTTCCGAAGCTTGTACCAATAATGTTTCAGCTTTCTTGATGTCTTTAGGAATTTCATCGCCAATAATATAATAATGTCCTAGCTCTCTAAGCGCTTCTGGATCTAAAGACTCTGCCGCTTTTTTTAGTAACTCTTCTCCTTTGATTATATTTTTTTCGACAAATTCTCCTTCTACATAGAGCTCACCCAGAAAAGTAAAAGCTTTTACATGGCCATAGAAAGTAGCCTCTTTCAGTAAGCTTATTGCTTTTTTTACGAGAATTTGATTTTTGTTGAGCTGTTTTAAACTAATTATACTTCTCGCATATAGATATTTTGATGAAGAGGCCCCTTTTTTGATTAATGACTCAAATATCTCCATTCCTTTTTCAATATCTTGCGGAACATTATAACCTTGAATATATCTTAGTGCGAGAAGATTACCATATTTGATCTCTTCAGTTGATGCTGCTTTAGTAAGTAAAGCTAAACCTAATTCCGTATTTTGGGTGTAATACTTTCCATCGATCAAAAGATCCGCTTTATAGGCCATCGCAGCACAAAAATCAGAAGAAACAAGATCATCTAATATTTTTTGAGCTTCTAGAATATCATTAGGAATATACACGCCTTCAAATAATAGTCTCACGTATTCTAGATCTGCTTTCTTAGATTTACTCTTTCTTGCTTCATCTAATATCTCAAGTGACTTGGGAATATTTTTATCTATTCCTTTCCCATGTTTCAGCAGATTGTAATAAAGCATCAAAGCATTATCATAACCTTCATTCATCAATTCTTGAAGATGATTTTCTCCTTGCTTTATTAATTCGGGGTCTTTATTTTCAGTTATCAAGAATTCTGCTAAATTAATTTTCGCCACACGATTGCCTTTCTTGATCGATCTTTCCAGAAGATTTTTACCGTATTCAATGTTTTTCTCTACAGCCTCACCTTGAAAATACCGCGTACCCATTATATAAAGCGCCCATTCATTCTCCATTTCTAACAATTCTTGAAAAATCTTATCACTAGTTGGTATGTCGCTAGGTATTGTTTTACCAAGAAGAAGTCTTATAGCTAGTTCTAGCTTTGCAGCTTGATTTTCAAACTCTGCTGCTTTTCTAAGTAGTAACTCCCCTTTTACTAGATCTTCGTCTACTTCATCTCCATCTAAAAACATACAGCCTAAAACCAACATAGCTTTAGAATCCTCTAACTCAACTGCTTTTTCTAAAAAATCCAGTGCTTTCCGAGTATCTTTCCCCACTCCTTTACCTAAAGAGTATATAAAACCTAAAAATGACAGAGCCTCTGTATATTTATTGAAAGCTGCTTTTTCGATTAACTTTAGAGAAAGATCATTAAATGGTTCTTGTTCGCTTTGAGAATATAGATCAAAACCTACAGAGAATAAACGTGCATCATTAGCAGATTTTAAGAAAATATCAATACCTTTATTAAAATTGTTTTCAGGAATAATAGAATGATTTTTCATCTTTCTAAAGAATTCGCTTGTAAAATCAATGCTTGTAGTTTTATCAGTTGCCATCCATTCAAATAAATAATTTATAAATTCCTCTACGTCAATACGACTAAAATGTTTTTTTAAGATGTATTCAGCAAATTGGTTATCAACTAAAGTTATTCTATCAAATCTTATTTCGCTAATATAATTCTGAATCTTCTTTAATTCTCTATTTATGTGCGGAAGTCTGTGGAGCTTACCTCTATGCCTAATAAACGACTGAATTTGTTCAATATGAAGAGCTTGAATTCCTTTTGATATCGAGAGCATCAATAGAATTTCCTCAAACACCTCATTCGAAGAATCATACTCAGCAAGTTCTTGATATATAGGAACCTCACTAAATTGATATTCGAATTCTTCTATTACAATTTCTTTGCTCTTTCCATCACTTTTATCAAGAGCTAAAAGAAGCCTATTTATACTTTTTACCTTTCCTTTAGTCTTTTCAAAAAAAAGGACATTCAAGTTTTTTTCTAACTCATCTTCTTCTTTTATTCCAGTGATAACGGGTATGTCTTCTCTACTCAAATCATTTACTATTATTTTGTGATCATAACTATACGAATCTTCATTATCGCTAGTAGAGAGTAAAATACGACATTCTTCAGGACATAAGTTTAATAGTTCATTGATTATATTTTTTTGATCTTGCAGCATTTCGATTGAATCAATAATTATAATCACAGTTCCTGTTTCTGTAACTAATCTTTTTACAGCTTCAGCAAAATACCTTTTTAAAACTTCAAACTTAGATGGTCTATTTACATCGTCAAAATCATTTTCAAAATTTCTATTTATGTAGGATTCTATGCTTGAGATTGATAGCTTATTGACCATATAATCGTTGCATTGTTGCACGATCGCTTTAGTAAATTCAGTAAAATTATTAGAATACTTGAATGAATATACCAATGTATTACATGTATTATTTAATTTTATTTTTTTTAGTACACACGAAATTATATGAGTTTTACCTACTTCATTAGCACCTCTCAAAAGCACTATTTTATTTGCCTTCAAAGCGTCGATAACATTTTGATATTCTGAATCCCTTCTATACTCTGTGAATTTTTGATCATAGTATTCTGATTTGATCAGTTCTAACAAATTGTAATTCTCGTAAAGCATATTGGAACCAATTTTTTGATTAGAAAGTTTAAGTTTAATTTCTTCATAAAAAATAATTACAGGAACCGTGAAGTTCATTATAATTTCTTGGAAAACGGTATCCTTATTTTCGTAAGAAATCCAAACATCGTTTTGTGACTTAATATTTGCGAATGTATTTTTACTCTTGTTAAGTAGATAATTAACTCTTTCGTTGCATGCATTCTTTTCGAACTGACTTGAAACTAAATCAATAAAGTGAATAATTTTGTCTTTTTGAAGAGTATTTTGATTTATGTTTTCTTTGGGATTAATTAAATTAAATATTACTCCATACCAAATTTCCAGCAACTCAAATATAGATGAAACATTTAAGTTATTTAAAAATTGATTTGTTTCGAACTCTTCAATTAATTTTTTGATTTGTAAGACTTGAGGCTCTACATATAATAAGCGATCAATCATTAAAACATAATTATTGATTTTGCTTAAGACATCAAGCTGTTCCGTTTGTCTAAAGATACTACTAAGGTTGTTATAAAACTTAGAACTATTAAAAAAAACATAATCACTTTCATCATTGTGCAACTCTATAGATGTCTTCTCTTTATCAATTATATAACCTTCGGCTAAACTGCTGTTACTATCGGTATTTTCTAATGATACGGGTGTATCTAAAAGATGAAGTTTAGTTAGACTCATATCCTGTTTTTTTTTACTTTTAGAATTCGAACTGTTTAAATAATACTCAGCCTTTCCATTTTTCTGAGTATTTTTCGAATTTTCTATAAATTCATTTCTCGTATCAGAAAATTCTCTGCTATATACATCTATTCTTTTTTCATCATCAAAATAGTCAATTACAGCATACCCGTTCACATATTTTTTGCTTTCATTCCAAATGTTAGAAGACATGTTCCCTGCTGCAACACAACTAAAGGCTTCGCCAACTACTGTGATTCTCTGAGAATGGCTTCCTGTGTGCACATGACCACTTAAAATAATATCATATTCCTTTTGCATTAATGCTTCACAGCTTTCAATATCAAAGTCTTGAAGCGCAGTAAATTGATGATGCATTAATGCAATTTTAATATCGCAATCTTCTAGTATCGCATTCGAATTATAAATTTGTTGGACTCCCATTAAAATTTTCCCATCATCTTGATTATCATAACAACGCCAGGACGTATTAAAACAGGTTATTCCAATCTTTTTGTTACAAGCTTCTAATATATAGTTAGATTGATAGTTAGTTATATGATCTAAATTATAATTATGGAATTCTCTCTCAAATCTTTTGAACTCATTTAACCTTTTCGTCCCTTCGTTATTTTCGCTATTCATGAAATTCATTACAGAATTAACATCATGTAGTTCTTTAATCAACCCGCTCTCAACTATTTGACTATCAGCATTTCTATTAATATCATGATTGCCTGGAACAAAAACAAATTGTTTGGTTTCTAGATTAAGTTCACTAAGCAAGGGCTGAATGACCAAATCTTTAAAAGTATCAAATGCTTGTTCGGCATTTCCAAAGCTTTGTCCCCCTTTGTCGATGGCATCGCCAGTAAAACATATAAGATCAATCTTTTTTTGCTCATGGTAGACCAGCAAGTCTTTAACTAAAGCCTTCATAATTACATTTTTTGTGTTAAAAACATCGTTTTTCGATAAATGAAAATCCGAAATATGTACAATTCTCATTTGAATTTCTCCTTCAATAAAAAGTAACTATCTATACCTATCAAGCGTGTAATTTCTTCTAAACACCTATATCATAACACTATTCTCAAACCATCAAAATATATCTCATTTGAATTTTCTTATTTATCCTTTTTCCTATAGCTCTCTCTTAAATCCCAAGCCATCAACGCCTCCCGCATCCGCTTCATATCCTGCGCGGGCGGCAATCCGAACATGCGCGCATACTCCCGGCCGAACTGCGACGGGCTCTCGTAACCGACGCGGTAAGCCGCGTCCGCCGCTTCCCCCGTCTCCGACAGCAGCAGACGCCGCGCTTCCTGAAGCCGGATCCGTTTCTGGTATTGAATCGGCGTCAGTCCCGTCGTCTCCTTGAAACGGACATAAAACGAAGATTCGCTCATATTCGCCTGCGCCGCCAGTTCTTCGACTCTCAGCGTCCGGTCGTATTCGGTTTGCAGACGGCGTACCGCGCCCGCGATGCGCTGCGCCGACGTGCCGGAAGCCGCGAAGCGTCGGATCATTCCGCCCAATTCGCCTTGCAGGGCGCGGTAGAGCAGCTCGCTGACGGCAAGAGGCGCCAACGCTTCGATGTCTTTCGGCGTATCCAGCAGACGGACCAGCCGCAGCGTCGCCTCCGTCAAAGCCTCGTTCATCCGTCCGAGACCGATCGCAGGTTCCGCTACCCTTTTGCCCAGCGGTTCGGAACCTGCCGTCCCTCCGCCGAGCCGCACGATCTGATCCGCCGTGAAATAGAGCTGCAAACTCAAGTAAGGCGCTTCCGGCGAAGCTTGAACGACTCTTCCCTGAATCGGCAGTTCGACGGAAGTCGCGAGATACGAAGACGGATCGTACGTATAGCTGCGCTTGCCCGCGACCACCTGCTTCGCCCCCTGCGCCACGATGCACAGCGAAGGACGGTAAAGAGAATGGACCAGAAGCTGCGTTCCCGTCTGGCGGATCAGGCGTAGTTCCGGAATCGCGGTCGTCTGCGGTCCTTCTTGCGGCGCATGGCGCAGCAGCAGCTGCGTCAGCTCCCGGTTCCCGTTTCGGTTGCGCTCGTCGATCGAACGACTTTCTGTCTGATCTCGTAAACGATCCTCCGCGTTTGGATGCTGCTTATCTTGCGTATCCTGCGGCATGCAATTCCCCCCGTCCTTGCGAATAGAATTCGATGTTCTTTTTCCATCATGCGCTTTTCTAGAGGATTAGGCAAGGATCGTCGGGAATCATTCTACCGCTTTGCGCTTCAAGCCGCGCATAATACGGGTATAAGCACGCCAAGCCTTTATTCCATCTGCAAAAGGAGCGAATTTTTGATGAATCCTACTTTCCATTCCGGCGCGTTCGCGGGCAAAACGGCAATCGTTACCGGCTCGTCGCGCGGCATCGGCAGCCGAATCGCCGAAGCGTTCGCCGCCGCCGGAGCCAACGTCGTCGTCAACTACAGCGGCAGTCAAAGCAAAGCCGAAGAAGTGGTCCGGCGGATCGAAGAGCAAGGCGGACGGGCCGCGGCGATCCGAGCGGACGTCAGCCGGGTGGCCGAGATCCGCGCGCTGTTCGAACAGACGGTCGAGACGTTCGGCGGCATCGATATTCTGGTCAATAATGCGGGAATCATGCATACGGTCCCGTTAGCGCAGGTCACCGAAGAAGAGTTCGATCGGCAGTTCGCCGTCAACGTCAAAGGTACCTTCTTCGCCTGCCAGACCGCGGCCGAGCATCTGAATCCGGGCGGGCGGATCATCAATTTCTCGACGTCGGTCGCGGGCGCGATGTTCCCCGGCTACAGCGTGTACGCGGGAACCAAAGGCGCGGTCGAGCAGTTTACCCGCCAACTCGCCAAAGAACTGGGCCCGAAAAACCTCACGATCAACGCCGTCGCGCCGGGTCCGGTCAATACCGAGCTGTTTCTCGAAGGCAAATCGGAGCAGCAGGTGGCGGGCATCGTCGGCATGAATTCGTTCGGTCGTCTCGGCGAAACCGAAGACATCACCGGCGCCGTGCTGTTTCTGGCAAGCGAAGAAGCGCGCTGGATCACGGGGCAGACGCTGCGCGTAAACGGCGGTTTCGTGTGACGGACAAGCAAGAAGCGAATTTAGGATGCACTAAAACAGACTCGCGCCGCCCGATGGCCGAGTCTGTTTTGGTATGAAATAGAGGTTAGACGAACGGATTGTAGAATCTCGACCCTTTCCCGAACGTGATCGCGAAAGCCGCCGCCGACAGCAGAACCGCGCAGGCCAACACGATCCAATCTTTTCGCGTCAGCGAACGTCCTTTGTACCAGGTCCGTTTGCGGCCTCTGCCGAATCCCCGCAGTTCCAGCGCCGCGCTGACTTTCTCGATCCGTTCCAAGGTCGCCAGAACGAGCGGAAGCAGAACGGAGATCATATTTTTCAATCGCCGGCCGAGCTTTTCTTTTCTCGACAAATCGATGCCTCGCGCCTGCGCCGCCGTCGAGATATTCACGTACTCCTGCTGAACGTCGGGGATATAACGCATCGTCAGCGAGACGGCGTAAGCGATCTTGTACGGCACGCCGATCCGGTTCAGCGAAGCCGCGAACTCGCTGGGATCGGTGGTCAGCAGAAACAACAGCGCGGGCGGCACGACCACGGCGTATTTCAGCAGCACGTTAAACTGGTAGAACAGCTGCTCCGCCGTCACGGAGTACCGTCCGGCGATCGGCAGCAGCTCGTGGCGAGTTCCGTAGATGACCGTTCCCTGATCGGGCGCGAACAAGAAGATCGCCAGCTGATTCAATACCGAGAAAACGATGATCAGATAGAGCACGAACGAATACTGTTTGAAAGGCACTTTCGACAAGAAAAAGACATACAGCGAAATCGCCAGCATGACCAGCAGACAGCGCGTATCGTAGATGACCATGCCCGTCACCGCGATCAGCAGAAAGACCGCCAGTTTGGTCACGCCGTTCAGGCGATGGACCGGAGATCCCGTATCGGAATAAGCAAGCAGCTTGGCCGCCATCAGTTCATCCCCCTGTCCGCGCGTATGAATCGGGATACGAACTCGTCTTCCGGCGAAATGCCGACGCGGCGCGCCAGACGATGCAGCGAGGTTTCTTGCAAATGCGCTTCTTCCGTCCATTCCGCGTTGCCCAGAATCCGGGCCGGCGCGTCTTCCGCGATCTTGCGGCCTTCCGACAAGATCACCGCGCGCTGTCCGTATTCCAACATCAGATGCATATCGTGCGTGATCAGGATCAGCGTCATCCCGTCCGCGTTAAGCTTCAGCAGAAAGTTCATCATTTCGTTATAATGGCGGAAATCCTGACCCGCCGTCGGCTCGTCCAGAATCAGGATATCGGGGCGCAGCACCAGAATCGACGCGATGGTGGCCCGCTTCTTCTGTCCGTAACTCAGCGCCGAGATCGGCCAGCTCCGAAACGGATACAGGCCGCATACGCGCAGCGTCTCGTGCACCCGGTCTTGGATGTCCGCTTCCGGCACGCCGCGGTTGACGAGCCCGAGCGCCACTTCGTCGTATAACAGCGGCTTGGAGATCATATGATTCGGATTCTGCATGACGAACCCGATCGTTTCCGCCCGCTCGCGAATCGTATCGCGCGTGATATCGCGTCCTCCCAGCCGGATCGTACCGGACTGCGGACGATGGAACCCGCAGATCAGCCGGGAGATCGTCGATTTGCCTGCTCCGTTGCGCCCTGCTATGCATAAGATTTCGCCGCGGCCCACGGTCAGCGAAACGTCGTTGACGACAGGATCGGCGGAATCGTAACCGAACGTCAGTCTTTCGATCTCCAGCAGCGGCTCGCGGTCCGTCGGCCGGAGCGCGGGAGCGTTGGCGTCGTGCCAGCGGCGGAGCTGCTCCGCGCGTCCTCCTTTTTCCAGATCGACCGTTTCTACGCTGCGCGGCCGAATCTCCGGACTCAACGCGCAGCCCGCGTATCGCAGCGCGGCCAGATGCAGCGGCTCGCGAATGCCTTTCTCCCGGAGCAGCCCGGAACACAGCAGCTCGTCGGGCGGCAGATCGGCGGCGATGCGTCCTTCGTCGATTACGATAATCCGGTCGACCGGACGATGCAGCATCTCTTCCAGCCGATGTTCGACGATGATGATCGTACGGCCGGAATCGCGGTGCAAACGATCGATCAGTTCGACCGTCGCCCGTCCGGCATACGGATCGAGGCTGGCCAGCGGCTCGTCGAACAGCAGAATCGGCGCGCCGCCGACCAGACCTCCGGCCAACGTCGTCTTCTGCTTCTGTCCGCCCGACAGTTCCTGCGGCGAAGCGTTCAGATAAGCTTCCGCTTCCACTTCTTCGGCCGCCGCTCTGACGCGGCGAATCATTTCTTCGCGGGACACGCCGTCGTTTTCCAGCTTGAACGCGATGTCTTCCGCCACGGTCAAGCCTACGAATTGCCCGTCCGGGTCCTGCATCACCGTGCCGACCGTGTCCGACAGCTCCGCGATTCCGAGCGCCGAAGCGTCTTCGCCCATGATCTTCAGGCTTCCCGAGCGTTCTCCCGGATAAAAATGCGGCGCCAAGCCGTTGATGCAATGCGCCAGCGTGCTTTTGCCCGATCCCGAAGGACCGACGACCAGCACTTTTTCGCCTTCGAAAATGGTCAGGTCGATCCCGTGCAGCGTCGGTTCGCTCTGCGCGCGATATTGAAACGTAAAACGATCGAATTCGATCACCGGTTTTCTCATCGTGTTTCCTTTCCCGTTCCCGATCTTCCCCTTTTTGCGCCAAGCGGCAAAAAAGGCGCGAACACAAGGAAAAGCCGGCTGGATGCACCGGCTTTTCTTCGGCTTGCTTCTGCTTCAATTCTCACATGCTAGGCTTCCCGCGTCAAGCTTCCGCGCTTGGTTCGCGTCTTGGAATACGCGACGGCGAGCAGCGTGCCCAGTATCGCGACAGTGACCATGTTCATCCCGCCCGCGGCGAAACCTTGCGTGAACACTTTGTTCGAAGGTTCGGCGTAGATCAAGATGTCCAGCACCGGCGCGACGGCGAAAAAGGCAATCGCATTGCCGACGATCTGGGCGATATTGAACCGAACGATCTCGCGGACGCCGAATTCGCCTTCGTGAATACGCATCCCTCTGGACAGCAGCCCGTACACCAAGCCGGCTACGCCCGAAGCGATCACCCAACTGAACCAAGGCGCGCCGTAGGAGATCAAGTCGGCCAACGTATGACCGATCAATCCGATCAAGAGTCCCGCCCACGGGCCGTACAGCAGCGCGAACAAAGCCAAAATCGCGTAGTTCGTTTGAATATTCGTGTTCGGAATGCCGGTCGGAATCGATCCGAAACGCGCAAGCACGATAAACAAAGCGGCGCCTATCCCGATCGCCACGATCGTTTTGACCGAAAATCCTTTCGAAGATTGCATAACTTCCCCTCTTTTCTTCTGATTCGTAAGCAGGTCGCCGAGAACGACTTGCTTTCTTTGCGTTGATTATACCGGGAGATTCCGCGGAGCGCCATCGTTTTTTGCGAAATCCTTATTTTATTCATAGGATTTATGAGGTATGCATAAAAATACGAAAAATAACGCCATGCAAACAAAAAGGCGACCGGGAAATTCCCGATCGTCTATCGATGTCCGCTTCCGCTTGTTCGATCTCTGGCGGATGCGCGTTCTTTAACGGAGTTTATCCGGTTCTTGCGTCCGGCGATACTCCCGCTCCACCTTGCGAAGCTGCTCCAAATGCCGCTGCGCATGCCGGCACAGGAAAATGACGTACTCGTACACGTTCAATTTGCCGAGACCGTTGACCGTCATCGTCGTCAGATACAGCAGCCCTTCTCCGCGCGCCAGATCGGACAGCGCCTGCCGACATTCCGCGAATTGGTCGTCCAGTCTCCCGGATACTTCATCCAAATTCGCCGTGCCGGTCGGCTCCATATGTTCCGGGCGAATCCATTCGAACGCGCCGGGATCCGCGATCGCGTCCAGCCGCGCCGCGTTCGGCCGGAATTCGGACAACGCCGCTTCGAGTTTGCCCGGCTTGGCGGCCAATTCAAGCGCTTTGGCGCGACCTTTGCGGATCAGAATCAGCAGATAATGATTGGTCAGCGATACATGTTCCAGAATCTGCGGCACACTCCAACCTTCGCGAGGGGTATACGCCAATAACGCCGGCTCGCCGTCGAACCATGTGTTCAAGTCGTTTTGCGTTTGATTCAACTCGTCTTCGATCCCGTGTATCCATGATAACACTTCGTTTCGCGTGTTCGCGTTCATGCTGGTCCCTCCCGTATTTTCGGCCCGCGATTTCGCGGGTCAGGTCAAAGACAGCGCCGATTCGATCGCATCGTTCTTCGAAATTCCGATCGCTAGACGGTCTTTCGATAGAACTTCTTGTCGACTTCCATCACCGGAAAACCGGAAGGCAGTTCCGCTTTCGACACTTCGGCAAATCCGTTTTTTTCGTAAAAACGATGAGCCGCTTTGAACGCGGGGGTGGTGCCTAGCCAGATCTCCGACACTCCGCGTTCTTTCGCCCAAGCAAAGGCCGTATCCAATAAACGCCGCGAGACGGACAGACCTCCGCCGCGAAATTCTTTTTTGACGAACATTTTTCGCAGCGCCGACCGTCCTTGCCCGATATCCAGCAGCGCGATTGTGCCGACGACTTCGCCTTCGGCGATCGCCGTCCAGAAGTTGCCCGATCCCTGCCGGTAAAAAGTCTCGATGTCCATAAGGTCGGGCTGCTGCTCCAACGTGATCGGGATGCCGTATTCGTTCTGTTGGATATGAAGAATCATCGCGGAGACCGCTTCCGGGCGTTCGCCTTCGGCAAAGTAAGGTTCGATCGTAATCGTCGGTTCGGTTGTCATGGGCTTCCCTCCGTTTATGCAGCGTGTTCGGAAATTCCGCTGCGATCGTATCAAAAATCCAATACCTTGACCGCTTAAGAGGTTAGGTTACGCCCTCCGGAAACCCGCTTGAACCGTGCGTGTTTCCGAAAGGCTCAAACCTTAGATTCAAGGCGGTCAAGGTACTAATACCGGCGGTTCGGGCAAATCGATCTCCCATTCCAGCTCGCGCCAAGGCGTCGATTCTTCCGTCAGCAGGCCGCGCAGAATGCCGTAGTTGATCTCCGACCATTCTTCCGACAAGTCACCGGCCCAGAATTGGCGTCCCGCCATATAAGCCACCGCGTAATCCGGCCAACTCCTGTAGGAAAAGCGCGCGCGAACCGCCGTATGCAGCAGATAAGCTTCTTCTTCGGCTTCGGTGATGTATTGTTCCAACCTCGCGCAGCGAAGATAAAAAGCCAGCCGTCCCAGATCCCAAGCCGCGATTCCCGCAGGCGTAAGCCGATCCATGTAGAGATTCACGGTGTACAGCTCTCCGTACTGCTCGCGCTCCCGATAACTTTCGACGTAAGCCTGCCGCTGATCCAGCGTCATCCCCGACAGCAGCAGACGAATCTCTTGAAAAGAAGGATTGTGCATGCCCGCCCACATTCGCCGAGCAAGCTCCCGCACGCCTTCTCCGTCCGTCACGTTCCACAACTTGCGCAGAATCCCTTCCGAATCGAAATTCGCCGCACGGCAGGCGGCCGGCGAGTAAGGAGGCCGAACGCCGTTCTGCGACAGAAGCGGCGCGCCGAGAGCCGCCGCCCAGTTCAACGCGCGTTCGTATTCGTAAGCGTTCATCATCTCGGCCCGACCTCTCTTTCGTAAGGAAATTCGCCGCCGCGCGGAAGCGGACGCAGCGGCAGACGCCGGATATCGAACGGCCAATCTTCCTGCCGGGAGTTCCGGCGCATCAACAGCCGGAGCGCGCTCGGCACGCCGCTTCGATTCTCCATCCTTTTGAGCCTGTCGCCGTATACGGCCTGCCCTGTCTGGCGCGCGCAGACTTCGCGCGCCAGACGCAGCGCTTCGCCCGTCTCGCCGGTCTCGAACAAAGCGATCGACAGCAGGCTTGCGGCATCGCTTTGCAAGCCTTCGCCGCAAGCCCGGCGCAGCCGCTCCGCCGCAGCCGCGTAGTCTCGGCGCTCGATCTCGACAGCGCCCGCGTAATACCAGACGAACGCGAACTCTTGCGGCCGCTCCGGACGATCGAGCAGGTCTTCGATCGTCCGGAGCGCTTCGTCCGCGCGGCCCAGATCAAGCAGCGCCCCGGCGTAACGCAGCCGGGTCTCGGCATCGCGCGGATCGCGCGCGAGAATGCGCTCCGCGTACGACAGCACGGCTTCCGCGCGCAGGCCGCCGTCCGCGAACAGCACGTCCAGCGCCGATCTCAGCGCGCGCACATCGTCCGGCAGCCGCTTCGCCGCCTCGACGAAGGCTTCTTCGGCCTCCGCCGACATTCCGAGAGCGCGGCAGGCCCAGCCGCGGCAGAGCAGCAGTTCGCCTTCGACCGCCGCATCGGCCGAAGATTCCGCCGATACGTAAGGCGCGGTCGCCGCCACGACTTCGCGGTAAGCGCCGCGGCGCAGGTACAGCTCGCAGAGCGCCGCGAGAAGTTCCGGCGAATCGCCGCCGAGATCGCGGGCCGCTTCCAAGCTGTAGGCCGCTTCTTCGTCGCGGCCGGCGCGCAGTTCGCAGTACGCCCGCACCTCTAACGTTCGGCGGTCCAACGCGCGATATTCGGAGGCGCGTTCGCAATCTTCCAACGCGTCTTCGTATTGTCCGAGCCCGTGCCGCGCGACGGCCCGAATCCCGTAGAAGGCGCTGCAAGGCTTGATCCGCAGCGCTCGTCCGATCGATTCGAGCGCTTCGTCGAAACGCCCGAGACCGGCCAAGCAGTCCGCGAGCGCCGCATGCAGCCGCGCGTTCTCGCCGGGAGCCAGAGCGGCGGCACGGCGCAGGTCGGCTTCCGCGGCACGCCATTCCCCGCGTTTAGCGAGATGCAGACCGCGCCGATACCGCGCTTCGTAACCGTTCTGCCCGGCGGCTTCCGAAGCTGCCACTGCCTCGTCGAAGCGTTCCTCCGCTTCCGCTTCGCGGCCCAGCCGCAGCAGCGTCCGGCCGAGCAAAGCTTTCATCTCGCCGGTCGATCCGTAGAGCGGCGCTTCCGTCAGCACGCGTTCGCATTCCTCGTAGCGCCCGAGTCCATACAGCAGTTCCCCCGCGGCATAGCGCGAATCCCGGTCGCCCGGATAACGCTTCAAGATCTCGAGCAGGCGCTGAACCTGCAAGCTTTGCAGATCGAGCAGCCGAATGCGAAGTTCGATGTCCGAAGGTTCGAGCATCAGCGCCAGATCGCAGACGTGCTGCGCTTCCATATAACGTTCCGACTCGCGGTAGCAGCGGGCAAGGCCGAGCAGCGCCTGCGGGTCGTTGGGACGCAGATCGAGCGCCCGCTGAAGCAGCCTCAGCGCTTCGGATGCGCGCTCCGTTTCCAACAAGCGGTCCGCCAGCCGCAGGAACGCGTCCCGCTCGTCCGGAAACTGCGCGACCAGCTTTCGCCAGTCTTCTTCCGCGCGCAGGTCTTCGCCCAGCAGATGCAGCGCCGCCGCGCGCAGCCGCAGCAGATCCGGGTCGCCCGCGAACAACTCGCTTGCCCGATCCCATTCTTCGACGGCTTCGCGCAGCCGTCCGCTTCGAAACAGCCCCGCCCCGCGGGCCCGAAGCCCGAGGAACTCGTCTTGGTCGAAACCCGGATCGGACGGGACGTATTCGAAGCGCAGCGCCGCGGGCTGGCGGATCGATTCGAGCACGAACGCCGCGAATTCCGGCGGTACCGAGCGGACCAGCCCTAACTCGTCGCCGGTCCAATCGAACGTCCGATCGAGAACTTGCCAGACCGCATGCGGCAGATGCGGATGCTCCGCCACGAAGCGCAGCACGTCCGACTGCGCTTCCCGGCGGAACGTCAAATTTCGAAGCCGCTCATCGCCCAGCAGCTCTTCCCAGAGTTCCGGCCGGATGCGCCGCGCGTACTCGGCGTACAGTTCCTGCATGCGGCGAACCCGTTCCGCCGCTTCAAGCGGCCCGGACTGCATGGACTCCGTCTGCCGTTCGCCGCCGTCTGCTCCCGCGCCCTCGTCCGGCGACCGGCGGTCTTCCTGCCGCCGTCGGCGCGTCAACCGATTGGCTTCGCCCCAAGCGGGCAGCCGGCCGGCCTCGCCGGACGAACCGTAAGACGCCTCGGAATCTTCCGCGCTTTCGGTGTTTGCCTGAACCGACCTATCCGCTGCCGAATCGGGCCCGATCGTTCCCGCGCTCGCTTCCGCTTGCAGCGTCTTCGCCAATTCCAACGCTTCTCCATAGGCTTCGCGCAGCCGTTGGAACCCTTCCGGATCGTCTTCGGGATGCACTTTCTTGAGCAGCGCGGCATAAGCGCGCTTGATCGTCCGGGCATCGGCGGTCGGCGCGATGCCGAGAATCTTCCAAACGCCCATATCAGCGCCGGTTCCCTTCGAATTGATTCAAGAACTGTTCCAGACGCTCCGCCTCTTCGTCGATCTCTCGTTTGTCCTGGCGATGCAGCGCCGCCTCGAAACGCTGCATCGCCAGCCCGATCCACTCACGTTCGTCGCCGAGCCGCTCTTCGTACAGTCGGTCTCCCCGCGCGAGCAACAGACGGTTGCGCTCCTGCTCTCGCGGGTGCATTTTGAGCGCGGAGAGTTTCGCCAGCCTGCGCTCGATCTCTTCGCGGCTCATCACGCCCGGATTTTCTTCGATCACGATACGGTGAACGTCGTCCAGCCCTTCCGTTTTGACTTCGACTTCGAGAATTCCGTTAATATCGTACGTATAGCGGATATCGATATCGCGAATCCCGCTCGTTTCCGGCGGAAACTCCACTTCGAGTTCGCCGAGCAGCAGATTGTTCGCCGCCAAACGGTTTTCCCCTTGATAGATCTTGACGACGATTTTCTTCTGATCCTCGTTCACCGTGGAGAACCGCTTCACGCGGCTGACCGGCACGAACGTATTGCGGTCGATGATCGGGCTGAAATGTCCGCTTTCGTATTCGCCGGTCGCGTAAGCCATCGCCACTTCCGTGCCGAGCGTGTACGGACAGACGTCCGTCATGACCACGTCTTGAAGCTCTTCGCTGCGTTCTTTCATGCCCGCTTGAACGCCAGCGCCCACGGCGACCGTCTCGTCCGGATCGATATGGGCGGCCGGCAGCCGGCCGAACATGCGGCTGAGCATGCCGTAAACGACAGGCATCCGCGAAGCGCCGCCGACCATGACGATCTCGTCGATCGCATCGCCGTCGATCGACGCGTCGAGCAGCGCGCGTTCGATCGGGCGGCGCAGCCGATCCACGAGCGGCTGAACGAGCGCTTCGAACCGTTCGCGGCCGATCTCGCGCTCTTTCCGTTCTCCGTCGATCAGAGCCGACAATTTGAACGGTTTGTGTTTGGTCAGATCGCGTTTGCCCGCTTCCGCCTGCTCGCGCAGCGCGGCCAGCGTTTTGCGTTCGATCGACGAGACGGACAAGCCGAACGAAGAGAGATAATAATCGACGATCGCGTCCGTGAAATCTTCTCCGCCCAGATAATTGTCTCCGGCGACGGCTTTGACTTCCATCACGCCGTCGAACAGTTCCAAGATCGATACGTCGAACGTGCCGCCTCCGAGGTCGAAGACCAGAAACTGCGTTTCCGGTTTCTGCTGATGCAATCCGTACGCGATCGCGGCCGCCGTCGGTTCGTTCAGCAGGCGCTCGACTTTGAGTCCCGCGAGTTCGCCCGCCATCCGGGTCGCTTTGCGCTGCGTGTCGTTGAAATAAGCCGGCACGCTGATCACGGCTTCGGTCACCGTTTCGCCGAGGTAGCTTTCCGCATCGGCTTTGAGCGCGCGAAGCACGAGAGCCGACAGTTCTTCCGCGCGAAAACGCCGATCTCCCAGCCGAATCTCGCGCGGCGTTCCCATATGGCGCTTGAACGCGGACGTCGTCAGCAGCGGGTGGGTCAGCAGGCGTTCCCGCGCGATGCGTCCGACGAGAATGTCGCCGTTGTCGTCGAGTCCGACGACCGAAGGCGTCAGCCGATCGCCGAGAGCGTTGGGAATAAGCAGCGAACGGCCGTCTTTCCAGACGGAAACGGCGCTGTTGGTGGTGCCGAGATCGATTCCGATAATAGTCATGGGTCCTCCGTTTTTCGTGGTATGTAAAATGAACATCCGATGAATACCAGTTTACCAGCGAAGCGGTTCGTTCGACAAATAAGAAATAAAGCAGAAAAAGCCGGATGAGGATTTGCCTCATCCGGCTTTTTGAAGAGCGCTGGGTATTTTAAAAAAAATCATCGTCTCGAGATAAACGAACGTCCGAATCACGGTGCCTTGTTCGGTTAATTTTTCGTCCGACTTCACGGCGTCCGGATATAAAAGGTCGTGCGTTACGATAAGCTTTGTTTGTTTGCTTCGACAGCCAGCAGCTTTTCGAACGCTTGAAGATTCGTATCGAAATCGGGCACGGTACGCGTTTCTTCCGCGGCTCGGACCTGCGCGACGACCAGATCGTTGAAAGGCGTCGGGATGTCTTTGCCTTCCGCCATCTGCGGCACGACTCCGTTGATATAGTCGATCTCGGTCTTGCGCTTTTTCTCCAGATCTTGAAGCATGCTCGCTCTCAGCAGTCTCGACGGTTCCATCGTGGTTCTGAACGCGCGGATCCGCTCGGGAACGTCGCTTTCGCTGCCCAATTCCAGAGACTCCAGATCGAAACCGCCCATCGAAGCGAAACGGATTCCGTTGGCATGTCCGACTTTGATCGTCTCGTCCGCGATATGCACCGCGCTCGCGATGCCGGTCTCGTGATCCAGAATATCGCCGTACGTTCCGTTCAACGCGGCCGACAACCCGCTGAATGCGTTATTGATCAGCAGCTTGGACCATTTCGTGCCGACCAGGTTATCGGAGATATGCGTGCCGCCTACCAGTTCCAATACCGTTTGGATTTTCCGGATGCGGTCCGTCGTTTCGCCGTTCAATTCTCCGATTTGGAACGCGTACTGTTTGAACTGATCGTATGCGGTCGTCAGCTCGGAAACGCCCGGTTCGATAAACGTCGCGCCGAATTCGACGGACCCCGCGATCACGCGCTCCGCGCCGACGATCGAAGAGACTTTTTGTTCGGGAATCCCGTTTTGCAAAGAACATACCACGCTGTCTTCGTTCAGAAACGGTAGCAGTTCCGCAAGCACGGAATCGTTATACAATTGTTTGGTCAGCAGCAGCACCAGATCGTATTTGCCCGACTTGTTTTCCGGTGTGACGGCTTTGACTTTCGAATGGAACTCCGTGGTACCCACGACTTTGGCACCGACTCGGTTCAGCGTGTCCACATGTTCCTGATACGCGTCGATCAACTCGACGTCCATGCCTCCGTCGGCCAGATAAGCTCCGACGATGGTTCCGAGCGAGCCGGCTCCCAATACGGCGATTCTCATGCGTAACTCCTCCTTATTTTTGCTCCAAATAGTTATATATAGGCTGCGCGGCGTTCAAGGTGAGATCCGTCAGAATATGCGAGGCGGATACGACTTCCAATACCGGAAGATCGGCCAAAGGCGCCAGCGCATGTTCGAACAATTGCAGCCGAGCGGGTCCGCTCCAGGCCCATTTGACGTCGATATCCGTAATCTGCGTGCGGATCAAGTCGCAGACGCGCAGATTTCCTTGATAATCCGTCGCGATCTTGACCATAAAGTTAGGGCGGCAGATTTCGTTTTTGGCGGCTTCTTTATCCATCTCGGCATGCTTGTAGCCCATCGTCGCCGTAGCGACGCGAAGCGAGCCGTAATCCAGCGTGCCGACCAGCGTATCCGAATCGACGTACAGCTTCGGCGCGCCGAGCTTTTTCGGATAAGCCGTCAGTTCGCGACCGCTCGCGATCGCCGGGAAGTTGTCCACGTACATCGAATGCACGTAGTCTCCTTCTTCGCCGTTGAAGCGGACCGGAATGACCTGCCCGGCTTCGGTATACGCGCCGAGTCCCGAAACGTCGGGCATCCACATGACTTCGAACCGGACCAGCGGGTCGTCGATTTCGAGCGGCTCCGGAACGGCTGCGCGCAAAGCTTCCGCATCCGTGCGGTACACGATGTTCAGATATTCGCGGTTCACGAATTTGTAAGGCGGCATCGGATAAGCGGGCGCCGTCAAAGGCGTATTCAAATTCCGGGCGATGTTATTCATATCGATCTTCATGAAAAAACGTCCTCCTTCGTTATGCGTTCGTTTCTTTTATAAGATTATCTTACGCCTCGCTTTAAATTTAATCTAATATATAATATTCTATATATACATTTATTCGAATAAATAGGTGGTGTGCAGATGGAACTGCTTCAGCTCAAGTATTTTCAGACCGTCGCTTATACCGAACACATCTCCAGAGCGGCCCGGCAGTTGAATATCGCGCAGCCGTCCCTGAGCCTGACGATCAAAAGACTCGAAGACGAGTTAGGCACGGACTTGTTCGAGCGGCAAGGAAGAAACATTCGCTTGAGCGCTTCGGGCAAAATTTTGCTCAAACACGTCGATCGGATCTTTACCGAGCTCGAAAACGCGCAGGCGGAAATCCGCGCGGAAGAACAATCGATCTCCCGTACGTTAAGGATCTCGATCACCAATCCAAGGTTTCTGACCGGACTGATCAGCGAGTATATCAACGGTTTTCCGGAATCCAAGATCATTCAAGCCATAGGCGCCAAGAACGAGATCTTCGCCAGTCTCAAAAAAGGCGATATCGATCTGGGCATCACCGGCCGTCATGCTCCGGACGAGGATATCGAAAGCCGCGTTCTGGTCAACGAAGACATTGTGCTGGTCCTGCCTTCGAATCACCGATTAACCGGGCAGACGGAAGTTTCGTTAAATCAGGTTGCCGACGAACCGTTTATCACGCTGGCCAATAATGCCGAGTACAGCGAATTTACGAATTTGCTGTGCGAAAAAGCGGGCTTCGTGCCGAATATCGCGTTCGAGGTCGATTCGCATCTGCTGGTCGAGATCGTCAAGCTGGATCAAGGCGCGGCGCTGCTTCCGATTTCGATCTGCCGGGCACTGGGGTTGAATTATATTCGGGTAGCGGACGATTCGGCGGTCTATCCGGTCGCTTTGTCTTGGAACCGGCATAAGACTTTATCCGCTTCGGCCGAGAACTTTCGCGATTTTATCGTGTCGTATTACGAACGGAATCTGGAGTCGTTTTCGGTCTGAACGACTGGCCGGATCGCGGGAAAGCAGGCGTTCGCGCATAAAAAAAAGACTTCGAACAAGATTCGAAGTCTTTTTTGAAGTCTTTTTTTAATTGCGTTTTCCGCCCGGTCTCTTTTTAGTCGACGGGTTCGTAAATATCTTCGAGCGCGTATACGATTTCGTCGTCCGACAGCGAATATTCTTCGTCCGAGCTTGGCTCTCTGCTGCCGACCCAGATTCCGAAAATCTCGAACGTGTGATCGTCGTACAGCAGGAATTGAACGGTCATACGTCCTTTTTCTTCTGCGTAGATTGCATCCCCGGTGAACTCGACCACGTCTTCGTTCAGCTCGGACTTATAGTATCTCCACTTCGGATGGTTGAAGAACTCGTTGAACGCTTCTCCCACCGTCTTGTCTGGATAACGGTCCAGCGTTCCTTTCGTGACTACCTGTACGACTTTCTTGGGATCGTAATCTTCATAATCTCCGACTTTCTCCGCGATCGCGGGTCCTATTCCGTATTCTCCGCTTCCGCTTTCTACGGTTATCGTAGGATCTACATTTATCGTAGACTCTACGTTTACCGTGGCATCCATATTCACTGCAGCGTCGGTATTTATGGTCGTATCGACGTTTAAGCTGCCCGAACCGTCGGAATCCGTTTCGGTTTTCGATTGAAGCTGCGTACTGCCCGTAGTCGCGCCGACCGTCTTGCTTGTCGTGGTCGTGATCGAACCGTCTTTGTTGACAGTCGTTTCCGGTTGAGGTGCCGCTTCTTCGGTCTGTGCCGCGGTTTCCGCGACATCGGCCGGCGCATCCTGTTTCGCTTCCGTATTTCCGCCGCAAGCCGTCAAAATCGCGATCAATCCGATGGCCATCCATTTGTATTTCATTTTTATTCCCCCCTGAGAATTCTGTATGCCTGCCTAAAGTCTTGCTTGCCTGCAAGCCATAAGTCCTGATACGGGTCCTATTCAGGAAAGTTTCGCCTTTATCTCATTTTTTGCATATAAAGAGATAAAGGCACAAAAAAACGACCGCCGAAGCGATCGCCTTTTCTATGCCGATGATACGTCGCGGGATCAGGAAACCTTACGGCTGCCCGATACCTCCGTGTCCCGAAGCTGCTTTCGCAGCAGCGGATAAAGCACGATCCCGCTCGCCAGCAGCAGCACGCCGAACAAGAACGTCTGCCAATCGCCCATGCCCGCGTAGACGACCCAAGCCGAATAGATCGTGGCGAGCACGGCGACGGCTCCGTCGATGCGGCGTTCGCGCGCCGCCGCATATCCTTCGCCCGTCAGCGTCAGCTTCAGTTGATAGACCGAAGCGATCAGATAAGGCACGAGATAAGCCAGCGTCGCCACGACGATAATGAAATCGAACGCCTGCGAGATCGAACCGGAGACGGTCGAGAAGATCAGAAGTTGGCCGATGCCGTTGGAGATCCACAGCGACAGCTTCGGCATGCCGCGTCCGTTCTCTTGGCGGAACGGCTGCAAGAACACCCGCTGCTTGGCCGCTTCGTAAGGCACTTCGGCGCTCAGCAGCACCCAGCCGATCGTCGAACCGATCAGGCTGATCAAGCCGAGCGCGGCCAGCAGATAGCCGCCGACCGGGCCGATCACCGCGGTCATGGCGTCGACGAGCGGATTCTGCGATTGCATGAGCTGTTCTCTCGGCAGCAGGCCCATCGTCAGGATGCTGATGCCGACGTACAGTACCAGCGAGATGCCGAGTCCCGCCATCGTGGCGCGGCTGACGTCTTTTTTGCGTCTCGCGCGCGCCGCGAATACCGTCGCCGATTCCACCCCGATAAACGCCCACAGCGTTACGACCGCCGCGCCGTTGATCTGCGACAACAGCGACACGGATCGTCCCGTTTCGTCCAGATGCGCGCCGGCGAAATCGCCCATCGTGGACGATTGGAACATAAACAGCGCGATCACGATAAACAGCGCGAATCCGATGACTTTGGTCGCCGTGGCGATCAAGTTCAACCGTCCGGCCCCCTCGATCCCTCGCAGCGCCAGCGCGTGCGTTCCCCACAGCAGCAGCGAACAGACGACGAAGTTCAGCGAGTGTCCGACCGTCAATTCGAAGCTTCCCGACGAGAGCAGCACCTGCGTGCTGTTCATCACCGGGAAGAACGTCGACAGATAGCTGGCGAACGTCGTGATCACAGCCACGAAGCCCGCGATATTGCCGATCCAGTAACCCCAGCTCGACATGAATCCCGACAGCAGCGACAGCGCCGGGCTGTTCGGGAACAATTCTTTGGCATAAATTTGCGGTCCGCCGTTCAGCTCCGGTTTGCGAAGCGCCAAGTTGCCGAACACGAGCGCCAACATCAGCACGCTGAATCCGGTGACCGACCAGGCGAGTACCGTACCGGCCGGGCTCGCGGCTTCGGCCAGCGAACGCGGAAGCATAAAGATCCCCGATCCCACCATGTTGCCGACGACCAATGCCGTCAATATCCAGAATCCCAATGTCTTTCCCTTGCTCAATGAAATTACCCCTTTTCCGTACACGCACTTTCTCTTTAGCAAGGAGTCGCAACGACGCGCCCCGGCCTCTTACTATACACTTTTCTCTGGTAAAGCGAAAGAGCGTTACGGAACTTTTTTGTCTTGGGACGATCAGACTGCGCAAAAATTCGAATCATGTCCACAATTCGTACTGTCTGCCGGTCGCGGACATTTGCGGTTCTGCGCTTCTTTTGCCGAATGATTGTGCCGAACCTCTTCGCTCCTGTAGAATAAAGACATCATAGGATTTCGGAGGCGGGTATGAATAATCGATACAAAAGCGATAAAGACGTCTTTTTCTTCACGTTGAACTGGGCTACGATCCTGGTTCTGCTCATTCTGGTCTGGATGGCCCTCTCGACCGGCTCCGTGATGTTCATTCCGGTCTGGCTGATCATCCTGATGTTCGTCGTGTCGACTTGGTTCGTGACGAATTACGAGATTCAAGGCGATCGTCTGCGCGTGCGCTCCGGCGTCCTGAACTGGAACATTCCGATCGACAAGATCGAGAAGATCGGCCGCAAGCGCAGCATGAGTTCGGGCCCGGCCCACTCCCGCGACCGGCTGGAGATCGCGTACGCCGGCGGCAGCATCCTGATCTCGCCCGAACGCGAAGAAGAGTTTCTGAAGCAGCTCAAATCGATCAACCGCAAGATCGTCGTGGACGTGCCTAACGTCAAGAAGGACGCTTGAGCAGACGATCGAAGGCTTCTATCGATCCGCAAAAAAAGAACCTGCTCCGCGAGGAGCAGGTTCTTTTTTCGGTTCGTGATTCTTTTCTTTTTGACGCTTCGCGATTTCGACCCTTCGCTTGATTTGGCTTCTTCTCTTAACCTTCCAACTCGCTCAAGCTCACCCAACGCTTCTCCGCCGCTGAGCGTTCAACCGCTTCGAGCACCGCCTGGCAGCGTACGCCGTCCACGAAATTCGGGACCGGCTGGCGGTCTTCGGCGATCGCCCGCATCAGTTCGTGGACTTCGTGCGTCACCGTATGTTCATAGCCGATCGTATGTCCCGCCGGCCACCAAGCTTGCATGTAATCGTGCGCGGCGTCGGTCGCCAGCACGCGGCGGAAGCCCTGCACGTCTTCGTCGTCGCTCGTGAAATACACTTCGAGTTCGTTCATCCGTTCGAAGTCGAACCGCACGCTGCCCAGACTGCCGTTGATCTCGAACGAATTGGTGCTGCGATGTCCCGCCGCGAACCGCGTGGCCTCGAAGGTTCCGAGTGCGCCGCTTTCGAATCTCGCCATGAACATGGCCGCGTCGTCGACCGTCACCGGACCGCGCGGACCGTCCGCATTGCCTTTGGCCGTCAGCCCCGTCATCTCCGTCGGCATCGGCCGTTCTTTGATAAACGTCTCGCTCATGCCGACCACCTCGGCGAATTCGCCGACCAGATAGCGGGCCATATCGATCGTATGCGCGCCCAGATCGCCGAGCGAGCCGGAACCGGCCACTTCTTTTCGCAGCCGCCAGACGAGCGGGAAATCCGGGTCCAGAATCCAGTCCTGCAAGAACAACCCGCGGAAATGATAGATCTTGCCGAGACGCCCTTCGTCGATCAGTTTCTTCGCGAGGCGTACCGCCGGCGCGAATCGATAGTTGAAGCCGACCATATGTTTGATGCCCGCGCGTTCCGCGGCTTCCAGCATCTCGTTCGCGTCGGCGAGGCTGAGCGCGAGCGGCTTCTCGCAGAAAATATGTTTGCCTGCCGCCGCCGCGACCAGCGCAATTTCTTTGTGCGCGTCGCTCGGCGCGTTGATATCCACCAGATCGATATCGCTCCGTTCCACCAGACGGCGCCAATCCGTCTCGACGCTCTGCCAACCGAACTGCTCGCCCGCCGCCCGCACCGCTTGTTCGTCGCGGCCGCAGATCGCGGTCATGACCGGTTTCGGCACGTCCGGAAGAAACATCGGCAGCGCGCGGTACGCGTTGCTGTGCGCTTTGCCCATGAATTTGTAGCCGATCATCCCTACGTTCACTTTACCGTTCAACAAAAAGTTCCACCTTTCCGGCATTCGCCAAACTTTGATAGGTTTTGCATGAGATCGCTTACAACCTTGATTGTAACGAAAACGCCGGCTCAAAGAAAGTTCGGTCAGGAAAAGCTTGAACAAGAAAAACGCGAACAAACGAAAAGCGCCCGCCGCGAAAGGTTGAACCTTCCGCGGCGGGCGTCTGACGGTATCGCGAATTTCCGGATTTCGGCCGGCATGATCCTCACCGATCCGCTAACCGTACAGATGGCAGGCTACCTGACGGCCGCTCTGTTCCCGCAGCTCGGGCATCTCCGAACGGCAGCGGTCCATCGCGGCCGGACATCGGGTATGGAACGCGCAGCCGGAAGGCGGATTAGCCGGGCTGGGCACGTCGCCTTTCAGCACGATCCGGTCGCGCGGCGCGTCCGGGTCGGGCTGCGGGACGGCCGACATCAGCGCCTGCGTATACGGATGCAGCGGCAGATCGAACAGCTCCCGGGTCGGCGCCAGCTCGACCAATTTGCCCAGATACATCACGCCCACCCGATCGCTGATAAAACGGACGACCGACAAGTCGTGCGAGATGAACATGTAAGTCAAGCCGAGACGCTCCTGCAGATCCTGCATCAAGTTCAGCACCTGCGATTGGATCGATACGTCGAGCGCGGATACCGGCTCGTCGCAGACGATGAAGCGCGGATTCAGCGCAAGCGCGCGCGCAATCCCGATTCGCTGGCGCTGGCCGCCCGAGAACTCGTGCGGGAAACGGCCGGCGTGGTACGGCGACAAGCCGACCGTTTCCATCAAGGCGTCGATCCGCTCTTCCCGTTCCCGCTGGCTCGACGGCTCGTGCGTGCGCAGCGGCTCTTCGAGAATCTGCCGCACCGTCCAGCGCGGGTCGAGCGACGCGTAAGGGTCTTGGAACACCATCTGCATATTCGTGCGGAATTTGCGGAGCTGTTCGGGATTCAGCGCGCGCACGTCCGTGCCTTCGAACAGGATCTCGCCCGCCGTCGGTTCGACCAAGCGCAGCACCGCTCGGCCGGTGGTGGATTTGCCGCAGCCGGACTCGCCGACGATCCCGATCGTTTCGCCGCGCTTGATCGACAGGCTGATGCCGTCCACGGCGCGGACCGCTCCGGCCGGCCGTCGACCGAACAACTTTTTGCGGACGGGATAATGTTTGGTCAGATCGCGAATCTCCAGCAGCGTATCGGAATCGGCCGCGATTCGCGGCGCCGCGGTTTCCAGCGTGCTCATGATACCGCCTCCTTCTCTTTCTGCCGCAGGAAGCAGCGGCATTGATGGCCTTCTTCCGTCGTCAGCAGTTCCGGCACGGCTTCTTCGCATTCCCGCATCTTCACCGGGCAGCGCGGAGCGAAGCGGCAGCCCGCCGGAAGCTCCAGCGGGTTGGGAACTTGTCCCGGGATGGAGGCCAGACGCTCGCGTCCTTCCGACAGCTGCGGCAGCGAATCGAGCAGACCTCGGGTATACGGATGCTGCGGGCTGCGAAACAGCGTGCGCACGTCCGTTTCTTCGACGATCTGCCCGGCGTACATGACGACCACCCGATCGCACATCTCGGCAACGACGCCCAGATCGTGGGTGATCATCAGGATCGCCGTCCCTTCTTCGCGCTGGAGCTCGCGCATCAGATCGAGGATCTGCGCCTGAATCGTCACGTCCAGCGCGGTCGTCGGTTCGTCGGCGATCAGCAGCTCCGGCTTGCAGACCATCGCCATCGCGATCATGACGCGCTGACGCATGCCGCCCGACAGTTCGTGCGGATACTGCTTCACGATCTGTTCGGGACGCGAGATGCCGACTTTGCGCAGCATTTCGATCGCCAGCGTTTCCGCTTCTTTTCTCCCGATCTTCAGATGGTAACGCGCCGATTCGGCGACTTGGCGGCCGATCCGGATCACGGGATTCAGCGAGGTCATCGGCTCTTGAAAGATCATCGCCATTCGGTTGCCGCGTACCCGGCGCACTTCCCGGCCGGATCGGCGTACGAGATCCTCGCCTTTGAAACGAATCTCGCCCGCCGCGATCCGACCGATTTTCGAAGGCAATAACTGCATGATCGACAGCGACGTAATGCTTTTGCCGCAGCCCGATTCGCCGACGATGCCGAGCGTTTCTCCTTCGGAGATCTTCAGGTCGATTCCGTCCACCGCGCGAATGACGCCTCCGCCGGTCACGAATTCGGTTCGAAGCCCCGATACTTCAAGCAGTTTCGCCGTCATGGCCATCCCTCCCGTAAATTCGTCGATTGGTCGGTCTTTTCCTCGACCGTTTACGGCGTCGCGGCGGCGTCCGGCTGCCCGTGGACGGCCGGCTGCGCGGCGCCGAGGTATTTCAAAGCGGTCAGCGCGTAGACTTTGGCGCATCGAATAATCTGATCCACCGGCGCTTTCTCGTTGAAGCCGTGGATGGTCGACAGCTCCGCCGGACCGTATTGGAGTACCGGAATGCCGTGCTTGCGGAAATGCCGCGCGTCGCTGGACGCCCACTGCAGCACGCCGTAAGCTTCTTCGCCGCTGACTTCGGAGATCGCGCCGACCAAGTCGGCCACGATCGGCTCATGCGGCGGCGTCCAGTTCGCGTTGCCTTGGAAGCCGAACGGCTTGACCGTCGTCTCGATGCCCGCTTCCAGCAGCAGCGAATTCGCGCGTTCCATGACGGCGAGGTAATCGACGCCGAACGGCACGCGGCTGTCCACCTGCACCGTGCAGCGGTCGGCCACGACGTTGACCTTGGTGCCGCCTTCGATCGTGCCGATATTGACCGTGACATGGTCGAACACCTGCTCCGAGCCCGGCGCAGCGCCTTCGCGGTTGACCGCGTAATCTTTGGATATGCGGATGATCTCCTGCACTTCTTCCGGAATATCCGGCTTGATGTCCCACAGTTTTTGCAGCGCTTCGATGCCTTTGGCCGCTTTGACGATCGCGCTCGTGCCTACCACGGGCGACAGGCTGCCGTGTCCCGGCGTGCCTTCGACCGTGAATTCGAACCAGCAGCTTCCTTTTTGTCCGATCGTCGGATTCAGCGGACCCGAAGGTTCGGCGATGACCGCGGCGGTGCCTTCCGCAAGGCCGCGATCGAGTACCCACGGCACGCCGAGATGGCCGCCCGTTTCTTCGTCCGGCACGATCAGAAGCGACAGATCGCCCTGCAGCGGAACCTTCAGCTCCGCCAGCAGCGCCGTCGCGAAGATCAGTCCGGCCAATCCGCCTTTCATGTCCGAAGCGCCGCGGCCCAGCATATAGCCGTCTCGCACTTCGCCGCAGAACGGATCGAAATCCCAGCGTTCGAGATCGCCGGCGGGAACCACGTCCGTGTGGCCGCAGTAGATCAGCTTTTTGTTCGCGGGCCTTTCTTCCTTATCCGCGTCCGCTCGTTCGAGCGTCGAGACCAAGTTCCACATCGTTTCGGTCGTCTCGTGCACCGTCGTGTCGATGCCCGCGCGTTTCAAATAATCGATAATGAACCGGCTGATGTCGCGCGAATCGCCGGGCGGGTTCTCGGACGGAAAACGGATCAGCGCCGAGCAGAGCTCCAACAGTTCGTCTTGACGGTTCTCGATTTCTTCCAGCAGCCTGCTGTTCCAATCCGTGATAAGGTTCATCATTCAGCACTCCTTTTCGTGACCGCTTTACTGGGCTTTGGTAATCGTATTGAAGCGGATGACTTCGTCCGGATAATACACGTAGCCGCTTACTTTGCCGTTCATGCCGACGATACGGTTGTATTCGTACAGGTAGGACCACGGGGAATCGGTCGTGATCAGTTCCTGCGCTTTGGCGTACAGCTCGTTGCGCTTGTTCTGATCCGATTCTTTGGCCGCCTGCTCCCACAGCGCGTCGACTTCCGGATTGCTGTAGTTGATATAGTTCGACGAACCTTTGCCGGTCAGCAGGAAGCCCAGATGATAGCCCGGATCGTTGACGAACGACGTCCATTTGGAGATGAAGGCGGTCAGGTTCTTCTCTTTTTGCATCTCGAGGAATTGGGCGCGCGCCACTTTCTCGATATTCATCGTGACGCCGATCTTCGCCAGTTCCGCCTGAATCAGCACCGCGTCGTCTTCCCAGTCTTGGAAGCCCGAGCCGAGCGTCAGATCGAAACTGAATCCGTCCGCGTAGCCGGCTTCGGCCAACAGCTGTTTCGCTTTGTCGAGATTATGCTCGTAAACGTAGCCCGCATCGGTATATCCCGGCGTATTGCTCGCGACCGCGCTTTTCATCTGCTTCGCCTGACCGTACATGACGTCCCCGATCAACTGCTCGTAAGGGATGGCGTACGAGATCGCTTGACGGACCTTGACGTTGTCGAACGGAGCGACCTTGTTGTTCATCGCGAAATACAAGATCCGGTTGCTCGCGTTGGACTGCACTTTCAGGTCGGCGTTGCTTTTCAGCGATTCGACGTCTTTGGCCGGAATCTCGATCGCCATGTCGACGTCACCTTTATCGAGCAGCAGCACGCGGTTCGACGCTTCTTTGGTGAACTTCAGCGTCACTTTGCCCAGCGCCGGAGCGCCGTTCCAATATTCTTCGTTGGCGGCGAATACCGCTTCGCTCGCCGGGTCCCATTTCTCGATCTTGAACGGGCCGGAACCGGCCGTGTTCGTCTTAAGGTAATCGGCGCTTTGCGCTTCGACCGTCTTCTGATCGAGGATCGAGAAATTGTAGAGGGCGATGATCTGCTCGAACATATGGTTGGCCCCGTTCAACGTGATCACGACCGTCTTGTCGCCTTGGGCTTCGACGCTCTTGATATCGGCCATGCCGTAGAGGAAGCTGCCGGAGCTGGACGCCGCCAGACGCTCGAACGAGTAGACCACGTCCGCCGACGTCAACGGATTGCCGCTCTGGAATTTGACGTTATCCTGCAAGGTAAAGGTATACACGGTGCCGTTCTCCGAAGCTTCCCAACTCTTGGCCAACATCGGCTGGATATCGTCGGTGTTGGCGACTTCCGCGCCGTCGACGGTCTTTTTGCCGTACGTGACAAGCTGGTCGTAAGCGGCCAGAACAAGCGTATCGGAGGTCAGATCGCTCGCTTCCGCGGGGTCCATCGTCGTGCCGCCTTCGGAGTAAGCGACGGTCAACGCCGGTTTCGCTTTTTCGCCGCCCGCGCTTGCCGTCTGCTGATTCGCGTTGCTCGCGCAGCCGCTCAGCACGATCGAGAGGGCCAGAAAACCGCCGAACCATTTCATTTTCTTCATCTGAATCTCCCCTTTTCCTGTTTGCTCTGCAAAAGCTTATTTTTACTTCCCGGAGCGAAGCCTCGGATCGAGAATATCGCGCAGGCCGTCTCCGAGCAGATTGAAACCGAGTATGGAAGTGGCGATGCCGAGACCCGGGAAGGTGACCAGCCACCATTGTCCCGAGATGATATATTCGCGGCCTTCGGAGATCATGGCGCCCCATTCGGCGATCGGCGGCTTGACGCCGAGACCGAGAAAGCTCAGGCTGGACGCGGTCAGGATCGCGAATCCCATGCCGAGCGTCGCTTGGACGAGCAGCGGAGCCAGCGCGTTGGGCAGAATATGGCGGAACAAGATGACGTTGTCTTTGACCCCGATCGCGCGGCTGGCTTCGATATACTCTTTTTCTTTGAGCGAGATCGTCTGGCCGTACATGAGCCGGGCGAATTCGGGAATGCCGACGATGCCGACCGCGATCATGGCGCTGGTCAGTCCCGCGCCGATCGAAGCGGCGATCGCCATCGACAGCACCAGCGACGGGAACGCCAACAGAATATCCATCAGGCGCATGATCACGCTGCCGAGCCGACCGCCGTAATAGGCCGCGATCCCGCCGAGCGGAACGCCGATGCACAGCGAGATCGCGACGGCGATGAGTCCGGTCCAGATGCTGATGCGCGCTCCGTACAGCACCCGGCTGAGCACGTCGCGGCCGAAGTTGTCGGTGCCGAACCAATGCGCGGCGTTCGGCGATTGCAGCTTCGAAGCCGTGTCGGTCAGCGTCGGTTCGTACGGCGATACCCACGGCGCGATCACGGCGAGCAGCGTCCAGATCACGATGAAGCTAAGACCCAGCACCGCCAAGCGGTTTTTCAGCAGCAGCCGGGCGAACGTCTGCCGCTTGCGCAGGTCTGCCCGAGCCGACGGCTGCGGAACAGGATTGGGAACGAGAGTCGTTGCGGTTTCACTCATGGCTTATGCCTCCTTCGTGGGTCACTCGTAGCGAATGCGCGGATCGATCCAACCGTAGATCAGGTCGACGAGCAGGTTGATCAGGCTGTAGAGCAGCGCGCTCACCAGAGTGAACGCCTGAATCGGCGCGTAATCGGCGGCCAGAATGGAATCGGTGACGTAACCGCCGACGCCCGGCCAAGAGAAGATCGTTTCGGTAATGACCGCGCCGCCGAGCAGATAGCCGAACTGCAGCCCGAGCACGGTCAGCGTCGGAATCAGGGCGTTGACCAGCGCGTGACGGGAGATGACGAGGAATTCGTGAATGCCTTTGGCGCGGGCCGTACGGATGAAGTCCTGTCCGATCACTTCCAGCATGCTGGAGCGCATCATGCGGGCTACGATCGCCATCGTGCCGGTGCTGAGGCAGATCGCCGGCAGGATCAGATGCGACAGGCTCGAGCGGAAAGCGGCGAAGTCGCCGGTCAGCAGACTGTCGACCAGATACAAACCGGTGAGGTTCGTCGGCGGATTCAGATCGCCGCTGATTCGGCCCATCGGAGCGGGCGACCAGCCGAGAATCGAATAGAAGATGTAGATGAACATCAGCCCCAGCCAGAAGATCGGCACGCACGCTCCGATCAGCGAGAACACGCGTGAGATATGATCGGCGATCGATTCCTTGCGCGTGGCGGCGACGATCCCGACCGGGATCGCGACCAGCACGGCGATCAGAATGCTGAACAGCGTCAGCTCGATCGTCGCCGGGAAACGGTTGGCGAAATCGGCGGTTACCGTATGCCCCGTATGGTAAGCCATGCCGAGATCGCCTTGGAACAGCTTAACGACGTAAGCGAAAAACTGCATGTACAGCGGTTGGTCGAGTCCCATGTCTCGGCGGATGTTCTCGATGACCGAATCGTCCGCCTGCTCTCCCGCCATCATCACCGCCGGATCGCCCGGCAGCACTCTCGACAGAATGAACGTGATCACCACGATGCCGAGCAGCGACGGAATCATCTGACCCAATCTTTTGACCGTATATCCAAACAATCGACCCACCCCTTTGTTTGTTGTGCCCGAACTTCTTTGTCAGGTTTCATTGCATGTCCGACCGCCCAAGCTTTGTTTCGACCGGCGTTTCTTGGATTTGTGCTCATTTTACCGACATTAAGCGGCCCTCACTACGTCCCTTCCCGCTAAAAAAACGAAGCTTCTTCTGTCCTTTCAGCACGAATATCACTTTTGGTGTTACTTATTTTCTTCGGCAAAGCATCGAAACTTTAATACGAAGCCGCTTTATATCATCAAAGCATCGGTGCGCGAACTTCCCCGAGAGGAAGCCTCGTCCGTCTTACTCCGATGATTGTTCGGACAAATAATAAGCGATCAAGCACAGATGCAGGGTCAACTGCTCGTGCGGGTCGTTCAGGTCGAAACCGGCGATATCGCGAATCCGCTCCAAGCGGTATTTGACCGAGTTGCGGTGGATGAACAGGTTGTTGGCCGTATCGATCAGGCTCCCTCGGCTTTTGAGATAAAAGAACAGCGTTCGCAGCAGATCTCCGCCGTGCTCGTCGTCGTACCGTTTGAGCTTGCCGAGCCTGCGCTCGAACAAAGCTTTGAACCCTTCGTCGTCGGCCGTGCCGCGCAGCAAATGGTACAGCTCGATCTCGTCGTAAGCCGTCAAGTCGCCGCCGCTGAGCTTGCGCGAGATCGCCAGAGCGCCGCGCGCTTCGCCGTAGCCGTCATGGATCTCCCACAGCCATTTGGGGCGGCCGATTCCGGCACGGCAGCGTTGCAATCCCGCTTCCCCGCTTTTCATCCATCCTCCGACGGTCTGCGTCCAGAGAGATTCCGGTTCGCGGCGGTCGTCGTCGCGAGTCGCGGGCAGCGGCAGAAACAGGATCGCGCGATTGCTGCGGAATTCCGCGTGCGGCTTGACGCCGCGGCTCGCCGCTTCCCGCTGGAGCAGACGGATCAGCCCGTCTTCTTCGGGCGGGACCGAACCTTCGATCACGGCGACCTGCCACTGTTGGCCGGGATTCATGCCGAGCTGCCGTCCGCGCTGCTCCGCTTCGTGCTTCGACAATCCCGGCGGCGTCATCAGTTCGTCGATAAAATTGCCGCGCATACGGCTCTCCGTATCTTCGACGATCTTGTCTCGCATCAGTTCCAGAGCCAATACCAACCGGGATTGCTCGATCGCGATCTCTTCCATCTCGTCCAGTTCCCGCTTGTTTACCAACAGGCGCGCCACCGTTCGTCGATCGAGATCGATGTCCCGCCGGAGCGGGTGCTTCGCTTCCCGATAATCCCAACCGGCCGGCGAAGACACGATCGCGCAGCCGGAATGATCCACGACCGCCGTTTCCGCGCCCAGCAGCGCCGATACTTGATCCTGCACCGCCTGAATGCCCGTATTTTCCAACACCATGCGAGTCAGCTTGCGGTAGATCTCGTCGGCTCTGCGCAGCAGGACCGCCTGCCGATCCAGCACCTGTTCCATCACGGCCTTGGTGATGTCGGTATACGGGATCTCGGGCGGCAGTTCGATCAACGGCAGTCCGTACCGCTCGCTGGCGGCCAGCGCTTCTTCGGGGATCTCGTTCAGGAAGCGCGCGGGTTTGATCGCCAGCCCCGCCGCGCCGCCTTGCGCCAGCGTGCGGATCATTTCCGCCAGCAGCGGCGGATCGTGGCGGATCGAATAAGCGGTCGTCAGCATCAGCACGCCTTCTTTGACCCAGCCTTTCAGATCGGGCACTTCGATGATATCGATAAAACGCACGGGGCGGCTCAATCCTACGGCTCCGCCGACCACTCGGGCCTGTTCCAACAGAGGCATGCGAAGCAGTTCGTGTAACGTAACGCCGGTCTTTTCCACTTCTTTCTCACCGCCGATTCCCAGATTCGCGGCGCCGACCGACCCGATATTCCGCAACATCGCGCATCGGCCGACGCCGGCTTGCTCAATTTTCAGGTAAGTTTATCAGACATCGACGGTGAAGAATAGGGCATGTCAGCTATTCGGAAAAAGTAAACGCTACCGTCTTCCGGCACTCTCCATCGCTGGAAAAGGTTTGCTCGAAAATCTGACGCCGCAGTGTAAGATTCGGACAGAGTACGCGCAAAAAAAGCTTCGTCCGGCGGAAAACGAAGTTCCGCCGGATGAAGCTTTACGTTCGCAAAGGTCGATCGTCGAGGCCGACATCCGACCCCCGCCTCGAAAATGCGGGGGTCGCGCGGAGCGAACAGCTGTCGCTTCGCGGCAGGCAGCATCGCCGTGTTCGGGTCGGACGTTCGATTTCGCGGATCAAGGCCGCTCGGACGCGACGGCCGATCCTGCGCGCAGCGCTTCGACGCCCAGCGCCAGAATCGGATCGACGGCGACGATGCCCGTGCGCGCGCGCAGCTGATCGGCGAAGCCGATGCTGGCAAAGCCCGTACAAGCCAATACGACGACTTCCGCCCCGCGATTCCGCAGACGCAGCGCCGCCTCGATCGCGGCTTCCTGCCCCTGCGGCGTTTGCAGATCGAGCGTCGTTACGACGCCTTCGGGGCGTTCCGTCCCGATATACGCTTCGCCGAGCGCGCCGCGAATCAGCGGCGGCGCTTCCCGCAGGATCGTCAGCACGCCCGCGCGAGGGGCGAGTTCCAGCGCCTGCCGAGCGGCGCACGAACCGGCGCCGTAGACCGGGACGCCGACCGCGGCCCGCGTCTCTTCGAGCGCCGGATCGGCGGCGCAGCTGATCCCGATCGCCGTGCAGCCCCGGCGCTCCAACTCGCGGGCCAGTTCGACGATCTTAGGCGACGCTTGCGCTTCCGTCGCTTCGTCGTACACGCCTTCCGGCTGATCCGGAATGCAGGCGCTCAGGGTCTCCACGCCGCTGCGGCGCCGGATCAGCGCGCCGTGCTTGTTCACGTCTTCTTCGCTGTCCATCGTGATCACGCGAATGATTCCCAGCATGTTATCCGCCGCCTCCTTTTTTCAGTCGATCCACTCGCCGGCTCGAATGACCGGCTTGCCGTCGAAATACACGTCGGGTTCTTTTACCACGCAGTCGATATGCACGCCCGCGTCGACGGTTCCGCCGAACGTATGGTTGCTGCCGAACGCGATATGGATCGTGCCGTACACTTTCTCGTCTTCCAACACCACGCCGGTGATACGCGCTTTGTCGTTCGTACCGATACCGAATTCCGCCAGCGTTCGGCCTTCCCCGCCGCCTAATATCTCCAGCAGCCGCGCGCCTTCGAGCCCTTCGGCCGCGACCAATCTTCCGTCTTCGATCCGCAGCAGGACGGGCGCTTCCAGAGCTCCGATGCCCGCGATCGAACCGTCGACGAGAATCTCGCCGCCTCCCCTGCCTTCGACCGGCGCGATGTACGCTTCGCCCGAAGGCAGATTGCCCGACTCCCCGGGATTGAGATACAATCCCGTGCTCGGCACGCCGTCCCGGCCGGCGACCGAGAAGCTCAGGCTGCGCCCGTTTTTCTCGACGCGCACTTCCGAGACGTCCGACAGCCGCGCCGTCACGCGCTCGGTCAGTTCGCGTACCCGGCCGTAATCGGCCGTGATCGCGCCCTGCGAGAACATGTCTTCCGTGATTCCGGGCATGGTCGCCACTCGGGCGCCGGCCGCCGCGGCCCGCTTGCGGGCCTGCGTGTGCGTCAGCGAATGCCGGGTGACGCATACGACCGCCGCCGCCGCGGCCATCGCGTCGGCCACGGCCGCAGGCGGTTCTTCGCCCGACCGGGAACGCTCGCCCATCACGGCGAGCACCGTCTCCGCGCCCAGACGCCGGCCCGCTTCGTACAGGGAATCCGCCAGATCGCGCCGGCTGTCGTCGGCGACGACGACCAGCGATTCGCCGGCTTGGACGCCGAGGCAGTCGCGCAGCAGATTCCGGGCGGTTTCGATTCGAGTTTCGCTCATCTTTTTTCCTCCTTCGATGCGGACGAAGACCGGGCCGGCAGGTGCCGCCGATCCGGTCTTGTTTGCCGCCGCTGCTACGATTATACCGTTTCCGAGAGGACTTTGCCGATCATCGCGTTCGACAGCACGACCGGAACGTCCGATCCTTCCGCGATCCAGCTCCGCATCTCGCGCGTATATCCCATGCAATCGAGCACGATCAGGTCGACTTCGCCGCGAAGCTCGGCGGCCGCGCGCCGGAAAGCTTCGCGGTCCGGTTCGTACGGCGAAGCCGCCGCGTACTTCGGGTCCAATCCGTAAGGTCCGTACTTCGAGCGCAGGCTGTCCGCCTGCTCCGCGAGCGGTCCGACGACGCCGAAGCGCCGTTCGCCGGCCAGCGCTTTAAGCAGAGGCGGCAGCAGCCGGTCCGGCTCGTACAGCAGAGCGCTTCGGGTCGTCAAACCGGGAAACGCGCCGGTGCAGAGCAGCAGAATCTGCTTGATTCCGGCATCTTCGAGCTCGTCGATCTTCCGCTGGACCAGCGGACGAATCTTGTTCCGGGAGAAGACCGCGGAGCGGCCGTTCGCCAGACGCGACGTCAGCAGATGGTCGTCTTCGCCGTCTTCCGGTTGAAGCCGCTTCCGAATATCCGTTTCTTCGACGCCGTCCAGCGCGCCGACCTGCACCAGACGGATGCCGGCGCCGAGCGCTTCTTCCAAGATCGGCGCCACGTCCGCGCGCGGCGCCTGTCCGATCGTGATCATCCCGAGGCGCCGTGCCCGATCCGGGAAGCCCGTTTCGAATAAGCCTTCGTTCGCGATCTGGATCATAATCCCGACGGCTCCATCGCCGCTTCGGTCTTCTCCTCGCCGAGCGTCTGCAGCCGCTCCATCGAACCGTACAGCCGGTTCAGCGCCGCGAATTCGCTTGTATCGTAGAAACGGCAAGTGCCCGCGGTCACTTCTTTGGCCGTTTCGACCGCGAAGCGTACCGCCGAGGCGATATCCACTTCGTGACTCGCGCCCGTTCCGCAGCCCGGCACGGCCGACTTGGCCGTGATCGCCAGCCCGACCACCGGAGCGTCCGTCGCCACGGCCGGTTGGAGAATCGAGTTGATATGGTACAAGCCGTTGCCGTAAGGCGTGATGTCCTGCGTCGTGATCGGGAACGTGACCGGCAGCTCGCCGGTCGTCATCTCCATGATGCGCAGCAGGTCTTCGCTGACGCGGAGGATATAGCCCTGCTTGACCGTCGGCGACAGCGCGATGCCTTTATGGTTGATCACGCGATTGCCTTTGGTCGTATCGATCGAGACGATGGCGTCCATCGCCGGATCGATCTCGTAACGGTTCATCACGTCGATCTCTACCGGCGAGCCCATAAAATCTACCGGCTCGTGCGGCTGCGTCGGGGCATCGGGGCAAATATGCGTCGTCACGATGACGTCGCCGGCCAACCGGTCGCCTTTCGCCTGCATGTCCGCCAGCTTGAGCGCCGCGGCGACCGCCGCCACCGCGCCGTCCGCGTCGGACACGAGCCCGATCCGCGAAGGCCGCGCGCCGATCCCGCCCAATCGGCCGACGATGCCCATCGTAGGCGCGGAGCCTCCGGCGAGCTTGCCGGACGTTCCCGGAACGACGATGCGCACGAAATCGGTCTTGCCTTTTTCCCCGCGTACCTCGGTCGATTCGACCGTCACTTCCGGATAAGCGTCGAACAGCCGCGCGATCTCGCGCCCTCCGACATGCGCGCTGTCCATCGTTCTGTAGCTGATCATCGTTTCATGAAGGGTCATATGCAGCTCTCCTTATCGGGAATTTATTCCCAATGGTAGCCTATTCGTTTCGCTTTCCACAATGTGCCGAGACGCTAAAAAGCGCGGCTCATTCTTGTCCGCGGCCGATAAAACTGACACGTCCCGAAGCCTTTTCGGCGCAGCAAAAAACGGCATTCCGCGTTCGGAAAGCCGTCTGTTCGATCGTCAAGGATTCGCTGCAAAGCCGCGCGGTCGGCCGCTTCCGCAAGCACGCGCGGCGCGGCCGGCCGATTTACCGCGCGGCCGCGCGCGCCATGTCCGGACCGCCGCGTTCCGGCAGCGGGGAAGCCGCCAGTTCGCCGTCCCGCACCACGTCGCCGAAGATCGACGCCAGTTGGCGGGTGATCGCCGAATCGTCCTGACGCAGCGCGACCAAGCTGGTCTGGAGCGCGAACTCCGACAGTTCCCGCACGCGGATCGGCGTTAATCGGCCGTCTTTGACTTCTTCGCGCGCGCACACGGCCGGCAGGAACCCGATGCCCGCGCCGCGCAGGATCAGCTTTTTGGCCGTTTCCGAATTGTCGACGTGATAAGCGATGTCCGGCGGCGAATCCAGCGATTCGAACGACCGGTGAATCCGCAGCCAATCCAGCGTTCCGCATTCGAAGAACACCAATTGGCGTTCCTGCAAATCGACGGCCGAGATCGACTCTTCGCGCGCGAACGGATGATCGGAACGAACGTACAGATGGATCGGATCTTCGTAAAAAGCGACGGTGCGCAATCCCGGATGCATGACTTTGCGGATAAAAGCCGTATCGATCTCGCCGGCAAGCAGACGTTTGACCAATTCGTCGGTGCCGCCGGTCGATAATTTGACGTGAATCCCCGGGCAGCGTTCGTGGAGGCGGGGCAGCAGCTCGGGAATCAGGTAATTCGATACGGAGATCGTGCTGCCGATCCGCAGTTCCTGCGGAAGCTTCTCCGAACGCCGGATATGCTGGCGTCCTTTTTGCAGCGTCTTCAGCATCTCCTGAGCATAAGGAAGAAACTTGCGTCCTTCCTCGGTCAGGACCACCTGCTTGCCGATCCGGTCGAACAGACGGCAGCCGAGTTCGCGCTCCAAAGTCTGGATTCTCGCCGTGACCGACGGCTGCGACAGAAACAGCGCTTCGGCCGTTTTGTTGAAACTTCCGTAATGGTTGATATAGACGAAAGACTCGATATTTTCGATGTTCACTCGGCCGCCCCTCTTTCATCATGATTTATCCGATCTATTAACTCGGTTTAGTGTATCATAGTGTCCGAATAGCCTGCTGTCAATGGAGAAAAAGGCTTTTTCTTCGCTTTCGACAGGCCGATTTCGGCTTTTTCTTTATCGATTTTTTCTATAAGTCATCGGGACTTTGGGTTATCTCGGCACGCCGCAAAAACGCCGACCCTGATCTGATCAGGATCGGCGCGGCTCTCGGACTTATCGAAATCTTCGATCGTTCCGGCGCGTCAAACGCGCGACTTGAACAGCAGATAGACAAAATAAGGCACGCCGATGATCGAGACGACGACGCCGACCGCAAGTTCGGCCGGCGCGAAGACGGTCCGGCCGATCAGATCGCCGGCCGCTACCGTCGCCGCGCCGATCAGACCCGAGATCGGCAGCATATGCCGATGACGAACGCCGACCAGCCTTCTGGCGATATGCGGAGCGATCAGGCCGACGAAGCCGATGCTGCCCGAGACGGATACGCAGGCCGCGACCAGACCTACGGCGGCCAACACGAGTCTGCGCCGTTCTCCGGTCAGCTCGACGCCCAGTCCTTGCGAACTCTCGTCCCGAAGCTGCATCACGTCCAGCATGCGCGACTTGTATACGATATAAGGCGTCAGCAGCACGAACCACGGCAGCATGGCCGCGATATACCGCCAATTCGAACGATGAAGGCTGCCCGCCAACCAGACGGCGGCCGCTTCGAAATCGCTCGGGCTCATCTTGAGCGACAAATACAGCGTGACCGCTCCGAAGCCGGAACCGACGGCGATCCCTACCAAGATCAACTGCTGAGGATCCAGACGCCCGCGATTCTGGGCGAACAGGAAGATCAGCGCCGCGGCGGCCAGCCCGCCGAACAGACCGAACATCGGCATGGCCATGAACGACAGCCAGCCGTCCTTGAAATCGAGCTTGTCGCGGAGAATCAGCATGAACAGCACGATCGCCATGCCCGCTCCCGCATTGATCCCCAGCATCCCGGGGTCGGCCAGTCCGTTCCGGGTGATCCCCTGAACGACCGAGCCTGCGATGCCCAGACCGAATCCCACGAGCAGCGCGATCACGATCCGCGGCAGGCGGAAATCGAACACGACGAGATCGTGTTCGGGAATCGGATCGATGCGGAGCAGCGTCCGCACCACATCGCCGACCGATAGATCGAACATGCCGTTGGTCACGCTGATATACGCGATAACCAGAATCAAGACGAGCGCGATCGCCGCGACCGAGGCTGTGCGGCGCGGAGAATCAAAGCGCATTGGCGCGTCCTCCTTTGCGTTTGATCAGGTACAAGAAGAACGGTACGCCGAGCAGCGAAGTGACGACGCCGATCGGCGTCTCGTACGGCGCGTTCACGAATCGGCTGAGGATATCGCAGAACACCAGAAACAATCCGCCGACCAGCGCGCTGAACGGGATGATGCTCCGATAATCCGTTCCGACGAAAAAGCGGACGATATGCGGAACCAACAAACCGACAAAAGCGATCTTGCCCGCCAGCGCGACGGAGATGCCGGTCAAGATCACGACGCAGAGCATGGACAGGCCTTTGACGAGCCCCGTTCGCTGGCCGAGTCCGGCCGCGATGTCGTCTCCCATCGACAAGACGGTCACCGAACGCGACAAACACAGGGCCAGCACGATGCCGACCGCGGCAAACGGCAGCGCGAGCTTGATCATCGCCGGGTTCATCTGATCGAGGCGGGCGTTGTACCAGAAGCTGATCGATTGGGACACTTGAAAATACATGGCCGCCGCTTCGGCGACTCCGCCCAGAAAGGTTCCGATGATCGTGCCGAGAATCGCCATGCGGACCGGAGAAGTCCCGTTCGGCAGCAGCCAAGCCAATCCGAACACGATTCCCGCTCCGACGGCCGAACCGATCAACGAGAACGCGATCGTCCCCATATTCGAGGTCGCCGGCAGCAGGATCATGCTCAGCGTAACCGCCATGACCGAACCGTCCGATACGCCCATGATCGAAGGCGAAGCGAGATAATTGCGGGTCATTCCCTGCATGATCGCTCCGGACATCGCCAGAAAAGCGCCGATCAGCAGCGCGCCGACCGCTCGGGTCATGCGCGACTGCACGATAATCTGATGGTCGATGTTATTCGGATCGAAACGAAAGATCGCCTCCAGGACGGCGGAGGCGTCGATCTGTTTGGCACCGTACAGAACCGAAACCGCCAGCGCGGCGACGATTGCGGGAAGCAGGATCGTCGTCAGCGCCAGCGGGCGGATTCTTCTTTTGCCGTTCATGATTATCGAGCCAGTTTCTCGGCGGCGGCTTTCAAGAACTGGTCGCGGCTCCAGGCCGGTCCGCCTTCGGACAGCGGGTTCATCGCGTTCACGTACAGCGTGCCGTCCTTGTACGCTTTCAACTGCTGCACGATCGGATTGCTTTCCAGCTCGTCCAACGCTTTCGGCGCTTTGCCGTTTTCGTTTTCGGAGAACTGAACGAACAATTCGTCCGGATCGATCTCGGCCAACTGTTCGACGGAAATCTCCTGCTGGGCTTTGGCGGACGCGACGATCTCCGGCACGGCAATCCCCAGATCGCCGTACAAGATGGCGTTGACGAACACGTCGGCCGGATAGACGTACAGCGAACCTTGACGCACGCGCACGGCCATGACCGTACGTCCTTCCGTCTTGCTTCCGATTTCGCTTTTGGCGTTCTCGACGTCCGCCGCGTATTGATCGATCGCCGCTTGAGCCTGCGTTTGCTTCCCGGTCAACTCGCCCATCAGTTTCAAATTATCCTGCCAATCGGACGAAATGTGCGACACCAGAATAGTCGGCGCGATCTTCTCGAGCTGCGCGGCCGTCTCTTCCGGGAACTTGGTCGTGCCCAGAATGACGTCGGGTTTGAGCGACAGGATCGTCTCGAAGTTGGGCTCCGTTTTCTCACCGATCGACTGCGCGTTATCGGTAATGCTCGCGAACTGCTCCGGGAATTTCCCGGCGTATGTAATGGCGCCTATCGGATGCACGTCGAGCGTTACCGCGTCTTCCATCGCTTCCATCGCGCCCGTGATCACGATCCGCCGCGCTTCGGCAGGAACCGTATACGTTTTGCCGAGGTACTCGATCGTACGCTCGCCGGACGCGCTGTCCGAGGTTTGTCCGTTTGCCGCCGTTTCCGTCTTGTCCGCTGCCGCTGCCTGCGCGCTTGCATCCGCGCTTTTCGGCGTCTCCGCGGAAGTCCGATCTTGATTGCCGCTGCCGCAGGCGGCCAATAGGCCTACGGTCAGGACCAGAATAAACACGGCGGATAACGATTTGAAACGTTGATGCATGATGATTGCTCCCCTTTCGAACTCTCTATTTATGATAATGATTCTCATTACCAAATCATAGAGACTGCTTGCCCCGAACGCCATGCACGATTTCCCCCGAAATCATGGACGATTCTCCGATAGAACCAAAATCAGAAAATCCGCGACGCCTCTTTCAGTACCCGCTTATGCGCGCTCGGCGTGCTCTCCCGCCACGGATCGGATGCGATCAGATGAAGTTTCCCGGACGCCACGGCGGGCAGGCCGGTCCATTCGGGCGATTGCCGCAGACGCTCCCAAGCCGCCAATGTCGCGTCTTCTTGACAAACGAGCAGCAGGATGCGATCGGCGCGGGAAGCGGCCAGCAGATCGAGACCGAGCGGAACCCGCGCTTCGTATTCGTCAGGCCATTCGAAGACCGGGATGCCGAGGTCAAAGCGCAGAACGCCGGCAGCCGAGGACGAAGCCGCGGAATAGAAACGGCCGTCGATAAACCGGATCATCAGCGTGCGTTCGCCGGAGCGCCGCCGCCCGATCGCACTTCCGATCGTCGCCGCGGCTTCGTCGTACGACGCCAACCAGCGTTCGGCTTCCTGCTCCGCTTCCAGAACGGCGGCCGTCTCGCGAAGCGCGGCGCGCCAATCCGTTTCCGGTCGGATATAGACGACTTCGGCGATTTCTTCCAGACGCCTTTTCTCTTCGTCCGAAACGCCGCCGCATACGATCCGTTCCGGACGGCTCTGCGCCAAACGGCTCAGATTGGCTTCCCGATGTTCGCCGAGTTTGTAACCGCTCAGATGCACCGGAATATCGTCGGCATACCGACGGTGATAATAAGCGTTCCATTTGGGATGCAGCGGAGCGGCATAAGGAATGATCCCGAGCGCGAGCAGATAACCGGTCGCGATCGGACCGTAAGCCGCGATTCGGCGCGCCCGGCTTTTGACGTAAGCGCTCGGCGCGATTCCCGTCTCCTGCTTGAAGCGCCGGCTGAAATAGAATTCGTCGCTGTATCCGACCTGCTGCGCCACTTCGCGCAGCTTCAAATCCGAGCCGCCGGCCATCAGTCGTTTGGCGCGGCGAATACGAAGATCGGTCATGTATTCGACGACGCTCTTGCCGTAGCGCTTCTTGAACTGTCCGACATAATAATTGCGGCTAAGTCCCGCCATATCGGCCAGCTCGTCCAACTTCAGCGGCTCGCGATAATGTTCGTCGATAAAAGTCTTGGTGCGTTGAAGCAGCTTCTCGGGATCGCGGCGCGGACCGGCCGAAGCCGCCGACCATTCTCCGATCAATTCCAGAAAACCGGCTCTGGCTTTCATTCGCTCGCCGACTTCCGGGCTTTGCCAATAACGCCCGATCGACTCGCAGACTGCAAGCAGCCGGGCGGCGGGCACATAAATTTCCGAAGGCCCGAACCGGAATCCGGTTTCGCCGGTCAAGGCGCGCAGTCGGCCGGGATTCGCTTCTTCTTCGCGAAAAACGTCGAACAGCAGCAGATAGGCGGAAAAGCTTTCGGCCGATCCCGTTTCGATCCCGAAAGTCCTTCCCGGGGCGAACAACAGCATGCCGCCGGCTTCAAGCGGAGTCCTGCCTTGTTCGCAGACGACGGTGCCTTCTCCCGCCACGGCCGCGATCCATACATAGGAAGAAGCGAGTCGCTGCGGGATTTCGCGCCCGGAATCGCAGTCTGCCCGTTCGATGCCCCGAAGCCGGAAGACGGGTTCTTCATGCGGCAGGATTCCGCCCCGCTTCGCCTGATTTCCTCCGAAATTGATGACCATAACGGATCTCCTCCCTCGATATTCGATAACAGCTTCCGCTGTTATTGATAATGTTTCTCATTGAAATCTTTCTTTACTTTACCTTTTGCCGAAAAAGGAGTCAACGGCAGGCGGCGTTCGATCGTCCATTCACTGTCTGAACATCGTCCATGTCTATGCCCGACCGTCGGCGTTATACTTCCGTAAACAGGCGTTTGTTCATCGCTTCGCGTTCGTCCGCATCGCTCGGCCGCGTTCGAATCGAACGTCTTATTTTTTGCACGAGGAGGCTTGCTCCATGCATTCGAACTTGGTTTCCGCGGAAGGCGGCGAAGACGCCGGTTCCGAACTTCTCGCGGACGGACTGTTCCCGATCGAATTGAGCGGAGCCCGGCAGTTCGCCGTCTTCTCCGCCGAAGGACGCGAATATCGGATTCTCGTATCCGTTCCCGATCAAGAAGCGCCGGCTGCCGGCTATCCGGTGATCTATATGCTCGACGGCCATGCCGTGTTTCATACGGTGCGCGAAGCCGCACGCGCCCAATCGCGGCGCGCCGACAAGACCGGCGTCCGGCCGTCGGTCATCGTCGGAATCGGTTATCCGAGCGGCCTGCCTTTCTCGCCCGAACGCCGTTACGACTATACGCTGCCGGTCGCTGCCGAGAATCTGCCCGAGTCCCGGGACGGCCTGCCTCGGCCGGAGCACGGCGGGGCGGACCGGTTTCTGCGCTTTATCGAAGACGTGCTGAAGCCCCGGATCGAAACCATGCTGCCGATCGACCGCAGCCGCCAGACGCTGTTCGGACATTCTTTCGGCGGATTGTTTACGCTGCATACGCTGTTCACGCGTCCGGAGGCTTTCCGCTGCTATGTGGCGGGCAGTCCTTCGCTGCATTGGGGAAGTCCGCAGATTCAAGAAGAAGAAGCGGCGTTCGCCGAACGGCTGCGCGAAGGCAAGCGCGAGCTGAATCTGCTGATCGCGCTCGGAGAGCTGGAAAGCGAAGCCCCGTTCCCGATGGTTCGGAATGCACGTGCGCTGTACGAGCGGCTCGAACCGCTGCGCGAATACGGCTTGAACGTCCGCTTCCGCCTGTTCGAAGGCGAGAATCACGGTTCGACGCTGCCTTCGCTGGTCAGCCCGATGCTGCGCACGGCGGCGCTGTAGAAGGTCGCAAGGCGCTTTTCGCGCAAAAAAAAGTCCTCTCCGGCCCATGCCCGAGAGGACTTTTCGCGTATCCGTTACGCCTCCACTTCGATCTTCCCCCCGCCCAGAATCTTCACGCCGTCTCCCTGGTAAGCTTCCAGATCGCGCATCAGTCCGAACAAAGCCCGATCCTTATGCTTGGCTTCCAGCATCACGTCGATCTGCGGGGAAGTTCGGGCGGCAGCGCGCAGGAATTCCAGCAGAGGTCCGGCTTCCACCCCGTCCGCATGGCTTCGGCGGTCGGTCTCGCTCTTGGGACTGGACGCATGGATCTTCGGCGGAAGCGTCTCGCCTTGAGGCACGTCGATGCGCGCAAGCTCCGATTCCCACGTGCGCGCGACTTCAGGCCACCAATCCGAGGCCGGCTCGCCGCCGCTGTTGACCCAGTGGTGGTGGATATCGAGCACCATCGGCAGTCCTGTTCGCCGCGCGGCTTCCAGCGTTTCGCCGGTCGTGAACGTTTTGTCGTCGTTTTCCAGCGTCAGGCGGCATTGAATATCGGGGTCCAGCCCGGCGAAATGTTCGACGAAACGATCGGCGGCCGAAGGCTTGTCTCCGTAAGCGCCGCCGATATGGATATTGTTTTTGGCCCGCGCGTCCAATCCCATCGCTTGCAGCATCTTGACATGGTAGCGCAGATCGCGCACGGACGAGATCAACACTTCCGGTCTCGGCGTGCTGAGCACGGTGTAATGATCGGGATGGAACGAGACCCGGAGCTTATGCTCGCGCACGTATTCTCCTATCTCCGCGAACGGCTCGGCCAACGCTTCGAAGGGGTCCCAATCTTGAAGATCCGCATGGGTCGCGAGCGGAATCAATTTGGAAGAAAAACGGTACATCTCGATCCCTTCCGCGACGTTGTGGCGCAGCAGGCGCAGCGTATTGCGAAGATTCTCTTCCGCGATCCGCTCAAGCTGCCGAAGCGCCGCTTCGCGATCGGGCAGTTTGGCGAAACGGGCCATCGTCATCGTTTTGGACGGCGAAGAGTTTTGGATTTCGAGCGACATGGCGACATATCCGAAACGAACGATCATAGAGGCAGACAGCTCCTTTTTTGTCGAAAAAGCATATTAACCCATACCGCAAATTCCCGCCGCATAATCATCGTCCACGCTCCGCCTTCGTCGACGGTACGCTTTTTCGCCGCAAAAAAGCCTTGCCGTACAGCGATTGCGCCGCTCGGCAAGGCCCGATATGATCGGATTCGAAAAGGTGCAGGCTGCGGATTCCGCCGCCTGATCGCTCCGGCTTATTTCGCGAGCGACAGTTCCAATTGGACTTTGATATCGTTCTCCGTGCTGAGCACGACCGAATGAGGGTTCTTCAGGCCGAAGTCTTCGAACGTCACGGTCGTCGTGCCCGACAGCAGCAGCTTGCCGCCCTGATACGAAGCTTTGGCTTCGAACTTGACCGGCTTCTCGATCCCTTTGACCGTCAGCGTGCCTCCCATCTTGAAATCGTAAACTTCGCCTTCTTTCCATTCCGTCGGCAGGCCTTCGAACGAATCCGCCGTGAACGTCGCCTGCGGATGTTGGCTCATCTGGAAGAAATCGTCGCTCTTGATATGCTCGTCGCGCTGCGCGTTGCCCGAGTCGATCGCGTCGATCTCGATCGCTCCGCTGCCTTTCATTTTCGACGGGTCGGCAACGTCCACGTTCCAAGTTCCGCTGACTTTGTCGTCCGCGAAATTGACTTCTTCTTGCGACGTCTTGACGGAGAAATACACTTTCGACGTATCGGCGATTTTCCATTCGCCGTTCAGGTCGTCCGCCGCCACGGCCGCTCCCGAAGTTTCCGTGTTCGTCGCTTCCGCCGCTTTGGCGGTCGCGCCGGTCGTCGAGGCCGAATTCGAAGACGCTTCGGTCGGCAGCACGCTTTCGATCTCCACGTTATTGCCGAGGTAACTCGTCATCCAAGCGTAACCGCCCGCCCCGCCGATCACCACTACCGCCGCTGCCGCGATCATCCAATTTCTGGCTTTCTTGTTCATTTGTTTTTCCTCCCTGACCGTTTTTTTTGGTATCATAACACCCCAATATGTCGGGAAAATGTCAAAGCCCCGGCAGCGAAAAAATGTTTTCCGATCCGGACAAAAAGCGTCGAAAAGCCTTGCCCTGAGCGATTTTGTACGTAGAATAGAAGCCATGACCCTTTTTGTTTCCTGCCGAAAAACATAGATGAACGCACGATTTATGCAAGGAAGGAGAAGATCGCCATGACCACGATTCTGATCGTCGAAGATCAGGAAGCCATTGCCCGGGTGCTGGCCGCTTATCTCAAAAAAGCCGGGTTCGCCGTCGAACGCGTCGCGGACGGCAGGCAGGCGATGGAACGATTCGAAGAGACGCAGCCGGCGCTCGTGCTGCTGGATATCATGCTTCCCGGCATCGACGGCTGGGAGCTGTTGGAGGAGATCCGCAAACGGGGATCGTGTCCGGTCATCATGCTCACGGCGCTCGGCGATATCGATTATCGGCTTGACGGACTCAACGGCGGCGCCGACGATTATATGACCAAACCGTTCGTCCCCGAAGAAGTGGTGGCGAGAGTGAACGCGGTGCTGCGCAGACGGCCCGTCTACAGCGGAGAAGACGCCAGCAAACGGTTCGGCGGACTGGTCATCGATCCTAACGCGCAGCGCGTCCTGCTCAACGGGGCCGAAGTTCCGCTTACGCCCCGCGACTTGTCGCTGCTCATGTTCTTGTCCGATTATCCGAACCGCATGTTCACCCGCGATCAGTTGATCGAACATGTATGGGGAATGGATTACGAAGGCAGCGACCGCGCCGTCGATCTGTCGATCAAGCGGCTGCGGCAAGCGTTGTCCCATTGGCCGACGGAAAACGGGGAGATTCGCACTTTACGAGGAACGGGGTATCAATTTTGGGTCGCCGAATAATGAACGTCATCGCGGCGCCGGTGCGGCGCTCGGAAGGAAGAACTCGCAAGCGCAGGGCGACTTCCATCCTGACTTATTGGACGCTGCGCTATTTTCTGATCTTGTTCGCTGCGCTGGCGATCGCCGGAGGCGTCGCGCTGTACGGCATCCGCGAAACGGCGATGGATAACCGTTCGCGCACCGCCGCCATGCTCGGGCAAGAAGTCGCGGATCGCGTCAAGACCGAAGACGGTTCGCTATATATTCCGAGCAATCTGAACACGATTCTCGACGAACGCATGGAACTGTTCAACATCAATCTGGACGTGTGCCTGCTTGTCGCCGATGCGCAGGGCAACGCGGTATTCACCCGCCCCGAGATGACTCCGCAGCAAATCCGCGATAAATTGCATCCGCGGCCTCGTTCCGGCGAGCCGGAGTATCAATTGATCGATACGCCGATCATGCAAAACGGCAAAGAAATCGGCGGCGTCTACATCAGCCAGTTCCGCAAAACGCCTCTATACACTTCGAACGAAATCATCGCGTTCGCTTCGCTGCTGGGCGTGCTGGCTTTGTCCGGTTGGTTTACGATCTATCTGCTCTCGCGCAAATTGTCCCGGCCGATTCGCGAAGTCGCCGAAAGCGCGAGACAGATTCGCAACGGACGTTACGACGTCGAGCTTCAGATTCAAACGGGAGAACGCGAACTCGGCGAATTGGTCGATTCGTTCCGCAGCATGGCCGGCCGGCTGCATCAATTGGAAGAATGGCGCGAATTGTCGCTGGCCGGCGTCACCCACGAGTTGAAGACGCCGGTCACTTCGATCAAGGGGTTGGTCATGGCCGTGCGCGAAGAAGTCGTTACGGGCGAAGAAGCGAAAGAGTTTCTGGATATCGCGCTTCAGGAATCGGGCCGGATGGAACGGATGGTCGCCGACCTGCTCGACTATAACGCGTTCTCGTCCGGCAACGTCTCCGTACGCCGAGACCGGATCGATTTGAAACTGCTGGTATCGGAGATCGTGTACCAATGGAAGCTGCCGCATGAATGCGACTCCATCGAGATCGACTACGATTTCCCCGCAGAGATGATCTATACGACGGGCGACGCGTTGCGGATTCAGCAGATCGTCGTCAATCTTCTGAATAACGGGCTGCAAGCCGCCCATCCCGAACGCCCTCTGCGGCTTCGGCTTACGATCCGCGAATCCACGGGACGCATCCATGTGGAGATCGCCGACAACGGCACCGGCATCCGCGAACAAGACCGCGATCATGTTTTCGACCGATTCTACCGCAGCGAACAGAAGAAAAGAGCCACGCGCGGACTCGGTCTGGGCCTGACTTACAGCCGTTTGTTGGCACGCGCTCAAGGCGGAGATTTGCTGCTGCGTTCGAGCGGTCCGTCCGGTACGACGTTTTCGTTGGAACTTCCGCGAGGCATACGCTGATCTCTTTTCTCCCTTGTTAGGAATCCGATCGCGAATCTTTATAAAAGCCCGCCTGAAAGTCCTATCTTCAAGGACTCGGGCGGGCTTTTCGGCGTTTTGCCGCATCGCGGCGAGCGGCTGCGTCGATAGTCGGAACCGTGTCGTTTTTTGCCGGATAAGCTTCTAAAGGCTCTGTTATACGGTTCTTGCTACAAAAAAGGTCTTTAGGCCTACTAAAAAGGCAAAAACCTTTAAATTAAGCTTAATTTCAGTTTTGGTCCTTGCGCGCTATTCGGTCAGATAGTATTATGGTTCTACAACCTAAAGCCTACAAAGAAAATCACACAATGATAGCGAGGTGCTACAGATGACTCTTTTGGTCGATTATTGTCCGAAATGCGGAAGCATTTATCAAAAAAATCTTCGCAACCTCTGTTCTTCTTGCAGCGCAGACATGGACAACAGTCTCAATCGCTGCCTCGATCATCTGTGGATGCGCCCGAAAAGCACAACCAAAGACCTACAAAAAGCAACCGGCGTCTCGCTCGGCGAGCTGCATGCTTTTATCAAATCCGGACGCTTATCGTCCCTTACGTATACCAACCTGACTTACCCTTGCGAATCATGCGGCTGCGATACGCGCAGCGGACGGCTCTGTTCTTCCTGCAACGGCGTATTTAAAGAAGCCGGCAAATCCGACAAACCGCAGGAACCTCAACGTCAATTGATCGTGAAGACCACGGCCAAAGTGCTGTATACTTCGCGAAACCGCTGAAAGACGTTCCGAAGCACGACCGATTCTACGATCATAACGAAAGACATAACGAAAAGAACCCGATACCGGGTTCTTTTTTTTGCGGCAGCATAATCGGCTGCGCGTACGGCCTTCCTCTTGCCCCCTGCGCCGAAAACGGCTTAGAGAGGTCGCTGCACGATTCTGCTCGCGCGTCGACCTCTCTTTTTATCGAGCTTATGCCGAAACGATCGGCCGAGAACCCCCGTCGTTCGCCGGTTCGGATTCTTCGGGTTCGAATTCTTCAGGCCGCGTGCCGGCAAAATAATCCCTAAGCAGCTCGTACGAACGGATCCGTTTCGCGAACTCGCGGATCGGACTGGTAATGACCAGTTCTTCGACGCCGCAGCGTTCGGCCGCTTCCCGCAGCCGTCGACCGACCGTTTCCGCCGAACCTTTGATCAGCGGGGAAGGAATATGTTCGATGCGGTATTCTTCCCCGGATTGAATGCCGAATTCTTCGGCGCGCGCCCGATCGCCGATCGTGATCTTCCGTCCGCTGGCGAGAACCGCGCGGAACAGATCGCTTTCCGCCGCGATGCCTTCCGCTTCTTCGTCGGTGTCCGCGGCCGCGGCGGACACCGACAGAATCGATTCGGGTCGCGACCCGTTCGCGGACACGAATCGGTCCCGATAGCGCTGCAGCGCCTCTTCCGCTTGACCCAAGTCTCCGTTGATAAACAGCGAGAATACATACGGCAGGCCCAGACTCGCCGCCAGATCGGCGCTGTCCGCGCTCGCTCCGAGCACGTAAAGACGCGCGGGCTGCTCCGATACCGGCTCGGCGCGCAGTCCTTCGAGCGGATCGCCTTCGCCCGGCTCGATGCCGTGCAGATAGTTTTGCAGTTCTTCCAGCTTGCCGGACAGCGAAGCGTCTTCTTCCGGCGCGCCTCGGCGCAGCGCCCGCGTCGAACGCGGCAGGCCGCCCGGCGCGCGTCCGACGCCCAAATCCAGCCGGTTCGGTTCGAGATTCGCCAGCACGTTGAAACTCTCGGCGACTTTGTACGGGCTGTAATGCTGAAGCATCACGCCGCCGGAGCCGACGCGGATCCGCTCCGTGGACGCGAGCAGATACGCGATCAGCACTTCCGGCGAAGATCCCGCGACCGAGCGGGAATCGTGATGTTCCGACACCCAGAACCGATGATAGCCGAGTCGATCGGCGCGGCGGGCCAATTCGACGGTATAGCGCAGCGCCCGCTCGGGCGTATCTTGTTCAAAAATAGGCGTTTGGTCCAAAATGCTCAATCGTATCTCCATATCGTCCCCTCTTTCCTTCTCCCGTTCTCGATCGATCAAGTGATATCAGGCATGCACGCCCGGAAGCGCCGCAGGCACGCTCTCGCGCCGGGCCAGCTCGAGCTTAAGTTCGGACAGCGAACGTTCCAGACGCGACTGAATCTCGGCCGACAGAATATATCCGCCTTCCGGGCGGCGTTCGATCTCCCGATCGACCCCGAACACGCCGCCGAGAATGTTGCGCGCGGCGAGCGCGTTCAATACCGGCTTCAGCGAATAGTCGATCGCCAGCAGATGCGCGATCGTTCCGCCCACGAACAGCGGCAGTACCGGTTTGTCGCGCAGACCTTCCTGCGGGATCAGATCGAGGAACGTCTTGAGCACGCCGGAATACGAAGCTTTGTACACCGGGCTGGCGAATACGACGGCGTCCGCCGCGTCGACCTTCCGCAGCGCGGCGCGGATCTCGGAACCCGCGAAGTTGGCGCCGATCAGGTCGGCGGCCGGAAGCTCCGCGATATGCAGCAGTTCGCTGTCGAAGCCTTCTTCGGTCAATCGGCCTTGCAAATAGTTCACCGGTCCGTACAATCGGGACGAGCGATTCGGGCTGCCGGAGACGATCAGGACGTTCTGGGTCATGGAAATTCCTCCTCGGGAATAAGTAAGAACAAGCGAATTTACGACGGATAATGGCAGGCGGCGGCATGCCGGCTGCCGATCTCCGCCAGAGGCGGCTCGACGTTGCGGCACAGATCGGTCGCCAGCGGGCAGCGGGTATGGAACCGGCAGCCGGCCGGCGGATTCGTCGGCGACGGAATTTCTCCTTTGACGATAAACGATTCCCGGTTCGCCGCCGATGTTCCCGGGATCGACGAGAGCAGCGCCCGCGTGTACGGATGCGCCGGATTCCGGAACAATTCTTCGCCGGGCGCGACTTCCATCAACTTCCCCAAATACATGACTCCGATCCGATCGGAAATATGGCGAACGACTTGCAGGCCGTGCGCGATAAATACCGAGGTCAAGCCTAATTTCTGTTGAAGATCCTGCAGCAGATTGACGATCTGCGCCTGTACCGAGACGTCGAGCGCGGAGACGGCCTCGTCGGCCAAAACGAACCGCGGATTGACCGCGATGGCGCGAGCGATCCCGATCCGTTGACGCTGACCGCCCGAGAACTCGTGCGGGTAACGGTTCTGCCAAGCGGCTTGCAGGCCGACTTGTTCGAGCAGTTCGCCGACCCGCTCGCGACGCTCGGCAGCGCCGAGCGACGTATGCGCCCGAAGCGGCTCGGCGATAATCTCGCCGATATTCCAACGCGGATCGACCGTTCCGTAAGGGTCTTGATGAATGATCTGAAGATCGCGGCGCGACTGCCGCCAGCGGGCTTGGTCCCGCAGCGTCAAGGCTTCGCCGCGGAAGCGCACTTCCCCGCTCGTCTGCGGTTCGAGCTGAAGCAGCAGGCGGCCCAGCGTCGACTTGCCGCTGCCGGACTCGCCGACCAGTCCGAAGGTCTCGCCTTCGGCGATCGACAGCGATACGCCGTCGACGGCCCGAAGGATACGCTTCGGGCGGCCCCATCCGCCGCCGAGCGGATAATGCTTGGCGAGGTTCTCCGCTTCGAGCAGCGGGCGCGAAGCGGAGAATTCGGCCGGCGCGGCCGAGGCGCCGGGCGTTCCCGCCGAGGTCGAGGCGGGAACGGCGGAAGCGAAGCCCGCCGGACTTCCGCCGCGCGGGGCGGCCGCGACTTCGTCGGCGTGCCAGCAGGCGGCGAAGCGTCCGCCGCCCTGCTCGCTCAGCGGCGGAACGCTGCTTCGGCAGCGCTCGGTCGCCCAAGCGCAGCGCGGATGGAATCGGCAGCCGTCCGGCATCTCGGCCAGACCCGGCGGCGAGCCTTCGATCGCGCGCAGCCGTTCGCCGCGGCGGCCTTCTTGCGTCGCGACGGCATTCAACAGGCCGATCGTATAAGGATGCCGCGGATTGCCGAGCACTTCGGCGGCCGTTCCCTGTTCGGCGATGCGTCCGGCATACAGCACGACGATCCGGTCGGCCATCTCGGCCGCGACGCCCAGATCGTGCGTGATCAGCAGGATCGACATGCCGAGACTTTGCTTCAATTCGCTCAGCAGCTCAAGAATCTGCGCCTGTATGGTGACGTCGAGCGCCGTCGTCGGTTCGTCGGCGATCAGCAGCTCCGGTTCCCCGGAGAGCGCCATCGCGATCATGGCGCGCTGAAGCATGCCGCCGGACAGTTCGCCCGGATACTGCTTCATGCGAAGTTCCGGCTCGGGGATGCCGACCCGGCGCAGCAGCTGCGCGCCTTCCGCCCATAACTTGGATTTCCGTTCGCGGCGATGCGCCGCCATCGTCTCCACGATCTGGCTGCCGATCGTGAAGACCGGATCGAACGCCGCCATCGGTTCTTGGAAGATCATCGCGGCTTTGCGGCCGCGAAGACCGCGAACGGCGCTCTGCGGCAGCGAATCGATAAAATCGTCGCCCAACCGGATGCTTCCGCCCGCGATGCTGCCGTTCTCGTAATCGGTAAGCCTCAAGATCGCTTTGGAAGCGATCGTTTTGCCGCTGCCCGATTCGCCGACCAGGCAGACGGTCTCGCCGGGCGCGATATCGAACGAAATCTCCGACACGGCCGTCAGCGTGCCTCTCGGCGTATGGACGTCGATCGTCAGGTCTTTGACTTCAAGCAGGGGCTGCGTCATGATGTCGATCCTCCTTTGGCGACCGCCTGTGCGGCCGGCGTTTATCTTCCTTTGCGCTTCGGATCGACCGCGTCTCTCCAACGGTCGCCGATCAAGTTTACCGAGAGCACGAACAGCGTGATCGTCAGGCCCGGGAACGTGCAGATCCACCAAGCGACGGTCAGATAACCGCGTCCTTGAGACAGAAGCGCGCCCCAGTCGGGAATTTCTTTAAGTACGCCGAGCCCCAGAAAACTTAATCCCGCTCCGGCCAGAATCGACGATCCCAATCCCAAAGTCGCCATGACCAGCAGCGGCGCGGCCGAGTTCGGCAGTACATGCCGAAGCAGCACGTCCGACGGCTTGGTTCCGAGCGCTCGCGAAGCGAATACGTATCCCCGGCCGCGAATCGCCATGATCTGTCCGCGCATCACCCGGGCATACCCCGGCACGGACGAGATCGCGATCGCGAGCACGATATTGCGCAGGCCCGGGCCGAGCGCCGCCGCGATCGTCAGCGCCAGCAGGATGCCGGGAATCGTCAACAGGACGTCCATGATCCGCATGATCGCCGCGTCGAGCCTGCCGCCGACGTATCCGGCGAGCGAGCCGAGCGTACCGCCGAGCAGCACGCCGACGATCACGGAGCTGACGCCGATCAGCAGCGAATCCCGAGTTCCGTATACCACCAGACTGAACACGTCGCGGCCGAAATAATCGGTTCCGAACAGATGCGCCGAAGAAGGACCTTGCAGAATCGCGGCCGTATTCATCTCGGTCGGCGAATAAGGCGCGATCCAGCCGGGCAGCAGCGCGCACGCGGCGAGAAAAGAAACCGCAAGACCCGCGAGAACCGTCAGAAGATCGGCCGACCCGAAACGCCGCCGGGAAACGGCCTGCCGACCTGCGGCATAAGCGCTTTTTCGGCTGCGTCCCGCCAAGCGGCCGAGCCATGCGCCGCGCGCCGCCGGTTCTGCCGATGTCGCCGAATTTTTCATGATTTCGCTCCTTTCCGTCTGATTCTCGGATCGATCGCCGCGTAAGACAGGTCGACCAGCAGATTGATGCCCACGTATACGATCGCCGTGAAGAAGACGATCCCCTGCACGACCGGCAGGTCTTTGGCCATGATGGCGTCGGCCAAGATCCGACCGATGCCCTGCCGCGAGAACACCGTTTCGATAATGACCGTTCCGGCCAGCATATCGCCGATCTGCATCCCGATCAGCGTCACCGCCGGGATCAGAGCGCTGCGAAGCGCATGCTTGTACTGAACGGCCCGTTCGCGCAGCCCTTTGGCGCGCAGAGTGGTGATAAACGGCTCGTTCAGCACGTCGAGCATGCTGCCCCGCACCATGCGCACGATCGAACCCGCTCCGACGAAGCCGAGCGCGAGCGCCGGCAGAATCAAAGTGCGCCAACCGTCCGAGCCCATCGAAGGCAGCCAGCCGAGCTGCACCGAGAAGATCAGGATGAGCAGAATTCCCGACCAGAACGTGGGCATCGAGATGCCGAACAGTCCGACGATTCGGGCGATCAGATCGATGATGCCGCCTTTGCGGACCGCCGATAACACGCCCAGCGTGACGCCGACCGCCACGGCTACCAGCGCGCTGGCCGCCGTAAGCAGCAGCGTCGAAGGCACCTGCGCCAGAATCTTCGGCAGCACCGGATCGGAGCCGACCAGCGAACGGCCGAAATCTCCGGTCAGCATGTCGCCGAAATACGTCAGCAGCCGCTCATGGAACGGACGGTCGAGCCCGAGCTGCTGCCGCAGGTTTTCGATGACTTCGGGACTGACCGAAGTCGGATCGACCATCGACAGCACCGGATCGCCCGGCAGCAGGTAGAAGATGCAAAATACCAATGCCAGCGAACCGACGATCACGAGCAGAGAGCTGAGCAGCCGGGACAAGGCGGCTTGAAGCATAACGTCTTCCTCCTTTCGTCCGGTTCGGACCGCTTCGTTTCTTCGCCTCGGAAGCGGCCGCGCGGACTTGCTCGAAATTCTTTTCGCGGAACCGCTCGGACGAACTTATTTTTGCGGATTATTTTTGTAGATAGACATCGTTGAAGATCGGGTAACCGAACGGGTCGAATTTGAGTCCTTGCACCGATTTGCCCGCGGCTACGGTATACGGGAAGACGTACACCGGCAGAATCAGCGCTTGATCGCTGATATACTGCTGCACCTTCTTGTACAGCTCGGCCCGCTTCGCTTCGTCTTTCTCGGTCGCGCCTTGATCCAGCCACTCGTCTACCTGAGGATCGGACAGCCCCGACAGCGTTCGTCGTTCGCCTTCTTTCGTCGAATGATAGAACGAGACCAGTCCGTTCGGATCGGAATTGACCTGACTGTTGCCGTACAGATCGTAATCCCAGTTCTGGTAGACGACCGTCGCTACATCCTGCGTGATTTCCACTTCCGTTTCGATGCCGACCGCTTTGAGCTGCTCGCGAATCATGGCCGCAATATCGTTGCGTTTCTCGCGGTTCGGCGAGCCGTCCACGTAATGCAGCGTCAGCTTCTGACCGTCTTTGACCCGGATCCCATCGGCGCCTTTGACCCATCCGAGTTCGTCGAGCAGGGCGTTCGCTTTGGCGACGTCCGGCTTGATCTTGCCTTCCAGCGATTCGTCGTACCCGAGAATGCCCGGCGTGATCGACGACCAAGCTTGTTCGTACGTCCCCAGATACAGCGTCTTGACGATCGAATCGATATCGACGGCATACTGTACCGCTTGACGCGCTTTCAGCTCGTTCCACGGTTTATGCTCCAGATTGAAGAACAGCGTATACGGGAACCCGATCGTATTCGTTTGAAGAAGCTGCGCGTTCGGATCGTTTTTCAGCGCGACCACGTTCTGCGGCGGCACGGTCTCCGCCGCCAAGACTTGGCCGCTCTGCACGCCGCCGATTCGGGTCGCTTCTTCCGGCACGATCTTGAACGTCAGCGCGTCGAGATAAGCGGCTCCGGCGTTGGACGCCTCCGCGCTGCCCCACGCGTAATCCGGATTGCGTTCCAGCTTGATGTCGGCGTTCTCCGTCCAGCTCGCGAACTTGAACGGTCCGGTTCCGACCGGATGTTTGCCGAAATCTTCGCCTTCTTTCTTCGCGGCCGTCGGCGATACGATACTGAGCATGCCTTGGCTTAAGTTGCCGAGGAACGCTTCGGACGGTTTCTCCAGATTCAGCTTGATCGTATGTTCGTCCACGACTTCCGAAGACTTGTAAGGACGCAGCAGCGCGAGCGCATTGGCGGCCTTCGTCTCCGGATCGATGATGCTGTCGAAATTGAACTTGACCGCTTCGGCGTCGAACGGCGTGCCGTCTTGGAACTTCACGTCGTCCCTCAGTTTGAGCGTGTAGCTCAGACCGTCGTCCGACGCTTTCCATTCGGTCGCCAGCGAAGGGCCGAGCGAACCGTCGGCGCTGCGGATCAGCAGCGTATCGTACAGAGCGCCGAATACGCGGACCGAGACGGCAAGGCCGCTGCGGCGCGGATCGAGCGTGTCCGGCGACGTGGCCAGCGCGTAAGTCAATTCGCCGCCTTGAACCGGCGCGGAAGCTGCGGTCGTTCCGGAAGCCGCCTGCGCCGATTTCCCGCCGTCCGCCGGACCGCAGCCCGCAAGAGCCGTTGTCAGCGCGAGCGCCAATGCGCCGAACGCGTAACTCCAGTTGAACCTTTTTCTGCCGATCGAAGCCTTGGATAAGCTCTTGTCCGTAGTATCGCCGTACATGTGAGTAAGCCCCCTCTATCTGTCTTAGTATGCGCGTCTATGTATCGCAACGACGCCTTGATTCAGGCAGGCGGTCCGAACGAACGCCGAACCGCCGTTTGTTTTCCGAATCGATCGGGTTCGGACCGCCGATCAGTTGACCGCCGCTTCTTCCGACGAAACCTGCTCCTGCTTCCGGCGCTGCGCCGTATGCCGGTTCTCCGGAATCGGTACGCCCAAGTTGCCGCGCAGCGTATCCGCTTCGTAATCGAGACGGTACAAGCCGCGTTCTTGCAGGATCGGAACCACCGTATCGACGAAGGTGCGCAGCTGGGTCGGAATATCGGTATGCACGATGAACCCGTCCGCGCCTTCGTTCTCGAACCATTCCTGAATTCGGTTCGCTACGTCTTCCGGCGTGCCGATAAAGCTCGTTTTCGGCGTGGCGGAACGAAGCGCCACTTGACGCAGCGTCAGTCCTTGCTCTTTGGCGTCGCGTTTGATCTTGTCCGTGCCGCTCTTGAACGCGTTGCTGCCGAGATCGCCGAGATCCGGGAACGCTTCGTCGAGCGGATACTGCGAGAAATCGTGATGGTCGAAGAAACGGCCCAGATATTCGAGCGCTTTCTCGATGGTGACCAGCGACGCGATCTCTTCGTATTTGGCTTCCGCTTCTTCGCGGGTCGCGCCGACGATCGGATTGATTCCCGGCAGGATCGCGATATCTTCCGGCTTGCGGCCGTTGGCGACGGCCTGCCGCTTCACGTCCCGATAAAAAGCCTGCGCGTCTTCGAGCCGTTCATGACCGGTGAATACGGCATCGGCGGAACGCGCCGCGAGCGCTTTGCCGTCTTCCGAAGAGCCCGCTTGGAAGATCACCGGCTGTCCTTGCTTCGAGCGGTCGATATTGAGCGGACCTTCGACCGAGAAATATTCGCCTTGATGGTTCAAGCGATGCAGCTTGTCCGGATCGAAGAAGACGCCCGTTTCTTTGTTCCGCACGAATGCGTCGTCTTCCCAAGAATCCCACAAACCGCGTACCACGTTCAGATGCTCTTCGGCGATCTTGTACCGATCGGCATGAGCCGGGTGGGAACGAATGATATGGTTCCGCGCGGTTCCTTCGAGCGGCGAAGTGACCACGTTCCAACCGGCGCGGCCGCCGCTGATCTTGTCCAGCGAAGCGAACTGGCGAGCGACCGTGAACGGTTCGCTGTAAGAGGTAGAGAGCGTGCCGACCAGACCGATCTTCGACGTGACGGCCGCCAGCGCGGACAAGATCGTCAGCGGTTCGAACCGGTTCAAGAAATGCGGAATGGACTTTTCGTTGATATAGAGGCCGTCGGCGATAAACACCAGATCGAACTTGCCTTCTTCGGCCGTTTGCGCTTGACGCTTATAGAACTCGAGATTGACGCTGGCATCGCTCAGTACTTCCGGATGTCTCCACCCCGTTACGCTTCCGCCTACTCCGTGAATGATCGCGCCGAATTTCAAGCTGCGTTGATGGGTTTGTTGAGTCATTTTCTCTCCGCCTCTCTTCTCCTCGAATTTAATTCGTTAATTCCGATGGTTTTTGTATGTTTTCGGGTTGTGAAGAAGCTTACCATCCTCGAAACACCGGGTCAATCGTTCGGTTAATAGACATTTTCTATACGCATATAGAAGAAAACAATGCGACGTTTATCCTTGACGTTTGCCCAAAAACGAGACAACAAAAAAACGCCTGCCGCAAACTCGAAGGTTTGCGGCAGGCGCCGGGCCGAAGCCGATGCAATCAAAAAAGATCAAACCGCGCCTTTCGGCCGGCAAGCCGAAAGGCCTCTATCCGTCAGCGCATTCCGCGCAGAATGCCCAGACTTCCGCTCGGCGAGAAGACCGGTTCGATCCGCTGCAGGACCTGCGGATCGGGAATCAGCGGCGGCGCTTGATGCGGCTTCGAGCGCGCGTCGATGACGACGTTCTCGCAGCCCCAATGCTTGTGGGCATACGTCTCGTTGACGCCGCGAATATCATGCGACGGGTTGCTGCGGGTGAATCCGACCCACAGGAAGTTGTCGAACGACGCCCCCACGAATTCGCTGTCGTCGCACAGCACGATCATCGGGCAATCTTCCAGCGGACCGCGCGCCGCGATCGCTTCGGTCAGCTCGCGAATCTGCGCTTCGGCCGTACCGTAATCGACGAATGCCGGCGCTCGGAGCAGCGCGATGCCCGGCATGGCCATGACCGGGCGGCCGAATCCGTTCGGCAGATCGCGCAGCGCGGCGGGCACGTCCGCCGACAGTTTGCGGATCGGCTTGCCGACGGCCGCGAAGACGACTTTGCTGCCGCTGTTCAGTCCCGTACCGGAGTAGTCGAGCGTATCGATCGTCGTGTTCGTCTGGAAATGCAAATCGCGCCGCAGATCGATCCGCTCCAGCACATGCCGGAACAACCCTTGAATGTCATGCGCGTTCACCGGCCCGTCGTCTTCGGCCGTGATGAACAAATATTTCGCCAGGCTGAGCTGCCCGGTGCCGAGAATCCGGTTGGCGATAGTCAGAATCTCTGCCGGCCGCTTCACCGCCTGATAAGGCGTATAACGTTCGCTGCCTACCGCGAGCAGCAGCGGATGCACGCCCGACGCGTCGACGGCATGCACTTCTTTGACGCCCGGAATCTCCTGCTGGATCGCTCCGCCGGTCAATTCGTGAATCAGCGCGCCGAACGCGGTATCTTCTTGCGGAGGACGGCCGACGACCGTGAACGGGTAGACGGCGTTCTTCTTGGCATAGACTTTATGCACGCGCATCACCGGGAAATCGTGTACCAGACTGTAATAACCGAGGTGGTCGCCGAACGGGCCTTCCGGCTTGGTCTCGTTCGGATAGATCTCGCCGGTGATCACGAAATCGGCGTCGTGGCTGACGCAGAACCCGTCGACGTAGCTGTAACGGAAGTGCCGTCCGGACAGCAGCCCGGCAAAGGTCAGTTCGCTGAGTCCTTCCGGCAGCGGCATGACGGCCGACAGCGTATGCGCGGGCGGTCCGCCGATAAAGCAGCTCACTTTAAGAGGTTCGCCCCGTTTCGCCGCTTTGGATTGATGAACGCCGATGCCCCGGTGGATCTGATAATGCACGCCGATCTCTTCGTCCTGCACGTATTCGTTTCCGCTCAATTGAATCCGGTACATGCCGAGATTGGCGTTCATGACGCCCGGCTTGTCGGGATCTTCGCTGTACACCTGCGGCAGCGTGACGAACGCTCCGCCGTCGTTCGGCCAACTCTTGACCATCGGCAGATCGGAGATCTTGATCTCTTCGAAATCCGCGGGCAGGCCGGGCTTCTTGATCGGCAGCGCCCGGCGCGCGGACAGGCCGGTTCCCGCGTAACGAAGCGGCTGCTTGAGCGCCTTCATCGGTTCATTGCGAAGACCGATGACTTCCTGCGTCGACTCCCACGTATCGCGGAAAATGTATTTGCTGCGTTCGATCGTGCCGAACAGGTTCGATACGGCGCCGTACTTCGAACCTTTTACTTTTTCGAAATACAAAGCGGGTCCGCCCGCCTCGAATACTCTCAGATGAATCGCGGCCATCTCCAGTTCCGGATCGACTTCTTCCGTGATGCGGAGCAGATGTCCGGCGTTCTCCAGATCGGCGATACATTCCTGCATGCTGCGATAGGTCATGGTATGCGTCCCTACTTTCGATTGTCGTTATCCTTCCCATTTTACCTTACGCCGCCGGCTTGCGCCAATCGGAACAAGCGAATTCGTCCGAAAAGATCCCGGATACCGAAACGCGCAGGCCCCCAAGAAGGGACCTGCGCGTTTATATGGGCGTCTTCCATTCGAAAACTTCCGGTTCGACGCTTATTCTTCCGGTTCGATCACTCGGCAATCCGCCAGAATCTCGGGCTTGAACCGCATGCTGTCGGCCTCCGTGATCGGCCGGATGACTTTGCAAGGCGAACCGGCAGCCAGCGAATTCGCCGGAATGTCCCGCGTGACCACGCTGCCCGCTCCGATGACGCAGCCGTCGCCGATCGTGACTCCGCCGCAGATCGTCACGCCCGCCGATATCCAGACGTCGTTTCCGATCGTTACCGGTTTGGCGTAACACAGCGACTTGGTTTCCCCTCTGCGATCGAACATCGCCCGACGTTCCGAAGCCACGAACGGGTGCACCGGCGTTACGATCGTCACGTTCGGTCCGAAGCTGACATGATCGCCGATCGCGACTTTGGCATCGTCTTGCACGGTCAGATTGTAATTGGCGAAGAAGTGTTTGCCGATCTCGGTATGTTTGCCGTAATGGAAAAAAATCGGTCCTTGCATAAACCCTCCTTCTCCCAAGCTGCCGAGCAGCCGCTCCAACAGCCTCGCTCTTTCTTCCGTCTCGTCTTCGAACGTACGGCTGTAGAGCGCGCTGAGCTTATGGGATTCGAGCTTGATCGCTTTCAGTTCGGGAGCTGCCGGAGAAAACAAGATCCCTCGGTGTATGCGTTCCTCTTCCGTCATGTCGGGCCTCCTCTGCTTATACGCACATTGTAACGTTCGGCCGCGCAATCCTCAATATCGGTCGGAGCTTTTCGTCCCAATCTGCGCGAAACGGTATCGACCCGACGGAAAAGCATGTAAAATAGGGATAACTTTCGGATGTTCCGAATTCGTTGAGGCAAGATCGGCGCAAGCCCGTTAGACAGAGGATCCAAAGAACATTTCCGAAAGGCAGGCGAAGTCTCATGCCAACCGTTCCTTACCATATCCAATCCCGTCCGGCGGAGAAAAAGATCGATATGCGCATCACCGGCACGTTCACGCCCGAAGACTACCAGAACTTTATACGCGATTACCACAAAATCACGTCGTCGATCGACGCGTCCGCGTTCACGCTCGAAGTGGACTGCCGCGAAATGAATCTGCTGCGCGTCCATGAGATCGAGAAGCTCAAAAGCGCGTTCGTCGGCTACCAAGAGACCGGATTCGAGAAAGTCGTGTTCATTATCAGCGAATCGCAGACGATCATGCGCATTCAGCTGGCCAGCGCCGCCCGGGAAGCCGGTCTGATCGAACACGAGATCGTCACCCGTTAACGCGCCGGCCTTCTTGCGATCGGTTCGTGAAGCTGCGGCAAACGCGCTTATCGGCCGCCCATGAATCCGGAAATATCGACGCCGAGTTCTCGGGCCAACACCATGCCGTATTCGCGGTCCGCGCGGATAAAGTTGCAGATCGCGCGCATCTGCGTATCTTCGCCGACCTGACGAAGATCGTTGACGATATTCGCGATCAGATTGTTCCGCTGCTCCGCGGTATACGAACGGAACTGTTCGCCCGCCTGCGAGAAGTCGTCGGTCTTGACGATACGCTGACGGGTCGCGCGGCCTTCGAGCGGCGTTTCGGACTCGCGGTAAGCCGGATCTTCGACCGGATCGGATTCGTGGCGGCTGGGCTCGTAATTGTCCTGCGGCAGATCGCTCCGCATATTCATGGCGCCGTCCTGCTGATGGTTGCGCACGGGCGCGTACGGACAATTGACCGGAAGCTGCAAATAGTTGGCGCCCAGACGGTAGCGCTGCGTATCCGGGTACGAGAACAGGCGTCCTTGAAGCAGCTTGTCTTCCGAAGGTTCGATGCCCGGCACGAGCGCGCTCGGCGAAAAAGCGGACTGTTCGACTTCGGCGAAGAAATTGCGCGGATTGCGGTTCAACGTCATCGTGCCGACCGTACGAAGCGGGAACTGGTCTTCGGGCCAGACCTTGGTCGGGTCGAGCGGATCGAACGCGTAATCGTCCATGCGTTCGGGGTCGAGCAGCTGTACTTTCAACGTCCACTGCGGGAAATCGCCTTCCTCGATCCGATCGAACAGATCGCGCGTGGCATGGCTGAAATCTTCGCCTTGAACGTCGCGGGCTTCCGCCGCGCTGAGCGTGCGTACGCCCTGCAGCGATTCCCATTTGTATTTGACGTAAACGACGCGTCCGGACTCGTTCACCCATTTGAAGGCATGGACGCCGAAACCGTCCATCTCGCGGTAATTGGCGGGCGTGCCGTGATCGGAGAACAACCAGGTCATCATATGCGTCGATTCCGGAGTGCGCGTCATGAAGTCCCAATAACGGCCGGGTTCCTGACGATTGGACCGCGGGTCCGGTTTGAGCGAATGGACCATATCCGGGAACTTGATCGCGTCGCGGATAAAGAAGACCGGGAGATGATTGCCGACCAGATCGTAGTTGCCTTCCTGCGTATAGAACTTGACGGCGAAGCCGCGCGGGTCGCGAGCGGTCTCGGGCGAGCCCGTGCCGTGAATGACCGTCGAGAAGCGAACGAATACCGGAGTCTCGAGTCCGGCCTCGCTCAGAAAAGCCGCCCGCGTATATTCCGACATGCCGAACTCGGTCTTGAAGATTCCGTGCGCGCCCGCTCCTCTGGCATGCACGACGCGCTCCGGAATCCGTTCGCGATCGAAATGGGCCAGTTTTTCGAGCAGATGATAATCTTCGAGCAGCGCGGGACCGCGGCGGCCTGCCGTTCTGGAATTCTGATTGTCGCCTACCGGCGCTCCTTGATTGGTCGTCAGTCTGTAATCCGTCATATCCGATCTTCCTTTCGAGGTTGGAGGTAAAAGCCATCGCTTAACATTTAGAATTGGTTTTAGACCTTATCTAAATCGATGATTGAATTCTACCATCTCTCCGAAAGATCGATCATGAGCGGCACATAAGGCTTTGGTGAAGATCCGATGAAGGCGGGCGCTCGGCGAACGCCGCCTTTCTTCATCTTCGCTCGACGCGCCGCAGCTTTTGCCGATGCGCGATACCCGCTCAGTCCGCCAAGCGGTATCCGACTCCCCGTACGGTCGCCACATACAACGGTTGGCCCGCGCTGTCTCCGAGCTTTTTGCGCAAGCTCTTGACATGCACGTCCACCACGTTGCTGCCGCCGAAATATTGCGTGCCCCAGACGCGGTTCAACAAATCTTCGCGCGTGCGCACGCCTCCCCGGGCTTCGATCAACTGCTGAAGCAGCTCGTATTCCGTCTTCGTCAGATCGATTCGCGATCCTCCGCGGTATACGGTCATGCGACGCAGGTCGATCCGCAGGTCTTTGAAGATCAGTTGGTCGCGCACGGCTTCCACGTCCGCCGCCGTTCCCGGATCAAGTTCGCGGGAAGAGACGCTGCGCAGAATACGGCGGACGTGATGCAGACCTTCCTGCGGGCGAGCCGGCCAGACCAGCAGTTCCTCGTGTCCGCCGCTTCTCCGATCGTCCAACATCCGCTCGTCCACCAAGAACAGCGTAGGCACCGCGGCATGTACCGGATGCATATTTTCCCGAAAAGCGCCTACCGGATCTTCGTCCTGCGAACCGCTGACGTCGAAGATCAGCAGATCGGCTTGCAGCGCTCCCGCTTCCGAATGTTCCCACCGGTGAAACACGAGCACGTCGAAGCAGGCTTCCATCAGCGTGCGCATCAGCTCGTGCATCCGCCCGGGAAACGGGCTGACGATAATGATCTTTCTCGTGATCTCGCAAACTTCCGGTTCGAAAGCGTCCGTCTCCAATACGATCATCTCTTGCGCTTGCTTCTGCATTCGGCGCACACTCCTTCCACCACGATATGAGCTTCATGCACCTCGTAACCCGTTTCTTCCGCCACTTTCGCCAGCCACTCTTCCGGCATCGGCGTCATCACTTCCCCGACTTTGCCGCACACCTCGCAAACGATATGCTGATGGTCGTCCGTGCGCGCATCGTAACGGCTGGCCGTTTCGCCGAGCTTGAGTTCGCGGATCATTTCTTTGTCGGTCAGATAGCGCAGCGAGTTATAAACCGTTCCGTAAGCGAAACTGTGTCCGCGTTCCACCAAACGGTTCATCACGTCGGCCGCCGTCGGATGGTCTTCCGCTTCCCGTACCACGTCGTAGACCGCTTGACGCTGGGTCGTCAAATTAATGGTTTTCATCTCGTTCATTCCTCATTTATGGTTTAGGATCATCTTGATTGCATAGATTTCAATTTAGAATAAGTATAAATCTATTTCGGAGGAGAATCAAGGCATTCGGCAAAAGAAGCGCGCAAAAAACGGCCGTCCCGAAGGACGGCCGTCGATAGCGGACTTAGTAAACGTAATGCTGTACGTTCCGCCGCTTTTCACTTGAATAACCGAGAAACCTCTTACCGTTCGCCGGGCTTCTCCCGGCACTCTTGCCAATAATCATACGATTTCGCTTGCCGAAACCGATCCTCATGGATGAATCGTCTTCCTTGCTGTATGTTTGCCTATGTCGCGTACGACCGCCAGATCGTCGCATTACGGCGAAATCGTGATGTCCAAATAATCATGAGCTGTCACTCTACGGTGAAAGGCTTCGTTCTCTGAAATCTAAAACAACGAAAGCCCTACCTCTCTTCCATCCTTGCGGCTCCGATGACCGCGCCAGTGCGATTCGGATCTTCAAAGCATGCTGCATATGCATTTTCGTTATTCAAGTGTCCACATGAAATATATTATAGCTCGTTTTCCAGAAGAAGTCAAACCGGAACTTACAACATCACGAATACAACAAAAGCCCTATTCGCCTTCGGCGTCCCGATGCCGATAATCGATATAGGCAGCTATCTTGTCGGACACGAAGTCCGCCAGCCGGAAAGGAGGAATCCGATATGGATATCGCGGCACTTTCTACGGTAATGAGCCAAACAAGCGTAGCCCAACAAGCTTCGATCCAAGTGATGAATATCGCCGTGGACCAAGCCAAACAGCAGGGCGATCAGATGGCCAAGATGCTCGAGACGAGCGTTGCGCCCCATTTGGGCGGCTCGATCGATCTTCGCGCGTAAAAAAGCGTGCGGCCTTAGCCCGGAAGCGGAAATTCTGCTGCCGGGTTTTTTGGGCTTATGTTATGATAAACGCATCTCGCAAGCGGATTCCGCCTGCCTGCGTATCGCTTACATAAACGAATTACGGGAGGTTATTTTGCTGGACGAACGACAATTGCAAGACATCAAGTCGCTGCAGCGGCTTTGCGAACGGCAAGACGGGATTCTGCTCAAACTTAACGACGAAATGCTGAGATCGGATTCGCGTTCCGAAGACATGGATTATTTTCGTTACGAAAACGATCGGTTGGTCGGATTCTTGGCGCTTTACAGGTTCGGCGAAAAATTCGAGGTCTGCGGCATGGTTCATCCGGATTACCGCAGGAAAGGAATCTTCACCGGACTTTGGCAGGAAGCTTCGGCTTCCGGAAGTTTGGCTGCCGCTTCTTCCGTGCTGCTGAACGCTCCGAAAGCTTCCGTTTCCGCGTCCGAATGGCTGAAAACGACCCGCTGCCGCTACTCGTTTTCCGAATACGAGATGGCTTGGCAAGCGGACGCGGTGCAGGAACCTTCGGAGGACAAGACGCGTTCTCTGCCGTCCGTCTCTTATCGTCCTTACGAACCCGGAGATCGCGAAGACATCGTGAGACTGTGCGAGGACGGGTTCGAGATGAGCGAAATCGATACGGAGCAAATGCTGGAAGAAGAGCAGCGCAGCGCGAGCCGCAGCCGCAGCATGCTCGTTCTGCATGGCGAAACGGTCGGCACGCTGGCCATGGATTACGACGTACCCGGACAGGCCTGGGTGTTCGGATTCGTGGTCGACGCGGATTATCGCGGAAACGGGATCGGGCGCAGCGCGCTTAAACAAGTGATTCGCCGAGAAAATGAAGCCGGCTTACAGCCGCATATCGGCGTGGAAACGCAGAACGACAATGCACTGCACTTGTACGAAAGCTGCGGATTCCGCTCGTATGCGGTGCAGGACTACTACGAACTTCTACTCTGATCCGCCGCGCTCCACGAACGTTCGCTCCGCTCGACCAAAAGCCTTGCCCGACCGTTCGATGACGGTCTTCGGCAAGGCTTTTGCGTCGTTTGCGGCGGCGCCAAGCGTAAATCGGGATCGGCCGAATCGAAGATCAACTGAGCCTAAGCTCCGTCGAAGCTTCTTTTTCCCGTCGGCATCGTCCGCAAACGCACAACTGTTCTTCGTCTCCCTGCTTCATGCCGCTGTAAGCCAATTTCAGATAATCCAACGAGTTCTCGTACGGAATGTCGTCCAGCGAAAGGTCGATATATTCTCCGCTTAATACGTGATAAGCCTCGATCTTCGCCGGATCGGCACCGAACGCGCAGCGGCAGAACACGCGAGCCGCATGTCGGTAGCCGTCCAATACTGCCGGATCGTATTCGACGACGAATTTTTGCAGATGCAGTCCTTGCTCGTCCGTGCCCTGCCATGCCGCCTGCACGATCATCGAGAGGTCGATGCCCAATTCCTCGATCCGCGTCTCGAAAGTCTCGTAGAGCATCACGGGCCGCTGTCCTTCGTAACCGTCAGAAGCAAAAAAAGCGTGCAGGTTGCGGGCGACCTGATCTTTCAACTGCCAATAGCTCTGCTCCGAATCGAAATACGCGATGCGGCGCGGCCAACGATAGTCGACCAACTCCCCGGCATCCGCATGACGTCGCATCGCAGGATCTGCCGAATAATAGCGGTTCACCGCATGGCCGACCGCGTACTGGACACGCTCGGTCCAGTGGTAGTCGCCTCCGTGCGAAGAACAGGTGCCGCGCGCCGAATCGGCATACCGCGCGGAAGCCAGCCAGCGTTCGAGCCGATAGTCCCGAAGCAGCGGCGCTTCGCGATCCGTACTCATACGCCGACCGTGCCGGAAGCGAAACTTTTGCCGAACGCCCGGCAGGCTTCGCGTTCGTCGCCGGACGGATTCAGCTCCAGCTTCAACGGTTCCGACACGATCTCCGCGCCGCGCTCCGCCAGTTTTTCTTGCAGCAGATCGACGGCTTTGGCGAACTGTTCGTACACCGTGTCTCCGCTTCCGAACACCGCCGCTTTTTTGCCGGTCAGATCCAGATTCTCCAAGTCGTCGTAGAAATCCAGAAACTCGTCCGGCAGCTCCCCGTCTCCCCAAGTGTAGGTTCCCAAAATGATGCCGTCGTAGTCGAGCAGGATATCCGCGCTGCATTCGTCGGCCATTTTCACCGTTGCCGAACCGCCCGCTTCTTCGATTCCGCTCGTGATCAGTTCGGACATTTCTTCGGTGTTGCCGGTTAGACTGGCGTATATAAGAACGAGTTTGTTCATGGTCAGACCTCCAGAATTCATCGTAAAATCAAGAACCGCTCCGCTTCGAAGGATTCGTTCTGCTTCATCATAAATGATAATGATTATCAATGTCAATATACTTTGAATTTCTGGCTTTTTGTCCCCTCCTCGGGTAGAATAATAGTCTGGGAATCAAGCGTTCTTCGGAAAGCTCAGAAAGCAACAACAACTAAATAAGGGTGGTTTAAACGCAATGTATATGGCTGAACTTTGGAAAGATTACGAATTGATCGATACCGGCGCGGGCGACAAGCTCGAACGTTGGGGAGACGTGGTGCTGCGGCGTCCGGACCCGCAGATCATCTGGCCGATCGCGGACGAAAGCGGACCGTGGCGGGAGACGGCGGGACATTACCATCGGAGTTCGTCGGGCGGCGGCGCATGGACTTGGAAAAAACAGCTCCCGGAACGGTGGACGATCTCGTACGACGACAAACTGAAATTCTACATCAAGCCGACCAGCTTCAAACATACGGGGCTGTTCCCGGAACAAGCCGCGAACTGGAGCTGGATGATGGACAAGATCCAGAATGCCGGACGTCCGATTCAGGTCTTGAACCTGTTTGCTTATACGGGCGGCGCAACGGTAGCTTCGGCTTATGCCGGCGCGAGCGTCGTGCACGTCGACGCGGCCAAAGGCATGGTCCAATGGGCCAAAGAAAATATTCAACTCTCGGGTCTGAGCGACCGTCCGGTCCGTTTCATCACCGATGACGTCTTCAAGTTCGTGCAGCGCGAACAGCGCCGCGGCAACAAATACGACGCGATCATCATGGACCCGCCTTCTTACGGACGCGGTCCGAACGGCGAGACGTGGAAGCTGGAGTCCAGCTTGTATCCGTTCCTCGAATCCTGCATGCAGATCCTCTCGGACGATCCGCTGTTCCTGCTGATCAACTCGTATACGACCGGCATCTCGCCGACCGTACTGTCGAACATGCTGGAGATGACCATGAAGCCGCGTTACGGCGGTCGGATCAGCGCCGGCGAGATCGGCCTGCCGATCTCCCGCTCCGGCTTGACGCTGCCTTGCGGCATCCTCGGCCGTTGGGAGTCCAACTGATGAGCGGCTTGTCCGGCATTCCGGTGCTGCTGGAAGACAACCACCTGCTCGGCGTCGTCAAGCCGGTGAATATCCCGGTGCAGGAAGACGCCAGCGGCGACCCGGACATGCTGACGCTGCTCAAGAACGATCTGAAGATCCGGCACGACAAACCCGGCAACGTATTTCTGGGTCTGGTCCATCGCCTCGACCGTCCGGTCGGCGGCGCCATGATCTTCGCCAAAACGTCCAAAGCCGCTTCCCGGCTGTCGGACGCCGTGCGGACCCATTCGATCCGCAAAACGTATATCGCGGTGACCAACGGAGTTCCGCGCCAGCGCGAAGGACGATTGGTCCATTATTTGCTTAAAAACGAAAAGACCAATACGGTGACCGCCGTAAGCAAAGGAACGGCGGGCGCCAAAGAAGCGGTTCTGGATTATGTCGTGTTGGCCGACGACGGCAAACGCGCGTTGGTCCGCGTCGAACTGCATACCGGACGCTCGCACCAGATTCGCGTGCAGATGAGTTCGATCGGCTGTCCGCTGTACGGCGACCAGAAATACGGCGCGTCGCTGACCCGACCGGGCGAACAAATCGCGTTATGGTCGGTCAGACTGCGTTTCCCGCATCCGATCACCAAAGAATCGACGCTGCTCGTTTCGCTGCCGGACTCGCGCATCGCGCCGTGGAGCGCTTGGTCCGACAATGTGTACAAGCTGCTGAAAGACGAGCTGGAGCACGGCGAATAACGCAGGAAAGTTCGCAGGGCGAGCGGAATCCGCGCACAAAAAAAGGCGTTTCGAAAGCTGCTTGCGCAGCCGGAGGAACGGCCTTTTTTTGCGTTATTTGAAATAAACGAGCCAGATGGCGAAAAAGATACAGCTGATCGCCGCTGCGGCGGCTGCCGTAATCCAAGAAACCCGATGTTTGCGGGTATGGGGAATATACTTTTTCTCCAGATGCGCTCGAAAAGCGCAGACCAGCGTCGTGACGACGAAAATCAACGGACTGACGCTCGTCAAATCGTTCAACAACCACAATACGGTCAATACCGCAGCGCCGATGCCGATCCCCCAACAATAAACCCGATATCCGTCGGTCTGCGAGAGATGTTCTTTTTTGAACGTGCTTAGTTCTTCGTCGTTCAATACCAATATCAGCTTCGTCGCAAGCCGCTCCGTCAGCAGCAGTCCCATCACGGCGAACGCGTACAGATAGACAATATGGAGCATGGTATTCCTCCCTGCTTTTTTAGATGCCGTTCTATTCATTAAGACGCTCGGGAGCGGATAATCGTTGCTTTTCAGGCAAAAGAAAAACCTCTTCGGCTTCGAAAAGCGAAGAGGTTCTTCTTATATTCCGACTGTTATGCGCCTGTTTCGCGTTCGAACGAAAGCAGGAGATCCGTCAACGTATCCGGCTTGTCTACGGTAATCAACGCTTTCCCGATATGCTTGCGTTCCGTAAGCGGCGCTTTGGCCGCCGGGAATTCCAGTCTTTCCCCGCTGGACAGCACCGCCACGCTCGGCAGTACGCCGCTCGTGTTATAAGCGCCTACCAACCGGGCTCCGTTCGGCTTCACGCGCTTGCCTTCTTTGAATTCGAACGTTACGATGCCTTTGCCGCCGCGTCCTTGAGACGGATATTCCAGCAGCATCGAACGTTTGGCGTAACCCAGATCGCTGACGACCAGCACTTCGCCGTCGTCGCCGGTAACGAATAAAGCTGCCGCGACTTCGTCGCCTTCTTTCAGTTGAATGCCCCGCACGCCGGTCGATACCCGGCCCATCGTCGACACTTCCTGCTCGCCGAAACGGATACTCATGCCTTCCGCCGTTACGAGCAAAATATCTTTGTTACCGTCGCTGAGATTGACTTGAAGCACTTCGTCTCCTTCGGTCAACTTGCAAGCGGCCACGCCGCCCGCGCGCTTGGTCGCGTATTCCCGAAGCAGCGTCCGCTTCACTTGGCCTTTGCGCGTGACGAAGACCAGCGACTGTTCGGACTCTTCCAATTCTTTGACCGGAATGATCGATACGATCCGTTCTTCCTTGTCGAGCGGAATGACGTTGACGATCGCCGTGCCGTTGTCTTTCCACTTGAACTCCGGAATCTGATGGACCGGCAGCAGATAGAATTGTCCGCGCTGCGTGAACACCAGCAGACGATCCAGCGTGCTCACGTCGAGCAGATGACGGATATAATCGCCTTCCCGAACGCCGGAAGCGTTGCGATCGCTGCCCGAACGCGTAAACGACGGCATGCCCGTGCGTTTGACGTACCCTTCTTGCGACAGCGAGACGATGACGTCTTCCTGCGGAATCATGACTTCGAGATTGAGTTTGATCTCTTCGACTTCGCTCTGCAGTTCGGAACGGCGGGCGATGCCGAACTTGTCGCGAATCTCCGTCAATTCTTTGCGGATGACGCCGTTCAGCTTGCGGTCGCTGGACAGAATGCCTTCCAGTACGGCGATACGCTTCTCCAGATCGGCATGTTCTTTTTCGAGCTGCGTGATCTCCAGATTGGTCAACCGGTACAGTTGGAGCGTCAAGATCGAATCGGCTTGGCGTTCGGTGAACCCGAACATCCATTGGAGATTGTTCTGCGCGTCCTGACGGTTCTTCGAAGCGCGGATCGCCGCGACCACGTCGTCCAGAATGTTCAGCGCTTTGACCAAGCCTTCCAGCACGTGGGAACGGTCTTTGGCTTTGTCCAATTCGTGCGTCGTCCGCTTGGTGATGACTTCGCGTTGGTGCGCGATATACGCTTCGAGAATCGCTTTGACGCCGAGCTGCTGCGGCGCTTTGTTGACGATCGCCACCATGTTGAAGTTATAGCTGACTTGAAGATCCGTTTTCTTGAGCAGATACGCCAAGATTCCGTTCGCGTCGGCGTCTTTCTTCAGCTCGACGACGATGCGCATGCCTTCGCGGCCGCTCTCGTCCCGCACTTCGGCGATGCCTTCGACCTTCTTCTCCAGACGGATATTCTCCATCGCCGTCACCAGCCGCGCTTTGACGACCTGATACGGAATTTCCGTAATGACGATCTGCTGTTTGCCTCCGCGCAGATTCTCGATCTCCGTCTTCGAACGGATCTGAATCTTGCCCCGGCCGGTCGAATAAGCTTCGCGAATGCCCGCTTCGCCCATCACGATCCCGCCCGTCGGGAAATCCGGTCCCTGAATATGCTGCATGATGCCGTCGAGATCGATCTCCGGATTCTCCATGACCGCGATGCACGCGTCGATGACTTCCCGCAGGTTGTGCGTCGGAATCTCCGTGGCGAAGCCCGCCGAGATGCCGCTGACGCCGTTGACCAGCAGGTTCGGATAACGGGCCGGCAGCACGACCGGTTCTTTGGCCGTGTTGTCGAAGTTATCCTTGAACTGCACGGTACGCTTGTCGATATCGCGCAGCATCTCCATCGCGATCGTCGACAAACGGGCTTCGGTATAACGCATGGCCGCCGCCGGGTCGTCGTCGATCGAACCCCAGTTGCCGTGTCCGTCGACCAGCGTATGCGCCATTTTCCACGGCTGCGCCATCCGCACCATGCCTTCGTAGATCGAAGAATCGCCGTGCGGGTGATAGTTGCCCATCACGTCGCCGACGGTTTTGGCCGATTTGCGGTAGCCTTTCTCCGGCGTGTTGCCCGATTCGTACATCGCGTACAGAATCCGGCGCTGAACGGGCTTCAGCCCGTCGCGCACGTCGGGAATGGCCCGGTCCTGAATGATATATTTGGAATACCGGCCGAAGCGGTCGCCGACCACTTCTTCGAGAAATGCCGGTTTGAATAGTTCTTCCGGTACGCTCATAGGTTAAAAATCTCCTTCTGCCCTTTATTCTTCGACTTCGGTAAAGTCCACGTGTTCCACGATCCAGCGTTTGCGCGGGTCGACTTTGTCGCCCATCAGCGTGGAAACGCGGCGTTCGGCTTTGGCCGCGTCTTCGATCTGCACTTGAAGCAGCGTGCGGGTCGTCGGGTCCATCGTCGTTTCCCAGAGCTGATCCGGGTTCATCTCGCCGAGGCCTTTATAACGCTGAAGTTCGAAGTTTTTGGCGCTTTTGGTGAGCTTCTCGAGTTCTTCGTCGCTCCAAGCATACACGATTTCGTTCTTGCGCGAGCCTTTGCGGGTGATCTTGAACAGCGGCGGCTGGGCGATGTATACCCGGCCTTGATCGATCATCGGCTTCATGTAGCGGTAGAAGAACGTCAGCAGCAGAACTTGAATATGCGCGCCGTCCGTATCCGCGTCGGTCATGATGACGATCTTCGAGAAATTGCTGTCTTCGATCGAAAAGTCCGGTCCGATGCCCGCGCCGATCGCCGACACGATCGCCCGGTATTCTTCGTTCTTGAGAATCTCGGCCAGCTTGGCTTTTTCCGGATTCAGAGGCTTGCCTTTGAGCGGCAAAATAGCCTGAATCTTGGAGTCGCGTCCTTGTTTGGCGGAGCCGCCCGCGGAGTCGCCTTCGACGATGAACAGTTCCGTTTTCGTAAAGTCTTTGGACTGGGCCGGCGTCAATTTGCCGTTCAGGTTGGAGCTTTCGCTGCGCTTCTTGCCGGTACGCATCTCGTCGCGCGCTTTGCGGGCCGCTTCGCGCGCCCGTGCCGCTTGAACCGCTTTGCGGATCAGCACCTGCGCGGCCTGCGGATTTTCTTCGAGAAACTGCGACGTTTTGTCGGACACGACGGAGTCGACCGCGCTTCTCGCCGAAGCGCTGCCGAGCTGGTCTTTGGTCTGGCCGACGAATTCCACGTCGCCCATCTTGACGCTGATGACGGCCATCATGCCTTCGCGCAGATCGCCGCCTTCGAGGTTCTTGTCTTTCTCTTTCAGCACGCCGACTTTTCGGGCGTATTCGTTCAGCACGCGCGTATAGGCCGTCTTGAAGCCCGTTTCGTGCGTCCCGCCGCCTCTCGTCGGAATCGAGTTCACGAACGAAGCGATCGTTTCGGTATAACCCGCGTTATATTGGAAAGCCACTTCGACTTCGATTTCGTCTTTCTCGGCATAGAAGCGCACGACGTCGTGCAGCACTTCTTTGCCTTCGTTCAGGAATTCGACGAACTGCTTCGCGCCGCCTTCGTAATAGAACTCTTCGGTCGTGTCCGTACGGTAATCCGTCAGCACGATCCGCAGACCCGAGTTCAGGAAAGCGATCTCCTGCAAACGTTCGGCCAACGTGTTGTAGTTGAGCGAGATGCCCGCTTTGAACACGCGAATATCCGGCTTGAACGTAACCTTCGTGCCGGTCTGTCTCGTATTGCCGAGCACTTCGAGCCCGGTTGCCGGCTCGCCGACGTGCTCCGCGCCTTTCTTGTCGACGCGATATTCGAACCGCTGGCGATGGATCTTGCCGTCGCGGTAGATTTCGACTTCCAGCCATTCGGACAAGGCGTTGGTCACCGAAGCGCCTACGCCGTGCAGGCCGCCGGACTTCTTGTATCCGCCGCCGCCGAATTTGCCGCCGGCGTGCAGGACCGTATAGACGACCTGCGGCGTCGGCACGCCGCTCTTATGCATGCCGGTCGGGATGCCCCGTCCGTTGTCTCTCACCGTCACCGAACCGTCCTTGTTCAAACTCACTTCGATCCGATCGCAATGTTTAGCCAAATGTTCGTCGACCGCATTGTCGACGATCTCCCATACCAGATGGTGGAGGCCCGAGGAGCTGGTGCTCCCGATATACATGCCGGGCCGCTTGCGGACGGCGACCAGGCCTTCGAGCACCTGGATATCGTCCGCATCGTATCCTTGAACGGCCTGCGGAGCCGCCGTTTGTTGTGCCGTATCGATCTGTTCGGCCATGAATTCTCCCTCTTTCTCTCTTGCTCGCTTTTTGCCTCCGGATCGTTCATACGCCGAAATGCAAACAAGTGTTTTCATTTTTGCTCTTTTCATTCTAAGTCAAAACGTCCCTCTTCGTAAAGACGCCAAACGAAATAATCACGGAAACCGCCGCCCAAACGGCCAATGTGCCGATCGAGAATCCTAACGTCATGCCTTTGATCGGCGCGGGATTGCCGGCCAAATACTCCGTCAAGCCAAGATTCACCATAAACAAATATTTGGCGCTGGTCCAGGCCGAAGCCATATTCGTCAAAATGGAACCGGAGATCAAGGCGGCCATCATCACGACGATGCTCGCCGCCGTGCTTCTGACCAGAACCGATACCATGAAAGCGAGCAGCGCCACGACGACGCCGACGAACCAGACGAGTCCGGCCTGCATGAGCAAGTACTGCCACTGCGGCGTCGCCTGCACGTAGGTGAGATCGACGTCGGAACCGTTCAGCACGAATCCGGTAAAGATCGGAATGTTCCACCCCGAATATCCGAAGAACGCGCCCGATATCAAATAACAGATCAGATAGGCGCTCGCGACGATCAACGACACGAACATGAGCAGGGCGGTCAATTTGCTGAGCAGCACTTTCCATCTTCGGACGGGGCGCGTCAGCAGCATCTTGATCGTGCCGGTCGTGCGTTCGGAAGACACGAGATCCGACGCGATGGTCAGGATCATCAGCGGAATGAACAGCGTGGCCGAATTGTCGATGAACTCGCGCGTGAAGGTGACGCCGCCCGGTTCGTTCGGATTCACGTCATGGTCGAGGTAATACTGCATCTGCTGAATATAGATCTGCCGATAAACTTTCCACTCCTGCGGAACCCGGTCGCTGCTGAGGGAGTTCTGGTTGTCGATGATCGCCTGTTGGACTTCTAGGCGCCAATCGCTGCCGTAACTCTCGCGCCGTTCGAGCGACTGCTTCATTTGGGCGTAACTGAAGATCGGCACCAAGACGGCGAGGATCAACAGGACGATGTAAAAGCGTTTCTTTTTGACGATCTTCACGACTTCGTTCTGTACCATGGCCCAAAAACGTTTCACTCGATTCCTTCCCCCTCCGTCATTTGCAGGAATAAACGTTCCAGCGTCGGCGCGACGCGGTGGACGCCTCTGACCGCGATCCCTTCGCGCACCATCCGGTCCAGCACCTCGGCCACCCGCTCTTCGGGCGTCTCGGTCACGATGCTGCGTTCGTTAAGCAGCGCGGCGGCCGCATCTTCGAGCGCCGCGGCGCCGACGGCGTCGATCACGGCGATGTCCGCATACCGCCCGAGCAGCGCGAGCGCTTTTGTTCTCGGCTCCGCGTCCCAGATCACCATGCCTTTTCCCGCTCCCATCAGTTCCTCGACGGAACCGACCGCCAGTTCTTTGCCTCCGCCGATGATCGCCACCCGATCGCAGAGCAGTTGGATCTCGCTCAGCAGATGGCTGGACACGAACACGGCCAAACCGCCCGCGGCCAGTTCGCGAATAAAGCTCCGCATCTCTTTGATACCTTTGGGATCGAGTCCGTTCGTCGGCTCGTCCAAGATCAGCAATCGGGGACGGGCGAGCAAAGCCTGCGCGATGCCGAGCCGCTGCCTCATGCCGAGCGAGTAAGTGCGTACTTTCTCATGGATGCGGCCGCCCAGATGAACGAGTTCGGCCACCTCGCGGATTCGTTTCTCGTCGATGCCGTCCTGCATGCGCGCGAAATGCGTCAAGTTCTCCCATCCGGTCAAAAACGGATACATCTCCGGATTCTCAACGATGGAACCGACGTATTTAAGCGCTTCTTCGGGCTGCTTCTGCACATCGCGCCCGCAGATCTCCACGCTGCCCGAAGTCGGCCGGATCAATCCGACGAGCATGCGGATCGTGGTCGTTTTGCCTGCGCCGTTCGGACCCAGAAATCCGAAGATTTCGCCGGCCCGCACGTCGAAACTGATACTATGGATGATCGTCTTGCGTCCGATGCGTTTGTTCAAACCTCGAACGCGAAGCACGGAATCGCCGTCCGTCTGCTGCATCTGTCATCGCCTCTTTCTGTCGATTCTCTGGCCTTTGCGGATCTACTCCATGCCTTGAACGATTCGCCGGGCGATTCGTTCGTAACCGGCCGAATTGGGATGGAAATGGTCGAACGACAAATAAGCTCCCGGGTCCCGTTGAAACAGGTCGAATGTCGGCGTCAGCGTCATGCCGTCCCGTTCGACGATCAGGGAAGCCGCCTTCGCGTTCCATTCCACGATGCCGCGATCGCCTTCTTCCCGCAGCGATTCGATATCGCCGAACGGATTATACAGCCCGATATAGACGATCTCGGCCGTCGGATTGATCTTCCGCAGCTCGTCGAGCGCTCGGCCGAGACGTTCTTCCGTACCCGGAAGCGCCTGCTCCAACGCGGCGGTATTCGGCGCGTCGGCGCCCGTCTGAAGCGCGGCTCCGCCTTGGAACAAATCGTTCGCGCCGATCGACAGCAAGATGACGTTCGCTTCTTTCAGCACATACTGTACGCCCGGCTGCTTCAATTCGTCCAGCAGTTCCTGCGTGGTCATGCCGTTGATCCCCAGATTATTAAGAAAATGCACCGGTTTCCGGCCTGCTTCTTCGAGCCCGGCGGCCGCGCGTCTGGCAAATCCTTGCCCGGTCGTATCGCCCGTTCCTTTGGCCAGAGAATCGCCGATCGCGACGATTCGATAGCTGCCGTCTTCCGGCGAAGGCTCGCGCTCCGTCAACGGCGCTGCGGCCGAAGAAGCTTCCGACTCGGCAAGGTTAGGCTTCGGAAACATCAATTTGCCGGCTCCGTAGACGAAACCGACGATCAACAGCAGCGAAGCGGCCGCGGACAGCCATGCGGATACTCGCCAGATCCACTTCCACGAATTCATGGTACTCCTCCTTAGTCGGCATCTATTCGTTCTGCCGCACAGCGCTACTCTGTACCCAATATCTGTACCAAATAAAGGTAAGGTCACGCTCGTCCAAAACGCGCTAAATCCGTGTGCGTTTCGGCCAAACGTAAACCGACTGTTTGACCGGGTACAGAGTACTACGTACTAAAGATAATTGTTAGCCAAGCAATTTGCAAACGTCCGCCGAAAGATTTTTCTGCTTTTTTATGAAAAATACTTGCCAAGCTCTATAAATTCATGATAAGATATTTCTTGTCGCTAGGAACAACGTTGATAAAACGCCGGGCGGCCGTTAGACGAAATATGGGACATTAGCTCAATTGGCAGAGCATTCGACTCTTAATCGACAGGTTGTAGGTTCGATTCCTACATGTCCCATTCTTTTATATAATGAAGAAACCCAACCTCCCGGGAGGTTGGGTTTTTTTGTGGTTTCCGCCGAACGGATCAGCCGATAAACAGTTGGACCCAATAACCGTCGTAATAGGCTGCGCCGATCGACGTATAATTCGGATTCAGGATATTGCTTCGATGCCCTTCGCTGTTCATCCAAGATTTCATGACGCTCTCCGGCGAACGCTGTCCCGCCGCGATGTTCTCGCCCGCCGCGCGGTACGCGATCTTTTGCAGTTTGAGCATGTTGAACGGAGAACCGTAAGTCGGCGACGTATGGTCGAAGTACTGCTTTTTGGACATGTCGATCGCTTTGAGACGCGCCGTGCGCGCGACCGCCGCGTCGATCACGAGCGGTTTCAGCCCCGCTTGACGGCGTTCCAGATTCACCAAATAAACGACTTTGGCCGCGAACTGCGTCTTGTCCGTCGTCGTCTTGGCATAAGCCGCCTCGTAAACGGTTCGGGCTTGAACGGATTCCGCGGGCATTCCCGAGTACGCGCTCGCGAACGTGACGGCGGCCAGAGCCCATATCGCGCTCTTTTTTCTCATCGTTATCGTTCCTCCTCTACGGTGACTTGAAATCTCTATAAACAAAAAGGCTCCGCTCGAAAAAGCCGGAACCGAAAGTGATTATTTCCCTTTGTCTGAATGTCCGATCCGACGCCGCCCGCTCGGAAGTTACAGCGACTTGATAAAGCGGCAGCCGAACTTGGAGAAGCCGGCGTTGCGATAGAACTCGTGAGCGCCGAGCCGGTCTTCGCGGTTGATGCCGGTCAAGAACAAAGCCCGGCACCCGGACTGCGCCGCCCATTCTTCCGCTTGACGAACCAACTGACGGCCGATTCCGCAGCCGCGGCAGTCTTCGTCGACGATCAATCCGGCGATCTGCGCCGTCTTGCTTTCGCTTCCGCGCGCGGCGATCAGGCGCAGCGCGATCATGCCTACCGGTTTCCCGTTTCGTTCCGCCAAATAAGTGCGATAATTCGGATCGTTCTCCCGGCTCTCCAACTGTTCTCTCATCACGCTCGGAGTCGTGGGATAAGACAGTTTCCGCATCAGCTTCGTCAAGGCCTCGGCATCGCCGCAGGCCGCTACGCGAAGGTCGGCCGTTTTTTCCAGTACATAGGTTGTCATCCGAAATACTCCTCTTTTAGCAGACCGGCCGCTTCCCGGGCACGGCTGCGCGCAGTTTCGACATCTTCCGCCGCGCTAAGCGCAACGGCCATTCTACGTCCCGGCTTGGAATCCGGCTTGCCGAATACCCGAACCTGGGTACGCGGGACGCTCATCGCTTCCGACAGTCCTCCGACGGCAAAATGCTCGCTCGCCTTGCTTGCTTTCAATGTTGCCGAAGCGCCCGGCGTCAACAGTTCGACGCCCGTGATCGGCAGTCCGAGTATCGCCCGCACATGCAAAGCGAACTCCGACAGATCCTGAGTCGCCATCGTCACCATGCCGGTGTCGTGCGGACGCGGCGATACTTCGCTGAATACGACGCCGTCTTTGGTCAGGAACAATTCGACGCCGAACAGGCCGTAACCGCCCAACTCGTCCGTGATCGTTCGGGCGATCCGCCGAGCTTCTTCCAACTTGCCTGCGTCCATCTGATGCGGCTGCCACGATTCCACGTAATCGCCGTCCTGCTGAATATGTCCGATCGGCGGGCAAAATACGGTTCCCGACACGCTTCTGACCGTGAGCAGCGTGATTTCGCTCTCGAACGGCACGAAAGCTTCGACGATCACGCGCGTGTTGTTCTTCGCTCTTGCGCCTTCCAGAGCAAACTGCCAACACTTCTCCGCGTCTTCCGGCGTCTTCAGCACGCTCTGGCCTTTGCCGGAAGAACTCATCAGCGGCTTGATCACGCACGGCGCGCCGAGTTCCGCCACCGCGGCTTTCAACTCGTCGAGCGTATCCGCGAAGCGGTAAGCCGCGGTCGGCAGCCCCAACGTTTCGGCGGCCAGCCGGCGAATCCCTTCGCGATCCATCGTAAGACGCGCGGCAGTCGCCGTCGGAATCACGCGGAAACCTTCGCTTTCAAGCTGCTGAAGCATCGTCGTCGCGATCGCTTCGATCTCCGGCACGATCAGGTCCGGCTTCTCACGCAAGATCAGCTCGCGCAGCGCCTGCGCGTCCAGCATATCGATCACATGGCTGCGATGGGCAACCTGCATGGCCGGAGCCCCTTCGTAACGATCGACCGCGATGCACTCGATACCGAGGCGCTGCGCTTCGATCACGACTTCCTTGCCCAGTTCGCCGCTCCCGAGAAGCATGATTTTCTTCGCGTTCGCGGATCTTGGAGCCCCCCACATCGTTTGACCAACTCCTACGCTTTTTGGTTTGTCCTTTTCTATTTTGTGTGCTCGGCGGCCGAATTGCAACCCCGATCAATCAAATTTTTATGAAAAAATGACGAAAACTCGCGAAAAAAGTCGCGAGTTTTCTGCATATTTATTCTGTTCGCATTTAAACTTTCAACCTACGGAAAACGTTACAGAAAACGGAATTGCGCTTCGACCAGTCCGTTATAGATGCCGCCGTGGCGAATCAGTTCTTCGTGCGTGCCTTGTTCTTTGATCTCGCCGTGATCGAGCACGATGATCTTGTCGGCATGGCGGATCGTCGACAAACGGTGCGCCACGATGAACGAAGTCCGGCCTGTCAGAAGCACTTTGAGCGCCTCTTGAATCTTCAATTCGGTCTCCGTATCGATGCTGGCCGTCGCTTCGTCGAGAATCAGAATGCGCGGATCGGCCAGAAGCGCGCGGGCGAACGAAAGGAGCTGCCTTTGACCCATCGACAGCGCGCTGCCGCGTTCTTCGACTTCCGTGTCGTACCCGGCAGGCAGCGCCGCGATGAACTCGTGCGCGTCCACCGCTCGGGCGACTTGTTCGATCTCTTCGTCGGTCGCGTCGAGCCGGCCGAAGCGGATATTGTCGCGGATCGTGCCCGAGAAGATAAAGGTGTCTTGCAGCACGATGCCGATCTGCGCGCGAAGCGTCTCCAATTTGACGTCGCGCACGTCGATGCCGTCGATCTTCACCGCGCCCTGCGTCACGTCGTAGAAACGGCTGAGCAGGTTGATGATCGTCGACTTGCCCGAACCGGTATGTCCGACGAGAGCGATCGATTGACCGGCTTTCGCCTCGATATCGATCCCTTTGAGCGCCTGACGTCCGGGTTCGTATTCGAACACCACCTTTTCCAAGTTGACGTTCCCTTGAATTTTCGGCAGCGGCTTGGCATCCGGCTTATCGTCGATATTCGGCTTCTCGTCGAGGAACTCGAAGATCCGTTCCGACGAAGCCATCGCCACCAATACCTGATTGTACATCTGGCCCAGACGGTTGATCGGATCCCAGAAGTTGCCGACGTAGTTCGCGAAGGTCACGAGCAGACCCACGGTCACTTCGCCCTGCTGGATCAGGTACGCGCCGTACCAGAACAGGATCATCGAGCCGACGCCGCCCGTCGTGTCGATCAGCGGGCCGAACGTCTGGTTCATCGTCGAAGCGCGGTTCCAAGACTTGAGGCTGGCTTTGTTCAAGCCGTCGAAGAACTTCATGTTTTCTTTCTCTTGGGTGTAAGCCTGCGTGACGCGGATGCCTTGAATCGCTTCGTTCAAGTGCGAATTGATCCGCGAGTTCTTCATGCGCACGTCCTGCCAAGCCATACGGATCTTCTGACGCAGCTTGGTGGAGATAAAGAACATGACAGGTACGGTCAGAATAACCGCCAGTCCCAATTTCCAGTTGATCAACAGCAAAATGATGATGATGCCGGTCAACTGCACGCAGTCGATGACCGCGTTGACCGCGCCGCCCGTAAACAGATCTTGCAGCGAGTTGACGTCGTTCGTCACCCGAACGAGCACGGACCCGGCAGGTCTTTTATCGAAAAAGTTAAAAGACAGCTTCTGGATATGGGTGAACAGCGAAGCGCGAATATCGTAAATGACCCGCTGTCCGATGATATTCGTGTATTTGATCCGATAAACGTTGGCTGCCCATTGCAGCACGTACAAGCCCAGCACGGAAGCGGTAACGACATACAGCAGAGGCAGGTTGCCGGGCTTGATCGCTTTGTCGATCGCCAGCACGCCCGTCAGGTAAGGAACCGCAAGCTTGGTGATCGTGCCGAGCACGGTCATCAGAATGATCAGCGGCAGAAGCTGCTTCGCGTAAGGACGCATATAGCTGAACAGCCGAGCGAACTGCTTCCAATTGAAGGCTTTGTCGATCTCGTCGTCGTCCTTATAGATGAAGCGTTCATGCCGTTGATTGTTCGGCGCGGGTTTCCGGGTCTTCATGTCTTCGGTACGCGTACTCACAGGTTCGCCCCCCCTTCGCTGGCCTGCTCCGTCCGGGCGATATGGTCGGCGTATTGAATCGCATACACATCATGGTAAGGACCGGGCTGCTTGATCAGTTCGTTATGTTTGCCGCGCTGGACGACCCGGCCTTCGCTGAGCACCAGAATCTCGTCCGCATGGCGCAGCGAAGAGATCCGGTGAGCGATGATGAAGGTGGTCCGTCCGCGCATGACTTCTTGGAAACCGGCTTGAATCTCGTGTTCGGTCTCCATGTCGACGGCGCTGGTCGCATCGTCGAGAATAAGGATCTTGGGATTCTTGAGCAAAGCCCGCGCGATCGCGATCCGCTGCTTCTGCCCGCCGGAGAGTCCCATCCCCCGTTCGCCGACGACCGTGTCGTAGCCGTCCGCCATTTCCATGATGAAATCGTGCGCTTTGGCCAGCTTCGCTACGCGCACGATCTCTTCCATCGACACGTCGCTCATGCCGTAAGAAATATTGCCTCTGATGCTGGAAGAGAACAAGAACGTTTCTTGGAACACGGTCGCGATCTGTCCGCGGAGATCTTCCACCCGAATATCGCGGATGTCCGTTCCGTCGAACTTGATCGAGCCTTCCGTCACGTCGTATGCCCGCATCAGCAGTTGGATGATCGTGGATTTGCCCGAACCCGTGCCGCCGAGCAAACCGACGACTTTGCCCGGAGGCGCGTCCAGCGAGATGTCGTGCACGGCGCGCAATTTGTTGCCGTAAGCGAATCCGACGCGATCGAACGTCACATGACCGCGCGCTTGTTCGGAAGACAGCGCCACGGCGCCTTCTTTGTCCCGGACTTCGATCGGCTGGTTCAGAATCTCCAGCACGCGCTCGCCCGAAGCTTCGGACTGCGTATAGTTGTTAATATGGAAGCCCAGCCCCCACATCGGGCCGATAATGTACCAGATCAAGCTGAAGAACGCGACCAGTTCGCCGATCGTGAGCGTGCCGCGAACGACCATCGTGCCGCCGATGCCGAGCAGCAGGACCGCGCAGCCGGAAGCCAGCAGTTCCATGACCGGGAAGTAACGGCTCCACAGTCCCGAAGCATGCAGCTGATTGTCTTTGTAGCGGTCGTTGCGAATCGAGAACTTGCCCACCTCGTAAGGTTCGCGGGCGAAAGCTTTGACCGTGCGCACGCCCGTGACGTTCTCCTGTACCGCGGTCGTCAAAGATCCGAGCGCAAGACGCATCTCCTGAAAAGCCGGATGGATGCGCGATTCGAAACGCAGCGCCACGAATACCAGCAGCGGGATGGTGACCAGCGTGAACAGCGTGAGCTGCCAATTGATCGAAAGCATCATGGCCGAACCGAATCCGACCATCAAGAACAAGTTGAGAATCTGGGCGAAACCGAAGCCGATAAAGTTGCGGATCGCTTCGAGGTCGCCGGTAAGACGGGACATCAGGTCCCCCGTCTTCGCGGTGTCGTAGTAGCGGAAAGACAAAAATTGCAGTTTCTCGTAACACGCGTTACGAAGACGGTAAGCCAGGAAGTTGCCGAGCCGCGCGCCGAAAAAGCCGTGCAGGAACTGCATGCACGCTTTGAGCGCCACGACGCCGACTACGGCGAGCGCCAATCGGGGAACAAGCTCGAAATTGCGGGGCGTGATGACATCGTCGATCAGCACCTGAAGCAGTTTGGGGTATACCAACCCCAATGCGGTGGCCAAAGCCAGGAAAAGAATCGAAACAAACATGTAGGTTTTCTTTTCCCAATAATAGTCTTGCAGTCGCCTGAGAACGTTCATGTCTTTCCTCCTCGTTTTCGGGAGCGCGATCGGGGTCGCTCGATTCGATCTCCCAATTTCCGTATACGGTCTTTTATTGCTTGAGCATAATGCAGTTTATCACCGTGTCTTTATCCCGGCAAAGCGAGGAAAAAAGCGTATTTTGTCAAGGGAGCGGATCTCCCGCCGACTGGCGATGTCAGCGTATACATTCGGTTCAAATAGTCTTCCATGCTCGCTTATCCGGCCGGTTTGGCGTATTTAACCGATTAACATTCACAAATTTCGAAAACGCTTTTCTTTTTCGGCAAAGCGTTTCGCCCCGAATCGTAAAAAAAGCCTTCCAACATCGCGACAACGCCTGCATAATCGCGTCATCTCGCATAAAAGGTCCGCAGTCGAAGAGCAGCTGCTTGCTTAGCCGATCGGGAATTCGTCTCGATGTCCCACAGCAAAAAACCGCCGAACAAGTTCGGCGGTCGGTAAATGCGGATTTGGCGGAATAGCGTCGAAGACAACCGGAACCGCTCTCCACGCGAGCCGAAATCCGAGCTCAAACTCGCGAATCGCTCGCCTCGTCCGGGTTGTCCAGAGGCACGAATCGAAGCGCCGCAGAGTTGACCCGGTAATGCAGCCGCTCTTCCGACGGACCGTCGTAAAGCAAATAACCCAGCCGGATTCCCGTCAACCGGCTGACCAGCGCGGTTCGAACCTCGCCGCCGCCGAGATCGGCTTGGCGGCGAACCAAATGCGTATCCGCCGTCTTCGAAAAAGCCGGCCAGCCGTCTCCCGCGTCGTAACGGTCCGCCGAATCGAACAGCGGATCTCCGCTCAGTCGGTCGACGTAAACGCCGGAACGCTTCTCGTTCCAATAGGCGTTATCGTAAGGCGGCTCCATCTCGCCGAGAATCATGACTTTATATTCCGTATCGGTCAATTCCCGACGCAGCTTCTCCCGATCGATATCCGTATTCCAGTGATCCCGAATAAATTCGTCTCTGCCCGAATGCTGACGGTACAATCGGTAATGTCCGAAGCTGCGCTTGTAATACCCTTGATGCTCTTCTTCCGCCGGATAGAAAGGGCCTGCGTCGACGATTTCCGTCACGATCCTGCCTTTGAATCTGCCGCTTTTCTGAAGCGCCCGCTTCGAAGCTTCCGCTTCTCGGCGCTGCTCCTCGTTATGCACGAAAATCGCGGTTCGATACGACGCGCCCCGATCTTGGAACTGCCCGCCCGCATCGGTCGGATCGATCTGCTGCCAGAACAGCTCGAGCAGACGCGCGTACGGAAACACGTTCGGATCGAACACGATCTGTACCGCTTCCGCATGGCCGGTCGTTTCGCTTGCCACTTCTTCGTAAGTCGGATTTTCCGTATGCCCGCCGGTATATCCGGATACGACCTCCACGATGCCCGGCAGCTCGTCGAACGGAGCGACCATGCACCAGAAACAGCCTCCGGCGAAAGCGGCCGTTTCGAAAGAAGTTCCGGGCAGCGGGTTCGCGCGCGAATCGCCAGTCCGAGAAACTCGAGAATCGAAGGCTTCTTTTCTCGAAGCGACCTTTTCCGCGGCGGAAACGGAATGTTCTCCTGTCGATGTTTTGCCGCCGAGCAGACGCTTGGTCCATTTCATCGTTTCTCCTCCTCTCCTGCTTGCGCGCTTGCTTGTTCAGACCGCGGTTTAACCGAGCACCACGCATTTCGCGTCTTCGCCGTGCCCGATGCGGTTCGATCGCACGACCGGAATCCCGCGCGACTCCGTCAACGCGAGCAGATATTCGCGAACGAGGTCGAATTCGCCCCGACGCTCGAGTTCCGTGAAGGTGCCGAGCAGAAGCCCCGAGCACCGTTCCAGCGCGCCGGTCTGCGACAATTGGGCCAACATGGATTGAATACGGCTCGCGCCTCCGCTCAGCGATTCCAGCAGCAGCACTTTGCCCGAAGCATCGGGCCAGTAAGACGTTCCCGCCAGCTTCAGCAGACAGCGCAGATTGCCGCCGATCACGTCGCCGTTCAGATCTTCTCCCCGCAAAAATTCGAAGTCGAAATTGTACAAGTCCGGCAGCCCTTCGAAAAAAGTCCGGTAAAATTCTTCCCGCTGCCGCTCGCCGTAAGCGCCTGCCAGATTCAAGATTCGATAATGGTACGTACGGATACCCGAGCGCGCCGAGATCGCGTTCAGTACCGCGGATACGTCGCTTAATCCGAACAACGGTTTGTCGGCGCTTCGGATCGCCGCGTAATCGAGCAGCGGCAGAATCTGATTCGCCGCATCGCCGCCGGACAGATCGAAGATCGCGGCAATCTTCGGATCGGCGAACAGTCGGTTCAATTCGTCGGCCCGTTCGCGCGGCGTGCCGCTGAACGGACCGGCGGCGCGCATCAACGTACGCGATTCTTCGACTTGCAGGCCGAATCCGCGCAGATGCGAACTCAGCTCGTCGATCGACGCCCGCAGTTCCGGCGCCATGCCGTCCGAACAAGCGATCAAAGCGACGGTATCGCCTGTCCGAAATCGGAAGTGGGACATGTTCATCTCTCCTTTGGGTGTAGGCACGGACAAAGTCCGTTCTGTATGTTTATTTTACATGATTCGAGACTTGCAGGAAGAGGCAAGCCTTTCTATTCGAGCTGAGATCGAATCGCGGAAAGAAGAACGGGCCGATTTCGTACGAACGCGTTTGACTTCCCTTTTTCCGAATCGAGTATGCGGTTTTCTATTATGAATTTTTCATTACATTAATCATGTTGCGGAAAACAATGATGTTGCGAAAAACAAAAACCCGAGGCCGCAGCCAAGGGTTTAGGTGTTCTTATTTATGTGCCGTTATCGGAGGTACTTCGCTCCGACAGGATTCAGCCCTGCCGAGAGACGCGCATCTGACCGATCTGTTCCGGAGAAAGCGGCTTGCTGTAATAAAATCCTTGTACGTCGTAACAGCGCAGTTCTTGCAGCATGGCGACCTGCTCCAGCGTCTCCACGCCTTCGGCGGTGATCTTGAGCTTCAATTGGCGCGCCATCGAGATGATCATCTCGGCGATCGCTTTGCTGTCCCGATCGGTCGTCATCTTGCGAATAAACGAACGGTCGATCTTCAAACTGTTGATCGGCAGGCTGTGCAGGTAACTCAGCGAACTGTAGCCGGTTCCGAAATCGTCCATCGAAACGGAAATGCCGGTTTCTTTGAGTTTCTCCAAAATCTCGATCACATGCTCTTCGTTGTGCATCATGGCGCTTTCCGTAATCTCGAGTTCCAGCAGGTTCGGATCGAAGTCCGTCTCTTCCAAAGTCTGCATGATCGATTCGAAAATGTCCGGCTTCATCAGATGGACCTGCGAGATGTTGACGGCGATCGGCAGCGTCTCCAACCCTTCTTCTTCCCAACGCTTGGTCTGCCGGCAAGCCGTTCGCAGCACCCACTGTTCGATCGGCACGATCATGCCGTTCTTCTCGGCGAGCGGGATGAAGCGAAGCGGCGGAATCTCTCCGTGCACGGGATGATTCCAACGAAGCAGCGCTTCGTACCCGGTAGCGCGGCCGCTGCGGATATCGAACTTGGGCTGGTACAGCAGACGCAGCTGCTCGCGCTCGAGCGCATGCTCCAGATCCTGTTCCAGCAAGATCTCTTCCAGACTGCTGCGATCGCTGACCGGATCATAGAAACGATACTGCGAGCTGCCGTTCTGTTTGGCTTCGTACATGGCGGAATCCGCGTGTTTGGTCAGCAGTTCGCCCGACAAGCCGTCTTCCGGATACAGCGCGATGCCGACCGAAGCCGACAGCTTAACCGTGTGTTTGCCGAGCTCGAAAGATTCGTCGAAACGCTTTACGATGCGGTCGGCGCATTTCTCCACTTCGGCCCGACGGTGAATGCCCGGCAGGATCGCCGTAAATTCGTCTCCGCCCATTCGAGCCAGAAAAGCGCCGTTCGGCAAACTGTCTTTGATCAGCTTGCCCGCATGTTTGATCACCAGATCGCCGAACGCGTGGCCGAAGAAATCGTTTACGCGCTTGAAACGGTCCAAGTCGACGAAAATCAGCGTAAACGGCTCGGGCTTGTGTTCTCCGTAATGCGTGTACCGTTCCAGCGTAACTTCGAACGAACGGCGATTCGCAAGTCCCGTCAATTCGTCATGATACGCCAGATGGCGGATGGTCTCTTGATCTCTTTTTCGTTTCGTGATGTTCTTGACGATGCTGTAAGCGCCGACGACTTGGCGATCCACGACGATCGGAAGCGAAGTAAGCGCGAAAGACTGAATATAATTGTCGACTCCGCGCACGTCGATCTCCGCCGTACCGGGCTTGCCGCCCAATACGAGCTTCAGATGTTCCGCCACGATGCGTCTCTGTTCTCCGGCAAACAGGTCGGTGAAACGGGATCCGAGCATCTTCTGCCCCAGCTTTTTCGCGATGAATTCCGCTCTCGCGTTCATGCCCGTGACCGTTCCCCGACTGTCGAATTCCAGTACGCCGTCAGGATTGTGTTCGTACAAAGAAATATAGTGCTGTTCGCGCTCCTGTATCTTGCGGCTCTGCAAACGTTCGCGAACGCGCAGCAAATTGTCGGGAACGGCGACCAGTCCGCAGACCACGACCAACATGACCAGATAAGGAATCAGATACGCGCGCCCGTCGCCGATTTCTCCCGCGGCCGAATAAGATTCGAGCGGAAGAACCGATAACACGGCCAAGATCGGAATGCCGAACAAAGCAAGACCGCAGAAAACGACGCCGAACAGGCTCCATCGGGAGTTTAACCCGTGCTCGCGGTTGCGATTCGACAAAGCGAATAACCGAATGACTGCAAAACCGATGCAGAACGTCAGCCCCGAGGTCATCGCGACCAGATCGGGATTCCAAACCGCGATCTTATGGAACAGCAGCACGACATTCGCGTAATCGAACAGCAGAATGGTAATCGATACGAATAGTCCGGTGAGGAAAAAGCGGGTCGAACCGGTGGCGGGCATCAACGCGTAGCGGATCGCCAGGGACATGGCCCCCAAGCAGCCAAGAATGGTGAACAGTACATGAAGCACGTAATAGTCGTTGCTGACCGGCAGTTCCAGCGACAGCGGAGCCAGAATGTGCGAAACGCCGAACGCGACGGCTCCTAGAAGCACGACCGTCCTCTGACGCTTCTTGACCCGTTCGGTACGCAAATCGGACTGCCTCCACGAGACTCCGTAACGAATCAAAACGCATGCCGCCACGGAACCGAGCAGCGAAAAGGCCAAATACAGCCCGTTTAGTGATAGGATTACCCAGATGTCGTTCATGATCTTCTCTCCCACCTGCATATCTTAGGAATCCAACTAATACAACGAGTCAATCTTCCCAGAAGTAACTAAGTCTTTTATCTCATTAGTTACCCAGCAATATGAGTCCCGAAACTCATAAACGGATAAAAAAAAGGCATACATGTGAATGAATATCTCACATTTGTATACCTTTTCCTTTAAAGCAAACGAATACGAATAAAACCTTTTTATTAAACTTGAGGAGCGGATTTCAGAACTTCTTGCAGCCGCTGACGGATCTCCTGCCAGCGTTCCGTGTCCGGTCGGCCCGACAACGAAATCGTGACGCCTTGAGCCGCTTCTTCGGCCCGTCGGCGCAGTTCCGAAGCTTCCGCTTCGAGTTTGCCGGCAAGCTGACGACCGTAGAAACTCTCGAATTCCGGAAGCCGCGCATCCGTGATATGCTGCAGCGCTTCGCGGAACGTAGCCAGCGCCGCTTCTTTTACCACGTCTCGGCCGCGCTGCTCGAAAAAGGCTTTGGGGTTCTTGAACAGCGGCCATAACGAAGACCAATCCAAGGCGCCGCCGAGCTGAACTTCCGAAATCTCCGGCGTCTCCCAAGGACCTCCGTCTCCGTATTGCAGCGAATCGAACGGCGCGCCCAGCGCGGCCAGACGTTCCCGGGTATCGCCCAGCGCCTCCGACAGCATTCGCTGACCTGCGCGTTCGATTCGCAGCCCCGTCGCGAGCAGTTCGTTCTCCGCTTCGCGCGCAATCATTCTCGACAATTCGCGTCCGCAGGCGAGGAACGAACTTTTCAGATCGCCGACGCCCGTATGGAGCAGCGCCGGATTGAAGCTCTCCGCGAACCAATCGCCGAAACGGAACTCGATGCGCTGACGAACGTGGAAAAGCAGTTCGCGAATCTCCCGAGTGAGTTCCGGCATCTTATCCGCCGTCCCTGCTTCTTCGATCATCGTCTTCGCTCTGGCGCTCGCGCGTTCCAGACGTTCCAGACGGCCGCGACGTTCTTGTTCGCCTTGGGCGGCTTCTTCGAGCCATCTTGTCAACCGGGCTTGAGCCGCAGCAATCTCCCGATCGGCTGCCGCCGCCGCAAGACCCGCCAACTCTTCGGCGGCAAAATGCATCAAGTCGCGTTCGAAATGGGCGAACCGATCGAACGAAGTGTCGGATCGGCCGGAGAAGGCGGCTTCGGCTCGCGCCGCCGAAACGGTCCGTCCGGCGCGTTTGGCATCCAATGCCTGAATGCTGGATACCGGGTAAATGCGCGGACGCAGAATGCCTTCCCCGCGCAGGCGTTCTTCCAGATGGCCGGTAACGCCTTCGCATTCTTCCGCCGAATCGGCCAAATCGGCCGCGTTGACGACGAAAAACGTCTTATCGACGGTATCGCTGCCTTTGACGCGGCCGAGCTGCGCCAGAAACTGACGGTCGGCGCGCGAAAACGCGTGATTGTAATACGTAACGAACACCAGCGCGTCGGCATTCTTCATATAATCGAACGTGACGCCCGTATGGCGGGCATGCACCGAATCGGCTCCCGGCGTATCGACCAACACGATCCCCTGCCGGGTCCATTCGGAATCGATATAGACGTCGATCCGCTTCACGAAGCAGGCGCGGCTCTCGTCGGCCGCGTACTGGCGGAATTCTTCCGGACCGACCGACATTTCGGTGCCGAGCAGCGGTTCGACGCGGTCGTAACCCGCGGCGGCGGCGCGCAGGAAGCTGTAATGCGCGCGGCCCGACGGATGAATCTTATCGGGAGTCAACGCGCGGACTTCCGCCCGCCAGCGGCCGAGCGCGGGATCATGCAGACCCAGCAGCTCGCAGGCGTCGGCGAGATCGCCCATCAATTCTTCTTCCGTCTTCATGACGACGAGCGCGCGTCCGTGGTCTTCGGCGCGCTCCGGCGCCATGATCCGGCTGATGGACGCGGTCGTCGGATGCGGCGACACCGGCAGGAACGAGTCGCCGAGCAGCGCGTTGGCGAACGAAGATTTGCCGGCGCTGAACGCTCCGAACAGAGCCAGCGTGAAGCGCCCGCCGCGGAGCGAGTCTTCGCGCTCGCGCATGGCCCGCAGGGCCGAATCGAAAGCCGGCAGCGGCTCGAGCAGGCCGGCGGCTTCGTGCAGGCGATCGGCGGCCGAGCGCAGAATCGCGAGGCGGCCGGTCGCGGGCTGGGCCGCGCTCGCAGCGGCCGGTTCGGAGCCGACAGGCGCCGCATCAGGCGCAGGCGCGGTCGCGGCCGTCTCTAGGCCGGGACGGGATGCGGCGGCGGGCACGGTGGCCCCAAGCTCCGAGCCGACAGGCGCGGCGGCGGAATCGGCCGCAGAAGACGAAGCCGCAGGCTCGGCGGCGCTATCCGCCGAGCGGTCTTGCCCGGAGGCGGCTTCGCGGCCGGTCTCGGGCGTTCGGCTGCCCGGTCCGCCGGTCGAAGGCGAGCCGGCTTGCGCGGCGGCGCTCGCCGAAGCCGC
>NZ_NJDE01000040.1 GCF_002205895.1 Saccharibacillus sp. O23
GCGAGCGGAGAGATTCCGGCGAAGCTGTGGGACGCGAGCACGACGGACAAAGAAACGTTTTTTGAGCCGATGCTGGTAAAAGTACGCGGAATCGTGCAGCCATATAGAGAAAAGCCGCAGTTCAAAGTTACGAAGCTGCGCGCGGCCGAGCCAAAAAAAAAAAAGGTTTTCGGATCGTAAAGCTCTGTTGTAAGAGAAGAACGAGTGTGAGAGTGGAAAGTTCACACTGTGACGGTATCTTACCAGAAAGGGACGGCTAACTACGTGCCAGCAGCCGCGGTAATACGTAGGTCCCGAGCGTTGTCCGGATTTATTGGGCGTAAAGCGAGCGCAGGCGGTTAGATAAGTCTGAAGTTAAAGGCTGTGGCTTAACCATAGTACGCTTTGGAAACTGTTTAACTTGAGTGCAAGAGGGGAGAGTGGAATTCCATGTGTAGCGGTGAAATGCGTAGATATATGGAGGAACACCGGTGGCGAAAGGCTCTCTCTGTTTTTTTTTTCTGTGCGGGCGCGCAGGCGGCTGGCGACGCGCACCATCAGCGGGCCAAGGCGCGCCTGCACGCGGGCGGGGGACAAGTGGCCCATGGCGCCCATCACCTCGGTCGCGGTTTCCACCGCGAGAAAAAAAAAAAGAAAAACCACTGAGTGCGTAGATCGTGAGAAGACGTCACTGCCACCGATTCACCACATCAACTCCATATCCGTCTTCCCCTGT
>NZ_NJDE01000041.1 GCF_002205895.1 Saccharibacillus sp. O23
CCGCTGCGCAGGCCGCCGAACCCGGCTCCGCCGCCGGCGGCAAGCCAAAGGCGGACGCTCCGGGCGCGTCCGCCGCGTACCCGGCCGCCGGCAGCGTGCGCGACACGCTCCCGCAGCAGGTGCGGGAGCCCAGCCGCGGCAGCGGCTATACCGGAGGCCGGGATGCCTCCGGCGCCGGCCGGCCCGCTTACGGCGGCGGCCCCGGCGCAAAACAGCCGTCCCCGCCGGGACAAGCCGCCGCGATGGCGCGCGCGGCGGAGATGTACAGCCGCGGCGAAGCGCCGAAGCGTCCCGCTTTTCCCGAACTGACGCTGATCGGGCAGCATCACGGCACGTATCTGATCGCCCAGAACAAAGACGGGCTGTATCTGATCGATCAACACGCCGCTCACGAGCGGATCAATTACGAATATTATTACGATAAATTCGGCGTGCCCGAAGCCGCTTCGCAGGAGCTGCTGCTGCCGATCACGCTGGAGTTCACGTCGGCCGAGAGCGCCAAGATCCGCGATCGGATCGCTTGGTTCGAACAGGCGGGCGTTTATAACACGACGCTCTTGCGATCTTTCCGGAGAAGCGACCTGGTTCAATCGGAAGCGGCGAAGCACCTATCGATATCTGCTCCATAATCTACCGGACGTGGACACTGGAAAAGGAGGCCGAATCTGATGCAGCTTGATCCTTCGTTAATCTCGACAGCGTTCGTGCAGCTGCTGGGCGCGATTCCAACCACTCTGTCAACTACGGTCGTCAGTGTGGGAGCAGGCTTCCTGAAAAAAAAAAATAACATCCTCCACTACCATTTCCTGAGATACCTTGTATGGACCCTGCATCAACATTTTTTCTCCTTTATTAATATCTTAGGTCTCACTCTAAAAAAAAAAAAAAAAGAACGCATGCGGTTGTAACGTTCTTTCGGTGAAAAGTAAGAGATGAAGGTTAACAGGAGTATCAAAGACGTTAATCACAGAAGAAGCACCGGCTAACTCCGTGCCAGCAGCCGCGGTAATACGGGGGCGGCGAGCGTTAATAGGAATAACTGGGCGAAAAGGGCACGAAAGAGGTGAGATAAGTGAGATGTGAAAGACTAA
>NZ_NJDE01000042.1 GCF_002205895.1 Saccharibacillus sp. O23
ACACGACGCTCTTGCGATCTTTCCGGAGAAGCGACCTGGTTCAATCGGAAGCGGCGAAGCACCTATCGATATCTGCTCCATAATCTACCGGACGTGGACACTGGAAAAGGAGGCCGAATCTGATGCAGCTTGATCCTTCGTTAATCTCGACAGCGTTCGTGCAGCTGCTGGGCGCGATTCCAACCACTCTGTCAACTACGGTCGTCAGTGTGGGAGCAGGCTTCCTGAAAAAAAAAAATAACATCCTCCACTACCATTTCCTGAGATACCTTGTATGGACCCTGCATCAACATTTTTTCTCCTTTATTAATATCTTAGGTCTCACTCTAAAAAAAAAAAAAAAAGAACGCATGCGGTTGTAACGTTCTTTCGGTGAAAAGTAAGAGATGAAGGTTAACAGGAGTATCAAAGACGTTAATCACAGAAGAAGCACCGGCTAACTCCGTGCCAGCAGCCGCGGTAATACGGGGGCGGCGAGCGTTAATAGGAATAACTGGGCGAAAAGGGCACGAAAGAGGTGAGATAAGTGAGATGTGAAAGACTAA
>NZ_NJDE01000005.1 GCF_002205895.1 Saccharibacillus sp. O23
GCTTTCGATCTATCCTCTCCATCAGTATCCGGAGCGCGGATTCGACGAGCTGCTGCCCGGCGTGCTCGGCCGCTCCGCGCCGAGCGGCGCTTGCGCCGGCCTTAGCGGCGGCTCGGGCGGAGCTCCTCGCGGCGCAGCCGGCGTCGGCGCGGCAGAGCAGCCCGGCGCGCTAAGCGCGCCGGGCGGGGCGACCGCCCCCGCGCAGAGCTACGGGGCCGGCCGCGGGCAGGGCGGCTACGGCGCGCCGAGCTCGCCGAGCGCCGGAAGCGCCCGCGACAGCTACGCGGGCGGAAGTACCCCGTCCGCTCGCGCAGCGGAGCGGACCGCTTCCCCTGCGTCCGCCTATGAAGCGGACGCCGCTCAAAGCGGAGCCGCGCGCGAGACTCGCGCGGCGGCAGGCCCCGACGCGCCGAGCTACGGCGCCTCGCCGTCCGCTTCGCAGCCTTCCGCGTCGAGCTACGGCGCTGCATCGTCCGCTTCGCAGACTTCCGCGCCTAACCACGGCGCTTCCGAAGCTCCCGCTCCGCTCCGCCCGCGCGGCAGCGGGTTCCAGAGCGGCGAGAACGTCGAGACGCTGCGCGAGACTCGCGAGCGCGAGGACGAGCGCGGCCATGACTGGCCGAGCGATCCGCCGCTTCCGGCCCATGCGGACGAAGAGAATCTCGACGATATTCTCGCGGAGCTTGACCTGTGAGCGCGGAACATCCGTTTTACCGGCTGGCTCCGTTTATTCAGGAGTATATTTACCGCAGCGGTTGGGAAGAACTGCGGGAAGTGCAGGTGGAAGCCAGCCGGGTCATTCTGGATACGAACCATCATATGCTGATCGCGTCGGGAACCGCTTCGGGCAAGACGGAAGCGGCCTTTTTCCCCGCGCTGACGCTGCTCGATCAGGAGCCGTCGCGCTCGGTCGGCATCTTGTATATCGGGCCGTTGAAGGCGCTGATCAACGACCAGTTTCAGCGCCTCGAAGGGCTGATGCGCGACGCGCATATTCCGGTCTGGCATTGGCACGGCGACGTGCCGCAGTCGGAGAAAACCAAAGTCATGCGCAATCCGTCGGGCGTGCTTCAGATTACGCCGGAATCGCTGGAAGGACTGCTGATGAACCGCCCCAACGCCATTCCGGCGCTGTTCGGCGATCTGCGTTTTGTCGTGATCGACGAAGTGCACGCTTTTATGGGCGCGGACCGGGGCGCGCAGGTGCAGAGCCAACTTGAACGGCTGTCGCGCATGGCGGGCTGCCGGCCGCGCCGGATCGGGCTGTCCGCGACGCTCGGCGATTACGAGTCCGTGAAGTCTTGGCTTGCCGGCGGCACGCATATGCCGGTCGAGCTGGTCTCGCCGCCGGGCGGTCGCAAGCTGCGGCTGTCGATCGAGAACTTCGCCATGCCCGACGCCCGCGACGAGCGGCAGACGGAAGCGCTGGAGAACGCGAAGAAAGCGTACAACAATTTCGTCTACGACCATACGCATCTGAAGAAGGCGCTGATCTTCACCAACAGCCGCACCACGGCCGAGACGACCATTCTGGAGATGCGCCGCATTGCCGCGATGCGTGAGCAGCCCGACGTGTTCCACGTGCATCACGGCAGCATCTCGTCGATGCTGCGCGAAGAAGCCGAAGCGGCGCTGCGCGAAGGCCGCGGTCCGGCCGTGGCGGCGGCGACGCTGACGCTGGAACTGGGCATCGACCTCGGCAGTCTGGAGCGCGTCATGCAGCTCGGCGCGCCGTATTCCTGCGCGAGCTTCGTGCAGCGGCTCGGGCGCTCGGGCCGCCGCGAAGGTTCGGTCGCGGAGATGATGTTCGTCTGCGCCGAAGAAGACGACGAAGAAGCGCAGCTTCCCGCGCGGATGCCGTGGACGCTGCTGCGGGCGATCGCGGTCTGCGAGCTGTACGTTAAGGAGAAATGGATCGAGCCGCAGACGGTGCGGCAGCTTCCGCTCGGTCTGCTGTATCACCAGACGATGAGCGTGCTGCGGAGTTTCGGCGAAGCCGAAGCCGGGGAATTGGCGCGCGCGGTGCTGACGCTGCCGCCTTTCGCCGACTTTACGACGGATCAGTACCGCGAGCTACTGGAATATCTGCTGGCGACGGACCATATCGAGCAGACGGAAGACGGGAACTTGATCGTCGGCATGATGGGCGAGCGGGTCTCCGGCCATTACCGGTTCTACGCCGTGTTCAAAGACGAAGAAGAACATGTCGTCTACGACGGTTCGGAAGAGATCGGTTCGATCACGACGGTGCCTCCTGCCGGGTATTGTTTCTCGCTGGCGGGTCGGCTGTGGAAAGTCGACGAAGTCGACAACCGTCACAAAGCCGTCTACGTTAAACATGCCAAAGGCAAAGTCGATACGCTCTGGCTCGGCGCGGGCGGCGATATGCACACGCGGATTCTGCGGAAGATGCGCGAGATTCTGCGGGAAAATACGCTCTATCCGTATCTGGCGCCCAACGCGGCGGCTCGGCTCGAACGCGCGCGCCGTTTGTCCCGCGAGACGGGGCTGACGGAACGGTTGGTACTGCCCGCGGGCGGGGATTCGATGTTCATCATGCCGTGGATCGGCAGCCGGGAGTTCCGCACGTTAGAGCGCTTGATCAAGAACCATCTGTCGCAGCAGCTCTCGCTACGTTCGGTCGTGCCGATGGAGCCGCATTATATGGTGGTCGCCGGCCGCACGGACGCGGACGAACTCCAGCATCTGATCTTGTCCGAGAGCGAAAGGATGGAAGATCCGCTGTCGCTGCTGGACGAATTCGAAGCGCCTTATCTCGGCAAATACGACGAGTTCACGCCGCCGAGCCTGATCCGCGCGGCTTTCGCCGCCGACGGTCTGGATCTGGATGGGCTGCGGCGCGGACTGCGGATGCAGGATCACAGATTTTAAAGGACTTTGAGGAGAAATATCGCCTGCATGGTAAAAAGCCCGGACGTGAAGTCCGGGCTTTTTGCGTATGCGCGCTTCTTACTCGCTACTCTGCTGCTGCGCCGACTGCCACGCCAACGCCCGTTTTTCCAGATCGGAGACGTACGCTTTCTTGGCCAGACTGTAGCCGCTCGTCTCCAAGTGCACCGAAGCCAGTTCTTCTTTTATCGCGCTGTAAGCTTCGGCTTCGTCCGCATGCGCGCGCAGATAATCGCGGACGACGAGGTGGCGGTCGATCTGCGGATTGCCGTCCTCGTAGAAATGGATATGATGGGTGCGATCTTCGCCGCCTTTGCGCAGCAGTCTTCGTCCGGGGATGCCCCATTCGCCCGCGGCGTCGTAACCGGCCGCGATCATGCGCGGGTTATAATCGTCGACGACCGTAATGTCGCGCACGATCACCATCATGTCGATGACGGGCTTGGCTTTCATGCCGGGCACGGACGTGCTGCCGAAATGCTCGAACCGCAGAATCAGCTCGCCGTAGACGTCGCGCAAATAAGCGGCTTCTTCCTCGAAGCGCCGCGGCCAATCGGGGGTATATTCGCTTAAACGGACCTGCATGTACATTCCTCCTTCGGCCGTATCATGGACCGACCCGCTAACGGTTATTCAAGATCGAAGCGGAAATTCCTGCCGGATCAGCGAAAGTGTCATATTTTTCGGCGCAGCCGCGTCTAATAGGAAAAGAGGACAGAGAGGGGGCGGCGGCTTGGCGAAGCGGAGTACCGGAGGAAGCGGGATGACGTTCCCGACGCCGAGGCCGAACGGACACGCGATGACATCATACCGAGAGATGGCAAGCGAATCGGACGGAGAACGATTGATCGCCGAATGGTTCGAGTCGTATTACGAAGATATTCATCAATATTTGTTTTTTATGCTGGGGGATCGCGGGAGCGAGGCCGAAGACGTGCTTCAGGAGGTATTCATCAAGGCGTACCGGAATCTGTCGGCGTTCAAAGGACAGTCTTCGCCGAAAACGTGGCTGATCGCGATCGCGCGCAACGCCGCTTTGGATTCGCTGCGGCGCAAGCGCTGGTCGCCGCTCGGTTTTCTGGCGGCGAAAGAAGAAACGGCGCCGACCGCGGACGAGCCGGAGAACGTGCTGCTGACGGAAGAGCGCCGGAAAAAAGTATTCGATATGCTGGAGGTACTGAAGCCTTCGCATCGGGAAGTGATCTTTTTCCTGTATCAGAAAGAGCTGAGCGTCAAAGAAACGGCGGCTATTCTGGACTGCACGGAAGCCCGGGTGCGGACGGTCAGCCATCGGGCGCTGCGCGCCCTGCGCAAGAACGGGGAATTCGAACAATGGATCGGGGGAGAAGCGAGCGATGGGGACTAACGGACGGCCGGGAAGCGGCGATCACAGACCGGACAAAGGGCTGATGGACATCCCGAAGCTGAGCGCGCAGCGCAAGGAGGAGATTCGCGGCGAGATCATGAGCGGAATCCGTTCTTGGACCAAAGTGCCGCGGGAGTCGGAGCAGCGGCAGACGCGGCAGATCCGGAAGCGGAAGCTGTGGGCAGGCGGAGGAATCGGAGCGGGCGCGTTGGCGTTGGCGGCGGCCGCGATGCTGATTCTGCCGTGGCAAGGAAACGATTCGGGGACAGGCATTCCGAACGGCCCTACGCCGAGCGTATCGGCAGGGCAAGGCAGCGATACGATCATCTATCCGGATGCTCCATCGATTCCGGGGATTGACGGAGAAGAGATGCCTGAAGGCATCGCCGATCCGCTGGTACCGCTGACGTACGAAGAGTTTCGCAGCCGCTGGGAAGCGAAAGCCGGCAGCGAGGACGTAAGGATCAACGCGGCGGACAAAGACGGTCAACTGCTGAGCGGCGCGCTGCCGATGCTGAACGAGAACCGCCAGAATTTCGGCGATGCCGCGAAAGGTTACGGCTATAACGCTTGGACCAACGCGGAAGGCAACGAACTGAGAGAGTTGGCGTTCCGATTAGGCCCTTCGAACGGAACCGGCGAGGAAACGGAAGCCGATCGCGACGTCATTCGTTACGTAACGGAGGTGCTTCAGCCGGATCTTCCGCAGGCGGATCGCGACGAGCTGATGGACCGGCTTCGTTTCCGCGATTTCGATCGCAAAGGCGGTTCCAGAATCGCGGAAAGCGCGGGGCTGGTGTATACGCTGGATCGAAACGGGGATCGGCAGATCTTGTTCGTGCAGTTCATGCGAGCCGAAGATCAGCCGGACGAGTTGGGGAAATGGCAGGATAAGCTTCTGGACACCGTTCGCAAAAGCGGAGTCGAAAGTGAATGAATAATGCTTAGATCAAGGTTAATGTTCGTTTATTTTGGATTTATGGCTTTTCGAAACTAGATATACGTCTGTTAATGAAATGAAAATCGAATAATGTAGTCGAAACGGCTTGACGCCGTCCGAATGATCCGTTATGATGATCTTTGTTGAAACGCGAACAATTTCATTCATACACATATAATCATTCGTATATTCCCGAAGATAAGGTTCGGGAGTCTCTACCAGGGAACCGTAAAGTCCCGGCTACGGATAGGATGCTTTTGCATACCTGCCGGGAGCCGGGCTTTTTTGCGCGTTTGCGGGCGACTTCGCCGCCGCGCCGATTCGCCGGGCTGCCGAAATCCGAAGCACGGTATGCGTCCATTAGAGGAGGAGACCACCCATCATGACCGATTCCACGACGCTCGAATTGAACGAACAGCAAGCCCAACCTTCCGTCAAATACGACTGCATCATCGTAGGCGCGGGCCCCGCGGGGATCTTCGCCAGCTACGAATTGACCCGTCAGGCTCCGGATTGGAAAGTGCTGCTCGTCGACAAAGGTCACGATATCTATAAGCGCCGCTGTCCGATCTTGGAAAACAAAGTCCAGTTCTGTCCTCCGGCCGCGGGACGCAAAGAGTTCGCGGGCTGCCTGCCGGCCTGCTCGATCACGGCGGGCTTCGGCGGCGCGGGCGCTTACAGCGACGGCAAGTTCAATATCACGACGGAATTCGGCGGCTGGATGACGGACTATCTGGCTCCTTCGCAGGTCATGGAACTGATCCAATACGTCGACTCGATCAACCTCGAACACGGCGCGACGCGGTCGATCACTGATCCGACGACCGATACCGTGCGCGATATCGAGCAGAAAGCTTACGCGGCAGGGCTGAAGCTGCTGCGCGCCGAAGTTCGCCACCTCGGCACGGAGCAGAATCTGGAGATTCTGAAATCGATCTTCGAATACCTCAAGCCGCGCGTGGAGATGAAATACAAAGCGGAAGTCGAAGACCTGATCACGGTCAAAGAAGACGGGGAGCATGTCGTGCGCGGCATCCGTCTGAAGAACGGCGAAGAATTCGAAGCGCCGCGCGTCGTGATCGCGCCGGGACGCGACGGTTCGGCTTGGCTGTCGGACGTGTTCAAGAAGCGCCGCCTCAAGCTGACCAACAACCAAGTGGACGTCGGCGTTCGCGTCGAGACGTCCGACGTGGTGATGCGCCAGATCAACGAGCATCTGTACGAAGGCAAATTCGTGTTTAACACGTCGGTCGGCACCCGCGTGCGCACGTTCTGCAGCAACCCTTCGGGCCACGTGGTCGTCGAGAACCACAGCGGCGTCATGGCGGCGAACGGCCACTCGTACAAAGATCCGGCGCTCGGTTCGCATAACACGAACTTCGCGCTGCTCGTGTCGCACAAATTCACGGAACCGTTCGACAAACCGAACGAATACGCCCGCGAGATCTGCGAACGCGCCAACGACCTGTCCAGCGGCGGCGTGATCGTGCAGAAGTACGGCGATATCCTGCGCGGCCGCCGCTCCACGCCGGATCGGATCCGCGAAGGCTTCCTCGAACCGACGCTCAAAGAAGCCGTGCCGGGCGATCTGGGTCTGGTGCTTCCTTACAACACGATGAAAAGCCTGATCGAGATGGTCGAAGCGCTGGAGAAAGTCACGCCGGGCATCGCGTCCGAGCATACGCTCTTCTACGGCGTGGAAGCGAAGTTCTACTCCGCCCGTCCGAAGCTCGACGAGACGCTGGAGACCGAGATCCGCGGGCTTTACTGCGGCGGCGACGGCGCGGGCATCACTCGCGGTCTGGCGCAGGCCGGCGCGGCGGGCGTGCACATCGCGCGCAGCATGGTGAAGAAAGCGGCGGCCGGGAAACCGGCGGTGGAGCGGACGCTGGCTTAACGGTTATCGTTCGCTTGCACGGCAATCCGGCAAGAAATGAACGCAAAAGCGACCTTGCTTTCCGTATGAAACGGGAAGCAAGGTCGCTTTTTTGACGTTTGCCGCGACGAATCGCGGCTGTTTTTGTTCATCTCGATTGTCTTTTTTGAGTCAAGACGCGGATAATCACGCAGCCGGCGAGCAGCGGAAGCACCATCAAGGGATTGAGCGACCGATACATGAAGCTTTGCACGACGCAAGTCATCATGCAGACGAGCAGCAGGGTAAGCAAGATCTTTTCGAGTTTGGACACCGAGATTCCCCTTTCGAAAGATTCGGATCGAAGCTCCTCTTATTTCGTTCAGCATAAGAGTCCCTTGACCGATTACGAGGTTAGGTTTAATTCGGTCAAGGGCCAGTTTCCCATAAGAAGACACCTCCGACCCGCGGAGGTGTCTTCTTGTAGAACGCCCGATACCGGTAGGGCGTTACGGATAACCGGCTAACTTCCTGCCGTCGATCAATCTCCTGCGAGCGCCTGCCCCGGAATCGCCACCCAATGTCCCGGCGATACTTCGACCAGTTCCGAGTCTTCCAGTCCGTATTTGTCTTCGCCGTGGTCTTCCTCGAGCAGCGTACGTTTTTTCTTCGCTTCGATCGCCGGATCGGGAACGGGAATCGCGGCCAGCAGCGACTTGGTGTAGGGATGCTGCGGGTTGTTGTACAATTCTTCGCTCTCGGCCAGCTCGACGATCTTGCCGGCGTACATGACGGCGACGCGGTCGCTGATATGCTTGACCATCGACAGATCGTGCGCGATGAACAGATAGGTCAGGCCGAGCTTCTGTTGCAGATCTTCGAGCAGCTTCACGACCTGCGATTGGATCGATACGTCCAGCGCGGACAGCGGTTCGTCGCAGACGATAAACTTCGGTTCGACGGCGAGCGCGCGGGCGATGCCGATCCGCTGACGCTGACCGCCGGAGAACTCGTGCGGGTAGCGCAGCGCGAACGCCGGATCGAGTCCGACCATCTCCAGCAGTTCTTCGACGCGAGCGCGCCGCTGCGCCGGATTCTTCGACAAGCCGTGCACGTCCATCGCTTCGCCGATGATGTCCAGCACTTTGAGTCTCGGATTCAGCGACGCGTACGGATCTTGGAAGATCATCTGCATCTCGCGGCGCATCAGCTTCATTTCTTTGGGCGACAGCCGGTTGACGGCCATGCCCCGGTACAAGACGTCGCCGCCCGTCGGCTCGTGCAGGCGCAGGATGGCGCGGCCGGTCGTCGATTTGCCGCTGCCGGATTCGCCGACCATGCCCAGCGTTTCGCCTTCGCGGATAAAGAAGCTGATGTCGTTCACGGCGCGCAGCGTACGGCCTTTGCCCAGATTGAAATGCTGGCGCAGCGAGCGGACTTCGAGCAGCGGCTCGCCCGAAGCTGCCGCTTCCGAAGCGGCTTTGGGCTTCTTCGGTTCGTCAAGCCGCGGGAGCGCGTTAAGCAGCTTCCGCGTATACGGATGCTGCGGCTTGGCGAAAATATCTTCCGTCCGGCCTTCTTCGACGATCTCGCCGCTCTTCATCACGGCGACGCGGTCGCACATCCCGGCGACGACCCCGAGATCGTGGGTGATCAGGATGATGGCGGTACCGAGTTTTTCCTGCATCTGCTTCATGACGTTCAAGATCTGCGCTTGAATGGTCACGTCGAGCGCGGTCGTCGGTTCGTCGGCGATCAGAAGCGACGGCCGGCAGGCGAGCGCGATGGCGATCATGGCCCGTTGGCGCATGCCGCCGGAGAATTCGTGCGGATATTGATCGAAACGCGTCTCCGGGTCGCGAATGCCGACCAACTTCAGCATCTCGACGGCTTCGGCGCGCGCTTCGCGTTTGGACATTTTCCGATGCTTGCGCAGCGTCTCCGCGATCTGCTCGCCGATTCGCAGCGTCGGATTCAGCGAAGTCATCGGATCTTGGAAGATCATCCCGATATCGCGTCCGCGCACGGCTTCCATTTCTTTGCGCGTTTTCCGAGCCAGATTTTGCCCCAAAAAGACGATCTCCCCGCTTTTGACCCGCGCGGACGCTTCCGGCAGCAGCCGCATGATCGCCCGCGCGGTCACGCTTTTGCCGCTGCCCGATTCGCCGACGATGCCGAGCGTTTCCCCTTTGCGCAAGTCGAAGCTGACGCCGCGAACCGCTTCCGTCTCGGTCTCTCGGGCCGAAAAAGAAACGCGCAGATCGCGGACTTCCAGCAGTTTTTCCATCTTCAGCACTCCCTCTTATGTAATCCGCCCTGCGACGGTTCCAAAAATGTTTTCGCGAAACCTTGACTTTATGGGATCGGGCCCCATAAAATACGATTTATAAATACGAGTATGTTAATCGGAATTAAGAGCTATGAACGAATTATACCTTTGCAACGTTTTGGGAGGCAAGTTTTTTATGGGAGCTGCGTTAAAAAGTCAGCGTTCCGCCTGGCATGCGCCGGTCGGACGTCTATATCGCAAGATGCTGGGCATTCCCGGCTACCGCTTCTGGCTGCTGCTGCTCGGGGCACCCGTCAACCTGTTCGTGCTTGCCGTGTGGCTGACAAGGCGGTCAAGCGGAGGTTATGCGGAGCTGCGCGCCGCTGCGCTGGAAGAGTTGAAAGCCTCCGGCCATGAACAAGAACTGCGCGAAGAATTCGCGCGGCAGCTTGCGGCCAAACAGCGATTTTTCAAACAGGCGCCGAGCGAAGCGGAGAATAAGCGGGAAGTCGAGAGGCGAGTTCAAGAACGGCTGCAAGCGAGAGCCGAAGAGATCGCGGCGAAACGGGCCGAACAAGGACAGGTGCCGCGAGACGATTATGCGGCGACTTTCGAGTCGTTGATCGCGAATCCGATCTTTGCGGCGTTCGCCGCGGTGATCGGGCTGCCGATGGTCGCGTTGATGGCGCTGTACGCCAATCCGTACGCGAAATACATATTCGAACGTCTGCTGATGACGCTGTTCGTGGTGGTCGGCGTATCCGCTCTTGTCTTTACCATCTTGCACCTGTCTCCGATGAACCCCGCGGCCAATATCCTCGGGGAGACGGCTACCGCCGAGCAGATCGAATCGTTTAACCGGATTTACGGGCTGGATCAGTCGTATCTGGTTCAACTCTGGGATAACATTCGGGGCGTTCTGACGCTGGATCTCGGCAAATCGTTCGCGGGCAACGAAGACGTCGCGGCGACGATTCTGCGGAAGTTTCCGGTGACTTTAATGCTCGCTTCGTTCTCGCTCGTCCTCGCGCTGCTGGTGGCGCTGCCGATCGGGATTCTGTCGGCGTCGCGCCGCAATTCGTGGCTCGATTACAGCTTCATGTTCGTCGCGTTGATCGGGTTGTCGATTCCGAACTTCTGGCAGGGACTGGTGTTCATCCTCGGCTTCTCGGTCAAGCTCGGTTGGCTGCCCGCGACCTATACGCCCGGAAACGCTTTGTCGTTCATCATGCCGGTAATCGTGCTCGGGACGGGACTGACGGCAGCGGTGGCGCGGATGACCCGTTCGTCCACGCTCGAGGTCATGAACGAAGATTATATTCTCACGGCCAAAGCCAAAGGATTGGGGCGGCGCACCGTGCTGACCAAACATACCGTGCGCAACGCGCTGATTCCGATCGTGACCGTGATCGGCCTGCAGTTCGGCGGAATGCTCGGCGGAGCGGCGATCACGGAGAAAGTATTTAATATCAGCGGCCTCGGCAGCTATATCGTCGACAAGCAGTTCGTGCCGGACATTCCGGCCGTCATGGGCGGGGTCGTCTACACGGCGATCGTGATCTCGCTCGTCAACGTGGTCATCGACGTCCTCTATGCGTTCATCGACCCGAGAATTCGGACCAAAATGAAGCAGTATTAATGACCGCTTACCAGAAGCGCACAAGCGCACGGATAAAGACAGAGAAAGAAAGGGGTTGTACGACACATGTCCGAATTATCGGTCACCGAACCGTCGAAACCCGGCGCTTCGGCATCCGCTTCGGGACTGGATGCCGGAGTCGGCGGAGGCCGGCATTCGTCGCCGGAATACGCGCAGGCGGGATTTGCTTGGATCGCTTCGCTGCTGCTCACGCTGATCCTGCTGGCGAACGCGTTCGATTACGGCAGCGGAGCGGTCAAGCCGGGAACGCTGACGATCGCCGCCGCGTACGCGTTTTTCACGCTCGTGCAGATCGTCATCGCTTTGCTGATCCGCCGCGATCTGACGCAGGTCGGCTATATTCGCCGGGGAACGCGGACGCTCGGGTGGCTCCAACTGCTCAGTCTGGCGACCGGCAACGTGTTCGCGACCGCGGCGGCGTTCCAACTGATCAAGAAGGTCAAGACGCCGGAATATATTTTCGCGGGGTATATGCTGCTCACGCAGATCGGAGTCATCGCCGTCTCGGCGCTTAACCTGTTCAAGCCTTACGTGGCGGATACGTTCCCGCTCGGCATGCTGGTGCTGCTGATCGTGGCCGTGATCCAGTTCGCCGCGCTGCTGCTGATCGCCGCGTTCGTCAAACGCGGAGCGATTCCCGGTTGGATGACCGGCGTCGCGCTGGTTCTGGTCTTGACGACCGCGACGGGCAATCTGTTCGCGCTGCTGCTCGGCATCGTGCTGCTGGCGAAGATCCGCACTCAGAAGTCGCCGGCTTCGCCGAGATGGGAAGACGCGATCGACCGCCTGGCGCGAGGCACGACTTCGATGCTCGGGATGTTCTTCATCTTCTTCCTGTTCTCGCTGTCGGTATGCAGCCTGTTCACCTTCGACTACGGCATGGCGGTGGAGAACAACTACGGCGCGATCCTTCAGACGCCGAGTCTGGCGTATCCGCTGGGCACCGATAACTTCGGCCGCGATTTGTTCTCTCGGATCGTGTTCGGCGCCCGGATCTCGCTGATCGTCGGCGCGATCTCCACGGTGATTCCGTTCGTGATCGGAGGCGCGCTCGGCGCGATCTCCGGCTATTACGGCCGGCGGACGGACAATATCATCATGCGGGCGCTCGATATCCTGTATTCGATTCCCGGCATTCTGCTGGCGATCGCGATCATCGCGGCGTTCGGCGCGAACACGGTCAACTTGATCCTTGCGCTCAGCGTAGGCGCGATTCCGACGTATGCCCGGACGATGCGCGCCAACGTGCTGATGGTCTCCACCTACGAATTCGTCGACGCGGCGAGAGCGTTCGGGTCGGGCAGCCTGTCCATCATTTTCAAGCATATCGTTCCGAATTCTCTGGCTCCGATGATCGTCAAAGCGACTTTGACCATCGGCACGGCCGTCATCTCCACCAGCAGTCTCAGTTATCTGGGACTCGGCGTGGAACCGCATATTCCCGAATGGGGCAACATTCTGAAGCTCGGAAGCGCGTATCTGGAAACGAACTCTTACCTCGCCGTCTATCCGGGTCTGGCGATTATCGCGCTGGTGCTGTCGTTCAACTTCTTGGGCGACGGACTGCGCGACGCGCTCGATCCGAAGCTGGATTAAGGAGAGAAGCAAGAATCGCGACCGTTCGCCCGAAAAGTTTCAAATCAAATACAGAAATCCGTTTACGGAGGGGAGAAAATCATGCGTCAATCTTACAAATTCACCAAAACGCTGACCGTCCTGCTGCTGTCTCTGCTGTTGGTTCTGGCGGGCTGCTCGTCGGTCAAGACCAAATCCGATACGGCCGCTCCGGCCGCATCGACGGAAAGCGGCGAGCAAGCGGCTTCCGATACGGCAGCCGCCGCGCCGGTCGATATCGAGCTGCTGGCGATGACGTCGGGCGAATCCGACGTCAACATCATCCGCGACCAACTCACGAAAAACGGCTTCAACGTGAAGCTGAACCTTCAGCCGGACTACGGCAGTTTCAAAGCGCAGGAAGATGCCGGCAACTACGACGTCGCGCTGTCGAGCTGGACGACCGTAACCGGCAACCCGGATTACGCGGTGCGTTCGCTGTTCAAGACGGGCGGCGACTACAGCATCCTGTCCGATCCGGAGATCGACAAGCTGATCGACAAAGCGGCCGAGGAATCGCCGGAAGAGTACGCGGCTACATACAAAGAGCTGGAGCAGAAGCTCGTTTTCGATAACGCGTATATCGCGCCGCTCTACATCTCGTACAAGAGCCAAGCGATCAACAAAGAGATTCTGAAGCCGGAATCGGTTCGGTTGTCCAAATCCCGCGCGCTGGCTTGGGAAGACATCGAATTCAACGATACGTCCAAAAATGCCACGCAGCCGCTCGTGCTGACGCAGTCCGCGTCCACGCTGACGTCGCTCGACCCGATCAAAGGCAACGACGGTTCGATCAATACGATCAACACCAATATGTACGTGCGCCTGATCAATCTGACCGACGACGACAAGATCACGTCCGACGGTTCGCTGTCGCGCAATTTCAGCATCGCCGAAGGCAATTCGGAGTATTACTTCATCCTGCGCGACGATATCGACTTCGCTAAGGTCGAGAACGGCAAAGCCGTCGACACAGGCGAACGCGTAGGTGCCGACGACGTCATCTTCGCGCTCGACCGCGCGAAAAACAAAGATTCCGTGCCGGATCACCGCACGTACTCGCTCCACGAACATATCAAGACGGTCGAAGCCGTTACCGATCCGGCCGCGCTGGACGCGGTTAACGCGGCAGGCGGCGGCACCGTGCGCGCGGCGCTGGAAAAAGGCCTCGACGCTCCGATCTCCGAACTCGTGTCGGACAAGAAACAAGCCGACAACAAAGCCGGCAAATACCAAGTCGTCAAGCTGACGACGACCGAACCGTTCCCGCAGGTCCTGAACTATCTGGGTCACCAATCGGCGGGCATCGTTTCGAAGAAACAGGTCGAGAGCATCAACACGTACGACGTGGCGAAGTTCGACGTGACCAAAGACATTCCTTACGGCGATCAGAACACGGTCACCGAAGGCGCGGCTTACAACAATACCTTGTACGCCAGCGGACCGTATATCCTGACGACCAAGAACGACTACGAAGCCAAGTTCGTCAAGAACCCGGCCTATATGCCGGGCACGGAGAACGAACCGAAGATCTCGAACATCAACGTGCGCTTTATCGCCGACGCGGACAGCGCGCTGGCGGCTCTCCGAAGCGGAGAGATCTATTCGTACTACGGCGTGCCGGAGACCAAATTCTCCGTCGTCGAAGGCGATTCCAAGCTGCAATTGCAGAAGATCGAGAGCAACGGCGTATCGTATCTGTTGTTCAATACCTCGGAGAACCGTCCGGTCGGCAAGAGCGCGGACCTGCGCAAAGCCGTGCTGTATTCGATCAATCAAGACGAGATTCTGAAGTTCTACGAAGGCAACAAGATCAAAGCCGCTTCCACGGTCAGCCCGCTGGTCGATACCGGCAACGTTCTGACCGCCGATCCGGCGAAGGTCAAAGAATTCTTGGCGGCTTATCAGGCTTCGAAGTAAAGCCGGAAGTCCTGCCGGACATTCGCAAAGAAAAAGGCGCTTTCCCTTTTCGGGGAAGCGCCTTTTTTGTGCGGATAAAGCCGGGAAAGGCGGTCTCTAACGCATGACCGAACAAGCCATTCTGACATAAGTGTGCCTTCTCCCCCGAATCGCGGTCGAATACGCCATGATGTTTTCGGGAATCGCGATTCCGTAAAAACCGGTGTCGCCGATATGGCAGAGGTCCGCGCCGGCCATTTTGCTGTTCAAAGCGATCTGTCGGATCGTCTGCTCGTCCGCGCCTTCCTGACTCGTGCCGATCGCGAGCATGGCCAGCGCGCCTTTAGCATGAACCGAGCGCACATGCTTTTCGCTGATCTCCAAGGTGATACCCGGCACGGTTCCGGGAGCGGGCAGGAGGATGATATCGGCTCCCGCCTCGATGAAGTCGGCGATAGTCTTTTCGGAAACGATGCTGCCGCCCGTTTCGTTCGCGACGCCGGCGCCGTGCATTTTCCCCGCAATGATCAAGCCTTCTTCGCCGAAAACGTCGCGCGCCCTTTCGATGGCCCGAACGGTTTCGCCGTTCGTTACGCCCGTTTTCGGGTTCCCCGTCAGACAGACGAAGTCGAAGCCCAGCTTTTTCGCTTCCTTCAACGTTTGTTCGGCCGCCGTCCTTCCGAGCGGAACGGCATGGAGCTCCTCGATCCGCCCGGCTGCAGGATCGACGGGTTCCAGGTTTAGTCCGACGGGCCGTCCCGTCAATTCTTTGACTTTTCGAACGAGCGATTCGCCTTCCGAGCATTCGTATTCGTAGCCTTCGATCGACGGACGAAAGACGTCGAACAGGTTCAGCAGCAGCAGGTCGGCGCCGAACGCGGCGGCAAGCTCGGCGTTGGTGACGCTCGGATACAGCGGAGCGACGGACGTCATCGTTTCCGCGAGAATGGCTCTTCCTTCGGATGCCCGAATCGACTGCTTCAACTGCTGACCGTTCATGCTCCGGAAATCCGAAGCGGTGCAATCCAATATTCTTTTCATGTTTTAAGTCCTTTCCGCGTTCCGGGCTTCCTTCGAATTCTTCGGTCAGGAGGCGTGGATTTTTTTGATTTCGTCGGCGACGAATTGAACCTGCGTGCCGATCACGACCTGAATGCTGTTTCTGCCGGTTACGACGACTCCGGGTACGCCCGTCGCTTTGATTTTCCCTTGATCGACCGAAGAAGAATCTTTCACCTCGACTCTCAAGCGGGTCACGCAGTTGTCGATGGACGTCACGTTTTCCTGTCCGCCCAACCCGGCATAAATTTCCGAAGCCATGGCGGCGAATTTATCGTTTTTGTTTACGGCTTTCGTCTCGGTCCCGTCCGGATCGCTCGCCTCGTCGTCTTCCCGGCCAGGGGTTTTCAGATTCAACTTCACGATCAGGAAGCGGAACACGACGTAATAGATCGCGAAGAAAACCAGACCCTGCAGCATCAGCATATAAGGATGGTTGGCCATCGGCAGTCTGGAGCTTAGCAGGAAATCGACCAGTCCCGCGCTGAATCCGAAGCCGGCGGTCCAATGGAAGAGCGAAGCGACGGCCATGGAAATGCCGGTTAATACCGCATGAATGCCGTAGAGTAGCGGAGCGGCGAACATGAACGCGAATTCGATCGGTTCCGTGACGCCGGTAAAGAAAGAAGCGAAGCCGCCGGCCAGCATCAAGGAAGCGACCTGCTTTTTCTTTTTCGTGTTTGCCGTATGGTACATCGCCAGTCCCGCCGCGGGCAGCCCGAACATCATGATCGGATAGTAGCCCGCCTGATACATGCCCGTGATTCCTTTTACGCCGGTGCCGGCCCAATAATTCCCGATATCGTTGATGCCCGCCACGTCGAACCAGAACACGGAGTTGATCGCATGGTGCAGACCGATCGGAATCAACAGCTTATTCAGGAATCCGTATATGCCTGCTCCCAGAGCGCCCATCGTACTGATCGTTTCGCCGAAAGAAACCAATCCGGTATAAACGAAAGGCCATACGAAGTAAAAGACGGCCGACACGAGAATCATCAAGGCGGAAGTCAGGATGGGAACGATCCGCTTTCCGCTGAAGAAAGCCAGGGCGGCCGGAAGTTGAACATGGCTGAAGCGATTGAACATTACGGATGCCGCGATGCCCGACAGAATGCCTATAAACGCGTTTTGTATTTTTCCGAAAGCCGGGTCCACGTTCGCGGCATCGATGCCCTGCAGCAAAGCCACGGTGTTCGTCGAAAGCAGGGTCGTAATCACCAGATAAGCGACCAATCCGCTCAAAGCGGCGGCGCCGTCCCTTCCTTTCGACATGCCGAGCGCGATCCCGACCGCGAACAAAATCGGAATGTTGTCGATGATAGACGACCCGGCTTTGATGAAGAAAGCGGCAGCCGCGCTGCCCGATCCCCAGCCAGAAGGGTCTATCCAATATCCGATCCCCATCAAAATAGCCGCGGCCGGCAGTACGGCTACAGGCAGCATCAAGGATCGACCGATGCTTTGAAGATATTTCATCATTTCCGTCCCATCCCTTCATCCTTTGTCGGTGCAGGCATTTTGCCTGTTTGAAGTGTAATTTGCGCAACGCGTTTTGCGTCAAGATCTTTTTTTGAGGGTGGGCGGAATATGATAAAATGATGGCACCGACAGGCAGGGAGGGGATGAGGTATGGTAAATATCAGGCATATCGCGAAGGTCACGGGATATTCGGTGTCCACCGTTTCCAGAGCGCTGAATAACAAATCCCGGATTTCGCAGTCGACCCGAGAGAAAATTTTTGCGGCGGCCAAAGAACTGGAATACATTCCGAACAGCAAAGCCGTAAGCCTAAGCATCGGGAAAAGCTTCAGTCTGGGCGTCATCGTTCCTTATGCGACGTCCAACAATTACTACGACAAAATCATGAGCTCCATCATTTCCGAAAGCTTCGAAAACGGATACCGGGTTACCTTCCTGCCTACCGACTACGACAAAGAACGGGAATTGGATTATTTGAGAATGCTGTCGGCGAAAGAGTACGACGGGATGATCATCACTTCCGCGGCCAACGATTACAAAGAGATCGAGAAGTTCCGAAAGTTCGGAAACATCGTAAGCTGCGAAGATACCGGGGAAGCCGCGATTTCTTCCGTCGTATTGGAACGCGGAAAAGCTTACGGACCCCTATTGGAACGGTTGAAAGAGCACGGCTTCGAGACCTTCGGCGTCACGTTCAGCAGAGAGCCGATGAGCAGCGTCGGGGCCGGTGAAGTTTTCGAAGCTTTTTCCAAATCGGCGGACGGCTTTTCCGAACGCTATGCGTTCGCCAACTGCAGGACATTCGACGACGGCATCAGAGCGGCCAAATATTTCGGCTCTCTGGATCGCAAAGTCGACTGCTTGTTTGCGAACAACGACGAGATTGCCGCAGGGATGCTGTCCTATTTCGCTTCGGAAGGAAAGAAGGCTCCGGTCGTGATCGGACAAGACAATCTTTCGATCAGCAGGGCATTGAATATACCGACCATCGATTTTCATCTGCATTCGTTGGGTAGCGAAGCCGTCAAGCTTTGCCTGTCCGGTCGGCAGGAGAAGAAGGTATTGAAAAGCATCTTCATCGATCGAGGTCTGTTCGACGGAAGATCGGACGGAAAAGGAGGAGAGGCATGCATATCGAAACGGAACGTCTGATCCTGCGCGACGCCGTGCCGGAGGACTGGGAAGCCATGCACGAATATTCGTCCGATCCGCAGGTGGTGACGCATTCCATGTGGGGACCGAATACGGAAGAACAGACGAAAGAATACGTGGCGCAGATCATCGAAATGCAGCAGCAGAAACCGCGCATGAGCTACGAATTCGTCGTGGTGCTGCGCGAAACGGGAGAACTGATCGGAGGATGCGGGATTCATCAAGCGGGTTACAACGGCGAGATCGGCTATACGTTCAACCCGAGATTCTGGGGGCACGGATACGCGACCGAAGCCGCTTTTACCCTGCTGCGGTTGGGCTTCGAAGAACTGGGGCTGCATCGCATCCATGCGACCTGCCGTCCGGAGAACGAAGCTTCGGCGGCGGTCATGAAGCGGATCGGGATGAAAAGGGAAGGACGGATGCGGGAGCATCTCTTTTTCAAAGGGGCGTTCCACGATTCGGAGCTGTATTCGATTCTGCGGCACGAATTTTAAGAGAGGCGAACCGTTCTTCTACATCAACATCGTATGTTCCGGCTCGGCGAACGGACTGGAGGCGGAGACCTTCGAGCGCGGAACCATAGAGATCTGATCGGCGGTATCGGCGACCGACTGCCGGATCGAACCGAGCGCTTCCGAAGCCCGACCCGCTCCGGAGGCGATTTGCTTCATGCGTTCGGCGGCTTCCTGCATAGCGGTCGTGACCTTTTCGTTTTCTGCATGTATCGTCTTCGCGGTGCGGCTAATGCGAGAAGCGGATTGAGCCGTCAATTCGGCAAGTTTACGCAAGTCTCGGGCCACGGCATCGAAAGGATTTTCCGCTTCGTCGGTTTCTGCGATACGTTCGCGGGTTCCGGGCTGCTCGGCGAACGAAAAAGGCTGCTGCATCGTCCAATCTTCAATCGCCGATTTTTGTTTGGTGCTCCATGACTGACGAGGGATATAGAATACGGCGCAGACAGCGAGAAGTCCGATCGCGAGCGAGAGCCTGTAATGTTCGTAGGCTGCCGCGACCGTCAGTAGGGCAGCTCCGGCGGTCAAGATCAGGATCTTCCAACGCGTATTATTTTTTTTCATAGCGAATGCCTCCTCGGGGATAAGAATAGAAGAGGTAATTCTCGTTCTATTCGGGTCTTATTTTGTCGAATATAATCTAATTATCTTATTTATCGGTGTTAAAAGAAGAAAATGTAGTGGTTTTATTGAATATTTTGTTATATATTGTCGAAAAAAGTAAGATGAATAGAATAGAATGCTTCGGCGTATCCGGCGAGAGGGGAACGCTTAAAAACTCGCCCGAACCAAAAGAAACCCGGCAGAAGATCTGCCGGGTTTCTTGTCATATGGAGAACGGCCGCGAAGGAAGAAAGGAACCCTCCTCGCAGGCGGCAGCGCGCCGCCCGATGGCCGGTGATCGCGAACCTGCGGAGAAAGCGGGAGGCTCTCGCAGGCGAAAACGGAGAAGAGAGAAGCGAACCCGGGCGGCGCAGCTTGAGGCCCCGAACTACGGCTCGGCTTACAGTTGGAACTTCGTCAGTTCTTGCTGAAGGTCTTCGGCAAGCTGCGACAGGTAGCGGGCGGAGCCGTTGACTTCTTCCATCGTGGACAGCTGTTCTTCGCTGGCCGCGCTGACTTCTTGGAGTCCGGCGGCGCCCTGCTCGGTTACGCGGCTGATCCGCTGCATCGCTTGGCCGATCTCGACGGATTGGCCCGAAGCGGAAGCGATGGAAAGGGAGATATCGGAGACTCGGACCGACACGTCGGAGATCGACTGCTGGATCGAAGCGAACGATTCCGAAGCGCGGCCCGCGCCTTCGACGCCCTGCTTGACCAGACCGGCGGCTTCTCTCATGGAGACGCCGGCTTTGCGGCTCTCGTCCTGCACGGAGCGTACGGTTTCGGTAATCTGCGAAGCGGATTCCGCGGCCGATTCGGCCAGCTTGCGGATCTCTTGAGCGACCACGTCGAAGCCTCTGCCGGCTTCGCCGGCGCGGGCCGCTTCGATCGAAGCGTTCAGCGCCAGCAGGTTGGTCTGTTTGGCGACTTGTTGAATGGCGGCGACGAGATTGTCGATGTCTTCGATCCGGCGTTCGAGTTCGGCGATGACGCTGCCTGTGCGGTCCACGCTGGAGTCGATATGCTGCATCTGCTGGAGGACGCCGCGCACCTCGTCAAGACCTGCCCGAGCGGAGCGTTCGCTGCGTTCGGACAATCCGGAGATCGTCTCGCTGCCGGTACGGATATTGTTCATATGATCGGCCAACTGCTCGGCGGCCGAGGTGACGCGGGTTACGGTCTGAGTCTGTTCTTCGAAACCGTCTGCCAGATGGCTCGACGAGGAAGCGATATGCCCGGAAGCGACGGCTGTTTGTTCGGCGCTGGCGGTGAGTTCTTCCGAGGAAGCCGACAAGGTCATGGCGCTTTCGTCCACTTTCTGGACGATGGAGCGCAGGCCGGCGATCATGCCGTTGAAAGAAACGGAGAGCTGACCGATCTCGTCTCGGGACGCATAATCGGCTTTGACCGTCAGGTTGCCGTTCTCCGCTTCCTGCATCATCTGCTGCATTTTGCGAAGCGGATTCGCGACGGCGCGAGCGATCAGGAAACCGACGAACAACGACAACGCGATCCCTCCGATCAGCAGGCCGAGGATCAAGACCAGGGAGCCGTTTTTCAACTCGATGGCTTGTTGGCTGCCGGATGCGGCTTCGCTGGATTGCAGTTCGGTGAGCGCTTGAAGGCTATCGTTCATCTGTTGACGAAGCGGTTGGACTTTGGAAGTGAAAGAGGCGTAGGCTTGCGTGTTGTCGTTCTTGGCGGCCAGCTCCACGACTTCTTCCAGAGCGGCCCGGTAGTTCGGAACCAAGGTGCGGAATTCGTCGTATTTCGTTTTCATTTCCGCCGACATATTCAATTTCTCGATTTCGGCATAGAAAGCGTTATTGGAGTCTTTCGTTTTTTCCAGAGCTTCTTTGAGCTTGGCGATTTGATCGGCGTCTTGGGTCACGATCAATTCCAACACGATCGACTGCATGGACAGATTGTTGGAGCGGATCTCGTCCAGAATCGCCATCGATTTTACGTTTTCGTTGTACATGCGTTCGGAAGCATCGGAGACTTTTTGAGTCGCGTTGTAGCCGCTGTAACCGACCGCAGCCATCAGAAGAGCCGTAACGAAGGTCAAGATCATGATTTTCCAGCGTACGTTTAAATTTTTCATAGCGAGAGCCTCCCGGATTTGTGAATAGAAGAGGCTCGGCCTATTCTATCTCAAGTCTTATTTTGTCGAATTTAAGCTAGTAACCTTATTATCGGTATGGATAAAAGAAATTTTAATGTTATTTTTGAATTTTTTGGTTGCTTTTTGTCGAAAAAACTCAAATAGACCGAGGCTAGAGAATTTGCGCGGTTCTCTTGGCCTCAGTCTATGAACGCAAAATGAGAAAAAGCTGAACGGAACCTGAGAATCAGCTAAAGTCGACGGCTTTCGGCAGAACTTTAAGCAGGCGTTCAGCTTGGCTTCAGGTCACCGAAACGCTTATTGGGTAGGATCGATATGAGCGGAATCGACGTAACGTCCGCTGGCGGGAACGGCGACCTTGTCGAAATCGTGACTCAGGCGTTCAAGCCCCTGCGTCAGTTCGGTTCCCGCCATCGGTTCGCCGTGTCCCGTGACGGCCGAAGTCGGCCGCAGCGCCGCCAGCCGGGCGACCGACGTGCGGGCCGCTTCCCAGTTCGGCGTGAAATAAGTAGGCGGTCCGTGAATCTCGCGCCGCTGGGTCAGCACGGCCAGCGCCGACTCCTGCTTGACCGTAATAAAAGCATCGCCCGCGACCAGCGTGCCGTCGGCGCTGCGGAACAGCGAGATATGGCCTTCGGAATGGCCCGGCGTATGCAGCCAGCGCCACTGCGGCAGAAACGGCACGCTGCCGTCCGCCGGCAAAGCCAGTATCCGCCGGCCGAGGTCGATCCCTTTGTTCGGATACAGCGGCGCGGAAGCCGCCATCAATCCGCCGCCTACGGTCGGATCGCCCGGCGGATAATCCGCCCGGCCGGTCAAGAAAGGCAGTTCCAGCTCATGCGCGTAGACGGGCACGTCCGGCAGCAGTTCCAGCAGATCCTGAAGCGAACCGACATGATCGAAGTGGCCGTGCGTCAGCAGAATCGCGGACGGTTTCTCGAGACCGAAATAGTCTCTGGCCGCTTTCAAGATCTTGGCCGCGGAACCGGGCATTCCGGCGTCGACGAGCACCCAGCCGGACTTGTCGGGAAGCCCGATCATCACGACGTTGGAGATCTTGGTACGCAGGTAAGTCACGTCTTCGGGCAGACGGTCTTCGGGACGCTTGGCGTCCGGAGAACCGGAATTCGGATAGCCTTGCATATGCGCTGCACCTCCGTGGGATTCAAGAATGACGACATGGACAACGAATAGAAGAGTTGCCCTGTTTTACCCTCAACGGAGAGTGCTGACACAGCGCCGATTCGAAAAGGAAAAGCGGCGGCCGAGGCGAAAAGACGGGACGGTTGAGCCGCCGTGACGCGCATGCTATGATGAGCGCACAACGGTCGGAAAAAGCAGGACGGAACGGCAAATTCGGCTGGGGCGGCGCGGAAACGCCTTAGCGTAGGAGGGGATGCGATGAAGCGGCATCAGGCGCGTCCGGCGCAGCGGGCAGCGAAGGCTTTCGGCTATTGGATCGCGGCGCTTGCCGCCGCGGCCTTGTCGATCCGCCTGCTGCTTGCTTACCGGCACGGGGGATTCATGAGCGATCAGGAGTTGTTCATCGACTGGATGAAGCAGGTCGGGCAGCGCGGGCTCGGCGTCGTATATATAGAAGGAAACAATATCAACTATCCGCCTTTGTTCCTGCTGATCATGGACGGGTATCGCCGAATCGCCGGTTGGTTCGGCATCGTTCCGGCGGCCGGCGAATTGTCGTTCAAAGGCGTGCTGATCGCGCTGGATCTGGCCGCCTTCGCGGCGGCCGTCCGGCTGACGCGGCCGGCGGGACGGACCCGGGCGCGCCTGTTCGTGCTGGCGCTTCTCGCGCTGAATCCCGCTTTGATCTTCGGCAGCTCCGTCTGGGGCCAGGTGGATATGCTGCACAGTCTGCTGATGGCCGCTTCGCTGCTGCTGCTGCCGGGTTCGCCGCTGCTTGCCGGCGCGCTGTTCGCGCTGGCGCTGCTCAGCAAGTTCCAAGCCGTCACGCTGCTGGCGGTGCTGGGCATCTACTTCTTGAAACGGCTGATCCTAAGCCGCGAGTGGGTCTCGTTGGCGCGGTTCGCCGCGGGGTTTGCCGCGGTCATGGGCGTCTGCGCGGTCTTCTTCGCTTACGCGGGCGGCTTGAAAGCCATGCTTAAGGGCGCTTATCTCAGCGCCGTCGGCATGTATCCTCAAGTCACGATGAACGCGATGAACATCTGGTATTATTGGATCGGCACGCCGCCGAACACGCCGGATACGAATCGCGTCTTCGGCCTGCTGAGCCTTCGCGCCGCCGGATTCCTGCTGCTCGCGCTGTTCGTTGCTTACGCAGCCGTTTACCTGTGGCGCAGCCGAACGGACGCGCCGGCGCTGCTCAAAGCGGCGACGCTGGTCAATTTCGCCTTTTTCATGCTGCCGACCGAAATTCACGAACGCTACAGCGTTCCGGCGCTGGTGCTGGCGATCTTCGTCTGCCTGTACGATCGGCGCTGGCGCCTGCCCGCGGTTCTGCTCAGCCTCGGCGTTACGGCCAATCTGTGGATGGTGCAAGCGAGCGCGATCGGCGTCTATTCCGGACTGGTTATCGTATACGTCAATCTGGCGCTGCTGCTGTGGATGGCATGGGCGCTCGGCGCGGAGATGCGGAAAGAGCGGCCGAAGAGAACGCCGAAGCTTGTAAGGCCGGAAAAAAGCAAAACCCGAACGCCGGAGATCCGATGATCTTCGCGTTCGGGTTTTCGTTTAGGCGTCCGGTCGGTTCATTCGTTTACAGCGGCGGATTCGCATGGCATTTGCGGCACACCGGGAAATAGCGGTCGTTGCCGCCGATCTGGATCTGTTCGCCGTCGTACAGCGGTTTGCGGTTCTCGTCGACTCTCAGCGCCATCGTCGCTTTGCGTTCGCAGAACCAGCAGATGGTCTTCATTTCTTCGATCTTGTCCGCGTAGAGCAGCATATATTGGCTGCCTTCGAACAGCTCGTTGCGGAAATCGTTCTTGAGTCCGAAGCCCATGACCGGGATATTCAGCTCGTCGACGATGCGCGTCATCTGAAGCACCTGCGCTTTGGTCACGAACTGCACTTCGTCGAACAGCACGCAGCTGATCTTGTTGCCTTGATAGTTCTTCACCGCTTCGTAGAGATCGGTAGACGGGTAGACCGGAATCGCTTCGCGTTTCATGCCGATCCGGGAAGAGACGTGGCCCACTTCGTCCCGATCGTCGATCGCCGAAGTGAAGATCAGGACGTTCTTGCTTTGTTCTTCGTAGTTATGGGCGACCTTCAGGATCTCGATCGACTTGCCGCTGTTCATCGCCCCGTATTTGAAAAAGAGTTGTGCCATCGTTTTCGCTCCTTAGCTTTGAAGTCCGACCTTCATTGTAGCAGGAATCGGAAGAAGGGAATAAGAAATTTTGCCAAACCCTTGCATACCCTATGGGGGTATATTAGAATAGAGTCAGATTCAACGTTGAACACATCTACGAGAGGAGTGGACCTATGGCGATCGACAAGAAGGCGGAAGAAGTTTCGCAAAGCGAACACTGCCATGTCCCCGGAGAAGAGGGCAAGCTGCCGAGAAAAAGCCATCACTCCGAAGCGACCAAAAGCAACCTGATCTCCCGGCTGAACCGGGTCGAAGGCCAGATTCGGGGCATCAAAGGGATGATCGAAAAAGATACGTACTGCGACGACGTGCTGAACCAGATCGCTGCCGCTCAATCGGCGCTGAACAGCGTCGGCAGACTGCTGCTCGAAGGCCATATGAAGAGCTGCGTGGTCGAACGGATCGAAGCCGGAGAGACCGAAGTGATCGACGAATTGTTGGTAACGGTAAACAAGCTGTTAAAATAAACCCTTCAAGGAGGAATTACCCATGCAAACCGCAACGCTGAACGTCGAAGGAATGTCCTGCAACCACTGCGTCAAAGCCGTCGAAGGCGCCGTCCAAGAAGCCGGAGCCGAAGGCAAAGTCGATCTGGGAGCCAAAACGGTCGACGTTTCGTACGACGAAGCCAAAGTCAGCTTGGACGCGATCAAAGCGGCGATCGAAGATCAAGGCTACGATATCGTCTGATTCGAGTCGCGAGGCGAAGTCCGGGCGATACTTGCAGAAGCTTCGACCGGACTTTTTATCGGATTAAATTATACCCCTAAGGGGTATCTGAGGAGGTGTTCGGGATGCCTGCGCATACCGAAACCAAAGAAACCGCGCCGTCCGCTCCCGAACGGGCAAGAACGCAGCAGGCGACGCTTCAGATCGGCGGCATGACCTGCGCGGCTTGCTCGAACCGGATCGAAAAAGGGCTGAGCCGCATGCCCGGCGTCGCGGGAGCGAACGTCAATCTGGCGCTGGAAAAAGCGTCGGTCGATTACGATCCGAAAGAGACCGGACTTGCGGAGATCGAACGCAAGATCGAATCGCTCGGCTATACGACCGTCAAAGAGTCGTCGGAATTCGATATTACCGGCATGACCTGCGCCGCCTGTTCGGCCCGGATCGAAAAAGGGCTGAACCGCATGCCCGGCGTGTTAAGCGCCAGCGTCAATCTGGCGCTGGAGACGGCGCATGTGGAATACTCGCCGGGCGCGATGACTCCGGCGGACATCATGCGCAAAGTGCAGCAGCTCGGCTACGAAGCCAAACTCAAAGAAGAAGGCAAACCGCGCGATCGCGGCGGCGAAGAACGCAAGCGCGTCGTGCGCCTGCTGATCTCCGCGCTGCTGTCGCTGCCGCTGCTGTGGGCGATGGCCGGGCATTTCTCGTTCACGTCGTTCCTCTACGTGCCGGAACTGCTGATGAACCCGTGGTTCCAGCTCGCGCTGGCGACGCCGGTACAGCTCGTGATCGGCTGGCCGTTCTACGTCGGAGCTTACAAAGCGCTGCGCAACCGCAGCGCCAATATGGACGTGCTGGTAGCGCTCGGCACGTCGGCCGCGTATTTCTACAGCCTGTATCTGACGATCGCGTGGGCGGCCGCCGGCGGATCTTCCGATATGGCGGGGATGGAAGGCATGGCCGGACACGGACTGCCGGAACTCTACTTCGAGACCAGCGCCGTGCTGATCACGCTGATCCTCGTCGGCAAATGGTTCGAAGCGCGCGCGAAGGGGCGCTCGTCCGAAGCGATCCGCAGCCTGATGGGTCTTCAGGCGAAAACGGCCATCGTCGTTCGCGACGGCGCCGAGACCGAAATTCCGGTCGAGGACGTGCTGCCCGGCGACATCGTTCGGGTACGGCCGGGCGAGAAGATTCCCGTCGACGGCGTCGTGACCGAAGGGCGCTCCTCCGTCGACGAGTCGATGCTCACCGGCGAGAGCCTGCCGGCGGAGAAGGAACCGGGGTCGCCCGTCACGGGGGCGACGATCAACAAGAACGGCGCGCTCTTGATGCGCGCGACGAAGGTCGGCCGCGACACGATGCTGTCGCAGATCGTCCGCGTCGTCGAAGAGGCGCAGGGCTCCAAAGCGCCGATCCAGCGCATGGCGGACGTGATCTCCGGCATCTTCGTGCCGATCGTGGTAGGCATCGCGGCGATCACGTTCCTGATCTGGTATTTCGGCGTACAGCCGGGCGCTTTCTCCGAAGCGCTGGAGAAAGCGATCGCCGTGCTGGTCATCGCCTGTCCGTGCGCGCTCGGGCTGGCGACCCCGACGTCCATCATGGCGGGATCGGGCCGGGCGGCGGAGTTCGGCATTCTGTTCAAGGGCGGCGAGCATCTCGAAGCGGCCCAGCAGGTCGATACCGTCGTGCTGGACAAGACCGGCACGGTCACCAAAGGCAAGCCGGAACTGACGGACGTCGTCGTCTATGAAGGCGGGAACGGATGGTCCGCGGCGCAAGGAATCGAAGAGCGGAGCGCGGGAACCGCGGGCATCGCCGAGGCGGCGAACGCTGCCGGAGCGATCGGCGGCGCTTCCTCCGAACCGCAGGAACGGTTCGAGAATACGGCTGCGGTTGCCTCGGCGGAACGGCGCGCCGATTCGGATACCTCTTCGGCTTCGGCGGTTTCGGCCGCTTCCGCCGAACAACGCCTGCTCGCGCTGGTCGGCGCGGCGGAGAACGCGTCCGAGCACCCGCTTGCCGAAGCGCTGGTGCGCGGGATCGGCGAGCGCGGCGTGAAGCTGCCGCAGGCCGACAGCTTCGAATCGATGCCGGGCTACGGCATCCGCGCCGTCGTCGGCGGCGCGGAAGTGCTGGTCGGCACGCGCCGCCTGCTGCAAGAGCGCGGCATCGACGCGGCGGCCGCGCTCCCCGATATGGAGCGCCTAGAGAGCGAAGGCAAGACGGCTATGCTCGTCGCCGTCGAAGGCCGGCTGGCCGGCACGGTCGCGGTCGCCGACACGCTCAAAGACACGTCGCCGGAGGCGATTCGCCGACTGCGCGGCATGGGCCTGCGCGTCATGATGATCACCGGCGACAACGCGGCGACGGCGCGCGCCATCGCGAAGAAGGCCGGCATCGACGAAGCCGACGTCCTCGCGGAAGTGCTGCCGGAGGGCAAAGCCTCCGAAGTGAAGAAGCTCCAAGAGCAGGGCCGCAAAGTCGCCATGGTCGGCGACGGCATCAACGACGCTCCCGCGCTCGCGACCGCCGATACCGGCATGGCGATCGGCACGGGCACCGACGTGGCGATGGAAGCCGCCGACATCACGCTGATGCGCGGCGATCTGAACAGCATCGCCGACGCGATCGAGATGAGCCGCCGCACGATGCGCAATATCCGCCAGAACCTGTTCTGGGCGCTGGCTTACAACGTGATCGGCATTCCGATCGCCGCCGCCGGTTTTCTGGCTCCGTGGCTGGCCGGCGCCGCGATGGCGTTCAGTTCCGTCTCGGTCGTGCTGAACGCGCTGCGTTTGCAGCGGGTGAAGCTCTAAGCATGCGGGGTGACGGCAGCGCGGAAGCGAGTCTGTAAGCTTAGTCTTGACGACTGCCGAAGCCCGACTTTCGTCTTACAGCCTCCTTTTTGCACCGATTTGCCGAACCGGACACGGAAGTTGTAGAAAGTGCAAGATTTTGACCCGACAAAGGCCGTTTAGCCGAGAGAAGTTGCAGAAAATGCAGCTTCTTCCTCGCTAAACGGCCTTTTCTGATCGATTCGCACCCATAACCTTGCAGAAACTGCAACATCCGCATCGGAAAAGGCCGGCGAACGTGCAGCATGCTGCAGCATATACCACTTGCCGGCCTGCGAAAGACCGTCCGCCCATCGCGCCGTGTCGGCCCGCAAGGGAACCATTCGATCTTCTCTTCACGCCTCTGCGCCGTTCCCGCCAGACGATCGCCAGCTCTCCGATCCCCGCGCCGCTGAGCCGTTCCCGCAGCGCGATCGTCCGGGCTCGCTCTCGCTTCGGCCGCATCCCGAACCGCTCCCCGATTTTCCTCGAAAGAAAAATCCGAAATTTCGAGTCGATTTCCGTCTTGGCGCGTATACTAGGCAAAAGAAGATGTATCCGGTTGCATAACCGGTCGACCCGTAACGAACAAGATTCGCCCATAGATCCGCACTTAAGGAGGACTTATCCTATGAATACAACGCAAAATCGCGCACGCAAAAAAATACCGGCTTTAGCGGCTATGGCGCTGATGACCGCGCTCACCGGTTCGATCCTGCCCGCTTCGGCTTCCGCCGCGGCCGCGGCGCCGGCGGCGCAGACCAGCCCGACCGCGGCGTTCAACAAGCTGGCCGCCGCCGGAAACGTATCCGGCATGTGGGCGTTTATCGAATCCCGCGCGTCTTCGGCTTCGCAGGCGACGGTCACGGTCTGGCTGCGCAGTCTGGAAGCCGCGCAGAACAAACGTCTGGGCTCGCTCGAAGAAGAATTGGCCGCCGAGAAAGTGCAGGACGCGCTGATGAACGCCGATCTGTACGAACGCGCCGATTGGACGAAAGGAAAGCGCACCGGAGTCGCGCAGGCGGACAAACTGCTCGACGAGATCACGAGTCAAGGCTACGTGCTGGATACCACCGAGGGGTATTATTTCCCCAAGATCGATTACGAACGGTATCTGAAATACGCCAAAAGAGTCACTCCGCGTTATGCCGAATATCTGACCGTTCGCGTGGACGATACCCGCAGCGAGATGACCAAAGACGCGGGGCTGATCATCACGTGGCAGGAATTGACGCAGAGAGCGGAGCGCCAAAGCCGGTATCTGAAAAAATATCCGAATACGCCGGAGACCAAAGCCGTCGAAGACATGTATGCGCAATCGCTCTATATCGCGTTGTACGGCACGGATAACGTTCCGTTGTTCGATTACGATACCCAAGTGATGGACTATCAGGCGCGCAAAGCTTTTCAAAAGCATCTCGCGCTGAAAACCGATTCTCCTTTTTCGCAGACGCTTAGAAGTTACATGAAAATCTTGGAGAAAAGCAGCTTCAAACTCAGCAAAGCGGCCCAAACGTTCCGCGACGCGCATAATCCGTGGGAGATTCGCTAGAAAACACGAGGCGACGCCGCTTGATCCGCAATGAAGTCGGAAATGTGACGGAAAAGTGTCGGCGCCTCTGGGTTTTCACCTATTTTTTCCAGAAAACATGAGTCAAAGCGGTACAGCAATGTTAAATATACAAAAAGCTAAGCCGATATGTAGGATAAGATCACGCGGGAGGAGAGAGAACATGAGCAGAAGCCGCCGGAAGCCTCAATCGAATTTACCGTTTGCCGCCGCCTTCGCGCTCATTCAGATGCTGCGCGATCCCGGGCAGCGAAGCGAAGAGCCTTTTGACGCACCTCGAAATGATAGCGCTTTACCGAAAGGAAGAAAAGAGTTGTCGTTTCGCGAAACGCAAGGACGGTTCGTCGAACCGTATGCGCCGTTCGAGACCGACTACTTGAGCGCCGCCGTTTCGAAACCGTTACCGAAACACGTCTCGCGCTTCTCCGGCATGCATGACGGGGGAGAAAAATGTTGAGTATGCGAATCAGGTTCAGACTTTATCGATACGCCGATTCGGCGCATGCCAGGACGAAGCAGATCGTCCGTACGCATGCGCCGAATTTTGTTTTTCGGACGAAATTCATTTGACGACCAGAACGGGACAGCTCGCGCGTTTGACCACTTTATGGCTGACGCTGCCGAGCACGAATTCCTGCAGCGCGTTCAAGCCTCGGCTTCCGATCACGATCAGGTCGATGCCGTTTTGGGCCGCGTACTGCACGACGGTCGGTCCGGGATCGCCTTGCACGATGGAAGAACGATAGGGAACCCGGCGTCCGCTCAGCAGTTCCAAGATCGGTTCCAGTCTCCGGCTGCGGTTCTGCTCCAGTTCGGCCTGACTCGAAGCGCGCATCACTTCTTCCCTGGCTTTGGCTTGATCGACCACGTACAGCACTTCGATCATCGCTTCGGGCATCAAGACCGCGAGCTTCGCCGCTTCTTCCGCGGCGCGCAGCGCGTTTTTTGATCCGTCCGCCGCGAGCAGAATTTTTTTGTACATGCTTCGTTCCTCCTCGACCGCCGGAATCGCATGCAAGACGGAATACCGGTGCGGCATATGGGTTCGGTTCTTGCTTATCCATTCTCCGTCGAACGGCCGACTCCTTTCGAGCGCCGTTTTTTCTTCGGAAAACGAGGCATCGGAGATCGCGGGGAACGCAAAGCATTCGGAGCTCCGGAAGGACTTCTCTTGCGCGCCGCCTCGCCGAGTTTCATAATAAGAACGATGCGGACCTCGATCTTCGCCCGCGAAGAAGGAATTCCGCAAGACCGATACCATTCGCTGCAGAAGAGAGGAAGATTGTCGATGAACGATACGATTTCCCTGATTATGAACCACCGTTCCGTGCGCAAATATAGCGATCGTCCCGTCAGCCAAGAACAACTGGAAGCGATCGTCGCTTCCGCTCAAATGGCTTCCAGTTCGAGCAACGTGCAAGCTTATACCGCCGTGGCCGTCACCGAGCCGGAGTTGAAAAATCGTCTGGCCGATCTTGCGGGCAGCCAAGCGTATATCCGCGAATGCCCGGTATTTCTCGTCTGGTGCGCCGATCTGTCCCGATTGAAAAAAGCGTCCGAGACGCACGCGCCGGAAGCCAAGTCGTACGAAGGCGCGGTCGAGAACTTCGTCGTGGCGACCGTCGATGCGGCGCTTGCGGCGCAGAACGCGGCCGTGGCGGCGGAATCGCTCGGACTCGGCATCGTCTATATCGGCGGTATCCGCAACGAGATCGAAGCGGTCTCCGAAGCGCTCGGACTGCCGGACTACGTCTACCCGATCTTCGGCATGTGCGTCGGCTATCCCGATCCGCAGCACGGGGCAGGCATACGTCCGCGTCTTCCGCTGGAAGCGGTGCTGCATATGAACGGTTACCGTCCGGAGCAGAACGAACGCGGCGTCGAAGCTTACGACGAGACTTCGGTCCGCTATCTCACCGAACGCACCGGCGGCCAGCGCACTTCGTCGTGGTCGCAGCAGATGGCCGGGAAGCTGACCTCGCCCGCCCGTTTGCAGTTGAAAGACTTTTTGGAGAGAAAAGGGTTCCTGAGCGAATAAGGCAAGCTCGCGCGCGAGCGACCCGAACGGCGGCGGAGCGTTCGGTTCGATCTGCCGATCGTACCGGATCGCTCTCCGTCCCATATTGCGCGCAGAGACTTGGGACGTTCGGATCTCGCGATCCGTTCGGCCTCAGCGAATCCGGTCTGTAAACAAGATCCGTTCGACCGGATGGCGCACCGTGCGGTGTCCTTCGCTCAGGCTTTTGCCGATCGCGATCAGCATGACGTCCGCAAAATGTTCCGGCAGTTCCAACGTTTCGCGAAGTTCCGCGGAATCGTAGCCGGACATGGTGAGCGTCTGGTATCCGGCTTCGTTGGCCAACAGGATCAGCGACATCGCGGCCAACGAAGCGTCGCGGGTCAGCTCGACGTTTAATTCTTCCGGCGTCCGCGCCTCGTAGTATCCGATCGCCGCGTTCGCCAGATTATCGCGCGTCGCCGCGTCGAAATAACCGAGAGCATGGCCGTCTTCCAGAATGCGCCGGATCTTGTCCGCTTCGAACGCGCGGCGATCGCCCAGCACGGCCACCAAAGCCGAAGCTTCGGTAACCGGCTTCTGACCGTTCGCGGCGGGGAGCAATCGGGCGCGCAGATCGGGATCGGCGATATGCAGATAACGGACGGCTTGAATATTGTTGCCGTTCGGAGAACGGCTGGCGCCGGCAATCCAAGCGGACAGCAGTTCGGGAGCAAGCGGAGCGGACGGGTCGAAATGGCGTACCGAACGCCGGCGGTTCAATAGATCTTGCATGGACATAAGAAGCCTCCTCTGCTCGGGGCCGGCCGCCGACGAGCGGCGTTCGCTCGGGATGACCGGCCCGGCGGTGTGTACGTTTCGGATTATAAGCGGCGTTCCGAGCGATGAAAATAACGCACAATGAAGTGGCTTAGCCACCTGAAGGTGCGTATCGGGGCGCGAAGCGGGAAGGAAGGAAACGGATGGAGAAACCGAATACCGGCATTAATATTTTTATGAACGCGCTCGGCGGCAAATGGAAATGCTTGATCTTGTTCCACGTCAGCAGACAGCCGGTGCGTACCAAAGACTTCTACGAACGGATTCCCGGCATCACGCAGAAAGTGCTGACCGAACAGCTCAAGCAGCTCGAAAAAGACGGGTTGATCCGCAGGGAACTGTTCCCGGAAGTGCCGCCCAGAGTCGAATACAGCCTGACGGAACTCGGCCGGACGTTCGTTCCCGTGCTGAACGCGATGTGCGAGTGGGGCTATCTCTATGCGGATGCCCGGCAGATCGAAAGCGTGTCCTGCTGCGAAGCCCCGGCCGAAGAATCGGACGAACCGAAACGGCAGCATACGATGCGTTCTTGATCGCCGAGCGCGAAGAGAAGCAGCCGTCCTTTTCCGGAAGAAGCGGGAACGACGACGAACGAAGGGGTGCAGGATGCTGGAATGGATCAAAGAATTTATCCGCGCTTGGCGCGATTACCCGATTCAGCCCGGACGAAGAATCGCCGGACGGTACGAGGTGATCGAATGGCTGGGCATGGGCAGTTACGGGTTGAGCTACCGCTGCATCGAGCGCCGGGAAAACGGCGAAAGCGCGGGCGAAGTGGCGCTTAAGCAGGCCAAACCGAGCCGCCGCCGCACGGCGGGAGCGCTGCTGACGAGAGAACGCGACGCGCTGCTGGCGATGGATCATCCGTTTATTCCGCGCTGCCGGGGCTTCTTCACGGAGATGCGCTGCGAGTGGCTGGCCGCCGATTACGTGCGCGGCCGGACGTTGGAGAATCTGATCTTCGAAGACGGCCGGATCTTCGACGAAGCCGACTGCCTGCGCTGGGCGCTGGAATTGTTCGACCGGATCGCGCATGTCCATTCGCGCGGCTACGTGCATCTCGATATTCGCATTCCGAACGTGATCATGAACGAAGACGGACTGCATCTGATCGACTTCGGCTTGGCCCGGCGAATCGGCGAGCACGAAGCGACGGACCCGGAAGGTTCGCCGCTGCCCAGCCGGATGCCCGCCAGAGTGGTCTCGGATCTGGAAGATGCCGCCCATCTGCTGCTGTACATGCTGTATTCCGGGTATACGCCGCCTGTCGGCCCGAGCGAGCCGAAGTCTGCCGCGTCCGCGGGAAGCGCCGCGAAGCGCAGGGCGTTCGGAGCGCACAGAGCCGCCGGGCTTACGTCGGACAGAAGCGGTTCGCGGGCAGAGCCCGTCGCGGGTTCTTCTTGGGAAAACGAATTGGCGCTCTCCGCGCCTACGGCCGCGCTGCTGCGCCGTCTGCTGCGTTTGGACGCGCCTTTTGCCGACGCGGCCGAAGCTTCCGAAGCGATTCGAAGCAGCTTGAACGTGCTGGAGCGAGCGAAAGCGGGCAATTGAGAGCCAAGGTCGAGCGATTCCGCGGCGGCCGCGCAAGACAAAAGGCCGTTCCCTCGTCATTAGACGTAGGGAACGGCCTTTCGGCGTCGCTCATGCCGGCAAGCGATGTTCGCATGCGGCGGATCAACTGGAGCTTCCGGACTTTCTTTTGTAATAGGAATGGCCGTGACGTCCATGTCCGCCGTGCCGGTGATCGGAAGACGAGGAGCGCGAATATCTCGGACGGTCGCTGCTGGAACCGTAATGACGGCCGCCTCGGCGGCTGCTGCTCGAACCGTGCCTGTGTCTCGAATGACCGGCGGAATGCGCGATCTTATCGACGATTTTTTTGAACATCTGAAATTCCTCCCTTATGAAGTTAGCCGCAACGCGAAGCGAACGTTTCGGCGATGACAAGTATACGGACGGAGCGGTTCGAGGTTTCAATCCGCGGGTTCGATCTGCTCCAATGTCCTTAAGGAATGTTACCCGCCGGGAGCAGGCGAGAACATTAGAATCTCATGAGAGCCGCGAAGGCGGAGTTGGCGGTTTACACCGAGCCGGTTCTCCCGGTACACTGGGGAAGCAAGCGTCCGCTGTCGGCGTCCGAATCAGGCTGCGGTCATAGACTAGACGCGTCGGCGGCCGAGATCATCGGATCGTCGGCAGGCAAGAACGCGTCGAAAGCAATCGCGCATGCCGGACAGGAAGAAACAAGCGCGGCAGCGGCAAGAGATCATTCGATCCGATCCGATAAGATAATCTGGGAGGCAGTTATATGCTGAAAATGCAAGAGATTCAGGAAGCGAAAGACTTTATCGCGGGGAAAACGCAGCACCGGCCGACGATCGGCCTGATTCTAGGTTCGGGACTGGGCACGCTCGCCGACGAGATCGAGAACGCGGTCGTCATTCCGTATTCGGAGATCCCGTATTTCGCCAAATCGGAAGCGGTCGGTCATGCCAACGAGCTGGTCATCGGCGAACTCAAAGGCAAAACCGTCGTCGCGATGAAAGGACGTTTCCATTATTACGAAGGCTTCACGCTCAAAGAAGTGACCTTCCCGGTTCGCGTCATGAAAGCGCTGGGCGTGGAAACGGTCATCGTGACGAACGCCTGCGGCGCCGTGAACACGAGCTTCAATCCGGGCGATCTCATGCTGATCACGGATCACCTGAATCTGGTCGGCAACAACCCGCTGATCGGACCGAACAACGACGAGCTGGGCGTGCGTTTCCCGGACGTGTCGCAGGTGTATAACCGCGAACTGCGCGAGATCGCGCTGCAAGTCGCCGAAGAACAAGGCATGTCGCTTCAGCAGGGCGTATACGCATGGTGGAGCGGTCCGGCTTACGAGACGCCTGCGGAGATCCGCATGATCCGCACGCTCGGCGGCGACGCCGTCGGCATGTCCACCGTGCCGGAAGCGCTGGTCGCCGTGCACGGCGGCATGAAAGTGTTGGGCATCTCCTGCCTGACCAACATGGCCTGCGGCATCCTCGATCAACCGCTGAACCACGAAGAAGTCATCGAAGTGGCGGCGCGGGTAAGAGAGAAGTTCGTAGGCTTGGTAAAAGGCGTATTGGAAAAGGCTTAAGCCGGAGCGGAACGGGACGGAAGCGCGCGGACAGGAAAGACTTCGCGCGTCAGATCGCGAAGTCGCGAAGTCGCAAGATCCGTCGGTGCCGGGAGGCCAAGCGGACGTCCGGCAATCTTGCGGGATAAGCACCTTTTCGAATAAGGCCGTAAACGGACTTATTCGGCCGCTATCGGCTGCGAAAATCGAAATAAGTCCATAAATCCGCTTATTTCGGACGAAAGTTCGATTCAAGCGTGAAACGACGTGATTTAAAAGGATATTTGGACTTATTTCGCAGAAAGCTTCGAAAAGCCGGAAAATAAGGGGAGATTTGCTCTTATTCGCTTTTCGGCCATGCCGAACACGGCGGTGAATTCGCCAAAACCCGGCCGCTTTGCGAAACTTCGTCCCGCTTCGTCCGCGCGGTTCGTTCTGCGTCTCGTTATGGTTTCATACCGGAATCCGGTTTGCCGGTTCAACCTTCGATCCTTTGAGGATCGAAGGTTTTTTTGTGCGCGCGAAAGTAAAAATCGATCAAGGAGGAGCAATCATGAATCCATTAACATTCGGAAACATCGTCAGACCGCTGCGCCGAGAAGTATCGATGATCGCGTTATGCGTCGCGGCAGGAATAAGCGCCGCAGGTCTGAATCTGTCGAGACCTTGGCTGCTCGGCCGAATCGTCGGCGAACTGGTTCGGTCGGACCCTGGAGATCGGGTGCCGGGATACGTGGGATTCTATCTGGGGAGTTGGATTCTGAGCTGGATGACGGGGCTGTTGATTCGCTTCGCGAGCGCGAAAGTCGAACAGCGTGTCCTGCTGAACTTGAGGATCGGGGTGCTGACGCATCTGTTAAGTTTGCCGCCGGCGGAGAGCGAACGGCAGTCTCAAGGCAAGATCCAAGCCTATGTTTCTTCCGACCTGCCCGCTTGGTCCCGATTGTACGGGACCGTGCTGACGCAGGCCGTTCATGCGGCGGTTCAGTTCGTCGGCGCCGCGATCGCGTTGACGAGTTTCGATGCGGGCCTGACTTGGAGCGTGCTGCCTTTTCTGCTGTTGGGATCGGCTGCGCCGCTGTTGATCTCGCGGGCGTTGATCCGAGTCAACCGTTCGGCGCAGGATGCGGTTTCCGATATGCTGGAGACGCTGGCCGGGCTGACCCGGGGAGCGGTCGATCTGATCGCGCTTCGAACGGAGGACTGGGGAATTCGGCGTTTCCGCGAGTCCGGCGCACGCGCGGGGAAGGCCGAGCTCAGACGTACGACGGCGCAAGGGATCATGCAGATCTTCGGGGCTTGTTCGGAAGTCGGAGCTTACGTTCTGGTGCTTTCGATCGGAGGAAGCAAAGTATTGAACGGCGAGCTGGAGATCGGGGAACTGGTCGGTTTCTTGGCCGCGATCGAGCTGATTTTCTTTCCGGCGCGAAATGCCGGCGATCTGGCGACGACGATTCAAAGTTCGCTTGCGTCCGCCGCGCGCGTGCTGGAGTTCCGATCGATTCCGGTGCGCCGGTCCGAAAAGTTTAACGACGGAGACCTGACGATTCGCGATTTGACTTTTCGTTATCCCGGTTCGGAACGGGATGCGATTCGTTCGGTAAACTGCACGATCCGGCAGGGCAGCACGGTCGTGATTCTGGGAGAAAGCGGTTCGGGCAAATCCACGTTCATCAAACTGCTGGCCGGATTATACGAACCGTCCGGCGGCAGGATCGAAGCCTCGGGTGCGGAAGAAGCCAAGCGCGCGTTCGTCCCGCAGGAACCGACGTTGTTCCCGGCAAGCGTCGCCGACAACCTGCGTTTAGGCCGCGCGATCGAACCGGAACGAATCAGGGAACTGGCCGAACGGTTCGATATGGATCATCGCCTGATTGGCCTGCCTGACGGCTACGACACGCCAATAGGCCATAACGGAGAAGGATTGTCGGGCGGACAGAAGCGGCGCGCGGCGCTGATTCGCGTGCTGCTCGCACCGGGAAATATGATGATCTTCGACGAACCGACATCCGGGTTGGATACAGAGAACGCGCAGCGGTTCTGGGATGCCGCTTCGAAAGCGGGCAGAGCGACCGTGATCGCGACGACGCATCGGCCGGAGGAAGCGCGGCATGCCGATCTGGTTCTCGTATTCCGTGAAGGAAGGTTGGCAGAGGCGGGTTCGCCGAATGAATTATTCGAGCAGAAAGGGATCTATTTCGATTTGATGCAACAATCGCAGCTAGAACGCCAGCGGCCTTGACGGGGTTCGGCGCAGAAGAGAACAAGCCGATGCAGCCGAAAAAGCGCCGGATACAGCGCCGGCGCAGTTCGGGTCGCAAGAAGACGGAGGCGGGTCGACGGCTTTCGGAGCTCGGTGCGCTCTGCGGTCAGCCGTAGAAACGCTCGGCGTTCGCCAGAAGGACGACCTGGGCTTCCGCTTCGCTTAAGCCCCGCAGCGCCGCCCATTCGCGGCAGACGTCTGCCGTCATGGACGGATGCGTAGCCTGTCCGGCGAACGGACCTTCGAACGGCCACGGGCCGTCGGTCTCGCTCATGACCCGGTCCGCCGGATAGCGAAGAGCCAATTCGCGGATCTCGTCTTCGTACAGAATGTCGGGCGTGAAGGAGATCGAATACCCCGACGCGATCATGCGCTCCACCGTCTCGGCGGAGCCTTTGAACCAATGGAAATGCGCGCGCCGCACGCCGTGGCGCTCCAACAGGTCGCATGCCGTGTCGGCATCTTCGTACACCGCATGCAGCACGATCGGCAGATCGTGCCGCGCGGCGAAAACGACGAAGCGCTCCAACAGGCGGACGTAGCCCGCCTCGTCCAGCGCCTCGCCCCGCTCGGCCGCTTCCTGCCGACTGTAGTACGGCAGCCCGACCTCGCCGACCGCGACCATCGGCCGCGGCGCGCCTTCCGCGGCTGCGGCTTCGCCGAGGGCCGTTCGCCTCTCCATCCAGGCGAACAGCGCCTCCTCTTCCTCGGCACTCGGAAGAGGCTGCTCGGGGTGGAACCCGTAAGCCGGGCGCACGAGGCCCGGATACTGCCGCGCCAGCCGCTCGGTCCGGCGGGCGGATTCCAGATTCATGGAGACGGCGACGACGTACGCCCCGCCGGCGCTTCGGAACTCGCGAAGCATGCGCTCCGCTTCTTCCGGCGCGTACTGTTCCAGATGGATATGGGTATCGGCGAATAAGCCGGACATGACATCACCTGACCTTTGTGTTTGTTAGCGTCGGCCGCGATGTGAATCGCGGCTGTGCGGGCCTCACGCGGTGCAGCGCACGAACGGGTTTACCGGATGCATAGGAGCAGGCGATTCAGCTTGCTGTACGGAGCGGCGGAAGCGAGATCGAACGTAACGGAACGTAGCGACTCTTAGAAGCTGAAATTTGCTACTTTCGATTCCTAACGGAACCAGATGACGCTTAAAGGGGGAAAAGCAGTGATTTCGCCACCCAAACCCCGATTTTTCGCGGCTAAGCGCCTCCTCGTTCCGTTAGAAATCGGAGAGGGGCAAAAAAGGCGCTCTAAAGGAATGACGTTCCGTTAGCATTCGGGCGAACGAGCGAATCGTGGAGCGCTGCTGCTGGCGATAGCAGCGAACAACTGGGAGCCCTTTGCAAGCTGTTCTCTTCACGCTTCCGAGTACGCGGCTTCCCGATCTGCTCGGTCAATGGACTCGAAAGCTCAGCGCGCTCGCTCGCAAGCGATCTGTCTCGCCGCTCACTCGCTTCTTTTCCCCCGATTCTTCCGCTGCTCTTCTTTCATCAGCCCGGTCAGTTCGCGGCGCAGCGCGAGGAACTCCGGCGATTCGGCGATCTCTTCGCGCCGGGGACGGGGGAACGGAACTTCGATCCGCCGAAGCACGGACGAAGGACGGCCGGACAAGACGTAGATCGCGTCCGACAGCAGCAGCGCTTCTTCGATATGGTGGGTGACGAACAGCACGGAGCGGCGCGTCTCTTCCCAGATATCCAGCAGCCAAGCCTGCATCTCGCTGCGGGTAAAAGCATCCAGCGCGCTGAACGGCTCGTCCAAGCACATCAATCCGTGCGGGCTGAGCAGGGCGCGCACGAACGCGGCGCGCTGCTGCATGCCGCCGGACAGCGTATGCGGGTAGGCCTGCTCGAAGCCGGACAGCCCCGCGCGCGCCATCCAGCGCCGCGCTTCTTCGAGCGATTCGCGCCTCGGCGCGCCGCTTACTTCGCGGTCGAGGACGACGTTCTCTTCGATCGTGCGCCACGGGAACAAGGCCGGCTGCTGCGGCATGTAGCCGATATGGCCGCGTTCGCCGTTGATGATCCGGCCGTCCAGCCGGATCTCGCCGTCATCCGGCCGGAGCAGGCCGCCGATCAGATGGAACAAAGTGCTTTTGCCCGAACCGGACGGGCCGATCAGGCTGACGAATTCGCCTTCGCGCACCTGAAGCGAGGCGCCGTCGATCACCGGCAGCGGCTTGCGTTTGCTGCCGAACGACTTGCGAACGCCGTCCAGCTCCAGCTTCACCGGAGCGAGGGCAGAGGCGTCGCTTCCGACAGCGCGGCCGGGACCCGGCGTCTCGGCCGCGCCTTCGCGTGTCTTTTTCCCCGTATAGACGTTCATCGCGTTTCTCCTCCTTCTTCCTGTCCGCTTCGGCGTCCGCCGCGAATCACCAGCTTCTCGATCAGCGTCACCAGCAGGAAGAGCAGCAGGCTCAGCGCCACGATGATCGCGATCGCCACGAAGATCCGATCGGTGCGGAAAGCGGATTTTTGCAGGATCATGTAATACCCGATGCCTTTCTGCGCGCCGATCCATTCGGCGATGACCGCGCCCATCACGCTGTACGTCGCGGCGATGCGCAGTCCCGAGAACAAGGACGGCAGGGCGTGCGGGAACTCCAATTTGCGGAAGATTTGCAGGCGGTTCGCGCCGATCATTCGCATATAGTTCAGCATGGTGCGGTCCGTCTGCGCGAATCCGTCCATCGCGGATACCGCAACGGGGAAAAAGCACACGAGCGTGATCACGATGATCTTCGGCAGCAGGCCGAACCCGAACCAGATCATGAGCAGCGGCGCCAGCGCGATCGTCGGCACGTTCTGGCTCAGGATCAATAGAGGATACAGCGCGGATTTGAGCAGAGGCACGAGATGCAGCGCGCAGGCGACGATGATGCCGACAGCCGACCCGATGGCGAAGCCGATCAGGGTCAATTGCAGCGTGGACAGCGTATGATCCCAGAGCGAACCGGCGCTGCGCGACGCTTCCTGCGCGATCACGGACGGCGAAGGCAGAATCCACGTCTCGATATGGAACATCCGGACCGCCGACTCCCACAGCCCGATAAACAAGAGGACCGCCACAAAGGGCGGCCAGAACGAACGAAACCAGCGATTCAGGGTCGTTTGCGGACTCATGGACGGTATTTGGCGGTCAGACGCTCCATGCTGATGCCGTCTTGACTCGGGTAATGCGCGATCTTGATCTGGGAAATGACGCTCGGCGCGCCGGCTTCGGTCAGCGCTTCATGCATCTGCCGCACGATCTCCAGCAGCTCGGGCAGTTCGCCTTCGAGCGTCGTTTCCAGCGCGTGCACTTCGTGTTTGACGCCGGAGCGCTGAATCACTTCGATCGCTTTGTCGACGTAAGGAATCGAATCTTCGCCGTTCGGAGTCTTCGGAATCACTTGAATGCTGAGCAAGGTGGTAGCCATAATCTCTCTTCCTTTCGCGGATCAGAATAAGATGGATGTTACTTAGAGCCGGCGGCCGGCAGATAATCGTTGGTAAAAGCTTTCGTATAATCGAAGTCGCCTTCAAGCAGTTTCTGCGAACTCATCCAGTCGCCGTATTTCTGCCAGACTTCGGGCTTCTGCCAACCCCACTGCTTCGCGTCGTCTTGGTATTTCGGGCTGAGCCATTCTTGGCTGGCTTTGACGAGCTCCGGATCGAGATCCGGGACGGCTTTGATCAGGATGTCGGCGGCTTCGGTCGGATGATCGATCGCGTATTGATACCCTTCCGCCGTCGCTTTCATGAACGCTTTGACCAATTCCGGATCGTCTTTGATCTGCTTTTCGTTCGTGACCAGCACCGGCGTGTAATAGTCGAGGCTGTCGGAGAAATCTTTGACGTACAGCATATCGATCGGTTCGCCGCGAAGTTTCGCTTCGATGCCCGTCCAGGCGTAGAAGATCCAAGCGAAGTCGATATCGCGTTTGACCGCGGTGAAGAAATCGGCGTCGCCCATATTGATGTTCTGCACTTTGGTCACGTCCGCGCCTTCCTTATCCATGATCGACTTCATGACGGCGGCTTCGACCGGAGAACCCCAACCGCCGTAGCGTTTGCCTTCGAAGTCTTTCGGCGATTTGATGCCCCGGTCCTGCGGAGCGGCGAAGCCGGACGTGTTATGTTGGATGACCGCCGCGATCGAAACGAGCGGAACGCCCTGCGTCCGCGCCTGCGTCACGCTCTCCTGATAGCTCACGCCGAACGGCACTTCGCCGGAAGCGACCATCTGGTCCGCGCCGCCCGCGCCCGGCTGAAGAATCTTGACGTTGAGGCCTTCCTGCTTGTAGAAGCCTTGATCCACCGCGGCGTACAGACCGGTATGGTTGGTGTTCGGCGTCCAATCCAGCACGACGCTGACGTCGCGCAGTTCTGCGGCCGCGCCGCTGCCGGTCTCGGTCGTCTTCGCCGGTTCGCCGGTCGAAGCGGACGTGCCGCCGCCCGCGCCGCCGGAGCAGGCGGTCAGCGCCAGCATCAGCGCCGCGATCGGAGCCAGCCGCTTCATGGTCTTGCGAGTTCTCTGTCTGTTTCCCCTTAAGCCCTTCATTGTGCGCATTCTCCTTCTGCGTTGCCGTATTGCCCGATGCTTCATGGTTCGGGTGCCCGTCGGAAACGCCAAAAAAGCGTCCCGGAATCCGGGACGCGTCACGTCGATATCGGCTGCGGATGTCCGTCTTCGGCCCGTCGACGCGCATTGTGCGAATCGAATGGACAGATGGACAAGCTCCGCTTATCACGTTCCTACGCTGGCATTACCCAGATCAGGTATAAGGGTCAGTATCTGCTTGGGATACAATCTCAGCCGGCCTTGCTTCCGGCACCCCCCGGGGGTATGAATTTGTCGGGTTGCTTCGGAGTCATTATAGCCTTTAACGAACGCGCTGTCCAGCAGACGAGGTTAGTTCAAGGAAGTCGATTCGCTTTCTTCAATTCGGGTACTTACTATATGTACACTATTTCAGCGCACGATCGCGCGACGCGGCGGCTGCCGTCATCCGCATCTTCCGAGGAGGCTTAACAGACATGGATCAACAAGCATTGGAAAGCAAAATCACCGAAACACTCGAGAAAAATCGCTTCGGCTCTTTCGCCACGGTAGAAGACGGACGGCCGAAGGTTCGTTACATGACGGTATTCAATGAAGGCATGACCATCTATCTGGTGACGAGTTCCAAGACCCACAAAGTCGAAGAACTGGAGAAAAATCCGAACGTCGCGCTGCTGCTCGGGTTCGAGCAAGGCGGTACGCAGGACGAAGTGCAGATCGAAGGCACGGCGGAAGTGACCCGCGACGAAGAACTGCGCAAAAAATTGTGGCACGACACGTTCGAGCAGTGGCTCGAAGGTCCGGACGATCCGAACTACGTCGTGCTGAAGATTACGCCGGCGCGTGCCGAATATGCCAAGAACAAACACGAAGTGGAAGTCTGGGAAGGCTAAATCCAATCGAAACCCGAAGCTCCGATTGACGCATTGGCGTCGGTCGGAGCTTTTTTGCGTTTCGAATTTTTTGTCAATTCAGATGAAGAATAAGTGAAAGATGCTAAAAATTTTAGAAGAAAACTTAAAAATAAGTCGAAAGAACCCGATTCTGAAGAGAGAGACCGGGGTAATAAGAGAAGATTATGCTGCTTGCTATCTGGGTTGTAAGAACTATACGTTTTATTTTTTTATTTAAAGCGATTTATCGCCGGTAGTCGGAATCATGGTTAATCATAAGTTCGAGGAGGCCCCTCCCATGGAGCATATATGCAGCAGCTGTCAGCCCGTAAGACCGATCGAGGATTGGGGCATCGTCTACCTGCGGCCCGTAGGCAAGATGTTGGCCCGTCTGATCGAAGAACAAAGTTGGCAGGTCGGCCGGGAAGGTTGCGAGACCGACGCGCTCTATCTGAATTATTCGAGCAAGGAACAATTTCTGGAGATGGCGGAATGGCTCAACAGCCTGCCGGTCGAATGGACCGAGCCTCTTCAAGTGAAAGTCTGCGGCGAAAACGATTCTCCCGCGCTGACGCAATGGCTGCCGTTCTCGCAGCTTGCGGCGCGTTTTCAGAATATGGATATGGTCAGCATCATCACGCAGGAGAAATTTACGAGCTTCTTGCAGCCGATCGTCGATCACCGGGAAGAAGTGGTCGCGTACGAATTCCTGCTTCGCGCCGCTCCCGGAGAGAAGCCGTTTAATCCGTTCGAGCTGTTCGAAGTCGCGCGGCGTACGGGCATGCATTCGTTTCTCGACCGGGCGGCGCGGATCTCGGCGATTCGCCGGAGCGCGGAACTGCTGCCCAAAGGCATGAAGCGGTTTATCAATTTCCTGCCGTCGTCCATTTACAATCCCGATTACTGCCTGAAGCATACGTTCGCGGCGATTCAGCGTTACGACCTCGATCCGCACGATTTCGTATTCGAAGTCGTGGAGACCGAGCGCATCATCGATATGCCGCATCTTCAGCGCATATTCAACGTCTACCGTTCGCGCGGCGTATTGGTGGCGCTCGACGACGTGGGTTCCGGGTATTCGACGCCGGACGTGCTGGATCAGCTTCGGCCGGACTTCGTGAAGATCGACCGCAGCCTGATCGATTTCTGCGACCGGTCGCCCGAGCAGCAGCGGCGGATCGAAGAGATCGTGCGGATCTCGGAGAGCTTCGGCGGCAAAGTGCTGGCGGAAGGCATCGAGCGGCGCGAAGAATACGAATTCTGCCGCAGCCGCGGCATCTCGCTGGCGCAAGGTTATCTGTTCGGCCGTCCGGCCGCGGAACCGCTGGCGATCGTGTAGAGCCGAGCGCCCGCAGGCGAACGGCAATAGGTCCCGATATCGATCGGCGGCAGAGCGGTACGCAAGCCTCTAAGAGCGCTGCTCGTTCGCGTTGCAAAAGCAGTTTCGTCTCCGGACGAGCTGCTTTTTTTGCGTTCGCTTTTTCGATAAATTTCACATCTATACGCCTGCATGGTAAATTAAGAAGATGCGTTTAGGGCTTTTTCTTGCTTACATATTAAGTCTTGAAGCAAAAAACAGAAGGAAAGAGGGAGAGAGATGGAAGAAACCTGGCTGTGGCTCAAGTATCTGATTCTGGGCATCGTACAGGGCGCCACCGAACCGATCCCGGTCTCGTCCAGCGGCCATCTGATCGTCGCCCAGCGCCTGCTCGGCGTGGAACAGACGGGGCTGACATTCGAAATTCTGACCAATACGGCGTCGCTGATCGCGATCATGTTCATCTATCGGCATGATATTTGGCGTCTGATCGCGGGGAGCTGGAAGTATATCCGCACGCGGAACTCGGAATACAAATCGGACTTTATGTTCGTGGTCTACGTGGTGATCGGCACCATTCCGGCGGTCGTCATCGGACTGCTGTTCAAAGACTGGATCGAAGCAACGTTCTCGTCGGTCAAAACGGTCGCCGTCGCGCTGCTGTTCACCGGCGTCGCGCTGTGGCTGATCCGCAACATGCGCGGCCGCAAGCAGGACGGCGATCTGAAAGCCCGCGACGCTTGGATCGTCGGCCTGGCTCAAGCGATCGCGCTGATTCCGGGCGTCAGCCGCTCCGGTTCGACGGTCATCGCGTCGATCGCGACCGGCATGAAGCAGGATACCGCGCTGCGCTTCTCGTTCATGCTGTATATCCCGATCAGCTTGGGCGCAATCGTGCTCGGCCTGCCGGACATCATGGAAGCTTCCGAAGCGCCGGGCATGTTCGGCCCTTACGTACTCGCGTTCTTCGCGACGCTGATCGTCACCTACTTCGCGATGCGCTGGTTCATGGGCATCATGGCGAAAGGGAATTTGAAATATTTCTCGTATTACTGCTTCGTGGTGGGGATTTTGTTGTTGATTTTCTTGTGAACGTAAATAACGAAAAGCGGACTCTTTGGATAAAGGGGTTCGCTTTTTTGTGTTAAGACGAGCTATACGTACAACGCGGACGGCTTCTTGACTTCGGCGACCGACCCTCGCGGCGGCAAGACGGACATGCGCGGCAGCACGACGGCCCTGACGAACGAGCAGGGCCAAGTGACCGATACGTACACGTACGACACGTACGGCGAACGCCTGAGCCATGAAGGAACAAGCACGCAGCCGTTCCAGTACAATGGACGCGACGGGGTGCAAACGGACACGAACGGCTTGTACCAGATGCGAGCCCGCTACTACAACCCGGAGATCAAGCGTTTCGTGAACCGGGATGTCCTGAGCGGCAGCATCGACGGCGGTTTGACGATGAACCGCTATGCGTATGTCAACGGCAATCCAGTGTCGTATATCGATCCGTTCGGTTTGAGCGCGGACGGCGCGACCTGGTGGCAGACCGGCTTGAGCTTCGCCGCGGATGCGACGCCTTTTGTCGGCACGATCAAAGGGATTCAAGAAGTGTTCGGCGGCGTGGATCTGATTACGGGCCAGCGTTTGTCGATCACCGACCGGGTCGCGACAGGAGTCGGAACCGTCGCGAGCGTGATTCCGTTCGGTAAGGTGCTGGGTAAGCAGTTGGCGAAGTAAGGGATTGAAGGCGGGGCTTGGTTGGCGAGGAAGCTGGGTAAAGAAAGCGATTCGCTCGCTTCCCGATTGGCGAAAGGCTGCAATTGCTTTACTGCTGGAACCCAAGTAAAGACAGACCAAGGCGACAAGAATATCGAAGATATTCAAGTCGGCGACAAGGTCCTTTCCCAAGACGACGTGACTGGAGAAGAAGGCTACAAGACGGTCACCGCAACGTTCAACCACATGGCCGACGAGATCTATACGATTCATGTCGGCGATCAGGAGATCGAATCGACATATAACCATCCGTTCTGGGTAGAAGGAAAAGGATGGACGTATGTCAAAGACCTTAAGGTCGGCGATTGGCTGGAGCAAGCGGACGGAACGAAGCGGAAGATCGAACAAATCGAACACGAGCAGCGTCAGGCCCGCGTATATAACATGACGGTGGACGAGTTCCATACGTATTTCGTAAGTGACCTGGGGATCTGGGTGCATAATACGAGTAATGAGGCTTGCGGTATAGGTAGTTTGCTTGAACAAATAGGTAAGGGCGAAGTGAGATTTTCGGACATAGGGGTTAATGAACAACTAGCTATAGCAAAACATTATTCTCAACGTGCACCAATTGGGATTCCGGAAAATGTAAATGTGAAAGCCAAATCAATGGATAATGGCTACGAACAAATAACTTACACGTGAAATGATGGGACTTACAAGTATGAAGTCAGATGGCATACCAGAACTTCAGGTGCTCCGGCGGATCAAGGGAACACTTGGGTTATTCGAAGAACTATTCCAGGAAGTGGAGCAAACAGAACTCAATCATTCTTCAAAATTGGAACAAATGAATGGGTAGAAGGTTATAAATGGTATAACGCAATTGCTGCAAGGAAAGCAGGAAATGCTACTACAGAACAAATTAGAACTTTAGATGAAGGGCACTGGAAGGAGTAATCGATGGATAAGAAAGAAACCAATAGTATTTATTATTTAGGCTTTGAGGGCTATCCTGAGATTGATTTAATCTCTAAGAACAACATGGATATAAAAACACTTAAGTTGTGGGTGGGCTATTTTGAAACTATACTTGACTTAATGTCTCAGTACGAAGATATTGAGGGTGGTATTTTGTATGAATATTATCTTCATAATGGCTGGTATGAGGAAAGTCCTTGGGAATTAAAAAATCTCGAAAGCGCCATACAGTTATTTAAAGATTTTAATTTGGAACAAATAGATGAAAAAATGCTCCAAGAATCATCTAGTATTGTACCTATATTGCCTAAGGTTGCTTGTGAAATTGCAGATTTTTTAGAACAAGCTCTTAGTAGCAAGAGTGAAGTGTATATATGCTACGATTAATTGATCAGCGAGCAAACGAGGTTATTTCTAAAGGAGAGCATTCAAGGCATTAAACCCTTTCCCAAAAGATTTAAGCGTTCAACAAGTGTTTTCCTTATTATTAATATAGATCAAGCTTTAATGTCTGAGTAAGCTATTTGACCTTGATTGGCTTTATGCCTTTTGAGATTTTTTTGAGATAAGTACCAATGAAAACTAAGCAGATCGTCAACATACATGCCGTACTGTCTCAGTTGATGATGAAAACCGATGCAGCCCATAAACGTAAGCTTGGTATGTTTACGGCTTGGGCATAGTCGAACGCGAAGTTGCGGACAGGAAACATGGACAGAAACAATGATCTTACTCAGAGAGGCTATTGCCAGCTAGAGAGTTGCAGTTTTTATGATTAAAGGCTTAAAGATGAAACTTACATTCAAAATAGATAAAAGAAGGACTAACCATGAAGAGAATAATGGAAGTTGGAGATGTATTCGAGTCTAAAGAAAATGAAATCATTATAGTCGGGATCGAGCCTGTACTTGACTATTTAAACGAAATTAAAAATAAGGTTCTGCTTCACACCTCCGATGATAAACAGCTTGAACTAGAAGTGAAATCAGTTCGAATTTCTAATTCACCAACTGACAAAAAAATGTTAGGTATATGTCTTGGAGAATCTATCGTTCCTAAGCATATTTTATTAGGAGCGACTGTATACGTTCTTCCTTAGCAGCAGTAAATAAAGAATCGCGTAGCGACAATAACCATTTATTCTGAGCGCAGGAAGAGGAAGGAGCTCAAGCTATTGATTGACTCCAAGCGTGAAGCCGAACTTATCGAGTTATATTATTCCAACTTAAACGATGCTTATTTTTTGGACGCTTTAAAAAGTTACTCTGAAGGAAAAGGATTCGGTATAGGAGATATTTGGTGTGTGTTTGCCGAAGAATTTGAACCTGGGGAAGAGGACTATTTTGGGGAGAAGAAAGTTGCTTATTGTTTTGACTATCCGGCTGTCGCAAAAGATGAAGTTCTGATCGTGGACGACTCTGTATTTTATCGCTATTTACAAGAAGCCAGCATTGAGTTTTTGAAGCGTAACCCTGCTATGGAAATCGTAGTCGAAGAGTGGATAGAAAAGATAAGGAACTGGATTGATTTGAATTAACATGTTTTGGAGTAGTTAAAGGGTAGGGGAGTAGGAGACTGAGCAATTATGGGCAAGTATGTATCAATTAGAGGTTGGTTAGAGTGCGAAGAGCATGACATCGAGAAAATTAAAGATATTAACAGGAAGTTTGTTCAGAGAGAGTTTACGACTAAATTAGATCATGAAAAGCGCGAGTTATATCAAAAGGGATGGGTTTTCCCCGAAAATCAAGTGAATTGGACATCGTATATTTTTTATGGAGCAGATCTAAGAGAGTATGATTTGGACTTTATAAAGGATCAAATTCGCGAGATAGCAGAAATCGAAGGCATAACAGGGCACTTCTTAATTGATGACCATGACAGTGAGAAAAGATTATGTTGGCAAGTATTTAATAGACGATTAGTAGAATCCGAGCAACTAAATATTTGGTTCCATTTGGAGTAGGAGGATTCGGGTCGGTAGCGTTCTTAGCAGAATCCGAATTTAAAATGGGATTGATGAATTTGGATACCTATCGCTTAGGAGATGAACTAAAATGGGCGGTAGGGCATGCCCGTTCTCCGCATCAACGAAGACCGCAGGGCGGCAGCTTGATGGGTGAAGGGTATGTGTGCTGTCCGAATTGTGAAAAGGACTTCTGGATCATCATCAAAATCGAACATGACGTCATTTCTGGTATAAAGGTCCGCGATGAAGCAAAAGGTTACATAGACTAAATTATGCGGTAGATTCGTCTTGATCGGCAGTAGGCCTTTCGAGATTTTTTTATATTCTAGAGATTTAAAGAGAGGTGAGTTAGGTTGGCATACAGCGCAATACGTTATCAAAAGAATACCTGTTACATTCAAGACTCGTTGTTGGGAGAAGTATTGAAATCTATTTTCATCGAAGTTGATAATAAAGTATCGAGCAGCTCGGACAAATATGGTTGGTTGATGCAGGCCCTAAATAGATGGTGGGGCGATTTTGAAGATTTTCCTCCCGGCTTAAAAGACATCGAACTTGATGAATGGCTAGTTGATGCAGAAAAAAGATCAGTTTTTGAAGAGATACTCATTCTTTCGCTTGAGAAGGCGGATGAAAAGATTTTTGCAGAGATTTTAAAGTTCAAAACTGTTTTAACGGCGTGACATAAATTCAAAGTGTTTGGAGATATGAAGATTACCGACTAAATGCACGGATTGGATTTCTAATAAACCTAATAGATAAGGAGTTGTTTATCATGAGTAAAAGCTCGGAAGAATTCTTGAAAAATATGCTAGAGTTCTTTCCGTCGCTGCACGAAGCCTATAAAAAATCAATCTTGGATTACGGTAAGGTATTAGAAACTGTAGTGCTTGAAGACCTTTTTATTCCTCAAATAATCGAGTTGTTAAACGAAGAGGCAGATATCAATCTATTGAAACGTATTTTTGAGTATGTGGAAGAAGTGTTGAATAATGACGATAGTCATTTAAGAAATCTCTTGTCGATTACTCTTCTAGAAAGATTGGGCAATCACAAAGCTGTTCTAGAGACGGCCCAAAAATATATGGGAATCCAAACGGCCCGACTTCAAATTGAAGCTGATCGAGCTTTAGGGAGAATATAAGCAACAACACTATATTTCAATAGAAAAAGGGGAGGAATTCCATGAATCATAAGAAAAATGAAGTCAGTAAGCAAGAAGTACAAAAAATCGCATTTGAGTATATCTCGCAGAATCCAGCTTCTGATTTTATACTAAGTCTTATAAGCATCGCTAAGAGCGACAGACGTTCTCCTTGTTGGTCCGTTGTATTTGAAATACGGAATCGACATGGAGTTGTTGTAGACGGACCTTTAGTGTTAGGGATAGATGAACACGGTGAGATCGTTAGGGTCGGCTAGAATTGCGGCAAATATCAGTCCGTAAATTTATAGATAAGGAGATGCAGCATGTATATTTTCATTTACATCCGTAATGGCCTAGCAACGCCAAAAGATGAAATCGAAGATGCGCTGGATGACATGCTGCGGGATCGGAGGAATAAGGAACCCAGATGCGAGGAAACTTAAATCAGCTCATTGACCAAGTCAGAACAGCATTGCTAAAATCGCCGGAGCGTATCATAATCGGAAAAATAGAGGATGCCGCCGTATTGGACGAACACGCGACAATAAATGTAGGCGATTACCGAGAAATGCTGGATTTATTCGACGGAGCACGCTGCGGTGCGATCGACCTGTGGTCTTACGCCGATCTTCCGCAGCATCAGTTTCGCGTTTCCGACGTGGAGGGAGGGCCGAATGCTTGGATCGAGATCGGGCAAGTGCTCTACGAGCCGCTGCTGCTTAATCGCGAGAACGGTTCGATCTATCTGCTGAATACCGATCGAGATGACTTATGTCTTTTGGCGAGCAACTTGCAATCCTTTTTGAAAAATGACATCTTCGGCTCGGGTTATGCGAAACTTGTTCCTGATCACGAGCATGACGGTTGGTATCTTTTTTTGCATGAAATGGGACTTGTATAGTTTGATTCTCACGGAAGCAAGGAGGATAAATTTTCAATGACGAATCCCGAAAGAAACAACCGCCCCGCTGCTGCTCATGTTCCGCAGGAAGCTCGTTATCCAAGATGCTACGCCGTGAAAATAGAGCGGGCTCCGGAAAAGTCGGTGGCCCAACACGTGATGGCTCTCAAAAGATTGCATCCTCCTTTAACGAAACTCACAAATGCCGAGCTGCTGGATCGATTCGAAAATTCGGATGAATGGATATTCGAAGGTCTATTGAAGAACGAAGCCGAAGCCTTAGTCCGAAGAGTCGAAGAAAAAGGGTTCAGGGCTTCGCTATCGAATTTTGACGACAGCCGGCTTCCGTATGCTTTGCGCGGAATCTATCGGATGCTGGGAAAGGCCTATCCGTTCGGCATCCCGGAATCCGAATATGCTGCCGTAATCCTCGTGTTATATAAGCAGTTGTCGGATCGCAATCTCGCCGAAATCTTATCCCTGCATACCGGCACAGAAGCGGCTTCGGTGTTAAACGATATTTACAAGTCCGCAACGATATCCCGGCCGAGCGATGAATTATTTTATTCGGTTAGAGAAAAGCTGGAAGCTCAAGGGCTCGACAGGCTAACGGAAGAGGCGGATCTTAGCGAGTTCGAAGAGATGTGGACGACCGATAAACACCAATATGCGTTATATGAAATAGAATCGAATCGCTATGCGATCATGAGGATGGAGACTCCGGCCATGGTACTGATCGAAGAAGAGCATATTGCAGAGCAGGTCATTCAACGGATGCTCGACCATGGCTGCACGATTTTGGATAAAAATTGGATGGAGTGGGATTAAGGTTTTATCGCTTTTCTCAAACAAGGACGGTGAAAAATGGACAGCGGATTTATCATAAAGATGATCGCGATCAACACGGTATTTTGGCTGGTCTGCTGTCTGGGGACGGCGCATGCGGTTCGATTCCTGCCGAAGGCTTGGTATGCCCGAAGCGACGGGTTCTTCGCGCAGCGTCCTTTCGAGAAAAAATTATACAAAAAAATCCGCATCGAGCGCTGGAAAGACAAGCTTCCGGAAGGCGGAGGATTATGGAACTTTCAGAAGAAAAATCTCCATGAGAAACTCACGCCGGAGTATGCGGACCGATTCATTTTGGAGACGAAATACGGGGAAGTGGGACACTGGTGCATGGCGGTTCTGGGCTTTGCGTGCGTACTCGTCAATCCGAGCGAGTATGCGGGGATGGCGCTCGCCTGCGCACTCGTCAATGTGATCGTACAGATCCCGTTCTGCTTGATTCAGAGGTACAACCGGCCGAGGCTGATTCGTCTGAGATCGCGTTTGGCTTATAAAAACGAGCAAAAAGCGTAATCCTTTGCCGGGGATTGCGTTTTTTTATGTAAAGGGATGAATATCCGGCATTTACTCTAGAATAAACCGCGCATCGATCTCCGGACGATGCCGGCATACCGATAAGAACGCCAAAAAAGCCGATCTGCGGAGTCTATCCGCAGATCGGCTTGCTTGTTTGCGAAGCTTCGGAACGCAACCCTTACGACAACCGCGAACTGTAATCCTCGAATTTGAACTCGCGGATCACTTTGAGGCCTTCCTCGTCGCTGTACGAAGCGATCGAAGGGAGGTTCACGCCGTTGAACATATGGTTCTTGACCATGGTGTAATGCGCCATGTCGCCGAAGACCAGCTTGTCGCCGATCTCGAGCGGGCGGTCGAACGAGTAGTCGCCGATCACGTCGCCGGCGAGGCAGGTCATGCCGCCCAGACGGTACGTGATCGCTTTTTCGCCCGGCATGCCCGCGCCCGCGATGTTCGGACGGTAAGGCATCGCCAGAACGTCCGGCATATGGCATTCCGCCGACGTGTCGAGGATCGCGATGTCCATGCCGTTCTTCATCGTGTCGAGCACGGTCGCCACGAGGTAGCCCGTGTTCAGCGCGATCGCTTCGCCCGGCTCCAAGTAGACTTGCACGTCGTACTTGTCGCGCGCGAATTCGATGCAGCGGATCAGGCGCTCGACGTCGTAGTCGGGACGCGTGATATGGTGACCGCCGCCGAAGTTCAGCCATTTCATGTTTTTGATGACATGGCCGAACTTCTCGTCGACGACCTTCAGCGTGTTCTCCAGCGTATCGGAGTTCTGCTCGCACATCGTGTGGAAATGCAGGCCGTCGATGCCTTCCAGATCGCTCTCGTCGAAGTTCTCCAGCGTGATGCCCATGCGGGAGTACGGCGAGCACGGATCGTAGAGCGGCACTTCGAGCTCCGAATATTCCGGGTTGATGCGCAGGCCCACTTCGATCTTGCGGCCCGGGTAGTTCAAGACTTTGTCTTTGAACTTGCGCCATTGGGCGAACGAGTTGAACACGATGTGGTCCGTGTAGCTCAGCAGTTCGTCGAACTCGCGATCGACGTAAGCCGGCGCGTACACATGCACTTCTTTGCCCATTTTCTCGTAACCGAGACGCGCTTCGAACAGCGAACTGGACGTCACGCCCGCCAGATATTTGCCGACCAGCGGATACTCCGCGAACATGGAGAATCCTTTCTGGGCGAGCAGGATCTTGGCGCCGGTACGCTCCTGCACGGAGCCGAGCAGTTCAAGGTTCTTGGTGAGCAGGCGCTCGTCCACGACGTAACAAGGCGACGGGACGGCGCCGAAATCGATGTCTGTCATGATGGTGATATCCTCCTACGCCTTAGTCCAGCAGGGTCGGCGAGAAGTCCTCTACCCACGGCAGGCCTTGTTTGTTCAGTTCTTCCATGAACGGGTCCGGATCGAACTCTTCCACGTTGTAGACGCCCGGCTTTTTCCAGAGGCCTTTGAGGACCATCATGGCGCCGATCATCGCAGGCACGCCCGTCGTGTACGAGATCGCCTGCGAACCGACTTCGCGGTAGCATTCTTCGTGATCGCATACGTTGTAGACGTAGTACGTTTTCGGCTCGCCGTTTTTGGTGCCTTGGAAAATGCAGCCGATGTTCGTTTTGCCTTTCGTGCGCGGTCCGAGCGATGCCGGGTCCGGCAGAACGGCTTTCAGGAATTGCAGAGGCGCGATCTTCTGGCCTTCGAATTCGATCGGCTCGATCGACGTCATGCCGACGTTTTCGAGCACTTTCAGGTGGTTCAGGTAGTTCTGCGAGAAAGTCATCCAGAAGCGGATCTTTTTCAGGCCCGGCATGTTTTCGGCGAGGGACTCCAGCTCTTCATGGTACAAGAGGTAGATGTCTTTCGGTCCGATCTCCGGCAGGTCGTAGACTTTTTTCTCGGAAAGAGGTTCGGTCTCGATCCATTCGCCGTTCTCCCAGTAGCGGCCTTTCGCCGTGATCTCGCGGATATTGATCTCCGGGTTGAAGTTGGTCGCGAACGGGTAACCGTGGTCGCCCGCGTTGGCGTCGACGATATCGATCTGGTGGATCTCGTCGAAGTAGTGTTTCAGCGCGTAAGCGCTGAATACGCCGGTTACGCCCGGGTCGAAGCCGCTGCCGAGAACCGCCGTCAGGCCGGCTTTCTCGAACTTCTCGCGGTAAGCCCACTGCCATTTATATTCGAATTTCGGATTGTCGAGCGGCTCGTAGTTGGCCGTGTCGAGGTAATGAACGCCCGTTTCGAGGCATGCGTCCATGATCGTCAGGTCCTGATAAGGGAGCGCCACGTTGATTACGATATCCGGCCCGAAACTTTTGATCAGCTCCACGACTTCTTCGGTGCGGTCTGCGTCGACCTGCGCGACCGAAATCTTCGTGCGTCCTCCGTCCAATTTCGTTTTCAACGCTTCACACTTCGACAGCGTACGACTCGCGATACAAATTTCCTCAAATACGTCCGGATTCTGGACACACTTATGCACGACAACGCTAGCTACGCCGCCGGCACCGATAATCAATGCTTTTCCCAAAATCAAGTCCCCCCTTAGTCCGTTTGAAAAGATAGGTTTTACGTTGGTTTTACGCGCTTTTAACATCGTTTTTACATAACGAAATGAACTGCGGTTAAAAAATCAACAAGAAGGATTATACAAACTATTCCGCAAAAACACAAGAAAAACGCGAAAAAAACGGCTTTTTTCGGAATCGGTCTAGGATTTTAATATAGTTTTAACAGAAATCCTCCGTAATCCGTCGTATTCCTCCGTTTTGTCCGCTGAGCAGACCCTTTAATGCCCTTATCGGGGCGCAGCGGGCCCGCAGGAGCCGTGGGGCGTTTTGCTCTCTATTCATTAACCTTCCGAGCGCTTTCGCAATCCCGACTTTGCGATCGAAGCGAACGTCGAAGAAGCGTCCTCCGTCAAGACGGGGAACGCTGCTGGCGGTACTGCCTCGGCGGCAGTCCGGTATGCTTTTTGAACGCTTTGGAAAAAGAAAACAGATCCGGATAACCGACCGAATGGGCGATCTCGGATAGGGAGTAGGCGGTCTGTTCGAGCAGCATCCGGGCTTCGTCGAGCTTGAGCCGCTGCATATGGCTGACCGGCGTATGTCCGTAGCGTTCGTGGAACTTTTTGCTGAAGTAGGTCCGGCCGACGCCCGCGTGGCGCGCCACTTCTTCCACCGTGATGCCGTCGGCGTAATGGATCTCCATATAATCCAGCCCGCGCTGAAGCCACGAGATCTCGCCGGGATCGAGCAGCTCCGGAGCGTGCTCGGATTCGAGCGCGGCGAAGATCCGGTAGAATTCCGACAGTCGGCCGAGATCCGAAGCTTCCGCGACGTCCGAACCGGTTTTTTCCAGAAAAGAAATCATCGCCGCCGCCGCTTCTTCGACGCGCGCGGAAGGCTGATGCGGACGGTTCGGCGTCAAGCCGATGCGCCGCAGCAGCTCCAGCGCCATTTTGCCGTCGAACGCCAGAAAGATCTTGCGCAGCGGCGCTTCGGGATCGGTCCAGTATTCGTGCATCACTTGGGGGAACAAGCAGAACAGATCGCCGGGCGCGAGCGCATGGGTTCGCCCGTTCTGCACGAACGTGCCGCGTCCGTCGAGCACGAGCAGCAGGTAATAATACGCCGTCGTGCGCGGGCCGATATGATAGTTCGGTTTGGCGAGGTTCGACCCCAACCGGATCGGCCAAGCGGGACCGGATTTCTCGTAATCGGACGGGGTGAAAAAGTGAATCCGCAGATGTTCGTGATGATCTTCTTTCATATATTCCGTGTCGATCGACATGATCCGAACTCCTTTCTCGAAGCGCCTTGCCTACAAAATGACAAAAAGAACGGACGGCGAAATGACATTTACTATTCGGCAAACCGTTGTTATCATTCTAACAAAAGTAATCCAACTTGTTTAGTTGGTATATAAAATCTAAAATTTTAAATACAAAAATATAAAACAAGCGGGAAGGCGGGATCGTGATGGCGGGAGAAGGAAGCGGCAAACGGGAGATCGAATTCGGATGGTTTTTGCCCACGGCGGGAGACGGACGTTATGTGGGCGTAGCGCCCGAGCGTCCGGCGACGCTGGAGTATCTGACGGAGGTCGCGCAGACGGCGGAGCAGGCGGGCTTCGAATTCGTGTTGATTCCGACCGGCGGACCGTGTTTGGACGCTTGGGTCGTCGGTTCCGCGGTCATGAGCCGGACGACGACGCTGCGGCCGCTTGTGGCGGTGCGTCCGGGCTTGACCGCTCCGGTACTGTCGGCGCGCATGGGCGCGGCGCTGGACCAGCTCTCCGGCGGACGGGCGATGATCAACGTGGTGACCGGCAGTTCCGTGCAGGATCTCGAAGAACTGGGCGATCCGCTGGCGCATTCGCACGATGAGCGTTACGAACGGGCGGATGAATATCTGGACGTGATGAAGCGGGCTTGGGCGAACGGCGATAAGCCGCAGGCTTCGGAATTCGCCGAAGCTTCGGGTACGGACGGACAAGGTGCGGCTGTCGCGGCGCCGGAACCGTTCCGAGGCAAGCATTACGCGTTCGAGCGCGCGTCGGGTTCGCCGCGAACCGTGCAGAACCCGCATCCGCCGTTCTATCTGGGCGGCAGTTCGGAAGGCGCGAAGCGGGTCGCGATCCGTCACGCGGACACGTTCCTGATGTGGGGCGAGCCGCATGCTTGGATCGAAGAGCAGATCGCGGAGATCGAAGCGCTGCGCCAAGCATACGAGCAGGAAACCGGCAAGCCGCGCGACCTGCGTTACGGACTACGCGCGCAGGTGCTCGTTCGCGATACGGAAGAAGAAGCGTGGACGGCGGCCCGGGAGATCATCAGCAAAGTCTCGCCGGAAGCGATCGAGCGCGCGGAAAAAGAATTCGCCGCCACCGACGCGACCAACCAACGCCGGCAGAACGAGCTGCGCGAGCTGTCCAAAGCGGAACAGTTCGTCGTCGGACCGAATCTGTGGACGGGGCTGTCGGTCGTCCGCTCGGGCGGCGCGATCCTGATCGTCGGCACGGCCGACCAAGTGTCGCAGCGGTTGATCGAATACGCCGAACTCGGCGTATCCACGTTCATTCTGTCCGGTTATCCGCATCTCGAAGAAGCAGAGATCTTCGGGCGGGAAGCGCTGCCGCTGTTCAAACAAAAATGGGCAAACATTCAGAAGGAGGTCGTGCGATGACGGGAACAGGAAAGTCCGGGAAAAAGCTTCGCTATATGTTGGCATCGGGGGCGCTTGCGCTGACGGCGGTGCTCTCCGCCTGCGGAGGCGGCGGTTCCGGTTCCGCGTCTTCGGACGGCAGCGTGACGATCAACTTCCTGCATTGGCGCGGCGAAGACGTGAAAACGCTGGATACGATCATCGACAAGTTCGAGCAGGCCAACCCGAAGATCAAAGTCGAGATGCAGACGCTGCCGTCGGACCAGTACCAATCGACGGCGCAGGCCAAATTGTCCGACGGCTCGGTCGGCGACGTGTTCGCTTCGTTCCCGGGCGCGCAGTTCGACGCGCTGTCCAAAGCCGGCGTATTCGCCGACTTGAGCGGATCTTCGTGGCTCAAGAGCTTCAACGCCGACCTGATCGCCGCCGGGCAGCAGGACGGCAAGCAGCTCGCCGTGCCGTATCAGCTCGTCTACAACGATCCGATCTATAACGTCAAGCTGTTCGAGAAATACGGCTTGACGCCGCCGAAGGACTGGGAAGGCTTCTTGGCGCTCTGCCAGAAGCTCAAAGACAACGGCATCATCCCGATCGCGTTCGCGGGCGCGGATATCGGTCCGGGCCAATTCATGAACACGATGGTCATGAACAACGAGCCGAGCGAAGACATCTTCGAGAAGGTCGAAGCGGGCGAAGCCAAGCTGACCGACGAATGGTGGGTCAAGACGCTGACCCAGATCAAAGAACTGAACGACAAAGGCTATTTCCAACCCGACGCGCTCGGCACCAAAGACGCGGCCGCAGGCGCTTTGTTTATTCAGGAGAAAGCGGGCATGCTCGCCAGCGGTTCGTATCAGCTCGCGCAGAACGCGGCGCAGAACCCGAATCTCGAGCAGGGTCTGCTCGCGCCGATCACCGTGAGCGCGGGCGAAGCCAAATACGAAGGCGTGCATACCAGCACGTTCATGCTGGCCGTGAACAGCAAATCCAAACATCCGGAGGAAGCGAAGAAATTCCTCGAATATCTGAGCCAACCGGACGTGGCGGGCGAATACGCCAACGCGACGGGACAGAACGTCACGGTGGACGGCGTATCGTACACCAGCCCCGAGCTGAAAGTCGCCGAAGCGTGGACGAGCAAGAAGACGCTGTTCCAACCGCGCTTCACGATCAAGAACGGCGATAACCAAAAAGCCGTGACCAACTCGATTCAGGCCGTGCTGGGAGGCGCTTCGCCGGAGGAAGCGGCGCAGGAAGCCCAAGCGGTCATCGATCAGAATCTGAGCAAGTCGTGAGCCGGAGCCTAGCCTGCCTATGAACCTCAAAAGAATGAAACATAAGCGTGCCTTGTGGCTGTTCCTGCTGCCGGGCACGCTGCTGTATCTGTTCCTGTTCGCGTATCCGACGCTCTCGGGACTCTTCTATTCCTTCACCGACTGGGACGGCGTCTCCGATTCGTACCGGATGGTCGGGCTGGACAATTACAAAGACAGCTTCGACAGTCTGGTCTTCCGCAAGACGCTGCTGAACAACGTCAAGTTCATGCTCAGCGTCGTCATTGTCCAGACGATCGTCTCGCTGGTACTGGCGATGCTGCTGTCCCGCAATACGCGAACGCGCGTCTTCCTGCGCGCGCTCTATTTCCTGCCGGCGATCCTGTCGTCGGTCTCGGTCGGCTTGATCTGGTCGTTCGTCTACGATCCGACGATCGGCATGCTCAATCTGGGCCTGCGCGGAGCCGGACTGGACGGCTTGGCGCAGAACTGGATCGGCGATCGGCATATCGCCCTGTACGCGATCGCGGCCGTGCAGGTCTGGGCGCATGCCGGCCAGATGATGATCGTGTTCATCGCCGGGCTTCAGGCGATCCCGGCCGAACTGTACGAGTCGGCGCGCATCGACGGCGGCAGCCGCTGGCAGCTGTTCCGGCATATCACATGGCCGCTGCTCGCGCCGGCTTCGGCAATCGTCATCGCGTATACGACGATCCAATCGTTCAAAGCGTTCGACCTGATCTTCGTCATGACGGACGGAGGACCGAACAACGCGACCGAGATTCTGTCGACGTACATCTATCACGCGGCGTTCGGCAATTACAAATTCGGTCTGGCTTCGGCCGGCTCGATGATCTTCTTGGTCGTCTTGGCCGTGCTGACGTATTTGCAATTCAAAGCGCTGCGGACGGACCGCGCGGTCTGATACGGATACAGGCCGCGCGGCCGCTATTCCGAGCGGCAGAAAGGAGAACGTATGGCTTTCAAATGGCTGGGACGGCTGCTCGTGCTGCTCTACGCGGCGATCATCGCCGCGCCGCTCTACTTCGTGCTGATCTCGGCGTTCAAGCCGAACACGGCTTTCTTCGCCGACCCGCTCGGCTGGCCGAAGCCGCTGACGCTGGAGAATTTCTCGGCGCTGTTCGAGCAGCAGCCGATGCTGCGCTATTTCGGCAACAGCACACTCGTGACGCTGGGCACGGTAGCGCTCGATCTGCTGCTCGGCAGCCTGATCGCCTACGCGATCGTGCGTTTCGGCGGACGGATCGGCGCGTTTTTCTTCGCGCTGTACGCCGCCGGCCTGATCGTGCCGACGCAGGTCAATATGCTGCCGCTGTATTCGCTGGTTCGCAAGCTCGGCTGGTCCGACCATCTGCTCGGTCTGGTGGTCGTATCGGTGGCGCTGTTCCTGCCGCTGACCGTGTTCATGCTGACGGGCTTCATGCGTTCGCTGAGCCGCGAAGTGCTCGAAGCGGGCAGCATCGACGGCGCAAGCGAATGGCGGCTGTTCGCGCGGATCGCGATTCCGCTGTCCGCGCCCGCGCTGTCGGCGTGCGCCACGTTCCTGTTCGTGATGTCGTGGAACGATCTGCTCATGCCGATGCTGCTGATCAACGGCAATTCGAAGCTGACGCTGCCGCTCGCGCTCATGCAGTTCCGAGGCGAATACGTGACGAATTATACGACGCTGCTCGCCGGAGTCGTGCTGTCGGCGGTTCCGATGGTGGTGCTGTTCCTGTTCTTGCAGCGGTATTTTATCGCGGGCATGACGGCGGGAGCGATCAAAGGATGAATAGGGTGACCGAAGGCCTTCTGCGAAGAAGGCCTTTTTGCCGTCCGCACAAGTCACGTAGGCGAGAGCGGCGAGCCGACTCCGAGAGAACCCCGTTTCCGTAGCCGTAGGAAGGAAGCAGCTTCGCTAACGGATCGTCGATTCCTTAGAACCGCCAAACGACCCTTGTGGAGATTCTAACGGATCATAGATTCTTTAGCCGTTCGATTCTCCTCCTTTTCGGCTCAAAAACCGTCTGTTTTGATTCTAAGCGTAATCTGGATCCGTTAAAATTTCAAAACCGCTCCAAATGCCCGCTAAGCGTCACCTCGATCCGTTAGAAACCAAACGTTGATCGGATTCCGTGCGGACGAAATCGCAGCGGCTGCTTAAGGAGCAAAGTTTGCGGAGAAAAGTCGGCGGCGAATAGAAAAAGCGAGCAAACGGCGTCTGCGGAATAGGGAGAGAATCGGAACTTTAACGTGTCAGGAACGGCCCTTCGCTCGACTTCTAGTTCGCCGGCTTCGTATAATGGAAAGAAAAACGTTTGCGGCGCATCGAAACGCAAACGGTGCCGGAGAGGAGCATGAGGTTTGGTTATCCGCATCATCATTTCGCTGCTCGTGTATCATGCTTTTCTCTACTATATAGGCTGGAATCTGTGGAAAGGGATCAAAGCGTTCCGGCCGAATCTTGGGAAACGTTGGTTGTTCGCGTTGTCGGCGGTGCTGCTGCTCGCGGCGTGGTCGATGGCTTTCCGCTTCATCTTCAGCGAATACGCATGGGCGCATTGGGTCGGCGGCGTCTGGCTGTCGTTCGCTTACCTGATGGTGCTTATTCTGCCCGCGACGAATCTCGCCGTGCTACTGCTGCGTCTGATCAAGCGGATCGACCGCCGCCGATTGACGCAGAGCATGACGATCATCGCAGCCGTGCTTACGCTGGCGGTAGGCGGAGTCGGCATCCATAATGCTTACAGCCCCGTGGTCCGCGAGTATTCGATCACGATCGACAAGCCGGCGCTGGACGGACGCCAAAAAATGAAGATCGTCATGGCGACGGACCTGCATTTCGGCGCGCTGTCCGGTCCTTCCCACGCCAAGCGGCTCGTTCGCATGATCAACGCGCAGCAGCCGGATCTGGTGCTGTTCCCCGGCGATCTGGTGGACGACGATATCGTGCAGTACGTCAAACAGGGCATTCCGGAGATTCTGCGCGGGATCCAGACTCCGGTCTATGCTTCGCTCGGCAATCACGACCGGCTGGAAGCGGGCGATACGACGCTGATCCGGACGCTGGAAGACAGCGGGATGAACGTGCTGTACGACGATGTCGTCAGCGAAGGTCTGCCGGTGACGTTGATCGGGCGCAAAGACCGCACCGATCCCGCTCGTATGTCGGTAGCTCAACTGGTCGCGGAAGCGAACCCGGCGTCGCCGCTCATTTTGCTGGATCACCAGCCGTACGATCTCGATCTGGCGGCGCAAGCGGGCATCGATCTGGAAGTATCCGGGCATACGCACCGCGGCCAGATCTTCCCGGCGAACTTTATCACGAACCGGATCTACGAGAACGACTGGGGTTATCTGCGAGAAGGCAAGATGGATTCGATCGTGACGTCCGGCTACGGCTTCTGGGGCCTTCCACTGCGTACGAATTCGCGGTCGGAGTTGGTCGTGATCGACGTGCGTTTCGCGGGCGGCCAATAAACGTTGATAAGCTTATTTAAAAGCAAGCTGGATTCCCATCGGAATTCCGCTTGCTTTTCTTTTTGTGTAGATGACGGATCGTGGGCGACGTGCGGGGCGATTAGCTTGCTCACGGATTATTCATTTTTTGGCAGGAAGAAAAAGGATTGAGCATGCTAACATAAGTAGCAATGGAGGATACTTATGAGAAATATCCTGTTGAGCCTCAAAAAACCGATAGCCTTTGAAATTGTCAGCGAGTTATTAGGCACGATATGTTTAGCCAGCATCCCATATTTGAATAAGATTCTGATTGACGGGATTACGCACTTCGGCGTCTGGGACATTTTGCGTCTGGCGGTCTGTGTGACATTGCTATGGGGAGGACATATCTTTTCTAGTTATATCTCGCAGATCTACAGTTGGCAGAGTGCTATTTGATTCGAGAATACGCTTAAGAAAAAGTATTTCTGGAAAATCAGCGAATTCAGCTATGGCGAGTTCAGTCAACATCGAGTAGGCGAGTATTTATCCAAATTAAGCAATGATATTACCATGCTGGAGCAAAATTATTTAACGCCGTTGAAAGCTCTGATCAAGTCCACGATTTCTATTGTCGTGTACGCGGTCGTCATCATTCATGTCGTCAACTTTTCTTTTTTTGCCGTCTTGTTCGCCTTATCCGTTCTCACGGTATGTACCCCCAGAATAATGAGAAGCCGTTTATCGTCAGCTAATAAGGCCTATATGAAAAAAGCAGGGATATACACGGACAAAGTGAAAGATTTATTAACGGGTTTCACCTTGATGAACAGGAAGACACGAACAAGTTTCAATCGAGAAAATGCCAGAGTCGTGGACACCTTATCAGCAAGCCGAATGAAGTATGGCAAAGCGAAGGTCATGTCCATTGTGCTGTCAGGCAGCGCGATTACTCTCGTTGATATTGCGGTCTTCATCATGGTCGGGATTCTGCTGTTGAACGGACAGTTTTCGATCGGCATAGCGGTAGCCTGCTTCGCATATACGCAGAGCTTTGTTGAACCGGTTCGAGAGATTTTATACGATGTGAACGCGATTCATTCTGTCGGCAACATCAAGGCGGAAATCGAACAAGTGCTGGCTAAACAAACGCAAGCGCTGGAAGAAATGGACGCTGCACAGGGTTCGATTCGTCTTCGGAACGTGACCGCGCATCGGAGCCATGCAGCAGCGACATTCAACTACGAATTCGCGATCGGCAAAAAGTATGTCATTACCGGAGAGAGCGGTACAGGCAAATCGACTCTGCTTGGCATCATAGGGGGATTGATTACCGATTACGAGGGAAGCGTAGATCTGGACGGAGCGAACCTGAAAAATATTCACGCCCAATCGCTCATCACCTTGAACGGTCAAAATGAACATATTTTTGCCGAGAGCTTTCAAGAAAACGTGACGTTATTCGGGACTTACCCGTTCGACGAGCAGCGCCTGCATCGCATTTTCGGAGCAAGCTCTATTTTCCATAAGATCAAGACCAGCTCGGACTGTCAAAATCTAAGCGGAGGGGAGCAGCAGATCGTAAGATTCTGTAGACAGATTCTTCAGGATAAGCCGATCGTTCTAATGGACGAATCCTTTTCGGCGATCGATCTGGAGAACAGGCGCTGTATCTATCAAGAGTTGCTGCGGCAAAAGAACAAAACGCTGATTTATGTGACCCACGAGATTTACGATGAATTTTTAAGTCATTTCGACCACGTGATCCGTATGGAATCCAACGTGCAGCTTCGGCAGGCAAACGGCTAATCTTCTGGCTGAATATGAAAAAGACCTATCCATGAAGGGATTCATGAATAGGTCTTTTTTTGAGCAAACCGTTGGACAATCCTCGCTTAGTTCTTCAACGACTCGTAAGCATCCGCGATCTTCGCGTTTTCCCCGCTGTCTTCGGTGAAGCCGGTCGCTTCGGCGATAGCGGCTTCGAGGCCTTTTTCCTGAATGGAGGCTTGAAGCTCGACGGACTGCTTGTCTTCCGGGTTGTCGTAGTGCAGAGCGGCGGCGATGCCGGTCAGCAGGTTGTCGATCGGCAGATCAAGACCCAGCGCCATACGGGCCGGACCGCTCAGACGGTCGTTCGGGCCCAGTTTGCGCAGCGGTTCGCGGCCGACGCGGCTGACATCGTCGTTCAGGTACGGATTGCGGAAACGTTTCTCGATCTTATCGATGTATTTGGCATGTTCGCCCGCGTCGAAGCCGTGCTCTTTGACCAGCGCCGCTCCGCTTTCTTCCATCGCGCCGCGTACGACCGTACGAACGGATTCGTCTTCGATCGCTTTGTCGACGGTCGGCAGGCCTTTGAGGTAGCCGAGGTAAGCCGTGATCGCGTGGCCCGTGTTGAGGGTGTACAGCTTGCGCTGCACGTAAGCGACCAGCGTGTCGGTCAGCTTCATGCCTTCGATCGTCGGCACGCCGCCTTTGAACGCCGGTTCTTCGACGATCCATTCGTAGAACGATTCCACGCCTACGTCGAGCAGGTTGTCGCCTTTGAACGGCGGCACGATGCGGTCGACGGAGCAGTTCGGGAAGCCGACATGCTCGTCCGCGTAAGCTTTGGCTTCATCGGACAGATGCGCGTACACTTGTTCCTTGAGATGCGAGCTTGCGCCCACCATGTTTTCGCAGGCGATGATGTTCAAGAAACCGGAGCCGGACTTGGCGCGTTCTTCCAGACCCGCCGCGATGTTGACCGCGATAAATTTAAGGACGTTCGGGCCGACGGCCGTCGTGATGATCTCGGCTTCGATGATATGCTGCGACAGCTCGGGGCTGCTGGACAGTACGCCGGACACGCCGGTTACCGGAATCTCGCGTTTGTCGAGGTCAAGAATATGGATGGTGTATCCGTGCTTTTCGTTCAGTTCGTTGATCATCGCTTCGTTGACGTCGGCGAAGACCAGCTCGTAACCTGCTTCGACGAGCAATGCTCCGATAAAACCGCGACCGATATTGCCGGCACCGAATTGAATCGCTTTTTTGGACATGATAAAGGACCTCCGCTATAAGGAATGGCTCGTTCGGCGGACAGGCCGCCGCGAACGAGCAGAGTAAGATAAAATTACAGAAGATCGAATCAGAGAACACCAAGCCTCATCTACCATTAAACGCATCGAACTGTAAAATCATGATCCGCCACACATTTAAGTGGAGATTTACGAATAAACGCGTGAAAGGGAAAGGAAAGAGGGGTTCTTTCCTTTCCCTATTCATCTGTCTAAGGCCGATATTACTCCGGCTGTACGCTCAGAACGTTATAGACGTCGTCCACGCTGCGCGTTTGCGCCAAACGCTGCACCGTCGATTCGTCTTCGATCGCTTCCGCGATCTTCGTCAGAATCTTCAAATGTTCGCCGCGCGCGCCGGCAATGCCGATGACCAGATAAGCCGTGCCGCCTTCGAATTCGACGCCGTTCGGATACTGCAGCACCACGATGCCCGAATTCTCGATCTCGTTCTTCGCCGTGCCTACGCCGTGAGGAATCGCCACGCCGTTGCCGATGTAAGTCGAAGCTACGCCTTCGCGTTCGATCATGGCGTCCACGTAACCCGGTTTAACATAACCGGCGGCGGAGAGCATGCGTCCCGCTTCGCGGATCGCTTCTTCTTTGCTGACGCTCGGCAGGCCGAGGCGGATGTTTTCTTTGCGCAGGATGTTCGACGAATCGAAGCCCGGCGCGGCTTTGTCCAGCGCGTTGTCGATATCCCACTGCGCTTCAGGCGTTGCGGTCGTGTTGCGTTCCGCAGGCGAACCTCCGGCTTGCGAAGCTTTCAATTCTTCGATCAGGTCTTCGTAGACCGGATTGTTGATAAAGTTGTCGATCGAAACGTGATGCGCGTTCGGAGCTTTCGCTCTGGCGCGGTCTGTCAGGTTTTGCTGCGTCACGACGATATCGGCATCCGAAGGGATGTTCTCGATCGCTGTGTTCGTGACGTTGATCGGCAATCCTGCCGCTTTGACTTTCTTGCGGAAAGACGATGCGCCCATCGCGCTCGAACCCATGCCGGCGTCGCAAGCGAAGACGATTTTTTCGACTTTGCCGTTTACGCGTACGTTCGTGCCTGCGGCGGAGCCGGCTGCGCCCGTTTTGCTGCCTTTCATCGCCTGCGAAGCTTCGCGGGCTTTAGCGAGATCTTCGTCGTCCGCTTTGTAGTTGCGGAGGAAGACCGCCGATACCAAGAACGACACGATTGCGGCTGCGGCTACGCCGGCGAGAACCGCAAGCTGTCCGCCTTTCGGCGATACGAGCATCAATGCGATGATACTGCCCGGAGAAGCGGCGGACACGAGGCCTGCGCCTGTCAGAGTGAACGTGAATACGCCGGCCATGCCGCCCAAGATGACGGAGAGAATCAGAACCGGTCTCATCAGGACGTAAGGGAAGTAGATTTCATGGATACCGCCCAAGAAATGAATGATGATCGCGCCCGGAGCGGAGCTCTTGATCGAACCTTTGGCGAATACCCAATACGCGAGCAGAACGCCCAGACCCGGACCCGGGTTGGCTTCGATCAGGAAGAAGATCGATTTGCCGAGACGCTGCGATTCTTCAAGGCCCAGCGGGCTGAAGATGCCGTGGTTGATGGCGTTGTTCAGGAACAGGATTTTGCCCGGTTCGACGAAGATCGAGACGAGCGGCAGGACGCCCCAGTTTACGATCGTTTGCACGCCGGATTCCAAGATGTTCGTAAAGCCGCCGACCAGCGGCCCGATACCGTAGTAACCGCCGACCGCCAGCGCGGCGCCGATGATGCCGAGCGAGAAGTTATTGACCAACATTTCGAAACCGGCCGGGATCTTGCCTTCCACGGAACGGTCGAACTGCTTGATGATCCAACCGGCCAGAGGGCCCATGATCATCGCGCCGATAAACATCTTCACGTCGCCCGCGCCGACGATGACGCCCATCGTGGCGATCGCCGCGATAACGCCGCCGCGGTGATCGGCGAGCATTTTACCGCCGCTGTACGCGATCAAGAGCGGCAGCAGGTAAGTGATCATCGGACCGATCATCGTCGCGATCGCTTCGTTCGGCCACCAGCCGGTCGGGATGAAGAGCGCGGTCAACAGGCCCCACGCGATAAACGCGCCGATATTCGGCATGACCATCGCGCTCAGGAAACGTCCAAATTTCTGCACGCCCTGTCTTGCGCCGCCGGACTTGGCCGGCGTCGAGATGCTGCTCATAATTGTTCAACCTCCAATGTGTATTGTTCTATTTTTCTTGCGTATAACTCTCTCATCATGTCCGCGATCTCGCCCCGAAGCCGCTCGGGCTCAAGGGAAGAGAGTCTCGCGGCGAAGCCGGGTCGGTCGATCAGCGATTTGCTGATCTCGCCGGCGGCTTGGAGGTAATGCTTGCTGCTGGACTTGGGAGCCAGCAGGAGCAGCGCCGCTCTGAGCAGCAGCGGCTTGTCTTCCGATTCGGCGGCGAGGCCGTCCGGAAAGCGGAAGACGCCGAGCATCAGCCGGTCGATCACCTGCGACCGGCAGTGCAGCAGGATCAATCCGTCCTGCGACAAGACGGTCTCGCCGAGCCGTTCGCGTTCGTGCAGTTCGCGTTCGAGCACGGCGGCGTCTTCGGCATTTCCGGTAAAACGCTTCGAGATCGCGCCGATCAGCTCGCCGACGTTTCGCGAAAGCAGTTCGCTGTCGATATCGACGTTTTTTACGAGATCCAGAATCCCTTGAAGCGTCTGATGATGTTCTTCCAACGTGCCGACGAGATCGCCTTGACCTTGAGCGGCCGTCCGCTTTTTCTTTTTGCCGAAACCTCGCTGCTGTGCGTTTACGAACCGCCGAATCTGTTCGATGTCCGGGTAAGAGAGCAGCACCGACACCCGAACGAGCGGAATGTCCGTCTCCACGTCCACGGTCGAGATGATGAAGTCCGCTTCCCGGTTCTCGGCGGCTTCCGAAGCGGAAGCGAGGCCGATGAGGTTGAACGAAGGGAACTCTTTGCGGACCCGCGCCATCAGCAGTCCGGAAGTGCCCATGCCGCTCGCGCAGGCGATCAGCACTTTCGGCGAAGGGCGTTCGGCTCGGGCGTATTCGCTCATCGCGCCGAGGTGCATCGCGATGTAACCGATTTCCGATTCCGGCACCTCGCGTTGTACGTAATCGGCGAGAAACTTCGAGCAGTTCGCCGCAATAGAGAACACGTCCGCATATTGTTCGCGAATCTGCGCGAGCAGCGGATTGCGGATATCCAGCCCCAGCCGCAGCCGTTCGACGGCGGGGCCGAGATGGTGGACGAATCCGGCGAACAGCTTGCTGCTGCCTTTCAATTCGTAGCCGAATTCGGCTTCCGCGGCTTTCAGCATATTGCGGGCCAACCGGACAAGCTCGAAACTGACGTAGTCGTAATAGTTGTCGTTGTCCCGGTCCAGCCGCGTCTCCGCGCCTTTGAGGTGCATCGTGATATAGCCGACTTCGTCTTCGGGAATCTCGATGCCCAGCATCTCTTCCAAACGAGCCGCGAGCCTTCGGGCTTGTTCGAACTCGCTTAAGCCGCGCAGACCGTCCAGCACCCGGGCGTCGATGGCGATGCGCTGTCCGGCGCGGATGCGTTGGATCGCAAGCGCCAGATGCACCGCCAGCCCGATGTAGGCCATATCGGTCAGCTTCAAGTCGAGGCTGTCTTCCAGCTCTTCGACCATCCGCTGAAGCTGCTCGGCCGCGCCTTCGTCGATCAGGTTCAGCAGGCGGCTGCGAATATGCGAGCGGATCCTCGTGGGATCGGCCGCCGCTTGACCGCCGGAAGCGTTCAGCAGCTCGGCCACCTGATCTTCGGCCACGCTCTCGTAGACCAGTTGGATCAACGCGGAGCGGATCGCGGTCTCGCTGCCTTCGACGTAGACGCCGTATCCGGGCTTGCGGATCAGGCGGAGGCCGAAAGGCTTAAGCCATTGTTCCGCCCGGTCGAGGTCGGTGCTGAGCGTGCTTTCGGTGACTTTGAACTGCGACGCGAAGCTGTAAGACTTCACGGGCTCGGCCGCGAGCAGCAGTTCGCTGATCAAAAAGTAATGCCTTTCGTCCTTGCTGTAATCTTCTCTGACCGAACCCGCGGCGTTGAGTTCTTCTATAAGAGCGTCCAACTTCTTCGGCGCGGCATCCAGTTTGACTCCGGCTCCCGGTTTGCGGATCAATCTCGCTTCTCTTGCCGAGAGCCAGCTTTCCACGCCGGGAAGTTCGCGTTTGACCGTTCGTTCGCTGACATCCAATTCGTCCGACAGATCCCGTACCGTAACGAACTCTCCCTTTGAAACGAGAAGTCGCTTCACAATCGGCAGCAGTCGTCCGGTCGGTTTGTCCACGTGGATACCTCCTTTTCGAACCCCTCTTTTTTGAAAACGGTATCATTTCCCCGGGAACAGGGAGGAGACGATTTGCCTCGGTACTGACTGTCGCATGCAAGACCTCGTCTTCTTCTCAAATTTTAAGCACACCGCCTCGGAATGGCAAAGGAAAGATGCCGGATTTTGTCCCGAATCAACCGGTGACAAAGTCGAAGAACGGCGGGATTTTCCTTTCGCGCATAAAAGTTTTTCATTCACTTATTACTCCAAACGTGCAGACATCAACCAGTTTTCATGCAAAATGTAGGGTGGATTTTCAATGACTTTCATTTTACTGTATTGAATATTTTATGTATGGGATGGGTAAGGATGGAAGGAAGAGGCATGGACGGAAAAGAGGTGCCGGAAGCCCGCTTCTGCTTGCTTCGCCGTTTGTTCGCGAGGTACACTTGATTTATACGGACGCGAAGCACGCGCCGCCTTGGATACGGGAGTATCCGAGGCGGCTTTTTGCGTTGTTTACGCCGAAAGAAGTAAAGGAGAGAAGCAGATGGCGGAGAATTTCGAGCAGGCTTATGGAAAATGGTTGGACGGGCAGATTCAGACGGAGTCGAACGTACGCCGATCGGAGCTGTTAAAACGCGGACTCGGGCACGGGACAATAGAATTCATGCGGCAGATCTGGTTTCCGGCCATCGGCAATCTGGACGATCTGCACGCGGAATGGGAGGTACGCGATTACCATGGCGGATATCGGTATATCGATCTGGCTTACCGGCCCGGCGGGGCCAAAGGCGCGATCGAGATTCAGGGGTACGGTTCGCATGCTCGCGATCTGGACACCCGGCGTTTCAAAGACCTGTGTTGGCGGCACAGCCTGCTCAGCCTCGACGGTTGGACGCTGCTTCCGGTCGCTTATTTGTCGATCGTCGAGGAACCCGAGCGCTGCCGCCAGTTGGTGCTTGCTTTTGCGGGACGGTTTCTCTCGGATGCGGCGTCGGACGGGCTCAACTGGCTGGAAGAAGAGACGATGAGGTATGCGCGTCGGCGTCTGGCCCCTTTTGCCGCGGGAGAGCTTGCCGAACATCTGCGCGTGAGCGATCGGCATGCGCGATTGACCGTTCGATCGCTAGTGGAGCGGCATCGACTGGTTGCGGCCGAGGAGAAACAACGGTATCGAACGTATCGGCTGGCGGATTCCGCTTGGGCGGATTCGGCGAGCCATTCGGGAAATGCGGCAGGTACAGCGGCAGGCGATGTCGTGCGGGGATCAAGAAACGGCACAAGGAGCGGGAGCGCGAAGTCTGTGGGAAAGCGGAAATGAAGCGAAGAAACGAAGAAACGAAGAAGCGAAGAACAATCGCGGAGATCGGCGAGCCGGACCGATTTCAGCGACGCTAACGGATCGAGATGACGCTTAGAGCGATTTTTGCGACGTTTCCGAATTCTAACGGATTCAGATGACGCTTAGAAGAAAAATGGCGCGATTTTTGAACGAAAAAGGGGCAGTTGGAGTGTCTAACGAATCTACGATCCGTTAGCGTCGGAAAAAGGCCGGATTTGCGGTTCTAAGAGATCTACGATCCGTTAGATCCGAAGCTGCGTCGGGCCGCATCAAGTTGCGCGGCTTCCGCTCACGCCGCAAAGAGCGACGTCGAAAGCAGCATGCCAAACAGCGCCTTCCGCAAAAGGAAGACGCTGTTTCGCTTTCATGACGAGCCGGCCGCTGCTTGACGACGCCGCTCGTTCTACCCTGCAATTACGCCGCTTTTACCTCTGCGGCGACGGTTCCGGCACGCCGTTCAACGTCCCGCTTTGCTCTCGTCGCAGGGGCTTTCCCCGCATCATTGCCTTGCCTTCCGTCTGCGCGCAGGCCGCGCTCGCCGCCTCTTACGCCGGCGCGCCGGCCTGCGGCTCGCGTTCGCCGGAGACGCTCTCGCCGGCGGCGAGCTCGATCTCGCGGCCGTAGAGCGTCAGCGCCGCCGCTTCCGGGCCTTCGTTCACGACGGTCGCCTTGCCGCCGGACACTTTGACTTCCAGGCGCGCGCCGCGGAAGCCGACTTTGAACGACAGCGACGTCCAGCTGTCCGGGCTGAACGGGTTCAGCACCAAGCGTCCTTCGCGGACGCGCAGACCGCCGAAGCCTTGCACGACGGACATCCACGTTCCGGCCATGCTGGTCGTGTGGCAGCCGTCTTCCGTATCGTTGTTATAGTTGTCGAGATCGAGCCGCGACGTGCGCAGATACATCTCGTACGCTTTGTCCGTGTAGCCGAGCTCGGCCGCGAGAATCGCGTGCACGCAAGGCGACAGCGACGATTCGTGCACGGTGATCGGCTCGTAGAAATCGAAGTTCCGGCGTTTGGTCTCGAGATCGTAACGGTCGCCGAGGAAGAACAGCCCTTGCAGCACGTCCGCCTGCTTGATGTAGCACGAACGCAGGATGCGGTCCCACGACCAGTTCTGGTTGAGCGGCAGGTGTACGCGATCCAGATGCGCCACCGGCAGGATTTCTTTGTCGAGGAAGCCGTCCTGCTGCAGGAAGATGCCGGTTTCCTCGTCCGCGGCCAGCAGCATCCGCGCCGAGATATCGGCCCATTTGCTCAATTCGTTCTCGCTCAGCCCGATCCGGTGCTCGACGTCCGCGAACGTTTCCGGCTGCTCCGCCCGCAGTCGCTCCGCCACTTGCAGCGTGTATTCCAGCGTCCAAGCCGCCATGCGGTTCGTGTACCAGTTGTTGTTGACGTTGTTCTCGTACTCGTTCGGACCGGTCACGCCGAGAATCTGGTAAGCGCCGCGGCGTTCGGAATACGTCACGCGTTCTTCCCAGAAACGCGACAGTTCCGCCAGCACTTCGAAGCCGTATTCACCGAGATAAGCGGAATCGCCCGTGTATTCGACGTAGTTGTAGATCGCGTAAGCAATCGCGCCGTTGCGGTGGATCTCTTCGAACGTGATCTCCCATTCGTTATGGCATTCTTCGCCGTTCATGGTGACCATCGGGTACAGCGCGCCTTTGGAGAAGCCCAGTTTGGCCGCGTTTTCTTTTGCTTTTTGCAGATGTTTGTAGCGATAGATCAGCAGATTGCGGGCCACGTGCTGATCCGCGGTGCTCAGATAGAACGGGAGGCAGTACGCTTCGGTATCCCAGTAGGTGCTGCCGCCGTATTTTTCGCCCGTGAAGCCTTTCGGTCCGATATTCAGCCGGTCGTCTTCGCCCGTGTACGTCTGATGCAGTTGGAAAATGTTGAACCGGATCGCCTGCTGCGCTTTCTCGTCGCCTTCGATCACGATATCGCCGTCGCGCCATTTCTCGGCCCACGCTTCGCGCTGCGCGTCGAGCAGCGCGTCGAACCCGCGTTCCAGCGCTTCTTCCGCGAATTCCCGCGCTTTGCCCGTCAGCGTTTCCGGCTCGTGATCGCGGGAAGTGACGTTGGCGACGTATTTGTAGAGCGTGATCGTCTGATCCGCTTCGGCGCGCAGCGACAGCGTGATTCCGGCGAACTTGTCGCGCTTGTGCGTTTCCGCTTCCACGTGGAACTCTTGGTCTTCGTCGCCCGTCGCGGCCAGTTCGTAGACCATATGCGAAGCGACGCGGAAATCGAGCTTCTTGGTGCGGACTTCGACGCTGGCGCGATCGACCGCGGCGTCCTGCGACAGACCGTCCCAGAATTTTTCTTCGTAGTTGGAGTCTTTGTTCACGACGTCCGCGTCGAGATAAGGGGTCAGCTTGAGCTGCGCCGGAGCGTCCAGCGGCGTGACCGCGTAACGGATCGCGCCGATCTCTTTGAACGGCACGCTGACGAAGCGCAGTGATTCGACGCGAACGCGCGCGCCGCTAGGCAGTTTGGCCGTCAGACTGCGGCTCAGCGTGCCTTCTTGCATATTGAGCGTGCGCTTGAAATCTTCGACTTCGCAGTTCGACAGATCCAGCGCCGTGCCGTCGATTTCGACGTCGATGCCGATCCAGTTGACCGAGTTCAGCACTTTGGCGAAGTATTCCGGATAGCCGTTTTTCCACCAGCCGACGCGCGTTTTGTCCGGGTAATAGACGCCCGCCATATAGCTGCCTTGCAGCGAAGGGCCGCTGTACGCCTCTTCGAAATTCGCCCGCTGCCCCATATAACCGTTGCCGATGCTGAACACGCTTTCCGAAACCTCGTTGCGTGCCGGGTCGAAGCCTTCTTCGATAATGCGCCATTCGTTCACTTTGAGATACGGTTTCATGCTTGATCTCTCCTTGTCGGGTGGTGAGGGACGAAGAACTCGGGCGGCGCCGCAAGAACGAATCCCTGTGAGTAGCTTGTCGACACTAACGGTCAAAGCATTAGTGCAAACGTTTGAACTATAGGATAAAACCGAACCGGGAAACGCGCTTCTCCAGCAAGCAAGCGGCGTTTCCCGGCCGGATGTGCAACCGGTTCAAGACTTGCGGATCGGCGCGTACATCGAAGACTCGCGCACGATCAGGCGATGCGGAATGATATGGCGGACAGGCTCGCGCTCTTCGGACGAAGTCTCGACCGCGCGGATCAACGTCTGCGAAGCCGTGTAGCCGAGCTGATAGCTGCCGATATCGACGCTGCTGATCGGCGGGCTGGACAGTTCCGCGAGCGCCAAGTTGTTGAAGCTGACGATGCTCAGATCCTGCGGGATCCGGTAACCGAGTTCGTTCAGCCCGCGAATGACGCCGAACGTGACGAAGTCGTCGACCACCAGCATGCCGCTCGGCCGCTCGGGCAGGCTCATCAGCATGGACATGGCCCGATAACCGCTGTCCTGCAGGAATTCGCCTTCGACGATCCAGTCGCGCCGCAGCGGAAGGCCCGCTTCTTCGAGCGCTTTGCGATAGCCGTTCATGCGGTCGATCGACACGACCATGTTCGGCGGCCCGCCGACGAAGCCGATCCGTTCGTGGCCGAGCGAGATCAGATGGCGAGCCGCGTCGTAAGCGGCTTGGACGTTGTCGGTATCGACCGACAGAATGTCCGGATGGCGTTCGCTGCGGCCGACGAGCACGAACGGAAACTTCCGCTCCTGCAGAAACTCGACGACCGGATCGTCTTTGCGCGAATACAGCAGCACCGCGCCGTCGACGCGCCGGCCGTTCACGAGGCGGGCGACGGCTTCGACTTCTTCCGCTTCGCTCGCGCCGGAACTGATCAGCACGTCGTAGCCGGACCGCGCCGCTTGGGCGACGATCCCGCGGATCAGCTCCATGAAGAACAAGTTCAGGAATAACTCTTCCGCCGGTTTCGGCAGAATGACGCAGATGCTTTTGGTCGTTTTGGAGACGAGGCTTTTCGCCATCATGTTCGGGTGGTAACCCATTTCGTCCATGATCTCCCGCACTTTGCGCGCCGTGGCGGCGCTGATGCGCGGATGGTTGGAGAGGACCCGGGACACGGTAGACGGAGAAACGCCCGCTCTCCTGGCGACGTCCTTGATGGTAACGGACATGTGCAGCCTCCTTTTTGCGGCGCCCGGCGCGCTGTGCAGAAGCGAGCGGCGCGCCGGTTGTGCCTTCATGTTAATTCAAACGACCTGCCTTGTAAATGAGCGCCTGCAAATTAAAAACCGCGACAGAGACGTTTGAAGCGCAGGAAAGAGGTTTTTCAGCGAATTGCAATATTTTCCATGCGTACCTTTAAGAAAACGAGCAAGCGGGAGAGAAAACGAGCATGCGTCAGAAACAAAGCAAGAAAGCGACGAAAGAGACGGAATATCGTTTGTGCAAACGTTTTAACAAAACCGATTCATCGGCTATGATGTGTGAGGATAAAGCGCTTACCCCAAAGCGGATAAGCCTTGAAAATCGGAAAGAAGAAAGCGGTCAGAAGCGAAAACGTCCAGAAATCCGCGTATATAAGCAAAAAACGGTCATTTGTCGCGCTCTGAAAAACAAACGTTTGCACAAATTGTGAACGAAGTGGATTCCGTTCTTCTTTCCAGTCGGGTACGTCGGTGTGGCTGGGCGCTTACGCGCCGAACAACAAACAGGAAGGTGGCAGCAACGATGCGAGGTACGAGAAAATGGGGGTTTTTGATCGCTGCGCTGATTCTGGCGCTGATGGTAACGGCTTGCGGAGGCGGAGGCGCTTCGACGGCAAACAATTCGGCCGCGACCACGGATAAGCCGGCCGCGACGGACAGCGGCAAGACGGACGATGCGGCGGCGCAGCCTGCGGAAGACGAAGAACTGCTGCCGGAAGAAGGCGCGACGCTGAAAGTCTGGGACAGCGGCGACCAGAAAGCCTTTATCGAAGACCGCGCGGCCGCTTTCGAGAAAGAGTTCGGCGTCAAAGTCGAATTCAGCGAAGTCGGCTCGGACAAAGCGATGACCCAGATGGTCACCGACGGCCCGGCGGGCGTGGGCGCGGACGTATTCGTCGGCATGCACGACCAAGTCGGACAAGGCCAAGCAGCCGGCATCCTGATGCCGAACGACTGGTTCGAAGAAGAAACGCGCGCGGACAACAGCGAACTGGCGGTTAACGCGCTGACTTACGACGGCATCTTGTACGGTTATCCGAAATCCGTCGAGACCACGGCCGTTTTCTACAATAAAGACCTGATCAAAGAAGTGCCTGCGGACTGGGAAGGCGTCAAATCGTTCGCCAAAACGTTCAACGACGCGGCAGCCAACAAATACGCCATCATGTGGGAAGTGGCGAACGGCTACTACGCCTTCCCGTTCTTCGGCGGTTACGGTTCGTACATCTTCGGCAAAGACGGCACCGACCCGACCGATATCGGCCTGAACAACGAGCAGGGCGTAGAAGCAGCGACGTTCCTGCAAGGCCTGCACGACATCCTGCCGCTTAAGACGTCAGACATCAACGGCGACATCAAGAAATCGCTGTTCGCCGACAAGAAGCTCGCGATGAACATCAGCGGTCCGTGGGATATCGCTTCGCTCAAAGAATCGACCCCGAACTTGGCGGTCGGCCTGTATCCGAAACTGCCGAACGGCAAAGACATGACCCCGTTCTCCGGCGTGAAATCTTACTATGTGAGCGCTTATACGAAATATCCAAATGCAGCCAAGCTGTGGGCACACTTTGCTTCTTCGGCGGAAAGCCAACAGAAGAACTTCGAGATGACCGGCTACCTGCCGTCCAACAAAGAAGCGGCCGAATCCGACGCGGTCAAAAAAGATCCGCTGTCCGCGATGTTCCTGAAACAGTTCGAGAACTCCGTGCCGATGCCGTCCATCCCGGCGATCGCGCAGTATTGGTCTCCGATGGAAGCGGCGATCTCCGGCATCTGGAACGATAAACAAGATCCGAAAGCCGCGATGGACAATATGGTCAACCAAATGAAGAGCAATATCACGACCGGGCAATAATTCGACGCATCGCGCCGACCGGCTGAAGACCACCGCATGCCCGCTGTAAGCGGAGCGTGCGGTGGTCTGCCGGATTTTCGGCGGAGAAAGGACGGAGTTCAGATGAATCAATCCAAAAGTGCCGCCCTTCCGCAGCGGACCGACGGCGCGGGAGGCACGCATGCGCGCGCCGCGGCTTGGCTGTCCGTGCTGTGCATGGGGCTGGGCCAGCTCTACAATCGGCAGATCGTCAAAGGACTGCTGTTCCTGCTGGCGGAAGCGCTCGGCGTTTATTTTATCGTTACCCGTTTGTTCACGAATCTGATGGGCCTGATCACGCTCGGCGACACGCCGGCGCATCTGGAGAAAGTCGGCCGCTTGTACAAAAACGTGCCGGGCGACCATTCGATTTTTATCATGATTTACGGCTTGGTGGCGTTCTTGTTCCTCGCATTGTTCGTGACCTTCTACGTGCTGAACGTACGCGACGCGTACACGGTCGGACGCCTGCGCGAGCAGGGCAAACCGGCGCCGGACTTCCGCGGCACGCTGCGCTACGCTTCGGACAAAGGCTTCCCGTACGTGCTGCTGTCGCTGCCGACGATCGGGGTGCTGTTCTTCACGGTGCTGCCGATCCTGTTCATGATCCTGATCGCTTTTACGAACTATGCCGCGCCCGATCATATCCCGCCGAAAAACTTGGTGGACTGGGTCGGATTCGATACGTTCAAGAACCTGCTGACGCTCAAAGCGTGGAGCCGCACCTTCTTCGGCGTTCTGACTTGGACGATCATCTGGGCGGTGCTGGCGACGATCACGACTTATTTCGGCGGCATCTTCGTCGCGCTGTTGATCGAGCAGCAGGGCATCCGCTTCAAGACGTTCTGGCGGACCGTGTTCATCATTCCTTACGCGATCCCGCAGTTCATCTCGCTGCTCGTCATGAAGAACCTGCTCAACGACCAGTTCGGCCCGATCAACCAATACTTGCGCTGGATGGGGCTGGGCGGCCTGCCGTGGCTGAACGATCCGTTCTGGGCCAAAGTCACCGTGCTCATGGTCAATATGTGGATCGGGATTCCGGTCTCGATGATCCTCGTGCTCGGCGTGCTGACTTCGATCCCGCGCGATCTGTACGAAGCGGCCGATATCGACGGCGCCAGTTCGTTCCACAAATTCCGCTCGATCACGCTGCCGTTCGTGCTGTTCCAGACGACGCCGGTCCTGATCATGCAGTTCGCGGGCAACATCAACAACTTCAACGTGATCTACCTGCTGACGGGCGGGCAGCCGGCCAACGGCGAATATTCGTTTGCGGGCAGCACCGATCTCCTCGTCACGTGGCTGTACAAATTGACGCTCGACAACCAGCGCTACAACTTCGCGTCGGCCGTCGGCATCATCATATTCATCATTATCGCCTCGTTCTCGATCTATAACTACCGGAAGAGCCGGTCGTTCAAAGAGGAGGATATGATCCAATGAAGAGCAAGAAAAAAGTCAAACTTACGCTCAGTTATATCCTGCTCGGGCTGATCGCGATCGCGTCCGTTTACCCGGCGATCTGGATCGTGATGTCGTCGCTCAAAGTCGGCGATTCGCTGTACAGCGAGACCTTCGTTCCGCGCCAACTGACGCTCGATCATTATCGGGATTTGTTCGTCCAGCATTCCGACAAAGACCTGCCGTATCTCAAATGGTATTGGAACACGCTGAAGATCGCCGTCACCAGCATGGTGCTCGGCACGATCATTCAGGTATTGACGGCGTACGCCATGTCGCGTTTCCGGTTCAAAGGACGCCAGACCGCCATGACCACCGTGCTGATCCTCGGCATGTTCCCGGGCTTCATGAGCATGATCGCGATCTACCTGATGCTGCTTCAGCTCAACCTGCTCGATTCCCCGTGGGCGCTCGTGCTCGTGTATACGGCGGGAGCCGCGCTCGGCATGTTCGTGGCGAAAGGCTTCTTCGACACCATTCCGCGGGCGCTGGAAGAATCGGCGCTGCTCGACGGGGCGGGGCATTGGAAGATCTTTACCTCGATCATCCTGCCGCTGTCGCGCCCGATTATCACGTATATCGCGTTGACGACTTTTACCGGCGCGTGGGTCGACTTTATCTTCGCCCGTCTGATCCTGCGTTCGCGCGAGAACTGGACGCTGGCGGTCGGACTGTACGAGATGGTCAACACGTATTCGAGCACGGAATTCACCTTGTTCGCGGCCGGTTCGGTGCTGGTGGCGATTCCGATCGCGATCCTGTACATGTTCTTGCAGCGTTTCTTGGTGCAAGGACTGACGGCCGGAGCGACGAAGGGATGAGCAGGGACCTCGGAATTCGATTTTCGGGGAAAAAGGAAGACGGGGAAGGGACGGCGGCGTTCGGTCGGCAAGCGGTGCGTAGGTATCGCGCGGCTGACGCCGAGCTGACTGCGGCGCTTGAGATGACCGATCGGGAAGAAGCGCAGAGTTCGCTTCGAACGGCCGGGCGAACCGCGCTGACCGAAGCGGCCGCGCCGATCGGCTCGCGTTGGACGGTCGGCCGGAAAGCGACGCGCCGTTCCCTGCCTCTGCTTGCTTCCGCGCTGCTGCTGACCGCGCTGGTCTCCGGCTGTTCGGACGGCGGCACGGCCGATCCGGCTTCCGCGCCTTCGGGTGCGGAGACCAGCAAAGACGCTGCCAAAGTACCCGGCGAGTCGGGCAAGGATGCGGATTCGGCTAGTGCCGGCAAGCAGGGCGAGACTTCGGAAAACGGAAAAGCGGCGGCAGACGCTCAAGCCGCCGCCGACAAGCTCGACGAGCAGCCCGGCACCGTCTATTACGAAGTGTTCGTCCGTTCGTTCTACGATTCGAACGGCGACGGCATCGGCGACTTGAAAGGACTGACCGAGAAACTGGATTACCTCAACGACGGCGATCCGTCGACGACCGACGATCTGGGCGTCGGCGGCATCTGGCTGATGCCGATTCTGGAATCGCCGAGCTATCACGGCTACGACGTGACGGATTACGACCGCGTGAATCCGGATTACGGCACGGAAGAAGACCTGCGCCGTCTGATCGAAGAAGCGCATAAACGCGGGATCAAGGTCATTATGGATCTGGTCGTCAATCATACCGGCAAAGACCATCCGTGGTTCGAAGATTCGGCTTCCGGCCGAGAAGCGAAGCATCGGGACTGGTACGTCTGGGCTGAAGATCAAGGCAAGCAGCCGGTCGGTCAGAGCGCCGCGGGCAGCGGCAATCCGTGGCATCCGGCCGGAAGCGGCCATTATATGGGCACGTTCTGGGACGGCATGCCGGACCTGAACTTCGACAACCCCGAAGTTCGCAAGGAAATGATCCGCGTCGGGCAGCATTGGCTCGGTCTGGGTCTGGACGGCTACCGGCTGGACGCCGCCAAGCATATCTACGAAGATTCGACGTCCGACCGCAGCCCGGCGACGACGGAGAAGAACGTGGCTTGGTGGCAGGAGTTCCGAGCGGCCATGCAGGAGAAAAATCCCGACGTCTATCTCGTCGGCGAGATCTGGGAGAATTCCCCGGCGGCCGTCGCGCCGTACCTGAACCAAGCGTTCGATTCAGGCTTCGATTTCGGCTTGGCCGAAGGGCTGGTCGGCGCGGTCAAGAACGGCCGCGCGGGCAGCGCCGTCTCGCGCCTGCCGGACTATTACCGGCTGTTCGGCGAAGCGTCGGGCGGCAGCTTCGTCGACGCCGCGTTCCTGACCAATCACGATCAGGACCGCGTCATGACGCAGCTCGGCGGCGACGTTAACAAGATGAAAGTCGCGGCTGCCCTGCTGCTGACGCTGCCGGGCAATCCTTTCATCTATTACGGCGAAGAGATCGGCATGCTCGGCGCGAAGCCCGACGAGCAGATCCGCGAGCCGATGCTCTGGGCCGCATCCGGCAAAGACAAAGGCCAGACGAGCTGGGAACCGCTCGTCGCCAATGCGCCCGGCGCGTCCGCTGCGCCTGCAATGTCCGAAGGCGCGGCGGCCGACGTCGCCGCCCAGACCGGCGAAGCGGATTCGCTGCTGTCGCGCTACCGGACGCTGATCCGCTGGCGCGAAGAACTGCCCGCGCTGCGTGACGGCGCGATCGAATCGTACGATCCCGGCGACGACCGCGCGGTCGCTTTCGTCCGCGAAGCCTCCGGGCAGCGCCTGCTGGTGCTGCACAATCTCTCGGGCGAAGCGCTGGAGCTGGACCTGCAAGCTTCCGCCGCCGCGGAAGCCGCGCCGGAATTCGGCCGGATCGTGCGCAGCACCGATCCGGCGGCCTCGCAAAGCGGCGCGGGCGGGAAGCTGACGCTCGCGCCGTACGCCAGCGCCGTGCTCGGCCCGTAAACCCGGCCGGGACTTCCGACCGTCCCGGCCTACCCAAGCCCCGCGCGGCGCGACCGTCCCCCCCGGTCTCGCCGCCTCCGGGCTTAGATCTTGCCAATCAGCGTTTTGACAGCCGAACGCGGTCGGTACTTCCGAGCCTGCTCCCGGCCGCGCCGCTTGCCGCTTCGCCGATCTCCCGACTCGGCTTTGTGCGAGTCCGCATCCGGCCTTATCGCGATGTTATCGCTTCGACAATTTGCGAGTTCGCGCCTGCCCCGGCCGCGTCCGCCCGTTGCCCAGCTCGCGCTTTTTCCTGCGAGCCGGCCGTACCGGCTCCGCGTCGTCCGCGGCCTGCCGCAAGATTTCGCGCTTTCGCGGCATAACGAGAAACAGCCTGCATCTTCGACCCCCGAGGGCCGGATGCAGGCTGTTTGCGCGTTCCAATCGAAAAAACCAAGCGTTTTGTTACTCGGGAGTAACCTCGCCCGCGTGCGCGAACGCTTAATTCAGAAACAATTCGGGCTCATGAGACGGGACGTCGGGGACGCCCCGATCTGGCGAATACGTAACGATTGCGGCCTTGGGCCTTCGCCTTATAGAGTGCTTCGTCCGCGCGGCCGATCAGGTCGTGCGCGGTCGACTTTTCGCCCGGATGCAGCGTGCAGCCGCCGATGCTGATGGTGATCTGATCGGAAACGGCCGAATAACCGTGCGCGATGCCGAGAGAACGGACGCATTCGATCATCAGTTCGGCGATCTGCTCCGCTTCCTGCTCGCTGTGTCCGGGCAGAATGATCGCGAATTCTTCGCCGCCGTAACGGGCCGTGAAGCCGAAATGGGCCAGCGCTTCGGATTCGAGCCGTGGCGCGACGCTGCGCAGCACCATGTCTCCGCCGAGATGGCCGTAGTTGTCGTTGTACGCTTTGAAGAAGTCGATGTCGATCATGAGCAGCGACAGATGTTCTTTGGTCCGCTGCGGCGCGTTCAACTCCTGCCGAAGCACGTCGTCGAACTTGCGGCGGTTGGCGATCTTGGTCAGGCTGTCGACGCCGGCCAATTCTTTGAGCTGCTCGTTGGCTTCTTCCAGCGCGCGCTGCGAGTCTTCCAACAGTTCGTGCTGACGGCTGAGCCGGACGAACAATTTGTTGACTTCGCTGATGATCGCCATCACCACGGCCGTCGAAGCGACCAGCGAATCGACGCGGGAGACGTACCAGCCCAGCGTGTACCGGTGTCCCGCCGTCAAGCTGAGCGCGATGCCGAGCATGAACGCGAACGAAGCGACGCTCAGCCAGACTTCGACGACGCTGCGCTTTTTATACGGGAACAGAGACAGCAGGAACGCCGCCGCGTTAAGTCCCAGAATGGCCGGCCCGATCCCCGAAGTCAGAACTCGTCCGTAATCGCCGTTCACGATCAGGGTCGGCAGGAAGCGGTCCGAAGCGGCGAACAGGAGCAGGGACACGGCCGCGAGCAGCACGGAACCGGTCGCGACGCTTAGATAGACCGGCAGACGTTCCAGCGAGATCCGCTTCGTTTTGAAACGGATCGAAGCGTAGAAGCAGAGCAGGCCGATCGGAAAAGAAGCGTGCCAGAAACACCAGATCCATACCGCCGTTTGCGATCCGGGCGCGAACGGTCCCGAAGCGGGCAGCATGTCCGTCAGAGCGAGCAAATAAAATAAACTGAGCAGGCCGGTGAACAAAAAGGTACAAGCCAGCAGAAGGAGAGGGAGAATGCGCGAAGCCCGAAACTGACTGAACAGAATGAATGCGGTGATGGCGCTGCCCATGACTCCCCAAGCGCTGATCACCGGAAAAAAGACGGCAAGGCCGGGAAGCTCCGTCCGCGCGAAAAATAACGCTCCGAACGTAAAGCAAGCCAGAAAAAGCGACAAGGCGAATGCCACGCGCCGTTGGCGCGGACTCACATGGAACAGCTGATCTTGCAAGTCGTCGTCGTTATAGAAGAGAATGTTCAAGAAAAGCCTTCCTTTCCCCGGAATAACCCGCATCGGCCGGTTGAAAACGGCGTTTGCGCATACAAGTCCCGATGATGTAACGTTATGGGATTTTTTAAGCGAAATCAATAAGAAAAAGGGACGAAAAACATAAAATTCGCAGAAATAGATGTAAAAAAATGTAGGAAGCATGGATATCGTTTACAGTTATGTCGAAGGTGCCGGTCATACCTCGAGCGCAGACGAAAAAGCAGGCGTTCGCTTTTGCGAATGCCTGCTTTTTGATCCGAAAAAAGGATGCGAACCGCTTCGGGCGCTTTCCGGCCGGAAAGCGGCTGCCGCCGCGTGCCCGTGCCCGCTGCGCTCGTCAGACGGAAGACGCGCGAACCGCTTCATGGACGAATCCGCGAGCCGCTTCGAGCCGTATGCGCGCTTCGTCCGCTCCGATGCCCGCTTCCAGCATCACGATCGCCGTCTTGACTTGGCCGCCCGCTTCGGCGAAGACCCGCTCGATCGTGGCCTCGTCCGCCCCGGTCGCCAGTCCCACGATCCGTTTGGCGCGAAACACCAGCTTTTCGTTGGACGGGTTCAGGTCGACCATCAGATTGCGGTAGACTTTGCCGCTGCGGATCATGGCGGTGGTGGTCAGCATGTTCAGGATAAGTTTCTGCGACGTGCCGGCTTTCATCCGCGTGGAGCCCATGACCACTTCCGGCCCCATGACCGCTTCGATGACGGGTACGCCGAGCTGCGCCATCGGCGTGCCGGCGTTGTTGCACAATCCGAAGACGGCCGCGCCGCGACGGATCGCCTGTTTCATCGCGCCCAGCACGTAAGGGGTGCGCCCGCTCGCGGCGATGCCGAGGACCACGTCCAGCTCGCCGATCTCCAGTTGGTCGATGTCCGAAGCGCCGAGCGCTTCGCTGTCTTCCGCGCCTTCGACCGGGTCTTTGATCGCTTTGAATCCGCCGGCGATCAGGCCTTGCACCATCTCCGGCGGCGTGCCGTACGTCGGCGGGCATTCGGAAGCGTCCAGAATCCCGATGCGGCCGCTCGTGCCGGCTCCCGCGTACAGCAGGCGTCCGCCTTTTCCGAACGCTTCGACCACCCGGTCGGCCGCCGCCGCGATCTGCGGAATCAGCGGACGGAGGCGTTCGGCGATCAGGCGGTCTTCGTCGTTGATCAGCGTCATGATCGACGCGGAATCCAATTGATCGATATCGGACGTTTTCGGATTCGGCTGCTCGGTAGTCAAGCTTCCCAGTAGATGTTCCATAGCGTTCAGTCTCCTCTGCCGTATAGGATGGGCCGCAAGCGGCCTGCTCCAGCCGTAATCGGTATCTTGTCGTCGTGTGATAAAATCGCGCTTCGTCAGCCGAAGATTCGCCGCGCCAGCAGCGCGGCGCCTTCGGCGGCCGATCGGCCGTCTGCGCCGTCGACCAGCCGCAGCCGCGGGAATTCCGCGGCCAGCGCTCGGGCGAACGCCTCGCGGAAGCTCGGCGAGTGCCCGAACAGCGAGCCGCCGAGTACCGCGTCGCCCTCGGCGAACCGCGGGCGGCCGCGCAGCAGCCCGGCCGCCGTGGCCGCAAGCTGCGCGGCCTCGTCTTCGACGATGCGCCGCGCGTCGGGGTCTCCCGCCTGGCAGGCGCGGACGGCCGGCTCGGCCAGCGCGGCGATCGCCGCCTTGTCCGGGCCGGGCGCGTAGGCCCAGCGCTTCAGCGCCTCGGGCGTGTCCAGCCCGAGCGCTTCGCGCACGGCCGCGGCCAAGCCCGCCGCGCCGGAGCCGGCGCTTTCGCGCGAAGCCGCCGCTTCAGAGCGGTAGTGAAAACAAATACTATACGATCAGAATAGTTAAATGAACTAATAACGCATGGTTACACCATGATGTACGACGTGCGTCTTCTGCTGACTGATGTGCTGACAA
>NZ_NJDE01000006.1 GCF_002205895.1 Saccharibacillus sp. O23
GGCCGTGGGTCGGCGTCCGACGCATGCGCGCTCCGATGCGCGGGGCAGGGCGCGCGGTAACGGGTCCGGGTGATAGGGGAGGGGGGGGGGATGCGGCGCGAGGCGGCCGGCCGGGCAGCGGGGCGACGCAGCAGCGGCGCACTGCTCGGCGCCGTGCGCCGAGCCTCGGGCGGCCAAGCCGCCCAGCAGGCCGGCCGCGCCCAGGCCGAGCAGCAGGCGCGCCCCGGCCCGGCGCGCTTCGAGCGCCGCCCGGAGGTCGGCCAGCGCGCGGCGCAGCAGCGCGTGCTGCTCGGCGTGGCGTTCCGCCGCGCTCCCGCGTTCGGCCGCGGCGGCGGCCGACGCTTCTTCCGGCGTCAAGCCTCGCAGCCGGGCGAAGCAGGCGCTCCAGCGCACGAGGTCCGCAGGCGCGAAGCCTTCGGAGATCAGGCAGACGCCGTAACCGGCGGCGGCCCCGCAGGACAGCTTCAGCAGGCCGTACCGGCGGATCGCTTTGCGCGGCTCGTTTTCCCGCGGTTCCATCACAACGTCAAACGCAAACATTTCGATACCGGACAACCTTCTTTCGCTCATCCTGCTTCAGTTCCTCCTTTTGCTTCATTCGCCCTGCTTCACCTGCGCGGCGTGGTCGAAACGGGCGACCATCAGCAGGTCCATATGCCGCGCCGTTCGCAGCAGCCGGCGGGTCAGCGAACCGAACAGCAGCCGGTAAGCGGCCGAACGCCGGGTCTGGCCGAGGATCAACTGCGTGCAGCGGCGGGCGTCCGCCCGGGTCAGCAGTTCTTCGTGCAGACGGCGCGTCGGTACGCGTTCGCCCAGATCGAACGTTCCGCCGAGCCGCCGGGTCAGCCGCCGAAGCTGCTCGATGCGTTCTTCGGTCTGGTCGATCGGGCAGCTTCCGTCCGGAATATAGCAGACGTACCACGGAGCTTTGAGCCGGTACGCGATCCGGAAACCGCGCCGGATCAGCCGCTCGGCGTTCGGGCTGAGCGTCACGGCGACGAAGATCACTTCTTCGCGCCGCCACGGTCCGCGCAGCGACGTTTTGCGTTCCCACGATTCCAAGCGTTCGTCCACGTCGTCCGCGATCTCCCGCAGGGCAAGCTCGCGCAGCGCGATCAGATTGCCGGTCTTGAAAAAGTTCCCCAGCGCCTGATCCACTTTTTCCCGCGCATAGATTCGTCCTTCCCGCATGCGTTCTTGAAGGGCTTTCGGCGTGACGTCGATCAGCTCGACCTCGTCGGCGAGGCGGAGGATGGAATCCGGTACCGTTTCCCGTACCCGCACGCCGGTCAACTGCTCGACGTTGTCGTTGAGGCTTTCCAGATGCTGAACGTTCATGGTGGAGATGACGGAGATGCCCGCGTTCAGGATGCGGATGACGTCTTCGTAGCGCTTTTTGTTCAGACTGCCCGGGACGTTCGTGTGTGCCAGTTCGTCGACCAGCACCACTTCCGGGTTGCGGGCGATGATCGCGTCGGTGTCCATTTCTTCGAGCTGCGCGCCTTTGTACGGAAACACCGCGCGGGGCACGAGTTCGAGGCATCCGACTTGCCCTTGCGTTTCTTGGCGGCCGTGCGTTTCCAGCAGTCCGATGACGACGTCGATATTCTTTTTGAGCAAAATATTGCCTTCCCGCAGCATCGTATACGTCTTGCCGACGCCCGGCGCGGCTCCGATGTAGACCTTGAAACGTCCGCGCTTGATCTCTTCGATCTTGCGTCCGGCCTGTTCTTCGCTGAGGCGGCGGTAAGGACCGGCGGGGTCGCGAAGCGGTTCTTTGCGTTTGGTCGGCAGGATGCGTTCGCCGCCGCCCGCGGTGCTGTCGGCCACGACGAACACGTCGACGTTGCGGGTGCGCTTGACGACTTCGGCGACGATCGAACCGCGCAAGAACTCCTGCGCCCGCGTTTGGTTGGAATGGCCGATCACGATGCGCGAGATATTCTGCTCCAGCGCCAGCCGCACCAACGTCGAAGGAATTTCGCGGCGCGAACGGATCTTGATCTCGTGCAGTTTCGCGCCGATCTTCTCGCACAGCTTGCGGATCGAGCGCCGGAATTCTTCGCGTTCGCGGCCCAGCTTCTCGCCGGGATTCACGAACGTGACGACGGACAGCTCGCCGCCGAGCCGCTGCGCGATCTGCTGGCCCCGGCGGATATGGATCGACCCGTTCCAATGGTACTGCGCGGACACCAGAATATGCTCCGCCGTGCCGGACGCTCCGATATAGCCTTGTTCGTCCCGGTATTTGAGCAGCGTTCCGTTCACGCCTTCGGCGACCAGCCGCAGCGTCAATTCGCGCAGCACGCCGATATTTCCTCGGTTGAACAAGTTTTTGTCTTTCACTTTCTTGAGCAGGCCGTCTTCGATCCGCGCCAGCAGCGCTTCGGGCGTGACGTCGATCAGCCGCACTTCGTCCGCCAGCTCCAGCGTATCGGCAGGAACCGTCTCCTGTACTTCGATGCCGATCAGCTTGCGCGCCATCTCGGTCACGCCTTGAAGCTCGTAGACGTTGACGGTCGCGATCACGCTGATGCCTTTTTCCAGCAGCAAACGAATATCGTCCAACCGCGTCTTGTTCGGCGCGCCGGGGCGGTTGCGGTGAGCGAGCCCGTCGGTCAGCAGCACCTCGGGATTGCGCTTCAGGATCGCGTCCAGATCGAGGTCTTTGCGTTCGCCGCCGTCGGCATGCCGCCAATGGATGCTCGGAATCCGGTCCAGCCCTTCGAGCTGTTCCATCGTTTCCGGCCGCTGCATGGTCGAGACGGCGCATAAGGCGACGTCGACCCCTTGATTTTTGAGCGTCTGACCGTCCCGAAGCATATGATACGTTTTGCCGGAGCCGGAGATGGCCCCGATGATGATCTTGAGCCGGCCGGTGTACAGCGCATTGATCGACTTCAGTATTTCCTCCGGCGATTTTCTTTTGAAATCAGGCATATCGATCGTCTTCCTTCCGATTCCGCTCGTATTTCCCGCGCCGCGCTTACTTCCGCGCCGCCTGCACGTCCAGATTCAGCTCCAGCACGTTGACGGCCGGTTCGCCGAACAAGCCGAGCGAGCGGCCCTGGGTATGGTCGGCGATCATCTTGCGCAGCTCGTCTTCGGAGATTCCGGTGACTTTGCTGACGCGGGGGACCTGAACTTCGGCGGCCTGCGGACTGATCTGCGGATCGAGACCCGAGCCGGAGTTGGTGATCAGATCGATCGGGACTTCGGATACCGGCACGTCGGGATTTTCGGCTTTCCACGCAGACAGCGATTCTTCCGCGCGCTTCAGCAGCTCGGGATTCGACGGCGCGTAGTTCGGGCTGCCCGAACCGTTCGCGTCGTAGTCGATGCTCGATACGCGGCCGTGGAAATAACCGGGTTCGGTAAAGCTCTGGCCGATCAGCTTGGAACCGACGACTTGGCCTTCGGCGTTCTTGATCAGACTGCCGTTGGCTTTGTCCGGCGCGGCTGCTTGAGCCACCGCCCAGACGGCAAGGTTATAGACGATGCAGCAGACGACGGCTATGGTCAACGTCGTGCGCAGCGTAACCCAGATGATTCGCATAGAAATTCTCCTCCGTTAAATGAAGGCACGCTGCCGGGGTCGGGAGATTCCGCGAGCCGGGCAGAGTGCCGAGATAGGACAAACGGTAATTCGGGGCCGCCGTTATCGATCCGACGGTCAGATGAAGAGCTGCACCGCAAGGTCGATCAGCTTGATGCCGACGAACGGGGCGACGATTCCGCCGAACCCGTAGATCAGCAGATTCTTGCCGAGCAGACGGCTCGTGCTCATCGGTTTGTACGCGACGCCGCGCATCGCCAGCGGGATCAGCAGCGGGATGATGATCGCGTTGAAGATCAGCGCGGACAGAATGGCCGACAGCGGCGAGTCCAGCCGCATGATGTTCAAAGTCTGCATCTGCGGGATGGCGATCATGAACATGGCCGGAATGATGGCGAAATATTTGGCGACGTCGTTGGCGATGCTGAACGTGGTCAGCGCGCCGCGCGTCATCAAGAGCTGCTTGCCGATCGCGACCACTTCGATGATCTTCGACGGGTCGGAGTCCAGATCGACCATGTTGGCCGCTTCTTTGGCGGCGACCGTGCCGCTGTTCATGGCGATGCCGACGTCGGCCTGCGCCAAAGCGGGCGCGTCGTTGGTTCCGTCGCCGGTCATGGCGACCAATTTGCCTTCCGCTTGTTCGCGGCGGATGACCGCGATCTTGTCTTCCGGCTTGCTCTCGGCGATAAAGTCGTCCACGCCCGCTTCGCGGGCGATGGTCGCCGCCGTCAGCGGATTGTCGCCGGTACACATGATGGTCTTGATGCCCATGCGGCGCATCTGTTCGAAGCGTTCTTTCATGCCGGGTTTCACGGTATCTTTGAGGTAGATCAAGCCGTAGATGCGGCTGTCCACCGCGACGGCCAGCGGCGTGCCGCCCGCCGTCGCGATCGCGTTGCTCGCGGCGTCCAGATCGTCGGGAACGCTGCCGCCGCGCGAGCGAACCCATTGTTTGACGGCGTCGACCGCGCCTTTGCGCACGATGCGGCCGTCTTCGAGATCGATGCCGCTCATCCGGGTCTCGGCTTTGAATTCGACGAATTCGCCGCCGTCGCCCAAGTTTTCGTCATAGGAGAATCCGTTCTTTTTCATCAGTTCCAGCACGGAACGGCCTTCCGGCGTCTCGTCCTTCAGCGAACTGATCGCCGCCCAGTAGGCGGTCTCTTCTTCGCGGATGCCTCGGACCGGCACGAATTCGCTCGCCATCCGGTTGCCGAAGGTGATGGTACCGGTCTTGTCGAGAATGATCGTATTGATATCGCCGGAAGCTTCGACCGCTTTGCCGGACATGGCGAGGACGTTGAACTGCGTGACCCGGTCCATGCCCGCGATGCCGATCGCGGACAGCAGCCCGCCGATCGTGGTCGGGATCAGGCAGACGAGCAGGGCGATCAGGATCGGAATCTCCATTCGGATGTTCAAGAAGTCCGATAGGAACGGCAGCGTGACGACGACGATCATGAAGATCAGGGTCAGGCTGACCAGTACGGTATTCAGCGCGATCTCGTTCGGCGTTTTCTGGCGCTTGGCGCCTTCGACCAGCGAGATCATCCGGTCGAGGAACGACTCGCCGGGATCGGCGGTGATGCGGACTTTGATCCGGTCGCTGACGACCTTCGTGCCGCCCGTTACGGAGCTGAAATCGCCGCCCGCTTCCTTGATGACGGGAGCGGATTCGCCGGTAATCGCCGATTCGTCGACGGAAGCGAGCCCTTCGACCACTTCGCCGTCGCCCGGGATCAGTTCGCCGGCCGCGACGACGACGAAATCGCCTTTGCGCAGTTCGGAAGCCGGCACGACCTTGATCGCGCCGCCGCTGCCGAGTTTATTGGCGCTGATATCTTTTTTGGTTTTTTTGAGCGAATCGGCCTGCGCTTTGCCCCGGCCTTCCGCCAGCGCTTCGGCGAAATTCGCGAACAGCAGCGTCAGCAGCAGGATGACCGCCGTAACGATATTGAACCAGCGAGGTACGGTCCCGCCGAACGCGCCCGGCGCGAAGCACAGCAGCAGCGTGATCAGGAAGCCGATCTCCACGACGAACATGACCGGATTGCGGGCCATGATGCGCGGATCGAGTTTGACGAACGACTGCTTCAAGGCGCTGCTTGCGATCTCGCCGCTCAACATGCTTTTTTTCTTATCCATAAATCAGCGTCTCCATTTCGTAAGTTGAATAAGGGATTCCGCGGCTGCGAGGCGTCACAGCGTCAACTGTTCGGCGATCGGTCCCAACACGACGGCCGGGAAGAAGGTCAACGCGCCGACGATCAGCACGATGCCGACGAAGACCGCGCCGAACATGGCCGTATCCGTGCGGAACGTCCCGGACGATTCCGGGATCGGCTTCTTGGCCGCCAGCGAACCGGCGACGGCGAGCAGCGTGACCATCGAGAGATAACGGCCGAGGAACATGACGATGCCGGTCGAGACGTTCCAGAACGTGTTGGCGTCGCTCAGTCCTTCGAAACCGGAACCGTTGTTGGCGGCGGACGACGTGTATTCGTACAGCGCCTGCGTCAACCCGTGGAAGCCGGGATTGGAGATCGTCTCCGGATGGGTCGCCAGCGCGATCGCCGTCGGAACGAGAATCAGGAACGGCTGAATCAGCAGCGTGACGGCGATCAGCTTCATCTCTTTGCCTTCGATCTTGCGTCCGAGGAACTCCGGCGTGCGTCCGACCATCAGGCCGGACAAGAACACGGCGATGATCGCGTACATCAAGACGTTGACGAAGCCTACGCCCATGCCGCCGAATACGGTATTCAGCATCATGTTCGCCAGCGGAACGAGTCCGCCGATCGGGGTCAGCGTGTCGTGCATCGTATTGACGGCCCCGGTCTCGGCAGCCGTGGTGATCACGGAATAGAACGCCGATTGCGTTTCGCCGAAACGGACTTCTTTGCCTTCCATCGAACCTTGCGCATGTTGGACGCCGAGGGCGTTCAGCACCGGATTGCCCGCGCTTTCGGCCGTGAGCGAGATGCCGGTCATCACGATCAGTATCACCAGCATGGACACGAACAGCACGCGTCCTTGTTTGATCGAACCGGCCATTTTGCCGTAAGCGAAAGGCAGCGCGGTCGTCACCAGCATCATGAGCAGAATCTGAAGCAGATTGCTCAGACCGCTCGGATTCTCGAACGGGTGCGCCGAGTTGACGCCGAGGAAGCCGCCGCCGTTGTTGCCCAGTTCTTTGATGGCGAGGAACGAGGCGATCGGTCCGCGGGCGATGGTCTGCTGCGCCCCTTCGAGCGTCGTGACCGTCGCGGCGGGTTCGAACGTCTGCGGCACGCCCATGAACACGAACAGCAGGGCCGAGACGAACGCGACCGGCAGCAGCACGCGGGTCAACGCGCGGATCAAGTCGACGAAGAAATTGCCCGCTCCTTTGCCGGTCAATCCGCGAATGAACGCCATGACCAGCGCCAGGCCGGTAGCCGGAGAGACGAACATGGCGAATACCAGTACGCTGGCCTGCGACAGATACGACGCGCCGCTCTCGCCGCTGTAATGCTGAAGGTCGGTGTTCGCCATGAAGCTGATCGCGGTATTGAAAGCCAATGACGGTTCCATATTCGGGATGCCCGCCGGATTGAGCGGCAGCATGCCTTGGAAGCGAAGGACCAGATAGATCAGGAAGATCATGACGGCATTGCTGCAAATCAGCGAGGCGGCGTAAGTCTTCCAGCTCTGATTCTCTTCGCGGATGCCGCCGATGCGATAGATAAGCCGTTCGACCGGTCCGAAGACGCGGTTCAGTCGGCTGCCGGAACCGTAATCGAACGCCGCCGCCAGATATAAGCCGACCGGCTTGGCGAGCGCCACGACGATCAACAGCGTAACGAGTATGGCGATGATGCTGAGTGTAGTCACGAAATCTCCTCCAAATTAGAACTTCTCGGGATGAATCAGCGCGTAGCAGAGATACAGGAACAGCAGGGTAACGAGGCTTGCGAGCAGCCAGATCATCGGCCGTCACTTCCTTCCGAAGCGACTTTGCCGGACCAGACGGACAAGCCGAGCGCGATCAGAGTCAGCAGCGCCATCAAGGCGATCATCAGAATGTCGGTCATGTTCAACCTTCCTTTGGTTCAAAGTTTGTCGGGATCAGGAAGCCTACGTCGTCGGCATGCGTGCATAGAACGTAAGAAGCTCCCAATCGCTTGTACAGTCCGGCGGAAACGGAACTTTGCGCGATGACGTACACCGGCGCGCAGATTCGATCGGTCGCGAACTGAAGGTAACTGCAGGTGTGACGAAGCGTATCTTCGAACAAATACACCGCCTGAACCGGGAACGGGGGAAGCTCCGACTCGTCGGATGCGATGCCGGGACACAGAAGCGTATGAACGCCTTGTTTCGCCCAGCGTTCCTTTTCGATGAGGTCGTCGGTCAGTACGGCTACCGGGATTCCGTGACGTTCCAATTCCGCGCGGAAATTTCGGGCGGCGGCGCTTGCGCAAGGGACGGTCAGCAGAGCGTAACTTTCGTTTTCGTCTTTCATATCGGGCTCCTGATCTTGTTGAGAAGTGACCGGCATCGTGGGTGCGGTGAGAAACGCACTTACGATGCGGAAGCGGTCTTTTGCGGCTCGGCGGTTCCGTTCTCACTTCGGAACCGCCCAGCCTGATTTTCAGGCCGCCCGGCGCTTGGTTCACGTTCCGTATCTTAGTCCTGTGCCGCCGACCTGTAAAACCTCCCGCAAGCGGTAGGAAGCGGCCTGCCGACGTCTGGGGCGGCTGCGGAATGCCGAGAAGCTCAATCTTTCGTTTGCTCTTATTTACTCTTTAATTCTCCGTTTTACGTTCATTTTTACGGTATTTTTACGCCTTTTTACGCGATCTTTATGCGTTTTTTATGCCTTTTTCGCCGCTTGGTTTGGCTATTGATTCGCTGCGTGATCTATAATTGAAGCAGAGGAACACAAGCGGGCTGCGGCCGACGGGAGAGCTGACATGAGACAGGCGGAAGAAAGCGGAATGCGCAGAGGCAGATTGACTTTGTTTATGGGGGCCGCGCCGGGCTCCGGCAAGACGCAGGCGATGCTCCGAGCGGCGATTCGCGAAGCGGAGTCGGGCATTTCGGTACGCTGCTCGGTGTCCGGCGCGGAAGCGCATTACCCGGATACGCTGGCGCTGCTGCAAGAAGCGTCGCTGCCCGCGGCGCCGGAGATCGGCGGGGATCTGGATACGGAAAGACTGTTGGAGTCGAATCCGCGGCTCGTGATCGTGGACCGGCTGGAAGCGCGCAATTCGGTTCGTTCGGTACGCGCCAAACGGTATATGGACGTCGAGACGCTGCTGCACAACGGCATCGACGTGTACGCGGCGCTCAACATCGGCCATGTGGAGAGTCTGAACGCGTTGGCGGGACGCATCATGGGACGCGAGCTGCGCGAGACCGTTCCCGACGCTTTCGTCGAACAGGCGGACGTGCTGCGGATCGCGGACGCGCCGCCCGACGAGATCCTGCGCCGAAGCGGGAGCCGTACGGTCGACGAAGGCGCTTTGTCCGCGCTGCGGGAGATGCTGTTTCGCTTCGCGGCCGAACGGATGGACAGCCGGCTTGACGAGTATCTGAACAACCGCCGCGGCGATTCTTCCGGAGGAGGGAGCGTTGGTCCGTGGCCGGTGGCGGAGAAAGTCATGGTCGCGGTCGGTTCCGGACCGTCCACGGAAGAGCTGCTGCGAATCGGCAGACGGACGGCCGCCGCGCTGAAAACCGGCTGGATCGCGGTGCATGTGCGTACGCCAGAAAAGGCATTGAATGCCGGCGCGCGCAAGCAAAACGACGCCGAGCGCCATCTGCGGCTGGCTCAAGAACTGGGCGCCGAGACGTTCATGCTGGACGGCCGCCGGGCGGAAGAAGAACTGCTCCGCTTCGCGGAGCGGCAGAACATTCGGCAGATCATCGTCGGCGAGACGCTGCGTTCGCGCTTCGGCGCAAGACTGCGCGAAACGCTGGCCGAGAAACTGATCCGCGGCAGCCGAGGGATTCATATCCGCGTGGTGCCGAGCGAAGCGGGAACGGCGATCGTCCGATCGGAGCGCAAAGAACGGACAGAGGCTCCGTACCAAGCAGGGTTTCAGCGAGGGTTCGTCTATGCGTCGATCACGCTGCTCACCGCGGCGCTGACACTGATTCTGCACCGGTACGCCGCCGTGCTGGAGATCGTCAACGTCGCGCTGATCTACCTTTTCCCCGTCTTGTTGAGCGCGGTATACGGAGGACTCGGACCGTCGCTTTATGCGGCGGTGCTCGGCATGCTGACGTTCGATTTCTTCTTCATCGAGCCGCAGCTCAGCTTCACGGTCGCCGATCTGCGTTATCTGATCTCGTTCGCCGTCTATCTGTGCGTCGCCGGATTGACCGCCACGCTGGCCGGTCGGCTCAAACAGCGGGCGCGCGAGGCGCACCAGCGCGAAGCGCATACGGCTTCGCTGTACGCGTTCAGCCGTCAGATCGGGAACGTGGCGGACGTCTCTTCGCTGCTGAACGGGGTAACGCGTCAATTGACCCAGACGATCGGAGCGGAGACTTCGGTCTATATGCCTGACGAATCCGGCGCGCTGCGCCGCGTGCATGCTTCGGCGCAGACGGCGGAAGAAGGCGAACGGGCGCGCGAAGAAGAAGTCGTGGTGCGCATGGTATACGAGGACGGGGAAGAAGCGGGACGAGGTTCGAAGACGCTGCGCGAACTGCCGGGGCTGTATATGCCGCTGCGGACGGAAGACCGGATTTACGGCGTGCTGGCCGTGCGTCTTCCGAAGCGGGAAGACGGAAGCGACGGCCGATTGAGCCGCGAGCAGAGACGCCTGCTTCAAGCGTTATGCGACCTGGCCGCCGCCGCGATCGCGCGATTCAAATTGGCGGAAGAAGCCAAGCTCGCCCATCTGACGGCCGAATCGGAACGGCTGCGCACGGCGATTCTCGATTCGGTCTCGCACGAGCTGCGCACGCCGCTTGCGACCATCATCGGTTCGGCGACGGGATTGATCGAGAACGACGAACTGTTCTCTCCGACAGACCGGATGGAGCTGCTGGAGACGATCCGGGGCGGAGCGATGCGAATGAATCGGCTGGTCCAGAACCTGCTGGGCATGGTGCGGCTGGAGAGCGGCATGCTCACGCTGCGCCGCGAATGGTGCGACGTGCAGGATCTGGTCGGCGTCTCGATCGCCCAGATCCGCGATCTGCTCGGCCGCCGCAAGCTGAACATCTCGATTCCCGACGATCTGCCCATGCTGCGAGGCGACGAAGTGCTGCTGGAGCAGATGATCGGCAATATCCTCGGCAACGCGATCAAATACGGTCCGGAAGACAGCGAGATCGGAATCGCGGCGGAGGCGGACGAAGGCAGGCTGACGCTGAAGATCTCGGACGAAGGGCCGGGACTGACGCCGGGCGAAGAAGGGCGCATTTTCGAAAAGTTCTATCGTTCGGGTGCCGCGCAGCACGTGTCCGGCACCGGTTTGGGACTTGCGATCTGCAAAGGCGTGGTCGATCTGCACGGCGGCGATATCGCGGCCGAGTCGAGACGGGACGGACGGACCGGTACGATCGTCACCGTCTCGCTGCCGCTGCCCGAAGAATCTTCGGCGCAAGCCGAGCGGCGCCAAGCATCCTTGGAAGAAAACGACGAAGAAAGAGGCGAGCGAGATGACGAATGAAACGGCGGCGGGCGCCCGCATTCTGGTCGTGGACGACGAACCCCAGATCCGCAAGCTGCTCCGGGTGACGTTGGCCGCGCACGGTTATGCCGTACAGGAAGCAGAGACGGGAGAAGAAGGCGTCATGCAGGCTTCGCTGTCTCCGCATGATCTGATCGTACTGGATCTGGGACTGCCGGACCTCACGGGCATGCAGGTCTTGGAGCGGATTCGGGAATGGTCGACGGTCCCGGTTATCGTGCTCACGGCCAAAGACCAAGAGCGGGACAAGATCGCCGCGCTCGACGCGGGCGCGGACGATTACGTGACCAAGCCTTTCGGTATGGGCGAATTGGTCGCGCGGATCCGGGTCGCGCTTCGCCATACGGTCAAATCGGCCGAAGAACCGGTCATCCGCAGCGGGAACTTAAGCATCGATCTCGCTCAGCGCGCCGTCGAACGGCAGGGCGAGCGGGTAAAATTGACGCCTACGGAATACGATTTGCTCAAGACGCTGGCTTCCCATGCGGGCAAGGTGGTGACGCAGCGTCAGCTCCTTCAGAAAGTGTGGGGCAGTCAGCACGACGAAGGGGACAGCCACTATTTGCGGATCTATATCGGGCATCTGCGCAAGAAGCTGGAAGAAGATCCGTCCCAGCCGCGATTAATCGTAACCGAACCCGGAGTCGGATACCGTTTCATCATTCAAGAGTGATATAATAAGGAGGAGGGGTTCGAAACTGCAACCGGCAAAATGTCGAAGACATAAGATCGGGTACGCGCTTCCGGCTCGCATTGGGGAGAGCCTGCGGCAATCATGCGTGCAAGTTCTGCTTGCCGAAAGCAAAATAAATTTACGTTATACAACGTAGTTTAGGGGGACTAAGGTTGGACGATTTGGATGTGAAGATTCTGAGGTTGCTGCAAGAGAACGGACGGATGAATGTCACCGCCTTATCCAGCGAATTGTCGCTAAGCCGTCCGAGCGTGGCCGAACGTCTGCATCGGCTCGAAGAGCGCGGCGTCATCGAAGGGTATACCGCCCGCATATCGCCTCCGGCCGTCGGCCGGGATACGCGCCTCGTCGTGCAAATGACGGATCTGCGGGTCAGCCCGCAGCATTTCGAACAATGGGTGCAGAGTCAGCCGGATATCGTGGAATGCCATCGGGTGACGGGTCACGCGGGTTATTTCCTGCAAGCGACCGTGGCCGGAACGCCGGGCTTGCGCGAACTGGTGAATCACTTGATGGATTTCGGCACCGTGCAGACGTCCGTCGTTCTGGCGACGCCGGTAGCGAACCGGCCGATCCTGCCGCCCGGCTTGGCGGCGAATTAAGAAGGTCCGGAGAGGAGAAGGAACGGGCTTGCGATTCGGAGGGCGTTCCCTTCTCCGCGAACGAACAAATCGCCGACGTGCAGGGTTGCTTCGGCCTTGTTCGACAAGCTGCCTTGTGAAAGGCGATTCAAAACAGTCGAGAAAGACATTCACATAATCGAAAAACAACGCATCGCGACCGTTTGAGCCGACGCTGCCGCTTTTTTAAGCGGGAACGTCGGCTTTTTTGCGTCCGAGCATCTTTACCGTCAGTGCCGACTCGGAGCCTGAACGAGCGCGTCCTGCGCTTACGATGTCGATTATGGTACACTGTGGAAGCTGAGCAGTTCCGGAGGATTCAAGGTCCTTAAGGTCCAAAATTGCGAAAAAAAGGTGATAAAATGAAATTGCTGACGTTGAATACCCACGCCTGGCACGAAGACGAACAGGAGCACAAAATTCGGCAGTTGGCCGACTTTATCAACGAACGCGGATTCGATCTGATCGCGCTTCAAGAGGTCAATCAGTCTCCTGCGGCGGCGGAAGCAAGCGTGGAACAATTGGCGAGATACTACGAAGCGGAACCGGGAACGACGATCCGCGCCGACAATTACGCGCTGCTGCTGATCGAGCTGCTGGACGCGCCTTATCATTGGTCTTGGCTGTCGACGCACAGCGCGTATCAAGGCCGTTACGACGAAGGCGTGGCCGTGCTGACGCGCGAACCGATTACCGATGCGCGGTACGGCTACGTATCGGGCATCCGGGATTACATGAACTACAAGACCCGGCGGATGCTGGGGGTCAAGACGTCGCTCGCGCCGGCGGGCGGCGAAGAGACCGGAGAAGATCGGGTTCTCGACGCGACGGCAAAAGAGCCGACGGGCGAGTCCGACTCGTTCTGGCTGTTCAGCGCCCACTGCGGCTGGTGGCACGACGAAGAAGAACCGTTCCGCGGACAATGGGACCGTGCGGAAGACCTGCTGAAGCCGCTGCGCGATGCGGGCGAACGGATTTTCATGCTAGGCGACCTGAACAACGTGGCGCAGATCCGCGGCGAAGGGTACGACTACGTCATGGAACGCGGCTGGTGCGACCTGTATACGGCAGCGGCGGAAAAAGACGAAGGTTCGACTGTGCTCAAAGCGATCGCCGGCTGGTCCGACAACGAACGCCCGCTGCGGATCGACTACATTCTGTGCAGCGAGACGATCGAGGCCAAGAAGTCCGAAGTCGTGCTGGACGGCCGTAACGGCCCGGTGGTCTCGGATCATTTCGGAGTGGCGGCGGAAGCGTGAGCGGGGCGGCTTTTTCAACAGGAAAAAAGCCTCTGAAAAGTATCAAGCGAAAAAGAAAAGAGACGAAGCGGGGAAGCCGCTTCGTCTCTTTTTTTGGGTTAGGCACTTCCTATGCGGAGGGCGCTTCGTCGCTTGAATAGCCGCTGCGATCTCTTGCGCATCGACCATCGAACTTGACCTTTCTTCGCGGGCTAACGGAACGAGAAGGCGCTTAGCGGACATTCGAAGCCGTTTTGCAATTCTAACGGAACGAGATAACGCTTAGCGTGAAAAAAGGCAGGATTTCAGCCGAAAAAGAGGACGATCGGCCGTATAACGAATCGACGTTCCGTTAACGAAAGTCTCGCAGGAATACGGAAGCAGGCTGAGATTCGGATAAGACGAAACCGGTCTTATTCCGAACGTTTCCGGCTCGGCCGATACATCCCGATCGAAGCGGGCGCGGTCTCGATAAAGCCGAAGTGCCGATACAGCTCGTCCGCCGGGGTGTCGGCGATCAGGCTCACGAACGAGCCGGACGGAACGTTTTCTTCCAAATACCGCTCGATTTCGGTCATGATGCGTCGGCCGAGCCCGCGCCGCTGCGCGGAAGGATGGACGACGATGTCGGATACGATATAAGCGCAGCCGCCGTCGCCGACGACGCGGCCCATGCCGACGAGCCGGCCGGACTGCCGCAGCGTGACGGAGAACAGCGAGTTGGGAAGTCCTTGCCGCGCGGCTTCAAGCGTTCTTGCGCTCATGCCGCCGGCGACGCGCAGCGCCATAAATTCTTCGGGCTGCGGGATTTCGTAAGCCAATACGATATCGGATTGAAGATCGGATGAAGTCATGATCAGGGCAGAGCCTCCTTAACAGGTTATCCGCGCCGCAGCGTGAACAGCTCGCGCAGCGCGTTGTCGGACAATTCGGTAATCCAGCCTTCGGAACCGGCGATGACGCTGTCGCTGAGCTGCTGTTTGCTCTCCAACATGTCGTCGATCCGTTCTTCCAGCGTGCCGATCGAGATGAATTTGTGGACCTGCACGTCTTTGGTCTGGCCCATGCGGTACGCCCGATCGGTCGCCTGATTCTCGACGGCCGGGTTCCACCAGCGGTCGACGTGGAAGACGTGGTTGGCCGCCGTCAGGTTGAGTCCGACGCCGCCCGCTTTGAGCGACAGGATGAACACGGCGGTCGTCTCGCCCGGCGGCTGTTCCTTCGCTTGGAACTGCTCGATCATGCGCTCGCGCACCGTGCGCGGCGTGCTGCCGTTGAGGTACAGCACCTGCTCGCCCAGTTCTTCGCCGAGCACGCGCTGCATCATCTCGCCCATGCCGATGTATTGGGTGAAGATCAAGCAGCGTTCGCCTTCGGCGCGCAGTTCTTTGACCATCGCGACGAGCCGGGACAGCTTGGCGGACTGTTCGATCAGCGTGTCCAGATCCGGAGCCTCGTCCGGATCGATCGCGGGCGACTCGTCCGAGGCCAGAGCCGGATGATCGCACAGCCGTTTGAGTTTGGTCAGCGCGGACAAGATCGCGCCTTTGCGCTTCATGCCTTCGAGCTGCGGCATTTCTTTGAGCAGCTGCTTGACGACCTGCTCGTACAGCACGCTTTGTTCCGGCGTGAGATGGATATAAGTCTTCATCTCGTTTTTCTCCGGCAGGTCGAGCTGGATATTCGGGTCTTTCTTCTTGCGGCGAAGCATGAACGGTTTGACCAGCCGCTGAAGTTCGCCGATCTTGTCTTCGTCTTGTTCTTTTTCGATCGGATTCGCGAAACGTTCTTGGAACGACTTCGGACCGCCCAGATAACCGGGCACCATAAAGTCGTAGATCGACCACAGTTCGGACAGCCGGTTCTCGATCGGCGTGCCGGTCAGCGCGATCTTGTGCAGCGCTTTGAAGCTGCGGATCGCGGTCGACTGCTTGGTCTGCGCGTTCTTGATCGTCTGCGCTTCGTCGAGGCAGATGGTCAGCCAATTGAAGCCGCGCAGCAGCTCTTGATCGAGCGCCGCAGTCGCGTAAGACGTCAGCACGACGTCGACGTCCGAAGCCGCCGCGGCAAAAGCTTCGCCGGTGCGGCGGCCGCTGCCGTAGTGCAGCATGACGCGAAGATCCGGCGCGAAGCGCGCGATCTCCTTCTGCCAGTTGCCCAGCAGGGACGTCGGGCAGATGATGAGAGAAGCTTCCAGCGGATAGGAACCGGGCCGGATGATGCCGTCGTCCGGCGGAAGCCAAGCGGGCGCGGAGCCGCCTGCGCCCGAAGCCGCGCCGCCGGAGCGAAGAGACGGGCCGCGCTTCGAAGCGGCCCGTCGCGGAGCGGCATCCGCGTAGGCTTCCGAGCCGCGCGGAAGCCCTTCGGCGCGGCTTTCTTTGACGTGCAGCAGATACGAGATAAGCTGCACGGTCTTGCCGAGACCCATATCGTCGGCGAGGCAGGCGCCCAGCCCCAGCCGGCGAAGAAAGGCCAGCCAACCGAAGCCTTCGCGCTGGTAGTTGCGCAGCTCGGCGCGCAGGCCTTGAGGGATATCGATCGCTGGCCAAGCTTCTTTCTGGCCGAGCTGGTCGATCAGCGAAGCCAGATGGCCGCTGAGCTGCACTTCGAGTTCCAAGCGCGCGTTCTCTTCGGCGCGGGCACGTTCGTCTTCTTCGCCGTTCTCCGCTTCTTTCTTCATCAGATGCAGCTGAAGAATATCTTGGAACGACAAGCCGTTCTTCTTGTCCAGCCCGTTCATCATGCGGCTGATCTGGGTCAGCAGGGCAGGGTCGAGCGCGACCCATTCGCCGCGGAACTGCACGAGCCGCTCGTTCTTCGCGGCCAGTTCCAGATACTCTTCTTCGCTGAATTCGGCGTCGCCGATCGCGATGCGCCAATCGAAGTTCAGCACGGAATCGAGACCGAACACGGAGCGGCCGCCTTTTTTGCCGTCGCCGCTTTCTTCTTCCTTGATCCGCGCCTTAAGCTTCGGTTTCTTCTTGCTCGCCGCCTGCCACCAAGCCGGCAGCAGGACCCGCCATCCGGCGTCCAGCAGCCGCGGGCTGTCCTTCGTCAGGAACTGCCAAGCCGCCGGCCCGCCCATGCCGCGGGCCAGAATGTCCGGACCGGCTGCCACGCGGGGCGTCGGCAGACCGGTCCGCAGGCTCTTGAGCCATTCCGCGCTGCGTTCGCGCACATGCTTGTCCCATGCCTTCGGCCAGCTTCCCGCCGCGACGCCGGCGTCCGAGAGGGTGATCGGAACGAGCGAAGCCTCGTCTTTCTTGTCCTGAAGAGCCAACTGCAGCCGCCAGTCCGCGCTCTCTTCGTCCGGTTCGAGGAACCGGACGACCGGACGGAACGGCGCGGCATCTTCGCGCCAACCGACCGCGACCAGCCAGGCGTCCTCGTCGAGGCCCGCCGCCGACGCTCCGCGGTCGAACAGCCGCGGATACTCGCGGCGCAGGTCCAGAGCCGCCTGCTCGCTGCCGTAGCGCAGCCGGAACACCGCCGCCGTATACGCCGCGCGCAGCCCGGCCAAGAAAGTCTCCTCCACGTCGTCTTCCTCGCTGCGGCCGCCGAACAGCGCTTCCTCGTAAGCTTCCTCGTCGCCGAGCCGTTCTGTGCCGCCGCTGCGCTCGGCGGCCGCTTGGGCATTCGCCCCCCGGAGCTTGCCCCGGTCCAGCGAAGCCAAGACGGACGCGTGCTCGCGTGCCTTGAGCGCGTGGCGATCCCATTTCCATTGAAGCTTGCCTCCGCGATACGCGGCGAAATCCGGTTTGTAAGCCCGCGCCGCGATGCTCGCGGCCAGAGCGGGCGCGCAGCGCGCGAGCAGTTCCGCGTCGCCTTCGAAGCTCCATTCGACGTGCCGCAGCAGCGGCCGCGCCGCGAAGAAATCCAGCACCATTTCGGCCGGCAGCAGGACCAGTTCGACGTCGCCGCTGCTCTGCATCTCGAGCTCCGTGCCGTAGAACGATTCTTCGTGCCGCGCGAACAAGAGCTGCTTGAAATACAAGCCCGGCATCGTGCCGTAAGTCGGCTTCGTTCCGTACAGCAGAGCGTCGCCGTATTCGCTCAACACGGCATGCACCGTCACGGTTTCCATTACTGCGTTCATGGCATCAGTTTTCCTTTCTTCAATTCTTCTTGAAGAGCGCGCAGGCGCCCGTATTTGGCGTTGAACGATTCCATGAAAGCGTCCCAGCGCTCTTCGCGCTTCATTTTCTTATACAGCTTCTCCAATCGCTTGATCAGCTTCGCCGCCCGCTTGTAGCCGTCCCGGTTGCGATGTTCCACCAGCCGCTCGACGGCCTGATGATAGAACGGAAGCAGCAGTTCCGGCGCGTTCTTCTCCAGCGGAGCCAGCTCGGAGACTTTGAAACTCGAAGGTTCGGCGCCGCTCGACAGTTGGTAATCCATCCATTCGTCCCAGCGCTCGCGTTCGAGCAGTTTGGCCGAGTAGAAGTCGGAGGCGTAAGGAAGCATCCCGCTAAGCGTCTTCCACATTCCCGGTTCGGCTTCCGGCAGATGCGCGAGCGTCTCGTCCCAGACCCGGCCGTATTCGGCCAAGCCGGAACGCGCCCGTTCGAGCAGCGGACCGAACCGCTCCAGCCAACCGGCCAGCCGTTCCCATTGGCCGGAACGGGCAAGCGGAGCGAAGAAATCCGGCAGCTTGGCGGGCGAGAAATACGGCTTGTCCGCCGCTTCGTTCAAGAGCGTCCAAGCCCGCTCGTCTTGTCCCAGACAGAAACGGCTCCAAGCGTTCGCGCCCAGCCAAGCGAGGCGGTTCAGCGAACGGCCGAGTTCGCGTTCTTCGTCCATCAGGAATTGGAGTTCCGATTCGTAGCGTTCGATCCGTTCTTGCTCGTCTCCGTCAATCGGCGCGACCCAAGCGTTGAGCAGGCCGTAATAACCGCGCGAGAACGCGTCCTGTTCGCGCGGTTCCGTCAGCATCTGCTTCCGAAGCAGGCGCAGCGTTTCCGCAAGGCGTTCTTGGACCTGAGGATCTTCCCGCTGCGGAAGCGGCCGCGACAGCAGGGCTTCCATGCCGGATGCCGTCTCGGAGACGGCCAGATGCGCGTAGTACCCGCTGGACGAAGCCGTCAAGATGCGCAGGACGAAGAGATGCGCGCTCAGGCGGTACACATCTTCGATGCCCGGCCGCAGCGGCGGCATCGCGGAGAAGATGCCGGCCAGCGTCAATTCCGCGAAGCGCGGATTGCGCGTTCGGCCTTCCAGCGCCGAAGCGGTCTCTTCGAAGCCGCGCAGCCAAGCGGAGAGGCCGGAAGCGGCCAGCAGGGCCGCTTGTTCTTCGCCGTGGGATCCGCCGGGAGCCGTTCGTTCGTCCGAGCCGGGGAAATCGTCGGCCGAAGCAGGCGTTCGCGAAGCTCGGCTTGCCTCTTCGCCCGAACGAATCTCGCTTTTGTTCGGCCGTGCGTTCGGCGCAGGTCCGCCGGCTTCGCCGTCCGTTTTCGTCTCCGTGCTCCGAAGGCCGTTTCGACGCGTTTCGTCTTGGACGGGATTCGGGACGCGCGCCGATTCTTCGCGTTCCGAACCTCGCGTCTGCGTTTCGCTTTCCGCTGCCGTTTGTTTCGCCCGTCCCAGACTCGCGTTCGCGAGCGCCGATACCGGTCGGCCGCGCAGTCGCGCCAGTTTCATCAGCGCCGCCGCCTGATGACGGCAGGGCTTGCGGTCTTTGCAGTCGCAGAGGCCGCCTGCGGGAGCGTCCAGATCCACGCTTACCCGGCAGAGCTGTTGTCCTTCCGCGACTTCCGCTTCCAGCTTGCGGTCGTCCGACAGCGCAAGCTGCTGCACGCTGCCCATTCGTTCGTATTGAAATCCGCGTTTGAGCGTCAGATCGTCATAGGAGTCGGCTACGCCGTCGACCAGCGTGTTCCATTGTTCGTCGGTGAACGCCGCGTTTTCGTTCATTCTTTCATCGTCCTCCTGTCGTGTTCTCCTGCGTTTGCTGCCCGATCGCCGAACGCGACGGCAAGTTCGCATCGATGCGTGTCGCTCTGTTTTTCGCCATCCGCCTATTATAACATGCTTAACCGAACGTCTGTACCCTGTCCGTCTCGGCGGATTATCGCCGGAAACTTGTCGAAGCAAGCCTTTTTCCGTAAAAGCGCTTCCCTCCTGCCTAAAAACCTTCCATCGCCGCCAAGAAATCCGTCAAAAGAAATCGCCATCAAAATGTCATGTACGCGCAGCGCGGATATAAAATTTTTCCGAAAACGTATGCAATATATTGCATGACGGATTATGAACGACTATAATGAACGAATCTTGACCATGCGTGTTAGCTATTTTCAACGAAAAAGAAGGAGGGCGTCATGCCGATTCCAACAGGTTTTGCAACTCCGCATCGATTATCGGCCAAACAGCGCGCCTTCCAGCAGCTTCAAGAATGGATCATCGACGGGACGCTGAGACCGGGCGAGAAACTCAACGACGCCGAGCTGGCGAACGCGCTGGGCGTCAGTCGGACTCCCGTTCGCGAAGCGCTTCAGCTCTTGAACGTCGAAGGATTCGTCGAGATGAATCCGGGGGTGTCGACGCAGGTGACGGAAGTCGACGGCGAAGACATCGCGAAGATTCTGCCGCCGCTCGCCGCGCTTCAATCCCTCGCCGCCGAATTGTCCGCGGCGCGGATCGCGCCGGAAGGCATCGAGGAACTGCGCCGGCTGAACGCCGAATTCGCGGAAGCGCTCGGCAAAGGCGATACGGCTTACGCGCTCAAGCTGGACGAAGAGTTCCACGGGGCGATCGTCGAATCGGCGGACAACTCGTACCTCGCGAATACCATCTCGACCTATCAAGCTCATGTCCGTCGGTTGTTTTTTCATAACTCCATCATTCTTACCCGCGATTCGGTCGAAGACCACGAAGCGCTGATCGGAATGTTGGAAGAACGCAGCGGGGAAGAAGCGGCGCGGCTGGCGCGGATCAACTGGCTGCGCGCGATCGATATCTATGCCGCGAAACGAAAAAGCATCGAGTGAGCCGACCGAATCGAATCTACGGTTCGCGCTCGCCGGAAACACGCGCGGTTTAAGCCGATTTTCGGCGAACGCAACCTCGCCTTATTGCCGGTCGGCGTCCAGCTTTTTCGTTGGAGCTTGATCCTTTAGCGCGTCACACTAACACATCAGACACCTCGGCGCTGCGCGCGATTCTGCCGCCTGCGCCCCGGATCTTCAATTGGAGGATTTGCCAACATGTCCAAAAAAGCGCCTTTGTCGTTCATTATCGTTCTCGGTGCCATGCTGTTCGCCTTGTTCTTCGGAGCGGGCAATCTGATCTTTCCGCCGATGCTCGGCCAGATGGCGGGCTCCAACGTCTGGTCCGCCAACGCCGGCTTCCTCGTCACGGGCGTCGGCCTGCCGCTGATCGCCGTCGCTTCGTTCGTGTTCTCGGGCGAACGCGATCTGCGCGGATTGGCGAACCGGGTCAACCCGACTTTCGGCCTGATCTTCACGGTCGTGCTGTACTTGGCGATCGGCCCGTTCTTCGCCATGCCGCGTACGGGCAGCGTCTCGTTCGAGATCGGCGTGAAGCCGCTGCTGCCGCAGGCCGACTCGCATCATCTGGCGCTGGCGATCTTTACCGTATTGTTCTTCAGCATCGCCTGCCTGCTGTCGCTGAATCCGACGAAGATCATCGATATCGTCGGCCGGGTGCTGACTCCGCTCAAACTGACGTTTATCGGCGTGCTCGTCGCGGCCGCATTGATCTATCCGATCGCCAAATTCGAAGCCCCGGACCCTTCGTACGCGGCGCACGCCTTTTTCAAAGGCTTCCAAGAAGGGTATCTGACGCTCGACGCGCTCGCGGCGGTCATCTTCGGCATCATCATCGTGGGCGCGCTCAAAGACCGCGGCGTTACCGGACGTTCCGCGCTGATGAGCGCCTGCGCCAAAGCGATCGCGATCGCGGCCGTGCTGCTGGCGTTCATCTACACGTCGCTGGCCTATATGGGCGCTTCGAGCGTCGGCAAGCTGGGCGTGCTCGGCAACGGAGCCGACGTGCTCGCGGCCGTGTCTTCGCACTATTTCGGCGCTTACGGTTCGGTGCTGCTCGGTCTGATGATCACGGTAGCCTGCATGACGACCTGCGTCGGCTTGATCACGTCGTGCGCGGCCTTTTTCCACGGGTTGTTCCCGCGCTTGTCGTATAAAAAGTTGGCCGTGATCCTGGCCGCGTTCAGCGCGCTCGTGGCGAATATCGGCTTGACCGGTCTGATCAAAGTCTCCGTGCCGGTCTTGATGATGCTCTATCCGCTGGTGATCGCGCTGGTGCTGCTGACGTTCCTGCATCCGCTGTTCAAAGGCAGAAGCGAAGTCTATCAAGGCGCGATGCTGCTGATCTTCCTCGTGAGCCTGTTCGACGGACTCAAAGCCGCGGGAGTCGAGATCGCCGCTGTGGAGAAAATCTTCGGCGAGATTCTTCCGTTCTACGGAGTCGGGTTGGGCTGGCTGCTTCCGGCGATCGTCGGCGGCTTCGGCGGAGCGATCGTCGCGAAGTTCGGCGGCCGCAAAAGCGTGCCTGCTTCCGAACCGAAGACGTCGCCTCGACCGGTTCAAACTTCGTCGAAGACGGACAACGGTACATCGGCGGGAGACTGAATCAGTTCCGACGCGGCGAGATCCGTAGTCCGAATATTCGCCGATCGGATAAGAGACGGATACTAATAGAAGAAACATGCGCGAAAACGGAATGCCGATCGGGGCGTTCCGTTTTTTTGTTTGCTTTTTGGACAGTTAAGTTAATTGCTCTTTGGGCAAAATTGCACAATGGGAAACGAAATGCTATATTGATCACAGTCATGAATCGAAGTAGGCGGGAGCGGAGGTGAAGAAGAGATGGAGATCAAGAAACAAAGTCTGCGCGATATGAAAAAAGAAGCGACCTGGCATATCCTTGCGGAAACGACGTTCGCCCTGGCGCTGGAAAAAGGGCTGGACGGATTCACGATCGAGGACGTGGCGCAGCGGGCCGGGTATTCGAGGCGGACGTTCGCCAATCATTTCTCCTGCAAAGAGGAAGCGATCGCGATGGCGGTGCTCGCTCTGAACGGCGGTCCGCAGGAAACGCTTCGCGAAGATCTGCTGAGGGAAGTAGAGTCGGCCGCGGATATGACGCCGGTCGAAGCGCTGATGCGCTGGCTGCGCATGCGATTCACGGCCAATCTGCTGCGCAAGCTGCGAAGTCTGCTCGAATTGTCCAAGACGTACCCCACGCTCGAGCCTTACGTGCTGAATATGCTGCATCGTTTGCAGACGGCCGCCAAAGAAGAATTGGACCGTTTCTGCGGCGATCGTTACCCTCAAGGCTACACGCGCATTTTGGCCGGGGCGGTCTTCGGAGCCGTCATGTCGATCCTCGAAGGAGACGTGGACATCGCGATTCCCGACGATCCTGCGCGCGAAGCGGAGGAGACGGCGGATTTCGAACAGTTTTTGCGGATGACGTACGGATATTTACAAAACGGATTTTAAGGAGCGAGCATAAGTGTCCAAGTTTCTCTACAAACTAGGCAAGTCGGCATACAGCAAACCGTGGTTGTTTATCGGGGGATGGGTCGTGATTCTGGCGCTCGTGATCGCGCTGCTCGCCACGAACGGCGTCAGCGTCAGCACGGACATGAAGCTCGAAGGCACGGAATCGCAGAAAGTATTGGATCAGCTCGCGGAAGTGCAGCCGGAAGCGTCGGGCGGACAAGGCAGCGTCGTCTTCGTCGCGCCGGACGGCGAGAGCTTGAACACGCCGGAACGGTTGGCGGCGATCCAAGAAGCGGTCGACGACGTCTACGGACTCGACCAAGTGCTGAACGCGCCGGAACTTGCCGCCAAAGCCGCGCAAGCGCAGGCCGAAGCGATCGCGAAGATGCAGGCGGAAGCGGCTCAAGGCGCGGCCGGCGGCGATGGCGCGGCGGCCGGCGAATCCGACGCCCAGCAGGGCGCGGGGATGGCGCAGGAAGGCGCCAGCGGCGGCGATGCGGCCGCGGGAGCCGACGCGGCGGCTCAGGCTCAACAAGCCGCAGCCGCCCAGCAGCAGGCAGCGGCAGCAGCGGCAGCCGATCTGCCGTATACGCCGCTGGTGGTCGACGGCGCGCCGGTCATCGGCGTGACGATCTCCAAAGACGGCCAAGCGGCGCTGTTCCAGTTCCAATTCACGGTGCAGCAGTCGGCCGTCAGCGACGAGATCAAAGAATCCGTGGTGAACACGGTCGAATCGGTTGCCGACAAGACGGGCATCCAAGCGCTGCCGAGCGAATCGCTGCTCCCGCTGGATATTCCGATCGGCAGCAACGAGATTTACGGGCTGGTCGTCGCGGCGATCGTGTTGGTCGTGACGCTCGGTTCGGTCGTGGCCGCAGGTCTTCCGCTCGTGGTAGCGCTGTTCGGCGTCGGCATCGGGGTCGGCGGCGCTTACGCGCTCTCGTCGTATCTGACGATGAGTTCGATCACGCCGGTATTGGCCCTGATGGTCGGTCTTGCGGTCGGCATCGACTACGCGCTGTTCATCATCAACCGCCAGCGCCGCCTGATCTTCGATCAAGGCTTGAGCGCGAAGGAAGCGGCCAGTCGTTCGATCGGCACCGCGGGCAGCGCGGTGTTCTTCGCCGGTCTGACCGTCATTATCGCGCTGTGCGGTCTGCTGGTCATCGGCATCACGTTCCTCAGCACGATGGCGCTGGTCGCTTCGGTCACGGTACTGCTTAACGTCCTGATCGCGCTCACGCTGCTGCCGGCGCTGCTCGGTCTGATCGGCGAGCGTATCTGCTCCCGCAAAGCCCGCGAGAAAAACGCCGCTTCTCAGGCGTCCCGCGCGCAGAAGCAGGCGAGAGCGCGCTGGATTCACGGCGTGATCAAATTCCGCTGGCCGGTGATTCTGCTGATCGTCGTCGTGCTCGGCATCGCGGCGATTCCGGCCGCGAAGATGGATCTGGCGATCCCGTCGGCCGCGTCGGCCGATCTGGATACGGCGAAGCGCCAGAGCTACGACGCGATCGCCGACAACTTCGGCGAAGGCTTCAACGGCACGCTGCTGATCGTCGCGGAATCGGAGACGGGCCAAGACATGACGCCGGCTCTGCTCGGCGAATTGACCGCGCAGATGCAGCAGCAGGATAACGTCTCCGTCGTGTCGCCGCTCGGCATCAGCGAGAACGGCAAGCTGGCGATGTTCAGCGTCATTCCGAAGACCGGCCCGAACGCGGAAGAGACCCGCGATCTGGTCACGACGCTGCGGGATGCCGATTACGCGCCGGAAAGCGGCGTGAAACTCGGCGTGACCGGCATGACGGCGGTCAATATCGACATGTCGGCCAAGCTGGGTCAGGTCTTCCCGATCTACGTCGGCATCATCGTGGTGCTGTCGCTGATCATTCTGCTGCTCGTGTTCCGCTCGATCGTCGTGCCGATCAAAGCCACGGTCGGCTTCCTGCTCAGCATCTTGGCGACGTTCGGCATCACGACGGCCGTATTCCAATGGGGCTGGGCGCATGACCTGTTCGCGTTCGATACGGCGGGGCCGATCCTCAGCTTCATGCCGATCATGGTCACGGGCATCCTGTACGGTCTGGCGATGGATTATCAGGTGTTCCTCGTCTCGTCGATGCGCGAATCCTACGTGCACGGCCACCGCGGAGACGACAGCGTGATCCACGGTTACGGTCTGGCGAGCCGCGTCGTATTGGCGGCCGCGATCATCATGGTCGCCGTATTCGCGGGCTTCATCTTCACGCACGATATCATGATCAAACAGATCGGTTTCGCGCTGGCGATCGGCATCCTGATCGACGCGCTCGTGATCCGCATGACGCTCGTTCCGGCCGTCATGTCGCTGTTCGGCGATCGCGCTTGGGCGCTGCCGAAATGGCTGGACCGCATCCTGCCGAACCTCGACGTGGAAGGCGATAAGCTGTTGGAAGAGCTGAAAGCGCGGGAAGCGGCGGAGACTGCAAAAGGGCGGTAATTCGTTCCGATCATCAAAAGGTTTCGATTTAAGTTTCCCGAACGACGAAATAACCCGGCCGAATGCGCCGGGTTATTTTTTTATGCCTAGTTGAAGCAAGCCCAAACTCCCGACCCGATCGATCAAGAAACCACAATCCCCGCCGTCTCCATAAACCGAGAAAGCGCCGCGGTTCTGTACGTATCGCGGCGCCTTATAAACACCGTAGGCACGATCCGGTAAGGGTCTTCGAGAGGGTAAGTGTTCAATCGGCTTTCCGCGCGGGATTCGACCATCGACATCGGCAGAACCGTCACGCCCAGTCCGTGCTCCACGCATTTTAGCACGCCTTCGAGCGTACCGTACTCCATCACCTTCATCGGCGGATGCCCGTTGTCTTCCAACCAGCGCTGCCAACGTCCCAAATAGATGCAGTGTTCGAACGAAGAAAGCAGCGGTTTGTCCAAGATCGACGTCAATACGAACGGTTCCGCGGAATGACCGGTAATCAAAGCAAGCGATTCTTCCAGCACCGGGTGTTCGATGATCTCGGGATGCAGAACCGGTCCGTCCACGAATGCGCCGTCCGATTTGTATTTGAGGATATCTTCGATCTGATCCACGGTAGGCGCCATGTACATGCTTAACTCCACCTGCGGAAACCGTTCATGGTAGCGCGCGAAAATAAGCGGCAAATGCGTGGACGCCGTCGATTCCATCGCGCCGATCCGCAGCGATCCGCGCGGCGTCGAGGAAGGATTGACCGATTCGACGGCTTCTTCGAAATCGTTCAGCAGTTTGGTGGCATGCTGCAAAAATTCGCGTCCGGCAGGCGTCAGCGATACTTTTTTATGCGAACGGTAGAGCAGGGCGACGCCCAATTCCTTTTCCAGACGTTGAATGCGCGCGGTCACGTTGGACTGAACGTAATTCAGTTTTTCCGCCGCTTTGGTGATGTTTTGCTCGGTCGCAACCGCTTTGAAGATCTCCAACGATTTGATGTCCAAATGCTTACAATCCCCTTTGCATCTCATTGAGTGATGATAAACCTCTGATTTAATGATTTTACGCGATGCAAGAGGATGTGTAAACTTGAGGAAACCAAGTCATCGAATTCAATCAAAAGGCGGGATAACATGGATTACCAAGCGGTCAACCTGAACGAAAAATTAGCTCTGCTGAATGAACAGTGGTCTCCGAGAGTCGTCAGCGAAATGAACGATTACCAATTCAAGATCGTCAAGATCGAAGGACATTTCGTTTGGCACGTGCATCAAGATACGGACGAAGTGTTTATGGTGGTTCAAGGTGAGATGGTCATCGATTTCCGGGACGGGCAGGTCAAACTGGCCCAAGGCGATTTGTTCGTGGTACCGAAAGGCGTCGAGCACAAGCCGTTTGCCGAACGCGAATGCCACGTCATGCTGGTAGAGCCGAGAGGCGTGCTGAATACCGGCGATACGGAGTCTGACCGCACGGCGGTCAACGACGTTTGGATCTGATGCTCGAAACGGTCGGGGTTTCTTTTACAACCTCGAACCGCCGCTCGCGTCCAGAAGCTGCCCGGTGATCCAGCGGCTGTCCGAAGACGCGAGGAAAGCGGCGATATCCGCGATGTCGCCGGGTTCGCCCCAGCGGCCGAGCGCGGAGATCGCGGCGACGGCGGCGCTTATGGCAGGATCGTTCACGGCCGAAGCGTTCATTTCCGTGTTCGTGTAGCCCGGCATGATCGCGTTGACCGTGATTCCGCGCGCGCCGAGCTGCTGGGCCAGCGCGACGGTGAACGTGTTGACCGCGCCTTTGGACAGGCTGTAAGCCATGACGGCAGGGGAAGCGACGCGGGTGACGAACGACGACACGTTGATGATCCGGCCGCCATCTTGCAGCCGATCCAGCGCGGCCTGCGTGACGAAGAACAGCGACTTCACGTTGACGGACATGAATTCGTCGAACGCTTCTTCCGACGTTTCTTCGAACGACAGCGGACGGCCGATGCCGGCGTTGTTGACCAGAATATCGAACTGACGGCTGCCGGTACGCGTTTGCAGTTCTTTATCCAGCAGGGCGTACAGCTTATGGATCTCGCCCATATGACTCAAGTCGGCCCCGATCGCGAACGCTTCGCCGCCTTCGCGGCGTATCGTTTCGACCGTTTCTTCGGCTTCTTGCGCCCGACGTCCGTAATGGACGGCGACCAGAGAACCTTCCGAGGCCAGGCGCAGCGCAATCGCGCGTCCGATGCCGCGGCTGGCGCCCGTGACCAGAGCGGTCTTTCCGTTCAATTTTCGGTTGATGGAATCAGACATGATCTAACACCCTTTCGCGAATCGAATGTCGGCGGCCGCCTGTCTTTTTTATAACACGAAGAGCGCTCCTGATTGTTGCCCTTTTACTCGCGGCGTGCTTATCTTAAGCTTGGAAGACATACGAAAAACACAAGCGGAAGATAAACTTCAAGCAGGACTTCGAACCGGCGGGCTGCGGGCGATCGGCTCAAGCGGCCGCGGCGGATCGACATTTTCGAAGGAAGAAGGCGATAACATGCAATCGATCGTAACGGATCGCGTCGTGCTCCGGAATTTTGCGGAAAAAGACGCGGCGGGGCTGCTGGAATATACGGCGTCTCCGAGAGTGAACTGTTTTCTCGAAAACAAGCTGGACACCGAGCAAGACGCGCTGGCCGAAGTTCGCAAACGCAGCGCCGACGATTCCCAGATCGCGGTCGCGCTCAAAGAAAGCGACGAGCTGATCGGGGAACTGTTCATGATGAAAGAAGAACCGGACACGTTCAGCGTCGGTTGGCATTTCAACGCGCGCTACGAAGGGCAAGGACTGGCGAGAGAAAGCGCGGAGGCGCTGCTGGAGCACTTGTTCGCGGAGCAAGGAGCGAGAAGAGTGTACGCTTACGCGGAAGACGACAACTTCCGGTCGCAGAAATTGTGCGAGAAGCTGGGCATGCGGCAGGAAGGCTGCATGAAGGAATTCGTCTCGTTTACCAAGAACGAAGACGGGACGCCGAAATACGAGAATACGCTGCTGTATGCGCTGCTGCGCAAAGAATGGGAAGCCCGCCGGGGCTGACCGCCGACTGCCAACAAGACAACTCGCTCCCTCGTAGGGAAGAGGATCGGGTTGTCGGCAAATATTCCATAGCAAAGCCTTCCTTATACGGAAGGCTTTTTTACGTCGAAGAGAAGTTCGATCATGCAACACGACGCTTTTGGCCGAAATCGCCTTTGATTTCGGTTGTTAGGCTGCTCTTTTGTCAATGTAACGCTCGAACGACAGTAGACGGCGTGTCCTACATTGCCTTTTCGTCAATGTAGAGCCCGTTTTTTGCTTACCGGCGATCTTACATTGCTTAAAAAGCAACGTAGAAGCGCTAAAACGCCCGATTAGGCTCAGTTTCGGCGTCTACGTTGCTCTTTTGTCAATGTAACTCTAGAAAGGCAGTCGATCGCGTACTCTACGTTGCCGAATTATCAACGTAACCTCCTAGTATCTTGACCGCTTAAGAGGTTAGTTTAAGTTCATTAAAAACCCGCTTGAACCGTGCGTGTTTCCAATGAACTTAAACCTTAAATTCAATGCGGTCAAGGTACTGATGTCCAGCAATTCGCTTGCCTTATGCTTTTTCGGCGTCGGGATCGTCGGTAAACGAGATTCTCATAACGCCAATCTTCGTTACTGCGCGGTCAAGATCTGAGGACCTTCCGCGGTGATCGCGATCGTGTGCTCGTACTGGGCGGACAGCTTGCCGTCCAGCGTCCGGGCGGTCCAGCCGTCGGAATCGATGACCAGCTCGTAGGTGCCTTCGGTGATCATCGGTTCGATGGTGAATACCATGCCTTCTTTGAGCAGCACGCCTTTGCCGGGTTTGCCGACATGCATATAAGTGGGCGCTTCGTGCAGATCGCGTCCGATGCCGTGAGCGAGCAGGTCGCGCACGACGCCGAACCCTTGCCGCTCCGCGTGCTGCTGGATCGCGTTGGTCACGTCGCCCAGCCGATTGCCGGGCCGCGCCTGTTCGATGCCGAGATCGAGACATTCTTTGGTGACGCGCATCAGCTTCTCTGCCGTCGGCGAGATCTGTCCGACCGCATAGCTCCAAGCGGAATCGCCGAGCCATCCGTCCAGCTCCGCGACCGTATCGATCGTGACGATATCGCCTTCTTTCAGCGGCGTATCGCTCGGGAATCCGTGCGCGATCACGTCGTTGGGCGAAGCGCAGGTCGCGTACCGATAACCGCGATACCCTTTCTGGTAAGGGGTCGCGCCGTATTTCGCCATCAATTCTTCGAAGATGCGATCGATCTCGTTCGTCGTGATGCCCGGCTGGATCAGCGGGGCGATCGTCCGATGACATTCGGCAACGACCTGGCAGGATTTGCGGATCGCTTCGATTTCCTGTTTGCTTTTGAGAATGATCATATTTATCTGAACTCCTTCATTAAGAGCTTGCTTATCCTCCAACCATAAGGCATATGGAATAAAGAAGCAAAAATTCGCCCGGCGAATTCTTACGTTCCGGCAGGCGCGGCGTCGAAGATGTCGAAGTTCTTTGCTATGATAAGGAAGAATAAGTCTCGCAAGCCGGAGGAGGAACTGACGGGATGAACGTGATGAAAGGCCAGAGAACGGACCTCACCAAAGGGCAGCATTTGAACGAAATCACGCTGGAACTGGGCTGGACGACCGATAACGCGGAGATCGAGATCGACGGCGCGGCGTTTCTGCTGTCGGATCGGGATATCTGCGAAGAAGACGGAGATTTCGTGTTCTACGGACAGCCGACGCACGCCAGCGGAGCGGTTCGGCACGGCGGCAAAGTCGGCGAGCGCCGCGAAGTGCTGACGTTCGCTCCTTCGCTCATGCCGGAAACGGTACACAAGATCGCGCTGACGCTGACCATTCATGACGGCGAAGAAAACGGACATTTTTTCCGCGACGTCCATGACATTCATATTCGCTGCCTGAATGCCGAGAACGGCAGAGAGCTGCTGAAGTTCGAATTCGGCGAAGAACTGGAGCGCGAGACGGCGATCGTGACCGCCGAGCTGTACCGGCACAAGGAAGAGTGGAAATTCGCCGCGGTCGGCAGCGGGTACAATGGCGGGTTGGAGGCGCTCTGCGAGAGCTACGGGCTGGACGTGGCGGACGACAGCGAAGACGAGGATATCGAACAGGAAAAAGCCGCTTCCGCGGCCGAAACCGGAACGGATGCGGAGGACGCGACCGCTTCGAACGACGCTCCGCCGCAATCTTCGCAAACCGCGGCGCCGTCGGAAAAAGCGGGCAGCGAGCCGGATTCGGCCGGAGCGTCCGCGGACGTTCCCGCTCCGCCGGTTCGCCGCGTCGAACTATCCAAGCCGACCGGTTCGCCCGTCGTGCTGGAGAAGATCCAACTGTCGAAGCCCGGCAGCGTCTCGATCCGCAAATCCGATTCGGCGATGGCGATGCTCGTCTGGGAGAATCCGAGCAAAGACCTCGATCTCTACTGCTTCTACGTGACCAAGAGCGGGGAATGCGGCAAAGTGTATTATAAGAATCGGGGTTCCGGTCAGCGGCCGCCTTATATCGAATTGGATCGAGACAGCCGGGGCGCGGGGCAGGAGACGATCCGTCTCTACCGCACCGACGAGCTGAAATACGTGTTGTTCTGCGCGTACAGCGCGGTCTCGAACGGCTTCGGCAGCTTCAAAGGGATGAAGGCGCGCGCCGTCGTCGACAACGGAGAAGGCCAACGCGTCGAATCGTGGCTTCAGAAAAAAAACATGTTCTCGTATTGGGTCGCGATCGCGAAGATCGATTTCACCGGCGAAGACCGCATGGAAGTCAGCCAAGTCGAGACGTATTCCAAAAGCGGAGTCGAGAACTCGCCGCTGCTCTACGCGGACGGTCGGTTCGAGATGAACGTGGGACCGGTGGAGTTCAAGGGCCGATGATATTTTGATGCGGGCAAAATGCAGAGCCTTTCTTCCGGCCGTATCGCTTGCGGCGCGAAGAAAGGCTTTCGGTCTCGGGAAGCGCGTCATACCGAACCGGATTCGCCCGAGCGTTTGCGAAACTCGCCCGGCGTCTGCCCCTGCTCTTTTTTGAACGATTGAATAAAATGATTGACGTGATTGAAACCGGCTTTGCGCGCGATCTCGGTGACGGTGTCGTCGGTCTCGAGCAGCAGTTCGGCGCTTTTCTTGATCCGGTATCCGATCAGGTAATCGTAAGGGGTCATGCGGACCGTCTTCTTGAAGCTGCGCGTGCATTCCGAGACGCTCAGATGGGCGGCGCCGGCGATCTCCTGCAGGGTGACGGGGTCCACGTAATGTCGATGAATAAAGCTCAGCATCAATTGAAGCCGTTCCTGCTGCCGTTTCTCGCGTCGGGGCATCTCTTCGCGCGGAAACGGGAGATTGGCGATCAGCAGCAGCCATAATCGGACCGTCTGAATCGCGATTTCGTATTCCCAGCCCCAATCTTTCGCGGCGTCGAACTTCTTTTTCATATCGAGCAGCTGATCCAGCGCAAGGCGCGCCCACGGCTCTTCCCCGGAAATGACGGCCGCGGAGAAAGAGGAGCGGGTGTACGGAAGCACGTACCGTTCTTCCATCGCGCTGCCCGAGTGAAAAGCCAACAGCTTCTCGGGAAAATTGAAACTGACGTATTCGCCGTTCTCCGCCAGCTTCGTCACGATATGCAGCACGGCTTTGTTGATCAGGATCGCTTGTCCGGCATGGAGTTCGTAATCGATCCCGTTGATCTGGATGACGAGCGAACCCTTCGTCGCCAGCGTGATCTGAAGTTCTTCGTGCCAATGCAGATCGTTGAAGCCTCGACCTTCGGGGGTGCTGGCGTAGCGGGTATGGGTATACATGATGTACGGAAACGAATCGTCGGGAAAAGCGATCGTTTCGTGCAAAGGTTTCATGGCGGAGCGCCTCTTTTCTATGACGATATATCGATACGAATAAGCCATTTAGTTGCACCTGCGTCTTCGATCCGATGATATTATTATATCGATCGTACAGATGAAAAAGACAGCGTCGAGAAAAGGAGAGGATCGGAAGTGGCCGTGTTTGACGATTTTCTAAAATTGGATTTGCGGGTGGGCACGATTACGGAAGCGGAGTTTTTCGCCAAAGCCAGAGTGCCGGCTATCAAGCTGAAGATCGACTTCGGAGAAGAGATCGGCCTGAAAGCTTCCAGCGCGCAGATCACGAAGCGGTACGAAGCGAAAGATTTGATCGGCAAGCAGGTCATCGCGATCGTCAACTTCCCGCCGCGCCGCATTGCGGGATTCGATTCCGAAGTGTTGGTGCTCGGCGGAGTGCCGGGCGAAGGAGACGTGGTGCTGCTCAAGCCGGATATCGAGCTGCCGAACGGAACGCCGATCGCTTAAGCGAAGGTCGTCCGTCCGGCGAAGACGAGAAGCGGATGCGAAGGTTCGCCGCCCGTTCGCGTCTAGTGAGTTGACCGCATAGAATCTAAGGTTTGAGTCCTTCGGAAACACGCACGGTTTAAGCGGGTTTCTCGTCGGAGACTTTGTACACGGGTTAGGTACGAAATCTCGGAGGGCGAAACCTAACCTCTTAAGCTGTCAGCGTACTACGTTCTCGAACCGTGGATGTAAGCTTCGGGCGTGACGCCGACCACCGCTTTGAAGTCTTTGATAAAATGCGTCTGATCGTGATAACCCAATTCGCTCGACAAATGCTGAAGCTTCGGCCGGATGCCGTCCGCGCCGCCGCGATCCAGCGCTTCGGCCGCCTGTTGAAGACGATACAGCCGGATGGTCCATTTGGGACTGAGTCCGACCCGGCGGCTGAACAATCGCTGAAGCGTGCGCTTCTCGATATGGAACAGCCGGCAGACGTCGTCGACCTTGGTGAGTTCCCGATCTTCCGCGATCCGTTCGGCGATCTGCCGCAGCAGAAGCGATTCTTCGTCCGCCGCGGGCAGAGCCTGCGCAAGCAGAAGGTCGACCCGCGCGATCAGTTCTTCGTTGTCCGACGTCAGCAGCGCTTGTTCCAGTTCGGAGCTTGAAGCTTCGATGACCGACTCGACGGGCAGAGGCCGGCCGTTCAGTTCCGACAGCGATTCGCCCAGAAACGGATAGAATCCGCCCGGATGGAACTTGACGCCGAACACTTTGCCCCGGCTCTGCTGAAGGTAAGCGAAACGCGACGCGGAAGGCGGATAGAAGAACGTCCGGCCCGGTTCGATGACCAGATTGACGCAGGGATTCGGCACGACTTCCTGAAGATAAGGTTCGGAATCGGTCAGATCCCATTCGACGACCCAATAATGGCGGACGAAATCGGCCAATTCCGGAGCGGGCGCATAACGCAGCAGTCGGAAATGACGGCGGCCTTCGTCCGGATTCAGCACGCCGAGCGAAGGTTCGGACGAATCGAAGAAAGGCGAGACGGCTTGGTGCGGCAGGGAAGGCGAAGCGGCGGAAAGGCGTTCGGGCATGTTCGGAAAGCTCCTCTCGATCGTAACCTTTCGTGTTGACGAGGTACTCGTACGCTGACGGGACGGACATCAAGGAAACGGCGCGGCTGCGCGGAATATTCGGATTGTCGCGTTTTTACTATACGAATGTGTGTTCTTCTTATAGGATGATTGTAACACGGACGGCAGCCGAGTGCGAGAAGTCGATCGCCGCGTTCGCCGCCGTCAATCCCGAATACAGGAGGAACGAATCATGAAGCTGGAGTATACGATTTACGTCGACGCCGAGCCGGAGAAAGTCTGGGAAGCGCTGGTATCGCCGGAAGGCACGCGAGCTTGCTTTTTCGGGTCGGAGTTGACGACTTCTTTCGAAGAAGGATCGTCGATCGAATATGCGGGAACAGGCAGCGACGGCGAGAAGATCGTACACGTGTACGGAACGGTCGAAACGTACGAGCCGAACCGGAAGTTGGTCTATATCGAACATCCGGGGCCTACTTATCACCAGAATCACGCCGAGCTGACGAGCCGGGTCGCGTTCGATCTGTCCGAAGCAGGCACGACGACGAAGCTTACGCTGATCAATGACCAGTGGAGCGACAATCATCCTTCGTTCGAGAATTCGAAAAGCGCATGGCCGATGATTCTCAGCTCGATCAAAACGTGGTGCGAGACGGGCAAGACGCTGGATTTCGGTTTTTGAACGAACAACAGCAAAAAAACGTAGCAAGCCTCGGCCTTCGGCCGGGGTTTTCGTCATTGTCGCCGTATCCCCGCCCCGCGTAAACCGTTTTGTATCGCGATCATTCAAATTCGTGATTTTTCCCGCGACATCCTAAAGGGTATAATGAAGGGTGGTTAAACGGAAATGAGGGATCATCATGACGACTGCACAATCGGTAAAAATCTCGCCGGGGCCGCGAATCTTCGTCGCTCTGCTCTTATCGCTCGCGGGCGCGGGCATTTTCCTGCTGCTCGGCCTGCCTTTGCCTTGGCTGCTGGGGCCGATGTCGGCGGCGCTGCTCGGTTCGAACCTGCTGCCCAAGCATTACGCTTGGCCTTCGTCGATCCGCGACGGAGCCTTGATCGTGATCGGTTACACGATCGGCTTGGCGCTGACCGGCGAAGCGCTGCGGCGTATGGGAACCCAGATTCCTTATATGATTCTGATGACGTTCCTGCTGCTTCTGCTGTGCGCGGGACTGTCGTTCGTGATCGGCAAGCTGTCCGGCACGGACTTCAAGACGTCGCTGCTCGGCAGCGTGCCGGGCGGACTGTCGCAGATCGTGATCTTGGCGGAAGAAACCAAAGGCGCCGATCTGACGCTGGTCACGTTCAATCAGGTCATTCGGCTGCTGTTGATCATCGTGGGTGTGCCGCTGATTCTGTACAGCCCGTTATTCGCGCAGCATGCCGCGGAAGCGGCGCAGACGGTCGCGACCCGGCAGGCTTCGTGGACAGGACTGTTCCCGAATATGCTGCTGTACGGGCCGTTATGCGTCGGACTTGCGCTGTTGGGCCGCAGGTTTCGTTTTCCGACGGCGTTCTTGTTGTGTCCGGCTTTCGGCACGGCGCTGTTGCAAGCGACCGGATTCCATGCGCCGCAGCTGCCGCACGGCGCGACGGCCGCGGCGCAGCTCGCGATGGGCACTTACGTCGGCACGCTGCTAAAGCCGGGGCAGATCGAACACAAAGTGCGCACGTTATCGCTGTCGCTGCTGAACGGCGTGCTGCTGATCGCGGGATCGATCGGATTGACTCTGCTGTTGACCCGCTTGCAGCCCGTCGCCCCGCCGACGGCGCTGCTCAGCCTCGCCCCCGGCGGGATGGATCAGATGGGGATCATCGCCCATACGATCGGCGCGGATCTGTCGATCGTATCGGGGTACCAGTTGTTCCGGACGTTCTTCATCTTCTTCGCGATCCCGCCGCTGATGCGGCTCATCTTCCGCTATACGGACCGCCGGGACGCCAGCAAAGTGAAAGCCTCTTCCGGAGCGGAAGAGGCGGCGCCGATCCGCGAAGCCGACGGAAGCGCGAGAAGGCGGTAGAGCGGTAAGCCGAATCCGGCACGAATCATCGGGAAAAGCGGCGCGAAGGCGCGGAGGAAGAAAGATCTTCTCCGCGCTTTTCGTCGTGCGCGGCCCGGCGGCGCGTTCCCGCCCGGTTCATGACGGCGGCCGCGAACGCGGAGAGCGCGACGGAGAGCAGACAGACGGCGGCGTAATGCACCGGGCTGTTCGCGATCAGCAGCCGTTCGCCGTTGACGGCTTCGGCGGCGCCGCGCACCAGAACGATCGCCAAAGGATGCAGGATATAGATCCAAGTTCGCCATGCGCGCAGCCGCTCGGACCCGCGCACGTTCCAAGTCGTCGACCATACGAACAGCAGGAACGCGGCCGGAATCGAGAACAGGTACATGCTGTCGTGACGGGGCAGGTCGAGACGATGAATCCATAAGCCTTCGGCAATCAGCAGCGCCAGCGCGAGAATCGCCGCCGCTCCGAGCCGGAAGTTCGCGGAGCGAGGCAGCGGCGATGTCGGCAGCTTCCGCCGGGCGAGCGCCGCTCCGGCCAGAATCGGCAGCGGCGCGAAGAACAATCCGTTGCGCGTGTAATCCATCCCTTGATACAGCGCGTCGAATACCGGCTTAAGATGAAGGACGTCGACGGCGAATCCATAGTAGCTGTCGCCCAGCAGGCCGAACGCGTACAAAGCGATCGCGGCCGCCCAAGCCCAGACGAGCGAAGGCAGGCGCGTCAGACCGTAGATCAGCCAAGTGCCGATCCAGAGCGCGGGGAAAAACCAGAGATGATAAAAAGTGCCGTCCAGCGCGATATCGCGCGCGGCGGCCAAAAGATCGAAGCCGTTCGCGAAATCGCCTTTGTACATATTAAGCGGCAGATAGATCAGGATCGACAAGCCGTACAGCAGCGCGATCTTGTTCGTGTAGCGCAAAGCGGCGGAGCGGTTCGCCGAAGCGTCGTCCCCGAATTTGCGGAACAGGAAGAAGCCGGCCCCGATAAAGAAGATCGGCACGGCGACTCTCGAGATCAGCCCCGCGACCCAAAAGTCGGCCTGCGGGCTGACGCTGGCCAGCGGAGACGTATGGTTGGCGACGACGAGCAGCGCGGCGGCGAATTTCAGCCAGTCCGTACCGCCGATATTTTGGGAAGAACGGCCCGGCGCAAGATTAGTTCCCATGCGACGCCTCGCCGTATCCCGCGCTTCCCACGTATTCCTCCAGACACAAGTCGCGCTCTTCCATGATCACGGCATGATCCGCGCCGACGTAGCGGAAATGCCACGGTTCGCAGGAGATGCCGGTCAGATGCTCTTTGTGCGCTTTGTAACGCTGAACGAAACCGAACTCGGCCGCTTTCGCTTTGAACGCGCCGCAGACGCCTTCGTCCGGAAATTCCGGCGCGATAAAGTCCAGTCCGCCGGCCGCCGAGCCGACATCCACGGCCAGCCCCGTATGATGCTCGCTGCATCCGGGCAGCGCCACGTATTTGGCCGTGTATTCCGGGCCGTTGCTTTGCAGCGAAGACGAATAGATCTCCGTCTGCTCGGCGAGATCGCGGTAGCCGCTGACGACGACGATGTCGTCTTTGCCGTTTACCGCTTCCAGCAGCGCGTCCAACTGTTCCAGACAGGTCCGGTCGAGACGGATGCCGGCGTCCAGCACCCGGATGCCCGGGCGCGAATTCGCCGGAACAAGCCGGCTTTCCGTAACCGCGGCGCTTTCGGATACGGGATGGTCGCGGTTGATCAGAATCGGCGCGTTTTGCGCGTTCGGTTTCGTCCGTCCCGTCGACGCGTTTACGTCCCGGTTTATCCGCGCAAGACGCGTTGTTTCGATTTCCATGCGTAGTCCTCCTTCGCCGGAGATTCGCTGTCCGAATCCGGTCCGTAGTTTCTCGGTACGCGGCTTGTCAGAGAAGCCGTGATTTCCTGCGGGACGACGCCTGCGCGCGAAGCGGCTTCCGCGCAGGAGACGGTTTCCCCGCCCTGACTGCCGATCAGTACGACCGGATCGCCGGCCCGGCAGGGACCCGGCAGCCGGACCGTCAATTGATCCATGCCGATCCGGCCGACGATCGGCGCGCGTCTGCCTCCGACGAGCACTTCGCCGCCCTGCATGATCTGCGACCAGCCGTCGGCGTAGCCGATCGGCACGGTGCCGATCCATTCCTCGCCCCGCGCCGTGTAGGCGCGATCGTAGCCGATCGTGTCTCCGGCGGAGACCTGTTTGGCTTGGATCAGCGCGCTGCGCAGCGTCAGCGCCGGTTCCAGCTCCCATTGGGGAGCGAGCGCCGACGGATAGAAGCCGTAAGCGGCCGCGCCGATCCGGACCATGTCGAGCGCCATCTCGGGAAAGCGCAGCGCCGACGCGCTCCCGCAGCAATGTAAAAGGGTAGAATGAATCCCCGAACGGGGCGCCCATTCCGCCATGGTCAGGAAACGTTCGTATTGCAGCCGCACGAACGACGGATCCGCCCAGCCCGCCGTGGCGAAATGGGTGAATATCCCTTCGGCGACGACGTCTTCCCGCTTCAGCCAAGGGACGAGGCGATCCCATTCTTCCCGGCTTCTGAGTCCGATCCGGCCGAGGCCGGTATCGAACTTCACGTGCACGCGCAGCGGAGGACTGCAAGAACCATCCTCCGTGGAAGAGTCGGCTCCGTCGCGATCGAAGGCTTTCTCGGAACCTGCTCCGCGGACGCCCGCCCCGCTGTCGTCGAAGCCGCGCTGCTGCGTTCCGCCGCTGTGCATGCCGCCGCGCAGGCCGTTCGGCGCGCCCGGTTTCCGCCGCAGTTCTTCGCGCTGCTCGAACCAGTCGGCTTCCGTTACGGTGAGCCGAATATCCAGCGCCGCCGCGAGCTCCGCGTAACGCGGCGGCACCGGCGCCAGCACGAGGATCGGCAGGCGGATGCCGTGCTCGCGCAGCTCGACGGCTTCTTCGAGCAGCGCGACGCCGAGCATGTCGGCGCCGGCCGCAAGAGCCGCTTCGGCGCTCTCGATCGCGCCGTGCCCGTAACCGTTCGCTTTGACGACCGCCATCAGCCGGACCGAAGCGGGGAAGCGGCGGCGGATCTTCGACAGGTTGCGCCGAACGGCCGCCGTGTCGACGTCCGCCCGGGTGTCGCGGTACGAGGCGCTCATCGTACGCCTCCGACGGACGTTCGGGTGCGGCCGCGTTCCAGCGCGTAACCCATCAGCTTTTCGATCAGGGCCGCGTAGCTCGTGCCGTCCGTCCGTTCCCACATGACGGGATACATGCTGGTGCCGGTGAAGCCCGGCAGCGCGTTGATCTCGTTCAGGTAGATCAACCCGTCTTCGCCGAGGAAAAAGTCGACGCGGGCCAGTCCCGAACAGCAGAGCGCTTCATAAGCGCGGATCGCCGATTCGCGAATCTCTTCGGCGGCCGCTGGCGGAATCTCGGCCGGGATCGACATGCGCAGCGTCGGATCGGCGTATTTGGCGCGGAAGTCGAAGAACTTCACGCCGTGCAGGAATTCGCCCGGCAGCGAAGCCAGCGGGCGGTCGTTGCCCATGACCGCGACTTGGATCTCGCGGCCGGGAACTTCCCGCTCGACGACGAGTTTGGCGTCGTAGCGCAGCGCTTCTTCGATGCCGGCTTCCAGCGCGTCCGCGTCTTCGCAGCGGCTGATGCCGATCGAGGAGCCGAGCGTCGCCGGCTTGACGTAGCCCGGCAGCAGGCCGCGTTTCTTCAGGCGGCTCAGCACGCCCGCGCGATCTTCTGTCCAGAGGCGGCGGGTGACGATCTCGTACGCCGTCTGCCGGATGCCGGCCAGCCCGGCGAGCCGGTGCGTCACGTCTTTGTCCAGCGTCATGGCGGCGGACAGCACGCCGTTGCCGACGTAAGGAATGCCGAGCAGTTCCAGCAGTCCCTGCACCGTGCCGTCTTCGCCGTTCGCGCCGTGCAGCAGCGGCAGGGCGACTTTTTCGCCCGGCAGAGCGAATTCCGTCGTCAGGACGTCGCCGAGCGAAGACGCCGCGTCCGATCGGCGCGGAGCCGGCGTCAGGCGTTCCGCGTTCAATCCGGCTTCCGGCATCCGGCCGAGGCCGGTCCACAGTCCTTCGCGGGAAATATAAATCGGGTAGATCTCGTGTTTTTGCGTATTCAGCGCCTTCAGCACCGTAGCCGCCGTTTTCAACGATACTTCGTGTTCCGGCGATTGGCCTCCGTACAGAACATAGACGATCATGAGGAATCAGCTCCTTGTTGTATTCGATTCGTGTCCCGGGTATCCAGAAGACGCGGCATCTTCGAAATTTGTATCGCATTCGCGAAATTTCGCCCGAACGCCCGGTTCGGCGGACAGGAAGATCCGAGCGCTTATTTAGATGTTCGTACGGAACGAAAGGCCACAAAAAATTTCGGAAAATAAATTCGCTGCCTGCCGCGAAAAAGCGGATTCGGTGGTGCGGAAGCGGCAAGCGGCACCGTCCGTCTTTTCCCGAAGCCGCTTGTCTGCTAAAGTTTGAACATAGAACCGAAAGACTGCGGGCGCGAAGGTCGGCAAGGCCGCGGTCCGGGCAGGAAGGGGAGCGGTAAAGATGAACGAAAAGGACACGGGATTCGGCGCGGAGATCGAAGACATTCGCCGAAGAATCGACGAGCGTTACGGAAACGAACGTTTCCGGATGCTGTTCTACGACGTGGCGGACAATATTCCGGCGGATATGCGGGACGCGGAGCGCGAGGTTCCGGAAGAGCTGCAAGGCGAAGACGACGGGGAGTGGGCGTTCTGGAAGCCGGTCGCTTCGACGATCTCGAAAGACGAAATCGATGCGCTGGAAGCGAGGCTGGGCGCGGCTTTTCCTCCGTCGTTCCGGGCGATGCTCGAAGCGTACCATCTGGTAAGTTGGACGTCGGCGGGAATGAGCGACGGGCAGGGCGGTTATGTCGGAGGCTGCATGTCGTTCGCGCTGCCGGCTTTGACGACGGAGAATCGGCTGTCCGAGTTGGAGCGCAACGCGGCCGAGGACTGGGGCGGTATGATCGCGGCCGGATATCTGCCGTTCGCGATCGGCGAAGACGGGCAAGGACCGATCTGCTTCGACTTGAAGCAGCGGAGCGCCGACGGAGATTGCCCGGTGATCTGGATCCTGCACGACGATCTGTTCGATCTCGGCGAGGACGGGGTATCGATGCGCGAGAAAGTCGAACCGCATGTCAGGCAAATCGCCGATTCTTTCGAGGATATGAAAGCGATTCTGCTCGGCGGAGAAGAGGTTTCGAACACTTGACCTCAGAGAAAAAGGACTGTTCGAAAGCCGCGACCCGGCGACGGAACAGTCCTTTTTATACGGATTATGCGATAGTGTCTTATGCCGCCGCTTTGGCTCGGGCAGCTGCCGCGGAGCGCTTGTTTCCTCTGTAAATCAAGTACAAGGCCAACGCCATGAATCCGAGCGCCAGCATTCGTTTGCCGTCGAGCCGAATTTCCAAGCTGTTGAACCAACCGAAATGATCGATCAGCATGCCGGCGACCAGCTGTCCCGCGATTCCGGAAATATTGGCCGCGATCACGCCGATTTTCGGTACGGCGATCACGGTCAACAGCAAATACACCGTGCCCAGAAAAGCCGCGCCGAGCTGCCACTTCGGCGCGGCGAACAAAGCGCCCAAATTCCCGTTTCCGAAAAATAACAGGTAAAGCGCCAGAAACAGCGTGCCGGTCACGAACGTCAGCAGCGTCGTTTCGAGCGAACCCGCTTTGCGGCCCAGCGTTCCGTTGATCGAAGACTGCGCGCTCAGCGTGATGCCGCCGAGCAGCGTGAACAAAATCATCAATGATCCCATAGGGGCCTCCTTCTATTGCGGATAAGGTTTTAGTGGATGAGCAGCAGCGCGGCAGTCATGGCGACGACCGCGAATATTTTTTCTTTGTTGACCGGAGTCGGCTCGCTGCCGAGCCAGCCGTAATGTTCGATCACCATGCTCATGACCATTTGGCCGATAATGACCGCGACCATCGTGACGCCGACGCCGACGAACGGCACGCTGATCACGATCGAAGTGAGATAGACGACGCCGAGCAGACCTCCGAGAAGCGTCCAGCGGGGCGCGCGGCGTATTTGGGACATCTCTCCTTTTCCGAAAAACAGCCATAGCAGGCCGACGATGATACTGCCCGCCGCAAAGTTATAAAAGCTCGTTTCGACCTGTCCGATCGATTTGCCGAGTTCGGCATAAATGGCCCCTTCGAAGCTGAGAGCGGCGCCGGCCAAAAGAGCCAGCAGATAGTAAACGGGGCGCATGTCGTTTCCTCTTTTCTGTATAATGGAATATCTAAAATAATCGATATACAAATCGCGCGAACCCGATTTTCGTTCGTGCGCACGGCAGCCGGCCGTCCGAATCTGCGGCGCGGACGGCACATCTGTCAGATCTGGGTTCGAATCTCTTCGGCCAAGGCCTGAATCGCGGCTTCGTTGCGACGGTAATACGTCCATTGCCCATAGCGGAAAGACTCCAACAAGCCTGCTTTTTGCATCATGTTCAGATAACTGGATACCGTGGATTGCGACAAACCGGCTTTTTCCTGAATATCTCCGACGCATACGCCGCCTTCGAAATTCACGCCCTTCGGAATATGCGCGCCCTGCGCGGGAAAATTCTTGTCCGGTTCTTTCAACCAAAGCAGCATGTTCAATCGGGTCTCATTGGATAACGCTTTGAAAATATCGATATTTTTCATAGCGTTATTGTATATCGAGATTTCCCGATATGTCAAACGAGACGGAGCATGGATCGGATTCGGCGAAAAAAAAGCCGCGCCGATCCTCGTGCGGGCAGCACGGAGCCGAACGCGGCTTTTCGGTTCACGGTTTGCGCGCCGCCGCTTCCCGTTCGGTCTGAACGCCGATCGGAGCCGCATCCTGCAAAGCCTTTTTCCATGTCAGATACACGTTCCATGCCGCTCCGTCGTCCAGCAAAGGCTTGGCCGTATAAATGCCTTCTTCGACCGAATCTACAGTGCCGGCCAAATGCAGACGTACCGCCGCATTGAGCAGCGTCTGATTATAATAAGCCATATGTCCGCCGCCTTGCAGAACGGCTTCGAGCATGTCGAGCTGCTGCCGAGCAGTCCAGGCGGAGTCCTCTTCGGGCAATTCCGTATCCAGACCGTACATTTCGGGATCGAGCAGATCGAGCTCGCATCGGCCGTCTTCGACCGTATGAATCCGGGTCGGGCGGTGAACGAATGCATCTTCCGAACCTTCCGCGCCCTGCACGATCAACGTTTTGCGATAGCCGAGTCTTGCGACCAGCCGCGCCAACCGATCGATCACGGTATTATGGAACACGCTCAGCACCAGATAAGGCGAGCAGGAATAATCGATCAACTTTTCCGCGGTATTCAACAAGGTGCGCATGCCCAATTCTTCGCGGATGCCGTGCAATCCGCCGAGCGGCGGACACCATTTGGCCGAGTCGGCGAACAGGACCCCGCCTTGTCCGCCCGTTCCCGCCGCCGCGCTCCTATCCGCCGCCGAGATCGCGGCCGCTCGGCTTAACGCGACCGGATCGATGCCGGCCGCGCGCAGAATGTCGTGCAGGACGACGCCGTATTTCGGCGGCAGCGGCGCGGAACCGTGCAGCGTAACGGGAACTCCGGCTGCCGCTACGGCGAAGGCCGTCGGCAGCGAAGCCCAAAAGGTCTTTTGCCTGCCGTCGTACGGTCCCGCGAAATCGATGCCCGGCTTCCGGCATTCCCGATAAGCTTGTCTCCGACATACGGACACGAACGCTTCCAATTCCTCGGCGCTCTCCAGCTTCAACCGCTCCGCGATCAGAAAAGCTCCGGTCTGAGCCGGAGTGGAGCGTCCGCCGAGAATCGCTTCCGCGGCTTCCAACGATTCGCCGTAGTTCAAATCCCGCGCGCCGCGTTTGCCGCGTGCGACTTCTTTTAACAGATCGATCATGGCTGGGCCTCCTCAGGATGGTTCGTGCAGAAGTTGATAGACTTTGACGATGGACGTGGCGACGTCCACCATGCGTTTGCGTTCGTTCATGGCCTGCTTGCGCAGCAGATCGTAGGCTTCGGATTCGGAAATGTTTTTCGTTTTGGACAAAATGCCTTTCGCCATGTCGATCCATTTGCGTTCTTCGAGTCTGGCGAGCAGCTTCTCCCGTTCTTTGTTCCATTGCGCCCGCTCGTAGCATCGCCTGGAACTGAAGTGCAGGATCCAGTGGATCTCGGCCGGCTTCATATGAGGGGACAGCACGCCGTCGATCCGCACGTCGTCTTCGCATGCGGATACCGATAGGGTAGCGGTCTCGGATGTACACCACCAGAGGACAGGGACGATTTTGCGCGACATGAGCACGTCTGCCCATTCGTTCATCTCGGTAATGGGAAGCGCGAGCACGGCAGCATCCGTTTCGCCGACGCGCTCGAAGGCTTCTTCGCGAGTGCATGCCGATTCGATGATATAGCCGCATTCGCCAAGCAATCGGACAGGATCGCTTCCGTTCGCCGCCAAGCCGGAAGGCGGTTCGGAAGAATGGTGCACGATCAGTAAGCTGTGCATGAACGACGCTCCTTCTGCTGTAGAATCCGTTCGTTGACTCCGGTTGATTTCGGTCGGATCTATGATGCGCTGCGATGCAGGTGCAAAAAGAATCAGCCGACACTCCTGCATCCATTCTTTGTGTTATTTTATATAACATGAAAAATGAATTTTTGTCGATGATTTTAAAATCTTAAAAATTATATGTCAAAATTGTTGACGCATGAAATAAATTCGGGTATAGTCGGTCTCAAGATTTGACGCGGATACAATGGTGTATTCGACCGAAGCGGCAATGGCGCCTGCTCTCACTCGAACGGCAAAGGAAAACGTATGTTTTCCGCAGCCGGAGTGGGGGCGGGCTGTTTGTGTTTTCGAGACGAAAGGAGCGATCCCGCAATGAAGACGACGCGTAAAAAGTTAGTGCTGGTCGGCAACGGAATGGCCGGTGTCCGTACCCTTGAACATCTGCTCAAGCTGAACCCCGATTTGTACGATATCACGATCTTCGGGGCGGAACCCCATCCCAATTATAACCGCATCATGCTCTCTTCGGTGCTGGCGGGCGGCGCGAATCTCGACGAGATCGTGATCAACGATCTGGACTGGTATCGCGACAACGGCATCACGCTGCATATGGGGCAGGAAGTATCGAAGATCGACCGGAATCAGCGCCGCGTCTATGCCGAAGGCGGCATCGAAGCCGACTACGACGAGCTGATCCTCGCGACCGGCTCCAACGCGTTCATTCTGCCGATTCCCGGCGCAGACAAAGAAGGCGTCATCGGATTCCGCGATATCAAAGACTGTCGGGCGATGCAGGAATCTTCCCGCAAACACAAGAAAGCGGCAGTGATCGGCGGGGGTCTGCTCGGACTCGAAGCGGCGCGCGGCCTGCTGAACTTGGGGATGGATGTTACCGTTATTCACATCAACGAGTACCTCATGGAACGCCAGCTCGACCGTCCCGCTTCCTTGATGCTCCAGCAGGAATTGGAACGTCAAGGCATGAAGTTCCTGCTGAACAAACAGACGGAAGCGGTATTGGGCCAGAAACGCGCGAAAGGCCTGCTGTTCAAAGACGGCAGCATGCTCGAAGCCGATCTGGTCGTGATGGCGGTCGGGATCCGGCCGAACGTCGCTCTGGCGCAGCGCAGCGGGATCGCCGTCGAACGCGGGATCGTGGTCGACGACTACATGCGGACGAACGTTCCCGGCATCCACGCGGTCGGCGAATGCGCGCAGCATCGGGGCATCGCGTACGGCCTGGTCGCTCCGCTGTACGAGCAGGGAGCGGTGCTGGCCAAACGTCTGGCCGGCGTCGAGACCGGCGGCTACGAAGGCTCCGTCACCTCGACCAAACTCAAAGTCTCCGGCGTCGACGTGTTCTCCGGCGGCGTGTTCGTCGAACCGGAAGGCGCGCGGGCGCTGCGGTATCAAGACGAGATCGAAGGCGTCTACAAGAAGCTCGTCGTCTTGAACGACAAGCTGATCGGCGCGGTGCTGTTCGGCGAGACGGGCGAAGGCGCTTCGCTGTTCGCGATGATCAAGAGCGGAGAGAACATCGCCGGTCGGGAAAAAGAACTGCTGCTGGGTCTGCCCGCGGATGCTTTATCGTCAGGCGGAGGAGGCGGCGCGTCGGCGCGGCTCGAAGCGATGCCGGAAGGCGAGATCGTCTGCGGCTGCAACGGCGTCTCCAAAGGCGATATCGTATCGGCGATCGAAGGCGGCTGCACGAGTCTGGGACAGATCAAAGGCTGCACCAAAGCTTCCGCTTCCTGCGGCGGCTGCAAACCGCTGGTGGAAGGACTGCTTCAAATCTACGCCGGAGACGACGTCGTGACGGTCAAGGAAGGCATCTGCGGGTGCACGAGCCTCAGCCGCGACGAGATCGTCGCCGAGATCAAGCGGATGGGCCTCAAGACGGTCAAAGAAGCCATGAACGTGCTGGAATGGAACAACCCGGAAGGCTGCTCCAAATGCCGTCCGTCGCTCAACTATTATCTGGGAATGCTGTTCCCGGCGGAATACAAAGACGAGAAAGAATCCCGTTTCGCCAACGAACGCTACCACGCGAACATTCAGAAAGACGGCACGTATTCCGTCATTCCGCGCATCTACGGCGGCGTGACCTCCCCGAGCGAGCTGAAAAAAATCGCCGAGGTCGCGGAGAAGTTCGACGTTCCGCTGGTCAAGTTCACCGGCGGACAGCGGCTCGATCTGCTCGGCGTGAAGAAAGAAGACCTGCCGGGCGTCTGGGAAGCGCTGGACATGCCTTCCGGCCACGGTTACGGCAAAGCGCTCCGTACGGTCAAAACCTGCGTCGGCTCGACCTTCTGCCGCTTCGGCACGCAGGACGCGATGGGCATGGGCGTGCGATTGGAAAAAGCGTTCGAGCGGATGAACGCGCCGGCCAAAGTCAAACTCGCCGTCTCCGGCTGTCCGCGCAACTGCGCCGAAGCGACGGTCAAAGACTTCGGCGTCGTGGCGATCGACGGCGGTTGGGAGCTGCATGTCGGCGGGAATGCCGGCGTCCACGTCCGGGCGACCGAGCTGCTCGGCGTGGTGAAGACCGACGACGAAGTGGAAGAATGGGCAAGCGCCTTTTTGCAGTACTATCGGGAGAATGCGACGTGGAACGAACGCACCGCGCCGTGGGTCGAACGCGTCGGGCTGGAGCATATCAAAGCTGTGTTGGATAACGAACAAGAACGCAAAGCGCTGCACGCCAGACTGCGCGATACGCTGGACCGCACCGTCGATCCGTGGAAGCAGATCGTAAGCGAGCCGGAACTGCGCAAAAATTTCGAACGCCTGCCTGCCGCGGCAGCCGTATCCGCGCCGGAAGAACGCCGTTCGGCCGACCAAGAGGAGGAATCCGCATGAACCGGGAAACCGCAAAAGTACGCGTAGGACGCGTCGACGATATCGACCCTCGGGGTTCGCGCCGCTTGAACGTGAACGGCTTGGAGATCGCGCTGTTTCGCTTGTCGGACGGAGACATCCTGGCCGTGGAGAACCGCTGCCCGCACAAAGGCGGGGTACTCTCCGAAGGCATGGTCTGCGGTCCCGTGGTCCACTGTCCGCTGCACGACTGGCGCATCGACCTGCGCAGCGGCGAAGCCCTCGATCCCGACAAAGGCTGCATCGAGACGTTCGAGACCGAAGTCTCCGCCGACGGCAGCATCTATTTGACTTTGACCGGAGCCTTGCTCGGAGCCGACGCCTCCTAGGCGAAGGAACCGAGCCTGCTCCGAAAGAAATTCGTTTCGCCGGTTTTCGACCCGCCCATCCCTATTCCGAAAGCGAGGAACTCTCATGGATTACGTCAAACCCGCGGAAGTACTGCAAAATATGATCGACGCCGGACAGGGCAAAGCGGAGCTGAACGCTCGCCAACTGTTGATCCGAGGCGGATTGGCCGGAGCGATCCTCGCCTGCGCGACCACGCTCGCCATGACCGCATCCGGGCAGACGGGCATGCCGATCGCCGGAGCGATCTTGTTTCCCGTCGGCTTCGTGATCATCGTGCTGCTGGGACTGGAATTGGTCACGGGCAGCTTCGCGCTGATCCCGCTGGCCGTGCTGGAGAAAAAAGCGACGATCGGCGCGATGATCCGCAATTATTTCTGGGTGATCGTCGGCCATCTGATCGGCTGCGGTCTGTACGCGCTGGCTTACGTGCTGATCGTCACCAAAGCCGGCAGCGATGCGTCCAATCCGTTGATCGCGGCTCTGGTCGGTACCAGCGAAGCGAAGACGATCGCCTACAAAGCTCTGGGCGGCGAAGGGTGGCTGCTCGTGTTCGTCAAAGCGGTGCTCTGCAACTGGATGGTGACGCTGGGCGCGGTGATGGCGATGACTTCGAAATCGACGGCAGGCAAGATTCTGGCGATGTGGCTGCCGATCCTGATCTTCTTCGGGCAGGGATTCGAACATACCGTCGTCAATCTATTCGTCATTCCGGCAGGCATGCTGCTCGGCGCGAACGTAAGCGGCGCGGACTGGCTGCTGTGGAGCGGCATTCCGGTGCTGCTGGGCAATTTCGTCGGCGGCGCGCTGCTCACGGGATTGCTGCTCTATTGGGGGCAAAAAAAGGGCGGCATATCGTCCGCGCCGCAGAATGCGGCATCCGGGGCGGTGCTTGCCGCGACCGACGCGTCTTCTTCCGCCCAAACCGTATCGGCCGCCCGCTCGTCCGCTTTGGAGAAAAGCGTATGAGCCGGGGGCGGATCTCGATCGTCGGCGCAGGCCCGGGCGATCCCGAGTTGATTACGGTCAAAGCGCTGCGCCGGTTGGAGGAGGCGGACGTTGTCTTGTACGACCGGCTGGTGAGCGACGAGTTATTGAATTATTGCCGGACAGGGACGCTGAAGATTTACTGCGGCAAAGCGCCCGGTCGTCATGCGCTGACCCAGAGCGAGATCGAACGCCTGATCGTGGATTACGCGACGGTCGGCCATCATGTCGTGCGTCTCAAAGGCGGCGACCCGTTCGTTTTCGGACGCGGCGGGGAAGAAGCGCTGGCCGCCGCGAGAGCGGGCATTCCGTTCGAAGTGATTCCCGGCGTAACGTCGGCCGCCGGCGCTTCCGCTTCGGCCGGAATCCCGCTGACGCATCGGGGAACGGCCGCTTCGTTCGCCGTCGTGACCGGCAGCCGATGCGGCGGCGAAAACGCGCCGGTCCGCTGGGATCTGCTGGCGCAGAGCGTCGATACGCTGGCGGTCTACATGGGCGTCGCCAAGCTGGGCGAGATCTGCGGCGAACTGATCCGCCACGGCCGGGCGGCTTCGACGCCGGCCGCGCTGATCGAGAACGCGACGACGTCGGCGGAGCGGGTCGTCACCGGCACGCTGGGCGATATCGTTCAACGGGCCGCCGCTATGCGGATCGGCAACCCGGCGATGCTGCTTGTAGGCGATACGGTCGGCATTCGGGAGATGCTGCGTCCGGCGGAAGCGGTCGAACGGCGGATCGTATAGACGGCATCTTTCGCAAAGTCGGCTGAAGCCGAAGAATAGCGATGCTGCGCAAGGCATGCGCAGAAGCGGTCGTCGGCTTTTTTTCTTTGCGCCGAAAACAAACACTTGTTCGCTTTTCGTTTTCGGTTTATGATGAAGAGGACGAAGTCCATTCCATACATAATGAAGGAGACGACAAGATGAGCGAAGCGCTGCAAATCAGAGATCATCTGCTGAACGAATTGGAGACGGGGGTGCGCACCGGCGAAGCTCTGATCCGCCTGATCCGTCCGGAAGATTGGAATTATCGCCCGCAGGACAATATGCGTTCGCTGCCGGAGCTGGTGCATCATTTCGCCATGGTGCCTCGCAGCGATCTGGCGATCATGCGGGAAGCTTCCGCCGAAGAAGTCGGCGCGATCGAGAGCGCTCTCGCCTCGGAGCGCGATCCGGAGAAGCTGGCCGCCGCGCTGCGCGAGAGTTTCGATCTGTACAAAGCGTACATCGTTTCGTTGAGCGCCGACGATCTGCTGAACCGCGTCACCAAGGCTTTCTATGCCGAAGAAGGACACAAACAGATCCAATGGCAGATCGAGACGCTGACGCATCTGTTCCATCACCGTTCCCAGTTGTACAACTATCTGAAACAGCTCGGACACGAACTGCATTTTTCGATGCTGTATATGTAAGCGCGAAAGCGGACTGCCTCTTATTTTCCGCCGGAACCGACCAAGCTTCGTCGACATGACGGAGCTTTTTGGATTTCGGGGGTTGCGCGATAAAAATTCTTGAGTATAATAATTTGTAATTGATCAATCAATAATCATACAAAACACGAAGGAGGCATGAGCATGGCGAGAAAAGCAGCCTCGGCCAACCGCAAAGAAGACCTGGTATCGGCGGCGGTGGAAGTGTTCGCGGAGGTCGGCTATTATCGCGCGACGACGGCGATGGTGGCGGCGAAAGCCGGAATCTCGCAGCCGTACGTGTTTCGCTTTTTTGCCACCAAAGAAGAATTGTTGGCGGAGGCGCTGCAGGTATCTTGGCGGCGGATGTTCGAAGCGTTCGGCAGCGTGATCGAGCGGGCCGGCGCGGATACGCTCGAGGAAGAATTGGTCGGCGCCTACGTGGGCGTGATGGAGAGCCACCGAAGCGAGATTCTGCTGCAGATGCAGGCTCAGACGATTCGGGAAGAACGGATTGCGCGGATCATGCGGGACGGTTTCCGCGAAGGAAGAGATCTTATCGAAAGCGCGTTTGCCCGTGCGGGACTTGCGAATCCCAAACAGCGGACGTTGGTTTTTCTGGCTCGGGGCATGTTGTGCAATATCTCGATGTCGCTCGATCTGCCCGAATTGATGGAAGAAGAGAACGTCTGAAGACGGACTCTTTTTTTAACAAGATTAGTAATTGATCAATCAATAACAAAGGAGACGAACAAAATGAGAAAAGCATTGGTATTGGGAGCGACAGGCGGAACGGGGAAGGCGATCGCGCAGGAACTGACGAACAGAGGGATTCCCGTAGTGCTGTTCGGACGATCAAAAAACAAATTGGAACGTCTGAAGCAGGAGCTTGGCGGTGCGGCGTCGTTGCAAGTTCGCGAAGGCGACGTCTTCGAAGCGGATGACGTCGCGGCCGCGGCCGAAGGCGTCGATACGATCTTCCACGCGGCCTCGATTCCGTACCACGAGATGGAGGAGAAGCTGCTGCCGATGGCGCGCGCGGTACTGGAAGGCGCCGGACGGGCAGGAGCGAGACTGGTAGCGGTCGACGGCATCTACCCGTACGGCAGAAGAGCGTCGGTCGAGCCGATCGGCGAAGATCATCCGAAGCAGCCGCATACGCGCAAAGGCCGAACCAAACTGGCTTTCGAACAATTGTTGTTCGAACCTCGCTACGACGGCATGCCGAAGATGATCGTGCGTTTGCCGGATTATTACGGTCCGTCGATGAACAAAGCGTCTTATCTCGGGCAGACGTTCGAAGATATCGCGGCCGGACGGCCCACGGTCTTTATCGGAAACCTGAGCGTGCCGAGGGAATTCGTGTATCTGCCGGACGCCGCGGTCATGATCGTCGAATTGGCGTCGCGCGAAGAAGCTTACGGGCAGAACTGGCATATCCCGTCGGTCGGGCCTGCAAGCGGACGGAGACTGGTAGAGCTCGCGCAGCAAACCGCCGGCCGCAAAAGCCCGGTATTTCCTCTCGGACGAAAAGCTTTGTCGCTTATGGGCGTGTTCGCGCCGGTGATGAAAGAGATCGTGGAAATGCTGTATTTGACCGAGGAACCGCTGCTGCTAAGCGGAGCGAAATACGAAGCGTTGATCGGACCGATTCCGGCTACGCCCTACGAAGAAGGCGTGCGCCGTACGATCGAAGCGATGAAGCGGCGGGCGAAAGCCTGAGGAACCGCTGAGCTTCGCGAGCGGATCAGCGATCCATGCGGATAGAAAAATCGGCTGCAAGACGGGACAAGCCGAAAAAGAGAAGGCAGATCGAACGGCGGCGAGCGTGACGCCAGAGCAGGCTTTCGGCTTGCGAATCGTTAAATCCGGGCATGACAAAAAGCGCGGCGGTTCGTCGCGCTTTTTAAAAAAAGAGAATTAGCCGGCGAGCCGGGCTTTGCGCGCAGGGTCATTATGCGCAAAGTCCGGCTTTTTCCGTTCGGGCGTCCGTGCTTCGGTTAAGCTTTGTCGCCGGACAAACCGTGACTGGAGCGATACAACGTATCGGCGGCCCACTGGCCGTCTTTCCAGGTGCGGTTCGCGTTGGCGCGTGCCGACGCCGCCGTTCCCGGCTGAGGACGGCCGCCCAGACCGCGGCCGCGTTTGGCGTCCGCGCCTGCGCGGGAGCCGCTTTGCGGCTTCTGCGCGGAGCGGCTTTTGCCGGCTGCCGCGCCGCCGGCCGGAGCTTCGCTTTTAGGCGCGCCGCTTGGACGCGCGTCGCTCTTGGCTTTGCCCGCTTTGGCATCGCCGCGCTTGGAAGCGGCGGCCGGAGCTTCGCTTTTAGGCGCGCCGCTCGGACGCGCGTCGCTCTTGGCTTTGCCGGCTTTGGCGTCGCCGCGCTTGGAAGCGGCGGCCGGAGCTTCGCTTTTAGGCGCGCCGTTCGGACGCGCGTCGCTCTTGGCTTTGCCCGCTTTAGCGTCGCCGCGCTTGGAAGCGGCGGCCGGGGCTTCGCTCTTAGGCGCGCCGTTCGTGCGGGCGCGTCCGCCTTGTCCGCGCCCGCTTTGCGCGGACGAATCGGTCGAAGCGGCCGGAGTCTCGCCGGTCATCGGGTACGCATGATCTTTGATTTCCGGGATCGTCTTGCCGATCAGCTTCTGGATGTCTTTGAGATACGGCAGTTCTTCCGTCTCGCAGAACGAGATGGAGACGCCCGCGCGACCGGCGCGGCCCGTACGGCCGATGCGGTGCACGTAAGTCTCCGGAATGTTCGGCAGGTTGAAGTTGATGACGTGCGACAGTTCGTCGATGTCGATGCCGCGCGCGGCGATATCGGTCGCGACGAGCACGCGCGTCGCGCCGTTCTTGAAGTTGTTCAGCGCCGTCTGACGCGCGTTCTGCGACTTGTCGCCGTGAATGGCCTGCGCCGAGATGCCCGAACGTTCGAGCAGGCGCGCGACGCGGTTGGCGCCGTGTTTGGTACGCGTGAACACGAGCGCCGATTCGATCGACTTGTCTTGCAGCAGATCGGTCAGCAGCTTCTGTTTGTTCGGTTTGTCGACCAGATATACGGACTGCTGAATGACTTCTACGGTGGAAGACACCGGCGTGATCTCGACTTTCGCCGGATTCACCAGCAGCGAATCGACAAGCTCGGTGATTTCTTTCGGCATGGTCGCGGAGAAGAACAGCGTCTGCTTCTTGGCAGGCGTCTTGGCGATGATCTTCTGCACGTCGCGAATGAAGCCCATGTCCAACATGCGGTCGGCTTCGTCCAGAACGAGCACTTCGACCGCGTTCAGGCTGACGTGCTTCTGATTCATCAGATCGAGCAGCCGTCCCGGCGTAGCGATCAGAATATCGGTGCCGCGCTGCAATTCGCGTTCTTGCGGAGTCTGCGAGACGCCGCCTACGATGACTTGGCTGCGCAGATCCGTATAACGGCTGTACGCTTGGATATTGTCGTAGATCTGGATCGCCAATTCGCGCGTCGGCGTCAAGATGAGCGAGCGGATCGGACGTTTGCCGCCCGCGGCCGGCTGCGCCGCGAGGCGCTGAATGATCGGCAGCGAGAAAGCCGCGGTCTTGCCGGTACCCGTTTGGGCGCAACCCAATACGTCGCGTCCTTCGAGAGCGACAGGAATCGCCTGCTGTTGAATCGGCGTCGGGTTCGTATAATTTTCTTTTTGCAGGGCTTTGAGGATCGAAGGAATCAAGTTCAAGTCGTTAAATGTCATGGTAGCTCCTTTATCGGTTGAGAGAAATCTATGAATAACCGCCGTCTCTGGCGGGTTCGAATTCGTCTATGGGCAAAGTAAATTCTCTGTAAAAACGCAGAGTGATGCAACTTACAAGTCTAGCATAGAATCTTGAATTTAAACAGGCCCGTTTCGTTCAAATGTTCGGCGGCATCTGTCGGCGATCGCGGCCGAATCCGAAATTTCGAACGAAGAAGAAGACGCGAATCGTTTTCCGATCGTCGAAAACGTAATCGACGGAAGCGTTCGAGGACCCTTCCGGATGGCGTGAAACAATAATTGAAATCGGCTCTTCAAAAGCATGTTTTTTGCAAACTTTTCAGCTATAGTTAGAGAAACACACGGCTTGGTAACATTCGTCAGGGAGGTGCGGGATGTTAGGCGGAAATCGGATTTTTCTTAGAAATTTTGCGGAAGCGTCTGCCCATGTCGTAAACCTGCTCGGGCGGCGTCTGGAAGCCGATACCGTGATGGTCGTCTCCGGCGAAGGGCCGATCGGTACCGTCGTCGAAGTCTTCAATCGCGAGCTTCCGCTGGCGCGCGAAGGCCAAGAGATTCCGTTCGGTTCCGAGTTCTTCGCAAGTCTGGCGGACGCGCGTCGGGATCTGCCGGTCGTGATCCCGCAGACGTCGAAGCATTCCTTGACCCGCGCGCAATACCCGGCTGAAGGAGCGGAAGAACGTTCGCTGATCGGATTCCCGCTTTCTTATTCCGACGGCCGCAAGTTCGGCGGATTGATCATGCTCGGCGCCGAAGGCTTTTTTGAAAAGGGAGATCTGGAATTGGCGGCTTCGATGGTCTTGTTTCTGTCTTACGCAGCGGAATCGGAAGGGCGGCAGCAAGAAGACCGGGAGCGGATCGATCGATTGAACGCGGACAAGCAGAACATGGAAGCGGCGGCCGAAGCCTATCGGGGAGAAGCGCAGGCTGCCAGACAGTCGACGCAGCAGAAAGCGGATTTTCTTGCTTTTATGACGCACGAGATTCGCAATTCGCTTAACGGCAGCATCGCGATGAGCGATCTGCTCGCTTCGACGGAACTCGAGCCGCAGCAGCAGGAATATCTGGAGATGATCCGATCCAGCAATCAGTTCTTGATGACGTTGGCCAACAATATTCTCGATTACAGCAAACTGGAAGCGGGCAAGCAAAGTCTGGACGTTTCGCTGCTCGATCCGGCTTCGACCATCGAGGACGTGGCTTCGTTGATGGCGCCGCGAGCGATCGAGAAGCGGGTCGAACTGATTCTGGACGTCGAAGATCGGCTGCCGATGTTCGTGCAAGGAGACGCGGGGAAGCTGCGCCAGATTCTGCTGAATTTATTGGGCAATGCCGTGAAGTTCACGCATCAAGGCGAGATCTTGGTCAAGGTGCATCAAGCTCCGCCCGAGTCGGAAGGCGAGATTCGCCTCGAGGTCTCGGTTCGGGATACCGGAATCGGGATCGCGGCGGATAAGCTGGCCGGATTGTTCCAGACCTATCAACAGGTACACGATTCCGAAGGTCGATCGCATTACGGCGGCACGGGTCTGGGCCTCGCCATTACCCGCAACCTGATCGAACTGATGGGCGGCCGAATCTCGGTGTTCAGCGCGCCCGGAGTCGGAACGGACTTTCAGGTGAGCCTGCCTTTCGCGCCGTATGCCGAGTTCGACAGTACCACGATGGCTCCGCTCAAACTCAACGATCTGCGCGTACTCGTGGTAGACGACAATCCGACGGCGCTCGCCGTGTTGGAACGACTGCTGTCCGCTTGGGAAGCCTGCCCTTCCGGAGCGAGTACGGCCGAAGAAGCTCGGTCTCTGCTCGACCGGGAGACTTTCGATCTGGTTCTGCTCGACATGCATTTCCTCGATTTGGCCGAAACCATCTCCGATTCGACCGGCGCGCCTCCTATCGCGCTTCTGGCTCCGTTAGGCACCGCCCCGCAGCTGTCGAACATGTCCGATGTTCGCTTCACCGTGTTTAAGCCGCTGCGTCGGCTTCAGCTCTACAGCGCGTTGTCCGCGATCAAATCGTAAGCCGGTCGCCGGCCGGACGAAGCTCGGCCGTTTGGCGACCGCAAACCCGAACCGCCGCGCTTTTCTTCCATCCGGGCCGCCTGCTGCCTCATTCGATCTTTTCCGATTTTTTCGACGGTTCCCGCAAGACGAGTACGCTGACCGGCCATTCGGTCGACTCGCCCGATAGGATCTTAAGCGCGCGAAACAGCCCTCTCCTTTTCGGAAAGGGCTGTTCGGCAATTCGCGAACGAAGCGGCTCGGCGAGTACGTACTCGATCGAGCCGCCGCATACGCGTCTATTTCGAGAAATACAATTGAAGTCCGTCCGCGATCGCTTTGGCCGCGCTGCGGTGGTAATCGTCGCCGGAGATTTTGCCTTCGTCCGAAGCGTTGGACAGGAAACCCATCTCCAACAGCACGGAAGGCACGCTGTTCTCTCGGATCACTTTGAAATTGCCGAAAGCCAGTCCGTTATTGCGAATCCCGATTCCGCCTTTCAGCGGAGCTTCGATGGCGCGGGCCAGTCCGAGGTCTTTGGATTCGGAGTAGAAGCAGACCATCGTGCCGTTCGCGGACGCGCTGAGCGCCGAATTATAATGGATGCTCACGAAAGCGTCCGCTCCCACGGAAGACGAGAGCTGCGCGCGCGAAGCCAGCGAAGGCCGCTGACTGTTGGAAGTCCGCGTCATCTCGACTCTTGCTCCCCGGGAAACGAGGTAATCGCGTACGTACATAGCCGTCTTGAGATTCAGTTCTTGCTCGACGAGACCGTAAGTGGTTCCGATGGTGCCGGGGTCGTTGCCGCCGTGACCCGGATCGATCACGATCAGCTTGCCTTGCAGGCTGCCCGACTGAATATCCGCGGTTTTGGCTTTTGGACTTTGCGCCGCGGCCGTGCTGACATTCACCGCTTTTTGCTTCTGAACCGCGCTTTTGGTCTGCGCGGCCGCGCCGCCTTGCAGATATTTGGCCGAGACCCAGCCGTAAGCGCCGTAAGACGTCTGAATGCGCGACCAGCCGCTCTGATGGTCCAACACGGTCACGGCATCGTTACGGTTCGCGGAGCCGAGCAGTTCGTAACTTTTGCCGGGTCCGCTGCGAATGATCACGGCGTTGGCCGTTACCAGCGCTTTGCCGCCGGCCGATACGGAAGAACCTCGGGACGAAGAAGAAGGGGCGGCGGACACGGTTCTGATGCCGGACGAAGAAGTCGTCACGGTCGCGGAAGCCGCGCTTCCGTCTTCTCTTTTCAAGTAATAACCCGCGACCCAACCGGACAGATTCGCGTTCTCGACTTTCAGCCAACCCAGCTTCTCGTCTTTGACCGTCACGACGTCCCCGCTGCGCAGCGAACCGATGACCTTCGTATTCTCCCCCGCCTGACTGCGCACTTTCAGCGAATCGGTATGCACTTTGGCCGAATACGTATTGTCCGCATGCGCCTCCCCCGGCGCGGCGGTCAATACGAGCGTCCCCAGTCCGGCCGCCAGCGTGAGCGCGGCGACCCCTTTGACGCGACGTACGCGGATCGGACGACCTCCTCCGACCGTCCGATCCTGAACGTTCGCTTTTCCTGCTCCGAACTTCGCCGGGCGCTTCAATCGATTCATGGATGTACCTCCGCCTTGTTCGTTATTGGTATTCGTTTATGTACGTTAGCTGTCCGCGCGTCCCGAATCCGGCAGTCCCCAAACGGTCGGGTCGGGCGCGGCATAAGCCTCTTTACCTGTAAATGCTCACAGTTTCAACTTATAGTACCCGTTTTTGCGCAAAAAGATACAGGAAAGCGCAAAAATAGTCGAATGGACTTACGAACTTTTGGCGAACAATCCTAATAAATCAGGCCTTTGCGCATAAATTTAAGCATGAAAAAGAAGCCCGGACGGAAAAAATGCCGTTCGGACTTCGGAAAACGTTCGTTTTTGTGCCGCATCGCGGGACTCGCGAAAGGCTTGGACGAGAAATTCGGATTATACGAGCTGCACTTTCATGACGTTCGTGCTGCCGGTCCGACCGATCGGAATGCCCGCGCACAGAACGACGGTTTCTCCCGACTTGATGTAGCCGGATTCCAGCGCGTTGCGGGTCGCGACTTCGAACATTTCGTCCGTGCTGCTGACTTCTTGGCCTTTGACCGGAACGACGCCGTAGAGCAGGCTCATTTTAGGCAGCGTTTTTTCGTTCTGCGTCACGGCGATGATCGGAGCTTTCGGGCGGTATTTGGAGATCATGCGCGCCGTAAAGCCGGATTCCGTCGAGATGATCAGCGCAGCCGCGTCGAGGACGAGCGAAGCGTTAACCGAGCTTTGGCTGACCACTTCGGTGATGTCGTTCAGGTGCAACGCGCGTTTGCTGTTGAACTGCACGTCGTAGTCGATCATCGTTTCGGCTTTGGCCGCTACGGCCGCCATCGTGCGTACGGATTCGAGCGGGTATTTGCCCGCGGCGGATTCGCCGGAGAGCATCACGCAGTCCGCGCCTTGCAGCACGGCGTTCGCCACGTCGCTGACTTCGGAACGGGTCGGACGCGGGTTGACCTGCATCGACTCCAACATATGCGTAGCGACGATAACCGGTTTGCCGGCCAGATTGCATTTGTCGATCATGAGCTTCTGCGCGGCAGGAACGTCCTGCACCGGTACTTCGACGCCGAGGTCGCCGCGGGCAACCATGATGCCGTCGGAAGCTTCGATGATGTCGTCCAGATTGTCCATGCCTTCTTGGTTCTCGATCTTGGAGATGATTTGCACGTGCTCCGCGCCTTTTTCGGCCAGAATGCGGCGAATCTCGCGGATGTCGTCGCCTTTGCGCACGAAAGAAGCGGCGATAATTTCAACGTTTTCGCTGAGGCCGTAGTTGATATGCATCACGTCGCGCTCGGTTACGCCCGGCAGGCTGGTCTTGACGCCCGGCAGGTTCACGCCTTTGCGAGGTTTCAGGCGGCCGCCGTTCAGGATTTTGCAGTAGATCTCCGTGCCTTCGACGCTGAGTACGTCCAGCGCGATCAGGCCGTCGTCGATCAGGATGCGGTCGCCCGCTTTGAGGTCTTCGTTCAGCTTCGGATAGTTGACGCCGATGCGTTCCGCCGTGCCGAGCACTTCCAGTTCGGTCGTGAGGATCAGTTCGCTTCCGGCTTCGAGCTGCACGTATTCGTCTTGGAACTTGCCGATGCGGACCTCCGGTCCCTTGATATCCATCATGATCGGCACGAAGGTGTTCAGTTCGGACGCGGCTTGGCGCACCTTGCGGATGCGTTCGCTGTGATCGGCCGGTTCGCCGTGCGCCATGTTCAGGCGGGCGACGGTCATGCCGGACTTGATCATTTCTTTGAGCATTTCCACGGAATCGCAGGCAGGTCCCATCGTACATACAATCTTGGTTTTCATGGTCGGTAAAAGCCTCCTAATGTTCTTCAGCTTCGAGGTTGTTGTCCGCCCCGAAGCTCAAGCGTAATCACCGGTTCGGCGTCGGGTCCATCACTTATGTTATACCCGCTACGGGCAGATTGATTGGCGCTTACAACAACCTTATGCCCTTATTGTACCGTCCGCGCAGACAGGATGAAATGACATATAGTACAATGTAGGAAACATAGTACGACGGGCGAAGGAGGACTCCCATGCTGAAAGTCGAAGACGTGCATCAGGATAACGGGACGGAATGGTACGAACAAGCGGAAGGCGGAAAAGACTGTTATTTGCTGGCGCTCGAAACCTACGGCAAATGCATCTATTGGGTGGACGGGGAGCGCAATATTCTGGAACGCGGGGACGTGCTGATCATTCCGGCGCATACGCCTTATTACGGCAAAAGCGTTCCAACGCTGACCCATACCAAGACGGTGGTGGACTTCACGGTATCGACGGAAGACGCCGAAGCGCTGCCGCTGCTGCGTCACGGCCGGCCGTACAAACGGCGCCTCGGACGTTACGAATCGGTGCACGAACGCATTCGGGTGCTGCGCGAACAGTGGAACGATCAGCCGTCGTATTACGAGCTGATGGCGCAGTCCATCTTGACCGAGCTGTTGATCGATATCAGCCGGGAATTCGATCGCGGCTTGATCCAGACGGAGAAGCAGCGGCATGTGGAGCATATGAAGCGGTACATCGAGCGCAATTACCGGGAAAAGATCACGAAGGAAGTGCTCGCCGAAGTCATCGACCGCACGCCGAACTACGCCGCTTCGCTGTTCAAGGAAGTGACGGGACGGACGATCAGCGAATGCGTGCACCGGCAGCGGATGAAGCGCGCCGTCTACATGCTGGAAGAATCGCGCCTGAACGCCGCGGAGATCGCGGAATTTCTGGGGTACAAAGACGCCTCGTATTTCTACCGGATGTTCAAGAAGATCACGGGAGGCTCGCCTTCGGCGCTGCTGAAAGAACGGCGGACGTAACGATAAGAGCCGCTCGAAAAAATTCCGATCATGACCGAAAAGCCGCATATAAGGAAGCGGGCTGGAAATCGTTCGGAAAAATAAAACGCGTATCATGCGCCCGCAGGATATCGAGAAGCTGTCGGCTTTTTACGGAGCGATAGGATCGGCGGCAAGCTCGCGGCGCGGGCCGAACCGAACGTATCGGGATTCTCGCCGGGCCGCGCGCGTACGCCCGAATAACGGGATCGGCGGCCGGTCAGACAGGTTCCGCCGCGCCTTCTTCGCGATAAGCGGTCGGCGAGACGCCGCAGACGCGCTTGAACATCTTCGAGAACAGGAACGGGTCGGGATAGCCGACCGACCGGGCCACGTCGCTGACCGACAGCGACGGGTTGCGCAGCAGTTCCCGCGCGCGCCGCATGCGGTATTGCAGCACGAAGGTCTGAAGCGGCACGCCGTAGGCGTGCTTGAACAGGCTGGACAGGTAGGTCCGGTCCAGTCCTACGGCGCGGGCGATGTCTTCCGCGCCCAGCTTGCGGCTGTAGCCGTTCTCGATCACGGCTGCGGCCTTGGCCAGATGCGCCTCCCGTGCCGGGGGAGGCGCGAGGCGGCGCGCCGTAGGCTGCGGCGCGCCCGCGACCAGCGCGGCCAGCAGGCGGTACACTTCCGCCTGCGCGAGCAGGTCGCCGCCGGGCTGCTCGCGTGCCTCGAGCAGCTTGGCGTAGAAGCCCTCGAACGGCGGCGGATCGGCCGCCGTGAACACGGGCGAGCCGGCCGACAGCCCGGCCCGCTCGAGCAGCGCGCGGATATGCAATCCGCGCAAGCCGACCCAGGCGTAGATCCACGGATCGCGGAGATCCGCCTCGTAGTGCACGAGCGTCTCGGGCGAGATCAGGAAGCCCTGCCCGGCCGCGAGCGGATATTCGCGGCCTTCCGAGCGGAAGATCCCCCGGCCGCTCTGGATGTAATGCAGGATGAAGGTGTCGCGCAGCCCGGGACCCCAAGAATGTCCCGGCGCGCATTCTTCGCGCCCGTAGAAGATCAGGGAGACTTCCGCGGGGATGCGTCCCGAAGACGACTCTTCGGACGGATGGATGAAATGTTCGTCGGGCATAAGACGGAGGCAGCTCCTTTCGGTGGATGAAGCCGAATGTTGACTTTTCGGCATGATTTTATGCTCTTTTGGGTGGCGAACGGCGGGAATGTTGACGAAATGCACATATTTTAGAGGCTTGGGGCCGTTTTTGAGCGAATACCGACGGAAATGTATGCAAAACGGCAGCATTTGCGCTGAAATGGCGAGAATTCCGCGGAATTGCGAGCGTTTGGTCAACATTTTTCGCAAAAGCGTTTGCGAATCGGTTGAATTTCCAGCGGAAGCGGCTGGATTGGAACAAGCTCTAAACGAGCTTGATTCGAAGAAGCGGAACAAACCTCGTTTGATTGGAAGCCGCTCTCGGAAGAGGAAAAGGGAAATTCCCTTCTTCCTGAATGGATTAAGGTCGCTGAATTTGTAACGAGTTTTATTCGAAGAAGCGGAACAAACCTCGTTTGATTGGAAGCCGCTCTCGGGAAACGATCGAAAGTCGGTTGGACCGTCCGACTTTCGATCCTCTGATTGAAGGTCGCTGAATTTGTAACGAGTTTTGTTCTTATATTATAACAAAAACACCTTCCATTACTCCATGTCTTCCTGTAAGCGCTCCCGTTATAGTGGAGACATCAACGCAACCGACACAGGGAGGCTGAAAAGAATGGGGAAAATCACGTTTATCGGCGCGGGGAGCACGGTTTTCGTTCGGAACGTTCTGGGAGACATCATGATGACGCCGGCGCTGCAAGGGTTCGAGCTGGCGCTGTTCGATATCGACGCGCAGCGGTTGAACGAATCGGAGACCTTGCTTCGTGCCATGAAGAACACGGTCGGCAGCCAGTGCGAGATCAAATCTTACCATGACCGCAAAGAAGCGCTTCGCGGAGCGAAATACGTCATCAACGCGATTCAGGTCGGCGGTTACGATCCGTGCACGATCACGGATTTCGAAGTGCCGAAGAAATACGGGCTGCGCCAGACGATCGCGGACACGCTGGGGATCGGAGGCATTTTCCGCAATCTGCGCACCATTCCGGTCATGCTGGACATCGCCGCCAACATGCGCGAAGTCTGCCCGGATGCTTGGTTCCTGAACTATACGAATCCGATGGCGGTGCTGACGAACGTGATGAATACGGCGGGCGGCATCAAGACGGTCGGACTTTGCCACAGCGTGCAGCATTGTATCCCGGATTTGTTCAAGAATCTGGACATGGACGCGACGAACGTCCGGGCGAAGATCGCGGGCATCAACCACATGGCGTGGCTGCTCGAAGTGACGCGGGACGGAGAAGACCTCTACCCGGAGATCAAACGCCGCGCGGCCGAGAAGCAGAAAGAGAAGCATCACGACATGGTGCGTTTCGAGCTGATGAACCGGTTCGGCTACTATGTTACGGAGTCGTCCGAGCATAACGCCGAATACCATCCGTATTTTATCAAGAAAAGTTATCCCGAGCTGATCGAACGCTTCAATATTCCGCTCGACGAGTATCCGCGCCGCTGCGTGAATCAGATCCGCGAATGGGGCGAGATGCGCGACAGCCTGATGCAGAGCGAGTCGCTCGAACATACGCGCAGCGTGGAATACGCGTCGCGGATTCTCGAAGCGATGGAGACGGACGTGCCGTTCAAGATCGCGGGCAACGTGATGAACAACGGCCTGATCTCGAACCTGCCGGACGATGCCTGCGTGGAAGTGCCGTGTCTGGTCGATGCGTCCGGCGTCAGTCCGACCTATGTCGGCGCTCTGCCTCCGCAGCTCGCGGCGCTCAACCAGACGAACATCAACACGCAGCGCTTGACGATCGAAGCGGCGCTGACCGGCAAACGCGAACATGTCTATCATGCCGCGATGCTCGATCCGCATACGGCCGCCGAGCTGTCGCTCGACGATATCGTTTCGCTGTGCGACGACCTGATCGACGCGCACGGCGACTGGCTGCCGCAGTTCGGCGGTGAACGCCGCGCGCCGCAGACGGTGTCCTGATCGGCTGATCAAGTGTAGTTAAGGTAAAGGTATCTTAACCAAAGCTGCAGTAACGTTATGTTGGACTAAATCGCGCTTAAAGCGTGCGCGTTTTAGTCCAACATAACCTCTGATTAAGTTTGGTTAAGATATAACCCCGGGAAATTCCGGGGCTTTTTTGCTTTCCCAGCCTCTTTTTCCGAAGCTTATCTGGTAAACTGGGAGCAACCCATGTCGGATTCTATGCATACTGATCATCTTCAAAGAAACGAGGGCTTACACGTTCATGAACATCGGCAAAAAGTTATCTCTGTCCCTACTGTCTCTGCTGCTGCTTCTGCCCGTACTGACGTTCGGCGAAACGGAGACGGCTTCCGCCGCTGCTCCGAAGACCAAAACGGTGGTCGGCGTATCGGTCGCGACGTTATGGAAAACGCCGGGACTGGCCCGTTCGATCGACGCGTCTTCGTTGGCGTCGCCGGTCGATATGACGGCTTGGACGGCGGCGATGAACACGACGGCGAAACGCCGCTGGTTGACGGGCAAGACCGAAACGCAGGCGCTTTACGGACAGGAAGTCAAGATCGTGCAGACTCGCGGAGCTTGGTCGCAGGTCGTGGTTACCGACCAGGCGACGTCCAAAAGCCGCTACGGCTATCCGGGCTGGCTGCCGACGGCGCAGCTTCGGACAGTACCGGCTGCCGATTGGGACGGAAGCGCTCCGGAAGCGGTCGTCGGCGCGAAAACGGCGGCGCTCTACAAAACGGACGGCAGCGCGAAGCTGCTGGAATTGAGCTTCGGTACGCGTCTGCCGGTCGCGGCGCAGCGAGGCGAATGGGTAGAAGTACGCGCGCCGCAGTACGGCACGGCGAAGATGCGGGCCGAAGACGTCAAGGTAACGGCGGCCGGAGCGAAAGAGGCGCAGCCCACCGGCAAGCAGTTGGTCGATACGGGACGTACGTTCCTAGGCTTGAAGTATCTGTGGGCGGGCACGTCGGCGTACGGATTCGACTGTTCCGGTTTCACCGGCGCGATCTATCGCTATTACGGGATTCGCCTTCCGCGCGATGCTTCGGACCAGTTCCGCGCGGGTAAATCGGTAGCAAAGGCCGACTTGCAGCCCGGCGACCTTCTGTTCTACGCGCATAACGACGGCAAAGGCAGCGTTCACCACGTCGCGATGTATATCGGAGACGGCAAGATGATCCATTCGCCGAAAGCCGGCAGAACGGTCGAGATCATCCCGACGGCGACGAAAGGTTACGCGAACGAGTTCGCCGGGGCGCGCCGCTATTTGGATTAAACGTTCTTGAGACGGGGATTTCCTTGCGACATGCGAACGAGGGATCTCGGTCCCGAGACTGATCTTTGCGAAAAAAAGAAACGAATCGAAACGGGCCGCGTAAAGGAAGACATGCGAAACAACGTTGGTTCCAAACATTTTATCGCGAACAGGAGAGAAGAATAATGAGTATATCGAGAATATTGCTGCTGGTGGCCGGCATCTGCGAACTGCTGCTTGCCATCCCGATTCTGGGAGGAACGGTCGTACTGGCTACAGGGTACGGAGTGCTCGGCTTTATGTTCCTGCTGCATGTCGTAACGTTGGTGTTCGTCGTTCGGGATCGCGCGCCGATGTACGGTCCGATTCTGGGTATCATCACCTCGGCGCTGGCTTGGATTCCGTTCCTCGGCTGGGCGCTGCACTTGATCAGCGGCATCGCGCTGGTGATCAACGCTTTCCACGGACAACGCACGATCACGGGCAGCGGCGAACAACGCCGTTACTACTAAGCCGCCGCGTTCGAGCGATCGGCAAAAAGAAAAGCCCTCTTCGACCGGATTCCGGTCGGGAGGGCTTTTTTTGTATGGAACATGCAGCTCTTCGATACGATTAAGACAACGGTTGTCCGTCGAAAGCTTTCACGTCGAGCGGAGCGGCCAGATAAGCTTTGGCTCCCGCCGCGAACGAAGTGAAATGTTCGCTGGCGTTATGCAGACCGACGGCTGCTTGGTCGCGCCAGATTTCCACCATCGTGTAGACGTTCTCGCGGCCTACCGCTTTGTGCAGATCGTAAGCGACGTTGCCTTCTTCGGCTTGCGATGCCGCGATCAGCGGCTTCATGTTCTCGAGAAATTCGGCTTCTTTGGCCGGGTTAACGTGAAAAGTAGCATGAACGATAATCATGTGATATTCCTCCTTGTTGGATGGGTTAGATGAATCTTAACGCCATTCGGTCGTGCGGGCTACGTCCAGACGGGCGGACGAATGTCCCGGTTTAGCGGCTTTGCCGATCGAGATCAGCATAACCGGTACGTGGCGCTCCGGATCGATGCCGAACGCTTCGGCGACTTTGTCTTTCTCGTAGCCGCCGATCGGGTTGGTATCGTAGCCGTGCGCGCGAGCGACCAGCATGAACTGCATCGAGACCAGACCTGCGTCGATCAGGACGGAATCGCGTTTCATTTCGGTCGGCATGCCGTTCAGCAGCGGCAGGTAGCTCGCGAGCTGTTGGTCTTTGATGTCCTGCGGCATGTAGCCGAGTTCAACGGCTTTGCTGAAGATTTCGTCCGCGAATTCCGTGAAGTTCAGATCGCCGAATACCGCTACGACCGCAGCGGAAGTCTCGACTTGGTGACCGTTGAATTTCGCCAGCGGAAGCAGTTTGGCTTTGGCTTCTTCGCTCTCGATCACGACGAAACGCCAAGGCTGCATGTTCACCGAAGACGGTGCCAGCGTGGCTTCCTCAAGCATTTGCGTCATTTCTTCGCGGCTGATCTTCACCGACGGATCGTAATAACGGACGGAACGGCGGCTTTTGATGACTTCCAAGAAATCTTGAACTTGTTGTACGGTGCTCATTAAGAACATCTCCTTTGATTTTCGCTAATTTAGAAAAACATGACGGGGAGAAACGAACGTCGGCAGACGGCGCGAAGCCGCTGCCCGCCGTTCGCTACAGGTGCTCGGCGTTGCGGTGCATCCGATCGAGCATATCCGCGAGCTTCAGGCGCTCTTCGGCATCGAAACCGTCGAGCAGGCCTTCGATCAGGCGGGACTTCTCTTCGACGAAGCTGGCAATATGGGCGCGTCCGGCTTCGGTAAGCTGAACGAGCGTAATCCGATTGTCGCTTGGGTCATTCCGTCTGGTGACAAATCCCTGCACCTCAAGCTGCTTGAGGTGGCGGGTAACCGCAGCGCTGTCGATGCCGAGCGTTTTCTGCAGCGCGCTCTGACCGATTTCTTCCGCGGCAAACAGTTCTTGCAGCAGCCGAAACCGCGATGCGCTGGTACCGACGCAGCCCGAAAATGCGGCACCGACACGATTGTTAAGCAGTTGGATCTTTTCCAAAATGCAAGCTTCGGGCGTGACCGAACACATACGCAGCGTCTCCTTTCTCCTCGATGATTGACGGGTCAATGATTGACACATCAGTAAATATAAAATACGTGCTGAAAAAAATCAAGTGCCTAAACAAAAAAATAATTTTCTTCTGACGAAACCGCGCCATTTTCTGGACGTATATCCGCTAAAATAGTTGAAGAAGGCAGAATATCAAGCTGCTTCCAAGCTATTCCAAAACGAAAGGGGAAGATGAACATGCAAGAACAAAACCCGTACAACCGGCAGTCCGACCCGCAGGATGCCGAGCAGAACAAAACGATCGCCGCCGTCGCTTACATCCTGTTTTTCCTGCCGCTGCTGGCCGCTCGCGATTCGCGTTTCGCCATGTATCACGCCAACCAAGGACTGCTGCTTCTGCTTGCGATCATCGCGGGCAACATCGTTTTGGGCTTTATTCCGATCATCGGTTGGATTCTGCTGCCGATCTTCGGACTCGCGTCTTTCGTCTACTTGATCTTCGGCATCATGAACGCGGTCAACGGCAAAATGCAGCCTCTTCCGTTTATGCCGAACATCGAGATCCTGAAGTAATCGGTTATACTAGTAGGAAAAGGTAAGCAGGAGGATTCGCATGAGCGAGGAAAACAAGGCGGAAAACACCGCCAAGCAGGTAGCCGAATGGATGGTCGAAGAGATTCGTTTCCGCGGCATCCTGAGACAAGAAGAAGCGATCGCCCACGTGCGCGAGCATTTCGGGGAATCCTTTATTTTCGTCAACGAGAACGGCAACGCTTCGTTGGAGAAAGAAGTGAAGAAGGAGTTCCGCAAGTTACATAAAGGGCGGATCGCTTGGGATCGGGACGGTTTTATGTGGGGATGGATTGGGTGAGAGAAAGCCGCTGGGAGTTCCCGGCGGCTTTTTTGATTGCTGAAAGTTCCTATACGTGTGGAGGGCGGGAGAGGCGTGAAAGTTTCGTTACGGTCGCTTGTTGTAATCGGGAAGCTGGATGAGGTTAAGATGGAGGCTTCCCGATTACAAAGGCGAACACTCCGTTCCTCCACTGAAACTTCCCCGCCTTTTGATCGCCCTAAGTATAGGGCCTTGCAACAAGAAAAAAGCCGCCGGGAAAAGGGCGGCTTTCTTTTGTTTTTGAAGCGAGGGGAGAACATGCCGGGTTCCGTGATGATCGATTTGTTTACTCGATCGAGAACACTTCTTTTCGCAGCAGTTCTTCCGGTTTCTGGCCGATCGGGTCGGAGTGGAAGTAGTCGCGGATCAGATCGTCTTCGACGTAGTTGGCGATCGAGACCATGATCATGCCTTGGTCGAGGGCCAGGTAAGCTTTGGCGACTTCTTTGGTATCCAAATTCACGGAGTCGTACAGGCCGTATTTGCCCATCAAATCCAGCTTTTTGAGCGCTTTGATGTTCTCGCGCGCTTCTTTCGGCGTATAATCCAGCGCCAAGAAAGTCGCGTGCGCGGTTACGGTCGAGCTGTCTTTATAACCGGAGATGCCCAGAGGCGTCGCGGCGAATTCGCTGTATCCGGTCGGAGTGGCGGACGGCGAGAAGCCCCATGCGGGATAGCCTTTTTCTTTGGCGTAAGCGATCTGAAGCTCGGCATAATGCTGATTATTGAGTCCCAGCGCCCGGGTGCCCAGTTCTTTTTCTTTCAAGACCATGCCCGGCATCAGCGCTTCGAACATGCTGCCGCCCCATGTCGGGACGAACTTCGTGCCTTGATACGTATAATGGCCTTCGAAGACGTCCACGCCGTCGTAATTGACGGTCGCGCCTTCCGGAATCTGCGACTGCCAATCCCATTCTTTCGGCATCGTGCGGTACATTTTCCACCAGTGATCCTGAGGGACGTCGCCTTTGCCGATCGCGATATAGCTCGCTACGCGAGGTTCGGTATAGAACGTTCCGTAATGATGTTCGGTCAGCGCGCCTTTGGCAACGTCGTAACCGCCGCGGAATTGGCCGACTTCGGGATCGTAGAGCTTCGAATAATCCATCTTGTCGACGAGGCTGCTCGTGCGCGCGTTCAGTTCCGGATAAGCTTGACCGACCACGATCAAGCCGGCGGACAGCCAACCGTTATCGACTTGGGAGATGAATTGGCCCCAGTCTTTTTTGACGGAAGCGTCTTCGGTGTTGTACCAGTTGTAGAACAGGCCGTTCCACTTGTCCATTTTCTCCAAGGAAGCCAACGTGGTTTGAAGACGCGACAGAGCTTCTTTTTTGGTGATCAGCTTCATCTGCTGCGCGGATACGGTGCTCATCATATACATGGAGATATTGGTCGGAGAAGTGCGTTTGGCTTCCTCCCAATCTTTGCCTTTCAATCTGACCTCGTCGGACGTCAATCCCGTCTCGGGATCGGTAAAGTCTTTGAAGTACTTGTACGTGCTTTTGGAGAGCGCTTTCAATTCCGAAGTGAATCCGGCAGGTTTATAATCCGTAGACTGGGCGGAAACGGAAGACGACCAAGGCATAGGGATAAGCAGGCAAACGGCGAGAAATAAGCTGACCAGCTTCGTTTTTCTCATAAAACGGCTCCTTTCGAGTCAAATTCGAAACGTTTCGAAAATTTTCGAGTATCAATGCCCTATACCCTTATTTTCGAAATTCAAAACCCGGATCGAAATTTTAAATCCCAAAACGCAGCAAAAAACCGAAGATCGACCGATCCTCGGCTTTTGATGTTGCACGGCATCAAAGCTCGGCAGATTCCGCTTTGCCGGACTCGTTCCATACGTCTTTCAAGCTCCAATACTTCCATTCTTTCACGGCCGCTTCTCCGCCGACGGCGACCAATTCCAAGCCGCTAGGCGACTCTGCCGGATAAATACGGCTTGTCAGCGTCGCGAGCCCGTCGTTGGCGAATACTTCGACCGAAGAGCGATCCACGAAGACGCGCAGCGTAAGCAGATCGTTCCGAAGCAGCGGGGCCGTACGGATGCCGTCCTGCGGCTTGCCGGAAGCCGAAGCGTCCAGCGTCAGTTTTTCCTGCGCGATATCGTAAAGAATCACCGTCTCCTCCGCAGAGCCACCGTGCAGGATCAATCCGACTTTTTCCGCGCTGCTTCCGGTCAGATCGAAAACTACGCGGATTTCCAGCAGCGATTCTTTCAAGGAAACCCGGCGGCGATCGGTCAAAGCGAAAGCTTCGCCCAGCGGGAATTGTGCGAGGCGCAGCAGCTCCGTTTCCTCGGCGGGATTCATCAGCAGCCTTCCGTCCTTATCCAGATTCAGCACGCGAGGCAGCGTCAGCGCTCCGGCCCAACCGTGCGATTTGGTCGGCATATCCGATTCCCACATATCCATCCAACCGATCGCGATCCGCCGTCCCCGATCGTCGAGCAGCGTCTGGACGGCATAGAAATCGTGCCCGTGATCCATTTCGCGGAATTCGCCATGCCGGAACTCGTTCGTCTCGTAATCGTAATCGCCGACCAGGTAACCGGTCTGGAACAGATTCATGTAGCGATCGCCTTGACGTTCCATGCCCTGAGGCGAGAACAGCAGCACATGCCGGCCGTCCAGCTCGAAAAAGTCCGGGCATTCCCACATGAAGCCGAGCGTGCCGTCGCTTTCGGCGAGTACGCCGTCGTACGTCCATCGGCGCAAATCCGGCGAATGGTAGCGAATGACGCGTCCGCGGCCGTCCGGCGTCGCGTTGCCGAGCACCATATACCAAGTGTCGCCGTGCTTCCAGACTTTCGGGTCGCGGAAATGGTGGGCGCTGTCGGCCGGCGGCTCCGCGATTACGGGGTTGGCGCCGAGCTTGTCGAAACGAATGCCGTCCCGACTGACCGCGATATTTTGATTCTGCGTAAAAATATCTTTCTCGTGTTCGCCGTGCGTGTAATGGTGTCCGGTGTAGATCAGCGTCAGCACGCCGTTATCGTCGACCGCGCTTCCGGAAAAACAGCCGTCGCGGTCGCATTCGTCGCCGGGCGCCAGCGCGATCGGACAGTGCTCCCAATGCGCCAGATCTTTGCTTTTGACATGTCCCCAGTGCATCGGTCCCCAATGTTCGTCGTAAGGATGATGCTGGTAAAAAACATGGTATTCGCCGTTAAACTGCACCATGCCGTTCGGATCGTTGATCCAGTTGGCCGGGGCGGCGATATGGTAACCGGGACGGTAACGGGGATCGACTTTTTCGCTCGCGCGTTTCAGCGCTTCGGCGGCGTTCCGGATGGAATGAAGAGTAGACATGGATGTTCCTCCTTGGCAAAACGGATTTTTAGGTCGACTGCTGCGGTTCCAGTTTTCTTTCGATCTTAGGCTTGCGGTTTTTGTCGTCGAACAGGGTGAAAATCGAAATCAGGGTGAATACCAGCACCAGCGCGCCCATCACCAGATACGTGTGGCGGAAGCCGATTCCGTCGTACAAAGAACCCGCGATCGGCGACAGTACGGCTTGGCCGACCTGAGAGGCGAACTGGAAGCCCACCAGATACAGGATCGACGACAGACGGGTATCGAAATGCGCCGCCAGATATTTGAAAATAGCGATCAGCATGATCGGAAGCTCCAGCGCGTGGATCAGTTTCACCGCGGAAATGCCGATCGGTTCGAACACGAGTCCCGAGCCGACGATGCGCAGCGCCATAAGCATGCCGGCGAAGATCAGCGATCGTTTGGCGCCCAGTTTGTTGACGATGAACGGAGCCATGAACATCATGCCGGCTTCCAGAAAGACCTGAAACGAGTTCAGATACCCGTAAACCTGATTGCCCAGCTCATGCGACGGGAACAGGGACGAGTAGTAAATCGGAAACTGCTGATCGTATACGCCGTACACGCAGGATACGCCGATCACGTACAGCATGAAGTACCAGAACGGACGAAGCTTGAACAAGTTGCCGATGTCTTTCATCGAGACCGAAGCCGCTTTTTCCAGCTCGCCTTCCGTTACCGGGATGCGTATCGACAGAATGATGCCGACGAGCACGACGGCCGACACGGACGAGATCCAGAAGTTGATATTCGGGTTCAGGTTGAACAGCTGTCCCGCGAAGAAGGTCGCCGCCGCCCAGCCCAGCGAACCCCACATCCGCGAACGTCCGTATTCGAATCCGTATTTGCGGCTGACTTTTTCCACGTACGTCTCGATCGCGCCGACCCCGGCCAGAAATCCGACGCTCAAAAACGCTCCGCCGACGATCGCTCCGAGCCATACGTTGACTTGAAGCAGCGGCCCGTAAACGAAAACGAAAAACGGTCCCGTGAATACGAGCAGCAGGCTGATAAACAGCAGGATATTGCGCCGCAGGCCGATTTTGTCCGAGATGAAGCCGTACAGCGGCTGCGCGCACAGAGCGAAGATAGCGTTTACAGAGAAGATCAAGCCGGTTTGCGATCCGGTCAGCTTCATCTCCTGTCCGAGCCATATGGAGAACAGGGAGTAGCTGGAAGACCAACAGACGAAAAAGAAGAAAAAGTAAAAACTCAGCTTCCAATACAGGCTTTTCGATCCGGACATGGCGTTCGCTCCTTCGTTCGTGTAAGTGCTTTCTTGAATGCATTGTATGTCAACCGGTTGCATATGTCAACCGGATGACACAAGAAATGAAGCGCAAGTCGAAAAAATAAAAAACGCCTTCGGTCGAAGGCGCGGTCGCGAATATAAAAAAGCGTCCGGAAGCCGTCGGTCGGGGCTATCCGGGCGCATCGTCGGTTCGGCGGACGCTTTCGATACCGATGCGACGAGTCTTCCGATCGAACTGTCCGGCCGCCTTAGGCGGTCGATCCTTCGTACAGCTCGACCGGCAGCGTGATCTGGCGGTCGACGGCATCGAATTCGCCGTCGATCTCCCGCAGCAGCACCTCGATCGCGGCGCGGGCGATTCCTTCAATCGGCTGACGGATCGTCGTCAGCTGGGGCATGGCCGAAGTGATGACGCCGGTGCCGTCGTAGCCGATTACTTTCAGATCGCCCGGGACGGACAAGCCGCGGCGGCCCGCTTCGAAAATGACCGAAGCGGCGATCATGTCGTTGCTCGCGAATACGCCGTCCGCGTCCGGATGTTCGTCGAAAGCCCGCCGGATCACCGCAAGCTGATCGTCGCGATCCAAAGGCTGCTCGATTTCGTAGGTACGATGCGGCAGGCCGCGGCGCTCCATCGTCTCTTCGAAAGCTTTGCGGCGCAGCTGCGCCGGCGTTTCCAGCTCGGCGGGGCCGTTGAAATGCAGGATGCGGCGGCAGCCCCGGTCAATCAACCGCTGCGTGGCCAGCCTTCCGCCTTCGTAATTATCGGAGCCGACGACGGGAATCGTATCGGACAAATAGCGATCGATCGCCACGACGGCCAGATTGGATTTTCGATAATTGAGCATGCCTCGGTTATGGGTTCCGACGATAATGCCGTCCACCTGATTGCGCATCAGCATTTCGGCATACTGCTCTTCCTTATCGATCCGGTTCAGGCTGTTGCACAGCAGAACTTTAAGATCGTGGGCGGCGCAAAGGTTTTCGATATGAAAAGTCAGTTCTCCGAAAAACGGGTTGGCCGTCGTCGGAAGAATCAGTCCGATTAAACGGGTGCGTTTGTTGAACAGCGAACGCGCGATATCGTTCGGGAAATAATTCAGTTCCTCCATCGCGCTGCGCACTTTGATTTTGGTCGCTTCGCTGACGTAGCCCCGATTGTTCATCATGCGCGATACCGTGGTCGGCGAGACGCCGGCGAGCCGGGCGACATCTTCCAGTTTGGCTTTCATGCGGCACCCTCCGTTTTTCTTTTCATTATAGCATCGGCCCAGCGGGCACAAAAGTCGAAGGACATCCCCTAGAGGCGTCCAGACGGAAAAAGCTTCCGTCCGGGCGCTTTTTCGCGTCCCGCCGGAAGCTTCGTGCATGCATGAGTATCAGCTCGTCTTGAAACGAACATAGAACGCGGTGCCTTCTTTGCCCGTGGACAAGTCGATCGTGGCGCCGTGTTTGTTGGCGATGCTGAAGCAGACGGCAAGGCCGAGACCCGATCCGTTTTCTTTGGTCGTATAGAACGGCTTCCAGATCTGTTCGACGACGTCGGGCGGGATGCCGGGACCGTTGTCTTCGATGACCAGTACGGCGCAGTCTTCTTGCATATAGGTCTTGAGCTGAATCCATCCGTTATCGTCGGTCGCTTCGAGCGCGTTGCGGACGAAATTCAAGATCAACTGGGTGATCTGCTTGCTGTCCATCTCGATCGAATCCACCGGAGTCAGATGGGTCGTGATCATCTTGCCGGTGACGGAAGCGTCGGCTTCGATCAGCGGTTTGATCTTGCGGATCAGATCATTCAGATTCTCGCGCTTGAGCTGAACCATATGGTCTTTGGCAAGGGAGAGGAACTCGGTAATGATCTGGTTGGCCCGGTCGAGTTCTTCGATCATGACTTGAAGATAAGCGGGTTCCAGCGTGTTCTTGCCCTGCATCAGCATCAGTTGAAGGAAGCCGCGCACGGTCGTCATCGGATTGCGGACCTCATGACCGATGCCGGCGGCGACTTCGCCGACCAGATGCAGTTGGGACAACCGTTGGAGTTCGTGTTCGTACTGCTTGTGTTCGGTCAGATCGCTGATCATGGTCAGCAGCAGCAGTTCGCCGTTAAAGTCGAGGCGTACGGTGCGCAGGATGCACACCTTCTGCTCGCCGGCATGGTTGGTGAAGGTCACCTCGCGGCTGATTCCTTCGGGTACGGACGAATCTTCTTCCGGCTCGGGAATCTGAAGCATCAGTTCGTTGCCGCGAATCAATTCGCCGTAGCGCATCTCCATATCGCGCCGCGTGATGCCGAGCAGCAGCAGAAAAGCATCGTTCGCTTCGATGATCTCGCGGCCTTCCAACGTCGTGATCAGCATCGGATGGGGGCTGGCGGCGAAGATCGTGGCGAAACGGTTCTCCGAAGACGACAAAAAACGGTTGGTCTCGGCGAGCACCGCGTTCTGACGTTCGAGATTCTGAATGCGACCGATCCGCTCGAAAGCGTGCACGAGCTGCGAAGCGATCAAGTGCAAAGTCTCCAATTCCGCCGGCTCGAACGTATCGCTTGTCCGAGAGCCGAAACCCAGCGCGAAAGGCCGGCTCTCGTCGAGCAGCACGATCGGGAAACAAGCGTAACGCCGCAATCCCATCTGGCGCAGGATGCGTCCGTGGAAATCCGTCGTTTCCTGCACGCGTTCGCAAATATAAGGGCTTTTGGACTTGATTACCGTGCCGCAGATCGTCTGTCCCTGATCGAGCGAGAGCAGCGCTTCGGCTTCGGCCTCGGTTACCCCGCGATGGTGGATTAATTGAAGGCGGTAAGGAAACCGTTCTTCGACCCAATAATTCAATAGAAGATCCAGACTAAAATACTTGCTTACGCAATCAAATACGTGCGTCAGCAGTTGTGCGGGCGTCTCGCTGGACAGCATCCCCGGAAGAAGGTCGGTCAGCACATGATATTTTAAGTCCAGATCGGTCTCGGGATTCAACGCAACTCACCTCGTTTGGTCATACTTTCGATATACAGGGCAATTATAGCACCCCAACAAGAGGAAAAGTAGAAGAGAATATGAAGTCCTCGTAGAAACTGTTCAAAAAAATGAAAAAAGGCTTATTAATGTAAAAATCATTCTACATCGGCAAGCTTGCGCAAACGATAAAAAGAAAGAAGGAGACCGGCTTGAAAAACTTTTGAAAAATGATGAAAAACCGGTTGTATTATATGTCGGATGTGATATACTTCTCACAGTACCGAATGACCGAAATGTTTTTTTGGTCAGTTTCAGTCGAACAACCGATTCTGGGCGCATCACGGAAACACGGAAAGGAGCAAAACCCGGCGATGGTAAAATCGGAATGGAAAAATATTTTGAAGCATCGGATGACGATGCTGACGGTGATCGCGATGCTGCTGGTCCCGGGCTTGTACGGCTTGTTCTTCCTCTCGGCGTATTGGGACCCTTACGGTCATACGGACCGCTTGGCGGTTGCCGTCGTGAACGAAGACAAAGGCGCGACCTACGAAGGCGAGAAACTCGACGTAGGCAAGGATTTCGTCGACGGTCTGAAGGACAACGACTCGTTCGAATGGGTGGCGTCCGAAAAGCAGAAAGCGATGGACGGACTGAGAGACGGCGATTACATCATGGTGATCGAACTGCCGGAGAACTTCTCCGAAAACGCGTCGACGCTGCTGAACGCCGACCCCAAGAAAATGAACCTCAAGTATTACACGAACGCGGGCATGGGGTACTCGTCGGCGCAGATCGCCAAATCGGCGATCAAGGAAGTGGAACAAGAGGTCGCCGAACAGGTGACCAAGGAATACGCTTCGACGGTGTTCAAGAGCCTCACCAAACTCGTGGACGGTCTCAAAGACGCCGACGACGGCGCCAAGAAATTGGATGACGGCGCTTCGGATCTGGCCGACGGCTCGAAGACGCTGACGGACAATCTGAAGAGGCTGGCGGCAAACAGCGTGAGCTTCCAAGAAGGCGTCGGCGATCTCAAGAACGGCGCGGGCAAGCTCAGCACCGGGATCGTCAGCGCGGCATCCGGCGCTTCGCAATTGAACGACGGCCTCGGCACGTTGTCCGGCGGAGCCAAGAAGCTCGACGACGGTATCGGCGCCTTGTCGGGCGGCGCGTCGCAGCTGAACGACGGCCTCGGCACGCTGTCCGGCGGCGCCAAGAAACTGGACAGCGGCCTCGGCACGTTGGCCGGCGGCGCCGGCAGCTTGCAGACCGGCGCGCAGCAGCTCGATCAGGGCTTGTCGCAGCTTAAGAACGGCGCCGAGACGCTGTCCGGCGGTTCGCAGAAGCTGGAGAGCGGCGCGCAGCAGCTCAATCAAGGGTTGGGCCAATCCAGTGCCGGTTTGCAGCAGCTTCAAGAGCAGCTGACGCCGTTTACGGCAGGCATGGACCAACTGAACCAAGCGGTTCAAGGCCTTAGCGGACAAGCTTCCGCGGCGGCGGGCCAACTGAGCGCGGCGCAGCAGCAGCTTCAGCAGAAAGCGGCCGCGATCAAGGAGCAGCAGGAATCGATGGCGGCTTATATTCAAGCCAGCCCGACGATTCCGGCCGAAGACAAGCAGAAATTGCTGTCGATGATGGCGGCGGCCTCTTCCGGTTCTTCGGACGCCAACTCGGCTGGCGGCGATTCGGCCGCGCAAATGCAGCAGTCGCTCGGTCAACTGGATCAGTTGGCTTCCAGCGTCGGCCAATTGAACGACGGCGCGAAGAAGATTCAATCGGCGGTCGGCCAATTGGCGGCCGGCCAACAGCAGCTCGTTCAAGGTTCGTCCGATCTGCTGGACGGACAGAAGCAGTTGACCGGCGGCCTCGGCACGCTGTCGTCCAAATTGGGCGACGCCGAAGCGGGTTCGAAGAAGCTGGCGGAAGGAGCCGCGACTCTGGTCGGCGGAGCCGGCCAATTGAAGGACGGCTCGGCCAGCCTGGTCAGCGGGGCGGAGAAGCTGCAAGGCGGCTCGCAGAGCCTGGTCAGCGGAGCCGGCCAACTGAAGGACGGCTCGGCCAGCCTGGTCAGCGGAGCGGAGAAGCTGCAAGGCGGCTCGCAGAGCCTGGTCGGCGGCCTCGGCCAACTGAAGGACGGAGGCGGCCAATTGGTCAGCGGGCTGACCAAGCTCGGCGGCGCGACCGGCGAGCTGAGAGACGGAGCCGACAAGTTGGCGGACGGCTCGGTGAAGCTCGATAACGGCATCGGCGATCTCAAAGACGGCACGAACAAGCTGTACACGTCGCTTGCCGACGGCGTCAAAGAAGCCGGAGACGTGCATTCCGACGACAAGACGTACGACATGTTCGCCCGTCCGACGGAATTGACGCACTCCGACGTGCACGAAGTGACGGAGTACGGCGAAGGCCTGACGCCTTACATGATGACGATCGCCCTGTTCGCGGGCGCGCTCATGTTCTCGTCGGTCTATCCGCTCAAGACGCCGCAGATCCGGCCGCGTTCCGGCTGGACTTGGTTCCTGAGCAAATTCAGCGTCGTCTTGTTCATGGCGGTGCTGCAATCGGCGATCCTCGACGCGGTACTGATCGGCATCGTCGGTTTGCAGGTTCAGAGCCTCTGGCATTTCTATCTGATCACGTTCGTGATCAGCTTGACCTTCTTGTCGCTGCTGTTCTTGTTGTTCGCGGCGCTCGGCAAGGTCGGCCAATTCATCGCGTTCCTGATCCTGCTGGCGCAGATCGGCGGCAGCGCGGGCACGTTCCCGAAAGTGCTGACGCCGGACTTCTTCCAAGCGATCAACCCTTATCTGCCGGCGACTTACGGTATCCGCGCGCTGCGCGAAGCGGTCTCGCTCGGCAACGACTGGGGTTACTTCTGGGCGCAGCTCGCGCATGTGGGACTCTTCGGAATCGTCTTTATCGCGCTGGCTCTGCTGGTCTTCCTGCTCAGCAAGAAACGGATCGAGAAAGGCATCGAAGAAGAACGCGAGATCGGCGCGGCTACCGTCTAACGGACCGCCTCCGATCCTGATCGAACAGAGACACCCAAGCTCCCCCGCGAACGAATGGTTCGAATGCGCGGGGAGCTTTTTTTCACGGCATGGCTTCCGACCGAGCGGCATAATGGAAACGTAACGCCTATGTACAAAGAAACAGAGGGGGAGCGGATATGGAAAACAAAAGACGGCGGATTCTCGACGGGGCGATGCTGTGTTTCGAGCGATTCGGATTCCGCGGCACGACGATCGAAAGCGTGGCGAAAGCGGCGCACGTCAGCAAAAGTTCGATCTATGATTGTTTCGAAAATAAAGAAGCGCTGCTGAGGGCGATCGTGGAAGACGTGCTCGATGATCTGCTGGAAGAGTCCACACGAGCTTGTCTGCCGGGGCAGCCGCTGCGGGTGGATATCGACCGGACGTTCGACGCGGTCATTGCGCTGCGCGAACGCCATCGGCTGCTGGTCGGCATCTACCGGGAAGCGCGTCTGTCCGGCGGGCACGGGGTGCTGGAGATGCGCCGCGCTCTGGAGGAAGGCGTCGTCCAATATATCGAACGATTGGTGCGGCGGCACGAAGCTTCGGGCGAACGTTTCCGGCTGGAACCGAAAGTGATCGCTTTTCTGGTCTACCGTTCGTATTTGCAGTTGATCTACGATTGGGAAGACTTGTACGCACCGCTGCCGCCCGAACAAATCAAAACCGCGCTGAACGCGTTCGCCTTATGATCCCGAGGGGAAAGGCCGCGTTCGGCGCGGTTTTTCTTTGCGTTTTGTTTTTATGATAAGGGGAATCGTGCAGGCAGGCCGAGCGTTCAAGCTCCGGGGGAAGCGGATTCCCGCGAAGACGCCGAAGGTTTTTCTTTGCCTTGATAGAACGTATCGACGAAGAGCTGGGCGTAGTAAGGGTCCCACTGGGTGCCTTTGCCTTCGCAGATGATCGAAACGGCTTTCTCCAGCGGCATGCCGCTGCGGTAAGGGCGGTCGGAGGTCATCGCGTCGAACGCGTCGGCCACGGCGATGATCCGGCCGAACTTGGGGATATCGGAACCGGCCAGCCCGTCGGGATAGCCCCGGCCGTCGTAGCGTTCGTGATGCGAGCGCACGCCCGGCAGCAGAGGAGCCATCATCTCGGTCGGTTCGACTTGTTTGAGGATTTCTTCGCCGAGCGCCGGATGTTTTTTGATCAGTTCGAATTCTTCGTCCGTCAACCGGCCGTCTTTGAGCAGCACGCTGTCGCGCACGCCGATCTTGCCGATGTCGTGCAGCAGAGCGGTCTTATTGAGCAGATCCAGCTCTTCCTGCCCGAGTCCGGCCGCGCGGCCGATCAGCAGCGAATATTCGGCGACTCGCTGCGAGTGGCCGGCCGTATAGGCGTCGCGGGCGTCGAGCGCCGCGGCCAACGTCGAAAAATAACTTTGCAGCAGTTGGTCGTTGACGCGCTGCCGCTGCGACAATCCCTGCACCATGTGGTTGAATCCCGAGACGAGCCGCGAGAATTCGTCCGAATACAGATCGGAAGCCCGGACTTCCAGATCGCCCGTCTGAACGGCATGCAGCGCCTTTTCCAGATTCGAGATCGGATGGCGGACGCTGCGGGTCAGCAGCCAAGCGCCGAGCGAAGAGAAGAAGATGCCGAATATCAAGATCAACGAAGCCCAGCTCCAATAATCGGCCGCCAGCGGCGACCCCGTCACGCTCATGCGAATCTGCGTCGCGAGCACGAAGAAGAACAGCGGGAAAGTCCCGATCGAGAAGGCGCTGAGTTGGAACTTGCGCTGCGTCGAGACGAGCACCCGGCCGTCGAGCGACACGCTGACGCCGTATCGTCTCGCGCCCGTCTCGCTGACGACTTGCAGCAGCGGACGAATCGCCTGATCGGTCAAGAAATATTCGATCAGCGCGTGCATGCCGGCGACCAGAACCGCGCCCGAAGCGGCGATTCCGATGTAATGGACGGGCAGGTCGACCCAGCCGATCCGCATGAACCACAAGGTCAGCAGAATCGCGGGCACGGATAAACCGAGCAGATGGGGGCCCATGATTCGCAGAACGGATAAAGCGGGCAGTCGGTGAATCTGAACATAGGCGTCCCGAATATCGTCCAACGTCGGCTCTTCATGGACGAAGAGGGCGCGGATCGGCCGTACCTGTCTGGAGAACGTCCACAGTTCCAGCGAGACCATGACGAGGAAGGAGACGAACAAGACGAAAAACAGGGAGTCGAACCCTCCGATCGGCAGATTGAGCGCCGATGTCATGACGGCTCCGCCTAAACAGAGAACGGCCACTACCGAACCGATGATGTAATTGCGTACGAGCCGACGCAGGAAGCGCCGATATTCGTTCATTGAGATTCCTCTTTTCCTGAAGGGGCGATTCGGGCGAACGTCGGGAACGGCATGAGGTTAACGCGTCGGGGCCGGTCGTTCATTGATGGCTTTCGACGTTGTCCATCAACAATCGGATCGTTTCGTTCAATGCGCCGAGCTGTTTCAGATCAAGGCCGCTGGATTCGATCAACGAAGCGGGGATGCAGCCGGCGCTCTGCTGCAATTCGCGGCCTTTGTCCGTAATGCGTACCGTCACGATGCGTTCGTCTTCTTTGGAGCGGCTGCGTTCGAGCAGGCCGGAGGACTCCATTCGTTTGAGCATCGGGGTCAACGTGCCGGAATCGAGACTGAGCACCCGGCTTAATTCTTTGATGCTGCTCTCCTCCTGATCCCAGAGAACCAAGAGCACGAGATACTGCGGATAAGTCAGATTCAGTTCGTCCAGCATAGGCCGATACATGCGGAAGATCGCCCGCGAACAGGCGTACAGAGAGAAGCAGAGATGGGAATCGAGTTTGAATTGTTGGTCCATGGAGGTACCGATCCTTTCCGGTTAAATAACGCTGTCTGCTTCAGTTTATATTTTGAACAATAGAATTGCAATAAATTATCGCAACAAATACGGAATTTGCGAATATATCGCTATATTTCGGCGAAGTTCGACATAAATTGAAGAGATCAGAGAAAAGTCGGGAGCGGAGAGCCGAAGAAAAGACGGGCTGCCGGTGCAGTCCGCCTACGGGGCGCAAGAAGAAAAAGAAAAGCGGAAGCTACATTCGGGCTGCTTTGTAAGCTTTGAAGCCCTCGATGAACAAGGTCAATTCTTTTTTGCCGGCTTTGAGTTTTTGTTGGCCTTGATTGTAGGTCGTCCAGTTGATGTCGGCCGCATACAGCGACTTCTTGATCAACTGCATGCCTTGAAGCTGGAGCGCGGCTCCTTGCAGGTAATGGGCGTGCAGCTCGGCCAATTCCCCGTCCGGCGGATCGAGCCGTTTCAATTCGTAATAAAATTTGCTGTAGCTGGGCACGATCACGTTGTTCAGCGCGACGTACAACGATTTGCGGTTGGAGGCCGACACGGTCTTGAACGCGTTGAAGGCTTCCGCCGCTTTGTTCGCGTACGACGTGATCTCGTCAAGCCGGTCCGCGTATTGAAGCGCCGCGGCTTGCTCGGGACTTTTCTGCCGCGTTTCGGACGGGACTCCGGCGGCGTAAACGTTAGGGCTCGAATCGGCGGCGAACGGAGAGAAAACGCCGAAGGCCGCAAAGGCGGCCGACAAAAACAAGGTTCGGCGGTTGATCGGACGGCTGTTCGATCGCATGGTTCGGATAACCTCCTTCATCGATAGGGAGAGGCGAACGGACCGTTACGGATTGCGGGGACTCGAGGAACGGCTGCCGGAAAATTTGTTCTGCAAGTAGTCGAAGTCGCCGCGCAGGCTTTCCCGAACGGTTTCTTCTTGTTCGAACGATCCGCGTCTTGCCCGCTCGCGAAGCTCTTCGCGAATGCTTTCCTTCAACGCGTCGTCGGCGGAATCGACATCCAGCGCTCCGCCGCGTTCTTCCCATTCGCTGCGGATCGCGCGCGCGTTCATCACCTCGTAAGCGACGAGCGCCGCGTCTTTGCGCACGACCGCGCTGGCTCCGAGCGCGTTCAAACGGCTGCTGAGGCTGATTTCGTTATGTTCGCGCACCAAAGCGAGCAGCGCCCATTCGTTCTCGTTCAATTTGGAAGCGATCGTTTCGAGCAGGCCGAATTCTTCGACGATCTCTTTCGCGTTTCTGGCGGCGTCCGTAAGCGGGCCCCGGTATCCGCCGATCAAGCTGCCGATCGGTCCGGACATCACGGAGACGACGGAATCGATCAGATCGTTCGTCAGGTGCCGGGTATCGGCGTCTTCGGCGAAGCGGTAATCCTGTTCGCGAACGATCCGGCCCGAGAGTTTGCGCAGCACGGAAGCTTGCAGAACCGTATATTCGTCGGTCACCGGCTGCCCCCGAAAGCGTTCGACGACCGCGTTCAGCGGCTGTTCCTGTTTAAAAGTAACCAATACGATATTGTCCATCTGATTATCCCGACCTTTCTGAATGATAGAGTTCGGCATGAACGTGCCCGATTCGCTGTACCTGTCTACGGAAGGTGTCTACTCAAGTTATAAAGTCGTTTTTTGCGTTTCAATCAACGGCTGTACTAAAATGAATGAGAATCCGCACTCGAATCGGGCGCGGTGTGTGTTTTCGCGGCGTATCCGAAAAGGATGCGCCGTTTCAATCGAAAAAAGGGGGAGAGACGATGGGATCGAAAAATTTGGCGGGAATCTCGCTGATCGTGATGGCTGCGGGCTTCGTCATCTGCTTGTTCCTGCCGGAAAATGCTTGGACGTTCGTGATTCTGGGCGGCTTCGAAGCCGGCTTGGTCGGCGGCCTCGCGGACTGGTTCGCCGTAACGGCGTTGTTCCGTCATCCGCTCGGCATCCCGATTCCGCATACGTCGCTGCTGCTGAAAAACAAAGGGCGCATCGTGGACTCGCTGGTGTCGGCCATGGAGAACGAACTGCTGAACAAAGAGAGCATCACGCGGCAGTTGAGCCGGCTGAACCTGATTCGCGGCGCGGCCGGCATGTTGACGCGCAGCATGGCCCGCAAAAGCACGCGGCAGCAGATTCTGGATTACGCGTCCGAAGCGATCGCCAAACTGCCGCTCGAAAAAGCGGTGGAGCCGGTACGCGAAGCGGCGGCCGGTTACGTTCGGGGCATGGACGCCGCCGGTCTGGCCGATCGGGCGCTGACCAAAGTGCTCAACGACGGTTACGAGATCCAATTGTTCGATTATGCGTTGGGCGAAGCCCGCAGATGGGCCGCGCTGCCTTCGACCAAAGATACGATGGGCGCTTTGGCGCTGGAACAGCTGTCGAACGCGAAAGTCGGCGGATTTACCGGTTTTGCTTTTCAAGCGTTCGCGGGCATGGTGAACGAAGATAAGCTCGGCTCCATGATCCAGACGATGCTGACGGCCGGCATCGACTCGCTGCTGGATCCTTACGGCGAGCAGCGGCTCGCGATTCTGCGCGAGATTCGCGTCAAATTGTTCGAAGCGGCCGGCGACGAGGAGAAGCTGGAATACGTACGCGGTCAGGTGCTGGAGATTCTGCGCGAAGAGAGCACGGAACTGTTCATTCGCGAGAACTTGGAGAAGCTGCGCCAATTCGCGCTTGCCAAAACGGCCGAAGAACGCGCTCGCGGCGGCCGGATCGTATTCCGCTTGTACGCGGCGATCGTCCGCAATCTGGCTTCCGAACCGCAACGGATCGAAGAGTGGGAGTCGAAAATTCGCGGTACGCTCGTGAAGCTGGCCGAAGAAAACCACTACCGGATCGGACAGTTGGTCCGCGACAACGTGGACCGCATGGACGACGCGCAGCTCGTCGAGATGCTCGAAGAAAAGATCGGCAAAGACCTGCAATGGATTCGGGTCAACGGCGCGGTTTGCGGTTTTTTGGTCGGCATCGTATTGTCGGTCATTCAGCTGTTCTGACAGGCTTCGGAAGAAATTTTCGGAGGGAAAGGCAACCTTTTGATTGATTCGGGCGTCAAAGATTAGAGTAAGAATTCAAAGAGACACGTCCAACCTATCATGGAAGGGAGAACCACCCAATGAAGAAGAATATGAAAAAAGTCAGCGCCGCGCTGCTCGCGGGCGCGCTGCTCATTCCCGCAGCCATTCCGCAAACCGCCGACGCGGCGGCCAAGATCAAAATTTATATCGACGGCGTCGAACTGACCACGCGTCAAGCGCCGATCGCTCAGGGCAACCGGACGCTCGTCCCGCTTCGCGGCATTTTCGAAGCGCTGAACGCGCAGGTGAACTGGAACCAGAAAACGCAAACGATCACGGCGTACAAAGGCGGAAATACCGTCACGCTCAAGATCGGTTCCACGGCCGCGACGGTCAACGGAAGCAGCGTGAAGCTGGATGTGCCGGCTCGCGCGATCAACGGCAATACGGTCGTGCCGCTGCGTTTCATCGGCGAATCGCTCGGCCAGAACGTCAACTGGAACGCGGCCAGCCAGAGCGTCATCATCACGACGACGGCCGATCTTCAAGCGCCTTCGTCCGTGACGGCGACCAATCTGGGCCAATACGGGGACGGACGGGATCTTCGCGTCGCGTTCACCAAATCGCCGGACGAATCGTACGTCGATCATTACCGGGTCTTCGTGGTGAAGTCGGGCAGCGCTTCGACGTTCAACGCGAATCGGGCCATCGGCACGTCGAGCTACACGACCGTACTGCCTAACGGATCGAACCAGAACTTCACGCTGACGGCGCAGGCCAAAGATACCGACGGTCAAACGCTGAGAGCCGGACAAGCTTATCAGGTCTTCGCGATGGCGATCGGCAATAACTACGCCGGCGGCAAAGTGCAGCTCTCTTCGCCATCCTCCTCGGTTACGCTTAGCGGAAACGCGGCGGCTTCGGCACCGAGCGCCGTTCGGGCGACCGACGTGGCCGATAACGGAGACGGCCGCGATCTGAACGTCTCGTTCACGCGTCCGCAGGACGAATCCGGCGTATCGAACTACAGCGTCTTCGTCGTCAAGAGCGCGAATGCTTCGTCGTTCAATCTGACGTCGGCCAACGCGGTTCCGGCAGCCAATCTGACGACGGTAGCCAAAGGATCGTCCAGCGTGACGCTGACTTCCGCTTCCCGCGATACTTCGGGCGACCCGATTCGCAGCGGCGTGCCTTATACGGTATTCGTCATGGCGAACAGCACGAGCAACGTCGCGGCGAACAACACGCTGTCCGCGGCTTCCGCTTCGGTCACGCTGTCGCTCAGCGGTTCCGACGTTTCGGCCACGAACGTGTCGACCAGCGACGTGAACGATTACGGCGACGGCCGCGACCTGCGCGTAACGTTCGACCGCGCGACCAACGAGTCGGCGGTCAGCCAATACCGGATCATGGTCGTCAAAGATTCCAAAGCTTCGGCGTTCAACATCAATTCCGCTAACAGCCTGCCGAGCGCCAACTACACGGCAGTGAACAAGAACGGTTCCAATATCGTGCAGACGCTGAGCGCGTCCGCTCGCGATACCGACGGCGACCTGATCCGCAACGGAACGGCGTACCGCGTGTACGTGCTGACGGTAGGCGCCGGCACGTCGACCAGCACCAACATCCTGTCGAGCGTGTCGCAGCCGATCACGCTGGGCGGCAACAACGTGGGCACGGCTCTGACTCCGTCGCTTAGCGACGCGGGCAACTACGGAGACGGCCGCGACCTGCTCGTGACGTTCGGACGCGCTTCGGACGAGAGCAGCATCTCGGAATACCGCGTCATGGTCGTGAAATCGGCCAGCGCTTCCAACTTCGGCTTGTCGTCGGCGATCGGCGTAGCGTCGGGCAACTACACGGTTCTGCCTAGAACGGGTTCGAACCAAAGCACGTTCTTGAACGCTTCGACCCGCGACGTGAACGGCGAACCGATCCGCAGCGGCGTCGCTTACCGCGTATTCGTTCTGGCGGTAGGCAGCGGCAATACGAACAACACGTCCAACTATTCGTTGTCCGGCGTATCCAATGCCGTAACGCTGGCAGACGGAACATCCGCGGTAGGCGCGACCAACGTGGCCGCTTCGGTAAGCAACAAGACCGGCAACGCCAGCGACGTCGAAGTGACGTTCACGCGTTCTTCCACCGAATCCGACGTGAGCGAATACCGGATTCTGGCCGTGCCTTCCAGCCAGTCCGGTTCGTACAGCTTGGCTAACGCCAACGCGGCATCGTCTTACACGACGGTCGCGGCGGGAGGCAGCGGACAAGTCCGCCAAGCGCTTAACGCGAGCAGCCGCGACGTGAACGGCAACCTGGTCTCGAACAACGGCGCTTACCGCTTCTACGTGCTGACCGTATCGAAGAACGGCGCCAACGTCTTGTCGGACCGTTCGAACGAAGTTTCGCTGAGCGAAGCCGGCGCGCCGGTAGCGACGAACGTCAGAACGTCGGCCAGCGGATCGAACGTGACGGTAAGCTTCACGAAGCCGGCCGACAGCGCCGGAACGGCTTACTACAACGTCATGCTGGTACCGACGAACGCCGCTTCGAGCTTCACGCTGGCGAACGCCAACGTGTCTTCGAACAGCCAGCGTTCGTACGGCGAGAACGTGACGTTCGGCCTTAACGCTTCGTATAACCGCGACGCTTTCGGCAATCCGCTGCAATCGGGCGTGGCGTACCGCGCATTCGTTCTGTCGATCGCGGACGGAACGCGCGCGACCAGCAACTCCTTGTCCGAGAACACGAACAACGACTTCTTCCTGACCAACTGATCCGCCGCGGGTTCGATCTTTCGACCCGCAGCGCACGCCGAATCGGACCGCTTCGCGGCGGCTCCGGTCGCGGCGAACGTTCCGGAACTTTCGGAACGGAAAAACGGGCTGCCGAGAATTTTCTCGGCAGCCTTTTTCGTTTGCTTTTCGATGCGGCAGGACGTTTCGGCAAGCCGGAAATCGCGGTTGCCGCTGCTGCGGACCGAATAACGAAAAGAGGTCTTAAGATTCATTCATGTCAATTTACCTAACTTCAAAAAGATAAAAAGCCTCTAAAAGTATTCGGATTTTAAAGAAAAAACAAAAAAATATATGAAATGTAAGCTTTTTGTTCAAAAAGCTTATTGAAACAGTTCGCTGCATCGCCTAAACTTATCACAAAGCAAGAGGTGCACCCCTCTTCGATATTTATCAAGTTCAGGATTGCGAGGCGAAGTCGAGTTGAAAAGTTTGCAGTTGAAGATCATGCTGGTATTTTCGGTATTGATCATCGTGTCGGAAGTCGTGTTGGGTTACAGCGTATATAGGTCTTCTTCCCGGTTATTGGTAGATTCGGTAGGCAGACAGGCTCAGAGCATCGCGGACTATGCCGCCGGCGAGATCGATGCGGCGTCTTACGGCAAGATTACGGCGGAAGGCGGCGTGACGGCTTATTATTTTCAACTGCGTAAACGTTTGAACGAGCTGCGCGAAGCCAATCATCTGAAATATCTGTATACGATGAACATGGAGGAAAAAGACGGAAAAACGCGGTATTTCTATGCGGTGGACGGCGCGCCGACCAATGCTCCGGCGGATCAGGTATCGGCGCTGGGCAAGGTCGAAGATAACGTGAATCCCGAATTGGTCGCGGCGTTCGCGACCGGACAGGCGCAGATCGGCAGCATGACGACCGATGCGGAATACGGAAGCACGCTGACGACTTACGTCCCGATCAAAGACGAAAGCGGCAAATTGCTCGGGATACTGGGCGCCGATTTCGACGGAACTCAGATCGAGAAACAGATGGAACACAACCGCAACCAAGCGCTGCTGATCGGCGGCGTGATCTTGGCGTTCTCGCTCGCGGTCTCGTATTTCGTATCGCGCATGATCGCGGCTCCGCTGCGCCGCCTGACGCGCGAGATGCAAGGCGTGGAGTCGGGCGATCTGACCTCGACGATCCGCGAGACGCGCAAAGACGAGATCGGACGTTTGTCCAAAGCGTTCGGTTCGATGCTCGGCACGATGAGCGGCATGATTCTGGGCGTGCGTTCCGGCGCGCAGAATACGCGGCTGTCCGCCGAGACGCTATCGACCCGCGCGGAAGAGTGGGCGTCGGCGAGCGAACGGATGACGGGCCATATCGGGGAAGCCGGCGACCGGATGCGTCAGCAGGCGCGCCTCAGCGAAGAAAACACCCGCGCGCTCGGCGAAGTGAGCGGCGGCATCCAGCATATCGCGGGAGCGTTGAACGTGGTGGCGGGAGCCGCGCAGGAGGCTTCCGAGACCGCGAAAAGCGGCAGCGAATTCGTTCTCGGCGCGCTCAGCCAAATGGAAGCCGTGCAGGCTTCCTCGGACGAAACCAAAGAACGCGTAGAGCGGCTGAACCTTCATTCGAGCCGGATCGGCGAGATCGTCGGCGATATCCAATCCATCTCTTCGCAGACGAATCTGCTGGCGCTGAACGCTTCGATCGAAGCGGCGAGAGCGGGCGAGCAAGGGCGCGGCTTTGCCGTGGTGGCCGACGAAGTCCGCAAACTGGCCGAACAGACGGCCAAATCGGCTTCGGATGTCGCGGCGATCGTGGCCGGAGTCATCGGAGAGACGCACGAAGCGGTCGAAGGCGTACGGATTCAAGCGCGGAAGATCGACGAAGCGGCCGGCGTGGTGAAGCGTACGGGCGATTCGTTCAGCGGGATTCTCGTTTCGGTCGAACAGATCGCGCAGCAGCTTCAAGAAGTATCGGCGGTCTCCGAAGAAGCGGCGGCGGGAGCGCAGCAGGCCGCGTCCGCGGCTTCGATGATGGAACAAGCTTCGCGCAGCGCTTCGGAGCATTTCGACGGCATCCAACAATCGGCGGAAGGTCAACTGGCGGCGATCGACGACATGAAAACTTCCGCGGCCGAACTCGAACGCATGTCCGCGGACTTGGAACTCATGATCGGACGATTCAAAGTCGACGAGACGGCCGTCGCTTCGTCCGGCGGCGATCCGGTCGAGCTTGAAGCCTCGAACGAAGATTTCGTGATCGAAACGGTAACGGCCGGCGAGCCGGAGACGGCGGAGACGGCGGAGACAGCGGACGGAACAAGCAAAGCCGAGGCGTCTTGACGCTTGCTTGAATCGACGGGTTCGAGACTCGAAAAACGGTGCGAATGCGGTGCGGATAGAGCGAAGGAGAAGCCGGGACAAGGCTTCTCCTTTTTGCTGCGGCTCGGCGGGGCAGTCGCGCAGGCGGCGAAAGCGAGCCGACTTCGGGAGCCGCCGCATCCGTTTCCGCAGGCTCACGAAGCGAGCCGCCGCAGGCGTGCGAACCGGATGTTCGCAGACGCTTGAACCGATTTTCGCGTTTTCGCGCACGCGCACGAAGCAAAGCGATATCGGCGGAGCATGGGCCGGACCGCACGCGCACGACTGAGTTTCGCGCACGCGCACGAAGCCGAGCGGCTGCGCTAACGGATCGTAGATTCCTTAGAAGCGCCAAACAGCCCTTTTCGAGATGCTAACGGATCGTCGATTCCTTAGCCGTCCGATTCGTCTCTTTTTAGGCCGGAAATTCGCGTATTCTCGTTCTAAGCGTCATCTGAATCCGTTAGAATTCCGAAACGGCTCCGAATGCCCGCTAAGCGTCGCCTCGATCCGTTAGCAATCGAAGGCGGGCCGGACCGATCCGCCCGGATGCGGACGAGATCGCGGCGGCTTCGTTAAGCGTTTCGTTGTCCCGGCCGGAAACCTGTACTATAATGAAAGTTACTTTTTGCAAATCTAAACCGAAGGGAAGACTCCGATGCTGCCGATTCAACCGCAAGCTGTTCAAGAGCTGCTGGACAAGCTGAAAGATCAGGAGCTGTATCTGCATCTAGAGCTGACCAACGGCGCCTATACGTTCGATCGCGACCGTTCGAAGCTCGTCGCCTCGAATCTGATCCGCAACGTCAAAGTCAGCTATTCGCACGGTTCGATCTCCGGAAGCGGCCCGTACCGGGTCGGCCTGAAGATGCCGGAAGGCTGGATCTATGCCGAAGGATTGACGCATTACGAAGAGACCGAAACGGAAAGAGCGGTGCTCGCGGGCAACGACAACGACGGCAAACTCGTCGTCAGTCTGATGCTGAGCCCGGAACCGTTCTAAGATTTCCGTTCGAACCGATCTTATCAAGGCGGGTAGGGCGCGTACGCGAACGCCGAAGACTGCGAATCTGCGTACGCGACCCCGTACCGTACTCGGAAAGGAGCGGGTATACCCCGTGGAACGCCATGTGTTAATCGTATTTCCTCACCCCGACGACGAGTCCTATACCGTCTCCGGCACGGCCGCTTATCATCTGCATAACGGAACGCCGGTCACTTACGCCTGCTTGACGATGGGCCAATTGGGCCGCAATCTGGGCAATCCTCCTTTTGCCAATCGGGTGACGCTGCCTACGGTACGCCGCGCCGAACTCGAAGCTTCCTGCGCGGCGATCGGCATCACCGATCTGCGTACGCTGGGTTTCCATGACAAAATGATCGAATTCGAAGATCGCGAGCTGCTCGACGGCAAGCTCCGCGAACTGATCGAAGAATTGAACCCGTCGCTGATCCTGACTTTCCATCCGCTGTACAGCGTGCATCCCGACCATGACGCCTGCGGCGCGGCCGTGGTACGGGTCGTGGAAGCGATGAAGCCGAAGGATCGTCCGAAAGTGCATGTGGTGGCTTTCGCCAGCGGTCACGAGCGCGCGCTCGGCCCGGCCGACGTGCATGTGGATATCACGCTGTTCCTCGAACAGAAAGTCGGCTCGATCAAAGCGCATAAGTCCCAGTTCCATACGGACCCGGTATTCGAAGGACGTTCGGTCCACGATCCGGTCATCCGCGAACGGTTCAAAAGCGAGAAATTCTGGACGTACAAGTTCGATCCGTACCCGCGAAAAGAGAAATGACAGCAGGAATACGCAGTACTGCAAAAAGCCGCCGATCAGGCGGCTTTTTTGATATGCGGCGAGACGCAAGAAAAAGAGGCCGACCGTTAAAACGGGTCGGCCTCTTCATAGGCGCGATAACGAATCGAAACGAAGCGAAAGACGGAAAGCCGAGAGTTTAGACCGGCACGTCTTTGCGTCCTTTCTTCATCGGAGAGCCGCAGAGCGGGCAGGGCTTATGCGCGGCCATCATGTCTTTGCTGTGCATGATGCGCGTCCAAGCGACGCACGAGCCGGACGAGCAGAGCCAGACCGGCACGCTCTGGGTCCGGGGCGGAGCCGCGGGGGCGGCGCTGCCCGAAGCGCCGCTGCCGGCCGGCGCGCCTTCCCGGCCGAACCGGCCGGAACGGACTTTGCCGAATCGGCCCGGATCGGGGGCTCCGCCCCGGCGTCCGCCGAACTCGGCGCGGGCCGCGGCGTCCGACGCCGCGGTCTCCTGTCCGAACGCGGACAGGAGGAAGCGCGACACGGCGGCCTTCTTGCCCCGCTGCACGGCGGGGGAACTGATGAACAACTGTTCTTTCGCCCGGGTCACGGCGACATAAGCCAGCCGGCGCTCTTCTTCGAGCGCCTCCGCGTAGCTGGCTTCGCCTTCGAGACCGACGCGGGTATCGCGCAGGTTATCCGCCCCCAACGCGGAGGCATGGGGCAGCGTGCCTTCGGACGCGCCGATCAGGAACACGGCCGGAAACTCCAAGCCTTTGGACTTGTGGATCGTCATCAAGGCTACGCGGTTGCCCTGCGCCTGCGATTTGGCGGCCGCGGTCTGCTGATTGCGCAGCAGCATATCGTCGACGAAAGCGAGGAACGAGACGACGGAATCGAACCGGCCCGCGGACGTCTCCAGTTCGTCGAGCATTTCTTTGAGCATCTCGCGGTGCGAAGTCTGTTCGCTGTGCTCGCCCGCCTGAATATAGGCATCGTAGAAGCTTTTGCGAATCTGGGTGATCGCGGCGGCGGGAACCAGCCCTTTGAGCGAGCGGATCACTTCGAGCCGCTGACGGATCTTGTCGAGCTGAAAGTCTTTGAGGCCGGGCAGCGTCAGCAGATGGACGAGCGGTCCTTTCTTCGGACGGCCTTCGTCCGTCTTACGAATATGGTCCATGCCTTTGTCCCGGGCGATATACAGCGTCGGCAGGATGCTCGGCATCGCGTCGAAATCGCGGCGGTTGATCGACAGCCGCATATGGTCGAGTACCGGCTTCACGAGCCAATGCTCGTACAGCAGGCGGCCGTCGCCGTAATCGATATGCGGAATATCCCGCATGACCAGCTGCTCCAGCACCGCGCGGTTGCTGCTCGACGAGCGGTACAGAATCGCAAAGTCGCCGTATTCGCGTCGTCCGGCCGCCACTTCGCGGCGGATATGATCGACGACTTCCTGCGCTTCGTCGTCGGCCGAGTCCGGCCGCATGTAAGCCGGCAGCAGCGCGCCGCCGTTGGCCGCGCGCAGCGTCTTGCTGCGGCGCATCTTGTTATGCCGGATCACTTCGTTGCCGAGGCCGACGATCGCCGGCACGGAGCGGTAATTGATATCGAGCGTGATGACGCGCGCTCGCGGATACAGCTTCTCGAATTCGAGAATGAATTCGCTGCGAGCCCCGTTGAACGAGTAGATGGTCTGGTCGTCGTCGCCGACCACCATCAGATTGTTGCGCGGAGCGGCGATCATCTTCACGATCTCGTATTGCAGCAGGTTCGTGTCTTGAAATTCGTCGATCATCAGATGCGTGAAACGCCGCCGGAGCCGTTCCAGCAGCTCTGGACGCTCTTGGAGCAGAGCGTAAGCGCCGGTCAGCACGTCGTCGAAGTCGATCTTGCCGTTCTCGATCTTCCATGCTTCGTAGCGCAGCAGGATGCGTTTCATCTGCCGGTCGGTTTCCGTCTTCTCCGGAAGCTGTTCGGCCGTCATCAGATTGACTTTATAAGAAGACAGCAGCGCCAGCAGATTTTCCGGCGGATACGCGTCCGGCAGACTCAATTCGCGCATGAGCTGCTGAAGCTGGATATGCTGACGGCGCGCGTCGCCGAAGATTTCTTTCTGCAGGCCTTGGCTGAACAGCAGCCAGAGACAGAAGGAATGGAACGTCCGCGCTTGAATGCGTCCGGCTTCGTATTCGCCGATGCCCGGCAGGCCGGCGATCCGCTCGCGCATCTCCGCGGCGGCTTTGCTGGAGAACGTCAGCAGCAGAATGCCCGAAGGATCGACGCCGCGAACGTCGATCAGGTAGCCGGTCCGGCAGACGAGCGTGCTCGTCTTGCCCGATCCGGCTCCGGCCAGCGTCAGCAGCGGGCCGTCCGTGCAGCGCACGGCGGCGATCTGCGCGGGATTCAAGTTAATGCCCGCTTGTTCCATGGCGCGCCAATAAGCGGCATCCAGCTCGCCGAGCTGTCCGCCGATCCCTTTTCCTTTTTGCGTACCGCCGCCTGCCGCCATTTCCGCCCGCGGCACCTTTCCCGAAGATGCGCCGAACGGCTTGTTTTCAAATCCGGATGTCGCTTTTCCCACTGTTCGTACCCCTCGATTCGTTGATCTTCCGTCCGAAACCCGATTCCATAAATGTATCATGTCCGCTTGAGAAGCGTCAAAGGAATCGGCACTTTTTTTATCTTTTCGAGCGCCCGCCGAACAGGCAAAAAGCCGCCCGGACCTCTCCCGAAGGAGGGCCGAGCGGCTCGGAACGGCGACTTGAACTCATCGGATCAGCATTTCGCGGAATTGCCCGTTTCCGGCGGCGCTACGCGATAAGTCGTCACGAACGACGGACGGGGGAAAATGTTCGGGCGCTGCTGCGTGATTCCTTCCGGCTGGTCTCTTTTCTGATGCGCGTGGTTGTAAGCTTCGGAGTTCTGCCAGCCTTGGAAACTTTCTTCGTCTTTCCAGACGGTCAAGATGACGTAGGTGTCGCCTTGAAGCGGACGAAGCACCCGAATTCCGGCGAAACCGGGCATCCCTTCGACGCGGCGGGCGCGTCCGAGGAACCGTTCTTCGAACGCGGAGCGTCCGTCTTCGTTTACCGGGATATTGTTCATGACGGCAAATCCGCCGGAGAGCGTGCCCGCGCTGTCGATCGCTTGATAAGCGGATCGGGAATCGATCGACGTATCCGGAGGCGAGACGGCTTCGAACAGATGCAGCGTTTCGTTCTCGCCGGTCAGCGTGTAGAGGTTGTCGAGCTGCGGATCTTCCGGCAGCGCGTCGTGGAATAAGTATACGAACATGCGAATCAACCTGCCTTTGCGTCAAAATAGGAATCCGTACCGGCATCGGGCGCTTTTCCGAAAAGCACGGGAGCGCGCCGAGCCCTACTCTCATTATACCCTTTCGCGCCGAGAAGAAGCGGCAGGCGTCGAATCGTTTTCAACTTGTGTCGAACCTTGCTGAAAATTGTTTCAAATTTTATTTATGAGTCCAAATAACCAAAAGTACTAGTCGTAAAGTCACTGGAACGCTCTGAAGTCACCAAAAGGCCCAGAACCGCGCTGCACGAGATGCGTCTTGCCGCCTGCCTGGGAATAACGAACACCCAAATTCACGGATAGGCGGGAAAACGCGATGAAAATGACGATCGGAAAAAGGTTGTATGCCGGGTTCGCCGGCGTATTGTTGATCACGCTCTCTCTGGCTTCGTTCAGCTTCTACGAGATCGAACAGGTGCATCGGAATTATAACGGACTGATCCAGCGGCAGAGCAACGAGATTCAGACGATCGCGGACATGAAATACGAAGCGACCGCGCAGGCGAAAAATCTTCGGGGATACCTCATCACGGGCAACGAAGAGCACGCACGGGCGTTCGAGCAAAACAAAATCGACATGTCGGCGGCGATGGAGCGCTTGAACGTCACGCTTACGGATAGCGAAGCGCAGGCGCTGCTCGGCCGGATCGGCGAAGCCGAACAGCAGTACGACGCCGTCGGGAAAAAGCTGATCGCGCTCAAAGAAGCGGGCGATACGGAAGGGTATACGCGAGTCGTCGAAGAAGAGTGCGTGCCGCTGGCCGACGGTCTCGCGGATCTGTCGCAGCAGCTCTACGATCTTCAGCATTCGCGCCTCGACGCCGCCGTGGCGGAAACGGCTTCGGACGTGCGGGGAATCGAAACGATCATTATCGTGCTGGTGGCCGCCGGACTCCTGCTCGGCGTGCTGATCGCTTATCTGATCGGCCGCAAGATCGCCCGTCCGGTGTCGCGGATCGCGGCCGAAGCGCAGCGCATCGCGCAGGGCGATCTGCGGGGCGGCAATCTGATCGTGGACAACCGCGACGAGATCGGCGAGATGGCGGAAGCGTTCAATAAGATGAAAAATAATCTGCGCGGTCTGATCGTGCGCATCGACGGCAGCTCGGAGCAGGTAGCCGATGCTTCGAGATCGCTGCTCCGACATTCCGAGCAGGCGACCGAAGCCGCGGATCACGTGACTTCGGCGATTCTGAGCGTGGCGAGCGGAGCCGAACGCCAGATGGCCGGCATGGACGAGAACCAGCTCGCGTTGACGGACGGCGGCACTCATCTTCGCCGCGTCGCCGACACGACTTCGGAAGTCTCGCAAGCGTCGATCGGAGCGCTCGAAGGCGCGCAGGAAGGCACGAAGCTGATCGGCGAGACGATGGAGCGCATGAAGACGGCGCGCGAAACGGTAGGACGTTCTTACGAAGCGGTCGGCGAATTGGGCCGCCAGTCCGAGCGGATCGTCGAGATCGTGCGGACGATCGGAGGCATCGCCGGGCAGACGAACCTGCTCGCGCTCAACGCTTCGATCGAAGCGGCCCGCGCGGGCGAGCACGGCCGGGGATTCGGCGTCGTGGCGGAAGAAGTCAAGAAGCTGGCCGAACAGTCGAAAACGGCTTCGACGGAAATCGAGTCGATCTTGAGCGGTATCGTCGAGCAGCTCCGGGACGCCGTCGAAGCGATGGCGGTCGGCACTCGCGAAGTGGAGAGCGGCGCGCAGACCGCGAATCTCGCGGGCGAATCGTTCTACCGCATCTACGGCTCGCTGGAAAGCATCACGGGTCGTATGCAGGAAGCGGCCTCGGCCGTCGAGCAGGTCTCCGCGGGCATGGAGCAGACGCTCGGTTCGGAACGCGAACTCAACGAACTGTCTCGCGACATCTCCGCCCGCTCTCAAGGCGTCGCCGCCGCTTCGCAGCAGCAGTTGGCTTCGATGCAGGAAGTCTCGGCTTCGGCGGAAGTGTTGAGCCGGCTGTCGGAAGAACTGCGGGGAGAAGTAGGACATTTTCAGGTGTGAGAAGCAGAAAGCCAAGCATAATAACGTACTGCTCTCTAACGAGCGGTACGTCTTTTTTGTTTCTTTTGCCTTAAATTGTATTATATAAAAGTTGATTTCAAATATTGTATTAGTTAGCAATCGACAGTGCGTGAAAGGGGGCATAGCGCAGTCTACGTCAAAGATCGGGTGAATACATGTGTTCAAAAACTGCGACTTTCATACAATAGGAGGACGACGCATGCAGCAGAATCGGGAACTGAAACAAGCCAGCCGAAAGATCGGGTTAGGGATGCTGGTATTGGTCGTTATTTTCGCGTTTTTGCCGTTCCGGCAGTCGATCGCTCAAGCTGATTCTTACTCTTCTTGGAAAGCATTGGAGGAAGAGGGCTTTTCGGTAGGGGCGATAGCTTCCCCATCTCTGAAAATCGATGCTGAAGGCATGCCGTACTTAGCTTATATTGATACGGACAATTCTGAACGAGTTGCGGTTGTGCGATATAACGGATCTTTCTGGGCTCCGGTAGGAACTCCCTACATTTCTTCGACTTACGCCCAATTTGTTACGATGGATATCGCTCAGAATGGAACCCCTTATGTGGCCTATACGGATATTTCCAGTTCAATGAAGGCAACCGTAAAACGATATAACGGAAATGCTTGGGAGAACGTAGGTAACGCGGCCTTTTCTTCTTCCTCAGCTTCGTATCTTTCTCTTGCGCTCAACCCAAGCGGGGTCCCGTATGTGTTATATCAAGACGGAGCGAATTCGAGCAAAGCTACTGTCATGAGGTTCAACGGAGCAGTATGGGAAGTAGTCGGCCAACCCGGTTTTTCAGCTGGACAGATTCAAGAAGGTTCAATTGCGTTCTCTTCGGAAGGTACGCCGTATGTAGCGTATTATGATATGTCAATTTCGAACAAGGCTGTAGTCATGAAGTACAACGGCACGGCTTGGCAATCGGTAGGTCAGCCGGGAATATCGGAAGATGCCGCTCCCTATCCGGTTATTGCGATCGCTTCTAACGGAGTTCCTTATTTAGCCTATCGGGACGCTTCGCAAGAGAATCGCGAAACCGTCAAGAAATATAACGGCACGGCTTGGGAAACAGTCGGCCAACCGGGTTTTTCGGCCGGGCTGATCTCTTCCAACTCCATTGTCATAAGCGCCGATGGAACCCCTTATGTCGGCTATTCGGATTCGGGTACTAATGGCGGAGCGACCGTCATGAAGTACAACGGAACGGCTTGGGAAAACGTGGGCGAACCCGGAGTTCCCGGCACTTCCGCTTACAGCGCGACTCTGGCGCTGAGTCCGAGCGGAATGCCGTATATCGCTTATCGCGACAGCCGTTATTCGCAAAGAGCCACGGTTATGAAATATGTCGGAGCTACTTACGCCGTAAACTTCGAAGCCAACGGAGGCAGCCCGGTAACCGCTCAGAATGTCAGCGCCAATGCTACGGCGACGGAGCCTTCCGCGCCGACGCGTACCGGTTATACCTTCGCGGGCTGGTATGGCGATAGCGCTCTGACGACGCCGTTCAACTTCAGCACGCCGATCACCGCCGATACGACGCTGTATGCAAATTGGACGGCCAAGGAGTATACGGTCAGCTTCAACAGCGGCGGAGGCAGCACCGTAAACAGCCAAAATGTCAAATATAATGAAGTCGCTGCGGAACCTTCCGCGCCGACGCGTACCGGTTATACCTTCGCGGGCTGGTATGGCGATAGCGCTCTGACGACGCCGTTCAACTTCAGCACGCCGATCACCGCCGATACGACGCTGTATGCAAAGTGGACGGCCGAAGAATATACGGTCAGCTTCAACAGCGGCGGAGGCAGCAGCGTAAACAGCCAGAACGTCAAATACAACGAAGTCGCTGCGGAACCTTCCGCGCCGACGCGAACCGGTTACACCTTCGCGGGTTGGTACAGCGACAGCGCTCTGACGACGCCGTTCAGCTTTGCCGCGCCGATCACGGCGAATACGACGCTGTACGCCAAATGGACGCCGGATACGTATACAGTAAGCTTCGATACCGACGGAGGTTCTTCCGTAAGTGCGCAAACGGTAAATTACGAGGAGATGGCGGTTATTCCGACGCCTTCGCCGACCCGAACCGGTTATGCTTTCGGAGGCTGGTATACCGACAGCGCACTCACGACACCGTTCGATTTCACGACGCCGATTACGCAAGATCGCACGCTGTACGCGAAATGGGCGACTAATAGTTATACCGTAAGCTACGAGACGAACGGCGGCAGCTCGGTGAACAGCGAGGCCGTCGATTATAACGGCAAAGCGACCAATCCGGCAGAACCGACGCGTACGGGATATACGTTCGCGGGCTGGTACGGCGATAGCGCTTTGACGACGTCATTCGATTTTGCTTCGCCGATTACCGGCGACACGACGATTTACGCGAAATGGGAGATCAAAGCGTATACCGTAAGCTACGAGACGAACGGCGGCAGCGCGGTAAGCAGTGAAACGGTCGACTACAATACCTCCGCGACCCAACCGATTGCGCCGACCCGAAGCGGTTATACGTTCGCGGGTTGGTACAGCGACAGCGCTTTGACGACGTCGTTCGATTTCGCCGCGCCGATTACGGCGGACACGACGCTGTACGCGAAATGGGCTTCCGCCAATGCGAAATTGACGGGCTTGTCCGTCAATCAGGGGACGCTCGATCCCGCATTTTCGGATGCCGTATTTACCTACCATGCGAGAAACGTGCCGAATAGCGTGACCGCTGTCGATGTGACGCTTACGCAAGCAGACCCGAATGCCGAACTTGCCGTAACGGGAGCGACCAAAGTGTCGTCCGTTGACGGAGTGTCGGTGTATCGCGTATCGGGTCTCGCAGTAGGCGCCAATTCGGTACAAATCAAGGTTACGGCGGAAGACAAATCGTTTACGGACTATTCGCTTACGATCGAGCGCGCGGCCGCGCCGGTATCGCCGACGACGCCTCCCGTAACGGAGCCGACGCCGACAACGCCGGTTCCGACGCCGGCACCAACACCTGCACCAACACCTGCACCGACGCCTGTTCCAACACCAGCACCAATACCTGCACCAACGCCGACGCCGAATCCGGCTCCTTCTGCGGTGCCGGTCTTCCAAGGCAGCGTCGTTGACGTTCCGGCTCTGGTGAATAAGATCTCGGCAGCCGCCAACGCCGCGCCGTCAAGCGGAGCCGCATTGACGGACACGAACGGACATTGGGCGCAGCAGGCGGTCGGAACCTTTGCCAGACTCGGATTCGTTACCGGCGATCCCGACGGAAGTTTCCGTCCGAACGACAGTATCACGCGCGCCGAATTCGCCGCGGTATTGGCGCGGATCTTCCCGGTCGGCCAAGCGACCGTAAGCTCTCCGGTCTTGAACGACGTCGGCAATCACTGGGCGAACGATTCGATTCGAAGCCTTGTCGGCATAGGCGTGCTGAAAGGCTACGGAGACGGCACGTTCAGACCCGACCGTACGATCAGCCGGGAAGAAATGGCTGCCGTATTGTCCCGGATCGTGGATCTGGATCAAGTCAACAAAGACGTCACGAAAGGCGAGTTCGCCGACCGTTCGCAGATCAGCGCTTATGCCGCGGACGCGGTGAAGCAGGCGGCGCAGGCCGGAATCGTCAGCGGCAAGCCGGGAGAGCGTTTCGATCCGAAAGGACAAAGCTCCCGTGCCGAAGCGATCGTTATGCTGACGAACGCGTTGAATCTTGATCCTCAGATTTGGATGATCTTAAACAATCTCGATTAATCGGCAATAGGGTAATAGGCCCAGAGGAATAAAGACAGCAAGCTCCGTAAGATTTTGAAGTAGAATAAAAAAGCTTCCGCCGTTTATAGGCGGAAGCTTTTTTATGCGTTCGGATCATCGGCGGACGGGCGATCGCCGGATTCACCGATCCGCGCGCCGGAACTCGTTCGGCGAGCAGCCGGTCGTCTTCTTGAAGACGCGGCTGAAGTATTTCTCGTCCTGATAGCCGACGAGTTCGGCGATGCGCACGACCGTCATGTCGGAATCGCGCAGCAGGCGCTTGGCGCGTTCGAGGCGGACGTTCGCCAGATAGTCGAACACGTTCTCGCCGAATTCGCGTTTGAAGCGGCGGGAGATGTATTCGCGGCTCAGGAAGAAGCGGTCCGCGAGATCCTGAAGCGTCAGATCTTCGCGGTAGTGTTCGCGGATATAAGCGGCGATATCTTCCATGACGCCCGCGCCCGCGGCTCCGGCGGGGCCGCCTTCGAAGGCGTGGATGTAGCGGGCTTCCGATTCGAGACTCGCGGAAGCCGCGCCGGCTGCCTCGAAGCCGCCCGCCCGAGCGCCGAAACCGTTACGCGACGCGGCCGCTCCGCCGGTTCCCGCCTGCACGGCCTGCCCCCGGTTCAGCGCTTCTTCCGCTTGCAGGTAAGAAGCGCGCAGCCCTTCGGCCAGCCCGTCGGCGCAGCCGCCGAGCCCGAAATGCAGCGGCTCGCCGAGCACGTTCGCCAAGCCCGCGTTGATGCGGGCAAGCTTCTCTCCGGCGTGAGCCGCGCCGGCCCAGAAGAAGATCGCCATCTCGCGTTCGCGGCCGAGATTGCGGAACGCGTAGCCGCTTCGCCCGTGGCCGAGCACTTCGTTGGCCACGTTCGCCAACGTGAAGAACAGCAGATCCGCGCGCCCCGAGTAGCGCAGCCAGAGCGGCGAATGTTCGCCCAGCCGAACGACGGCGCTGCGCACCGTTCCCGGATTTTCGTCCAGCGCGAACTCGCCGGCCAATTCGCGGCCCGCGCCGGCTCGCGCCGCCGGACCGCCGAGCAGGTCCGAACACAGCTTGTCCCGGTACACCGGCTTGAAGCGGTTGACTTCCATCATCTGTTCGCGAAGCTGCCGGCTTCTTTCTTCGCCGACCCGCCAACTGTCGACCGCCCGGGCGAAAGCCGCATTGAGCTGATCGCCGTCGATCGGCTTCAGCAGATAATCCATGCCGCCGTAACGCAGCGTCTGACGCGCGAAATCGAAATCGCCGTGCCCGCTGATGACCAGCGTCTTGGTCTCCGGCGCGCTGCGGCTGATCCATTCCAGCAGATCGATCCCGCCGCCGGCGGGCATGATCATGTCCGTCAAGACGATCTGCGGGGCATGCCGTTCGATCATCGATATCGCTTCGCGTCCGCTCGAAGCTTCCAACACTTCGGCGGAATCGTATAATTCCCAATCGATCAGCAGGCGGATGGCCTCTCTGACATGGGCTTCGTCGTCTACGATAAGAACTTTCATGCGAGGCCTCCTCCCGGCGGCGAATACGTCGAATGCCGCCATGCACGTTCCTTCTTCTATTCCCCGTAATCCGTTACTTGCGAATCTCTTCGGCTGCGTATAGAGGAATCCGGAGCGTCACCTGCAGGCCGCCCTCCAGCGACCGGCTCAGGAAGACGGCGGCCGAATCGCCGAAGTACAAGCGCAGCCGATCGCCGACGCTGCGAAGACCGATCTGCGGCGATTCCGTATTCTGTCCGAATACCAACGGCCGGTCCAGCATGTCTTGCAGTTCCCGCCGGCGCTCCGGCTCGATGCCGGGGCCGTTGTCCGCCACGATCACGATCAGTTCGCTGCGACGCCGGGACGGGCGCGACTGCACGTTCTCTTCGCTGCCGAATCGGTCGGTCGCGCCGTCTTTTTCCGGATCGAGAGCCTCGATATCGAAAGTCTCGAATTCGTCCGCGTCTTCGGCGAAAGGCCGCATGGCTTCCGTATCCGGCTGCCCCGTGGCTTGCTGCGGCCCTTCCGGCTGCTGACGCAAGTAAGCCCTGATCCGCAGCACGCCTTCTTGTTCGAGCGTCTCGCCGGCATGCTTGAAATAATTTTCGGCCAACGGCTGAAGAATCATGCGCGGAACCTCGATCCGGCGGGCTTCCTGTTCGACTTCGAGCGAGAAGCGGAAATTGCCTCTGAACCGGTGCTGCTGAAGGCCCAGATAGTCCTGCACGTATTCGATCTCCCGGCTGAGCGGCACGAAAGCGTCGCCCACGTGCATATTGTAATGCATCATGCGGCCGAGCGAAGAGATCAAGCCGTAGACTTCTTTGTCGCCTTTGCGCAGCGCGAGCGTCGCGATCGATTGCAGCGCATTATTGAGAAAATGCGGATTGACTTGCGCTTCGAGCGCCCGAAGCTGATTCGTTTTGTTCATGATCTCCAACCGGTACTGTTTCAAGATCGAATCGTTCAATCGCCTCACCATGCCTTCGAACCGCCGGGACAGCACGCCGAATTCGTCGGTACGGTTCGTTTCGAGTTCCAGCGGCAGACCGCCGGATTCCACCTGCTGCATGCCGCGGATCAATTTGCGGATCGGTTGGGTGAATTTGAGCGAGATGAAGGCCGTCGCCACGACGACCACGATCAGCGACAGCGCGCCTACGCCGGCGTTAAGCAGTAGAATCTGCCGCTCGCGGCGGTACAGCGTGTCGGTGTCCACGCTCTTGACGAGCGTCCAATCGGCGAGCGGGCTGCGAACCCGTTCGTAGAACAGGAACGAATCTCGGCCGCTCTGCTGAGCGGTGTAGCCGGACTCGTCGGACGAGGCCAGCACCTCGTCGAGTCCCGGCAGGTTCGGTTTCTCGCCGAGCTGGGCCTGCTGCGATTCGGGTCCGACGATCAGTTTTCCTTCGCTGTTCACGATGTAGACCTGTTCGCCCTTAGATGCCAAACGATCGGTGAGCGAGCGCAGGAACGAGATATCGACGTCGATCGCCAGCATCCCGGCTTTTTTGTTGCGCGGAATATCGTAGACGACCCGATTGAACGTGAACACGTCGGTCGAACGGCCTTCTTTTTCCGGAATCATTCGATACGTGCCGGCCCGATGCGTGACGCCCGCAAAAGCCTGCACGTCCCATTTCCGATACTCCGGCAGTTGATCCTGCTTGGTGGGACCGTAAGGCTTGGCCGCGTAATAGAGGTAGGAATTGCTGCTCTTGTCGATATGGAGAAAGACTTGGTAGATGCCGTCCATCGCGTAATACGTCCGGCGCAGCATGCCCATGACGTCGCTCCGGTCGAGCGTCGCGTCTTCCACGTCCGATCCGGTCAAGATAATATCGATCAGCGTATCGCCGTAGACCGATTCGTCGTAGACCTGAAGCGAGAGCTTGTTGACCGTGTCGAGATAGTTGACGATATTGATCTGCCCTTGATACAGCAGACTGGCGTTGTCTTCTATGGCGCTGCGTTTCACGTTCTCTTTGGTCAGATTGTAGGCGACCAAGGCGGATAGCAGAATCGGCAGAGCCGTGGCGAAAACGAGAAACACGATCAGTTTGCCGCGAATGGAATGACGCAACATACAGCTCTCCTTTCTCCTAAACAAAGCGGGTCAATATAGTCCACTGTATTCGTCATTTATTTCCATGTTAACGCTTACTTTTTCCAAATATAATGAGTGCATACCTGAAAGACACTTAACCAAACGGGAGGTGCTTCGCTTGGCAGGCCGCAAACGGTGGTACGATTTATTCATGCAGAGCGTATTCTTGGGTCCATCGCTGCTTTTCTTCGTTGTTGTCGTCCTGATCCCGTTTTTTCTAGGCATGTATTATTCGTTTACCGATTGGAACGGCGTCGCGGTCACGGTCAACTGGGTAGGCGTCCGCAACTTCGCCGTCATGTTCGCGGACGCGAAGTTCTGGACTTCCTTCTGGTTCACGATCCGCTTCACGGTAGCCGTCGTGGTTCTGACCAACGTCATCGCTTTCGCTCTGGCGCTGCTGCTGGTCCAACCGCTTAAGATGCGCAATCTGCTGCGGACGCTCTTCTTCATTCCGAACGTCATCGGCGGACTGCTGCTCGGCTTCATCTGGCAGTTCATCTTTATCCGCGGTTTTGCGGCCGTCGGCAAAGCAACGGGGCTCGGATTCTTCAAGCTCGAATGGCTCGGCACGGAAGCGACGGGCTTCTGGGGCATCGTGATCGTATTCGTCTGGCAGGCCGCCGGCTACATGATGATCATCTACATCGCGGGCCTGATGAACGTCGACCGTTCGCTGATCGAAGCGGCCGAGATCGACGGAGCGGGTTACGGGCAGAAACTGCGGTTCATCACTTTGCCGCTGGTCATGCCGGCCATCACCGTCTGCTTGTTCCTGTCGATGTCGAACGCCTTCAAGATGTTCGACCTGAACTTGGCGCTGACTCGCGGCGGTCCGTTCGGTTCGACCGAATCGCTGGCGCTGAACATCTATAACGAAGCCTTCACGAACAGCAACTACGGGCTCGGTACGGCGAAAGCGCTGCTGTTCTTCGTCATCGTGGCGCTCGTCTCGTCGCTGCAAGTCTGGTTCACGAAGAGAAGGGAGGTGCAGTCGTAAGTGGAAACGTCACGCAGATATTCCTGGCGCACGCTGCTGCTGGAGGTCGTCACCGTCCTCGTGGCCCTGATGTTCTTGGTTCCTTTCTACTTCGTGGTCGTCAACTCCTTGAAGAAGTTCGCCGATATCTTGAAAGATTCGGCCGCGCTTCCCAAAGCCGTCACCTTCGACAACTTCAAGAACGCGTGGAGAATTCTCGATTTTCCGCATGCTTTCACGAACTCGCTCGTGATCACGGTCTTGGCCAACGTGCTGCTGGCGCTGTTCTGTTCGATGGCCGCCTACCGGTTGGTCCGGCATCCGAGCCGCTTCAATAATATCGTATTCATGGCGTTCGTCGCGGCGATGGTCATTCCGTTCCAGTCGATCATGATCCCGCTGGTACGGGTCGCGGCCAACTTGAATCTGACGAACAACCTGCCGGGCCTGATCATCTGTTATCTGGGATTCGGCGCTTCGCTCACCATCTTCTTGTTCCACGGTTTCGTCAAATCGGTACCGATCGAGATCGAAGAAGCGGGAATTGTGGACGGATGCTCGCCGTTCGGCGTCTTCTTCCGAATCGTGCTGCCGCTGCTGAAACCGATGGTCGTGACCGTATTCATCTTGAATACGCTGTGGATCTGGAACGACTTCCTGCTGCCGCTCCTGATCGTCGGAGGCAACGCAGAGCTCCGAACGATTCCGCTGGCCACCAACGCTTTCTTCTCGCAGTATACGAAGCAGTGGGACTTGGCGCTGGCGGGACTGCTGATGGGCATCGCGCCGATCATCATTTTCTTCCTGGCTCTTCAGAAACATATCATCGCCGGCATCGCCGCCGGAGCCGTCAAAGGCTGACTAAGGGTAAGCGGAGACCGCCTTTGGCGGATTCCTTAAATAGAGCATTCTTATTGTAAACGCTTACTGCCTTAATGAAAAGAGCCGTTCAGATCGAGGGGAGCAACGTTTCGCCACACAACAAAGGAGGCTGTACACGTGAAAAAGAAAAGCTTTCTGAGCCTGATGCTTGTACTCATGATCTCGATTCTCGCCGCTTGCGGCGGAGGGGGCGGCATGCCGAACCCGAACGCGACGACGGGAACCGACACCAAGACCGACACGGCGACCGATACCAAAACGGAACCGGCGACCGGAACCGACGCGGCTTCTTCCAACGTCACGCTGAAAATGTTCCAATTCAAAGTCGAAATCGCGGACGCGATGGAGAAACTGTTGGCCGAATACAAAAAAGAAACCGGCGTCAACATCACGATCGAAACGGTCGGCGGCGGCGCGGACTACGGCGCGGCGCTGAAAGCCAAATTCGCTTCGGGCGACGAGCCGGACATCTTCAACAACGGCGGCTATAACGAAGCTCAGCTCTGGAAAGACCGCATGGAAGATCTGTCGGATCAGCCGTGGGTGGCCGATCTGAGCGACAACGTCAAAGATCCGATGACGATGGACGGCAAACTGTACGGCCTGCCGATGAACATCGAAGGTTACGGCTTCCTGTACAACAAAGCGCTGTTCGAGAAAGCCGGCATCACGGAGCTGCCGACGACGCTTACGGAACTGCGCGCCGCGGCTCAGAAACTCAAAGACGCCGGCATCACGCCGTTCGAGAACGGCTACCAAGAATGGTGGGTCATCGGGCAGCACTTGGTGAACGACGCTTACGCCAAACAGGACGATCCGGATAAATTCATCGCGGATTGGAGAGAAGGCAAGACTTCGGTCACGGACAACAAGATCTTCAACGAATGGATCAATCTCGTCGACCTGACGATGGAATTCAGCAACGACCGTCCGCTGACGACCGACTACAATACGCAGATGACGGAATTCGCTTCCGGCATGGCGGCCATGACGCAGCAGGGCAACTGGACGCAGGTTCAGATCGACGGAATCGATCCCGAACTGCAAGTCGGCGTACTGCCGATGCCGATCAACGACGACGAGAAGCTGAACGACAACATCTTCGTCGGCGTGCCGAACAACTGGGTCGTCAACAAGAACTCGCCGAACAAAGAAGAAGCGAAGAAATTCCTCAACTGGATGGTCACTTCCGAGACGGGCAAGAAGTACACCGTCGACGAATTCAAATTCATCCCGGCGCTCAAATCGATCACGTACGAACCAGAACAGCTTGGTACGATCGCGGCCAGCATCCAAGAGTACGTCCAAGCCGACAAAACGCTGGGCTGGCAGTGGCCTAAGCTGCCGGACGGCACGAACCAAGAGTTCGGCGCTCTGATGCAAGCTTATGTAGCGAAGAAGATCACGAAGGAAGAACTGTTCAAACAAATGGACGAAACGGTGCTGAAATTGGCGAAGAAATAAGCGTTCGAGCACCAGAGGTTAGCGAATAAGGGCACACGGGAAAAGCCGTTCTTTCGAGCAGAGATGCTTGAAAGGACGGCTTTTCGATTTGCGGCGGCGACACTCGAACGGTAAACTAGGGACAAACGCCCACTGCTGCCGGTAAGAAAAAGAATCGTTTTTTCTGCCGAAATCCCGAGTAATCGAGGTGTCTGATGCGTTCCATTTTTTTAATCCTTATCGCTGCCGTACTGCTGGTTTCCTGCGACGGCCGTTCGGCGGAGGTCGAACAAGAACTGACTTATCATGACGTTCAGGAATTGGGAGGAATCCCGGTCCCTGACGAAGCGAAGCAAACGGCGCTGGACCCTGCGGCACAATCAGGATACTACGAAGTCTCCCGACCTTTCGAAACGTTTTATGCGGATTATCACGATAAGCTGAAACAAGAAGGTTGGAAAGTAAGCGAAGTCGAAAGCCATAAAGTCGTCGCCGCGGAGAAAAACGACACGAAACTTCTGGTGATCGTGACGCGGCTTAAAGGTTCGGACGAAGCCTCTAATCTGGTTTTCCGAGCGTATCCGAAAAGTCTGGATCAGCCCAAGTCTTCGGAAAACGAAGGAAGTTGAAAAAAAGCGGATTTCATGGGCGAGAGAGCCTGCGAAATCCGCTTTTACATATCCGTATACAGGGAAGAAGGAGAGTCGACTGCCGGATCAGCGCGGAATCTTCTCGGCTTTCAACGCCAGCGTCTCGTCGGTTCCCGGCTCGTTTTCGTATCCTGCGGCGCTGAAGCCCGCATACAGCGTGATCTCTCCGTCGTCTTCGAACAACTGTTTGATCTGCGCCTGCGAAGATTTCAGCGAGATCGGTTCGGTCAGCCATTCGTCTTTTTTCAATTCCTTAGAGATCGCGACCGTATTGACCGCTATCGGATCTCCGACCGGTTTGCCGTCCAATCTCATGCCGCCGATAAACAGCGGGCTGCCGTGTTCGATCGTGATCTCGGGTTGATCGCCGATATAGCGCAGACCGGCTTCCAGCGAGATCGCGTTATCGCCTTCTGCGATACGATCGACGGTCAGTCGAAGTTCGAATTCGTTATCCGCGACGCGTTTGACGGCGACGGCTTGATCCGGGTCTTCGGTCACCGAGTCCGGCTTGTCGTCGGCGGAGCAGGCGGACAGCAGCAGGGATAACAGGGCGAGCAGCGGGAAAACGCGAAGTTTCATCGAACGGTAAGCCCCTTTCTCCGTAGCGTTTAACCTATAGACGACGCAGAGTGGCGAAAGGTTCTAGCAGACTTAGAATTCGGCGAAATAATCGGTCAACCAACGAATCAGTTCCCGCTGCGCGCCGGTGAGAAACCGGTCGGCATAATAGGTCAGTTCCATATGCCGGACCGGTTCCGTTCCCGAGAGCGGGAGCGCCGCGATATCCGGATATTCGGCGGCATTTCGCGCGATCAGGCCGGCGGGCTGGATCGTCGCGCCGATACCGGCGGAAACGAGCTGAAGCAGAGAAGCGGCGGAAGCCGTCTCCATCGCCGTCGACAGTTCGAAGCCCAGCTTGCGGCAGGTATCGTCGACCAGATCGCGGCCCGTGTACCCTTTGGGGTACATGACCAGCGGGTAATCTTTCAGATCTTCGAGCGAAATGCGCGTTCTTGCGGCCAGCTCGCTGTCGGAACGGACGAACAGGCGATAAGGTTCCGAGCCGAGCGGAATCCGCACGAGCCGTTCGTCGGCCGAGCCTCGAAGTCCGATGCCCAGATCGACTTTGTGGCCCAGCACCTCGTCATGCGCGAAAATGGTCGAGATCACCTGCAATCGGGTATCGGGATATTTGGTCTTGAAACGAACGAACAGCGGCACCAGCCGAAAATCGAGATCCGAAGGCAGCACGGCCAAGCGGATCTCGCCGCTGCTGCCCGACCGGAGTTCGTTCGCGGCGGTTCGGATATCGGATTCCGCCTGAAGCATCCGCGTGCCGTAATGTTTGAGCATTTTGCCGGCTTCGGTCGCGACGACTTTCTTGCCGATCCGATCGAACAGAGGCACGCCGAGTTCGCCTTCGAGCGCCCGGATCTGCTGGCTGAGCGTAGGTTGGGAAATGCCTAATTCTTCTGCCGCTCGGGTAAAATGCAGGTGCTCGTAGACCGCCATGAAGTATTGAATATTCCGGGTATCCATAGGTTCGCTTCGCCTCTATCATTGGTTTTTACTATCATAATAATAAGAATAATAGAATTGATCAATGATTAGCCTTTGCTTATACTGATCGCATCAGATTAAGCATGGAGGCGAGAACGATGAAAAAAGGATATGCGCTGCTGGCGATCGGCCTTGCGGCCTTAAATCTTAGACCGCTTATGACTTCGGTCGCTCCGCTGCTCGGCACGATTCAACGCGAGCTGGGCCTGAGCGGAGCGGCGGCGAGCTTGTTGACCACTCTGCCGGTGCTGTGCATGGGGCTGTTCGCGCCGCTGGCTGCAAGAATCGGAGACCGGATCGGCATGGAGCGCACGATTCGACTCTCGCTGCTGCTGATCGCCGCGATGACGGCGCTTCGGGCGGCGGGAAGTTCCGCCGCGCTCCTGATCTTGACCGCGATCGTCGGCGGGATCGGAATCAGTCTGGCCGGACCGCTGCTGTCGGCTTTCGTCAAAAAGACGTTCCCGACCCGTCCGGCCGTCGTCAGCGTCTATTCGGCTTCGATGACGATCGGAGCCGCGCTGGCTTCGTCGTTGTCCGTGCCGGTATACGCGCGCAGCGGCGGCAGTCTAGAGGTCGCCTTGTCCGTCTGGGCCGTATTGGGCGTCGCGGCCGCGGCGCTCTGGTCCGGATTCGCGCGGCAGAGCGGCAAGGCGGAGGCGAAAGCGCGTTCCGTGCTGCCGCTCCGCAATCCTCAAGCCGTTAAGCTCACGCTGTTTTTCGGTCTGATGGCCGGCTTGTTCTATTCGTTCACCGCATGGATCGCGCCGATCGCGATCGAATTCGGCTATGCTCCGGACCGGGCCGCCGTTTTCCTGACCGTGTTTACCGTCATTCAGATTCCCGTTTCGCTGATCGCGCCGAATCTGTCGTCGCGGCTCGGCAGTCCCAGAGCGGTGCTGATCGCCTGCGGGCTGCTCGAGCTGACCGGCGTCGCCATGCTGCTGCTCGGACTGCCGATGCTGCTTGCCGTCATCGTGATCGGAATCGGGGCAGGCGGGTTGTTCCCGCTGGCTTTGATGCTGCCGATCGCGGAAGCCGGCACGCCGGAAGAAGCCGGCGGCTGGTCGGCGATGACTCAGGGCGGCGGCTACCTGATCGGCGCTTTCGGTCCGCTGACGATCGGCGCGCTGCGCGACGTCACGGGCGGCTTCGCGGGACCGCTGGCGTTCGTGCTAGTCGTGATCGCTGCGATGATCGCACTCCAGTGGAACATGACGCGCCGAGTCGAGCCGGAAGCGGAGCAAGCGGCGTGAGCGGCTTCTTTTTCTATTGAAGAAGAGGAAACGAGTATATAAAGCAAACGCGGACAGTCCGGTGTCCGTTTTGCGAATCGTTCCGACGACACGTCGTGTTGACAATGCGCGGAGGATAAGATTAAGATGGAACTCGTTAATAGTAATTATTACGATTAATCTTCATGCGCGAAAAATTATCCGAAAGCGAGCGTGAACTCGATCATGAACTCCTCCCTCCCGAATCTCGATCCGGCAAGAAGAAACAGCAACCCGGCCCCCCGTATCCCCGTCACCGTGCTCAGCGGCTACTTGGGCTCCGGCAAAACGACTCTGCTGAACCATGTGCTCAACAACCGCACCGGGCTAAAAGTGGCGGTCATCGTCAACGACATGAGCGAAGTCAATATCGACGCGGATCTGGTGCGCGAAGGCGGCGGGCTGTCGCGGATCGACGAGAAGCTGGTCGAGATGTCGAACGGCTGCATCTGCTGCACGCTGCGCGAAGATCTGCTGACGGAGGTCGAGCGTCTGGCGGAAGAAGGCCGATACGACTATATCCTGATCGAATCGACGGGCATCGGCGAGCCGGTTCCGGTGGCGCAGACGTTCAGCTACGTGGACGAAGAGAACGGCATCGACCTGACGAAGCTGACGCGGCTCGATACGATGGTCACGGTAGTCAACGCGGCGGAGTTCTGGCGGGATTATCAATCGCGGGAGAAACTGCGGGACCGCGGTCAGGAGGTCGCCGACGAAGACGAACGCACCATCGTCGATCTGCTGATCGAACAGGTCGAGTTCTGCGACGTGCTGATTCTGAACAAATGCGATCTGGTCGAGCCGGAAGAACTGGACCGTCTGGAACAGGTGCTGCGCAGTCTCCAACCGACGGCCAAGTTCATCCGTTCCGTACAAGGACGGGTCGATCCGGCGGAGATCCTGAACACCGGCCGTTTCGACTTCGAGCAGGCGAGCGCTTCGGCAGGCTGGATTCAAGAGCTGTCGAGAGACGAACATACGCCCGAGACGGAAGAGTACGGCATCCATTCGTTCGTGTATAAAAGAAAAGTGCCGTTCCATCCGGAACGCTTCGGCCGCTGGTTGGCGCGCTGGCCGGAAACCGTCGTGCGTTCCAAAGGCCTCGTGTGGATGGCGTTCGACAACCGCAAAGCGTATTCGTTCAGTCAGGCAGGCAGCTCGAAAGAATTCACCAGCGCGGGATTATGGGTATCTGCGCTGACGCCGGAAGAGCGCGCGTTCTACTTCGGCGAAGGCGAATCGCCGGAAAATTCGCCGGACTGGGACGAAAAATGGGGCGACCGCGTGACGAAGCTGGTGTTGATCGGAATCGGCATGGACCGCGAAGAAATCGAACGGTCGCTGGATGCCGTGCTGCTCACGACGGAAGAGATGCGGCAGGATTGGAAGCAGTTCCCGAATCCGTTTAAACCGGTCGTCACGTAAAAAGAAAATAAATTCTAAAATGAAGGAAATCAAATGACTACACCTAATAACGTATATGAAAGATTGCCTAGGGCGCATAAGTCTTAAAGAAAGAAGGGAATATCACGAAACGAAAAATTCGATCTTACTTTTTTGTGTTCGCGTTGATCGCAGCTTATTTCGTTGTTAGCACCCTTTTTATTTTTAAATCCTTTTTTGTCCAGTCTGCTTTGCGGCATATGGATGCGACAGAAAGAAGTGTTTTTGAAAATTATGCGGGGCAATTGGAAGTCGAGCGTGTTACTCAAAAATCGGAACAAATAGCGAGTACGACAAGTTGGCAAAAGTTCAATGTATTTTTGACTCATTTGAACGGAGGACATGTTGTGGAGGTGAGTGTTCCGAATATCGATCCTCGATATGGAAACACAAATAAAACCATGTATTTCAATCCAAACACCTTTGTATTCATAGGATACGGATATCATCCATAACGAAAAAAGGATTCCTCGTCTAGGCGACGGGAATCCTTTTTTTTGATCGGATAAAGAGTAGTAGGAACGACTTTCACGCTTCACGCCCAGCTTGCCGAACGCGGAACGTCAGAATCTCGTACGGCTTGATCTCGAACATAAGCTTGCCGCCCTGCACGTCGCATTCGGCTTCGATGTTCTCCATCAAGTCGCAGGCATACGCTTCGACCGAAGACTCGGGCAGATTGAGAGCGGCGCGGGTTCGGCGGCCGTGAGCTTCGTAGACGCGGAAGATCCAGTCGTCGTTATCTTCGGCTTGCTTGATCACTTCGAGGATCACGTTCTCCCGATCGATCGACGCCAGCGACCACAGATCCGGCAGCGTTCCTGCCTGCGGCCCCAACTCGCGGGCCGTAAGCGGGCGGTTCAGATCGTAAGCCGCTTGAATGACGCGTCCCTCGCGGAAATCGCCCGTATGCGGATAGAGCGAATAGGTGAACAGATGCGCCTCTTTGTCGGCATTCGGGTTCGGATAAGTCGCGCTCTTGATCAGCGACAGACGCATCACGGAGTCGTGGATATCGTAGCCGTATTTGCAATCGTTGAGCAGAGCGACGCCGTAGCCGTTTTCCGCCAGATCGGCCCATTTCTGACCGCAGACTTCGAACCTCGCTTGATCCCAACTCGTATTGCGATGGGTAGCGCGTTCCACGTTGCCGTACTGGATCTCGTAAACGGCTTTCTCGCTGCGAATATCGACGGGGAACGCGACCTTCAGCAGCAGATGCTCCTGCTTCCAATCGACGAAAGTCCGAAAATCGATGCGCCGCGTGTGCGCGTAGAAGACAATCCGCTGCTCGACGACGGAGTCCAAGAATCGTCTTTTGACCAGTAGTACGGAGCGGACCGGGCCGTTCTCGATCCATGCCGTCGATTCCAAGTCGTCGATCTCCCACATCTTCTGCTCGTAATAATCGTCGATATTCCACGCTTCGTATTCCGCCGGCCGATCTTCGAACACCTGCAGTACGTTGCCGCGCTTGCCCGGTTGAAGCAGCTCGCGCTCTTCCGCTTTGTCCCAGACGGACGCGAACTCCGCGCGCTCGTTCAAGCGAACGGCATACCACGGCGTCTCGATCCGGCGCTGTTCCGGAGTCCACTCGGCTGCCGCTTTTCCGGCGACGCCCGTTTCGTCCGAATCCGCTTGGACGGAGGTCCGTCGTTCCAGACGGAAAGTCTTATAGCCCGCCGCCGGCACGTCCTCCGCGAGAAAGATCAGACCGCCTTCCGGCGTAGTCTGGCTCGGCACCCGTCGATCTCCGTCGTAGACCGCTGCTTCTTCCGCACATCCGGCCAGCTCGACCGTATCCGTCCGCGCAAACCCGGTGGAGTTGAACACGACGACGGATTGACCGTCCGACGCGATTCGGCTCGCGATGCCGCCCAGCGCCTCGTTTTTCAATTCGTCCGCGATCCGCAGCACTTCTTCGTACTGCTCCTGCGAATCGATATAGACCTGTTCGATCGCGCTTCCCGGCAGAATGTCATGGAACTGATTCAGCATGACGAGTTTCCAAGCGCGTTCCAGAGCTTCCGTCGGATAGAGCGCCTGCGCATCGGTCTGCCGGAGCATCGTCGCGAACAGTTCGGCGTCCGCCAACGCGAATTCGCTCAGGCGATTATCCCGTTTGCTGCGGGCCATCGACGTATACGTGCCGCGATGGTACTCCAGATACAGCTCCCCGGACCAACGCGGAACCGCGCGGTTCCCGTCCAGATTCCGCTCCAACTTTTCGAAAAATGCGCGTACGAAAGTCCGTTTGACCGCCGGCACGCCCGGAAGTCCTTGCTCCAGCCGCCGTCCGTGTTCCAGCATCTCTTCCGTCGGTCCGCCGCCGCCGTCTCCGAATCCGAAGCATTGCAGCACGTCCGTGTTGATGTTCTTGTTCTGATACCGCTGCCACGTTCCTTTGACCTGCGAAGCGTTGAATCGTCCGTTATACGTCGTCTCGAACCGGTGAGATCCGAATTCGGGATGCTTAACGTAGTCTTTGGCCGTGATGAAATGGGTCAGCACTTCCGTGCCGTCGATCCCTCTCCAATACATCGTATCGCTCGGAATCTGGTTCGTGTCGTTCCAAGCGATCTTGGTGGTCATAAAATAGTCGATTCCGCTCTTGCGCATGATCTGCGGCATCGCGGCGCTGTAACCGAACACGTCCGGCAGCCAGAGCACGCGGTTCTCGACGCCGAATTCTTCGCGGAAAAAGCGTTTGCCGTACAGGATCTGACGGATCATGGACTCGCCGGAGATCAGATTGCAGTCGGCTTCGAGCCACATCGAACCTTCCGCTTCCCAGCGGCCTTCCGCGACCTTCTGCTTAATCTTTTCATATAAAGAAGGGAAGTCGGCTTTGAGGTAGGCATAGAGCTGCGGTTGGGAAGACATGAACGTGTACTCCGGGAATTTGTCCATTAAGTACAGCACGCTCGCGAAGCTGCGAATGACCTTCTCGCGCGTCTGGTCCAGCGTCCACAGCCAAGCCACGTCGATATGCGTATGCCCGATGCAGTGAACGGTCGGAATATGATCGGCGGCCGGGCGCGTCTCTCCGTAGAGATGCTCCTGCAAATACAGCCGGGCTTCCTGTACCGAAGCATAAAAAGCCGGGCTGTTCTCGACGCGCAGATCCAGCAGATTCACGGCCGCGTTCAACCGCTCGATCAGCTTCAGCCGCTCCAGATCGTCTTCGCGCAGCAGGTCTGCCGCATCCAGAGCCGCCTTCAGGTCGTAATACAGATCCGAGACGGCCTCATGCCGCTCGGCGATATAGACGTTCAAGAACACGTCGGCGGCGGAAGTGCTGCAATAGGCATACAGAGCCAATTCGAATTCTTCGCCCTGAGCGGCATCCGAAGTCAGATCGATCTCGGTATGGTTCACGTCCAGCCCGCAGACCAATTCGCCGTTCACGAAAGCCAGAAATTGCGGATTGTCGTAGTTCCAAATATCGGTGGCTCCGGTCTCGACGGCGCAGACGACTTTTTTGCCGGCGAGATGTTCGGGGATCGCGATGCGCGTCTTGAAGCAGCTGTGGACGTCTCGGCCGCCCCAACCGTCTCCTTTGCGGAAAATCTTCCAATCCGAAGGGTCTTCGTGCACCAGATCCCAACCGTGATAGCCGCTTTCTTGCTGATACAGCTCGGGGATGTCGGTTCGAGAGGTCAAGCGTGCCTTTTCCAGATATGTAAGGATCGCATGGATTCGAGTCGATAAAGAGTTCGGTTTCATATCGGATTCCCACCTTGCCGGTTATTTTTATCTTGTCGACACTAAAGGTAAGGTTGCGCTTACATTTTAGCTCCAGCATAACAAATCGGAGAGGCGGAGAACTACGTGCTTCATGCGCGGAATCCCGTTTTTTGTTGCATTTCATGCTAAAGTAAAAGGAGAAATCAACCGGAAAGGAGCCGAGCGATGGTTGCATGGGCGTTATCTTACGAGCAAGGGTATTCGATTCGGGTGAATCGACCGGGCGATCCGCTGTTCTACCATCTGGATTACGACGAGCGTTCTTACGAGTTGAATATGGAATTTCAGCATTTTCACGATTTCTACGAGATCTGCATTCTGTTGGATCATACCGCCGCCCATATTATCGAAGGCAATCTGTACGGGATGCAGCCTTACGATATCGTGCTGCTGCGTCCTTCTCTGCTGCATAAGACCCAATATCCGCGCGGAACGCCGCCCAGACGATTGATGATCCGCTTCGCCGTGCCGAACCTGCTGCCCGGACTCGAGCCGGATCATCAAGCGCTGTTCGCGATCTTCGACGAGCCGATTCCGATCTTCCGTTTCTCCGAGGAGCGCCGCAGCGAGATTCTGGCTCCGCTTAATCGGATCTTCGCGTGGTCGCAGCAGTCTTCGACAGTTCAAGCGATGGCGATCCATCATCAGTTCGTCGAATTTCTGTGCGGCATTCATCGGTACGCGGCGGAGAACGGATACGTGCGGGAAGAAACGGGTTCTTCGATCTCTCGCCGGATGTATGCGGTCGCTTCGTATATTCACGGCCATTATCGTCAGGAACTGTCGCTCGGCGAGGTCGCCCGGCATTTCTATATAAGCGCCCATCATCTGTCCCGCCAGTTCAACAGAGTGACCGGATTTACGTTCACGGAATACGTTCAGATGACGCGAATCCGCAATGCGCAGCAGCAGCTTCTGAACTCCGGCGACAAGATCACGGAGATCGCGGCACGCTGCGGCTTCGCCAGCTTCTCGCAGTTCAACCGGATCTTCAACAAGCATAACGGAATGTCGCCGAGCGCGTACCGGCGGAGCCATGCTTTGTCGGATGAACCTCGGCGGGAACGGGTCTTCGAGTAAAGACTTTCTTTTTTCGCTGACCCGCTGTTCAACGACCTTGCCCGGTGTTTAATGGAAAGAAAGACCTTACCGGCAAGGGAGCGAATTCAGATGAACGGATATCGATTCGTGAGCGACTGGATGCTGGAGACGAGCGCGGAAGAACTATGGAAATTGATCGAGGAGCCCGAACGGGCGGATTGGTGGCGCGGCTGTTCGATCTGCAAACTCAAAGCCGGCCCGGAAGGGGACGGGATCGGCGACGAATATTTGACGGTGGTCCGCACGCGGATGCTGTATAAGCTGTCTTTTACCGCGCGGATCGTGGAGAAAAGCAGGCCGCATCTGATCGAGCTTCGCGCCGACGGCCATCTCGAAGGCAGCGGGCGGCTCGAATTCGAAGAAGTCGGAGACTGCACACGCGTGCGTTATACGTGGGAAGTGCGGACGAAGAAACGTTGGATGAATGTATGGGCGCCTTTTTTCCGGCCCGCGTTCGTCTGGAACCACAATCGGGTGATGGCCGACTGCATGGACGGATTGACGGCGCGGCTCGGCATCCGGCTGGTGCAGCCGGGAGCGGTGGAAGCTTGAAGCGATTGTTCGAAATGTTTGATCAAAAGAAAAGACGAACCCGGCAGCGCCGCAGTTCGTCTTTTTGCTGTTCTTGCTGCTGCTATTCGTCTGCCGGTCAATCGGCTTCCATACGGCTGTCCAGACTCGCCGCCACGATCTCCGGCAGTTCGGCCTTGTACGCTATGTAGGCTTCCCGGGTAATCTGGCCGTCCGCCAAGCGCTGCTCCAACTGCTGCTCCAGCTCGCGGACTTGAAGAGCGAGCAGATCGCGTTCGCTGCCTCCGCGGATCGAGGCGATCTCGCGCAGCGACAATCCTTCGTACATCAGATCGTAGACTTCCTGCTCCGAAGCCGTGCCGAGCGCATGCAGGAAAGTATCCTGACCGCTGCGGATCTCGTCGATCGAAGCGGGCGGCGTCTCGCGGTAGACCGCTTCGGCTTCCACTTTGCCTCCGGCAAGGCCGCTTCCGAGCGTGATGCCGAGCGCCAGCGTGCCGACGATCCAGATCCGTTTTAACCGGATGCGGGTCTTGGAAGGGAATTCGGCGGTTTGCAGCACAGGTTTCGCCTGCTTAACTTTGGCCGTCTTGGTCTTGTCGGTTTTGGGTTTTGCGGTTTTCATGGTCGTTCCTCTCTTTCTTCGTCAGATCGGTTATGTGCGCCGGTCGATCCGGCGGTCTCAGGTCGATGTAGGGTGAATCGGGAATACGGCTCGTCCGTCCGCGGGTAGGGTCGAAAGGGAGCGTCGCTCCTCCTTCTGCTTTTACTATACACGCGAAATCTTAACCCAAGCTTAAGCGAGGGGGATTTTTTATATGGCGCAAATGTGTCCGAAAAAGTTTATCCTTCCGCCTTCGGGTGTACAAATAAAGAGAAGGAGGGATGGTTATGTATCCGGACCTGGAAGGAAAAACGGTGATCGTGACCGGCGCCGCGTCGGGACTCGGCAAGTCGATCGCCTTGCGATTGGGCCAAGAAAAAGCGAACGTCGTCATCAACTATCACAGCAACAGCGAAGGCATCGAAGATATGGTGAAAGAGATCGAACAGGCGGGCGGACGGGCGATTACCGTTCAAGCCAGCACCTCGGAAGAGGACGGCGTGAAGAAGCTGATTCAGGCCGCGCACGACACGTTCGGCAGCCTCGACGTCATGATCAACAATGCCGGCAAAGAGAACGAAGTCGAATCGCACAAACTCTCGCTCGAAGACTGGAACAAAGTCATCGAACTCAATCTGACGGGATATTTTCTCGGCAGCCGCGAAGCGATCGCCTATATGCTCGAGCACGGCGTCAAAGGCACGGTCATCAACATGTCCAGCGTCCATGAGATCATTCCGTGGCCTCACTTCGTGCATTACGCGGCGAGCAAGGGCGGCGTCAAGATGATGACCGAGACCCTTGCGCTGGAGTACGCGCCGCACGGCATCCGGGTCAACTCGATCGGGCCGGGCGCGATCAACACGCCGATCAACAAGAAGAAATTCGAAGATCCCGAGCAGAAAAAACAAGTCGAAAGCATGATTCCGATGGGTTACGTAGGCGAACCCGAGGAGATTGCCGCGGTGGCGGCTTGGCTCGCGTCGTCGGAATCCAGCTACGTGACGGGTATCACGCTGTTTGCCGACGGAGGCATGACCAAATACCCTTCTTTTCAGGGAGGGAAAGGGTAAGGTCGCTCTATGTAAATGAGGGGAAGCGGAAAGGCGTCTTGAAAAGGGCAGCCTTTCCGCTTCTTTGGCTTTGCCAAACCGGGAGGAGGAACCTGCAGTGAATCCGAAATGGTGGAAAGAAAGCGTCATCTACGAGATCTATATCAAAAGCTTCATGGACGCAAACGGAGACGGCGTCGGCGATCTGGCGGGGATTCGGTCGAAACTGGATTATCTGCAACAACTCGGCGTGAACGTGCTGTGGCTGACCCCGATCTACGACTCGCCCGACCATGAAGGCGGTTACGATATCCGCGATTATCGGAGCATCATGGAACGGTTCGGCACGATGGACGATTTCGACCGGCTGCTCGAAGACGCGCACGGACGCGGCATGAAGATCATGCTGGAGATGCCGCTGAACCATACGTCGAACGAACATCCGTGGTTCGAAGAATCGAGATCTTCCAAGAAAAACGATAAACGCAATTATTATATCTGGCGCGAAGGCCCAGGGTCGGGTTTCCCGAACAACTGGGGTTCGTATTTCGGCGGCTCCGTCTGGGAATTCGATCAAGAGACGGAAGAATATTATATGCATCTGTACAGCAGCCGCCAGCCCAATCTGAATTGGGAGAACGAGAAAGTGCGCGAAGAAGCGTATGAGATCGTCAAATGGTGGGCGGACAAAGGCGTGGACGGGTTCCATTTCAATTCGATCGCCCATATCGTCAAGACCGAAGGCCATAACCATGACGAAGAAAGCGGGAATACGCAGCACCTGCCGGTCGAACGGGCTTACCAGATGTTCTCCAGTCTGGACAAAGTCAACGCGATCGTCAAAAGGCTGCATAAAGAAGACGGCACCGATTACGATCTGATGGTGGTCGGCGAAGCGGCCGGGCTCGATCCCGCGCAGACGCTCGACTTTATCGGCGACGATCCGGGCAAAGCCAATCTGGTGCTCAATTCCGACCATATGCTGCTGACCCATTCGTCGCAGGGCATCGGGCGCTGGACGACCAAGTCGTGGACGCTGCTCAATCTGAAGCAGGCGATCAGCCATTGGCAGACCGTGCTGCACGAACAAGGCTGGAACGCGACGTATCTCGCCGACCATGACCAGCCGCGGGCGGTCTGCCGCTTCGGGCATACCGGCGAGTATCGCGAGCTGTCGGCCAAGATGCTGGCGACCTTGCTCATGACGCTGCAAGGCACGCCTTCCATCTATCAAGGGGAAGAATTGGGGCTGGTCGGCGGAGGCGTGTTCCATACGGCGGAAGATTTCCGCGACGAAGAGACGCTGAACTTCCTGCATCACGCCAAACAGACGGGCATGGACGAAGAAGAAGCGCTCAAGATCGCGAGGCGCAACACGCGCGACGCGGGCCGGACCCCGATCCCGTGGAACGCTTCGGCCAACGGAGGGTTCACGACCGGACAGCCTTGGATCGGCATGTCGCCGGGACACGAAGAAGTCAACGCCGAACGGGCGGTCGCCGATCCGGATTCGGTATTCCATTATTATAAGAAGCTGATCGAGCTGCGCAAAGTCAGCCAGACGCTGCTGTACGGCGATTACCGCCTGCTGCTGCCGCTCGATACGGACATCTACGCGTTCACGCGCACGTTCGAAGACGAGACGCTGATGATCGTGCTGAACTTCTTCTCCGGCACGCCGACGTTCAAATGCCCCGAGCGGCTGTGCGAACGTCCGCGCGAGTTGATCTTCGGCAATTACGAGCCGGGCGTGACGCAGGGCAGCGACTTCGAACTGCGGCCTTACGAGGCGGCGATTTATCGGTTGGGTTAAAAGTAGCGGGGAAAAACGCAATAGGAGTAAGAAAACGGCTATCCTCGGGGAACGGGGATAGCCGTTTTTTTGACGCGAACGATAGAAATCGAAAAGGAGGAGCCTCGTATCTTGACCGAATGCAATCCGAGGTTTGCGCTTCGGTAGGGCCTCGCCTAACCTCGTATCGTTCAAGATACGAGGAGTGTCCGATCGCTAACGGAACGAGGCGACGCTTAGAGCGGATTTTCGAGCTGTTCAGAATTCTAACGGAACGAGAAGACGCTTAGGCAGGAAAAAAGGCGGTTTGGAGCGGGTTTGAGGCCGTTTTTGGACGGCTGACGGAATGAGGTTCCGTTAGCGCGGAAATAGGTAGGAAAACGACGCTGTAACGGAATGACGTTCCGTTATGCGCCGTGATCTACAAGGCGATCTGCAACGTGGTCTGTACCGCGATCAGAGAGGTGTTCAGACCCATATTAATAATATAAACATTAATGATTCACATAAGAATTGACTTGTACGGACATGCGTGATACATTGGGTGCGTAAAGGTTCTTCCGCCCGTACAACCGGGGACCGGCGCAGGAAACAGAACGTCCGGATTTACGGTTCGACTAATAGGTTTTGTCAACATGATAAGTAAGGTTGCGTGCTCTCAAACGTACCTCAAGCGCGTCCGTTTGAGAGCACGCAATCCTTTGATTAAGAGTTGAAAAAACCTTAAATGTAAGCGTTCTATCGGGACGGGCCTTCATTATATTTTGCAGAAGGAAAGGATGAATGAATCGCATGACAGCATCTAACCTCAAAGCCAGAATGATCGTCGACAAGTCGTTCCGCATCTCCGAGATCGACGAACGGATCTACGGATCGTTTATTGAGCACCTCGGACGCGCGGTATACGGAGGCATCTACGATCCGGGTCACGCAACGGCCGACGAATACGGATTCCGCGGCGACGTGAAGCAGTTGATTCGCGACCTGAGAGTGCCGATCGTGCGCTACCCGGGCGGCAACTTCGTATCGGGTTACGATTGGGAAGACGGCGTAGGTCCGGTCGAAGATCGTCCGAAACGTCTGGAGTTGGCGTGGAGAACACTGGAGCCGAACTACGTAGGCACGAACGAATTCATGCGCTGGGCCAAAGACGCCGGAACGGACGTCATGATGGCGGTCAACCTCGGCACGCGCGGCATCGACGCCGCCCGCAATCTCGTGGAATACTGCAACCATCCGGGCGGCAGCCGCTACAGCGACCTGCGCAAGCAGCACGGTTTCGCGGAACCGCACAAGATCAAGATGTGGTGCCTCGGCAACGAAATGGACGGACCGTGGCAGATCGGACACAAGACGGCGGAAGAATACGGACGCCTCGCGCTGGAAACGGGCAAAGCGATGCGCCTGATCGATCCGGATATCGAACTCGTGTCGTGCGGCAGCTCCAGCACCGGCATGGCGACGTTCCCTTCGTGGGAAGCCGAGACGCTCGACCACACGTACGAAGTGGCCGACTTCGTTTCGCTGCACCAATATTACGGCAACCGCGACGGCGATACGGCGAACTATCTGGCGCGCGGGATGGACATGGACCACTTTATCCATACGGTCATCTCGACGACGGACTATATCAAAGCCAAGAAACGCAGCAAAAAAACGATGAAACTCAGCTTCGACGAATGGAACGTATGGTACCACTCCAACGAAGCGGACGCTCAGATCGACCGCAATCCGTGGAGCGTGGCGCCGCCGCAGCTCGAAGACGTCTACAACTTCGAAGACGCGCTGCTCGTCGGCAGCATGCTGATGACGTTCCTGCGCCGCGCCGACCGCGTCAAATCGGCTTGCATGGCTCAGCTCGTCAACGTCATCGCGCCGATCATGACCGAAACGGGCGGCCGCTCGTGGAAACAAACCATCTACTACCCGTACCTGCATGCTTCGATCTACGGCCGCGGCGTGTCGCTGAAGCCGGTCGTCGATTCGCCGAAATACGACGCGCAGGACTATACGGACGTGCCGTACCTCGATACCGCCGTCGTGCATAACGAAGAAGAAGACACGCTGACGATCTTCGCGCTGAACCGCCACCTGAGCGAAGCGCTCGATCTGACCTGCGACGTGCGCAGCTTCGAGGGATACGCGATCGAAGAGCATCTCGTGCTGGAAAACGACGACCTCAAAGCCGTTAACACGGCCGACAGCGAGAAAGTCGCTCCGCACAACCGCGGCGCTTCGGAACTCAAAGACGGCATCGTGAGCGGACGTCTGGCGAAAGCTTCGTGGAACGTGATCCGTCTGCGCAAGCAGGGCTAAACGTTCGAGGATAGCGTCCCGGTTCGCTCGAACCGCCCAGAACCGAGCAAGGAACGTTCCGGCCATCGCTTTGGATTTCGCGAAGCGCTGCCGGAGCGTTCCTATTGCTCTGTTTGGGAAGGAGCGAGTGGTTTGGACGATCGAAGCCGAAAATGTTGACGAAACGCACACATTTTTGCTCGAACAGCCATTTTTCGCTGCGAATGTTGACGTTTTGCACACAATTTCCGATAAAAACAGCCTAAACAGGCTTTTAAGGCCGAAATTGTTGACGAAATGCACATATTTCCGGAAAAACGCCGATTTTTCGAGCAAAATGTTGACTTTTCGTACACATTCGTCCGGCTCGTACACATTCGTTCGTCGCGCGTATGGAGTAAACATCGGCTCGCAAGCCGAATGGAATGACCGCAAACTTCGTATCCGTCGTTTGACGCCTGAACCCGCTCCGGCGTGAACGGTCGCAGGCGGCGTTTCGCCGAATGACCGAAACTTTTCCCGACACCCAACACGCGTCCGATCATTTTCGCAAGCTATTGTACGTACAATCCGACACCCGCTCTTACATACACTCCAAGGAGGAACCGAAATGACCAAAGCATCCGTAATCGTCAACGCCGACGTGGCGCTGGGCAAGATCGACCGCAATATTTACGGACAGTTCGCCGAGCATCTGGGCCGCTGCATCTACGAAGGCATGTGGGTAGGCGAAGATTCCGACATGCCGAACGTGGACGGAATCCGCAAAGACGTTCTGCAAGCGCTGAAGAACCTGAGCATTCCGGTGCTGCGCTGGCCGGGCGGCTGTTTCGCCGACGAATACCATTGGAAAGACGGCGTAGGCCCGCGCGAAGGCCGCAAACGGATGGTCAATACGCATTGGGGCGGCGTGGTGGAGAACAACCATTTCGGCACGCACGAATTCTTCCGTCTGTGCGAGCTGCTGGAGACCGAGCCTTACATCTGCGGCAACGTCGGCAGTGGCAGCGTGCAGGAGATGTCCGAATGGATCGAATACATGACCTTCGACGGCGAATCCCCGATGGCGAAGTGGCGTCAGGAGAACGGGCAAGAGAAGCCGTGGAAGCTGAAATATTTCGGCGTCGGCAACGAGAACTGGGGCTGCGGCGGCAATATGCGAGCGGAATATTACGCCGACGAATACCGCCGTTACCAGACGTATTCGCGCAACTACGGCGACAACAAACTGTTCAAGATCGCGGGCGGGCCGAACGTCGACGATTACCATTGGACGGAAGTGCTGATGCGCGAAGCCGGCCGCCATATGGACGGACTCAGCCTGCATTACTACACGATCGAAGGCAGTTGGGAAGAGAAGGGATCGGCGCTCGGCTTCGACGAAGCGGGCTGGTTCGAAGTGATGAAGAAATCCATGCATATGGACGAGCTGATCACTCGCCACACGACGATCATGGACAAATACGATCCGGAGAAACGCGTGGCGCTGATCGTCGACGAATGGGGCACGTGGTTCCTGAACGAGCCGGGCACGAACCCGGGCTTCCTGTATCAGCAGAACTCGCTGCGCGACGCGCTGGTAGCGGGCATCCATCTGCATATTTTCCATAATCATCACGAACGGGTCAAAATGACGAATATCGCGCAGATGGTCAACGTGCTGCAAGCGATGATTCTGACCGAAGGCGACAAGATGCTGTTGACGCCGACGTATCACGTGTTCGAGATGTTCAAAGTGCATCAGGACGCCGACGTGCTGCAAATGTCCGTGAGCACCGATCGCTACGAGCTGAACGGCGATTCGCTGCCGCAGGTGAGCGTATCCGCTTCGCGCAAAGACGGCGTCGTGCATGTCAGCTTGTGCAATATCGATCCGTCGTCCGAAGCGGCGGTAACGCTGGACCTGCGCGGCATCGGAGCGGACGGAGCGATCAGCGGACGCGTGCTGACGGCGGACAAGATGGACGCGCACAACACGTTCGACCAATTGAATAACGTGACGCCGCAAGCGTTCGAAGGCTTCGAGCGCGGCGAGAACGGCGCGCTGTCCGTGACGCTGCCGCCGATGTCCGTTACCGTCTTGGCGGTCCGTTAAGACTTAAGAAGTGCTTTCACATCCGCACCTTGAAGGACGATCGATTCCCGATCGTCCTTTTCGGCGTGTCGCGAGAATTCGATCCTTTTTCCGGCAAAGATTCGCATGACCAAAAGGTTCGTCTAACAGATGCAAATCGCCTGGGAAACGGATCGCGGTGAATTGCTTGAAACGTTCGCTTCCGCGGGTAAATAATGCAGGCGACGATCGTGCGGTCTCAAGCGGCCGGGCAGTCGACAAGCGTCGAAACAAAGCGGAGCGTTCCGTCCGATCGGACGTTTCTTATCTCTCCCCATGAAAAGGAGCCACCGCGCATGCAGAAGGAATCGTGGAAAGAAAAAGTCGTTTATCAGATTTTCCCCCGCAGCTTCCAAGATTCCGACGGAGACGGAAACGGAGATCTTCAAGGCATCATTTCGCGTCTGGATTACGTCAAATCGATCGGCGTCGATACGATCTGGCTGAGTCCCGTGTACGAATCGCCTCGCGTCGATCAAGGGTACGATATTCGCAATCAGCGCGAGATCGACGACCTGATGGGCGATATGGAAGATTGGCAGGCGCTGCTGCGGGAAACGCATGCGCGCGGGATGGAACTGTGGATGGATCTCGTGCTGAACCATACGTCCGACGAACATCGTTGGTTCAAGCGTTCCCGCAGCGACAAAGACAACCCGTACCGCGATTATTATATCTGGCGCGAAGGTTCGGAAGACGGCGGGCCGCCCAACAACTGGACCTCGTACCTCGGCGGCAGCGCATGGACGTACGACGAAAGCACCGACGAATATTATCTGCATTTGTACAATAAGAAGCAGCCGGACTTGAACTGGGATAACCCGAAGGTGCGCGAGGAGATCGTGAAGCTGATTCGCTATTGGCAGGATCAAGGCGTCGACGGCTTCCGGCTGGACGCAATCAACGTGGTATCCAAAGAAAGCGGTCTGCCCGATACGGACGAACATAAGTTGGAAGGCAGCGGCTACAAACATTTCAAGAACGGTCCGAATATCCATAAGTATCTGCGGGAATTGAACGACAAGGCTTTTTCGCGAAAAGAAGGCACGATAACCGTAGGCGAAGCCTCGATGGTCTCGATGAAAGACGTGGCGCTGTACACGCATCCCCACCGCCATGAACTGAACATGATCTTCATGATGGAATCGCTCAGTATCGGCACCGATCCGGACGACGCGTTCAAGAAGCGGGAATGGAAACTGACCGAACTCAAAGAAATCATCACCCGCTGGCAAAAAGAACTGCTGAACGTCGGTTGGTACGGTTTGTTCGCGAGCAACCACGATCATCCGCGTCAGGTCTCCGCTTTCGGCGACGACGGCAAATACCGGGTCGAGTCGGCCAAGATGCTGGCGACGCTGGTGCATACGCTGTGGGGAACGCCTTTCATCTATCAGGGCGAAGAGATCGGGATGACCGATTATCCGTTCGAGTCGGTCGAGCAGTTGGACGATCAGATGGCGCGGCATTATTACCGTTCCCGCACGGAAATGGGCGAAGACCCTGCCGACGTGGAGCAAAGGCTGCTGGCGGGCACGCGCGACCATGCGCGCACGCCGATGCAGTGGGACGGAAGCGGGCAGGCCGGATTCACGACGGGGCAGCCGTGGCTGCCGGTCAATCCGAACAGCCGCGAGATCAACGTGCAGGCGCAGGAGAATGATCCCCATTCGATCTTGAACTACTACCGCGACCTGATCGCCATGCGCCGCGAGCATGCCGACGTGATCGTGCACGGCGAATACGTACCGATTCTGGAAGAACACGAGCAGATCGTGGCTTACGTGCGCCGGAACGAACAGCGGCAGGGCTTGACGCTGCTGAACTTCTCGGATCGGGAAGCTTCGTTCGAACTACCGGAAGACATCCATATCTGTCTGGATTCCGCTTATCGGCTGCTCGGCAATTATCCGCCCGAAGGCGAAGGCGTGCCCCGTACGCTTCGTCCGTACGAAGCGGTGATCTTCGGCGGACTGAAGCCCGCTCCCGGCGGTACGGATGAATCTTCGGAAGAGGCGGCCGAATAGGAGTCCGAAGACCAGTCCGAATAGGCCGAACCCGCTCATTTTTTGCAAAACGACCGATCAAAAAGATGTTTCCGTATTGGAATTAATGATATAATTAGCATCGGAATTCAGGAGATAGATTTCGAGGAGGCGTAAACCATGGCAAAAGTATTGGTTTTTGGTCATAAGAATCCGGACACGGACACGATCACATCGGCGATCGCGTACGCGGAATTGAAGAAGCAGCTCGGCGTGGACGCGGAAGCGGTCCGTCTGGGCGAAGTAAACGGCGAAACGGCGTATGCGCTGAAGCATTTCGGCGTCGAAGCTCCGCGTCTCGTGGAAACGGTAGCCGATCAATCGGAAGGCGTCATTCTGGTCGACCATAACGAACGTCAACAAAGCGCGTCGGATATCGAACAAGCTCATGTGTTGGAAGTCATCGACCACCACCGCATCGCGAACTTCGAGACGGCTCATCCGCTGTACTATCGCGCCGAGCCGGTAGGCTGCACGGCGACGATCCTGAACAAGCTCTACAAAGAGAACGGCATCGAGATCCGCAAAGAAATCGCCGGCCTGATGGTATCGGCGATCGTCTCGGACTCCCTGCTGTTCAAATCGCCGACCTGCACGGAGCAGGACGTAGCCGCAGCGAAAGAGCTGGCTGCCATTGCAGGCGTAGATCTCGACCAATACGGCCTCGACATGCTCAAAGCCGGCGCGGACCTGAGCGGCAAGACGGCGCAGGACCTGATCTCCATCGACGCCAAAGAATTCACGATGGGCGGAAGCAAAGTCGAGATCGCTCAGATCAACGCGGTGGACGTGAACGAAGTGCTGGAGCAGCAGGCGGAACTGGAAGCCGCGCTGAACGGCGTGATCGCGTCCAAAGGCCTCGACCTGTTCGTTCTGGCGATCACGGACATCCTGAACAACGATTCCGTGGCGATCGCTCTCGGCGGCAAGACCGACGCCGTGGAACGCGCTTACGACGTGAAGCTGGAGAACAACAAAGCGCTGCTCAAAGGCGTCGTTTCCCGCAAATCGCAGATCGTGCCGGTGTTGACGAAAGCTTTCGAAGCTTAAACGGAAAAAGCTTTAATTTCGAAGGACGGATAGACGGCGGCGCGGTCGCGGGCTTCGCCCCGGCTGACCGTCGGAAGCCCGAATCGCGAATTCGAAAGTCGCAAATCGGAAGTCGCGAAAAGACAAGGCGATCGTATCGATCCCTTGTCTTTTCGGCGTGCGCCGAAATCGCGGCGACCGCGGCGGAAAGCTTGGCGCGCGGCAGCCGGTTTTTCGGCGACTCTGCCTTGGCTGCGGATACGGAAGGCGGAGAGCGGCGATCCGAACCGGGCTTCTTTTTCCGGCGGGACTTCCCTGCCTCCCCTATCTTCCACTATACTTAAAAGCAGAAAACCCAAACAAAAAACGTCCGAAACGCAGAAACGCGGGCCGGTCGACGAATGAACGAATCGAGGGGATAGGCATGTTAGGATTTGAACGCCGCGAGAAGATCATCGAATTTCTACGTCGGGACCAGAAAGTCTTCGTCGCCGCGCTAAGCGCGCTGTTCGAAGTCACCGAAGAGACGATCCGCCGCGATCTGGAGAAGTTGGAGAAAGAAGGCATCGTCACGCGTACTTACGGCGGAGCGGTGCTGAACGTGCATACGAACGAAGATCTGTCTTACCAGACCCGACACACGACCAATCTTCCGGAGAAAAACGACATCGCCCGCAAACTGGCCCGGCTCGTGTCCGACGGCGATACGCTGATGGCCGATCCGAGTTCGACCGTATTCGAAGCGCTCCGCGAGTTGGGCACGTCCAAGAAGAATTTGACGTTGATCACGAACTCCAGCATCATCTTCTCCGAATATGCCAAGCTCGGACATACGGTGATTTCGACGGGCGGCACGCTGCGTCCTCACTCGAACTCTCTGGTCGGTTCCGTCGCGAACGATACGGTGTCGAAATACGTGGTGGACACCGCCTTGTTCAGCTGCAAAGGGTTATCGGCCGAATACGGAGCGACCGATTCCAACGAACCCGAGAGCGAATTGAAACGACGGATGTTGGCTCAGGCGCGCAAGACGGTACTGCTGGCCGACCATACCAAATTCGACAAAGTCGCTTTCGTCAAATTGTTCGATCTGACGTCGATCGATTATCTGGTCACGGATCGCCGCCCTTCGGACGAATGGATGGAACGTCTGGAGAGCAGCGGAGTCGAAGTGATCTGCTGATCGGCATGAGAGCGGCGAAAAGGCCGCCCGGATCGTCTGAAGACGCCGGGCGGCCTTTTGCATAGTCGAACGGAACGGAACAACCGGACAATCGTTTACAAGGCGAACCTGCGGTCCGTTTCTTCGAAAGGGAAAATTTCCGAAGCCGAAACCGGCTTGCCGTAATAGAAACCTTGAGCGGTAAAGCATTGCAGCTCGCGCAGCAGCTCGGCCTGCTCGGCATATTCGATGCCTTCGGCGACGATGCGCAGATCGAGCTGCCTTGCCATCGTCAGGATCATTTCGACGATCGCCCGGCTGTTCTCGTTCGTCGTGATGCCTTTGATAAACGAGCGATCGATCTTCAAGCAGTCGATCGGCAGCAGATGCAGATAACTCAGCGAACTGTAACCTGTCCCGAAGTCGTCCAGACTGATCGAGATGCCGGCCTGCTGGAAACGGCTCAAGATCTCGATGACCTGCTCCTCGTTATGCATCATGGCGCTCTCGGTGACTTCCAATTCCAACAGGCTGCTGTCCAGCTCCAGATCTTCGAGCGCGGACAAGACATGTTCGACGATATCGGACTGGATCAGATGGATCTGGGAGATGTTGACGGCGACGGGAACGGGAGAGTGACCTTCGTTCAGCCAATGCTTCGTCTGCCGGCAGGCCGTACGAAGCACCCAACGCTCCAGCGGCACGATCAATCCCGATTCTTCGGCGATCGGAATGAACTTCAGCGGAGGCACGATACCCAGATCGGGATGCCGCCAGCGCACGAGCGCTTCGAGACCGACCAGGCTTCCGGTTCGGAGGTCGATTTTCGGTTGATAATACAGCATCAGCTCGCCGTGTTCGATCGCGATCTGAAGATCGCGTTCCAGAATCAGGCGTTCGTTGTTCTCGATCGCGCGTTCGTGGTCGAAAAAGGCAAAGCGCGCGCCGCCGCGGCTCTTGGCATCGAACCGCGCGAGATCGGCGTGTTTGAACAGCGTGTCGGCGTCCCGTCCGTCTTCCGGGAAACGGGAGATGCCGACGCTGACCGTCAAGCTGATCGCCTGCTGGCCCACGCGGAACGGCAGCGAGAATTCGTCGCCGACCCGCTGCGCCGCGTACAGCGGATCCAAGCCGGGCGGCAGAACGGCGATAAATCCGTCCGCGTTCGAACGCGACAGCAGCGTGCCTTCCGGCAGCGCCTGCTGAAGCTTCTGCGCGGAAAAGTGGATCACTTTGTCTCCGAACTCGTGGCCGAACAGATCGTTTATTTTCTTGAAACGGTCGAAGTCGATGAAGAAGAGATGGAACGGCAGAGCGGCTTTGGTTTTCGTCAGACCGTCCACGTGTTCGAAAGCGTATTTGCGGTTGGTGAGGCCGGTCAATTCGTCGTGATAAGCCAGATGCAGAATTTGGTCTTGATTCTTCTTGCTGTCGGTGATGTTCTTGGCAATGCTGTAAGCGCCGGCGAAACGTCCTTCGATCAAGATCGGAAGAGAGGTCAGAATCAGATGGACCGGATTTCGGCCTTCGATCTGAACCGTCAATTCGGTCTCGTCCGCGCGGCCTTCCATGACTTTGCTGTAATGTTGAAGAATGAGATCCTGCTGTTCGCCCGTCGTCCATTCCGTGATCATGTGCAGATCGGCTCCTTCGGGCAGGCGAGACAGCATTTCCCGGGCGTGCGCGTTCATGTCGACGATTCTTCCTCCGTCGTCGAGCGCGAACACGGCATCGGGATTATGGGCGAACAGCGACATGTAATGCATTTCTTTCTCGTGAAGTTCCCGATAGCGCTTCTCCGCGTCTTCCTCCCGGTAGCGGTCCGTCAGGATCATTAGCCCGACCGCGATGACGATCAGCAAAATGTACGGAGCGAAACGGTCCTGAGATCCGTCAAACAGCGTATCGATCTCCGGCGGTATGGCCGCAAGAGTGATCACGAACGGAATGGAAGAGGCAGCCGTCGAGGCGAACAGAAGCCCGATCAGCGGAAAGCGCTCGAACAATCGCAATCGTCCGGTTCTTCGCGAGACGAGCAGAGTAAGGCGCAGCAGCGAGAACAAGGTGGAAAACAAGCCGATGCCGGACAACAACAACACTTCGGTCTGCAAATTGACGCTGCCGAACAGGAAGTATACGTTCGCGTAGTAAAGCCCGATGATCAGAAGCGTAAGCAATCCGGCGCTGCTCACGAAATGAACGCCGCCGCGCCAACCGCCTCCGTCGCGGGTCAGTCGAAGCGCGATCAGAGAAAGCAGCAGTCCGGCGGCGGCCGGAAGCAGCAGGTAGAGCAGCTCGTAAGTAAAGAATTGTTCGGGAAGCGCCGCCTGTATGCCGAACAGAACGGTTCCTCCGAAACACAAACCCATGAACAGCAGGCGATATAAGCGTCTTGGCGAGATAAGCTCGTGCAAGGAACGAATGCCTCCGGAAGTCAGCAAAGGAATCATCAGGCAGGCGAGAATCGAGCACAACAGTCCGGCTGCGGCGAAATACGGGTTGAACAGAATCGGTTCTTGCAAAAGGAACATGGCAGTCAACTCTCTTTGTCAACAAGGTATCGGAATCGCCCGGTCTACGTACGAAAGAACCAGAGGCGAACAGATTTCGGATCGATCGATTAGGACTTTCTCCCTTATATATCGACGATAAGCAGGCAGGGGAGTAGAGCAGAGCGCGAATTTTTTGAATCCTGCCGATCTCCGGATGCCGTCTTGGCTGGCGTTCGTCGTCTTTGACCGAAGAAGCTCCGATTCGTCCAAATAAAAGGTTTTGGATTTGAAAAAAATAAATGTATACTATTGGTAAATGACCGCTCATGGGGATGACAGCCGAATTGGAGCTGCCGAAGCGGAATATGCGGCAAAACGAGGGGATTCGGATGACCAAGCAGCCGGAACGGGATAATAAGATATTCGAACGGATCTATAAGCAATCTCCTGTCGGCATTGCCGTTCTGGTTGCGGACAATGGACGCCTGTTATACGCGAACGCCAAGTTCGGACGGATTCTCGGTTTCCGCGAAGAAGACCTGACCGGACGCGCGTTCGCGGATCTGCTGGCCGGCGAAGGAGAACCGGGTACGGAGGACGCCAGAATCATGGAAGCGATCCGATATCCGGACGAGCCTCTGGAGTTCGAACGCCGGTGCAGGCGGCAAGACGGAAGCCTGGTATGGGTTTCTTTTCACGTGTCCGAATTGGAAGGGGAAGAAGGGCAATCGGAACGCCGGGTCGTCGTGCACGCGCTGGACATGACGAACGAACGCAAGAACCGCCAGCAGCTTATGGAGAGCAGCGAAGCGTACGAGCTGATGATCGACAGCACCCGGGAGCTGATTACGCAGAGCACGTTCGACGGCTATTTGCTCTACGCTTCGCCTTCCGTCAAAGCGATGCTCGGTTATTTGCCGGAAGAGATGATCGGCCGTCATCGCTCGGAATTCTACCATCCGGAAGACTCGGAGGCGGCGAGAGGATTGACTTTAAGCGACGCGCAAGGACAGACCTTTATGCGCCGGGTTCGCCATAGGGACGGGCGTTATCTCTGGTTCGAGATGGTGTTTCGCGTGCTGCACGGACGATCCGGCGAAGAAGATACGATCATGGGCATGGGACGCGACATTACGACCCGCAAGATGTACGAAGACATGCTTGACGAAGTGCAGCGCATCGCGCATATCGGCTCTTGGGAATGGAATCTGGCCGAAGAACGCATCCACTATTCCGAAGAGACGCTGCGCATTTTCGAAGGCGAGCTGCTGCAGGACGAGAGTTATCCGAGGTCGCTGCTGCGGATCCTGCATCCGGCGGACCAAGCGAAGCTGCTCGACTATACGGAGCGTATGCTGCGCGGGGAAGCGGAGCCGTATATCACCTACCGGATCGTTCTGCGCAATCGTACGGTGAAGACGATCCGCAGCCAATACGAGCTGTGGCGCGGACCGGGCGGAGAAACGCTCCGGATTATCGGAATGACGCAGGACGTCACCCAGCAGGCGACGATCGAAAATCTGATTCGCGAAAGCGAGCAGCGCTATAAGTCCTTGTTCGACTACAATCCGTCCGGCGTATACGCTTATGATCTGGAAGGGCGTTACGTGACGGTGAACGCCGGTCAGGAACGCTTGACGGGCTACCGGGAAGACGAATTGATCGGCATTCCCATCGTGGAGTTGGCGATACCCGAACACCGCAAGCGGGTCGACGACGGCTTCGAGGGCGTCAAGCGAGGAGAGGCGCAGACCTACGAGGTCTGCCTCGTTCGCAAAGACGGCAGCCGAATCGATGTCAGCGTGACCAATACGCCGATCATCGTCGACGGACGTATCGTGGGCGCTTACGGGATCGCCAGCGACATTACGGAACGCAAACGGCATATCGCGCAGATCGAGAAGCTCAGCTACGAACATACTTTGATCTTGAATTCCGTCTCGGAAGGCATCTTCGGCATGGATTTGTCGGGACGTCTGGTCTTTATCAATCCGATGGGAGCCGAGATGCTCGGCTTCCGTACGAGCGAAGCGCTGAACGCGCTGACGCTGTCGCAGATCCAACAGATCAGCCAAGACGGACTTCAATACGATCCGCACGATTCGCCGCTGATGCATGCCCTGCGCACCGGCGAAGCGCATCGGGATAGCGAAGGCGTGTTCTGGCGCAAAGACGGATCGAGTTTTCTCGTTTCTTACCGCGTGACGCCGCTGTACGATCAGGGCGAACGCAAAGGAGCGGTCGTGGTATTTACCGACATTACGGGCGAACGGGAGATCATCCGGGCCAAAGAATCGGCGGAACGCGCGGACCGGGCGAAATCGGAGTTTCTGGCGATCATGAGCCACGAGCTTCGCACGCCGATGAACGGGGTCATCGGCATGGCCGCCCTGCTCGGCGAGACGGAACTCGACGAATCCCAACGCTACTACGTGGACATTATCACGCAGAGCAGCGAGAACCTGATGCACATCCTGAACGAGATTCTGGATTTCAGCAAGATCGAAGCCGGCAAGATGACGGTCAATCCCGAGCCGATGCGGGTCCGCCACGTGCTGGATCAAGCGATGGATCTGTTCTCTTCGCGCGCGTCGGAAAAAGGATTGATGCTGACGGCCGAAGTCGCTCCGTCCGTCCCCGAAGTCTTGATCGGCGATCCGGCCAAATTCCGTCAGATTCTGGTGAACCTGATCAGCAACGCGATCAAATTTACCGAAGAAGGCGGAGTGGCGATCACGATCGAGCCGGGCTTCTTCCATCAGCCGAACGCGCTGACGCTGGAAGTCGCGGTGCGGGATACGGGAATCGGCATTCCGCCCGAGAAGCAGGGACTGCTGTTCCAGTCGTTCTCCCAGATCGATCCTTCGATCAATCGCAAATACGGCGGGACGGGACTGGGCCTTGCGATCTGCAAGAAGCTGGTCGAATTGATGAACGGGTTCATCGGCGTGCACAGCCGCGAGGGAGAAGGCTCCAACTTCCACTTCACGCTGCCGCTCAACGTGCCCGACGAAGAATTGCCGGAGGCGGCCGGCACGCAGGAGAACCTGCGCGTGCTGTCGCCCGGACCGGACGGCGGCAGCGCCGATCGGCTCGAATCGCCGGAAATCCGCGCGAGTCTGATTCCGCCCGAAGCTTCTCCCGAAGCGTTGGTGGCTCTGATCGCCGAAGACCATCCGGTGAATCGCCGCCTGCTCGGAGAGATGTTGACCCGTTTCGGCTGTGTGTTCGAAGCCGTCGCGAACGGACGCGAAGCGGTGCAGGCCGTATCGCGCCGCCGTTACGACCTGATCTTCATGGATATGCAGATGCCGGACGGCGAAGGCTTCGAATCCGCGGCTCGAATTCGCGATCTGCCCGGCGGCGATGAGCCGGTCATCGTGGCGATCACGGCTTTTGCCGATCGGGAGAGCCGGGAACGCTGCCGCGAATCGGGCGTTCAAGACTTTATCAGCAAGCCGCTGTTCGCGGCGGAAGTGGAATCGCTGATCGAGAAATGGAAGCGGAGGATCGCGCGGACGGGCGTGTGAGCGTCGCGCCCAAATCCTGCCGACCGCAGCGGGTTCCGCAGATCGCGGCGAACCGAACGACGGTGAACGGAAACGAGAAGCTAACAGGAAAGCGCCAAAACGACTTCGATGTCCGCGAGAGCGGAGAACGAGGTCGTTTCTTTGTGTCGGATCGGTCCGCAGCGGGGCCCGTCGAACGTGGCGGCGGATCTTTCCGCCGCCTTGCGCCGGCAAGCTAAATAAACTTTCGCGCCCGCGTCGCCGTCTCCCTTGATTGTGGGTAATAAAGTTTAATTCTTAAACATCAAGAAAGCCGCTTCCCGGCGGCGGACAGATATGCCTGTAGGCCAAGCGAGGGGGAGAGAAGATGGAATGTGTACAATGCGGAGCGGAACTGCCGGAAGGGAGCCGCTTTTGCAGCAGCTGCGGCGCGAAGCAGCCGGAAGCCGCGGCCTCCGAACCGGCGGAAAGCTCATGGCCGGAGGCGCGCAGAGTTCCGGACGCGGCGCTGCCGGGGATCGGCGAGCCGCCGCTTAAGCCGCGAAGCGAACGCGAGAACATGCCCGAGCAGGGCCGTCCGCTTATCGGCGAAGAAGCCGCTCCGCCGCCCGAGCCCGGCGAACCGCTGGCCGTCCGGCTGACGAAGCTCGGCGGTTCCGCTTCTCCCGGCAGCGACCGCGACCGGGCGGATGCCGGATTCTCCGGCGAAGCGGGCGGCGAGCCGCCTCAGATGCGGGCCGACGCGCCGCGCGGCGCGTCCCGATTCGCGCCGCCTCCGGTTCCTGCGCCGTCCGCTTCGGGACGCGCCGGCGGCGCGGAGCGCGGCCGCGGCGGCCGTCAGAACGACGGCGGGGGTTCGTCGGCGCGCGTATGGATCGCGCCGCCGCTGCTTGCCATCTGCGCGGCCGCCGCGCTGATCTGGCAGGTGAATTACGAGCGCGGCATCAGCGCCGAAGCCGCCGAGATTCAGCGTTCGGCCGCGGACGCCGCGCTCGGCGGCAACTACGAGATCGCGGAATCGAAGCTGGATCAAGCGCTGGACAAGCGTCCGCGCGATCCCGGCATCCGTTCGGATCTTCAGACCGTGCAGACCATCCGCCGACTGGAAGATCAACTGACCGAAGCGCAGCGGCTGCTGAGCCGTTCCGACACGGCCGGAGCGACCGGCGTACTCGATCAGGTGAACCGCGAGCTGTCCGGTCTGAGCGGCACGGCGTACGATCGTCTGCGCGATCGGCTCGATAAGCTGCGCGCGAAATTGGAATTGGCGGATATTCGCGGCAGCGCGGAAAAAGCCGGAACGCTGGCCGAGCTGACCGGCCTGCTCAAGACGGCTTCGGCCTATCCGGAGTCTGAACAGCAGCCGGTCGTCGAGCTGATTACCGACCGGATCGTCGAGGTCAGCGGCGACGAAGCGGAGCGGGCTATCGCGGGCGGCAGTTATTACGAAGCGGCGGCGGTCGTGGACGAAGCTCGCGGTTACGCGCCGGAAGCGCAGCGTCTCATCGATCTGGAGAAACGTCTCGCTTCGCTCACGGCGGAAAGCGAATATGCCGCTTCCGAACTGTTCGAAGCTTCGGGCTGCGAGCTGTTGTCGGGAACGGGCGAATTGCGCATGGAACCTTTGCAGCAGGTCGTAAAGGGCGGCAAGCTGGAATTCTCGGGCACGCTGCGTAACGAGTCGACGGAGACTCTGTACGATCTGTTGGTCGAATACCGCTCGTACGACGCGCAGGGCAAGTTCGCGGGCGAAGGATGGACCGAAGTTCGTCCCGTCGATCTGGCTCCGGGCAAGACGGCAGCGTTCTCGGATCGGCTGGACGCCGAAGAAGGAGCGATCGTGGTCGTCGATTCCGTCAGTTGGTACAGAGAGTAAGGGGGGAAGGCGTTGAAGAAGCAATCGTTAATCAGCCTCATCGTCAGCGCGGTTATCGTGGCCGGCGGTTCGGCCGGGGCTTACGCCATTCATGAGAGCTATGCCGCAGGCGGCGGAAGCGACGCTTTGTTGGCCGGAACGGTTCCGGGAACTTCTACGGCTTCGTCTTCGACCGGCTCTGCCGCCGGGGATTCCGCGGGAACGCCGAAAAGCGATTCGAAGTCCGATTCCGCTGACCCGAACACGGAAACGCCGAGCGGAAACGCCGATGCCGACAATCCGTCTTCCGGAACCGAAAACAAAGAAGATTCGGGGCAGAGCATCGAAGACGGGAAGACCGAAGAGCCTACGCTGAAAGAAATCATCTCTTCCGTGAGCAAGAAAGTCGTCATGATCGAGACCGAAGACGGTTCGCTCGGTTCCGGCTTTCTGTACAACGACCGGGGAGACATCTTGACCAATGCCCATGTGGTGGCGGGTTATAAAGACGTGACGGTCACGACATCCGATTCCGTGAAGATGGACGGCAAGATTATCGGGATCGGCGAAGAGACGGATGTCGCCGTGGTTCGGGTGCCCGATCTGGAAAAGGTCGAACCGCTCAAGCTCAAGCTGAAAGCGGAAGCCGAGATCGGCGACCAAGTGTTGGCGCTCGGCAGCCCGCTCGGACTGCAAAATACGGTCACGACGGGGATCGTAAGCGGCGTGGACCGGACCTTCGATATCGCGCCTTATTATTATGAAGGGCTGTATCAGATATCGGCGCCGATCGCGCCGGGCAACAGCGGCGGCCCGCTGGTCGATCAAGCGACCGGAGAAGTGCTGGGCATCAACTCGGCCGTGACGGACGAAGGCGGGATCGGATTCAGCATTCCGGTCACCAGCGTCATCGAAGCGGCGAAGGGATGGTCCGATAAGCCGATGGAAGAGATTCCGATGCTCGATTACGGCGACGGATCGGATATCCCGGCGGACGATTATTACGGCGACGAGTACGGGGACGACGGCTACGACGACAGTTACGACGACGTGCCGGTCGACGGAACCGAACTGGAATACCAAGCCGAAGACGTGCTGTATGCGTTCTACGACGCGGTCTCGCGTCAGGACTACGAAGCGGCGTACGGACTGTTGGGCGAGAAATGGCAGGCGAAGCAGTCTTACGAAGACTTCGCCGGAGGTTACAAAGACACGCTCGGCGTCTACCTCGACCATTGTCTGGGCGTGGAGAACGGCGACGGCACGGTCAGTGTCTACATCTCGATCACGGCCGACGAACGCACCGATAACGGAGCCGTCTCCGAGACTTACGACTTGGTGTATCAGGTCGGCTCCGAGCCGGGAGACGCTTCGGACGTATTGAAGATCATCAGCGGCAAGTCGCAGTACTGAATCGGCGGTCGCGAGCCGTCGAAGAAGCGCGAAATCTACCCATGCGCGAAATAAAAATCGATAACGGAACGGGAGGCCTCGAAATGGCGGAAATCGAACGTAGAGAACATGGTTTCGTAATGATGGAGAACGGTGAAGAGGTAGGCAAAGTCACGTATATGCCGAGCGAAAACGGAGTGCTGCTGCTCGATCATACTTTCGTGGCGGAATCCATGCGGGGTCAACATGCCGGAGATCGTCTGGTCGAACAGGTCGTGGAATTGGCTCGAAGCACCGGAGCGAAGATCGATCCGGTCTGCCCGTTCGCGAATGCTTTGTTTAAACGCAAACCCGACGAGTACGAGGACGTCTGGTTCCGCGGATAAAGGCGATCGTCGCGTCAAGCGTCGTAATCCGGCAAACGAAAAACAAAGCCCCGAGACCGACTTGCGTCGAGACTCGGGGTTTTCGGCGCGCCGCCAAAACCGATCCGCGTTGACGGGACGTTCATAATTTTATATTGCAAACAATGTTGACAACCTCATTTAAATAGAATACAATTACATTGTAAACAATCGAATTAAGAAATTGCGATTGTACCCAAAAAACGATAGAGCGAAAAGGAGATATTCACATGAGCGCATTGTATACCGCAACGGCAACGGCAGTAGGAGGACGCGACGGCAAAGTCACTTCTTCGGACGGCATCATCGACATCAGCCTGAAAACACCTAAAGGTCTGGGCGGTCCCGGCGGCGACGGCACGAATCCCGAGCAGCTCTTCGCAGCCGGCTACTCGGCCTGCTTCGACAGCGCTTTGAACCTCGTGATCCGCACGCAGCGCGTCAAAGAAGTGACGGGCACAAGCGTAACCGGCGACGTGTCGATCCTCAAAGACGCGGCAGACGGCGGCTTCAAGCTCGAAGTGACGCTGAACGTCAGCGTGCAAGGCGTAGACGCCGAAACGGCTCACAAGCTGGTGGAAGCGGCGCACCAAGTTTGCCCTTACTCCAAAGCGACTCGCGGCAACATTGACGTGAAGCTGAATATCGTCTAATCGTTTGAACAAGGCAACGTACCGATAAAGGAAGCATCCGGCGAAGCCGGGAACATCAGCGGAAGCGGGAACCCAATCGTTCCGTTCCCTCGGGAGGGCGAGACATGCAGCAGCGCGTTCTGACCTTTCAACCTTATACCCAGTGGGAGACCGGTATCCGGTCTCCCGCTTCCGCGTGCGGCCCGACGGCCGCTTCGGCTCTGCTTCGCTTCTGGGAAGAGCGCCTTTCCGTCGCCGGCGGCGCGCCGCTTCTCCGGCATCGGCTGCCTGCCGACCCGGCGGAGGCTGTCAACCGCATGTATGCCGCCTGCTTCGGCACGCCGCTCGGCACGGGCGCGCCCGCGCTCGCGTTTGCGCTGCGGCGAGGGTTGAACGCCCGGCTGGACGAAGCCGGACTGCCCGGACAGGCGAAGACCCGTCGTTTGAGCGGCTTCGACGCCTATCGGGCGGAGATCGACGCGAACCGGCTCGTCGCCGTCAAGTTCGACAAATGGTTTGCGCTGCGTTGGCGCAGCCGTCCCCTGTTCGATTACCATTGGACCGTCGGCTGCGGATATCGCGTCGAAGACGACGGCACGCGGAGTCTGATCGTGCATGACGCCGGCGCCCGGCGCAAAGACGGAACGTACGCGCCGAGCCGCGAACGGCTTGTGCCTTACGAGGCGCATCGGCCGGTACTGACGATGATCGCCCTTCGGGTCGAAAACGGCATGCTTTCTTGAAGCCGCCCCGGCCTAGGCGTTTACCATAGATGGGCTTATCTGCGGCTCGGCCGCAGCCGACGCCTCGAAAACAGAAAGCCCCTTTCCGCTGGGAAAGGGGCTTTCTTTTACGTATTTTCGGCGCAGCCTTCGGCTTCGATTCGAGCCGAATTATTCCGCGGCCGTCGCTTCCGCCGGAACGGCGATTTCGCCGACCGCGTTTTGCTTGGAATAAGCGTAATCCGAATTGGCGGTGACATGCACCGACTGCTTGTTCACGTCCAGCGTCGTATCGACTTTCACGCTGGAAGAATTCAACTGGTGCGTCGCTTTGTCGATGACCAGACTATAGCTGACCGTGCCTTCCGAACCGCTTTTCAGCAGGCCGCTCGTTTGCGAAGCGTCGCCCATCTGCGTGCCCAGCGCGCTTTCGATCAGTTTGCCCGCTTCCGCGCCGCTGGCTTCCAGCGTCAGGGTGTACGCTTTGTCGTCTTCGCTCACCTTGAGGCTGTCTTTGTAGCCGTTAAGGTCTTCCAGCAGCGGAGCCGGGTCGAGCATGTCCGTGGCGATCGCCAGCGCTTCTTCCGACTCGCCGAGATTCTGCGTGCTCCAAGCTCCCGATCCGTTCTTGACATGGAGCTGGTCGCCGACGGCGTAGAGTTCGGTCGAACTCTGTTGGCCCTGCGACAGCGTATCGATCTTCAGTCCGTACTGCGTTTCCGGTTTGGCGATGACGTCTCCGGCGATATCGATCGCGGTCTCTACCGGTTCCGCCGCTTCCGCGCCTTCCGCCGCCGCTTGTTCGGCGGTCAGATTCGTTTTCGACGCAATCGTGTAGCTCTCCAACGCTTTGGCCTGTTCGAGCGCCGTATCGTAGACCTTAGCCGCCGATTCCGTCGTTTCGCCCGACGGCTTGGCGTCGTTGCCGGATTCTTTTGCCGTTCCGCTGTCCGACGTGCAGGCTGCCGTGAGCAGCAGCAGCGACAGGGCGCTTGCTTTCAGCGTGTTGGCCAGGTAGTGCCGATTGCGGTTGCTTTTTGCCGAGTACATGATGATCCCCTTTCGACTTGTGCGATACTTATTACCTTACCATTTTAGATAGGCAAAGTAAAAAGTGGACGGGATGCGGAATTCGCGAATATTTCAAATTGTTGTCACTTAACATCAAAGCTTTGGCGCGATATAATAGTTGACGACAAATTTTAAGGAGAATATGCCCTTATGAGCTCATCCAACGAAAACAAGAACGAGAACTACCGTCCGACCACCACCCGAAGTTTCGCCGGACTGATCATTACCGTTTCTGTCGTTGCGAACATCATCATTTTGTTGTTGTTCTTCTCGCCGATCGGCTATCAGGGCAGCGTTCACTTCGACCTCACGATTTTCCCGCGTCTGAACGCGATCTTTAACAGCTTTACATTTATCTTCTTGGTCTGCGCGTTGATCGCGATCATCCGCAAGAACGTGCCGGTGCACAAAGCGTTCGTTCTGGCCGCATTCGCTTCGACGCTGCTGTTCCTCGTCTCGTACCTGACGTTCCACTACGTCTCGCCGGAGACGGCGAAATACGGCGGCGAAGGCATTCTGCGTCCGATCTACTTCTTCATCCTGATCTCGCACAGCATCTTGGCCGCGCTGATCGTGCCGCTGGCGCTGTTCACGCTGGTGTTCGGCTGGACCATGCAGGTTCCGAGACACCGCAAGATCGCCCGCTGGACGATGCCGATCTGGTTGTACGTCAGCTTGACGGGCGTCGTCGTGTATCTGTTCATGGCTCCGTATTATTAAGTTCGATATTTCTTCGCAGGCCGGGCGGCCGGCGGGGAAGAACAGGCATCCGCTTAGAGCGGGTGCTTTTTTTTGCGCATCCTTTTAAAAATTCCTATTGCCGGTGTCAGGTTCGTTGTGTTATAAAAAATGACAATATCCATACATCGTCGATCTGTTGTTCCATCCCGATCAAAATCCGTTCGAAGCGAAAAGGAGGAAGTTGTTATGCCGGAAAATCGCCTGTCGGAAATGCTGCAACGTCTGCCGAAAGTCGATCTGCATCTGCATTTGGACGGAAGCATCCGCGAATCCACGCTGTGGGAGATCGCTGCGGAGCAGGGCATCGAGCTGCCTGTCGCAAGCGCGGAAGAATTGAATCCTCTCATGAGAGTGACGGGAGAATGTGGGAGTTTGGTAGAATACTTGGCTAAATTCGATTTTGTGGCAGGTTTCCTGCACAAAGCGGACGTTCTGGAACGCATCGCTTACGAACTGGTCGAACAAGCCGCGCAGCAGAACTGCCGGTATATCGAAGTCCGTTTCGGTCCGCAGCTTCATCGCGCCGAAGGGCTGACCTGCGAAGACGCGATCGAAGCGGTGCTTCGGGGTCTGCGGCGCGGCGAAGAAACGTTCGGCGTGACCGCCCGGGCGATCGCGGCCTGCCTGCGTCATCATTCGCCGCATATGAACATGGAAGTGATCGCGGCCGCGGCCCGATTCAAAGACCAAGGCTTGGTCGCCGTCGATCTCGCGGGACCCGAAGCGGCGTTCCCCGCGCATCTGCACCGAGCCGTGTTCGAATACGCTCAGCTTCTCGACGTGCCGGTCACGATCCACGCGGGCGAGGCGGGCGGAGCGGAGAATATCCACGAAGCGGTCACGAGACTGGGCGCGACGCGGATCGGACACGGCGTCAGACTGCGCGAGAATCCTAAGCTGCTGGAAACCGTGCGCGATCTCGGCATCGTGCTGGAGATGTGCCCGATCAGCAACCACCAGACCAAAGCGATGGAGAGCTGGGACGTTTATCCGGTGCGGGAATATTTCGAGGCGGGACTGAAATTGACGATCAACACGGACAATCTGACGGTTTCCGACACTTCGCTGGCCCGCGAATACGGCGTGCTGGTCGAACGGTTCGGCTTCACGCTTCCGGAGATTGCCGGGCTGATTCTTAACGGAGCGGACGCGGCATTCCTTCGGCCCGAAGAGAAAGCCCGGCTGCGCGCGGAACTGCTGAGCGCGTTCGCGGAACTGGGGCTGATGCCCGAAGAGCCGGCCGCAGCGCCTTCTTCGTCTTCGATCTCCGCCACCGGCTGAAGCCGGCAAAGCGGGAAATGTCATATTGAAGCGCTTTCTTATGGTGTAGACTGACAGTGATCGGTCGGTTTCTACCCCATAAGGAGGCGCTTTATCATGATTAGACGGAAATGGCGCAAGCGGGCCAAAAGAAAAACGGTGCTGCTCGGGCTGGTCGCGACGGTGCTGTTGATCGCATTGACGGGCTGTTCGACGGTGAGAGAAACGATGGCTCAGCTCAGAATCTACGGAAGCAACGAGCGGATCGCTGAGAGCGGCGACAGCTATACTTATAAATCCCGGGAAGGCACGTCGGACGCGGGCGGAGCGGCTCTCGATTTCCGGCAGTTTACCGGCAAACATACGTTATGGACGGTGAACGCTTCGGAAGATTCTACCGTAACGTTGGATCTCGATCTGGGCGTGCAGAACGGCAAATGCAAAGTGGTGCATGTGCTGCCGAGCGGCGAAGTCGTAAAATTGGCCGACGAGAAGCTTGCGGCGGATTCTGTGACGTTGGATCTGCCCGCGGGACAAAACGCGATCAAGTTGGTCGGCAAAAAAGCGTACGGCAGTCTCAAAGCCGAGTTCGGCGATACCGCGACCGCGCAGATCGCGGCGGGAGAGGAAGAAGAGGCGGCCGCGAACTGAGCCGAAACGCGGCTTCCCGCCTGAAAAGTGAAAAGCGCGAACGGCAAAAACCCCGGATCTCTTGAGAGATTCGGGGTTCTTCGGCGTGCGGAGCACGGGCCGTATTCGTTATATCAGGCTTTCGCCGCTTCAAAACGCGCGATGCGCTCGAGTTTACGCGTAATTTCTTTCTGCCATTTCTTGTCGCCGACCTGAACGGCCACATTAAGCAGATCCAAATAATCGTCAAGGTTTAGGCTTACTCTGGAAGTCGAAGGTTGCATGCGATTTCGTTCTCCTTTGAATGTGGAATACCGTACGGGAATGATAATCATTATCACGGCCTTATCTATCTCTTATTATCCACACTTTTAAATAAAATGCAACGAGGCGGCAAGCAAAAATAAGCCCGAAGACGGAATTTGTTTCAAAATAGACAAAAAAGCTTCGATTCGGTCTTTTGCGGACCGAGTCGAAGCTTGTGATGTTAATCGGACAACCAAACTTGAATAAGCGTGAACAGTTTCTCGATATCGACCGGTTTGCTGAGATAGTCGGAGGCTCCCGCCGCCAGACATAATTCGCGTTCGTCTTTCAGCGCTCTTGCGGTTAACGCGATGATCGGCAGCGTCTTGAACGGTTCCGCCGAACGGATCTCCCGCATCGCCTCGTATCCGTTCATCACGGGCATCATGATATCCATCAGCACGAGATCGAACGACGGGTCCTGCCGCAGAAGCGCGAGCGCTTCGCGTCCGTTCTCGGCGACCGCGATCCGGGCGCCTCGATTCTCGAGCGCGGTAGAGAGCGCATAGACGTTGCGCGTGTCGTCGTCGACGATCAGCATGCTGCGTCCGGCAAAGAGTTTCGGATCGTGAGCCGGTTCGAAGGTCGTCGGGCCGGATTCGGCTTGCGAAGACAAGATCGGAGTCTGCGCCGCCGCTTCCGAAGACGAAGGCCATTCCACGAAAAGAGGCTCGATATCCGCCTCGTCTTCGCGGCGCATATCCGTAGGCAGATAGAGCGTAAAGATGCTGCCTTCGCCGATGCGGCTCTCCAAACCGATATGCCCGCCGAGCAGCTTGGCGAATTCGCGGCAGATCGACAAGCCCAAGCCGGTACCGCCGTAATGGCGTTCGGTCGTGCTGTCGGCCTGACGGAAAGCTTCGAAGATCGTATCGCGTTTCTCTTCGGGAATGCCGATGCCCGTATCCGAGACTTCGATCTTGAGCGCGTCCGATTCCTCGCCTTCGACCGCGGATTCGGTCGAGATATGCAGACGGACCGAACCGGAAGCGGTGAATTTGACGGCATTGGACAAAAGATTCTTGACGATCTGTTCCAGCCGTCTTCCGTCGCTCCAGATCAGCTCCGGCACGTCCGGGTCGGTCACCGCTTCGAAACGGACGCCTTTTTTGTTTGCCAGCTCGCGGAACAAGTTACTCATCGCCTGCGGCAGCTCCCGAATATTGTACGGTTCGACCACGATGTCCATCTTGCCCGATTCGGCTTTGGCCAAGTCGAGAATGTCGTCGATCAAAGCCAGCAGATCGCGGCCGGATCGATAGATGGTCGCCGCGTATTCGCGTTCTTGTTCGTTCGAAGATTCGGCATCCTCGGCCATGATCTGCGACAGGATCAAGATGCTGTTCAGCGGCGTGCGCAGCTCGTGCGACATGTTCGCCATGAACTGGGATTGGAATTCCGAGCTGCGGATCAAGTCGCGTTGAGCTTGTTCGAGCAGCAGATTTTTCTCTTCCATCTGCACGTTGATCTGTTCCAGATGGTCGTTGGCAAGGCGCATCGTCTCCCGCTGCGTGAGCAGCTCTTCGGTCTGATTCTGAAGTTCTTCGGATTGCGACTGCAATTCTTCGGTCTGCGTCTGAAGCTCTTCGGCGAGCCCTTGCGATTCGCGCAGCAGCCGTTCGACTTCCATGCGGCCCGATACGCTGTCCAGCGTAATGCCCAGCGTGTCCGCCAGATGCTCGATCAGGCGGCGCTGAAGAGGCGAGTAAGCGTCCAGCGCGGCAAGCTCGATCACGGCTTCGACCCGATTCTCGAAACGGACCGGCGCGACCAGCAGACTTCGGGGAATCGTATAGCCCAAGCCCGAGGCGACTTGCAGATAGTGTTCCGGCAGCTGCTCGATCAGCAGCGTTTCTCCGCTCTGCGCTGCGCGTCCGACCAGTCCTTCGCCGGTCCGGAACGAGTTCGGAGCTTCTTCGCTCGCGTAATCCGCGTAGGAAGCGAGACGCACGAAATCGTCTTTTCCTTGTCTGACATAGAATACGCCGTATGCCGAACCGGTGAGCGGAACGATTTTTTCCAACACGATCCGTCCTAATTCTTCGAGGGAACCCGATCCTTGATACGCGGTCAAAGTCTGAGCAAGCGAACTCTGGATCCAAGTGTGTTCTTCGAGCTGCTGATTCAATTGGCGCGTCATGCGATTATGCATTTCGAGCGACTCGGCCATTTCGTTGAACGACAACGCGATATTGCCGATCTCGTCTTGGGCTTCCGCCTGAAGGCGGGGGAGCGACTCGGCATGATTGAATTCGGCGCTGCGCATCACGTTCGTGACCTTTTTGAGCCTGCGCGTCGTGCCGCGAATCGTCCAGCGGGCAAGCAGGATAGCGGCGGCGAGCAGAAGCGGCGCGGCGATGGCGAGAATGATCAAGATCGTTCTGAAGTTCTGCTGATTCTCGTCGCGCGCTCGTTGCAGAGCGTTCTGCTGGGCGTCCACGAACGCGTCGAGATGGTCGAGCAGGCTTTCCCGGCTCTCTTCGGTGCGAAGCGTCCAGATCGAAGCGGCTTCTTCGCGCCGATTCTGGGCCAGACTGTCCACGGCTTCGGCGGCGGCTTCCAGATACGCTTCGTATTCGGTGCGAATGGAAGCCAGACGGCTCTGTCCTTGCTCGCTCACGCTCAAACGCTCGGCGTTCGACAGTTGACGCAGCGAATCGCTTCGATATTGTTCGATTTCGATCAAGCGCCGGGGAGAGTTCGTCGGGTCGCTGCCCGCGATCAGACGGCCGATTTCTCCGTCGAGGCGATAGAACGTGCTGCGAAGTTCGTCGGCGGCTTGCGATTTATCGTAACGTTCGGCGGACTCGATGTTGACGGTGCGATTGATCGACAGCAGCAGCAGGGCCGTAGAGACCAATACGAGCAGCGTAAGCGCGAACATGCCGCCGAAGCCTACCAATTGTCTTGTTTTATAATTCAAGGCGATTCCTCCAGATCAGAAGATGGACCGTAGGGATTCGAAACTCGTTCCGGTCGTGCCGGACATAGAGAAAATCCGATGCAGGAAACGAGCGGAGTGCGCCAAACGTCGAAATTCGGCCGAAAAAGCGCTCTCTGCGTTCATTATAAAGGCTTTTTCGCCTATTGTCTCGGTCGGTCGCTGATTACAAAGGGGAAAGCGGCCGTTCGCGAAAAAAAGCCCGCTCTTCTTCTGTCGGCTTCGAGAAGCGCCGAGAGAAAAAGCGGGCTGCATGTCGTTCTTATTTCGTCTGTCGATGCAGGTCTTCGAACCATTTCAAGTTGAGTTCGTGATGGGCTTTGACGTTCTCCATCATGGACTTGGCGGTCGTATAGATCACGTCCTGCTTCTCGCGCAGCGCGCGGTCGATCTCTTCGATCTTCTGCCGGGTCTGCCGGATCTGGTCTTCGAGAGCCTTTCTGTAGCGTGCGGGATCGTATTCGTGGGCGAACAGCGTCGTCATGTAGAAAGCCAGCGTAATATCGTCGGTCTGGGACGCGTATTTGCCCATCAACTGCTCGAAATGCTCGCTGCCGGCGTCCGTGATTTCGTAAATATGCTGCTCGGGATAACCGTTGACGCTGACCGTTTTGACCAGACGCACGAGTTCTTTTTCCGCCAGTTTTTGCAGATTGTAATAGAAGGAGCCTTTGGTGACGTGAATCAAGTAACGATAATCGCGTTCGTCGATCAAGCCGAGCAGCTCGTAAGCGCTCGCTTGTCCCCGATCTTTCAGCAATCCGAGAATCAATAAAGGGATAATCGGTCGTTCCTCCTCGTTTATCACGGTTCGAACAGTTCCAGATGCTCGGCGACCCATTCCCGGAACGTAAACGGTTCGCGCCCCAGAAGTTCATACACCGTAGAATTGACCTCGATCCGATGCGTCAGCGAATACCGCCAATCGTCGATTCGCAATTGAATGTATTCTTCGGCCATAAAGTTCTTCATGTACGCCGCGAATTCTTCGATCGGCTGTTCGCGCAAATCGATCCGCCGCCCCGACTGCCGCGCGATTTCTTCCAGCATGCCGCGTTGGGTCAGCACGTTCGCTCCGGCGAGCGTCAGGATTTGCCCGGCGAAACGGTCGAAATCGGTCAGCGCCAGCGCCGCGACGTCGGCGATGTCCCGTTCGTGAACGCTCGCGAGCGTCGCGTTCAATGCGGGCCAATCGAGCGTGCCTTTATTATAGCGAAAGAGATCTTTCCAATAAACCGCGTTATGCATAAAAGCTTCCGGACGGAGGAACACGTAGTCGAAGCCGTATTCGCGGATGCGTCGTTCGACGGCGAAGTGTTTTTCGGCGTTCCGGTTCCGGTCTTGCGAATCGCGGTTGACGGAACCGGAAGACAAGAACACGATTCGTCGGACGCCTTGTTCGGCGGCGGCTCGCAGCACGTTTTCGGCATCGTTCAGCAGAATCAGAAACAGCGCGTCCGTACCGCGAAGCCGGTCGGCCCAATCTTCGGGTCGTTCCAGATCGCCTTCGACGATCTCCATGCCGTCGGAGGCGAGCCCCGCCAATTTTTCCGGACTGCGAGTCAACGCTCGGAATTCCGTTTTTCGGCCGTGCAAATTTTCGACGATCCGTTTGCCTACGCTGCCTGTTGCTCCCGTAATGAATAACATGGGGCATACTCCTTTGACGAATGATTTAGTCTAATTAGACTAGTGGCTTTATTATAGTCTAATTAGACTAATTGTCAATCGGGATGTCAGCCGCATAACAAAACGGCCTGCTTCGTATCGGAAGCAGGCCGTTTTTCGCGCCGGGGCTAAGTTTGCGTTTCGTTAAGCAGGTTCGATCGCTTCGACCTCGAATACCGGTACGGAACGCAGGATCGGCTGCGCAGGCGGTTCCGCCTCGGGAAGTTCTTCCGCCTCGGGGGCCGTCTCCGGCTCCGTCGTCGACGGGAGATCGGACGGATCGCCCGCCGAATCTTCCGGATTACCCGCCGCCGAATCGTTCGTCTCCGGCGAAACGCTCGGCGGACTGTCGGAATCGGCATTCGGCGCGCCGGTCTCCGTATCCGACGCCGCCGGATCGTCGGCCTGCGGAGGTTCGGGCGGCTCCGCGTCGGGATCTTCGATCTGCTCGTACCGGCCTTGGAACGTGCCGGTAACGAGGTACGTTCCCGGAGCGAACTCGAAATCTCCCGTAAGCAGCATCAGTTCGCCGTCGCCGGTTCTGGCAAGCGTGCTGCCGGAAGCGGATTGCAGCACGGTCATCGTCGCGCGTACCGGCTGCTCGGGGTACAGCGCCGGACTGGCGTCCCCGATGTCCGCATAGCCGCCTTCGAATGCGGAGAACGCGAACACGTCGCTCCCTGCGTAGCGGGTATAGACCGCCGTTTGTCCTTCTTGCTCCGCGTCGGACGGATTCTCGGCCCGAAGCGTCATGCCGCCGTCTTCGATCCGATAGCCGTCCGCTTCGATCTTGAACATCTGGGCGAACGAGCCGCCTTCCTGCGGAATCAGCGCGGTGTATACGGCTTTGCGAACGGTCGACTCGGCTTCGGCGACGAGAACCGGCGTGCTGTCCGTGGACAGGCTCTCGTCCAGCTTCAAGCTGCGGACCGTCTCGCCTGCCAACTGCGCGGCATCGCGGCTCACGCTCGTGCCGCTTTCGCTTTTCGTGCCGAAGTACAGCGTGCCGTTCTCGTCGAGCGCGGCGACGTACAGATCGGCTCCGAAGCGGTTTTTGCCGCTGATCGCGAACTTGTACGTGTGCGAATCGTCCGCCGACCGCAAAATGCGCAGCGGATCGGCTTCGGTCCAAGCGTCTTCGGCCTGCGCGACGTGCGTTTCGGTATCGGCATAGCCGTCCAGCGCGCGGTACAGCGCGATGCCTTCTTCGAAACGTCCGTCCGCGACCAGCGCGCCGGCGCGGCGATTCAGTTCGCCGACTCGGCTGTCGATCCAAGCGGTCAGATCGGAAGAAAGGCCGTTTTGCGACACGAAGTCGGCGAAGCTGCGCGCATGGGCGGCGAAATCGGCGTAAGACTTCGCTTCCAGATCGCTTCGCAGCACGAGGTCGACGGTCTCTTCGGCTTGAAGCCGGACCCACGGCGCTTCGAAGCCGCTCTGCCCGTAATCGTTCAGGGTACGGGAGGCTTCGCGGAGCATGTCCGTATATCGGCCCGCCGCCGCCAACTTCTTCAGCTTGCGCCGATCATAGTCTTCGAACAAAGCGTTCAGCTGCTCGGTCTTGAGCGTTTCGGCTTCCGATTCGGACAGAGAAGACGAGCCGCTCGGCGCGGACGCGCCGTTTCGGGCCGAAGGCTGCTCCGGCGCGAAAAAGACGGCCGGAATCCGCAGCAGATTCGGCTTGGCGGATTCGTCGCCGTAATCGCCGCTGTCCAGATTGCCGGCGAGCGCCTGCTCGAAGCCGCTCCGGAAATCGGCGAAGCCGTCGGCGACGATGCCGTCCATCTGGTAGCGTGCGTCGAGCTGTTTGTATTCGGCGGCGTATTCGCCTTCGAGCGACAGCCGTTCGAACGGCTCGTAGAGCTCGTAAGCGGCCAGATAGGCGTCGAAATCTTGATTCTCCAGAGCCGCCAGCAGTTCGCTTTTGGACTTGAGCAGTTCTTCGCGCATCCGGGTGAGCGGCGCAAGTTGCGCCAACCGCTCGCGAACGTGATCTTCGCGGTAACGGATCACGGTATTGGCGAGCGCGTTCGCGTAAGCGGCCTCGGCCGATAGGCGTTCGTGATTCGCATAATAAGCGTCGGCCGTATCGACCTGCCGGATCTTGTCTTCGATGCGGAATCCTTTGACGATAACGGCGATCAGCGCGGCCGCGCACAGCAGGGCCAGCAGATTGCGCAGAGTCAGGAAATTGCGGATCGTGATCAAAGCGTTCTTGAACGAGCGAGTCATCAGCTCTCTCCCCGATCGTCGCGCGGCGGAAGCATGCGGCCGTGCGAATGGCGTTCCCGATGGCGCATCCGATAGACTTCGTCCGCTTCGAGCTTAAGCTGCGGGAAACTTCCGGCATGCTGCGAGAGCAGGTCGCGCAGCCGTTCCAGTCGTTCTTCGGGCAGCTTATGCACGTAGCGTCGGATGAATTCCGGATAGAGTTCGATATAACGCTTCATCCGTACGGCCGCGCCCGCCACGGCCGCAAGGATGTCTTCGCCCCGGTTCATGTTGCGGATCTGCGGTTCGTAACGCAGGCAGTAGCGGATCGCGCTTTCTTTGATCAGCTCGCGGTTCAGCTTCGCGACTTCGCCGATATACCCGGCCAGATGCGGAGAGAAGCCGTCCATGATCAGCGGCTCGAGCAGCAGATCCATATCGCGGCGCAGCACGAACGTCTGAAGCAGTTCCGCCTGCAGGCCGCGGATCGGATCGTTGCGCAGCAGCGTGCCGACTTCGCGCAGCATCTCGTAAGCGCGGGCCGGTTCGGATTGAAGCCGGGCTTCGGCGGCGCGGATGTCCTGAATCAGCCCGTGACGAATCCGATCGCGGTCCCGCGCGAACATGCGGTCCGTCCGGATGCGAAGCTGCGCTTCGAGCGAACGGCGCTGGGCGAACCACAGCATGGCGGTCAGCGCCGCGCCGACGGCCGCCGAGATGCCCATCCAGAGCACCGTATCGGCGAAGAACATGGCGAGCAGCGTCAAGAGCACCGCGAACAGCAGCTCCGACTGCATCTTTTTGCGCGCTTCGCGTCTGGCCGCGGTCGCGACGTCAATCAAAGCATGTTTGCCGCAGACCGGGCAGACGTCATGCGACAGTACGGTATAATGGCCGCATTTGCGGCAGACCCTGAGCTTCTCGTAAGCATATTCGGTACGTTCGTAAGGCTTGAACGTAACGGCTGTTTTTGTCTTCATTCGGGTTCACGCCGATCGTTTAGAGTGTTGAGCAGCTTGGTGTCGATGTCCGCCCGCGAAGGCGCTTGTTTGGGGCTGCGTATATAGAGAAGGGATTTGATCGCGGCAAAAAGAAATAGGATCCCCAGCATTCCGTAAGTGAGGTATATGAAATAGGAAGTCAATGACTGCACGTTCCTTCTCCTTCCCTGAATCGATTTTTTTGAGGCGGCGGGACTCCGTCATGCGAAAAAGCGCATCCTCCGCTGTCGGGAGATACGGGCGTTGTAAGGCGCTGCGAGCGTTAAGCGATAATCTGGGAGTGCCGCCTTGCTTAACGATAGCCCGAAAAGGCGGCGGGCGCAACCGTGGGCTTGGCGGGACGAGGGAACGGCTTCAAGATACGTATTATATAGAAAATTCGAAGATCGCAAAAAGAAACAAAGTTCCGAGCTGTTCGTATTGAGAAACATCCGATCGCGGAGGATCGCGGCACGTTCCTTCTCCCGACCGATTTCTTCGATACGTCAGGGGCCTATAATGTAAAGGAGTCTGCCTTCCCGCGCGGAAATGCAGACGTTATGATGCGCTGCGGGTTTACGTTATAATTTGGGAGTGCCGCCTTGCTTAACCATAGCGGGAAAAGGCTCCGGGCACAATCGGTTGCTTGCCGGAGCGGGAGTGCGCGGCGTCGAAGGAACGTTTCGGATTTTGGAAACAGCGGTCAAGTTACAAGCTTTTCAGAAGTTGTTAACCAATTATTAAGGATTTTCACAGAAAACAAGCCTATGATGATAGTGTCGTCGGCGTCCGTCCGTTCTGCGGGCCGACGCCGGCGGACATGCGACAATAGGCAGTACCGGGCAACCCGGACAGGAACGGAGTTCTGTAAACCTACTGAAATCGCGAGGTGCGCTGCCGAGAATGAAACGTCGTATGACCGGATTATGGACAGGAATATGGACGGCCGCGCTGTTATGGCCCGCCGTCATGCAAGGACATGCCGAAGCCCGGGCAACCGGGACGGCTTCCGTCGATGCGGTACTGGTGTTGGATGCCAGCCACTCGATGAACGAGAGCGATCCGCAAGGCATCAGCGCGGAGGCGATGAAGATGTTTATCGACATGCTGCCCGCTTCGGGCAGCCGGGTCGGAATCGTCTCGTATACCGACAAGGTCCAACGCGAGAAAGCGCTGCTGGAGATTCGCGGCGAGAGCGACAAACAGGAATTGAAGACTTTCGTGGGGCAGCTCGACCGGGGACCGTTCACCGATACGGCGGTCGGCGTGACCGAAGCGGTCCGGATGCTGCTGCGCGGCGAAGAAGCAGGACGCGATCCGATGATCGTGCTGCTGGCGGACGGCAACACGTCGCTCGACAGCGAAGGAACCCGAACCCGCGCCGACTCGGCCGCCGAACTGGCGGAAGCGGCGGGGCAGGCGAAAGACGCCGGCATCCCGATCTACACGATCGGGCTGAATGCCGACGGCACGCTCAACCGCGGCGTGCTGCGGCAGGTCTCCGACCGAACCGGCGGCAAAGCGTTCGTCACGGATTCGGCCGCGGACCTGCCGGATATTCTGAGCGAGATCTTCGCCGGCCATCAGCAGGCGAGAGTGATGACCGTCGCCGCGTCCGCTCCGTCGGTCAAACCCGAAATTCGCGAATCCGGCCGAACCGACAGCTCCGGTGAATCGCGCGCATTCAGCGAATTCCGGATCGAGATTCCGGACGGCGAAGTGATCGAAGCCAATGCTTCGATCAAAGGAGCGGCCCGCGGAAGCTTGGAACTGCTGGACCCGAACGGACGAACCGTGCCGATCCCGTCCGACCGAGCGCTGCTGTCGGAATCTTCCGCTTACGCGCTGCTTAAGCTGGTTCGTCCCGAGCAGGGAACATGGACGCTGCGCGTCCAAGGAACGGGAACGCGGCCGCCGGAGATGGGGCTGGTGTTCAGTTACGATTTCGAGCTGGCGATCGGCAAGCTGGGACCGTATTACGAACGGGGCAGCAAGCTGGACGTCTCCGCTTATCTGGAACGTTCGGGCAGGCGGCTGAATTCGCCCGAATTGTACCGATCGGCCCGCGCGGCGCTGATCGTGCGCGAAGAAGAAAGCGGAGCGGAAGAGAAAATTCCGCTGTCGCTGGAAAACGGCCGCTTCGTCGGCTCGTATACGCTCAGCCGGGCTTACAATTACGACTTGACCGTCCGCGCCGAATCGGCCAGCTTCTACCGCGAATCGAAGCCGGTTCGCGTCGAAGTCAGCGGCAGCGCTCCGCGCGAGGCTGCGGAAACAGCCGAGACGAAGTTCCGGCCGCTGGCCGCGTTGGCTCCGGCCGTGCCGGGACTGCTCGGCGCGGCCGGAGTCGCGGCGCTCGCCGCTCTGGTCGGCGGCATCGCGCGGGCGAACCGGCGTTTCGCCGGAAGGCTGCTCGTCGAGATCGTCGACGAGCATTCGGGCCGACTGCTGCATGCGCATGCGGCCGACTTGACCGGCCTGCGAGGCCGGACGGATCTGCTCCGGCTGCTCGGAGAACTGCCGGAGAGCGAACGCTTCGAGCTCCGCGCGGCCGAAGGCGTTACGCTGCGTCCGGGACGCGGAGGCGCGCCGGTTCTTCGCAGCCGCGCGGCCGACGCGGAGATTCGGCGCGGCGGGCTGCTTCTCGAAGCCGCGGGCGGCCTGCCGCTAAGCAGCGGCGAACGCGTAGAGGTTCTTCCGGCGGGGACGCGCCGAATCGCGGTGCTGGAATACCGTTCGCGGCCGTAAGCCGCATCGATGCCGGATTCGTCCGGGATAGAACGGGGTCGGCGGCATGTGCCGCGCCGGATAAGGGCGGCGAGCCGACCGACCCGCCAAGATCGCATACACAAAGGGGTTTTGCCGAAATGGTATCGATATTCAGAAAGTGGATCTATCCGCTGCTGGCGGCCTTGCTGCTGGTCGCGGGGCTGTTCCCGGCCGGCGCGCGTTCTGCCGCCGCTTCGGGAACGGGAACGACGGGGGCGGCGAACGCCGGCGCGGCGGCGCCGATCGACGCGGTGCTGGTGCTCGACGCCAGCAACTCGATGGCGACCAGCGACCCGGATAAGCTCGGCAGCGAAGCGATGCGCTTGTTCATCGACATGCTGCCCGCCAAGGGCGACCGGGTCGGCATCGTCTCGTACACGGACGTCGTGCAGCGCGAGAAAGCGCTGCTCGATATTCAGAGTCAAGCCGACAAAGACGAGCTGAAGAAATTCATCGGCGAGCTGAACCGCGGCGCTTACACCGATACGGCCGTAGGCGTGACCGAAGCGGTCACCATGCTTCAACGCAGCACGCAGTCCGGCCGCGAGCCGATGATCGTCATGCTGGCCGACGGCAACACGCAGCTCAACTCCAACAAAGGCAAGACGTTGACGCAGTCGGAGCAGGAACTGGCAAGCTCGGTCAAGAAAGCGGCCGACGCCGGCATTCCGGTGTACACGATCGGCTTGAACGCCGACGGCAAGCTGAATCAGGCGGAATTGAAAAAGATCGCCGACGATACCAAAGGCAAATCGTTCGTGACGAATTCCGCCGACGATCTGCCGGGCATCTTGAGCGAGATCTTCGCCAGCCATCAGCAGCTCAATATCGTGCCCGTCGATTCGCTGACCGGCAGCGGACAGTTCCAAGACGTGAAGATTTCCGTGCCGAACGCCAACGTGCTGGAAGCGAACGTATCGATCACTTCCGCGAAGCCCGTCAAGCTCAAACTCAAAGATCCGAGCGGCAAAGAGATCGCGATTCCTTCCGATTCGGTGACTTTGTCCACGTCGAAGACGTATTCGCTCTTGAAGCTGATCAAACCGCAGGAAGGCGATTGGACGCTGAGCGTGCAGGGAGCGAACAAAGACCAGATCGATATCAGCCTGGTCTTCAACTACGATCTTGAACTGGCGACCGCTCCGCTGTCCGCTTCCTCCTATGCCAAAGGCGATAAAGTCGACGTCTCCGCTTACCTCACCAGCGGCGGCAGCAAGCTGGATTCGGCGGAATTGTACGCGACGATGAAAGCGACGCTGGTCGCCAAAGACGAGAACACGGGCGTCGAAACGAACGTTCCGATGAAACTGAACGGCACGCAGTTCGACGTCGGCTACGAACTGCCGGAAGCGCACAAGTATACGCTGATCGTGCGCGCGGAAGCCGACAGTTTCTACCGCGAATCCGCGCCGATTACCGTCGACGCCGCTTCGGGAGCGGTATCCGGCGCGGCCGGTACCGGAACGGACAAGCCGACAGAAGACAAGCCTTTCCCGCTGATTCCGGTCATTCTCGGCGTGCTGGGACTGCTCGTTCTGGCGGCGATCGTCTTTTTCTTGATGCGTTATCTGAAAAAAGCGAACAAAGGCTTCGTCGGCCAGATGGTCATCGAGATCCGCGACGAAAACACCGGCGAACGCTCTTATCCGCAATATAAGAAACTAAATACCTACAAAGGCCGTCTTAATCTGCATCAGCTTCTCCAGCTTGCCCCGGAACTCAAAGACACGGAAAACATCGTGTTCACGCCGGGTTCCGAAGACCGCATCGTGCTGAGAAGCAGCGCCGAAGGCATCCCGATCGAGAAATCCGGCCGCGTCGTCGATACGTCGAAAGGCTTGGAACTGAAAAGCGGCGACCGGATCACCGTCCCGATGGCCCAAGCCGGAAAAACGATCCAAGTGGAGTATTTAGTTTAATGGTTGACCCTTTGCGCACGTTGGCTGTAAAAATCTGATTTTTGACCTGAAAAGTTGCTTTTCCGTCAACAACCCCGCCTCAAGGCGGTGTCGGTCTCGGCCGAAATTGCCTAAACTAAAATGAAAATGCAGCCTAGAAGACTTAAATGCCGCGTGCTGCACGTCGTCGTGCAGCACGCGACCCGAACCGGCCCGCTCCGTTTCAAACGCGCGGGCCGTATCCCGAAAGGAGCCACCCATGAAACCGATCGTAAGAGAACATATCCAACAGCTCGACGTCTCGCTCGGAGGCGGGATCGTCAGCGAGAAGATCCGGGTCGACACCATCGACAACCCGATGCTGATCATCGGCCTCGGCGGCACGGGCATCGACGCCCTGCTGCGCCTTAAATACCAGATCAACCGCCGCTTCAAGCTGCCGGAAGATCCGGTATCGAAGAAGAAAATGGAGAAGCCGTCCAACGTCGAGTTCCTCGCGTTCGAGACGAACGAGCAGGACCGCGGCAAACGCTACAAAGGGATCGGGCTGGACCCGATCAACGAATTCGTGCTGCTCGCCAACGCCGAGATCGGCGGACTGCTTCAGAACCGCAGCATCCTCGAGCCGTATATCACCGAATGGCTGTCGCCCGAACTGAGCATCACCGACGGCATGAACGGCGCGGCCGGCGTACGCCAAGCGGGACGTCTGCTCCTTTTCACGAAGATCAACCAAGTGGTGCAGGCCATCGACAAGAAGATCAAGACGCTGTCGGTCGGCACCAACAAGAAACTGACCGTGTTCCTGCTGACCGGATTGTCCGGCGGTACGGGCAGCGGTTCGTTCCTCGATATCTCGTACATCATCCGCGGACTCGTCGAACGCGATTACGGCGCGGGCGGCGTGGACCGGCTCAACATGCTCGGCTATTTGTTCACCCCGGACGTCAATCTGTCGAACAAAAGCCTCAGCGAACATACGCGCGAATACGTCCGGAAGAACGGCTATGCCGCGCTGAAAGAACTCGATTACTGGATGAACGTCGACGCGCGCGGGGAGCGGTTCAAGCAGCAGTACGGCAGCATTCTGACCGTGAATTCGCCGCTGCCGCCTTTTAACCTGTGCCATCTGATCTCCGCGACCAATACCGAAGGCAAACTGTTGGAGAACGCGTACGATTACTGCATGAACGTGACGGCCGAGAATATCACCAACTTCATGGCGAGCGAGGAGAAAGCTTCCGGCGAAGAATTCGCGATCCACGACTATATCAGCAATATCCGCACGAACATCGCGCAGATGACGAAGGCGTATCCGGCGAACTACGATTACAACATCATCGGCGCTTCGTCGGCGGTGCTGCCGATCGAAGAGATGACCACCTACCTCGCGTACCGTTTGTTCAAGAAAATGGAGAAGATGTTCCAGCACGCGCCGAACCAAGAAGAGATCGAACGGTTCGCGCAGAAACTGATGCTCGATCCCGATTCGATGCTCAAAACGTTCGAGTCCCGCGTGCCGGAACCGATTCCGGGCTACCAGAACAGCGAGCGTCTGAGCTACGCGAACGTGGTCAAGATGCAGAACGTCAGCATGGACGTGGAGCTGGAGCAGACGTTCCTGACGCGGGCGCGCGAAGAATACATCAAGATGAAGAAGCAGCTTCCGGGCGAGATGATGGAGCGGTTCTCGGAGCAGGTGCGCCGCGCTTTCCTGAGTCCGGAGCAGGGTCCTTTCTACGTGTCGCGCCTGATCTATACGGAAAAAGGCTTCTCGCTGCTTAAGATGGTTCAGGCGTATATCGAAAATCTGCGCGAGAGCCTGCTGCGGATTCCGCGCGACATCGAAGCGGCCGAAGAGCAGGCGAACGAACGTCTGGGCGACGCGAAGAGCGCTTTCGTTTCCAAAGAGAAGAAAAAGAACGCGTATATCGAAGCCAAAATGACCGAATACTGGCTGCGCGCCGACGTGGAACGCACCGAGCAGATGATCGAGTTCTACGAAGACTTCTACGAGATTCTGAACCGCGAAAACAACCGGATCTACGGCGTGTTTACCGAGATTCTGAACGCGCTCAGCTCGATCTTCGAACGCAACGGCGAGATTCTGACGCGCGGCGACGAGCAGGTCGATCACAAGGGCAACAAAACGTATTACTGGAACGTGGTCAGCGTGCCGGATATCTCGAAAGTCGTCACCAGCTTGATGGAAAGCCGCGACGCCGACGATCTGATCCGCGATTTCGCGCAGGAGCTGCTCGACCATTCCGACCGCTGGATCAAAGAGCAGGAAGTCGATATCGTCGGTTCGATCTCGGACTTCCTGACCGGCAAATTCGGCGATCTGATCACGCAGTCGATGGAAGATTTCCTGCGGATGAAGTTCGGCGAAGACGAGTCGATCGAGAAATTCGTGGAACGCAACATCGCGGGCAAACTGGACGAAGAAGCGATTCCGGTATTCCATCTGAGCAACAGCTCGGGCAATCTGCATTTCCCGTCGTGGGGCTTCGTGTCCGTGCCGGTTCAAGCGCCGGGCATCCTCAAAGGGATTCGCAATTACCAAGAGAACGCGATCGGCAAATCGAACTTCACGGTCAAAGAAAGCCGCGTCAAGAACCGGATCTTCTGGCTCAACACGCGCAACGGGGTGCCGCTGTTCGTCTACACGCCGCTGCAAGTGTACGAAGAGAACTACGAACGCACCATTCTGGGCAAAGAAGGCGTCGGACGCCACTTGGTGCAGACCGAGCGCGAGAACTGGACGTATCTGCCGTCGCCGATCCCGCAGCAGTCGTGGGGCGACGTGTACCGCAACGAGCGCGTGAAAGGCTATAACGAACGCGTTCGCGGGGAATTCGAACGGGCGCGCGGATTCGGCGTCATCGTGGAAAAAGACATCGACCAGACGACCAGCAGCCGCTATTCCGTCGTCACGACGCGGCCGTTCGATCTGTTCGCCGTCTTGTCGGGCTTCGATATGCAGCTTCAGAGCGCCAAGCCGAACCTCGGCGAAGTGAAACGCGCGTATGCCGAACTCAAGCGTCTGCTGAGCGAAGGCATCGGCCGCGAATCGGTCAAAGACATTTTCGGCAGCATCAACGAAGAACTGGCCAAAGAAAACCTGATCCGTTCGCCGGAACAGATCCGCCGCGTGCGCGAAGAACTGGCGAAATACGAACAGATTCAGGCCAAAGTCGCCGAGCTGGAAGCGCTGATGAACCAGCATGCCGGCGAAGAAAGACTGCTGGATCAATACCTCGAAGCGCTGTATACCGAGACCATCGTCAAAAAAGGCGCGCTGTACGTCTACGACCGCGAAGAAGACGAAGAAAGCTGGGAGCCGTTCGTCAATCTGATGAAAAGCCGCAGCTATCCGCACTTCGAGATCTACGACCGTTTCCGTTCGCTGGGCGAAAAAGACCGTCAGACGCTGCTGCGCAAAGCTTCCCGCCGCTCGGCCGAGCTGACGGCGTCGGAAGACGTATCGCTGCTGGTCGGCAAGCTGGACGAGCTATATCAGACGTTTATCGAAGCGCGCGAGCAGCTCGAATACGAGCGCATGGAGCTGGTCAACGGCGAAGAAGTGTACCGCTTCTACCGGGAAACGGCCGCCAAGCTGAACGAGCTGCGCAAAAGGTTGAAATAACATGAACGAGCTGCTGGAGCAATTCGCGGCCGCGTACGCGGCCAGAGAAGAAGGACTGCCCGGCTTCGCGGAAGGAAGAAGCGGCCTGCATTATCCGGCCGCTTTCCTGTTCGTCGGCGATCGGGCGGCCGAGGCGGCGTCGGCCCTGACAGAATTGAACGACCGCAAGTACGATAACGCGGCGGGCATCGCGTATTTCCATATCGCGTCAGCGAAGCTGCCGCAGGACGCGCTGGACCGCCATCGTCAGGCGGTGCGGTTCCGCTGGGACGCTTTCGGCGGAAGGCAGCCGCAGGAGAATACGCTGCGGCGCGATCTGCACCGCGCGTTCTTGGACGAAGACGCGGACCATCTGTTCGAATTGAACCGGGATCTGCGCCGGGCCAGCCGGATGCTGTCGGAGAACGGCCGATTGTTCGCGTCGTTCGACCGGCTGCATCTGTCGGTCGTCGTGCATGCCGACGACGTGATGAACGTGCTGACGCCGGAGATCGCGATGCTCGCCGGCGCGGTGTTCGGCCAATCGTTCAAATCGGTCCAGACCGATCTGTACGTGCTGGTCAGCGATCAGGAACAATCCGATTCGTTCGGGTATTCCAGCTCGGTCGGGGTGTCTTTCCTGCGGGAGCTGGATCGGATGCAGCGCCCGGAATACGCGTTCTCCGCGCCGCTTCAGGTCACGGAGAACCGGCTGAAGATCGACGTGAACCACGCGCCGTCGCCGCTGTTCGACCTTGTGTACATCCTGTCCGACAAAAACGAACGCGGCATCGCCCAGCCGGGCGGGCTGCGGAGCGGCTACGAGATCGTCTGCCATGCGCATCTGCTCAAGAACCGCCGCCGCGACGGCGGTTCGTCGGCGCTCGGCCTCGCCGGAGCCGCGGGAACCGCGGAAGACCAGCCGCTGGAAGGGCTGAAGACCGGCGCCGGCCAATATAACAACTCCGCTTTCAAGAGCGGGTTGGCGGGCGAGTCCGGACGCCGCGGCTTGGCTTCGGGCGGATTCGCCCGGGTGACCCGGCCGGACCGCTCGATCGCGCTGGCCGTGCTGTACCACTTCGCGCGCGGCCTGAACCGCCGCATGCGCGAGATCCCCGAGACGCCGGCCGCGGAGCAGCTCGCCCGGCTGGAACTGGACCGCCCGCATATGCGGGAGCGGGCGGCGCGCCTCGCGCCGGACGAAGGGCGGCTGGAGGACATGAACGGCATCATGAGTTCGTCCGCGTCCTACGGCTCCATTCGTCGGATGACGCTGTACGAAGCGGAAGAAGCGCTGTTCGGGAAGGCCGCGGAGAGTTTCTTCCGCGGCAACTTCGAGGCGGAAGCGCAGCGCAACATGGTCGAAGCCGATATCGGCCGAGGGCTGCGCGAATACGCCGCCCGGGCCGCGGCGGAAGACGCGCGGCACGGGCTGTACCGGATCGCCGCTTGGAGCGATCCGGCCGAATCCGCGGGAGGAGCGGCGCAGGCGCTGCTCGAGCGGATGCGCGAGGCGATGCTGGAACTCGAGGGCGCGCGACAGGAACTCGACCGGCTCTACGGCGGGATCGTCGAAGACCAGCCGTTCCGCAAAGCGCTGCTGCGCGACAGCCAGAACGTGCGCAACTTCGCGCGGTATTTCTTCGAGACCGTCTACGGTCTCAAGCTGAACATCCTGCGGCTCGAGACGGAGATCGAGCTGTACCGGCGCTACGAAGACGCGCTGATCGCTTTGCACGGCCAGTACAAGGCGAGGGTCCGCCGCGTCGAGCAGCTCGAAGAGCGGCTGCGCCGCGCCGCGGAATACAGCGCGCGGAGCGCCGACGATTATATCGGGCAGAATCTGATGCCGTATTACGAACGCGTCGTCGACAATCTGATGCGCGACGCCGAAGACCGGCGGGGCCGCGACTATTACTTCGAGGAGCGCCGGCTCGGCGACCTCGCGGCGCTGGTCGCGGAACGTCCGGAAGACGCGTACGGCGCGGATTCGGGCGCATCGGGGACGGGCAGCGGAGGTTCGGGCGGCGCTTACCCGGGCGGCGTCTTGTCCGGCATGAGCGAAGCCGGACTGTCCGCCATGCACGGCGGCGAGCGCCGTCTGCTGGCGCGGCTGACGGAACTCTGCGCCCGCGAACTGTTGGGCGCGGAACCGCTCGTCCAGACGTACGAGGAGGAGCTGCTGCGCCGGGCGAACGTGGCGGTCGAATACGAGAACCGCGAGACGATGACCAAAGAAGACTTGTTCCGCATTCTCTACCGGACGCTGGAAGAACGGGCGGCGATCAATCTGCGTTTGTTCGATTACACGCAGGAGCATCGCCACGAAGAGAAGTATTTCTTCGGCGACGCGAACGGCGAATTTATGCGCTACGCGCTGAACGAAGAAGAGACGTCGCGGATCTATCGCGTCGGCTACGTCCATGAACGCCGCAGCGACGGCGTCGAGAAGCTGAACCTGATGGGCGGTTTCCATATCGAAGACTTGATGTATTACCGTAACGGCCGCGTCTATTACGACGCTTATATCAAAGCCGGCTATCGGTTCCACGCGATCGACGCGGAGAGTCTGCCGGAAGTGTGAGTGCATAAGGGCAGGAGCGAAGCGAAGGCATGAAGTGCTAAAAAACGTAAGGAAGCGCTGCGGAAACATGGGGAATCGAAAATCCTTGTTCAAAATAAGGCCGAATATCCGCTTATTTTGATCGAATACCGCCATTTATCGAAAATAAGTACAAGAATCCTCTTAATTTCGGCTCGTCCGAGGTTTTTACGCACTCAATGACGGAAATAAAGGGATTTAAGTCCTTATTCGTTCTGAGCTGGCGATTGGCTGCGAAATAAGCGGATTTATGGACTTAATCACTTTAACTTTAGCGCAGCTAAGGAATTAAGGTGTACGCAAAGACTCGGTATCTTGTCAACACTACAGGTAAGGTTACGCTCCCCTAAATCGCGCTTGAAACGTGTGCGTTGCAGGAAAGCATAAATCTCTGATCAAGAGTTGAGAGGGTACTCAGACACAGAAAAGGGGGAAGAAGAATGCAGCGCAAGATCAATCTGCTTCTTCTGCTGCTGGCGCTTGTCGGCGGCGCGGTCGGATTCGGCATCGGAGAATGGCTGCTGAGCCGATATGAAGGAGAAATGTCCAGCATTCTGCTGGTCGGCATCTATTTCGGCGTGCTGGCTTTCTGCATCGGACTGGGCTGTCTGGTCGCGGAGATGATCTCGCCGAAGCTTAACGGCCGATCGTGGAGAGAACGGTATTCGGGATTGTCGTGGAAATTGATCGTGCCCGTGACGTTGGCGGCTTTTCTCGCGCTCGGTTCGCTGTTCGAGTTCGTCTACGAGCTGGATCTGGGCGGCGTGAAGCGGGTGAACGACATCGTGCTGGTCATCGACAATTCGGAGAGTATGCTTACGAACGATCCGAATAATCAACGTTTTACCGCTGCCAAAGACCTGATCGCGCGGATGGACGCGGATAAACGGGTTGCCGTCGTCGCTTTCGACGACGTACCGCTTCTGGTGCAGCCTTTTGCTTCAGTAGCAACCGACTCGGAGAAGCAGCAGGTATACGCCAAGATCGACAATATCGAAGAGGCCATGTACGGAACCAATATTGCCAAAGCCCTGACCGAGACCATGCAGCATATTCAGGAAAAAGGCGATTCGAACAGCGGTTCCATGGTCATCCTGCTCTCCGACGGCGCGACGGAAAACGAGATCGATTCCGTGATATCCGATTATCGCGACCAACGCATTCCGGTCAACACGCTCGGGCTCGGTACGGAAAGTTCCGGCAACTTCGCGCTGCTCCGGAACATCGCGGAGCGTACCGGCGGAACTTATACGGATGTCGCCAACGCCGACCAGATCTCGCTGGCGTTCCAAGACATCTACCGCAATCTCGACGATCACACGCTGCTCACCGAACGCACCGGCGCGCCGGCGGCCAGCACGTATTTGCAGATTCTGCATATCGCGCTGATCCTGCTGATCGGAGCCGCGCTCGGCGTGGCACTGGGCTTGATGTTCGACAATCGTTTCCTCGCCAAAAGTTTCGGAATCGGCGGCGCGTTCGCGGGTTTGATCGCCGGATTGATCCTCGAATTCGGACTGCAAGGCGAGAGCCTCGGCGCGCCTTCGGTCAGACTGTTGGCGGATCTGACGCTTGCCGCGATCATCGCGCTGTTCACCGTGATCGTCCCGATCAGCGACCATCGCCGCCGCGAACGTGGAAACAAAGGGGCAAAGCTGAACCCTTCGGCCGGCATGGGACGACGTCCGGGCGACCGGAGCAGCGGCTTCTGATCTTCGGCCGAAGCGGAGCCGCGGAAGGTTCTGTCTTTTCGGCGAGGCCAGGCGGCGTGTTCGATGTTTCGTTTTCGGAACGGAAGGCCGATCCGGTCGCGACAGGTTTTCCGCCAAGAATCGCTCGCTTTTCCGGTTGACGGATTTCGGGTACGGGTAAGGAATGTTGTGTGTAATTAAATGACATCCTATCGAATGTTGGATTTCGCCACGTTTACGCGTATCGCGAATCCGATTTCACCCAACCCGAATCCCGAACCCGAAAGGAAGAGACAAGATGACTTCATTTGACGTATTGTTTATCGGCAGCGGACAGGCGGCTTGGAACGCGGCGCTGCCGCTGACGGCGGCAGGCAAGAAAGTCGCGCTCGTCGAGCGCCGCAAGATCGCGGGCGTATGCACCACCTACGGCTGCAATCCCAAGATCATCTTGGACGGCCCGATCAAAGTCATGGAAGACGCGCAGCGATACCGGGGCATCGGCATGGACAGCCGCTTCGAACTGGATTGGTCCAAGCTGATGGAGCATAAGAACTCGATCCTCGATCCGCTGCCCGATTTTCTGGGCAAAAGGCTGGAAGACGCGGGCGTGACGATTCTGCGCGGCGACGCGACCTTCGAAGACGCGCATACGATCGTCGTCAACGGCGAGCGTTACGGAGCGGAGAAATTCGTCATCGCGGCCGGACAGCGTCCGATGCTGCCGGATATTCCGGGCGCGGAACTGCTGAAGACCAGCGACGACTTCCTGCATCTTCCCGAGCTGCCGAAACGGATCGTGCTGATCGGAGCGGGTTACGTGGCGATGGAGATCGCGTCGATCGCGTCCAAAGCCGGTTCGCGGGTCGACGTGGTGCAGAGTTCCGACCGGGCGCTGTCGGAATTCCATCAGCCGTATGTCGATAAGCTGGTCGACAAGATGCGCGAAGACTGCGTGAACTTTAACTTCGAAGACCGCGCCTTGCGAGTAGAAGAACGCGGCGGAGAGTTCGCGGTCACCACGGAAAAAGGACTGTCGCTATCCGCCGATCTGGTCATCAACGCGACGGGGCGCATTCCGAACACGGACGGACTGGGTCTGGAAGCGGCCGGCGTCGAGTACACGGAAAAAGGCGTCGTCGTCGACGAATACTTACGCACGTCGCAGCCGCATATCTATGCCAGCGGCGACGTGATCGACAAAAAGCAGCCGCGCCTGACGCCGACTTCGGTCTTCGAGGCGAAGTATCTGGGCGGCCTGCTGTCGGGCGCGTCCGACGCGCCGATCGATTATCCGCCGATCGCCACGATCGCGTTCACGCTGCCGCGCATCGCGCAGATCGGCGTGACGCCGACCGAAGCGGAAGGTTCGGACGCTTATACGGTCAAGCCGGTCGAACTCGGCAAACAGTGGGATTTCGCCGGTCGCGGCGATACCGACGCGCATATGACGCTGGTCTACGATAGCGAAGACCGGATCGTCGGCGCGGCCGTCTACAGCCGCGAAGCGCTGGACGTGATCAATGCGCTGACGCCGGTCATCACGCTCAAACTGACGGCCGAGCAGGCGGACCGTCTGGTCTACGCTTTCCCTTCGTTCGAGTCGACGATCCCGGGACTGCTGCATCAAGGCGCGAAGTCGTAATCGAGTACGCTGACCGCTTGAGATGTTGGTTTTCGCCCCCGAGATTTCGTACCTAACCCGTGTACGAAGTCTCCTACGGCAAACCCGCTTGAACCGTGCGCGTTTCCGAAAGGCTCAAACCTTAGATGAAATGCGGTCAACTCGCCGGAGCGGTTTCGGCTTCGAACTCCCGAACGCGCAGACGGCCGATCCGACAGCAAGGCTGTCCGGAATCGGCCGTTTTTGCGCGGGAAGACGCGTTCGGCCGATGGCGGCCGGCCGCTTGAGGCCCCGGCTCAAGGCGGGGGATGCAAGCAGCCGGCTGTGTTATAATGGGAGAAGTTGTGAAGAGAGAAACAACGTCCGAGGCGGTAACGGATTCCACGCCTTGCCGATCGATCGGAAGTTGACGAATCAAGACAAGTTGACGAAAGGGGACATCCGGGATGCGGTATATCGAAGCGGGTCCGGACACGCCGGTCATTCGCGAACTGACGCGCCGCGTGAGCGGGGACGTCTGCACGCTGCAATGGCATTGGCCGGTCGGCACGGATTCGGTTTATATCGGCCGCCGCGCGCTGGACGCGCACCATGCCGAAGCGTCGAACCCGGGGGCGCTGCCGTTCGGAGCCGCGGAACCCGAGAATTTCGGGGCGGGCGAAGACTTCGGGATCTCCGAGTTGAAGCTGTACACGCGCGAAGAATACAAAGCTTCCGGCGGTTACCGGGACCGTCTGGACGGGATCGGACGTTACGCTTATACGGTATATGCCGCGCTGCCGGGTTCCGGCGAGCCGGTATTGGTACGCCAGCCGCCAAGCGAGAACACGGTGGAGACGCCTGCGGGCAGAGCGAAGATCCGCTACGCCGTGCGGGAGAAGAAGCCGCTGTTCCGCGCTTACAAGACGGTAAGGATCGAACTGTCTTGCGAAGTGCCGCTGGGCGAAGGCGTGCTCTGCTACGTGAAGAAAAGCGGGGCTTACCCGACCGGCCCGCAGGACGGCACGGTCTATCCGTTCGCCGCGCCGTTTCCGGCCGGACGCACGGCTCTGCCCGAGATCGAGGTCGGCAAAAACGATTATGTCCGGGTATTTTTCACGGACGGCAAAAAGTACGGCCAACTCTACGAGCTGCTGCCCGAATAAGGCGCGCGGCGAACGCACAGATTCGATGGATCAATAATAATCATTAGGGGGAACGGGGATGGGTTTTTTCAGTCGTTTTATGCGCAAGTCTCAAGAAGAACCGAGGCCGCTGTTTTACGACATCGTCTGCCCGTACTGCTTCAGCAAATTTTCGCCGGAAGAAGTCGTCTTCCGGGCGTCGCATTATCGGGAGGACGACGAAGATTTCGCGCTGCGCGAAGACGAGCCGCTGAACCGGTATCGGGCGCGGTTCGGGCTGGATTCGCTGTACGATATGGAAGCGATTCTGAAACCGCAGGATATCCTGCCGGAGCACCGCATCTATACGGACAACGTGCTGACGGGACTGACGGACCGCTACGGAGAAACGACGCGCCGCCGGTTGTGCCCGCACTGCCATAACGAACTGCCGATCACGGCTGGCAAAGTGCCGAGCAACATCATCTCGATCGTGGGCGCGTCGCAGGTCGGCAAGTCCGTTTACATGACGTCGCTGATCCATACGCTTCAGCAGACGACGGCCGATCGTTTCGACGCCGCCTGCATGCCGCTGAACGCGGAGATCAGCCGCAAGTTCCGCATGAATTACGAAGATCCGCTGTTCGAACGCGGCGATCTGCTCGCGTCCACGCAGAAGGAGCGGATGCAGGAACCGTTCATTTTCCAATTCGTGTTCAAGGACGAACGCAAAGCGCCGCTGACGCTCGTATTTTTCGACGTGGCGGGCGAAGGCATGGTGGATCAGGAGTACCTGAATCTGCACGGCCGACATATCAAGAATTCCGCGGGCATCCTGTTCATGGTCGATCCGCTTCAGATCCGTTCGATCCGCGAGCGGCTGCGCATCATGCAGGGCGACAAGCCGGGCGAATGGACCAGCGTGTACGACGAACCGCGCGACGTGGTACTGACCATGTTCGGCGACTTTATCGCGCATCAGGAGAAAGGCAAGACCGATATCCCGACCGCGGTCGTGCTGACCAAAAGCGACATGCTGCGCGCGCTGGCGGAAGAAGACGGCGATTACCTGCGCGCGAACAGCAATATTTTCAACAATTTGGAGCATCACGACTATTTCGATCTGACCGAGTTCGGCAATATCGACGGCGAAGTGCGGCGCTTCATCGAGAAGGTCGATCGGCCGTTCAAAGGCACGATGGACGTCTACTTCAACGAGACCGGCTATTTCGCGGTATCGGCGCTCGGCAGCAATCCGGTCGAACAGAAAGTTCAGGGCGTGGTCAGTCCGATCCGCGTCGACGAACCGTTTATCTGGCTGCTCTACAAATTGAAATACATCGAGGGGAGAGAATAGCAGGTGAGTACATTCTCCTCCCACAAAATCGGCCAGCAGTTGTACACGCGCGCGCGCAGCGGCATTTTCCGGGATACCGAAGGCTATGACACGATCGCGCGTTCGAACGGTCTGGATGATCAATTCGTCAAAAAAACGCTGCACCCGCTCTGCGCTTACGACGCGCCGGCCGAACTGACGGCTTCCGGAGTCAAAGAAGAAGCGGCTTATCCGGACGCGGTGCATCTGGTGCAGCTCGAGACGGGCGATGTCGTGCTCGGACGGAGTCTCTACAAGTCGGCGGACTTTACGGGGCTGCGGAGCACGTTTTTCACGCATAACTATGTCGTGCCGGCGGAGAAAGCGGAGCTTCTGGCGTCGGAGTACATGAATTTCCTCTACGCAGCTTACGAAAACGGGGCGGAAACGGTCGTCGATACGGCGGAGACCGATCTTGCTTCGGACGGTCTGCCGCGCATGGACGCTTTCGGAGCGGAACGCGTCTCGGACAGCGACGCACCCGACGTTTCGCCGCGCGCCGAACGAAACGCCGGAGCCGCTCGCGGCAGGACGCTTCCCGAGCTGGAGTCGCTGCCGATCCGCGCGGATCTTCCGCAGCCCAAAACGGGTCTGGAGAAGCTGGCGGAACTGGGCATCGACGGCGCTTCGTTCAAAAGGCTGCTGCTCGCCGTAATGGAATCGGTCAGCGGACGGCGCAAAGTGTACGTCACGCTGAACGCTCCGATCGCCGAGACGAGCGAGCGCGCGCTGCGCCTGCTCGAAGTGCTGTATGCCGCGCTGCCGCCGGAATTCCGCAGACGTCTCGGATTCCTGACGTATTCGCGCGAACCGCACAGCCGCAAAGGCGTCAATCTGACGTTCGTGGAACAGGGTTCGATGCGTCCAGGTGACCGGAATATCGAAAAAGATTTCTTGTTCGACTTCTCGCGCGGCCGGATCGTCAACGCGGCCGAAGGAGGAAGTTTGCAGGAGCTGGCGGACTTTCTGCACGACGGGCTGCGCGATCCTCAGCGGTTGGAACGTTTCTTCGCGTTCGCGGACGAAGCGCTCGGCAGCACGCCGGACGCGCTGAATGTCGAACGGTATCTGGAACTGTCCCGGCTGCTGCGGATCGAAGAAGGCGACGAGTCGCCTTACGAGAACGATCGTCGAGGCGTGCTGGGACTCTTGTTCCGCTGGATCGAACGGGCGGGCAACACGCGGCTCAAAGCGCGGATGTTCGATCTGCTCGGCGGCCGTTTCGATCGGGAGATGCAGGATCTGACGGGCGGCAGCGTGCCGGAGCCGGAGCTGCTGCGCGATATCGTGGCTTATTTCCGGGTCGGAGGCAAAGGCGCGACGGCGCAGGTCATGCGTTATCTGCTGATCTTGATGCCGATGGTCACGCGCCAGAAACGCAAAGACGGCGGCATGGCGTATTACGCGGTCATCGAAAGCGATCCCGAACTCGCGGACATGTTCTTCTCGACCGTGATCGGCAACCGCCAGACGGCGGGCATGCTGTTCGAACCGTATCTGGAGCGGAAAATGCAGGCGGCGGAAGACGCTTCGAAGCTGATCCGCATCGTGCAGCAGTGGTCGGACGATCATCCGGGGCTGCTGAACAACGAGCATTTCTGCGATACGTCCCGAAGAATGCTCGGCAGCAAGCTGCGTCATGCCGAAGATCCGGTAGCGGCGGTGCGCGGCGTGGTCGAGACGCTGCGCGGCGACGGCGGCCCGATGGCGCATCCGGTGGACGGTCCCGTCGGCGAAGAGCTGATGAACCATCCGCTGTGCGTCACGCTGGCGGACGAAGCGATCCAATATCTGCTGGACGAATGGGAATGGGACAAAGTTACGCTTCAGCAGGTGACCGGACTCGGTTTCCTGTTCGAAGGCGAGACGGAAGAAGAACGCCGCAAGAAAGTGCGCGGACCGCGCGGAACGGGCAAATACGCCGCGCTGCGCGCCGCGTACCTGTGGTTCACGCAGCAGCGGCCGGATGCGGGACTGCTCGAAGAACTCGGCATGCGGGAAATGGACGAAGTGCAGATGCTCGGCAAACGCCTGCTGCCCGCGGAGATCGCGGCGGGGCGGTATCAACGGTTGCTGCCGGCGTTCTCGCGCAGCTTAAGCGGCGGCGGCGAAGACGTCGATTACCGACGGCTCGTGGAATCCGTGCGCACGAACACCGCCCGTTCGGGCGGGCGCGAAGCGCTGTATACGTTCTTCGCTTGGACGGCGACGCAGGAGCCTTACGTGCATGGACGCAAGTTCGATCCGGCGTACGAAGCCGAGATCGTTCGCTATTTCGCGGCGCATGACCGCGAAGCGTTCAAAGACAAGAACAACCGGCGCGATTATTTCGAAGGCGCGCCGGGACCGCTTGCGGCGGTGTACCGCAAGATTCAGGCGCAGCAGGCTTCGCCGCTGGTGCGCTGGATGCGCCGCAACCGCGGTTTGACGCTGCTCCTGATGGGCGTGCTCGCTCTGCTGATCGTCGGCGGAGCGACCGTCGGCGTGCTGTACGGCACGGGCGTGCTCGGCGGAGAGAAAGAAACCGCGCAGGTTTCCGATCCGAACGGAGCGAACAGCGCGGCCGTGCCGGGTACGGACGAAGAAACGGAGCCGGCCGACGACGCGGCCGCGCAGCCGAAGTTCCTGCTGACCGTTCCGGCCGACGCGAAGGACGGAGCGCTGGCGTTCAATTTCCGCACGGCGGAAGAGCGTGATGCTTTTCTGGCTTCGGCGTCCGCGATCGAGCTGACGCTCGAAGACGGCACGACCGCGACGCTGGATCGGGCAGAGCTTGAAGCGGGAGACGATCCGGCTCCGGGTTCGGATGCCGGAACGACCGGCGAAGCGGGGAACGGTACGGGAACCGATGCGAACGGAGCCGGTTCCGGTGCGACCGGCAGCGATGCGGCCGGAACTGACGCAAACGGAACGGGCGGAACCGGCTCGGATGCGACCGGTACGGGCGGAGCGGCTGCCGGAGACGGGGCAGGCGCGGCCGGCGGCGATCAAGCCGGCGGAACTTCCGGTACGGGAACCGATGCGGCCGATCCGGGGGCCGCGGGCAGCGGTTCCGGCGACGCGGGCGCCGGAACGAACGGTGATGTCGGCACGGATTCGGGTGCCGACGGCAGTGCCGGAACCGGCAGCGACGCCGCCGGTTCGGACGCTTCGGGCGCGGCGGATCCGGCCGCGCCGGGGGATTCGTCCGCTGCGGCAGGCGCGGACGGCACCGACGCTTCGGCGGCCGCAGGCGCCGAAGGATCGACGGGGTCCGCCGCCGCGCAGGCGGACCCGAGCGATTACCGCTATGCGGCCGTCTATCGGCCCGCGGCGGAATTGCCTTCCCCCGTCAAGTCGGCAACCGTCGACGGGGAACGGTACGGCATCGTCGACAGCCCAGCGGTCGACGAATAAGAGCAGCAGCCCGACCGGGCGAGGCATCGGCCTCTCCCGGTCGGGCTTTTTGCTGTTGTTTTTGCGGCGTAACGGCGTCTGTCTCGATGCTTCGCTTCTAACGGAACGAGGCGACGCTTAGAGCCGATTTTCGGCTTTTTCGGAATTCTAACGGAACCAGATGACGCTTAGAACGGAAAACAGCGGTTTTTTCGGTTTTTTTGCCCCTTTTTGCGCGGCTAACGGAATGAGGATCCGTTAGCGATCCGAAACGCAATAAAATCTTGCTCTAACGGAATGACGATCCGTTAGAGCAAGATTGATCGCGACAAAATCGGATTCGAGCTTACCGAAAGAACCGCTGTAAGCATTCGTTGATCGAATTTTGCAGCCGAAGGTAGAGAACGACCGCCGAATGTTTAATAAGAAAAATAGGGAGAAGATGGAGGCGGTTACATGTATTCGGCGTTATGGTTATGTTCAGAGCATGAAGAGCCGGACAGCCTTCATTTCAGCAAATTCTAACCTATTCTAACCAGATTTGAGGTCGCACACATGGACGCAGACGGAAGATCGGCTTACGGCGCAGGCGTGGAACATTACGAGCAAGGCGATTATCGAGAAGCGATTCGCGAGCTGCTGAATTCGGCCGATCTTCGGGAGCATTTTAAGACGTGCGAGCGCCTATTCGATGCGTATTCTGCGATCGGCGACGAAGCGCGTGCGGACGTATGGATCGGCCGAGCTTTTGCGCTGAATCCAGCGAACGCTCAAGTCGCCTGCAAATTCTCGGAGGTTCTGATCCGCGAACAGCGTTTGGCGGAAGCGGCGCAGATCCTGCAAAAGCTGTTGGCGCGGCATCCGTCTTACGGGCCGGCTCGCAGACTGCTGAGAACGATAGAGAACGGAAACGAAGCGGCAGGCCCGGAAGGAGAGGAGCCGATATGAACGACCATGAGCATGCGATCGAACAATACGAAAACGGGGATTTCGCCGAAGCTTTGGAAAGTTTTCGCGCGCTGTCGGCTTTATCGGGGAATGATACGGAACGGCTCAATTATATCGGACGCTGCTTGACGGAACTGGGCGAATGGGATGAAGCCGCCGCGATTTTCGATGAGGCGATCCGGTCGCAGCCGGAGTGGGAACGGCCGTATTTTAACAAGGCTTTCGTACGGCTTAAACAAGGGCGTAAGGATGAAGCCGAGTGGTGGGCCCGACGAGCGGTGAAGATCGACGAAGATTCCGAAGACGCGTGGTATTATCTGGGCCTGATTTTCGAGAAACAAGGCAAGAAGGCCGCGGCGAAAAAATGTTACAAAAAATCGCTGCTGCTCGAACCCGAACAAGAAGAACCGTATATCAATCTCGGCGGCCTGTATTGGGAAGAACGTCAATGGGACCGCAGCATGGAGCAGTTCCGACAGGCGCTTCGGGTCAATCCGGGTTGCGGCGACGCGCTCTATAATATGGCTTTGCTGCATCTGGACATGAATCATCTGAACGAGAGCCGGGAACTGCTGAAGCAGCTGTTGGAATCGAATCCGGACGACCGCGAAGCGGCGGAGAAATTGAAAGAAATCTCGATCGATACGAAAGGAGATTCACCATGACGATCTTCGGCACGATTCTGATCTTGGGCATCGGACTGTTTCTGATATTCGGAATCAAAACAAGCGTTTCTCCTTGGAAACACGCGGAAGGACTTTCTTTGAAGATTGCCAGAGGGTTGGGCGTTTTGGGCGTGGTTCTTGGGATCTTCTTGTTATTCAACTGAGCGGGGAGGAAAAGCGATGAACGATCTGCAATGGCTGCAAGATTGGTACGCCCGGCAGTGCGACGGCGATTGGGAGCACAGTTGGGGCGTGCGGGTAACGACGCTGGACAATCCCGGCTGGAGGGTGAGCATTCATTTGGAAGACACGGAGCTGGAAGGGAAGACTTTCACGAAGCTTCAGATCGACCGCACGGAAGAGGACTGGATCTATGCCAAGGTGGAAAACAACTTCTACGAAGGCGTGGGCGGAGCGCTTAATTTGACCGAGATCTTCGGCGTTTTTTGGGAATGGACGGAGGCGAACGAATGGCGGAATTAACGGATACGTTCGGCACGTCGAGCTTCAATTTATCTTTTCACGCTGGGGAAGGGTTGGTGTCGGGATACGAAGAGGATTACAACAACTGGATTCCGATCGTTTACGAGACGAAGATCTGCGGTCGGTCGTATACGGTAAGTCCGGAAGAGAAAGCTTGTCTCAGCGTGCAGGAGATCTCGTTCATGTTCGCGTCGTTCCGGCGAATCCTGCAAGAGAAGAGGGAGAGCGGATCGTTCGGCCGAACGGAGATCGCTTCTTCCGATTTGCTCTACAAACTGACCTTCGAACACGAATCGGAAAACGACCGGATCGCTTTCTCGATTCGGACGATCGAAGCGATTCGCACGTACGGAGCGATTCAAGGCGTGGAGATGGAGCTTCAGATGACCGTCGAATTCGAAGCGTTCGAACGCTTCGGCCGGGAACTGGGACAGGAGCTGCTGCCGATTCTGGCCCGGTACGGGTTGAAGCTGGCCGAAACGGATTGGCGCCGACAACAAGAAGCGTTCGTGCAGGAGCGAATGCGGGCGGTAGGCGAATTGGCGGCGAGCGGCAGCACGATCGAAAACGATATTCTGCTTCGGGAGTTGGCCGAGACGGACGATCCCCGGCTGCGAAACGAGCTTGCGCTGGCCTTATCCGATCTGGGCGAGGAGCAGGCGGTCGACGTCTTGATCGAACTGGTGCAGCAGCGCAGAACGCAAGGGTATCGCGGAACGCTGTTATATGCGCTGGAACCGCTGGATTATGCCCGGCATCATAAAGTCTTGATCGAGCAGTTGGTCGGAGGCGGTTACGAGGCGAGCGCGCAGGCGTATACGCTGCTGGAGAAGATCTCGTCGACGTTTACCGAAAGCGAGCGGGAAGCTTATCGAACGCGAATCGCGGATAAATTGGGATTATTGAACGGAGCGCTCTCGCTGTTCGACCCACGCTAGGGCGTGTCTTCAAACCTCGATGGAAGCAGATTTTGCCGAATTTTCGTGCTAAACAAGGAACTTTCCTGCAGGCGTGCCGGGGCACGTCAAAGGGAAGTGACGCGGTAGAGCGCGAAAAGGCGGTAAAAGATGCACATTAGCAGGTTTGAAGACGTGCCCTAGGAGACACGCGCTATAGAGATCGAGGAAGGAGGCAATCGTTTGCGGCTGTGGCTGAAAATAAGTCTAAGCACGCTCGGCGTCTGCGGCATCGCGCTCGTCGCATGGCTGCTGCTGGGATATACCGCGAATTTTCAGAGGACGCCCGATCTGATCGCTACGGTGAAGCTGTTTATGATCGCGCTGCCGCTGTTTCTGCTGTCGCTGCTCTGTTTGCTGTCGGTCAGGACGCCGAAGATCCAACTGCGTTTGCCGCTGCATCTTGCTTTGTTAGGCGCGACCATTCTTATGGGAATCTTCGCTTGGAACGATGCGCGCACGATCGAGCGCGTCGGGTGGTTGGAGCCGTACGTACAATCGGATACGCTCAAGATTACCGAAGACGGACGTTACGTGTATCAAGTGGAAGTGGCGAACCTTGCGCAGCGCAACCGTTCCGCGCGGCTGTTCGTGGAGAAAAGGGAAGGCGGATGGGAACAACGGATTCGGCTGGAAATGTCGGCGCAGGAGATGCACGACATGGTTTACAGCGGTTCCGATTGGGGGCGGTTGGTCGCCGGGGAAGGAGCATATGGCTTCGTGTTGTCTCCGACGGACGAGGTGCCGGAAGCCGATTGGAATTTCGCTGTCGATCTGAAGAACGGGCAGGCTCATAGGGATGATCCTCCGGGCCGCGACCGGCGGAGCGCCTCGATCGACGAGCTGACTCCGGATGAACGAGAAGCGCTCGTGATGCCGGATCATCCTGTCGATTCGCCTCGCGGCAAATTCCGGGCTTCGATGACGCCGATCGACGATCCCGTGGTTAGACGATTCGAGGTAGCGGTCACGGAGCCGGCAACAGGAAACCGGATCGTGCTCGAAGACGGGCTGCGTGCGAGAGACAATAATTTCGTGCTGTGGGACGAGCGGGGCCGCCTCTGGATCTACAGCGGCGACACCGGAACGACGGTATGGACCGACGCGCAAGGTGAATGGGAAAGCGTGCCTTATACGTCTGGCGACCACAACGAAGACTTGAGTCTGCCGGATCTGCTGGCGAAACTGCGGCCTGCGCTGATCCCGCCGGAAAGCGAATAAAGCTTCGCAAAAAAATCCCTTCGAAGCAAACAGGTCGGGAAATCGCCTGCTGCTTTAAAGGGAGCGTAAGGTGTGGACCAAGACGCCGCTAACGCAAGCGGATCAGCCTTTGTCGTGAAGCGTGATGCGGTAACCGTCCGGATCGACAAACGTAAACGTTCTTCCGAACGGCCCGTCGATCGGGGCGGAGACGATCTCGACGCCTGCCGCGGCAAGTTTGTCGTGAATCTCCTGCGCGTCGGGAGCATACAACCACAGCGCGACGCCGAGTCCCGGCAAGCTGCCCGAACCGAGTTCGGTGCCCGGCAGCAGATCGCGAAGAGCGAAAGCGATCGGTCGGGTGTCGAAGACTACGGCATGCGGCGGTCCCGATTGCGAACGGACGAGTCCGAGATGGTTCTGATAAAATTCGGCGGAGCTTTCCAGATTGCTGACTTGAAGCGAGATGAAGTCGGGTCCGATGGTTGGCAAGATAAATCCTCCTTAGATGTAGGTGCTGAATGTGCTTAACGTTTCTATAGTCTTAGGATAGACTCCCTCTACTGACAGCAGTATGTCAGGAGTTAAATTGTCCGACGCGGGAATTTGTTTGTTAGGGCTATATCGATCGAGATAGGAAGGAGGCGCGCGCAGATGGACTTTTTGCAGGAACTGAATCGCGAACTCGACGAGTTCTGGTCTTGGGCGGAAACGACTCGCGAAGCGTACGAGCGAGATTCGAGTTCGTCTTTGATTGAGGATGTCTGCTTATATTCCGAATGGGACAAGATCCTGCATCTGACCGGAGTAATCATCGCCGAACTGGCGACAAATCCGGATTCCGAAGCGAAGATCCAAGCCGTGCTGTTGGTGATGGCTCTGAACAACGAAGACCAAGACATTCTCGATCGATGCGAAGAAGGGCTTCATGGAGAAGCGGCTTGGCAGGTCATCCGGCGAGGCGCCGTCTTCCATGCTTACGAGACAAGATGGCAGATCGCCGAATGGATTCGCCGCAGCGATCAGGCAGAATGGAACGGGGTTCTGGAGACGCTGCTGAAAGACGACGATAAATACGTTCAAAGAAGAGCTTTGTTGGCGATGGCCGAGAAGCTTCCTTCGTTAGCCGACGAATATGCGCTCGAGAAAATCAAAGACGAAGATTTCATGTTGAGATTGGTGTCTTTGCGGATCTTGAACGAACATGATTCGCCTGATCTGAACGAATCGCTGGACTTTTTGTCCGAAGATCCCGAACCGCTGATCCGGAGAGAAGTCGAAGAGATTCGAAGCCTGCTGTAAAACTCGATGTATCGAAAACGCGATCAAGCCGAACGTTCGGCAAAAAATAGGAAATCGGATCCGAATACGATAAAAAAAGAGATGAAGGAGGACCGACCCCGTTGATCAATTTCGAACTCGATCCGAATTTTCGCAAATATCGCAATCGAACGCGGGTGGCCTTAGAGGGCTTGAACATCGTCGTCGCCAACCGAGCCGGACAGATTCTGCACGAACTGTATTTCGCTTCGCACGGTAAAATCGATTGGAATCAAGCGGAAGCGGAGAACGGTCCGGTCCGTCTCGATCTGGTCGGGACTTTCGCGGAGCCTGTATCGGAAGAGGTGCTGAAGGTCTGGGGATTGTGGCGGGAATCGCTGCCGATCCGAACCAACGAATGGGTGTTTTTGGACGAAAATTTGCAAAAAGGCTGGCTGGACGCGGTGCGGTATCGGGTTAATCGCGGCACGTCGGGCATCGGACAGACGGCTCCGCCTTTTCGGTTGGATCAGACCGGGGTGAGCAGCGCTGAGAACTTTTTCCTCGCGTTGGGCGAAGCGGTCGTCGGCCCCTGCGGGTATTACGGTTGGAACGCGCTAAGTCTGGACGATTTGCTGTGCTGCGAACCCGCTCTCGTGCCTCCTTTCGATCTCGTCCTCGTCGGCGCGAACCCGGATGCTTCGGACGGATGGAGCAAAAAGATCGGAGACCGGGAAACGGCCGAGCAGCTGAAAGCGTTATCCGAGGAATACGGCGTCCGATTTATCGCGGAAAATCAAGCGTAGCAAGAAGCGTGAACGTGATCGATAGCCCGATATTTTCCCTTCCGCAGATGAATGTTGACTTTTTGCTCACTTTTTTGCCCGAAAAGAACGTATTTTCGGAAAATGCAGTCGTTACGTCAACAATTTTGGCTGTTTTAGCGAAAAAATGCGATTTGTGCGGGGAAATGTGCGCATAAAGTCAACAATTCCGCAAAAAAAGCAGAATTCGAGCCGAAATGCTGACCTGACGACAACATTTTGAAAAGGGACATCGAAAAGAGGCCGGTCTGTTTGCACCAAGTCTCCCCTATAGGGCGACGAGCCGCGTATTAGCCGTCATTATCTCGCGAAGAACGGCGATCCGCGTGTCTGGCGATCCGGCTGTTGGCGTCCGGCGAATAACGCGTACTCGATAATTTGCCGACCCTCCTAACTGACATCAGCCTTCTTCTCGCGCAAAGCGACCCATAGCGCTCCCGCCAGTCCGATCGCGGCGAGGGCGGCGCACAGGATCGGCTCGGGCATCGCCACCCGCCCTCGCAGCACGCCCGAGAACAGAATGTTGTGGAACGAAAAAGCTCGGCTGATCGCCAGCACGGCCAAGCCGGACAGCGCGATACCGGTCGGGACGAGCTTGATCAGCATGGTGATCAGATTGGCGCTGAACTTCGCGAGAATAAACGCCAATCCGGCCGAGGCCGCGCACATCAGCACGATCATGCCGGCCAACACGAGCGCATATCGGCCGAACGTCATATCGTACAGCCCCATCTCGAAATAGGTGAACGATTGGATCGACGCGTGCGCGTAATCGCCCATGCCTGCCGCGATTAACGGAAGGCTGCCGATCACGATCGACAGCAGCGAGACGGCGCAGCCGCTGGCCAGCATCGCCGCTCCTTGAACGAACAGAATGCGGCGGCCGGTTTGCGATGAATACTGAATCAGATAGATATTCCGCGCCCGGTCCCGAGCGAGCGGAACTCCCGTCAGCAGGAGCGTCGCCGCGATCGCGAAGACCCCGATCGTCGCCGCGTACATCGAGACGGTCTCGCACAGATCGACGCGGATCAGGCTGTCGTTATGCCGTTTCAGAATCTGCTCGGCGGCTTCGACGACAACCGGGCGTTCGTCGCGGGCGATGATCGTTTGCAGGGTCGGCCCGTATTCCGCATAGGCGCTTTCCAGCGCTTCAAGCGTCTGCATTTGAATCTGCGGCGAAGCGTAGAATTCGTCCAACGTTTGCCCGTCTCGGCGAAGCGATAGCCGGTCCTGCATATCCCCGGCCGCTTCAAGAAATTGCGCGGTTTGTCGATCGTTCATTCCTTCGGTGCTGCGTTCCGCGAACGCCCGATACTCGCGGTAATCGCGGACGCCGTATTCGGCAAAACGTGGGTCGTCAGCAATCAGCGCGTTCATCTCCGATTCGAGCGCCGCTTTTCGGCCCGGAACGTCGTACGCCGCCCATTCTTCCGGTTCCAGCGTATCGCCGTAACGTTCGAACAGCTCGCGCTGATGCGATCCGTAGCCGCCGTGCGTTCCGAGACTTTCGTAGCTGTTCAGCAAACCGCGCAGCATGGTGAACCAGACCAGAACCGCGAGAGCGGCGATCAGGAGCAGAATGCGCGGGTTCCAGATTTTTTTGAGTTCGTGCCGGAATAGGTTCAATGCGTCGTGCTCCTTTTCGTACGATCGTCTATCTCTTTTTTACAAAATATCCGCTCTCTTCTCCCGCTTCACGACAATCCCCGCCGTCAGCATTCCGACCGCCGCCAAAGCGCCGCACAGCATGACTTCCGGCATGGCGACGCGGCCGTGCAGAATGCGGTCGAACAAAGGGTTGTAGTATTCGAGCGCTCCGCTGATTGCGAATAAGTAGAGCGCCCAGAACGCCAGTCCTAACGGAACGATCTTAAGGACCGCCGCCATGATATTCGAACTGAACTTCGCCAGCACGAACGCGAAGCAGGCGGCGGCTATGCTTAGCAGCATACTCATGCCGACGAGCAGCAGGGCATACTGCGCGAACGTGATTTCGTAGGGGATCGCGATGCTGCCGTTCACCATAAAAAGCATCGAAACGCCGGCATAGTCGCTTATGTCCGCCGTCAGCAGCGGAACGGCGCTCACGGCAACCGCGATCAGCGAAAACACGCAGGCGCTGACCCAGACAGCCGCCCACTGCATCCATAAGATCCGGCGGCCTGCCGCGGACGAATACTGCAGCAGGTGGATGCCGCGCGCCCGGTCGCGATTCAGCGAAGGCGAGACGAGCAGCAGCGTCGCGAGAATGACGGATACGCCGACTACGGTAAAATGCCCGGATACAACTCCGCCCAAGTTATCGGGGACCAAACTGTTATTATGTTTGGCAAGAACTTGCCGGGCAGCTTCTATAAGCACCGGATGTTTTTCGTACATGAGGTAATACCCGATGTTGCGTTCGTAATCCGTATACGTAGCGTTTAAATTCCCCAGCATCGTCATTCGGATATAAGGCGAAGCGAACCGTTTTTTCGGATCGTTCCAAAGATCGTCCAGCGACAACTTGATATCCATTTGCATAGTGATTTCATCAAACGCGGCCCGTTCTTTCTCGTCCATGCTGTCCCTGTTTTGATCCCGAAAATTTTCGTACCCCGCATAAGTGGAGATGCCGTTCTGCACGAACAGCGGATCTTTGGCGATCCAAGCATCCAACTCGTTTTCCAGCGCCGCCATTTTCCCCGCAATATCGTAATCGGCCAATTCTTCCGGTTCCAGCGTCGGCCCGTATTTCTCGAACATCTCGCGCTGATAAGGACCGAAATTGCCGCCGTAATCGCTCACCGTCCGATAAGTCTCCATGTTTCCTTTCAGAATCGAGAACCAGATCAATACCGCGAACCCGGCGATCAAGATCAGCACGCGCCAATTCCAGATCTTTTTCAACTCGTACAGAAACAGCCTCAATGGATCTCCCTCCTTCTCAGCAGACGGTAAGCCAACCAGGCGGCAGCGGCAAACACGGCGGAATACGCGAACAGCCCCAGCGTCTCGAAGTTCGCCCATAACACCTCCGCCCGGCCGTCGGTGAACCAAGTGCCGCTGTTTCTCCACATCCACATCGGATTGAGGCTCCAAACGCTCTTGAAGATCGAGCCGACCGGCAGCAGAGGAGAACGCGCGATCAGATCGAACGCGGCGAGCAGCAGCACGCATGCGCCGAAAGCGGCGTAAGCGCTGCGAATCCCGGTCCCGGCGGCGAAGCCGATCAGGCCGCAGCAGAGCGCAAGCCCGAAGCTGATCGCGAGCGCCGCTCCCAGATACTCCGCGACCGTCAGATCATGCCACGTGATAAAAGGTTTGCTTTCGCCGAGCGCATGGTCGAAAACGCTGGAGACGTCCGCCCGCCACGGAATCGGAAAATCGAACAACACGAAAAACGTCAGCAGGCTTAATCCGATCACAAACAGACTCAGCGCCGCCGACGTGCTCAGCGCCGCCCAGAGCTTCGCGAGCTGAATTTTCCGCCCGATCTTCGAAACGTAAATCAAGCGTTCGGTGCCGCGCATCTGCTCGTAGACGGCAGCCAGCAGAGCGCACAGCAGCGCCAACAGACCGATCTCTTGACTGACATGCTTCAACAATTTGCCGAACAGCAGCACTTCGAGATCGGTCATCCGGCCGCTGAAGTAGACCGGAGGCTTCTCGGCGGAGGCCGCTTTGCGATCGACGACGGGCTGAAGCGCTTCGTATTTCGCGCGTACCCGCTCGGCGTTGTCTCCTTCGAGACGATACCAGCGCACGTAACCTTCGGCGATGTCCGCCGTTCGGTAGCCTTCGAAAATCGAAACCGCCTGAGCGGCGACCGCATCGGAAGGATGCCCGAGCTGATCGTAAGGCGCAAGACTATCGCGTTCGACGAGCAGAAACGTCAGATTGGCTATGACGCACATCGCGGCCAGAGCGAGCAGAACGGGGGACAGCAGCAGCTTTTTCAGCTCGTGCAGATAGATCATAGGCCTTCACTCTTCTTCGTCCCGATAGACGTACAGAAACACGTCTTCGAGATTCGGTTCGACGCTTCGTACCGATCCGGAATCTCCGATGCCGCGTTCGCTGGCGAATCGCGTGATCGTCCGTCCGTTCTCCTGCCTTTCGGTCAGCAGCAGACGCGGCGTCTTGATCTGCTCGATGGCGTCCGTTTCGAACACTTTGCCCGACAGCGTTCGGCAGATCGCGGCCGGCGAATCCTGCGCGAACAGACGACGGTCTTTGATCAAGATCACGCTGCCGGCGATCGTCTCGATATCCGACACGATATGGGTCGAGAGGATGACGATCCGGTCTTTGGACAGCGAAGAGATCAGATTGCGGAAACGCACGCGTTCTTTCGGATCGAGTCCGGCCGTCGGCTCGTCGAGAATCAGGATGCGCGGATCGTTCAGCATGGCCTGCGCGATCCCGACCCGCTGGATCATGCCGCCGGAGAATTTGCGCATCTTTTTGTCCCGTACGTCCGAGAGGCCGACTTGTTCGATCAGTTCGTCGATCCGCCCCGCGACCTGATCGCGCTTTAGGCATTTGACCGCGGCCATATAGCGCAGAAATTCGCGCGGCGTATGATTGCGGTAATAACCGAAATCCTGCGGCAGATAGCCGATGATGTCGCGATAGCTCGCGTCGAGCGCGACAATGTCGTCGCCGTTCCAGAGAATCTCCCCTTTGGTGGGGAAGATCAGCGTGGCGAGCATCTTGATCAGCGTCGTTTTGCCCGCGCCGTTGGGGGCGAGCAGGGCATAGACGCCTTGCGCGAATTCCAGATCGATCTCTTCCAGCGCGGCGAAGCTTCCGTATTGTTTGGTCACCCGGTTAAGCGATAGCATAAGATTTGACCTCCCGGAGCATTTTTGAGAGCTGCCACGCGAATAACGCGGCGCAGACGACGGCGAACGCGAGCGCGGCTCCGGCCGGAATGTTCCGAAGCAGCCGCTCCCATCCCGAGCCTGCGGCGAACATCAAGGCGATATTGCCGAGCAGCCAGACCGCGGTCAGCGAAGCCGGAATCCAGCCGTTTCGCGTACGGCGCAGCAGCGAGATCGAGAGCGCGGCACAGGCGAACAAAGCGGCCAGGCAGAGCGAGAACAGCGACAAAAACCCGAATTCGCCCTGCGTGCCGACATAAGCGATCAGCGCGGTGAACACCGTGCCTGCGGCGGAATAAGCCATCATGCGCAGCGCGGCGATCTGACGGATCGTGTAGCGGCAGGTCTGCTTGATCTCGTATAGACCGCCGAACCGTTCGGCCGTCTCCGCGAAAGACACGGCAAACAGCAGCAGCAGCGGAGCGATCGTCACCGCGGCCGAAGCGCGGTATTCCGCAGGGGCCAAGATAAACAAAGCCGATGCGAACCCCAGAGAAAGCGCCGCGAAAAACAAACCGTATCCCGTGTCCCAGAAAATAAAACGCAATCCCAATTCCCGCAGCATGTTGTAGGCGTGCCGCCCTGCCGTGACCGGCCGGATCAGTCCTTGATCGAGAATGGCTTCGATGCTGGCGTTTTTTTGTCGTTCATTCATGGTCTTCGAACTCCTTTCCGAGTTTGTGGATCAGTCGGTAATATCGCGATTTGACGCTGCTTTCCGCGAGATCGACCATCTCGGCGATCTCGCGGAACGTATACCCGCCGAACAGATGCAGCCGGAAGATCTTCTGAGTGTCCGGCGGCAGTCCGCCCACGAACGCGAAGACTTCTTCGACGAACTCGTTGTTTTCGAGCAATCGGGTGAAGTCCGTGTCGTCGATCGGCTCGAGTTCGTCCAGCGTCATCGTGAGCGATCGGTTGCGGTAAGACCGCGAACGATACCAGTCGATCAGTTTATTGGACGCGATACGGTATAACCAAGTGCGGAAGCTCGCGCCGCCTCGCGCGTCGTAATGCCCGATCGAGCGCAGCACGGAGATGAAGACTTCCTGCGTCAGATCGAGCGCGATCTCGTCGTCGGGAACCTGTTTGCGTATAAAACGGTAGATCTCGTCGTAATAAAGCCGCACCAGACGGTCGGCCGCGGCCCGATCGCCGCTTCTTCGAATCCGTTTGATGAGGCGCAGCTCGTTCAACCGCCCAACCTCCTTTTGTCGTTCTAGGGGTAAAAATATCGTGGTCAACGTAATAGTCGAGCGCGTCCGCGAAATAGTTTCAGAGGCGCAGCCAAAGATTCCGCCGCGAGCGGAAGCGATTCCGGCACCAAGCAGGAAGCTTCGTCCGATCAACCGGCGACGATCAACCTGTTTACGGCTTCGCCGGAATGCACGGATGCTTTTAACGCCTATATCGAAGAATACAAGAAGGTTAAGCCGAACGTCACGATCAACCTCGAAATCGTGCACGCCGATTACAGCGCCGATCTGACGAACGCCGTGCGCTCCAATACGAGTTCTTCCGACGGCAAAGTGCTGTTCGAGAAAGCGGGCATTACCGAACCGCCGAAGACCGTTCTCCGATCAGTGGTCGGAGCCGGTTTTCGGTTTTTTGCTTAAAGATTCGTAAACGCCCGGTCAATTCTTGCATCTCGGCGCGTCGCTTGCGCGACAACTGTGTATCTTTTCTATAACGTCCCATATTACGGAAAATAGAGAAGGGATGGAGAGAGAGGTACTGGTCGTTCGGAAAGGAGTCGGCAGGATGGAAGAAGCATCGGATCGGTTCTCGCCGGAAGCGCAGGCCGCGTTCGAACGGCTGCTGCGCATGCAAAAATGCGAAGAAGCGTTCGATTTCGCCTTCGTCGAGCGCTGCTCGCACGATTCGGAGTCGCTGATTCGGTGCGAAGCGGCCGCGGCGCTGGGCATCGACAGATGCGGCGAAGGGGAACGGATTCTGATTCGTTTGACCGACGATCCGAATCATCTGGTGCGGACCGAGGCTTGCGAGTCGCTCGCCTGGTACGAATCGGAAAAGGTGCTGCGCGTGCTGGAGCGGAAAATTCGGCGAGACCGTTCGGTCATGGTGCGCGCTTATGCGGTGTCCGTTTACGGCGATGTCGTACAGGCGCTCGGCCGATCGCGGGAAGAAGCGGCCGTTTTTCTGGAAAGCCGTCTGCTTCGCGAACGCTCGTCATGGGGAAGGCTGGCTTGGGCGGAAGTGCTGTACAAGTTCGGCCGGGAAACGTATTTGAACGAACTGTTGAACGGCCTCGAGCTGCCCGACCTAAGTTCGCGCTGCATGGCCGGAAACGGTTTGCGGGAAGTCGTGAATGTCGGCAACTGTCGGAAGATTCGAACGGCCGCGCTCGACTGGCTGGGCCGGGAGTCGGCGGCTTCTTCGGTCGAAATCGCGGTAAAACTGATCGAGACGTGTATCGAAACCGAATACGGAGCGAAACCCCAAGGAGGTCTGATTCCATGATTCAGGATGCCATGAACAAACGCCTGATCCCTTACCTGCGCGAGCACGGTTACGAACCGCAGAAGAAGGACCTGAACGATGCTTGGCCGTTTCTGAAGGAAGGCAAACCGCGCAGCCGGTCGATCGAGATCTCGCAAGGCCTGCAGGACGAGCATCTGATCGGCATGCAGGCTTACGTGGAAGGCTATTATCCGGGCAAGCCGGGCATCGAGTTCGTACGGTTCGACAGCGAAGACGAATTGGAAGAGATCTTGGACCGTTTTGTGGAGAAACTCGACCAAGAGCTGCTGCCGAAGATGGAAGAAGAAGCGCAGCGGCCGTATTATCAGCCGAGCGAAGCATTGAGCGAGAAGATTCTGAACGAATACCGGGAATGCGCGGACAAGCTGCGGGAACAGACGAACATCGACGACGGCGAGCCGGATACGCGCGAAGCGATTCGGCGGTTGGAGAACTGGCTGCGCGAGAAACGCAAACAGAGCGAACTGCCGAACGAAGACGATATCTGCATGGCCTGCTCGTATCTGATCGAACGGTTGGACCGCGATTTCGAGTTCAAGCTCAGTCTGGACTCCGGCGGCCGCGGACCGCTGATCGACCAAGTCAGCGGCAAAGACGAGACGCTGCATCTGCCGCTCGGCGCGGTCGTCTGGTTCTGGAACGAGATGGATCGCGAAGAGAGCCTGCTGCCGGTCATGTACGAGACGATCTCGGAGCAGCACGACTGATCGGACGGGCGAACCGAAGCGCCCGCGGCTTCGTGTCGGGCAAGCCGCAGGCATGAATCGGACATAGCCGAGCGAAAGGAGCCGGATTAGGATAGGCGGCGCGGTAATCTTCCATCCTATCGGCGTCTCGGCAAAAAAGCGACTCCGCGCGTATGCGCGGGGGCGCTTCTATGTGTCCGGAAATTCCGATTCGCTGCACGCAGCCGCTGCGATTTCGTTCGCATCGACCCGAACCCAATCGAATCGACGCGAACCGCCCTCCGGTTTCTAACGGATCGAGATGACGCTTAGCGGGCATTTGAAGCGGTTTTCAAATTCTAACGGATCGAGATGACGCTTAGAATAAAAAATAGCCGGTTTTCAGCCTGAAAATCGAACAATCGGACGGCTAAGGAATCTACGATCCGTTAGGGTTTCGAAAAGGGTTATTCGGCGCTTCTAACGGATTGACGATCCGTTAGCGAAGCCGCTTCTGATTCTACGGAAACGGATTTCGCTCGGTATCGTTCTTTTTATGACCGTACGTCTGAATCCTGCCGATTCGCTTCCCACTCTTCCCGCAGCATGCCCATACGGACGGAATCGTAATACTGCCCGTCGTAATAACGCGCTTTCCGAATTCTCGCTTCCGTCTGCATGCCGAGCTTATCGCCGACGCGGATCATGCGCGCGTTGCCCGACCACGTGCTGTAACCGATCCGCACCAGCGGCAGCGTCGTAAACAGCCGGTCGATCCATAATCGCAAAGCGCGCGTCCCGATCCCCCGTCCCCAGCTTCCGGCTTCGTGCAGCACGATGCCGATCTCCAGCCAGCGCGAAGGTTCATGCTCCCAATAGTAAGAAACGATCCCGCGCACCGTTCCCTGCACCTCGATCACCCAGAAATCGTCGTCGCCGACTCATTTCTGTCCGGTCGGCAGGAACTTCTCGTAAGTCATCGCTTCGTGCGGATAATAAGGCGCGTCCCATTTTTTCCATTCGGGCTGCTCGTCTTTGTAGATCAATTCCCACAGTCGGGGCAGGTCGCGTTCTTCGAGCGGGCGAATCGTCAGTTCTTGATCCGAAATCATCGTATTCCTCTTTTCGTTAAGTTTAGTGTTGGATCACCTCGTGTGCCGTGTTAATGTTCATATTCGCGTTTTTCATCGTCATCAGTCCTCTCGGGATTATGCTGTCCATCTTACCGGAGTATGCGGGAGAAGGGAAGCCGAATCGGCGCGGCAAAAAAAGACGCCCGGTCGATGACCGGACGCCTTTTCCCGTTTACGCGTAGAAATTCCGTTCCCACCGATGCGCCTTCAGCTTCTCGACCTGTTCTTTCGGCAGTCCTTGTCCGTCGCCGATCGGCATGTTGCGCTCGACGTTGCGGACGGAACGCATGCCGGGAATGACGGTGGAGACGGCCGGATGGCTCAGCACGTAGCGCAGCGCCGTTTCCGCGATTTCGCCATCGCCGATTCCGAGATCCTCCGTGATCTTCCGTACCCGCTCGTACACCTCGCGCTTGCGCTCGCCTCGGAAATAACGGCTGCGGAAATCGTCTTCGGCAAACTCCGTATCCGGCTTGATGCTGCCCGTCAGGCCGCCTTCGTCGAGCGCCACGCGCACGATGACGCCGACGTCATGCTTCAGGCAGGCGGGGAACAGCTCGTCTTCCGGCGCTTGTTCGAAAATGTTGTAGATCACCTGCACCGTGTCCACGACGCCGGTCTCGATCAGCTTGATCGCGTTGGCCGGCTGGTAATCGTTAATCGAGACGCCGAAGTGGCGGATCTTGCCCTGCTCTTTCAACTTCCGCACGCCTTCCAGCCAATCGCCCTGACCGACCCACTCGTCCGACCAGACATGGAACTGCTGCACGTCGATCGTCTCCAGTCCCAGATTCCGCAGGCTGGTCTCGGTCGAAGCGATCACGTGCTCGGCGGTGAACGTCTCGCCGGACGGCACGCCTGCTCTTGCGGGCCACTGCCCGTTTTTCGGCGGAATCTTGGACGCGACGTAGATCGTCTCCGAGCGCTCGCGCACGACCTGTCCGACCAGCTTCTCGCTGTGGCCGTCTCCGTATCCGAGCGCCGTGTCGATAAAATTAAGTCCGAGGTCGATCGAACGGTTCAGCGCCCGCAGCGATTCTTCGTCTTCCGCGCCGCGCCAGCCCGTATTGCCGATACCCCATGCCCCGTAACCGATCTCCGATACCTTCAATCCCGTTTTGCCGAGCGTTCTGTAGTTCATCGTCATGGTCTGCTTACGCCTCCTCGATGGATTGTTGGAAACGTTATTCTTTAACCTTCGCGGATGCGACCGATCGAGCAAAACGGGGCCGAAGCGCAGAAATTTTTAAAAATCGCCCGATCTTCGATTGCCGCTTGCCTATGACGTAACGTCAACCCCTATACTGGAACCAGCAAAGGAAAGGAGGCGGGGGACATCGATACCCGAACCTATACCGTCGGCGCTTTTGCCAAGCTGACAGGCGTTACCGAACGCACGCTGCGTTTCTATCACAAAAAGGGGCTGCTGGAACCGTCGGGCTACAACGAGCTCGGACACCGGCTGTATACGGATCGCGATCTGATTCGGCTGCAGCAGATCCTGACGCTTAAATTTCTGGATTATCCGTTGGAGCGGATCGCGCAGGAATTGGAAGCCGACGAAGGCGAACTTCGGCGTTCGCTGGAACGTCAGGCGAAACTGCTGCGGGAGAAGAAAGAGCAGCTCGACCGCATGCTGTATACGCTCGATTACACGCTCGAGTTGGCCGACGGAGACAAAGGAGGTCTGGAACCGAGCGTGCTGCTGCTGTTGATCCGCTCGATCGCGACCGAGAAAGAGCAGCGGCGCTGGATCGAGGAGAAAATGCCGCCTTCGCTGACGAAAAGGTTATGGCCGGACGGCGACCTAACAGGCAGTTGGCGGGCGGTCGAGCAGGAAGCGATCGGCTGGGTCTCGCGGCTCAAGAAGCTGATGCGCGAAGGAAAGCCGCCCGACGGACCGGAAGCGCAGCGCTTTACAGCCGAGCTCTCCAAGCGGCTCGAAGGACTGCTGAGCCGAATGGGCCAACCTCTCTCGAAAGAAGAGATTCAAGGCTTGGAGGCGTTCGGCAAGCTGGAACCGCCGTATTCGTTCGGGGTCCCGATCCTGTTCACGGCCGAAGAAGAAAGGTATATCGAACGGATGTGGGACGCGGCGATCGAAATCGAAGAAAAGAAAACCGCGAAAACGAACAAGAACGGAGGAGATTCCTATTCGAACAAACGAAAAGGACCTTGAGCATTCGGAAGTTGAAGAAAGACGATCGGAAGCGGAAAACGGAGCCGCGCGCGCCGAAGCCGATCCGGCCCAACCCGCTCGCGGTTGGGGTTCGTTCTGGAAATTGGTCGCGAAATACCTGCCGAAAGGCTGGATGATGGCGGCGGCGATCGTGCTCGGACTGTTCGAAACGGTATTCACGTTGGCGATTCCGCTGCTGACCAGCCGTCTGGTGGACGGATTTTCGATGGAGAACCTGACCGGCGGAACGATCGCGCTGCTGGCGGCGGCGTTCGTGGCGCAGGCGCTGATGTCGGGCCTCGCGATCTATACGATGTCGTACGTCGGACAGTTTATCGTATCGGGGCTGCGGCGCGATCTGTGGCGGCGGGTACTGAAGCTGCCGGTCTCGTTCTTCGACCGCAACACGTCCGGCGAGACGATGAGCCGGGTGACGAACGATACGAACATCGTGCAGGACTTCATTACGGGACAAGTGATTTCGTTCTTGTCCGGCATCGTGTCGATCGTCGGCTCGGTCGTGATCCTGCTGACCATCGATTGGAAAATGACGCTGTTCGCGCTGCTCGCGATTCCGGCGGCGATGCTGCTGCTCTGGCCGGTCGGCCGCCGCATGTATGCGATCTCGCGCGACACGCAGCAGGAGATCGCGGAATTCCAAGGCGATCTGGGCCGCGTGCTGTCCGATATCCGTCTGGTCAAAGCTTCGCTGGCCGAACCTTCCGAACGCGTTCAAGGCGAGAAGCGCATCTCCGGACTGTTCCGGTTCGGCCTGCGCGAAGCGCGGATTCAAGCGATCGTGTCGCCGCTGATGATGACCGTCATGCTGCTGATTCTGGTCGCTTTGATCGGCTACGGCGGAGCACAGGTGGCGCGCGGCGCGTTGACGGCCGGCGCGCTGGTCGCGATCATTCTGTACATGTTCCAGATCGTCGTGCCGTTCACGCAGCTCGCGACCTTCTTCACGCAGTTTCAGAAAGCGCTCGGCGCGACCGAGCGGATTCGGGAGATCATGGAGTTGGAACCGGAAGAACGGGAGCTGCCGGCGGCCGAGGAACGTGCTGCCGACGAATCGACGCCGCCCAAACATTCGATTCAGCTTCCGCTGACGTTCGAGAACGTGGCATTCCGTTATTCCGAAGACAAGCCGATTCTGCAAGGGTTGAACTTTACCGCCGAAGCCGGTCAGACCACCGCGTTCGTCGGTCCGAGCGGAGCGGGCAAGACGACGATCTTCTCGTTGATCGAACGTTTCTACGAGCCGAGCGAAGGACGGCTGCTGTACGGCGGCGAGCCGGCTGCGGAGATTCCGCTCAGACAATGGCGAGGCCGGATCGCGTACGTCTCGCAGGAGAGTCCGGTCATGTCCGGAACGATCCGCGAGAACTTGACTTACGGGCTCGAAGGAGCGGCGTCCGACCGCGCGGTGGACGAAGCCGTCCGGCAGGCGAATCTGACGGAATTCGTCGCTTCGCTGCCGCAAGGCTTGGAGACGCAGGCCGGCGAACGCGGCGTTCTGCTCTCGGGCGGTCAGCGCCAGCGCCTGGCGATCGCGAGGGCCATCCTGCGCGATCCCGATATTCTGCTGCTCGACGAAGCGACGGCGCATCTGGACAGCGCGTCGGAAGCGCGGGTGCAGGAAGCGCTCGACGCGTTGATGCGCGGACGGACGACGCTCGTTATCGCCCACCGGTTATCCACGGTGCGCGGAGCGGACAAGCTGATCGTGATCGAAAACGGCCGCGCCACCGGACAGGGCACGCATGAAGAACTGCTGGCTTCGCACGCTTTTTACCGCAAGCTCGTGCAGAGGCAGTTCGAGATCGGCGATCCGGGCGAAGGAAGCGCGCGCGAGGCGAGCGGTTCTTGAAGACGAGAGAAGCGTAATCGATTCGGCAAAGCGGTCGACTCCTTCGCAGGATGGGTAAAGGATGAAGAAGAACGAACGGCGGTCTTGACCGCCGTTCGTCTCCGATCATTCGGTATACGGAAGCGGGGAGCCACATGGATTTGAAAGCATTCAATGCGATCGTCGGCCGATCGGCCGCGCTGCGATACGACTATTTCGTGAAAAAAGCGGCCGATACGGAGATTATCTGGGGATTGTACGACGAAGGTTGGGCGATGACGACGGATCGCGACGGATCGCCGGTCCTGCCGTTATGGCCCAAAAGCGAGTTCGCCCTGCACTGCGCGCGGGGCGATTGGTCGGGCTGCTCCGGCCGTCCGCTCGATCTGTTGGCGTTCATGGACAAGATTCTGCCGCGTCTGGCTCAAGACGGCGTGCGGGTGTCCGTATTCGATAACAATATCGATGCCGAGATCGCGGAAGCGGATAAGCTGCTGGCGGATCTTCGTCGGGCGTTGGAGAAGTAGGGAGCGGAAGTCCCTAATCGCATCATACGATTCGGAAAACGATCGGCAAAAAGCCCGGACTCTGAGGTCCGGGCTTTCGGTCGTCGGAATGCGCATGTCGATCGCTCGGTCGGGTAAGGACGAGAACCGCGCCGTTCGTGCTTATTGCCCTGCGGTATCCACGTTTTCGGCCGGCAGGAAATGTTTGCTTAGATCGCGGATCAACATGAAATAGTCGCCGTTCGTCAATTTCTTTTTGTCTTCGATGCCGTCCAGCGTTTGCTGCTGCAGCCAGCCTTCTTGTACCAGCGTGTCCGCCGCTTTGCCTTCCGGAGCGTTCTCCAGATTCATCGAGCTCGCGATCAGCTTGGCGGCTTGTTCGAGCGAGAGATCGACTTTGGACGGATCGGCCACGGCCGCGAGCGCTCCCTGCATGTCTCCGGCGAAGAAATCCGGATGCAGCGCGCGGACGGTGCGCATCGCGTTGAAGAAGCGCTGCACGTTGGCTTTGTCGCCGACGCCCCATTGATCGTTGTCGTAGCCGCCCGAAGTCAGATACATGTTCGCGGCGACCAGCATGCCCGGATAGTCTTTGCTTTTCATGTATTCCGGCTCCGGGATCTTCGGCCGGGACAGATCGACGCCTTGTTTGCGGAGCAGGACTTTGAGCGCCTCGATTTGCTCGCGGGACTCGGAGAACTCGCGCAGCGTCATATTCGAGTCCCGCGCGATCTTGACCGCAGCGCCGGCCGCTTGGCCGGTCGCCATGCCGACCGGAATCGTGCGCGCGCTGCCGTGCGGGACGGTGTCGAAGCCGGCCGATCGGCCGACGACCAGCAGCCCGTCCACGTTCTTCGGCACGAGCGTGCGGAACGGCACGCCGTACTGGCTCGGCTTCATCAAGACGGTTCCGATCCGGCCGTCGCTGGTGGTCTGGATATCGACCGGATACGAGCCGTAGGCGATATCGTCCCAATGCTGGCGGTTCTCCATGACGTCGGCCAGCGTGAGCCGGTATTCGGATTCCAGATGGCGCGATTCGCGAAGATACAATTCTTCGGCGACGCCGTCGTATTGCAGCGGCTCCATTTCCGGGAAGCGCTTTTTGAGAAAATCGACGATCTTCGGCGCTTCGGCCGTTCCGACCTCGATGCCTTTCTTGATCGATGCGGGATCGAGCGGATTGACGCCGAGCAGCTGCATGGAATTGATCAGAATCGTGCCGTCGTTCTGCCGCCCGATGTTCAAACCGCGCATGCGGACTTTGGCGGGATCGCTCGACGGATATTCGGCCGCTTCCTTATAACCCCAGATGCTGGTCCGGTCGATGCCCGTGTCGTCGTGCTTGCCCATCTCTTCCCAGATCTTCTGGGTCATGCCTTTCATGCGAAAGACGAGCGTGGAAGCCATAACGCTGTGCGTGTCGCCGATGTCCTGACGTCCCAACGTGAACGAAGCGCCGGCTTCGGCGGCCACGTCCGCGTTTTGCGTCGCGTCGATGACGACGGGCGCAAGCACGCGGCGTTCGCTGCCGTTTGCGAGCGTCAACGTCATGCCGGTCAGGGTCGTCCGTCCTTTTTGCGTATCGGTGAGCGGAGCCATGGCTTTCGTTTCCATCACGAGATCGATATTGGGTTCGGCTTTGACCATTTTATAGAATAAGTTGGCCGCGACGTTCACGTCGAACGAAGTGCCGTCGAACTTGTCGTACCATTCTTGAAAAATGCCTTTGTTCAGATAATCCGGCTCGCGGAAGCGTCGGAAGAAAAACGGCTGCTCCGTCGAGTAGTTCAGGTCGATCATGTTCAGCCAGCCGACGGTCATCAACCCGCCGAGCATTTTGCGGTCGTGTCCGTCCACGAGCAGAACTTTCAATCCGTTCCGGGCGGAAGAGATCGCGGCGGTCAGACCTTCCGGGTCCGTGCCCGCGACGATCACGTCGTAACGGTCTCCGACCTTTTCGGTCGAGGCGACGGGAATCGGATCTTCGGTAATGCCGTGGTTGACGAGCCGTTTGTGTTCGAGATGGCGATAGAAGAGCAGACCCGTGATTCCCAGAATCAGCAGGACGGCGAGAGAGAAGACGGCAAGCTTTTTCCAGTTTCGCAGCATAAGTAGGCAGTTTCCTTTCGATAGCCGGCTTGAATGCCGGATTCGGTTCTTTTTTGCGCACATGTCCGACTATACCTGCTTTCGCGGCGGCGAACAACATTTGCTCATTCATCTACCCGTAACATTTTTGTCATGAAATCAGCCAGCAGGCATTTTTGCAAAAAGCAGAACAAAAATCGAATTAAAAACCGAAAAAGAAAGAAGGAGGTGTGTAAATACGACGAAAAGCAAGCGAAACAGGAAAAGAGTCTTATATCTTTAGGCCTTATTGCGTAGTAGTATGAACATAATTAATTAGCAAGTTAGCAAGATTTTTGGGTACAGGGGTGTTGGAATGGAAAAAGTATCTTTTAGCGGAGGAAGCTCGGCAAGTTGGGCGTCCGATTACAGAAATCCGAACACCGTCAATCCGGATCAGACCGCCAAGACGTCGACGACCGAAAAGCCGAAATCCGATCCGAAAACGGAGAAGGACGACAAAGCGACCGATTCCGTCGGAGAAAAACAAGCCGTCAGCGCGGCGGAACGGAAAAAGCAGGACGTCGAACAGGCGAAAAAGCAGGAAGAAGAGAAGCAGGCCCAGCAAAAGCTGCTGCAGACCTTTTACTCGGAAAAACTGAGAATCGACATGTCGCCGGACAAATTCAAGGATTCGATGAAAGCGTTGGCGGAACGTTCGATCGAACAGCTGATGAGCCGCGAAGGCACGTCCTTGAAGATGGAGTGGAAATCCGAACTGCATAAGATCAGTTTGGAGATCAGCGTGGAAGCCTATGATAAGTTGAGCGAGCAGCATGATCAGAACGAACAAGACAAGAACTTGGTCGAGACCGTCAAAGCCTGAACGACACGTACCGCGCTCGCAATGATTGCCTCCTGGCACAGGGGGCGATTTTTTTTGTCCGCAAACGCAAATCCGGGACCCGAGAAATAGGAAGTCGCTTCGGCGGCTTCTTTTTTGTTTTCTTGGCTCGAAATCTTGTTTTAAGCAACCAAAAGAGAACCATGTAGAAAAAAGTCGGTAAAAAACGAATAACTCAAAATAGCTCGAAAGCAGGATTAAAAAACCAGCCTTGCTTGCTAAAAAACCCGGAGATGTCTCCTGTTTATATGGAAAAATAGGGCAGAAAAGAGTGGGGAACACCATCCCATTCCCTTTCTTTTCCAGAAGATAGTACACTATGCCTACGATATCCATTTCGAAACCGATAGAGGGGGCTAAAGCATGAGCACACTGTCGTCTTACTCCTCCGCTTCTGCCACGGACCGGACAAACAAATACGATTATTCGGACAATTCGTCATACGCCAACAAAAACGCTTCGCGGGTCCAATCGTCCGACAATAAAGACCTGTCAACCAAAGACACCCGTACGAACGCCGAGATCAAAAAAGATAAAACGGAGTTCTACTCCAGAATCGAACAAAACCAAAAAAAGCAGTACGAGCTGCTGCAAGCAATCTATTCCCAGAACGGCTTTACGCTAAACAAAGAAGATTTCAAAAGCAACTTGAAGAATCTGGCGGATCGGGCCATCGAGCAGAAAGTCTCGAAAAGCGGTGCCAGTTGGAAATCCCAAATGCATCAACTGCGCCTGGATATCAGCACGACTTCGTACCGGATGTACAACGATAATCAAGCTCCGAAAGCGCAAAGCGAAGCTTCGGCAGCGGCAGCCGGAACCGCAGCCGCGGCTTCGGGTGCTTCGACGGACCGGACTCCGGTCGGCGGCTCGATAAGAACCGTAGTAATGCCTTCCGGCGCTTCCTCGGCTTCCGCTTCGTCCGGCGCGACGGCATCGGCGTCTAATTCGCAGGCGCAAGCGACCGCGGCGGCATCGGCGTCGGGATCGCAGACGCAAACGACCGCGGCGGCATCGGCGTCGGGATCGCAGGCGCAAACGACTGAGACGGCATCGGCGTCTAATTCGCAGGCGCAAACGACCGCGACGGCATCGTCGTCTAATTCGCAGACGCAAACGACTACGACGGCATCGTCTTCCGGATCGCAGACGCAAGTGACCGAGACGACATCGACGGCCAGCGCTCCAACGGCAAGCGTGTCGACGCCAACAACAACTACGCCGACGGCAAGCACGTCGACGCCAACACCAACCGCGCCGACAGCAACCACGTCGACGCCAACAACAACTACGCCGACGGCAACCCCGTCGACGCCAACAACAACTACGCCGACGGCAACCACGTCGACGCCAACACCAACTACGTCGACGGCAACCACGTCGACGCCAACACCAACTACGTCGACGGCAACCCCGTCGACGCCAACAACAACTACGCCGACGGCAACCACGTCGACGCCGGATTTGCTCACAACCGTCGTCAATACCGTCAACACGACGACCGCTAACACCACGACCACGGTAGGCAGCTTGACCGGAGCGTCGAGCGGTACGACGACGACCACGACGCCGACCACGGCGGCAGCGGCTTACAGCGCCGGAGCGGCCACGGCTGCCGCGACGACTTCCGCGTCTTCTGCATCCGCAACAACGACTTCGGCAACGACGACGACGTCGAGCACGGCAGGCAAAACGACGACAGGATCTCTGCTGGGCATCAAGAAATAAAGATCGCTTTTCACGCGTGAGCAAGCAGCACGCAAGCGGGAAAAATACAGCCGCACGCCGAAAGAAGCCGAACCTCTTAACAGGTTCGGCTTCTTTCGATCGTCAGACGAAATCCAACAGCTGTAGGTCGTCAATCTTTACGGCTCTCCGCGAAGCGGCGTTCTTGCGGACGTTCGTCGGAGCCGACATAGATCTCGATCTTGTCGATTCAAAGCAGCAGCTTTTTCTCCTCCGACGGTTTGACCGCGAATTTTTCTCCCGAAGCCGGGATCGTATCTTTGCGACGATAGATGCCGAGGATCAAGCCGATCACCGCGCAGTACACGATCGTGGAAGTGCCTCCGTAACCGATAAAAGGCATAGCCAGCGTCGTGAACGGCAGCCATCCGAAAGAAGCGCCGACGCCGTAAACCCACTGTCCGGCCAAGAAAACGGAAAGGCCCATAACGAGCAAACTGCCGTTTTTATCCGAAATAAGCTTGGCGGAACGCAGAAGCAGGGCGATCAGCCAGACGATCGAGCCGATCAACAGAGCCGCCGCGGTCCATCCGAAGCTGTAGGTCAAATAAGGGAGAATCGCATCGTTGTAAGGATAAACGACGGACGAGCCGGAAGCTCCGAAGCCCTGTCCCAACCAACCGCCTTCGCGAATAGCCGCTGCCATATTCTCGTTCAAATACAAATTATCCGGCGACTGATGCTGCGGAGCGAAGACGGAACCGACGCGGTCGCGCCAAACCGGGCTGCGCAGGTACAGACTGCCCGCCCAACCGATCGCGGCAACCGGTGCCGCAATCAGGTAGAGGCGTGAACCGCCGCAGCGAGCATACATCGCGAAAGCGGCGATCCCGTAAGCGAGCAGCGGCAGCCAAGCGATCAGATCGAAATAAACGTAGAGAACCACGGGCAGCAGAATCGCTCCGATCGCCAGCAGATTCGAAATTCCGTTCCACTCGGCTTCTTTCACGCGGAGGCGTTCGAACAGCCCGGGCAGCGTCGACAGAAACAAGATGAACATGCAGAGCGTCCAGTTGAGCGTGAGCGGACCGATTATGATCCAACTTTGGGTTCCGTTCATGGAGACCGATCGGAACGAGAAAAACAACACCGTCAGAACGGCCGTAACCGCGTAGAGCTGCACCGCGTATTTGCGCAGCAGCCGATAATCGGCAAAAACGAAGATCGCTAGCGCGATCGCGCCCAGGACGTAATAAAAAATCTGGTTAAGACCGAAGTCGAAACGCTGCGCGGCTCCCTCGCCCGCCGCCGACAACGAGAACAACGCCAGCAGTCCCAGTCCCGCCATCACCGCGATCGGCAGCAGCAGCCGCCAATCGAACTTCGGCTTATGTACACGTCCGAGCGTGCTGCCCACCTCGTCCGCGTCTCCCATTTGCTCCAACGCCCAAGCCGCGGCTTGTTGCGGGGAGCGTTCTTCCTCTTCCCGATCCGCGATTAATTCCTCGATATGTCCGCGCATCTCTTCCCGCAGTTCGGGGTGGAGTTCTTTGGCTTTTATTTTCGCGCACATGCGGTCCAGATAAGCCTCGATCATCCGGTCCGCTTCGCGGCGCGCCGGTTCTTTTTCCGAAGTCGCCTTGTTCATGCCCGTCCCTCCCCGAGCACCGCGTCGACCGCGCCGCTGAAGATCCGCCATTCTTCGGTCTTGAGCTTAAGCTGCTTGATTCCGTCTTCGGTCACCGTATAATATTTGCGTTTTCTTCCGCCGCTTTCTTCCCAATGCGACCGTACCCAACGTTCCGCTTCCATCGCGTGCAAGATCGGATACAGCGTCCCTTCTTTGAGCGCGAACACGCCGCCGGAGCGTCCGTCCAGTTCTTTGATCAGCTCGTACCCGTACATGCTTCGCTGCGACAGCACGGTCAGCACCAGCGTTCCGGTCGATCCTTTGAGCAGTTCTTTGCTTACTTTCATGGCCGGAATTCCTCCTTCGTTTGATACATAGAATTACTATGTATCGTAAATCTAGGCTAGTTATTGTGTCAAGTTTGACGTCAAAAAGGGAAAAATGCAGGAATCGGCAGAAGGCGAGGCGAAAAAGGTAAAGGCAGAGAAACGGCCGACCGGGCCGGAAGCGAAGGAAGAGGCCGAACAAGCATGCCGGAGCTTCGAAACGGATCATGATCGAAACAAACAGGGGGTTGTAATGAAAAAGTTGTTTTTGGCGCTGATGGCGCTGGTTCTCGCGGTGCTTACGCTGGCGCCCGCGGGACAATCGCGTGCGGCGGAGGCGAACATCGTCGATCCGTCGGTTACGTATACATACGGAGTATTGACGCAGGACATCCGGGAATTGGCCGCCAAGTATCCGGATCTGATCGAATACAAGTCGATCGGCAAGACGCTGTACGGGCGCGACATCTGGGCGGTCGGCTTGGGCAGCGGCAGCGCGACGGTATTCTTCAACGGCTCGCACCACGCGCGCGAATGGCTGACGACGACGCTCAATATGTACATGATCGAACAGTACGCCAAAGCGTATTCGGAAGGACGGAAGTTCGAAGGATACGACGTGCACGATATTCTGGGCAAAACGAAAATCTGGTTCGTCCCGATGGTCAATCCGGACGGCGTGACGCTTCAGCAGACGGGATTGCAGTCGTTTCCGGCCAGCGTGCACAAAGCGCTGATCGCCATGAACGACGGCAGCCGCAACTTCAAACGTTGGAAAGCGAACGCGCAGGGCGTCGATCCGAACCGGCAATACGACGCGAACTGGAAAGAACTGCTGAACAATTACGCGTATCCGCATTGGATGGGCCATAAAGGTACGGCTCCGATGACGGCGAAGGAAAACAAAGCGATGATCGCGTTCACGTACGAGATCGACCCGGAGATCGCGGTGTCGTATCATTCGGCGGGGCGCATTCTGTATTGGAATTTCCGTACGCCGGCCGTTAACTACAAGCGCGATAAGCGCTTGGCGGATATCTTCCGTTCGTTCACCGGTTACAGCCTCGTCAGTCCGAGCTATAACTCCAACGGCGGAGGCGGGTATACCGACTGGTTTATCCAGAAGCTCGGCCGTCCGGCGTTCACGCCGGAGATCGGGATCAAGAACGGGGAAACAAATCTGTCGGTGTCGGCATTCTCGGAAGAATGGCGCCGCAACAAGAAGATCGGCTTGTGGATCGCGCAGGAAGGGTACGCCCTTTGGGCCGCGAAGCACAAAACGACGGTCAAACCGGTCTCGCTGTTCCTCGACGGCAGGCGGATCGAAGGCGCTCCGGCCGCTTTCAACGAAGACGGCACCACTTACGCGGCCTACAAGCCGCTGCTGACCGGATTGGGTTACGTGCCGGTCTGGGATGCGGCGACCAAATCGGTTACGGCGACCGGCGCGCGCGGAACGCTGCAATTCGCGCTGGGTAAGAAAGAAGCTTCGGCCGACGGCAAGCCGATCGCGTTGACCGCGGCTCCGCGCCTGTACGAAGGCGCGCTCTACGTTCCGGTTCGGTTGATCAGTCAAGCGACGGGAGCGTCTCTGACCGTGCAGGCGGAGAGCGGGGCGGTCTCCGTCAAGAGTCCGGCGATCGTAACGGCGAAGCCGACCGTTCCGGCCGTGCCGACGACCCCGGTCAACAAGCCTGCCGAACCGCCGGTTCCGACGAACGAACCGGCGGTTCCGGGAACGGTCGATCCGCAGCCCGGCGAGGAGCCGGTCGTTCCGGGAACCGTGGACCCTGAGCCGGAATCGCCGAGCGTTCCGGGAACGGTCGTGCCTAACCCGTAACGGCGTCCGGCTTGCGATCGTTCGCCGGCAGCCGCGTTCGATCTTCATCGAATTCGCGAATTCGCTTGACGACAAGACGGACGGAATGTTAAAACGTTCTCATACTCATTTCGAATCTTTCGATCATTCGAACTTGAACAGCAACGACCGGGATCATGCTTCGCGAACGCCGCCGTTTATGCGGCGGGTCAGACTGCCGTCAGAGAAGAATCCCCAGTCCCTGAAAGGGTACTGGTGCTGCGAGGATTCCCGGCAGAAACGCGAAAGTCCTTCCCCGCGAGCTGCGGCGCTCCATACGCCGCCGGTCGTCCTCGTTACCGGACTTCGAGCCTTTTCGCGCGGCTTTTTTCGGCTTCGGCCTCCGCATGCGAGAAGGGAACCAGGGTGGTACCGCGAGCCTCATTCGTCCCTATACGAATGAGGCTTTTTTGCGTTTGCCGCATCGGCCCGGTTCATGTCCCGTACTCGGATCGTTCGCTTATCCCCTAATTTTGAAGGAGAGATTTCCATGAAACAAAGTCAACTCTTGATTCCGACGCTGCGCGAAGCGCCGGCGGATGCCGAAGCGGTCAGCCACAAACTCATGCTGCGCGCCGGATTGATCCGGCAGCTGGCCTCCGGCGTGTATACGTATCTGCCGTTCGGCTTCCGCGTGCTCAAGAAAGTCCAAGAGATCGTGCGCGAAGAGATGGATCGCGCCGGCGCGCAGGAGCTGTTGATGCCGGCGATGCAGCCTGCCGAGCTGTGGCGCGAATCCGGCCGTTACGACGTATACGGACCGGAATTGATCCGGCTGAAGGATCGCCATGACCGCGAATTCGCGCTCGGTCCGACCCACGAAGAAGTCATCACGTCTTTGGTCGCGGGCGAGGTCAACTCTTACCGGCAGCTTCCGATGACGTTATATCAGATTCAGACCAAATACCGCGACGAACGCCGTCCGCGTTTCGGGCTCCTGCGCGGCCGCGAGTTCCTGATGAAAGACGCCTATTCGTTCGGGCGGAGCTGGGAAGAACTCGACGAGACGTATCGGGCGATGTACGAGGCGTACACGCGCATCTTTACCCGCGTCGGCTTGAATTTCCGAGCGGTGCAGGCGGACGCCGGAGCGATCGGCGGCGAAGGCGAAACGCATGAATTCATGGCGCTTGCGGACATCGGGGAAGATACGATCGTAGTCAGCGAGAACGGGACATACGCCGCCAATCTGGAAAAAGCGGAGATGTTCTGGGAGCGGCCGGCGGTTTCGAACGCGGAAATTCCGGCGATGACCCGGGTTCACACGCCGGGCGCGCATACGATCGAGCAGCTCTGCGAATTCTTCGGTTGCGAAGCTTCCGTCTTCGTCAAAACGATCTTGTACCGGGTCGACGGCCAAGCGGTGGCGGTCGCCGTTCGGGGAGATCGCGAAGTCAACGAGACGAAGGTGCTGAACGCGCTCGGCGGCGAAATCATCGAGCTTGCGGACGGAGCCGACGTCGAACGTCTGACCGGCGCCGCGGTCGGCTTCGCCGGACCGGCCGGCCTGAACGGCGCGAAGCTGCTGATCGACCGCGAAGTGCAAGCGATGGAATCGGCGATCGCCGGAGCGAACGAGACGGACTTCCATGTCGAGAACGCGAAGCCGGGCCGCGATTTCGAAGCGGACCTCGTCGGCGATTACCGCAATGCGGCGGAAGGCGATCTCAGTCCGGACGGCAGCGGGGCGCTGAAATTCTATCGGGGCATCGAAGTCGGGCACGTGTTCAAGCTTGGCACCAAATACAGCGAGAAGCTCGGAGCGGATTATCTGGACGAAGAAGGACGCCGCCGCACGGCGATCATGGGCTGTTACGGCATCGGCATCTCCCGGATTCTCTCCGCCGTCGTCGAGCAGCATTACGACGAGAACGGCATCGTATGGCCGGAAGAGATCGCGCCTGCGGCCGTGCACATCATCCCGGCTTCCGCCAAAGACGAAGCGCAGATGAAGCTGGCCGTCGAGCTGTACGAACGTTTCCGCGCGGCGGGCATCGAAGCGCTGCTGGACGATCGCGACGAACGGGCCGGCGTCAAGTTCAAAGACGCCGATCTGCTGGGTCTGCCTTATCGGATCGTAGTCGGCCGCGAAGCGGGCGAAGGTCGGGTCGAGTTCAAATCCAGATCCGCGTCGGACAAAGAAACGATGACGGCCGACCAAGCTTTCGAACGGATCGTCAAGTAAATCCAACCTATCGAACAAAAAAATATTGACAAAAAAACGGCAAATAAACTATACTCGCCTTAACCAAATAACCGACCCAATGAGAAACGCAAACCAGTCGAAAGGCTGGGACGCAAAGTCCGGAGTCTACAACGAGCACCCGCTCGTCATGACCGTCCGACCGCCGCATGCAGCATGCGGCGGTTTTTTGCGTTCATGGGCTCCATTCTTGTTCGGAGCGTCTTTCCCCCGTATCTCCTCAACAGATCGGATTGTTATCCTCCCGAAACGCGAACCGGCCCGAAACCGGAAGCGCGAAGTCCGGATTCTGCGGCGAGCCCTCGCCGATACGTTCCGACCGCCGCGAATAGCGATATTCGCGGCGTTTTTTTGTGCGTTCGATCCCGAATGCGGTTGAAATAAGCAGGAGCGTTCAATCGGGACTTGAACGCCGTTCGCGCTTTGTGCCATACTTTGAACAACTTATAAAATTCGTTTCGTCCGCAAGTTCTTGCGATCTTACGTAACAAAGGAGGAACGGCCTTGAAGAAGTGGTCTTATCTGATCATGCTGGTCGGCCTATGCATCATTCTCTATCCTTCCGTGAATAATTGGCTTGACGATCGCGCGCAAGCTCAACTTCTCAAAGAAGCCGAAGTCGAAAGCCAAAAACCGCTCGACTTGAAGCGGGTAGCCGAGACTGCCGCTGTGCCGGACTACCAGAAGATCTCGAATCTGCTGGACGAAGGAGACGACGAAACCGAGGAAGAGACCCCGCTGGATGCCGACGCGTTAAAGGACGGGCAGCTGCTGGGGATCATCCGGTATGCCAAGTTGGATATCGAGCTTCCGATCGTCGAAGGAGCGACCAAGCAGAACATGAAAAGCGCCGCGGTCCATGTGACCGGAACCCAGCTTGCCGGCATGGAAAACGGCAATATGGCGGTGGCGGCCCATCGGGCGCACAAAACGGGACGTTTGTTCAACCGTTTGGGAGAGGCCGCCGTCGGCGACTCGATCCAAGTCGAGCAGGGCGGCAAGACTTACGAATACGAAGTGGACAAGATCCATGTCGTGGAACCGACCGACGTTTGGGTGCTGAATCCGACCGAAGGGATGACGGCTTTGACGCTGATCACTTGCGATCCGATCATTAACCCGACGCATCGTCTGATCGTGCATGCCGTTCTAAAAAGCTGATCGAATAAAGCGTTCAAGCTGCCGGGCTTTCTCGGCGGCTTATTTTTTTGCGGCAATCCGTCGATCGAAGTTCCGGAAGACGAGACGCCGTCGAACGGACTTCTTCCGAAGACCGGCGAAGAATCCCGGACGCCGATCTACATGCTGGGCATGGCCGTGATCGCGCTCGGCGCAGGATTGCTCAGACGCGCGGCACGCCAATAACGCTCGGAACGAATACGGCCCTCGCTACTCGTAGCCGCTCGGAAACTCCTTGTATCCAAAGAAAAAGAACGGTATGCCAAGCACGCCCCCGGCCGGGTTTTAGACGGGCGCGTGCTTTTTTTACGATTGGCTCGTTTTGTGCGACGAATAGGTCCTGCCTTCACGAAATGTTGTAGAAATCCAGCATTTTTGCCGAAATCAGCGCTCAAACTTCGAATTGTTGCAATCATCCATCATTTTCAGCTCTATGCCAGCCAAATGAAGCGTTCATTCGAAAAATGATGGATTCTCGCAATATTTCCGCAGTCGAAACGCATTTATCCTTCGAAATGATGGATTCTCGCAACATTCCGTTTGATCGAGACGCCGATTCGGCCTATATAATAGAAGAAACAAGTTACACGGCTCAGAACCTGTCTTTTGAAATAGAAAGCGGACTTAAGAACCGAATTTTATTAAATAGGCAAAAAACGTCTTGTTAAATCGGATTTTGGTGATACTATATAACTAGTAAAAGCTTTTCGCGATAAACGGCAAACCTGCTCGAAAGACAGGGACGCAAAGCTATAGGGCCTTACCCGTCGAGGGTTGGCAGCCAGCTGCCGAAAGATAGGGCTTTTTTCTTATGTCCATTTTTTGCCCAATACGCCGATAACAACAGTAAGACCGATAAGACTAAAACGATAAATGGCAAACCTGCTCGAAAGACAGGGACGCAAAGCTACAGGGCCTTACCCGCAAGGGTTGGCAGCCAGCCGCCGAAAGGAGTTTTATCCATGCGCAAATGGATTCTCAAATTAACCCTCGCCATGAGTTTGACTGCCGGACTTCTTCCTACGGTCGCCGCACCGGCTTCCGCCGCTTCCGCAGACGCTGCGTGGTTGGATACTTCTTACTTGTCCCAAGGCGCGATCGCCGTCAGCTACAGCGCGAACACGACGAAACGCGTCAAAGTCATGATCGCCAAAGCAAGCACCGTATACACCTACGACTTGAACACTTCGAAGAAAAGCGAGACCTTCCCGCTGCAATCCGGCGCCGGTTCGTACGAAGTGACGCTGCTCGAAAATACAAGCGGTACCAGCTACAAAAAAATCGGTTCCGGTTCCGTCGAACTGGACAGCGGCAGCGAGAACAACGTCTTCCTGAACTCGGTACAAAACGTGAACTGGAAAGACGCTAAAAACGCCACCGCGCTGGCAGCCAAACTGACGGCAGGCAAAAAGACCGATAAAGAAAAAGCGCAAGCGATCTATAACTATGTCGTATCGAACGTGAAATACGATTTCGATCTGGCGAAAACGGTCGGCACGGTGTACCTGCCTTCGGCAGACGCCACGCTGGTTTCCAAAAAAGGCATCTGCTACGATTACGCTTCCCTGATGGGCGTCATGCTCAGAAGCCAAGGCATCCCGACCAAACTGGTCATGGGAAATACGACTTACGTCAAAGAATATCACGCTTGGAACGAAATCTATCTGGACGGCAAATGGTCGATCGTCGATACGACGGTTGACGCTGCTTACAAACAAGCCGGCAAATCGATCTCGTTCGTCAAAGACGCCAGCCAATACAGCGTACAAAAAGTATATTAAAAACCGGCTTCGGCCGTTTGACGAAAACTCCGCACTCGCTGCGGGGTTTTCTTTTTTTAACGACAAAAACCTACAAACTCAAGGTCGAAAAACCGAAAAAAACGGAAAGGCGACGGCCTGCCAAAAGCAAAACGGAAAATCGAGTTCAGAGGAGACGGTTGCCCCATGAAAGTCTTTCGACGTTTAACCGAGAGTTTGTTTGCCCGAATTCTCTCTATTACGGCTTTATGCATCGTGTTGTGCATGGTTGTTTCGATGATAACGGTCGGCTATATGATGATGAGTTCTTACGAAAACGTGCATCGGGAACTGCTGACGCAGGCAGCCGAAGAGAAAACGAAAGGATTGGAAATGACGATCGCTTCGCAGCAGAAGATTACGGACCAGATCGCCGACGAATTGTTTAACGTCGATTATTTCGAGAAATTGAACAAAACCGGACAATCCGCGCCCGCGGACTTCGCTCGGCTTCAGCAGAGTCTCAAAGCCAAGCTCGAACAGTCCGGCGGTCTTTATGAAAATATCTTCTTCACGTATCGGGACAAAGTGTACGTCGACGGCTTGAACGGCGTATCGCAAGGAACGGACATGCTCTCGACTTCGCCGTGGTATAAGCCCGTGCTGGACAGCGGCAAATCTCTGGTAGGCGATCTTCAGCTGTCGCCCGTTACCGGACTGCCGGCCATAGCCGTGGCTGCTCCGGTCTTGGATCCGTCGTCCGGCAAGGTGCTCAGCGTGTTTGCGCTGCCGATCAATGTTAATGTCCTGTTGAAGCAGATCACCCAACAGACGGGCGATCAAACGATCGTAACGGTGGTCACGGACGAAAAAGGACAAGTGATCGCTTCGCAAAATGCCGATCAAGTGCTGAAAGTGGACTTTTCCAAGCTGAATAACGAAAAAGGTATGAAACAGCTCGCCGTCTCGAACAGCGGAAACGGCTACGTCACCCTTGACGGTTCCCGTTATCTGGCGGCGTTCGTCAAAGACGACGTGCTCAAGATGAACGTGATCACTTACCAGCCGGTAAGCAGTTATATGAACGGATTGTACGGCATCTTGCTGACGATGGCGGGAATCACGGTTGCCGCTCTGCTGCTGGCGATCGCGGTACTGTTCTTTATCGTGCGGGGCATCGTTCGGCCGATTCAACTGGCATCCGGTCAATTGGCGCTGATGTCCGAATACGATTTTTCGCAGACCCTTTCGGAAAAGCACGCGAATCATAAAGGCGAAACCGGCGTATTGATCCGTTCGATGATTCAGATGCAGGAAAATATGAAGCAGGTCATTCAGGCCGTCGATCACGAAGTCGTCGATCTCAAAGAAGTGTCGGGCATCGTCCATACGATGTTCCGAGAAATGGACCGGGAGCTGCAAGACGTCTCCGCGACGACGCAGAACATGTCCGCGGGCTTGGAAGAAACGGCGGCGTCCACGCAGCAGATCAACGCATCGACGAACGAATTCGAGAAAGCGATCGAATCGATCGCCAAAGGCGCGGAAGACGGTTCGGCGGAAGCGGCGGTCATCAGCCGGCGCGCGGGCGAATTGAAAACGGCTCTGCAGCGCTCCGTCACGCAGACCAAGACCGTCTACGGAGATATTCAATCCGGCTTGGAAACGGCTCTGGAGAACTCCAAATCCGTCGATGCGATTCAAGCGCTCAGCGAATCCATTCTGCAAATCACGCAGCAGACGAATCTGCTCGCGCTGAATGCTTCGATCGAAGCCGCCAGAGCGGGAGAAGCGGGCCGAGGTTTCGCCGTCGTCGCGGACGAAATCCGCAAATTGGCGGACGCGTCCAAGAATGCGGCCGGCGAGATTCAGACGATCACCGGCAGCGTAACCGATTCCGTCGGCCGTTTGCAGGAGCTCACCCAACAGTTGATGGATCTGATCACGGTCAGCGTCCTGCCGGATTACGAGATGATGGACCGAACGAGCGAATCTTATCTGCAAGACGCGACTTATATGGACCGAATGGTCGCGGACTTCAGCTCGACCAGCGAACAGCTTCGGGCATCCGTCAAGAATTTGGCCGAAGCGATTCAAGAGATTTCGGTCTCCAACAACGAGTCGGCGGAAGGCACGGAAGAGATCGCGGACAAGGCGGTTACCGTGGTGAACAAAGCAAGCGGAATCGCCGAAGAAGCGCAGAAAACGAATGACAGCGCCGACCGTCTGAACCGCATGATCCGTCAGTTCAAGATTTAGATCGAATCGGCTTCGTGTTCTCCGAGCGTTCTTCCGTTTATAATAGGAAGAAAAAAGCAGAGGAGGACCGCCGTTATGTACCGTATCGCCGTTTGCGACGACGAGCCGCCGCGCCGCGAAGAAGTTCGCCGCATGCTGATCGATCTGTCGGTCAAATCGGGCATCGATTTCGAGACGACTTTATTCGCTTCGGGCGAAGAACTGCTGGCTCATTACGAGCGCGGCGGAGAGCCTTTTCATATCTGGGTGCTGGATATCGAGATGGACGGGTTGACCGGAATCGAGACGGCCCGCCGCCTTCGGGAAAAGAAGCGTCTGAGCGAACAGATCTTGTTCCTGACGAGTTACGCGGAATATATGCTGGAGAGCTTCGACGTCATCACGTTCCAGTACCTGCTCAAGCCGGTCGGCCCGGACGTTTTCGAAGAGAAGGTGCTTAAGGTCTGTCGGTACTTCGAGGAGAAAGAACGGGAGATTCTGATCGTGAAGTCGCCGGAAGGCGAGTTGGTGCTGCATCAAGACGAGATTATCGCGATCGAAGCCGCCAAGAGCCTTACGGTGAAAAACAAACTGAAGATTACGACCGAACGGGACGTGCATGAAGCCAGAGGCTTGATCTCGAGCTACGCCGAAGCGCTCAAAGAAGGCCGGTTCCTGCAAATCCATCGCTCGATCCTGATCAATCTGCCGCATGTGCATCGTTTCGCGGGCAATCGGGTGGTGATGTCCAACGGGATGGAACTGCCGATCGGACGCTCGAAAGTCAAAGAAGTCAAAGACGCCTGCACGCGCTTCATGGTAACGAGGGAAGACGCATGAGCGAATGGCTGCGGCTGTCTTTGCTTAATCTGGGCGTCACGTCGGTCATGGCCGTTCAGGCCAACTTTTATTTCAATTCCGTATTCGGACAAGGCAAAAGCAGGCCGGGCAAGCCTTATTGGATCGCGGTTTTCGTGCTGCTGACTTTCGCGTACCTGACGTTCGATTTCACGGATGTATGGTCTTCGGTGCTCGCGCTGACGATCATGCTCGTCTTCGCTCAAGGATACGGCGTGCCGCAGAAGTTGAAGGTGATGTTCGCTATATTGTATACCGTGCTGCTGACCTTGGTGAACCTGATCATGGTGTATCTGCTGAATCCGGCTCTCTATTCGGCGAGCCAAGAAAGCGGAACGGTACCCGAGCGCGCGATGATGGCGATTACGCTGCTGGTCGGGTGCATGGCGATGTTCGCGGTCATTCAAGTCATTCGTTTGGTCGTCAAAAGACGGCGATTCCCGCTCGAGTCCCGTTATGCGCTCGCTTTTCTGTGCGTGCCGATCATCAGCATCTATCTGGTGAACGTGTTTACGTTGTACAGCGAGAAGAACATTCACTATTTCTTGTCCGTATTCGGATTCATCGTGCTGAACGTGCTGGTCGTCTACGTGCTGGACGCGATGAGCGCAAGGTTTCAACTGACGCTTCAGAACGAACGGCTTCAGAGCCAGATGGACTATCAGGACGCCAATTACGAGAAGACGGTGCACAGTTTCAAAGAGATCAAACGCATCATTCACGACACGAACAAGCAGCTTCTGCTGGTGGCGGAATATATCGAGCGGGGACGGAGCGAAGACGCGCGCGAACATATCCGCACGACGTTAAGCGAGATCGATCACGCGTATCGTCGGGTGAATACCGGCAATCTGGTGGTCGACGCGCTGGTCACGAACGCGCTGAACGTAGGACACGCCAGCGGCATCCGCATGGATACCGAGCTGCGTCTGCGAGAGCCGGAACTGCCGATCGAACGGTACGATCTGTGCGTCGTGCTCGGCAATATGCTGGACAACGCCGTCGAAGCGTCCAAAGCGGTCAAAATCGCCGAAGACCGGCATATCCGCATCCAGATCCGTTCGAGCGAAGCCGCGCTGTTCGTTCGGGTGCGCAATCGAACCGACCGCGAAGTGACCGACCTGCGCAGCCGCAAATCCGACCCCGGCAATCACGGCTTCGGATTGACCAATATCGAGCGGATTTGCGACAAATACGGCGGGCATATGGCGATCGAGACCGAAGGCACGTCTTTCGACAATCTGGTCATGCTGCCTTTTCCTCAATAGACTTGGCCCTCCGAATTTGCCGTTCGGGGGTCTTTTTTTGCGTTTCGGGACGTTTCGCGTTTTAGGGCGGCGGAACGGATTATGCTGAGGACATGAAAAAGAAAGCCGTCATTACGATTCGGAGAGGACGGGGACAGAGATGACACCCACGACAAAAAGTTGGAAAAAAACGAGCGCGGCCGCTTTGGCGGCCATGATGCTGGCATTCCCGGCGTTGGCGGATCAAGGCAGCGCGTCTGCGGCGGAAACGTCGAACGCTTCGGCTGCGGCGAAAGCTCCCGAAGCATCCGTTAAAGATCAAGCCAAGCTGACGGCGCAGGAGATGGTCGAAGCGCTGATGGCGAATTACGGCGTGACCGGCGCGCAGTACGCGATTCGCGACAAAGGCAAGATCGTGCTGTCGGGGGGCATGACGCTCGACGATCAAGGCAAGAAGCAGCCGATCAGCGCAAACAGCATGTTCGGAATCGGTTCGGTCAGCAAAATGTACGTGACCGCCGCGGCGATGGCGCTGGTGGACGACGGAAAAGTCGAACTCGATCAGCCGCTGACGACTTATCTGCCCGATTTCAAAATGGCCGACGAGCGTTACAAGAAGATTACCGTACGCATGCTGATGAACCATTCGGCCGGCCTCTACGGCTCCCATTACAAGAATACGATCCTGATGAACGACAACGATACGCAGAATATCGACAGCCTGCTGGACAATATGAGCAAAGAACCTCTGAAGTCCGATCCCGGCGAATATTCCGTGTACGCCAACGACGGGTTCCAACTGCTGGAGCTGCTGGTCGAACGCGTAAGCGGGACGGAATACAGCGAGTTTCTGGCTCAACGTTTCGAAGATCCGCTGAAGCTGACCTCGACCAAGACGCCGCTCGACGAGTTCGACCGAACAAGACTCGAACCGGTCCGTCTGCCGGGCATTCCGCAGGCGCTGCCGCCGGAAAACGCGAATATCCTCGGGACCGGCGGCGTCTATTCGACGGCCGAAGAACTGACGTCTTTCTCGGAAGTGTTGAGCGGCAAACATCCGGATCTGCTGTCGAAGAAGTCGGTCGACGCGATGCTCGAGAAGGAATACCGCAAAGGCGTCTGGGTACCGGATACGAAAAATGCGTTCGGCTACGGGCTCGGTTGGGATTCGGTCGATCTGGAACCGTTCGGCGATTATAACATCCGCGCGGCGACCAAAGGCGGCGACACGATCATGTACCATTCCGCGTTGATCACGCTGCCGGACGACGATCTGTCGATCGCGTTCGTGACCGCCGGCGGATCGTCGGTGTTCAACACGACCGCGGCGACGAACGTTTTGCTGGAATATCTGAAACAGACCGGGAAGATCACGAACATTCTGCCGGAAGCGACGCATGCGAAACCGGTCAAACAAACCATGCCGGAGACGTTGAAGAAATACGCGGGGCTGTACGGAACGGTCGGCGAGACGTGGGAAGTCAAGATCGAGAACGGCGAGATCGAAATGCCCGCGCTGATGAGCGCCTTGATTCCGGCTCAAACTTACGTGTATACGGGCAACAACGAATTCACGAGCGCGGACGGACGCAGCGTATTGGGCTTCGACGAACAGACCAACGGACACACGTACATGCGCGTTCGCAGCGATATGGAGCTTCCGGGCATCGGCAGCGCGCATATGGCGTTCTACGAAGTGCAGAAGCTGGACGCCAATCCGCTGACGGCTTCGACGGCGTCCGCATGGAAACAGCGCGCAGGCAAAACGTATTACGCGCTGGACGAGAAGATCAATTCGTTCTTCTACATCGCGCCTGCCGTATTGATGAAGAAGATCGCGCTGGACGCCGAAGGCCAATACGCCAACGGCACCCGGATCGTCGATGCCGATCATGCGGTCAACGTCGCCGAGATTCCGGTCATGAACGGCCGCGACGCGTTCGATCTGACGTTCTCCCGTCAAAACGGCGCCGAATATCTGCAAGCCGACGGCCGGACTTACGTCTCCGAAGACGCGATCAGCCCGATCTATGCCGGAAAATCGGCGGTCGTGACGATCCCGGCTTCCGGAAGCGTGCGCTGGTTCAAGATTCCGGCCCAAGCGTCCGGCAAGAAGCTGACCGCCGAACTTCCGCAGGGCGCAGGCTTCGCCGTCTACGACAAGAACGGCGCGCCGGTCCACCTCTCGACGGCGATGCGAACGAATGCGGCAGAACTGCCGGAAGGCGGCATGATCGTATTCGGCGGCAAAGCGGGCGATGCGGTGAAAGTAAAACTGGAAGCGAAATAAGCTGCCTGGGCCGAACGGCTTAGACCGGAATGCGAAGATCCGATCTCCGAATAAGGGGATCGGATCTTTTTGGCGTCGAGCAAGTACAATGCAGTCTCTAACGGATCGAGGTGACGCTTAGCGGGCATTCGGAGCGGTTCTGAAATTCTAACGGAACGAGGTGACGCTTAGAATGAAAAAAGGCAGATTTTCGGCCTGAAAAGCGTCGAATCGGACGGCTAAGGAATCGACGATCCGTTAGAATTTCGAACCGGGTTATTTGGCGGCTCTAAGGGATCTACGTTCCGTTAGCGGAGCCGCTTCGGTCAGGCATCGGGCGATTTCCGGGAGCGGTTTTGCGGGGCCGCTTTCCTTGCTTGCCGGTCCCGAAAAGCGAAAACAGGTTCCCCTTTTACCTGCAAAGAAGGTTTATTGGCACGCAAACGATGGTATAATGAACGAATCGAAAAGTCAGGCAGGCCTCGCGCGCAGGATCGGGCCGTCTGTCGGAAAAGGGGCGTTAGAGGCGAACATGGGCGACTTTTTTGCAAGATCCGCGACTTATTCGTATCACCTCTATTTGAGTGCGGACGGCAGCGGCAAGTTCTGGCTCAGCGCGACGGACGGCGAAGGTCCCGTGCTGCTGCGCGACGCCCTGACGCCGCTGCCGCGCTATATGCTGCCGGAATATCGGCTTAACCGGGAAGAGACGCCGGTGCGCGCTTCGCGGCTGCTTGTCGTGCGCGATACGCTGCTCAAAGCGATCGAACGGGGCGACGCGCCCGGGCTGCACCTGCATATGGGAGACGAAGTGGAACTGGCGATGTCGGCCGATCCGGAAGGGATCGAATTGACGTTCTTCCTCGACGGAGAACGCTCTTCGTTGATCGGCAGGCTGCCGGATCAGGCGAATTATCTCGAGCCGGGATGGTTGGGACGTTTCGGCGACGCCGGTTACGAACTGATCGATCTTCCGGGCTTCGAAGAAGACGATCTGGATTGGATCGGTCGACGAATCGGCGCGGACGAATGGGAAGAACTGCTGACCGCCGCGATTCCGGCGATGCGCGAACGCGGCTTATCGGTTCGCAGCGAGATCGAATATTCGCCGAAGCCCGCGGGCCGGATCGAGATCGCGGATTGCGGCGAAGATTACGCGAGCGTGCGCGTATCGGCGGGCGAGTCCGCGCTGCGGCTGGAAGGGCTGGAAGGCTATGTGATCCAGCCGGTCGGAGCTTCGGTCCGCGACGGCGACGCTGCACGGGCCGCCGAAATTGTCGGCATGAACGAAAGATCGCCGGAAGACTTCGCGGCAGCGTCCGAAGAGGTACGGCTTGTATCCGGACTTCCCGAAGCGGCTTCGCCGGGAGCGGAAGAAGCGGCGTTCTTCATGCGACCGGCGATCGACGCCGAAGCGGCCTCGCGGCTGCTGGGCGCTGCCGAAGGCGGAACGGTGCGCGGCGAAGCGCTGGCGGAGTTCGCGCGTTTGGCCGAGCGCGAATGGGGCGCTCTGATAACAGGGGAAGGCGCGGCGAAGTTCCGCGATCTGCACCGGCTCTACGACGCGGCCGATTGGAGCTGGTCGCTCCGCGGAGGCCCGGTTCTCGAGCGCGGCGCGGGCGTCGTGCGCGCCGAGCCGGTCTTGACCGCTGGCGGGCGGCGCTTCACGGCCGCCGAGCTGACCGACGCCTGGACGCAGGGGCGTCGATATCTGCGCCTCGAGGACGGATGGATCGACCTCGAGGCGCCGGCGTTCGCCCGAAGCCTGCGCGAGCACGGCGCGGGCGGAGGGTCCGCCGGCCTGATCTCGGCCGGCTTCTCTTACCGGCAGCGCATCGGGCTGCCGGGAGAATCGGTAGCGGGCGAGCTGCCGCTCGAACTCGAAGGACCGCGGCCCGCGGAGGCCGGCGAAGAACGGCCGGCGCTCGCGCATCTGCGCTATCTGGCCGGATGGGGCATGAACGGCGGCCTGCACGGCGGAGCCGAATCTCGGCTGGACGAGATTGCCGCTTGGGCGGCGGAGACGATCGACGCTTCGCCGGATTGCCGGCTGCTTGTCGTCGGCCGGCGCGAACTGCTGATCGCGCTGGCGGAAGCGTCCGGTCTGGGCGCGCCCGCAAGCGCGATCAGCGGGGCCGACGCCTCGGAAAGCGAACGGAAGAATCCTTCGGCACGATACGAGTTCGAAACCTCCGAAGGTTTGCAGAACAATCCGTCGGCCGGATTCAGGGGAGAAGCGCCCGAGCGTTTGCGGAATGATCCGCCGGCAAACGCTTCGGTCGAACAGCCGACCCGCTCGACCGGCTCAAGCGAGTCGGAAGGCGGTTTGATTCTCGTTCCGGTATCGCTGCTTCAGCGCGCGGATTTCGAAGATCGGCTTCAGGCGGATATTCTGCTGCTGCTCGAACCCGACGCTTCGGTCCGTTCGGACGAAACGAGATTGTTCAGCAAGCTGGACGGAGCGGATGCCCGGGTGCGGATCGCCGTTTATTCGGACGAAGGCCATATGAACGACGCGCGCGTGCGCGCCGTGCAGATTCGGCTGCTGAAGCTGTACGATTCGCTGACGCGCAGCTTTCTGCTGCTGGACCCGGCCCGGGGGACTTCGTCCGTGGGCGCGCGGCCGCCGCTGCGCGATCTTCCGGCTCCGATGCCGCTGCCTTCTTGGCGCAAAGAAGGCGGCATGGCCGAACTGTTCGTCGACGAAGCCGTTCCGCAGCCGCAAGCTCCGATCCGCGGAGGCATGGCGATTCCGCCGCGCGCCGGCGGATCGGACTCGCGCTTGGGTAACGGAGCTTCGGCGAACAAGGCGAACGGAGGATGGCCGACGCCCGACCCCCGAGATACGCAGATCGCGAAGCCGCAGCCGGAGCGGCGCGCCGAATCGGAGCTTCCGGCCAAGCGCCGGCCGCCGACGTACGGCAGCGAAGCCCGGCCGGTGCGTCCCGTGCAGCAGCAGTCGGCGGAGAAAGAATTCGTGGCCGCCGCGCGGGCGAATGCGGAGCGGACCGAACCGGAAGTGCCGTTCGTTCCGTTCTCCAGCTATTGGCCGACGTATGCGGCGATGAAGCCCGAACAGGAACGCTGGTATTTCTATTGGAGAAGCCGGTTCCGGGCAGGAGAGAAAATCGAGACGGATCTGTCGTATCTGTTCATCTATGTGTACGAGCTGATCAACGGCGTAGGCTGGGAACATCCGGGCGAAGGACTGGCGGCGATGATCGCGGTCTGGGAAAGCTACCGCGCCCGCTTCCGCCGTCTTGACGGCTATATGGCCGATTGGGTGCGCGAGTTCGCGATGGTCAACGCGCTCGATCTGCCGGACTCGCCCGCGCTGGAGCAGACGGCCGGCCAGCTCAAAGGCGAACTGCTCGATCTGGAACTGGCCCGGCGTTTCGAACGGCAGCCTGCCGACCTGACTTCGGAATTGATCGCGCGGCTGTCCGATTACGATATGACGACAAGCCGTTTCTACAAAGACGCGGGCAAAAAGGCGATGCTGCGCGTGCTGCCTCATATCGTCGCGTCGATCGACGAGCATCTGACCCGCGCTCGCGGAATCCGGCTGCTCGGCTTGTTCCGTCAGGCGGACGACCGGATCACGGAACGGTATTTGTTCCGCAGCGCGGTCTACGATCCGGAAGCTTACGGCCGGACGTTCCTCGTCCGCGCGCCGAAGCTGGGTCTGCATGCGCCGCTGCGCGATTTTATGACGCAGCTGACGCGGCAGACGGAGAACGAACTGCGCGCCCGGTTCAAGTTCGGCGGACGGCTGCGCGGCATTCGCTTGGACGCGGAGATCGCGGAAGTGATCGCGGCCGCCGTAGAGCGGGAATTCGTCCCGCCGGAACAGCGAGTGCTGCCCGAACCGCCGAAGCCGCCGGAGGTCAAGTTCGATCTCGAAGAGTTGGAAAAGCTGCGCCGCGATTCGGAAGAGGTCATGCGGATGCTGACCGCCGAGCTGATGACCAGCGGGACGTGGGGAATTTCTTCGGACGGAGCAGGAGAACGCTCGGACACGGACACGGATAAGCGATCCGCAGATAGGACGGCGGGTCAAGCTTCGGCAGAGACGTCGGGCGAGGCGTCCGGCTCGAATAACGAAGCGGCTGCCGAAGCGGATCGGACGGCAGACGAGGAGCGAGAGACCGATCGTCCGCCGCAAGGCGACGGACAGTCGGCCTCGCCGCCGCACCGAGCGGATACTTCCGCCGGGAACGCTTCGGGAGCTGGGCGGACGGCCGCCGGAACCGAAGAAGCGGCCGCCGAATACGACGGCTTCGAGACGATGGAGCTTCCGCCAGATCCGGAAGACGGCTGGCCGGGCGAGATCGTGCCGGGCGCGCTGTCGTTCGAACCGGAAGCGGCCGACGGAAGCCGCGAAGCGGAACTTCGGCGGGATGACGCCGTTGCAAGCTCGAACGGAACGGAATCGAAGCAGCATCAATCCGCTTCGAGCGAAACCGCCGAAACAGCGGAGACGTCTGTGCTCGAGACATCGGCCGCTCCTGCCGGAGACGAGTGGGATACGTCGGAGCTGGACGAAGACTGGCGGGAACTGGTTCGGCGGCTCGGACCGGCCGATCGCGGCATGATCCGTGCGGTGCTGCTCCGGTCGAGCGGTGCCGAGCAGATGAGGATCGCTGCATCAATCGGCGAACTGCCGGAGACGATGATCGATCGGATCAACGAGATCGCGATGGAGACGATCGGCGACCTGCTGATCGACGGCGGCGAAGTGTTGGACGAATACGTGCCTGAGTTGGAACGCTGTATTCCTCCTTCGCTCTGAACGGAAGATCACTTCAAGCCGGAACTTTGAGTTCTTGCTCGAACTTTCCGTCTGTTCAGGCTAAGCGAACCCGGCCGCTTAAAATGTTGACCAAAAGTCAGCATTTTGAGCGAAAAACGGCAATTAATCGAAAAAAGCGAGCAAAACGTCAACATTTTGATCGCTAAAGTGCCGAAATCGCTGGATTGAGCAGAAAAAGTGGACGAAACGTCAGCATTTTCAGCGAAAAAAGGTGATTGTTCGAAAAATGTGAGCGAGAGCTAAACATTTACCGGCGGCCCGAAGCAAGAAGAAAATTTGCCGAGTCCGAATTTTCGCTTAACGGGAACGGGACATTAAAAAAATCGAAAAACGGCCGATAAACGGGAAGCAAGCCGATCCGTTTGCTCGAAAGCCGATCGCGATCGGACGTCGCAGAGCCGGTGTCTGATTCGGACGGCGAGAGCGATGTTCGCGAAGCGGTTTGCCGCGCGAAAAATAAGAACGGACCGCAGCCCGAGATCGGCAGTCTGTGGTATAGTGTGGGCGGGACGGTTCGCAGAAGCGGCGGTCCTGCCTTTTATCTTCCGGTATTTTCCGGTCGTCCCCGTTTCCCTCCGCCGCATCGCAACGAGGCGGCAGAACTCTTCGTTCGCTCCGCGCCCGTATCGCCGAAGCGTCTTCCGTACCTTTTCCCGGGCAAAAGAAAGGGAGGTTCGGCTGCGTGGCGGCAATCGCGAAGTAAATGAAGAAAAGGCAGCAGGGAATCGGGCAGCAGGAGAAGGCAAGCAACATTCGGAGGTGACTGAACGTGAATCAAACGAAAATTCCCAAGCGGATCTCTTCGGCGTTGGTAAACTCGCTGAGTGCGGGCGTGGTGCCGCGGATCGGGCTTGAATATATAGCGGTCGGACGCAAACCGGAGATCGAATCGGTGCTGCGGGAGCTGGGCAACGTGGCCGAAGGCGGCGCGGCGTTCAAGCTGATTACGGGCCGGTACGGCAGCGGCAAAAGCTTCCTGATCCAGATTCTGCGCAACTACGCGATGGATCGCGACTTCGTCGTGGCCGACGCGGATCTGTCGCCGGAGCGGCGGCTGGTCGGCACGAAAGGGCAGGGCCTCGCGACGTACCGCGAGCTGATGACCCATCTGTCCACGCGCACGCGTCCGGACGGCGGAGCGCTGGAAGCGCTGCTGCAAAAGTGGTTCGCTTCGCTTCAGCAGCAGGCGATGGCGGAGTTGGGACTGCGTCCCGACGACGAGCAGCTTCAGGTCGAAGTGGAGCGGCGGATCTTCGAAGTGACGGGCAACATGGAACATATGGTGCACGGCTTCGATTTCGCGCGGGTGCTGTCGGCGTATTGGAACGGCTATAAGTCGTCCGACGACGAGCAGAAGCAGAACGCGCTGCGCTGGCTGCGGGGCGAGTTCCCGACCAAGACGGAAGCGCGCCGCGAGCTGGGCGTCGGGGTCATCATCGACGACGACAACTGGTACGATTATATGAAGCTGTGGGCGGAATTCATGTCGCGGATCGGTTATAAAGGGCTGCTGCTCTTTATCGACGAAGGCGTGAATCTGTACAAGATCACGAATACCGTATCGCGGCAGAGCAACTACGAGAAGCTGCTGACGATCTTCAACGACACGATGCAGGGCAAAGCGCAGCATCTCGGCATCTTCCTCGGCGGCACGCCGCAGTTCGTGGAAGACCAGCGCCGGGGGCTGTTCAGCTACGACGCGCTGCGTTCGCGTCTGGTCGCGGGGCGTTTCGGCGAAGGCGCGGGCATGCTGCATTATGCGGGTCCGATTCTCCGGCTCGAAATGCTGTCGCACGCGGAGATTCTCGTGCTGCTGGAGAAGCTGCGCGATCTGCACGCTTCGCATTACGGCTACGAAGCGGCGCTGGATCAGCGCCAGCTGATGCGTTTTATGGAATCCGAGCTGGGCCGGATGGGCGCCGACGCGCTGCTGACGACCCGCGAAGTCGTGCGCGACTTCATGGACCTGCTCAATACGCTCCATCAGTATCCGGAGCGCGGATTCGACGAGCTGCTGCCCGACGTGCTCGGCCGCTCCGCGCCGAGCGGCGCTTTCGCCGGCCTTAGCGGCGGCTCGGGCGGAGCTCCTCGCGGCGCAGCCGACGTCGGCGCGGCAGAGCAGCCCGGCGCGCTAAGCTCGCCCGGCGGGGGGACCCCCCCAGCGACGCGCTACGGGGCCGGACGCGGGCAGGGGGGGTGCAGCGCGGGCACAGCGTGGGGAGGGAACGAGGGTGGAGCGCAGAGGTGG